>NZ_CP012881.1:1200000-2400000 GCF_002224265.1 Vibrio vulnificus NBRC 15645 = ATCC 27562
GGGGCACAGGATCGTTTGTCAAATCTTCGGCGCAAGACAGCAAGAAAGAGTTCCCTTGGTCATCAATGGTGTTAGACGAAAATGGTGTGGTGGCCAGCAGTTGGCAACTGGATAAAGAGAGCTCTGCGATCATCGTACAAGACAAGCAAGGCAAAGTGCTGTTTGTCAAAGAAGGGGCACTTTCAAGCGATGACATCACTCAAGTCCTTGAGTTAATCAAAGCTAACATTTAATTGCTTTTCTTCATCAATAAAACCCATACACTCCATCGGTATGGGTTTTATTTTTTGTACGCTTTTTGACAAAAAGAGTGAACTTTGCGGCTGAATAACTGTTATATTGTAACACTTTCAAATATCTCAATCGGTTTATGCAACACAATCTTAGCCTCCCTTTCATGACTTTGCGCCACACTGCGATCTTTGCGGTGGTACTCAGCGTGTTTTTGAGCTTTGCCAGCATTGCCCATGACTTTGATTTTAATGCCGAGCACCACAACAGCCATCACTGCCAACTGTTTGCCAATGCCCATCATGGTGTTAACCAAGCAGCGATTAGCGTCCCCGTTTTGGTGCCCAAATACGCACAACCGCAATCCGTCACAGCGATTGCCCCTTATCAACCAACCAGTGCCTATTTGGCGCGTTCTCCTCCCTTCAACTAAATATGTCTATAAGTATTTCAATTTAGTTTATTAAGGATTAGAACCATGCTACGCAAAACTTCTCTCGCCATTTTGGTTGGGCTTTCTTTTTCCGCTCTCGCGTCTGCGCAAGAGGGCTTTCGTCAACACGATGCTCACGTACACGGTCAGGTCGAATTTAATATCGCCCAAGACGGCCATGATCTTCTGCTCGAAATCACCGCTCCGGGGGCCGATGTCGTCGGTTTTGAACACGCTCCAGAAAATACAGAACAAGAAAATCAACTTAAGGCCGCAGTAGAAAAACTCTCTCAAGCCGACTTGATGGTTCAAATCAATGGAGCCGCCAAATGCACGATTGAGAATGTATCGGTGACACACACCTTAGGTGGTGAAGAGCACGATGGCCATGAGCATCATGATGACCATAAACACCATGATGACCACGAACATCATGATGACCACAAACACCATGACGACCACGAACATCATGATGACCACGAACATCATGATGACCACAAACACCATGACGACCACGAACATCATGATGACCACGGACATGAGCACGATGGTCATGGTGCTTTTACCGTCGAGTACCAATATCACTGCGACAATGTGGCTGCATTGAATAAACTTGAAACCGATTGGTTTAAGCAATTCCCTGCGACTCAAGCGATTCAGGCCAATGTTCTAACGGACAAAGTACAAAGTGCCCTTGCCTTGTCGCCAGCACACAGCACCGTCTCATTGAAATAACGGCTAAGCTCAGCAGGTAAGTGGTTACTTACCTGCTATTCTTCTCCACTCAATAGGGTAAATGTTATGGTGAACACTTCGCCTGCGGTCATTGAACTACAGCAAGTCTCTTTTACGTGGAAAGAGGCTACCCAGCCTATCCTGCAGATACCGCATTTTTCCGTTGCTCGCGGTGAGCATGTTTTTATTAAGGGCCCTAGTGGTTGTGGCAAGTCCACACTGCTGAGTCTATTAACCGGCATCAACCAAGTACAATCTGGTCAACTCACGATTCTCGGTACAGAACTGGCCGCACTGTCTCCCAGTCAACGAGATAAGTTTCGCGCTGACAATATCGGTTATATCTTCCAGCAATTTAATCTGTTGCCATACCTCAATGTCTTAGAGAACGTTTTGCTGCCTTGCCAGTTCTCTCGCACACGCGCAACCCATGTGGAAGGCGATGCCCAAGCGAAAGCGGCGCAGTTGCTTACTCGCCTCCATTTACCGCAATCGCTGCATCTCAAATCGGTCAGTGAACTGAGTATCGGGCAACAACAACGCGTTGCGGCGGCACGCGCCTTAATCGGTGCGCCTGCTCTAGTGATTGCTGACGAACCAACGTCAGCACTGGATTTCGACAATCGCAGCGCCTTTATCGAACTGCTGATGGAACAAGCCAACGCTGCCAATGCCACCTTGGTGTTTGTCAGTCACGATCCCACCTTGGAACGTCTTTTTGACCGTACAGTGGATCTGCGTCAACTCAACCAAGCAGGAGAAGCCTTATGAGCGCAACGGTGACCTTAGCTTGGAAAAGCTTACGGAATCGCAAAGCCACCGCCTTTTTGACCGTGCTAACGGTGGCGATCTCGGTCATTCTGCTGTTGGGGGTCGAGAAAATTCGCACGCAAGCCAAAGAGAGTTTTGCCAATACCATTTCAGGCACCGATCTCATCGTCGGCGGGCGTTCTGGCCAAGTAAACCTCTTACTGTATTCGGTATTTCGCATCGGCAATGCCACCAACAATATTGACTGGAAGAGCTATCAAGATTTTGCCAACCATCGTGCTGTAGCGTGGGCTATCCCGATCTCATTGGGTGATTCTCATAAAGGCTTTCGCGTGATGGGGACCAACCACAGCTACTTTGAACATTTCAAATATGGCAGTAAGCAACCACTCACGTTTTCTCAGGGCAAACCGTTCAATGGCTTGTTTGAGACGGTACTCGGTGCCGATGTGGCGAAACAACTGGGCTATCAGATCGGCAGTGAAATCATCATTGCTCACGGCATCAGTGACGTCGGTTTTAGCCGCCATGACAATTTGCCATTTAAAGTGGTCGGCATCCTAGCGCCAACAGGCACCCCCGTCGACAAGACGGTACACGTTTCACTTGAAGCTATTGAAGCGATCCATGTTGGTTGGGAATCCGGCGCTCGACTCGGCCCCTCCCCCGATGCCACTCAATTGGAACAAAAACAATTTCAGCCCAAACAGATCACCGCGATGATGCTCGGGTTGAAATCGCGCATCCAAACCTTCGCACTGCAACGTGAAATCAACACCTACAATCAAGAGCCACTCAGCGCCATCATGCCTGGCGTGGCGCTGCATGAACTATGGGGCATGATGTCTGTCGCCGAACAAGCCTTAATGGCCGTCTCGGTATTCGTTGTCATTGCCGGGTTGCTTGGCATGCTCAGCAGCTTGCTCACCAGCTTACAAGAGCGTCGCCGCGAGATGGCCATCCTACGTGCCATGGGAGCAAGGCCTCGTCATGTCTTCACGTTATTGATAAGCGAAGCCAGCTTACTGACACTGGCAGGTATCGTCACTGGGGTGACGGGGGTGTACGGATTACTTTCGATTGCGCAGCCAATCATTCAACAACAATACGGCATTAACATCACTATGACGGCGATTTCTCCTCATGAATGGATGTTACTCGCCTTTGTTCAAACTGCAGGCATCCTCATCGGTTTTATCCCTGCAATCAGAGCTTATAAACAATCACTCAGTGATGGAATGACCATAAGGATTTAACGTCATGAAACGTAGACTCACCCTGTTTTTAACGCTGATTTTTGCCGCTTGGCTGCCCGTGCAAGCCATCGCACAGCAAGTCACCACTTTGGATTGGATCGATTTGGTCCCCAAGCAAGAACGTAAAATGTTCGACAGTGTTGGTATGCCCGCCGCCGATCACTCCGGTACGGCCGCCGCCCAATCCAAAGTTGGCGGCGTTCGCCCTGAACTCAATAACAAAAAAGTTAAGATCCCAGGCTTTGTGATTCCGCTTGAAGGGGATGCCAACAAAGTGACAGAGTTTCTGTTGGTGCCATACTTCGGTGCGTGTATTCACGTACCACCACCACCACCGAACCAAATTATTTATGTGAAGTTTCCAAAAGGCGCTCCCGTTCAGGAGCTGTGGGATGTGATTTATCTGGTGGGTACCTTAAAAACCGAAACCGTCAGCCATGAATTGGCAGAAACGGCTTATGTGATCGAAGGTGATGCCATTGAACCTTATGACGACATGTAATCACGATTAACATTTACACAACCTGTCAATCGTTCTCTCTCAAGCAATGAATTTAGATAAATAAATTAACGTTGCTAGGTAAGCCACCAAGAGTAGCGCGATTGATAGGTGCTTTTTCAGCTTATTCTCTCCGAAGTACTTCATAGTTTCCTCACAAAACAACGCAACAATTTTAACAACTTATTATCATTTGGCATAGCCTATTACACGGTTAATTTGCGATTTTCTCCGCGAACAGGGCAATATCTCGCCATGAACCAGCAGAGTGTGAGGCGTGAATCTTGCAGTCTGCTTCTGATTGCAGGTACATTGAGAGCTTAGCCAGCGAAAAGATGAAAGGAAAAACCCATGGCGGATAGCAGACCTCCCGTCGTCATTGACGTGGAACCCGAAACCAAAAGCGGCGGTTATCAGGAGAAAAAGTCCAGCTATATCAAAGACAGCGCAAGTCGAATCCAAACCATAGCGCAAACCTATGGCCTCGATGCACTGTTGCAAAAAGATCCGCCAGCCAAAAATGCCCTAGAGCGGGCCATGTTTCGTGAAGAGCAACGCAAAGAACAGCGACAAAAAAACCTAGAGCAGATCCTCAAGCTGGCGCATGTATCATGCAAAGATGAAACGGCTGGTGAGCCAGATCAAGATTGGCTCTACCGCTTCTTCGACATGGCGCAAGAGATCCACAACAGTGCCATGCAAAAACTGTGGGCACAGGTACTTAAACGCGAAGTGACCAATCCAGGTTCAACGTCGATGAAAGCGCTGAAAGTGCTACAAGACATGACGCCGAAGGAAGCGCACACACTGCAACGCGCCGCCTCGCTTGCCTGCAGCTTTGGTGGTGACGCCAGCCGTAAATTACTCATTGGCTTTCGTGCACAAGGCGGACTGTTCAGCTTTGGGAAGCGGGACACCACCAGCAACATTAATATTGGCAGCTTCCAACTTCCCTTTTCCAGTCTACTGGTTTTGATTGAATTAGGGCTGCTGCACGGAACTGAGCTTGAGTCGGGTGAAATTGAACAGCAAACACCGCTCATGCTCACTTATCAAGGCAAAAATTTGCAGTTGAATGCCACATCTAAAGGCGTGCGTTTGCTTTATTACCGTTTTACTCCAACAGGGAATGAGTTGTGTAAGTTGCTTGGCAACAAACCGAATAACTCGTATTACGATCAATTGGTTGCGCTACTCAATCAAAAATTTACCGTACAAACTGACGCGCAAAGTAGCATCCATCACACCGTGTAAAATCGACGCGAAAATTGCCAGCACGGTAATAACGTCATGCGATCCACATAAAATGAATCACAATAAAAAAGTGAGTCTCGCGCTGCGACACTCACTTCTTGTCATACAAAAAATTCAGATAAGAGTACTAACGTGGGGAAATCACACCACGCAGCGTAAGTTGCTCCACCAGTAAATCCACCAGCGCTTCAATGCCTTTTTCTCCTGCAGGCAGGTCAATCTCTGGATTGAGCGGTACCTCATATTCAGAGTCGATTCCCGTGAAGTTGGCAATTTCGCCTGCGCGTGCTTTTTTATACAGACCTTTTGGATCGCGTTGTTCGCACACTTCTAATGACGCATTGACGAAGACTTCAATAAACTCCCCTTCCGGCAATAAATCACGCACCAACTGACGCTCAGCACGGTGAGGAGAAATAAATGCCGTCAACACGATCAATCCTGCATCGGCCATCAACTTAGCTAACTCACCGATACGGCGAATGTTTTCACGACGATCTTGCGTCGAAAAACCAAGATCACTGCACAAACCGTGGCGTACGTTGTCTCCATCCAATAAATAAGTATGGAAACCTTGCTCAGCAAGCCGATTTTCCAGCGCACCAGCCACTGTCGATTTGCCCGCACCAGACAACCCTGTAAACCAAAGCACGGCTGGCTTTTGCTGTTTTAAATCTGCGCGCTGCATTTTAGTCACAGCATGTTGATGCCAAACGACATTTTCATCTTTTTGCGCGATAACGCTGCTCATAGAAAATCCTTTTTAAAACGGGAAGAAAATCGGAATCAAAGTCAACACGAGCACCGAATACACCAAAGAGATCGGCACACCAATTTTCAAATAATCCAACAAACGATAATTCCCCACGCTGTACACCAGCAAGTTGGTTTGATACCCGTAGGGTGAAATAAAACTGGCACTGGCACCAAACAACACCGCCATGATAAACGGCATCGGATCAACGCCATAACCCAGCGCCATGCTATAGCCCAGCGGAAAGGCAAGAGCCGCAGCGGCATTGTTGGTCACCAGTTCCGTGAGGATCAAAGTGACAAAGTAGGTGGCCACCAAAGCACCAAACACACCCCAGCCATTGAAGGCTTCAATGAACATACCGCCCATACGCTCTGAAAAACCAGAGCTGATCATCAACTGCGCAATCGACAGCGCCGAGCCAACAATCACCACAATATCAATCGGAAAACGTCGTCTTAGCTCATTGAGTTGCACAATACCAAAAACCACTAGAGCCAGGAGATACAGTGCCAAGCCTTTAATAATGGGCACTAACCCCGTCAGTGCCGCAGCAATCACCGCCATAAAGCCGAGCAACACCAACGTTGATTTGTGGCTGTCCAAACGGGCGCTGGAATCCAAATCGTTCATCAGCACAAACTCTTTACGATGTGCCTGCCGCTCCGCTTCAAATCGCTTACCCGGCACTACCACTAAGGTATCGCCAGCCGCTAGGGTAATATTGCCTAAGCCCCCTTCGAGACGTTCATGGCCACGACGAATCGCCACCACCACCGCATCAAACCGGTCACGAAAACGGCTCGATTTGAGGGTTTTGTTGCAGAAAGTTGCTGAGGAACTCACCACCACTTCAACAAAGTTCTGCCCATTCAGATGCTGCTGGCCAAACAAGGTTAAACCGGGAATCTCTTGCAACGTCGAGACGCTATCAACCTCACCACAAAACAACAAACGATCTTTGGCTTGCAGAACAAAATCAGGCCCAACGGAAGGCACCGTTTGCCCATCACGAATCACCTCTGCCAAAAACAGCTTACGCAAAGCACGTAGATTGTTCTCGGTGATGCTACGCCCCACCAGCGGTGAACCGGGTTCAACCGCGGCTTCTAGGAAATACGGTAACTCATCTTGACCTTGGTCATCGTAATCGGGTAGCAAATAACTGAGAGGGATCAGCACCAATACCCCGCCAATCACGATCGCCAAACCAATCAACGTTGGGGTAAAGAAACTGAGACTGGGTAGTCCTGCATCTTCGACGAAACTGTTGATGATCAAATTGGTAGACGTGCCAATTAATGTCAGTGTGCCACCAAAAATCGCTGCATAAGAAAGCGGAATCAACAGCTTAGAAGGCGCATGTTGACGATTGCGTTTGATAGCCCCAATCAACGACACTACCACCGCGGTATTATTGGTAAACGAAGAGAGGAAGGCCGTGGAAAAACCCAGTTTTGCCACCACCGTCAACAATCTGCCTTCCGAAATACTGCGACTGACCCAACTGATCAAACGCGTCTTTTCCAGCGCAGTCGAAGCGAGAATCAGCAGCACTAAGGTCAATAAGGATGAGTTGGTGAAGTTCGCCGCAATCGCAGTGAGATCACTCATTCCAGCCATAAATGCCGCAAACGCCGCACCAGCAAAAATATAGCTTGGTTTGATTTTCGTGACGAGCAAACAGGTGATGATGCCCAGCAACAACGCCAATACAAATCCTTGCTCCCACATACTACATCCCCATATGGGGGAGCCTCACTCCCCCAGTTACAACAACGTCTGACTGACTCTACAAACTTCGGTATGACTCAGTGTTACTTCTTAAGCAATTCGCTCAAATCTTTCGCATCCCAATGTGGGAAATGCTTGCGAATGAGTGCATTCAATTCCAACTCAAATGCGGAGAAATCACTGCTTGCTTTGGTTACTTCCGTCAGGCTCTCACTCACCATGCCCGCGCCAACAGTGACGTTTGTCAGACGATCGATGATGATGAAACCACCGGTATCAGCACAATCTTGGTAGTTATCCAGAGCGATAGACTCGTTAAAGGTCCACTCACACAAACCAATACCATTCAACGGCAACTCCGCCGCACTGTGTTTGGAAAGGTTGTTGATGTCATATTGATGATGAATGTGCTCAACGCGACCAATGGTCTTTTTACCAGCAATCTTGATGTCATAATCACGACCAGGCTGAAGTGGCTGTTCTGTCATCCACACCACATCCGCTGCCAAATGGTTAGTGAGCTCCACATTCGCACCATGGTGAACAATCAAATCCCCGCGGCTGATATCGATCTCATCGGCCAGAGTCAGCGTCACAGCTAAACCCGCTTGCGCCTGTTCAAGATCGCCATCGAAGGTGACGATGCGCGCAACGGTTGAGCTCTTACCCGATGGCAGCGCCGTAATGCGATCGCCCACGTTCACCACACCAGACGAAATAGTGCCAGCGAAACCACGAAAATCGAGGTTTGGACGATTAACGTATTGCACTGGGAAACGGAATTCACTCGCTTCTTTCTCTTTCTCAACGTCAACCGCTTCCAAAATTTCGAGTAGTGTCGGGCCTTGGTACCAAGCCATTTGTTGGCTCAGCTCAACCACGTTGTCGCCTTCCAGAGCAGAGATTGGGATAATTTGAATATCCGTTTCGCCGCGCAGGTTTTTCGAAAACTCTAGGTACTCCGCTTTGATTTCTTCAAAGCGTTGCTGAGAAAATTCCACTAAGTCCATTTTGTTCACGGCAACCACAAAGTGTTTCAGGCCGAGCAAATTGGAGATAAACGAGTGACGACGCGTTTGATCCAACACACCTTTACGCGCGTCGATCAGAATCACCGCTAGGTCACACGTTGAAGCGCCTGTTGCCATGTTGCGCGTGTACTGCTCATGCCCCGGAGTATCGGCGATAATGAATTTACGCTTCTGGGTTGAGAAGTAACGGTAAGCCACATCGATGGTGATGCCTTGCTCACGCTCCGCTTGTAGACCATCCACTAGCAAGGCTAAGTCTGGACGACTGCCCGTGGTACCAACGCGCTGACTGTCTGAATGCACTGCCGCAAGTTGATCTTCATAAATCTGTTTTGAGTCGTGTAGCAAACGACCAATCAGGGTACTTTTACCATCGTCTACCGAGCCACATGTCAGGAATCTAAGTAGCGATTTGTGTTGGTGTTGATTTAGGTAACCTTCAATACCTAACTCAGCGAGCTGAGCTTGAACTGCACTATTCATTTTCTTTCCTTAGATCCTTAGAAGTAACCCTGACGTTTTTTCAGCTCCATCGACCCCGATTGATCGTGGTCGATGGCTCGTCCTTGACGCTCACTGGAAGTGGCCACCAGCATCTCTTCAATAATGCCTGTCAAGGTATTCGCCTCTGATTCGATCGCGCCCGTTAATGGGTAACAACCGAGGGTGCGGAAGCGCACGCTTTTCTCTTCGATCACTTCACCTTCTTTCAGCTTCATACGATCATCGTCCACCATGATCAGCATGCCATCACGCTCTACCACCGGGCGTTTAGCGGCCAGATACAGCGGAACAATCTCGATGTTCTCTAGGTAGATGTATTGCCAAATATCCAACTCTGTCCAGTTCGACAAAGGAAACACACGAATGCTTTCGCCTTTGTTTACTTGGCCGTTATAGGTTTTCCACAGCTCTGGACGCTGATTTTTTGGATCCCAAGTGTGGTTTTTGTCACGGAATGAGTAGACACGCTCTTTCGCTCGCGATTTTTCTTCATCACGACGCGCACCACCAAAGGCAGCATCAAAACCATACTTATTTAATGCTTGTTTAAGGCCTTGCGTTTTCATGATGTCAGTATGTTTCGATGAGCCGTGGGTAAATGGGCTACATCCCATAGCGAGACCTTCTGGGTTCTTATGTACCAACAATTCAAAGCCGTACTTCTCTGCCGTACGATCACGAAATTCGATCATTTCGCGGAATTTCCAATCCGTATCTACATGCAGTAGTGGGAAAGGAATCTTCCCTGGATAGAAGGCTTTGCGTGCTAAATGCAGCATGACCGAAGAGTCTTTGCCGATTGAGTACATCATTACTGGATTGTCGAACTCAGCAGCCACTTCACGAATAATGTGAATGCTTTCTGCTTCCAGCTGCTTCAAGTGAGTCAGGCGTTGTTGATCCATAGTTATTTCCTTTTTAAACCTTTTGGCTTATACGTATCCCTAAATCTTTGGTAACGATTATATTGAGTTGGCAATAGCACTATTGTTGATTCGAGTACCAGATAAGAACCAATCTAATTTCTGAGACAACTGCACCACTTCACCGATCACAATCAGTGCTGGGGCCTCTGCTTTCTTAGCTAAATCAGCCAGTTCCGATAATTGACCTTTAAAAACTTTCTGTGACAACTGAGTTCCGCGTTCGATAATCGCAATCGGTGTTTGTGCTCTGCGACCGTGTTTAATCAATTGCTCTTGAATGTAATTCGACTTCATCAACCCCATATAAATCACCAGTGTTTGCTGCCCCCTTGCCAGAGTCGACCAATCCAATTGGTCACTTTCTGCTTTGAGATGCCCTGTAATAAACATTGCGGATTGTGCGTAATCACGATGGGTAAGCGGTATGCCCGCATACGCAGTGGCGCCCGCTGCGGCTGTAATACCTGGGACCACTTGAAAGGTAATGCCAGCATCGGCTAACACTTCTAGTTCTTCGCCGCCACGGCCAAAAACAAACGGATCGCCACCTTTGATGCGCACGACTTTGTAACCTTGCTTAGCAAAGTCCACGAGGAGTTGGTTGGTTTTCTCTTGAGGTACGCTGTGGTGACCCGCTCGCTTACCCACACACACTAGAATGGCGTCATTTGCTACCAGAGCCATGATCTCATCAGAGACGAGGTAGTCGTACAGCACGACTTCGGCTTGCTGTAGGTAGTTGAGCGCTTTGAGCGTCAGCAGCTCCGGGTCACCCGGGCCCGCACCGACTAAAGCCACTTCACCATGCTTGAGCTGGCTGTGACCATAACGGCCAGCCTTGGGACTGCTTGCCACCACGCTAGGGCGCTTAAAAGGGAAAACCGTTGCTGTGTCCTTGTCTGCCATGCTCATCTTTCCATCGAACTATTGATAAGCGCATTATGGCGAGCTCTTCATATTACCTGAAATTCTAAAATTTCATTTTTTATTCAAAAAACTGCTAAGGAAATACAATCTCGTTACTCTCAGCGCTGAAATAACCCGCAAAAGGTGAGAGATAATAAGCAGAACGGGATAAAGTAATTGCTCAAAATCACAATTCAATATGTCGCGTAAGATAGGTTTCATCATTATTTGTTACATTAATCACCGACCTTTCCGCAAACATTCTTTTGGAGCAGACGATGAAAGTGGCAGTGAAACCCCTATCTCTAGCCGTTTTAAGCAGCATGTTAGTCATGGCTGGCCCAGCAATGGCTGAAACCATCAAACTACGCATTATTGAAACCACCGATATTCACACTAATGTGATGGACTACGACTACTACAAAGACAAGCCTTCACAACAAATTGGTTTGACGCGTGCAGCAACACTGGTCAAACAAGCACGTGGCGAAGTGGTCAACAGCGTACTGGTTGATAACGGTGACTTAATTCAAGGTAGCCCGATGGGTGACTACATGGCAGCTAAAGGCATTAAAGCGGGTGAAGTTCATCCTGTTTACAAAGCCATGAACCAGCTGAGCTACGATGTCGGTAACATTGGTAACCACGAATTCAACTACGGTTTAGAGTTCTTAGCGGAAACCATTAACGATGCGGATTTCCCATACGTCAGCGCCAACGTTTTTGATAAGAAAACGGGCAAGCACTACTTCAAACCTTACATCATCAAAGCTCACACCTTCAAAGACGTAAACGGTGAAGAGCACACCATCAAAGTGGGCTACATTGGCTTTGTACCTCCTCAAATTATGGTGTGGGACAAGAAAAACCTCGAAGGCAAAGTGTTCGCCAAAGACATCAAAGAAACCGCAGAAGAGCTGGTTCCGCAGATGAAGAAAGAAGGTGCCGATGTGATCGTCGCCATTCCACACTCCGGCGTCTCCTCTGACCCATACAAAATTGGCGCAGAAAACTCAGTTTACTACCTCTCAGAAGTGGACGGCATTGATGCAATTGCGTTTGGCCACTCCCACGCAGTGTTCCCAGGTAAAGGCTTTGACAACATCCAAGGTGTCGATAATCAAGCTGGCACCATCAACGGTGTTGCGGCGGTGATGCCAGGACGCTGGGGCAGCCATGTCGGTATTATTGACTTAGAACTACAGCAAAAAGAAGGGAAATGGACGGTTGTCAAAGGACAAACGGAAGCGCGCCCAATTTTCGACAAAGCAACCAAAAAACCATTGGTTGACGCCGATGCGGCGATGGTAAAAGCACTGGAAGCCGACCACAAGGGCACACGCGAGTTCGTTAACCAACCTATCGGTAAAGCGAACGATGTGATGTACAGCTTCCTCGCCTTAGTTCAAGACGACCCAACCGTGCAAATTGTTAACTTAGCGCAGAAAGATTACGTAGAACGCTTTATCCAAGGCGATCCTGATCTTGCTGGCCTACCCGTTCTTTCTGCCGCAGCGCCGTTTAAAGCGGGTGGTCGTAAAAACGATCCGGCCAACTTTACCGAAGTGGAATCTGGTCAGTTAACGTTCCGTAACGCAGCCGACTTGTACCTCTATCCAAATACACTGGTGGCGATGAAAGTCACTGGTCACGAAGTGAAAGAGTGGCTTGAATGTAGTGCAGGTCAGTTCAAGCAAATCGACGTCAGCAGCACGGCGCCTCAATCTCTGATCGATTGGGATGGTTTCCGCACGTATAACTTCGATGTGATCGATGGGGTGAACTACCAGATTGATGTGACCAAACCTGCAAAATATGACGGTGATTGTAAAGTGATCAACGCCGATTCTGAGCGTGTTATTGGCCTGACTTACCAAGGCAAGCCGATCGATGTGAAGCAAACATTCATTATTGCGACCAACAATTACCGTGCTTACAGCAACAAGTTCCCAGGCACAGGTTCAGAGTTTGTCGCGTTTGATTCACCAGATGAAAACCGCACTGTCGTGGCCAACTACATCTCTCGCGTGAGCCAAGAAAAAGGGGAAGTGACACCAAGTGCCGACAATAACTGGACTTTCGCGCCGATTAAGTCAGACAAAGCACTGGATATTCGCTTTGAAACCTCGCCAAGCGACAAAGCGGCGCAGTTCATCAAGGAGAAAGGCATCTACCCAATGAAGCAGATTGCGACGGACGACGTTGGTTTCGCCGTGTACCAGTTGGATCTGCAAAAATAACTTTTCTCGATATGAGAAATGCTTAAACTCAAACCGTTGCCCTAAGGCAACGGTTTTTTTTAGGGAGAGACATGGACACTCGCTTTATACAACAGCTTCAGAAACTCAGTTTATCCGCCGATGCCATTGCCCTGGTGCTCTCTCAAGCCAAAGAACTGCAGTTGCCCACTCGTCATATTCTCCACCATCAGGGAGAGTATCCGCAGCAATTTTATTTTTTGCTCGATGGGTTATGTCACGCCTGCTATCTCACTGAAGACGGTAAAGAGTTCAGCAAAGAATTCTATTGGGAAGTCGATTGGATGATCGGCTTTGAAAGCGCGATTTTGCAACAAGCAAGTCCTTTTCTGCTTGAGACATTAACACCAGTACATTTGCTGATATTTCCAATCGAACTACTGCAGCATTGGCGCTCAACACATCACCCGCTTTACACGCACTTACTCGAGACTCAACTGGTTTACAAAGAACGTAAAGAGCGCTTTTTGCTGCTTCACACTCCTGAGCAAAAATACCACTTGTTTAAAACGTCGTTCCCCACGTTATTGGAAAGGCTCAGTGATCGGCAAATTGCGGCTTATTTAGGTATCACCCCAGTCAGCTTAAGTCGAATTAAAAGCCGTTCAACGGCTTAACTCGATAACATAGAGATAGTCATTGTTAACATATGTTAATGGCATTCGCGGAAGAGAAAAATTAGAGTCGCCATATTCATTTCATTAGGAGGGTTATCCATGGTCCAATGGCAATTGCTGCCGTTTACGCAGCTGTCGAACACCCAGCTTTATCAGTTATTAAAACTTCGCGTTGATGTCTTCGTCGTTGAGCAAAACTGCCCGTATCCTGAGCTTGATGGCCACGATACAAAACCTGGGGTCTATCATCTATTGGGTTATCAAGGAGAAGAGTTGGTTGCTTGTAGTCGCTTGCTTCCTGCTGGAACCACTTACCCTCACGCCTCAATCGGACGCGTGGCAACCTTAGCCAGTGCGCGAGGCAATGGTCTTGGCCATCAGTTGCTCACTCAGGCGTTGCAATGTTGTGACGAACTTTGGCCAAACACAGTAATCGACATTGGTGCCCAACAACACCTTGAAGCGTTTTACCAACATCACGGCTTTCGCACAGTGTCAGACATGTACCTTGAGGATGGCATCCCTCATATCGATATGCGTAAAGGCGACTAAATGCAAGCTCACCAACTGGCTATCGTTTTACTGATTGTTGGCAACTTCTTGGCGACGCTTTCCGATGTCGCCGTAAAGCTCATTGACGGTGATATCTCCCCATTTCAATACATGTTTTTGCGTCAGTTGGTCTCGCTCTTACTCATCACGCCCTTATGGTGGGTTCAATCACCAGAACAACGGCGATTAACACAACCCGCAGTGACCATCACCCGAGCGCACCTCATTTTGATTGGCAGCGGTTGTATGATGGTTTCTATCACTTATCTGCCGCTGGCAACTGCCAATGCGGTTTTTTATGCCGCACCGTTACTCATGCTGCCATTGTCAATTTGGCTGTTGAAAGAACGTCCTTCCGCTGCCAAAGTGCTTGCGACCAGCCTGGGCTTTGTTGGTGTGTTGATCGTGTTACGCCCTTCTCAATTTCATTGGGCGGCCCTCTTTGCACTCGGCACCGCCACCACACTCGCACTGTTTAACATCCTAGTGAGAAAGTTGCCGGTCTCGCAATCGGTGGTGACTACGTTATGGTGGACGAGCCTGTTCTCCATTCCTGTATCGGCCTTGCTGGCGCTATTTCATTGGCAACCCATGAGTGCTCAACTGTTTCTGTTTGTCGCAATAAGCGCTGTGTGCATTCTTGGCTATAACGGTTTGGCCGTTGCAGCATATCGCCGTGCGCCAGCAGGCCAAATTGCGCTCTCGGAGTATTCTGGATTGCTGTTTGTCACCATCATAGGCCTAGTCGGTTTTAACGAACGGCCCGATGGCTTCACATGGCTTGGAATTTCATTGATTGTGCTGCCGCTACTGCCCGTTCGCAAGTGGCTATATATCAGACAACAGAAACATCGCTCTCCATCATCGAGCTAGAAAAGGAGAGTTCGTATAAACGCAATAAGGCGCTCAAGGCGCCTTATTGGGACTGATTCATCACACGGCAGCGCTACTTGCTGCGGCCAAAACCACCATTAGATAAACGGAAAAACATCACTGAGGTCGTGCCTTTTTCCAACTGCAAAATGTCCAATTGACCGGTGTCATTGAGCTTAAAACGCACCAACTGACCTTGTTTGATCTGGCTGAGCGGTTTGTCATCCCCTTCGATGCGCACCAGTGCATTGAGATCCGACATCGACAACTGATTATTACGAAACACCTGAGAAAGGGTGTCACCATCACGCACTAGGTATTCCTTCCAGCTATTGGACTTTAAGTTGTTCTGCTCTTCTGTGCGTTGCTGGCTTAACCCAGTAGTATCAATATCCAAAGCAATACGCTGTGGCGTGCTAGGCTCTGGCACTTTGAGCTCTGGTTCGCTACTTGGCCACAGTAACAAGACCAACAGGACAGGAACTAAAACATAAAGCGCACGTTGATGTAAACGTGGCAACGCTGCCCAAAATTGCTTGACGTTGGACAAAATACGCTTGTAATCAAATTGAGCAATACGCTGTTTACACAGCGCCAGATAATCTACCTGAGCCTTCTTCTTTCGACGTCGATTCATGCTAGTGCTTCTCCAAACCCTTTGCACTCAGTATAAAAATACAAATTGGCTGAGTATAGTGCTTTCCGATGACAGTGAGTCATTACAAGGTAAAAATGGTTAAAAAGCGTGAAGGAAAACGTTCCTTTTACAAGTCCATACGCCCCGCGGTGAGAGATGGGCCATTTAAACCTGTAGCCTAAACTGTTATCCTTTCGCTTTCATTCGTTCAATAAGAGTGACTTTTATGTCTGACATTAAATTTGAAACCGTAGAAGAGAAAGCAAGCTACGGTATTGGCCTACAAATGGGCCAGCAACTAGCAGGTTCAGGTCTTGATGGCCTAAACGTTGCAGCCATCGCAGCGGGTATCGCAACATCTTTAACTGGTGACATGCCAGCGATTGAAGTAGACGAAATCAACAAAGCACTACACGAGCTATACACTCGCGCAGAATCTGCGCGTGCAGAAGCGGCAAAAGCGGCAGCGGCTGACGGCGAAGTATTTCTAAAAGACAACGCACTTCGTCCAGAAGTGACGGTTCTTGAGTCTGGCCTGCAATACGAAATCATCACTGAAGGCAATGGCGAAATCCCAACTTCAGACAAAACCGTACGCGTTCACTACCATGGTGAGTTGGTTGACGGCACCGTGTTCGATAGCTCAGTATCACGTGGCCAACCAGCGCAATTCCCAGTCACAGGTGTGATTAAAGGTTGGGTTGAAGCACTACAACTGATGCCAGTAGGCTCTAAGTGGAAACTGTACATCCCACACGATCTTGCTTACGGCGAGCGTGGTGCGGGGGCGTCAATTCCTCCATTTGCCGCACTAGTATTTGAAGTAGAACTGCTAGATATCGTTTAATTTAAACTTGTAGCATTTCTCATAACGGCGACACAATGTGTCGCCGTTTTTTTTGGATAATACTGAAGCCATTCAAAACAAGAATATTCGGTTGTGACAATACCGAAAATAAGTCAGCAAATAAGGAAATATTATGTACAAGAAAATCGCTATCGCCGCCTTTGTCAGTGTCGCACTTATGGGGTGTCAAACGACATCGAAACAAGCTCAAACAGGTACAGAAAGTGGTTATGGCGAAATGGCTAACGCCGCGCTGATGAGCGCAGTACAAACTTGGTCTCAGAAAGGCTCAATTGACAATGATCTCATCACTACTATCCAAAGTAGCGCCAACATTTTGTCAGAACAGGCGGTCGGCGGAGTGGGATCACTCCTTGCGCTCGCGAAAAACTCATTGAGCAATAACGAAAGCACCGAGTTAGCAGGGCTTATGCCTGGGTTTGATTCACTACAATCAAGCGGCCTTACAGCGTTAATCAGCAATAACGACACGGTTAAGAGCGCCTTTTCGGCATTGGGATTAGATCCAGCTCTTATTTCTACCTTTACACCGATCATCCTAAGCGCACTACAAAATCAGGGCGCAAGCTCAGGTTTGCTAGATAGTCTTTCTTCTATCTGGAAATAAGCGAGAAGCGAGAAGCGAGAAGCGAGAAGCGAGAAGCGAGAAGCGAGAAGCGAGAAGCGAGAAGCGAGAAGCGAGAAGCGAGAAGCGAGAAGCGAGAAGCGAGAAGCGAGAAAATTTTGAAGGGTTGGCGCGCAGTGCCAACCCTTTTTCTTTAAACTCAGATAATGAAATCCAAATTAGGAACCAGTGCTGTCTGCAACTTTTGGCTCTCTCTCCGCGATCTCTTCTCGAAGAACGAAGTTCGCTCGCGATTCTCTGAGCGAAGCTTTTTCCAAGGAAGTAAGGCTTGGCTCGTTATTTCCTTATCTTACAAACGCAAAAAAGCCGAGCTAATGCTCGGCTTTTCTGTTCTTACGAACCTGATTACTCAGCAGCAGCTTCTTCAGCAGCTGGGCGATCTACAAGCTCAATGTAAGCCATTGGAGCTTTATCGCCAGCACGGAAGCCAGCTTTTAGGATACGAGTGTAACCGCCCTGACGAGCAGCAAAACGTGGACCTAGTTCGTTAAATAGCTTTGCAACTACTTCGTTGTCACGAGTACGTGCAAACGCAAGACGACGGTTAGCAACACTGTCAGTCTTAGCTAGTGTAATCAAAGGCTCAACTACGCGACGTAGCTCTTTAGCTTTTGGCAATGTAGTCTTGATAACTTCATGACGTACAAGAGAGCTAGCCATGTTGCTGAACATCGCTTTGCGATGTGAGCTGTTGCGGTTGAGTTGACGACCACTCTTACGATGGCGCATGACCTAATCCTTCTAACTAGTATCGATTAATCTTCAGCGATTGATGCAGGTGGCCAGTTTTCTAGGCGCATGCCCAGAGACAGACCACGTGACGCAAGTACGTCTTTAATCTCAGTAAGAGATTTTTTACCAAGGTTTGGCGTTTTAAGTAGCTCAACCTCAGTACGTTGTACTAGATCACCGATGTAGTGAATCGCTTCTGCTTTCAGACAGTTAGCAGAGCGAACTGTTAGTTCAAGATCGTCTACAGGACGCAGTAGGATCGGATCGAATTCTGGCTTCTCTTCCTTCTCCTCAGGTACACGTACATCACGAAGATCTACGAACGCATCCAATTGCTCAGCAAGAATAGTTGCTGCGCGACGGATTGCTTCCTCAGGTTCAAGAGTACCGTTCGTTTCCATATCGATAACAAGCTTGTCTAAGTCAGTGCGCTGTTCTACACGAGCTGCTTCTACAGCGTAGGCAATTTTGTCTACAGGGCTGTAAGTAGCGTCTACTAGTAGGCGACCGATTGGACGCTCATCTTCTTCAGTATGGATACGAGCTGAAGCTGGAACATAACCACGACCACGTTCTACTTTGATGCGCATTGCGATCTCTGCGTTGTCATCCGTTAGGTGACAAATTACGTGTTCAGGGTTAGCGATCTCTACATCACCGTCATGGGTGATGTCACCTGCAACCACAGGGCCCGAGCCTGATTTGTTCAGTGTAATGAACACTTCATCTTTGCCTTCGGCAACGCGTACAGCCAAACCTTTTAGGTTTAGTAGGATTTCAAGAATATCTTCTTGAACGCCTTCTTTAGTGCTGTACTCATGAAGAACGCCTTCAATTTCTACTTCTGTTACAGCACAACCTGGCATAGAAGATAGAAGAATACGGCGAAGTGCATTACCTAGAGTATGGCCGAAACCACGCTCCAATGGCTCAAGAGTTACTTTTGCGTGGGTCGAGCTGATCTGTTCGATGTCAACTAGACGTGGCTTAAGAAATTCTGTTACAGAACCCTGCATTGTGTCCTCTCTTTAGTTTAACCTTACTTAGAGTAAAGCTCGACGATCAATTGTTCGTTGATGTCAGCTGATAGATCTGAACGTTCAGGCATACGCTTGAATGTACCTTCCATCTTGCCAGCATCTACTTCAATCCAAGTTGGTTTTTCACGTTGTTCAGCAACTTCTAGAGCTGCTTTGATACGAGTTTGCTGTTTAGCTTTCTCGCGAATTGAAACAACGTCGTTAGCCGCTACTTTGAAAGAAGGAACGTTTACAACTTTACCGTTTACTAGGATAGCTTTGTGGCTAACTAGCTGACGTGCTTCTGCGCGAGTTGCGCCAAAGCCCATGCGGTAAACTACGTTATCAAGACGACCTTCAAGAAGCTGAAGTAGGTTTTCACCTGTGTTGCCTTTAAGACGAGCAGCTTCTGCGTAGTAGTTACGGAATTGTTTTTCTAGAACGCCGTACATACGACGTACTTTTTGCTTCTCACGAAGCTGAACGCCATACTCAGATAGACGACCGCGACGAGCGCCGTGTACACCTGGTGCGTTATCAATTTTACACTTGGTATCGATCGCGCGAACACCAGACTTAAGGAACAAGTCAGTGCCTTCACGACGGCTAAGCTTCAGCTTAGGACCCAAATATCTTGCCATGATCTTTCTCCAGTAATCTAAAAAACGTTATACGCGACGTTTCTTAGGTGGACGACAACCGTTATGAGGGATTGGTGTAGCATCAACAATGTTAGTGATGCGGAAACCAGCTGCGTTCAGTGCGCGAACAGTAGATTCACGACCTGGACCAGGACCCTTAACCATAACTTCCAAGTTCTTTAGGCCGTATTCTTTAGCCATTTCAGCACAACGCTCAGCAGCAACCTGTGCAGCGAACGGAGTAGACTTACGAGAACCACGGAAACCTGAACCACCAGCAGTAGCCCATGCAAGAGCATTACCTTGACGGTCAGTGATAGTTACGATTGTGTTATTGAAAGAAGCATGGATGTGCGCAACGCCATCCGCAACTTGCTTGCGTACGCGCTTGCGCGCGCGAGTTGGTTGTTTAGCCATTGTACTCTACCTTCCCGATTATTTCTTGATCGGCTTACGCGGACCCTTGCGGGTGCGAGCGTTGGTTTTAGTACGCTGTCCACGTAGAGGTAGACTGCGACGATGACGAAGACCACGGTAACAGCCAAGGTCCATAAGACGCTTGATGTTCATAGATACTTCACGACGTAGATCACCTTCTACAGTGTACTTAGCTACACCATCACGCAGTTGATCGATCTGCTCTTCAGTTAGTTCACTGATCTTAACATCTTCAGCAATACCCACGTCAGCTAGGATAGCTTTTGAGCGAGTTTTACCGATACCGTAGATCGCAGTTAGAGCGATTACAGCATGTTTCTGATCAGGAATGTTAATGCCTGCAATACGGGCCATTATTCACTCCTAGGTTTCATAAAAGAATTATCCGCAGCAAAGCCCGTGTCGGATACGCTGCGGGATACTACTTCTTTTGCACGCAAAAGGTAGGCCGAGGAATATACTCGACACTACCTTTTATTTCAAGTAAAAATTTCTGCTGATTAGCCTTGGCGCTGCTTGTGCTTTGGCTCACTGCAAATCACGCGAACTACACCGTTACGCTTGATTACTTTACAGTTACGGCAGATTTTTTTAACGGAAGCACGAACTTTCATTGCTAAACTCCGTAATTGAAACTGAAACTACCGCCGGATTAACGGCCGTAGCCTTTCAGATTCGCTTTCTTCAACACAGACTCATATTGATGAGACATCATATGTGTCTGTACCTGTGCCATAAAGTCCATAATTACAACAACTACGATAAGTAGTGATGTACCGCCGAAGTAGAAACGTACGTTCCACGCGACCATCATGAACTCCGGAATCAGACAGATAAAGGTAATATAAAGCGCACCAGCTAAGGTTAAACGCGTCATTACTTTATCAATGTACTTGGCTGTCTGCTCGCCTGGGCGGATACCGGGTACGAATGCACCTGACTTCTTCAGGTTATCTGCTGTTTCACGCGGGTTGAAAACCAACGCCGTGTAGAAGAAACAGAAGAAAATAATCGCTGCTGCATAAAGCATTACATATAGAGGTTGACCAGGACTTAGAGCCAATGACACGTCAGTTAACCAACCGAACGCGCTGCTTTCACCATTCTGACCAAACCACTGGGCCAATGTTCCAGGGAACAGGATAATGCTTGATGCGAAAATCGCAGGAATTACACCAGCCATATTAATTTTCAATGGTAGGTGCGAGCTTTGTGCTGCAAATACTTTACGACCTTGTTGACGCTTCGCGTAGTTAACAACGATACGACGTTGACCACGCTCCATGAAAACAACGAAGTAAATTACAGCAAAAGCCAACACTGCAATTAACAGCAGAAGAAGTACATGCAATTCACCTTGACGCGCTTGCTCGATTGTTTGACCGATTGCCGAAGGCAATCCAGCAACAATACCTGCAAAGATCAGTAATGAAATACCATTACCAATTCCACGCTCAGTAATTTGTTCACCTAACCACATTAAGAACATGGTACCGGTTACTAAACTCACGGTTGCAATTAGCGTAAACATGGTTTGATCGATAACGACCAGATTGTCGACCATGTTTGGTAAGCCAGTTGCAATACCAATAGCCTGGAATGTTGCAAGTACAAGCGTGCCGTAGCGTGTGTATTGGCTGATCTTACGACGGCCTGCTTCACCCTCTTTCTTGAGTTCAGCTAACGCTGGATGAACTACAGTTAGCAACTGGACAACAATAGATGCCGAAATATACGGCATGATGCCCAGTGCTAAAATAGATGCACGCTCAAGAGCACCACCGGAGAACATGTTAAACATTTCAACGATGGTACCTTTTTGCTGTTCGAACAAATCGGCAAGTACAGCAGCGTCAATACCAGGAATCGGCACAAAAGAGCCAGCTCGGAATACTAAAAGTGCACCAATTACGAATAATAAGCGCGACTTCAGTTCACTTAAGCCGCTCTGAGCACTACGAAAATCTTGTCCTGGTTTCTTAGCCATCTGTACCTCGTTCCTCGAGATTATTCCTCGATTTTACCGCCTGCAGCTTCGATTGCAGCTTTAGCGCCTTTAGTCACACGTAGACCTTTAACAGTCACTGCCTTATTGATTTCACCAGAAAGAACGATTTTCACGTTCTCAATGTTTTTGGTGATAACGTTAGCAGCTTTAAGGCTGTTTAGATCAACCACGTCACCAGTTACTTTCGCTAGCTCAGCTACGCGAACTTCAGCAGACACTAGGCTCTTACGAGAAGTGAAACCGAATTTTGGTAGACGTTGTTTTAGAGGCATCTGACCGCCTTCAAAACCTGGACGAACTTTACCGCCAGAACGTGACTTTTGACCTTTGTGACCGCGGCCACCTGTTTTACCAAGGCCAGAACCGATACCGCGACCTACACGCTTAGGAGCATGCTTAGAGCCAGCAGCCGGTGATAGAGTATTCAAACGCATTTCTGATTACTCCTCAACTTTAACCATGTAGTAAACCTTGTTGATCATACCGCGAATGCACGGAGTATCTTCAAGTTCTACTGTGTGGTTGATACGACGAAGACCTAGACCACGAAGTGTAGCTTTGTGCTTAGGTAGACGACCAATTGAGCTTTTAGTTTGTGTTACTTTGATAGTTGCCATGGTGTTCTTACTCCGAAATAGCTTCAACAGTTAGACCACGTTTAGCAGCAACCATTTCTGGTGACTTAACGTCTACTAGCGCATCAATCGTTGCACGAACGATGTTGATTGGGTTAGTAGAGCCGTACGCTTTAGACAGTACGTTGTGTACACCAGCAACTTCTAGTACTGCACGCATCGCACCACCTGCGATAACACCAGTACCTTCTGCAGCAGGCTGCATGTAAACTTTAGAGCCCGAGTGGCGACCTTTCACTGGGTGGTGAAGTGTGCCTTCGTTAAGTGCGATAGTAACCATGTTACGACGCGCTTTTTCCATTGCTTTTTGGATCGCTGCAGGTACTTCACGAGCTTTGCCGTAACCGAAACCTACACGACCGTTACCGTCACCAACTACTGTTAGTGCAGTAAAGCTCATGATTCGACCACCTTTAACCGTTTTAGAAACACGGTTAACTGCGATTAGCTTTTCTTGCAAATCATTCGCTTGAACTTGTTGTTCTTTAGCCATCTTCCAACCCTACCTTAGAATTTCAGACCAGCTTCGCGAGCAGAATCTGCTAGCGCCGCTACTCGACCGTGGTATTGGAAACCAGAACGATCGAATGCAACAGTAGATACGCCTTTTTCAAGAGCGCGCTCTGCTACAGCTTTACCAACTGCTTTAGCTGCTTCGATGTTACCAGTGTATTTCACTTGCTCACGGATCGCTTTTTCTACAGTAGAAGCTGCTGCGATAACCTCAGAGCCGTTTGCTGCGATAACTTGAGCGTAAACGTGGCGAGGAGTACGGTGTACTACCAGGCGAGTTGCACCAAGTTCTGCAATCTTACGACGTGCACGTGTAGCACGACGGATGCGAGATGCTTTCTTATCCATAGTGTTACCTTACTTCTTCTTAGCTTCTTTACTACGCACATTTTCATCTGCGTAACGAATACCTTTACCTTTGTAAGGCTCAGGCGCGCGGTAAGCACGAATGTCTGCTGCAACTTGACCGATCAACTGCTTATCACAACCAGTTAAAACGATTTCAGTTTGGCTAGGACACTCAGCTTTGATACCCGCTGGCAATTCATGCTCAACTGGGTGAGAGAAGCCAAGAGTTAGACCAACCGCATTGCCTTTGATAGCAGCACGGTAACCTACACCCTTAAGGATTAGCTTACGGGTAAAGCCTTCAGTAACACCTACAACCATGTTGTTAACTAGAGCGCGAGCAGTACCTGCTTGAGCCCATGCGTTAGCAACACCTTCGCGAGGACCGAAAGTTAGCTTGTTTTCTTCCTGAGCGATAACTACTGCGTTGTTGATAACGCGAGATAGTTCACCTTTAGCACCTTTTACAGTGATTTCTTGGCCGTTCAGTTTCACCTCTACGCCAGCTGGAATAGCGACAGGTGCTTTAGCAACACGAGACATATTCTACTCCTATTAAGCTACGTAGCAGATGATTTCACCACCAAGACCTGCTTTACGAGCAGCACGGTCTGACATCAGACCCTTGGAAGTGGAAACTACAGCAACACCTAGACCACCCATAACAGATGGCAGATCGTCTTTCTTCTTGTAGACGCGCAGACCTGGGCGTGAAACACGCTTAAGTTGCTCGATTACTGGTTTAGCTTGGAAGTACTTAAGAGTAACTTCTAGCTCAGGTTTTGCTTCGCCTTCAACAGCGAAGTCAACGATGTAACCTTCAGCCTTTAGTAGTGCAGCGATTGCAACTTTCAGCTTTGAAGAAGGCATTTTAACAGCAACTTTGTTTGCTGCCTGACCGTTACGAATACGGGTCAGCATATCCGAAATCGGATCTTGCATGCTCATATGATTTACTCCAAATGATTAAAGTGGCAATTACCAGCTAGCCTTACGAAGTCCAGGAATCTCGCCTTTCATGCAAGCTTCACGAACTTTGATACGGCTCAGACCGAATTTACGTAGGTAACCGTGTGGACGACCAGTTTGGTTACAACGGTTGCGCTGACGTGACGCACTAGAATCACGTGGAAGAGTTTGCAGTTTTAGAACCGCATTCCAACGATCTTCTTCAGATACATTTACATCGCTGATGATAGCTTTTAGAGAAGCACGCTTTTCAGCGAACTTAGCTACTAGCTTTGCACGTTTTGCTTCACGTGCTTTCATTGATTGTTTAGCCATAACAGTAACCCTTCACCTTACTTACGGAATGGGAAGTTAAAGGCAGCCAGCAGAGCACGGCCTTCCTCATCAGTACCAGCAGACGTCGTAATAGTGATGTCTAAACCGCGTACACGATCAACTTTATCAAAGTCGATTTCCGGGAAGATGATTTGCTCGCGAACGCCCATGCTGTAGTTACCGCGACCGTCAAAAGACTTAGCGTTAACACCACGGAAGTCACGTACACGTGGAAGAGCGATAGAGATTAAACGCTCCATAAAATCCCACATACGTTCGCCACGCAAGGTTACTTTACAACCGATTGGGTAGCCTTCACGAATTTTGAAGCCTGCAACAGACTTACGCGCTTTAGTGATAAGTGGCTTTTGACCAGAGATCGTTGCCATATCAGCAGCTGCGTTTTCTAGCAGTTTCTTATCGTTGATAGCATCGCCCACACCCATGTTAAGGGTGATCTTTTCGATTCTAGGGACTTGCATGACGCTTGTGTAACCGAACTGTTTGGTCAGTTCAGCGACTACAGACGACTTGTAGTAATCATGCAGTTTCGCCATAGTAGAACTCCAAATTACTTTCTAAATTAGTTAGAAACAGTTTCACCGTTAGACTTGAAGAAACGAACCTTTTGGCCGTCTTCAAAACGGAAACCGATACGGTCAGCTTTACCAGTAGCTGCATTGAAGATAGCCACGTTAGAAACGTCGATAGCTGCTTCTTGCTCAACGATACCGCCTTGGATACCTAGAGCTGGAACAGGTTTCTGATGTTTCTTAACTAGGTTGATACCTTCAACAACAACTTTACCAGTTGCTAGGACCTTAGTTACTTTACCTTTCTTGCCTTTATCTTTACCAGCAAGAACGATTACTTCGTCGTTACGACGGATTTTAGCTGCCATTTTTTGCCGCTCCTTACAGAACTTCTGGAGCCAGTGAAACGATCTTCATGAACTTATCGCCACGAAGTTCGCGAGTCACAGGACCAAAGATACGTGTACCGATAGGTTGCTCACTGTTGTTGTTCAACAGTACGCAAGCATTTCGGTCGAAGCGAATGACAGAACCGTCTGGACGACGTACGCCTTTACGGGTGCGAACTACCACCGCCTTCAGAACGTCACCTTTTTTAACTTTACCGCGAGGAATTGCTTCCTTAACAGTAACTTTGATAACGTCACCGATATGTGCATAACGGCGGTGAGAGCCACCCAGAACCTTAATACACATTACGCTGCGAGCGCCTGAGTTATCAGCTGCGTCCAGCATACTTTGCATTTGGATCATGTTAGTGCTCCGCTAAATATTAAAAAAACTAGACCCTCTCGGGTCGGGCTGCCTCTTTATAAGGGACGCGAATTGTACCACCCTTTTTTGTGATTGGGTAGTCAAAAAATAAACGGCCCCAAAAAATTTTTGGAGCCGTTTATATTCATAGAATAGTGAAGATTACATCTTCGCTTTTTCTACAACTTTTACCAAAGTCCAAGACTTAGTCTTAGACAGTGGACGACACTCAACGATTTCAACAGTGTCGCCAATGCCACACTCGTTGTTTTCGTCATGTGCGTGAACTTTAGTCGTGCGCTTAACGAATTTACCGTAGATAGGGTGCTTCACCATGCGCTCGATAGCAACAACGATAGACTTGTCCATCTTGTCGCTAACAACACGACCTAGTTGAGTACGAATTTTGTCGCTCATTATGCGCCTGCCTTCTCAGTCAAAACAGTTTTCACACGTGCGATATCACGGCGTACAGCTTTCAGAGTATGAGTTTGCTGTAGTTGACCAGTTGCAGCTTGCATGCGCAAGTTGAACTGTTCACGTAGCAAATTCAATAGCTCAGAGTTAAGCTCTTCAACGCTCTTTTCGCGTAGATCTTGTGCTTTCATCACATCACCTGCTTAGTTACAAATGTAGTCTTGAATGGCAGTTTGCGAGCCGCTAGGCGGAACGCTTCACGCGCCAATTCTTCAGGTACACCATCAACTTCGTACATAACCTTACCAGGTTGGATTTGGGCTACCCAGTACTCAACGTTACCTTTACCCTTACCTTGACGAACTTCAAGTGGTTTTTCAGTGATCGGCTTGTCTGGGAACACACGGATCCAGATCTTACCTTGACGCTTGATGTGACGCGTCATAGCACGACGTGCAGCTTCGATTTGACGAGCAGTCAAACGACCACGGCCAACAGCTTTAAGACCAAAAGAACCAAAGCTAACTTCAGTACCTTTAGCTAGACCGCGGTTACGACCAGTATGAACCTTACGGAACTTAGTACGTTTAGGTTGTAGCATCTGTCGACTCCTTACTTACGGCCTTTACGCTGCTTCTTAGGCTTGTCAGCCTTTGGCTCTGCAGCTTCAGTTGCTGCTGGCATACCGCCTAGGATCTCACCTTTGAAGATCCAAACTTTAATGCCGATTACACCGTATGTGGTGTGAGCCGAAGAAGTTGCGTAATCAATGTCTGCACGTAGAGTGTGTAGAGGCACACGGCCTTCACGGTACCACTCAGAACGTGCGATTTCAGCGCCGCCTAGACGACCGCTTACTTCCACTTTGATACCCTTAGCACCTAGACGCATTGCGTTTTGTACCGCACGCTTCATAGCACGACGGAACATTACACGACGCTCTAGCTGAGACGCGATGCTGTCACCAACAAGTTGCGCATCTAGTTCAGGCTTACGTACTTCAGCGATGTTAATTTGCGCTGGTACACCTGCAATTTTCGCTACAGCTGTGCGTAGCTTCTCAACGTCTTCACCTTTCTTACCGATAACAACGCCTGGACGAGCAGTGTGAATAGTCACACGGATGCTCTTAGCAGGACGCTCGATAACGATACGTGACAGAGACGCTTTTGAAAGTTCCTTAGTTAGGAACTGACGTACCTTGAAGTCGCCGTCTAGGTTGTCAGCGAAATCTTTGGTGTTAGCAAACCATGTAGCATTCCAAGGCTTAACGATGCCTAGACGAATACCATTAGGATGTACTTTTTGACCCATTGCTTACTCTCCTAGTCTCTAGCGATCTGCTACAACAACAGTGATGTGGCTTGAACGCTTCAAGATACGATCCGCACGACCTTTAGCACGAGGCATAATACGCTTCATGGTTGGGCCTTCATCTACAAAGATTTTTGCGACATTCAGATCGTCAATATCTGCACCTTCGTTGTGCTCCGCGTTAGCGATAGCAGACTCTAGAACTTTCTTAACTAGTACAGCAGCTTTTTTGTTGCTGAAAGTTAGGATTTCAAGAGCTTGGTCAACAGATTTACCACGAATTAGATCCGCAACTAAGCGAGCTTTCTGAGGCGAAATGCGAGCAAAGTTATGTTTAGCAATAGCTTCCATTATTTACTCCTTAACGCTTCTTAGCTTTCTTATCCGCAGCGTGACCGCGGTAAGTACGAGTTGGTGCGAATTCACCCAGTTTGTGACCGATCATTTCTTCGGTAACGAAAACTGGAACGTGCTGACGACCATTATGGACAGCGATGGTCAAACCGATCATCGTAGGGATGATCATTGAACGACGGGACCAAGTCTTAAGTGGCTTTTTGTCTCCGCTTTCCACCGCTTTCTCTACCTTCTTCAGCAAGTGTAGGTCAATAAATGGACCTTTCTTGAGAGAACGTGGCATGGCGATTCCTCTTTATATAGATTACTTGTTACGACGACGTACGATGTACTTGTCAGTGCGTTTGTTGCTACGAGTCTTGTAGCCTTTAGTTGGTACACCCCAAGGTGAAACTGGATGACGGCCACCAGAAGTACGACCTTCACCACCACCGTGTGGGTGATCTACTGGGTTCATTACCACACCGCGAACGGTTGGACGAACACCACGCCAGCGACTTGCACCAGCTTTACCAAGCTCACGAAGCATGTGCTCAGAGTTACCAACTTCACCGATTGTTGCGCGACCTTCAGATAGAACTTTACGCATTTCGCCAGAACGTAGACGGATAGTTACGTAAGAACCATCACGAGCTACTAGCTGAGCGTAAGCACCCGCTGAACGAGCCAACTGTGCACCTTTACCAGGAGTCAATTCAACACAGTGAATTGTAGAACCTACTGGGATGTTGCGCATTGGTAGAGTGTTACCCGCTTTGATCGGTGCATCAACACCAGATTGGATAACGTCACCAGCTTGCAGACCTTTAGGTGCAATGATGTAACGACGCTCACCGTCTGCGTACAGAACTAGAGCGATGTTTGCGCTACGGTTTGGATCGTATTCTAGACGCTCAACTTTCGCTGGGATACCGTCTTTAGTACGTTTGAAGTCAACTACACGGTAGTGTTGTTTATGACCACCACCGATGTGACGTACTGTGATACGACCGTTGTTGTTACGACCACCGTTCTTAGAGTTTTTCTCTAGAAGAGGTGCGTAAGGCTTGCCTTTGTGTAGGTCAGCGTTAACAACTTTAACAACGTGACGACGACCAGCCGAAGTCGGCTTACATTTAACAATAGCCATTATTCAACTACTCCTGTTATTCCGCGCCGCCAACAAAGTCAAGATCTTGACCTTCTTTCAAAGTAACGTACGCTTTCTTCACGTCTGAACGACGGCCTTGGCGTAGACCTTGACGCTTGGTCTTACCCTTAGTGATAAGAGTATTTACAGACTTAACTTCAACTTCAAATAGCTGTTCTACAGCTGCTTTGATCTCTTTCTTAGTCGCATCTTTCGCTACTTTGAAAACGATAGTGTTCGCTTTCTCAGCTGCCATAGTTGCTTTTTCAGAGATGTGCGGTGCACGTAGAACTTTTAGTAGACGCTCTTGAGTGATCATGCCAGCATCTCCTCAACTTGCTTAACTGCATCAGCAGTCATTAGAACCTTGTTAAACGCGATTAGAGAAACTGGGTCAATACCAGCTACGTCACGTGCGTCAACTTTGTATAGGTTACGTGCAGCTAAGAATAGATTCTCGTCTACTTCGCCAGTTACGATAAGCACGTCGTTTAGCTCAAGTTCTTTAAGCTTAGCAACTAGCTCTTTCGTTTTTGGTGCTTCAACAGAGAAGTTATCAACAACGATTAGACGCTCTTGACGAACTAGCTCAGAAAGAATGCTCTTCATCGCACCACGGTACATTTTCTTGTTTACTTTTTGGCTGTGATCTTGTGGTTTCGCAGCAAAAGTAACACCACCTGTACGCCATAGTGGGCTACGGATTGTACCAGCACGTGCACGGCCAGTACCTTTTTGACGCCATGGTTTAGCACCACCGCCAGAAACTTCTGAACGTGTTTTTTGAGCACGAGTACCTTGACGAGCACCTGCTGCGTACGCAACAACTACTTGGTGAACAAGAGCTTCGTTGAACTCACGTCCGAAAGTAGCTTCGGAAACAGTTAGTGCAGCAGCACCTTTAACCATCAATTCCATTACTTACTCCTAGACGTTATGCTTTAACAGCTGGTTTAACGATCACGTTACCGCCAGTTGCGCCAGGGACTGCACCTTTAATAAGAAGCAGATTGCGCTCAGCGTCAACACGTACGATCTCTAGGTTTTGAGTCGTTACACGCTCAGCACCCATGTGACCTGCCATTTTCTTGCCTTTAAATACGCGACCTGGAGTCTGACATTGACCGATAGAACCAGGAGCACGGTGAGACAATGAGTTACCGTGAGTCATATCTTGAGTACGGAAGTTCCAGCGCTTAACAGTGCCTTGGAAACCTTTACCCTTAGATGTACCAGTAACGTCTACTTTTTTAACTTCGTTGAATAGCTCAACAGTTAGTTCTGAACCAACTGCAAACTCTTCGCCGTTTTCTAAACGGAATTCCCAAAGACCACGACCAGCTTCAACGCCAGCTTTAGCAAAGTGACCTGCTTCAGCTTTGTTTACGCGGTTAGCTTTCTTTGTACCAGCTGTAACTTGGATTGCTGCATAGCCGTCAGTCTCAAGAGTTTTCACTTGAGCAATACGGTTCGCTTCAACCTCAACAACAGTTACAGGGATAGAAACGCCTTCTTCAGTAAATACGCGGGTCATGCCCACTTTACGACCGATTAGACCAATCATTCTTCTAATCTCCCTTAACCTAGGCTAATTTGAACGTCAACGCCTGCAGCAAGGTCTAGACGCATCAGAGCATCAACAGTTTTGTCTGTTGGCTCAACGATGTCGATTAGACGCTTGTGAGTACGAATTTCGTACTGGTCACGAGCTTTCTTGTTAACGTGTGGAGAGATAAGAACGGTGAAACGCTCTTTACGAGTAGGTAGTGGGATTGGACCACGAACCTGTGCGCCAGTGCGCTTAGCTGTTTCAACGATTTCCGCTGTTGAAGCGTCGATTAGTTTGTAATCGAAAGCTTTAAGGCGGATACGGATACGTTGGTTCTGCATGAGACAGAGCTCCAATATTAAAAATTACACAAACAATATCGCCACTCAAACTCGTTAAGACGAGAGAATGCCGATTGATTTATGTGAAACCGTAGCATCCAAGATTAGGACGCATTGTCAGTTAATTTTCGATTAACCATGTATCTATGGAAGGAACGCTATCAGATAGGAACACTAAAATAGATAAGCTAATTGTATTAACTGCGAACATAAGCTGAGTATACATTACCCCACAACCGAAGCTGCTGGCTCCTCGCTGCTCATTGGTTCACAACTGAACAAGTCAGTGCGGCGTATTATACAGATCACAGTTTTGCTTGCAAGGGCTGTTTGAAAAATAATCGGAGAAAGATTCAGACGATTGAAGTCCTCGCAACCTGGAGTAACCGAGATACAACTCACCTCAATACACGTGGCAAATAGACACAATCGCTATAGCGGAGCTTAATACTCTCACCCCAGACAACAACATAGAGCGAAACTGACAACAACACTGGCAATGAAGCGGTAATACCACACCACAACACTCGCCGTACTATGGATCCCCGCGTCCGCGAGGATGACGAGAAAAAGACAAAAAGAAAAAGCAGACAGACCGAAGTAAGAAGGAAAAAGTTAAAAAACAAAGGATGAGAGAAAACACCAACAGCACCTTCTCACATAAAAACTCAGCACATCCCCGCCGCGCCCCCTACCGTCATTCCCGTGCACACGAGAATCCATTCATCCACGCACGCAGGATGTCGCGTTTGGAAATGCACTCACCACAGACAACAACATAGAGCAAAACTGACAACAACACTGGCAATGAAGCGGAAATACCACACCACAACACTCGCCGTACGATGGTTCTCCGCGTCCGCGAGGATGACGAGAAAAAGGATAGAAAGAAAAAGCCGACAGACCGAAGTGAGAAAGAAAAAGTTAGAAAACAAAGGATGAGAGAAAACACCAACAGCACCGTCTCACATAAAAACTCAGCACATCCCCGCCACGCCCCCTACCGTCATTCCCGTGCACACAGGAATCCATTCATCCACACGCGCCGGATGTCGCGTTTGGAAATGCACTCACCACAGACAACAACATAGAGCGAAACTGACAACCACACTGGCAATGAAGCGGTAATACCGAGCTACAACACTCGCTGTACGATGGATCCCCGCGTTCGCGAGGATGACGAGAAAAAGGATAGAAAGAGGCTAACAGACCGAAGTTGTAAGGAAGAAGGCGGAATAACAAAGGATTAGATGAGACAAGACACATCAACAACGCCACTATCCCATAAAAGTCAGCACCCGCCACCACGCCCCCCAGTTGTCATTCCCGTGCACACGGGAATCCATTCATCCACGCACGCCAGATGTCGCGTTTGGAAACACACTTGCCACAACCAACAACTACATAGAGCAAAACCAATAACAACACTGGCAATGAAGCGGTAATACCGAGCTACAAGACTCGCTGTACGATGGATCCCCGCGTTCGCGAGGATGACGAGAAAAAGACAAAATGAAAAAGCAGACAGTCCGGAGTAAGAAGGAAAAAGTTAGAAAACAAAGGATGAGAGAAAACACCAACAGCACCGTCTCACATAAAAACTCAGCACCCGCCACGCCCCCAGTTGTCATTCCCGTGCACACGGGAATCCATTCATCCACACGCGCCGGATGTCGCATTTGTAAATGCACTCACCACAGACAACAACATAGAGCAAAACTGACAACAGCACTGGCAATGAAGCGGAAATACCAAACCACAACACTCGCTGTACGATGGATCCCCGCGTCCGCGAGGATGACGAGAAAAAGGATAGAAAGAAAAAGCCGACAGACCGAAGTGAGAAAGAAAAAGTTAGCAGAGTAAAGGATGAGAGAAAACACCAACAGCACCGTCTCACATAAAAACTCAGCACCCGCCATACCCCCAGCCGTCATTCCCGTGCACACGGGAATCCATTCATCCACACGCGCCGGATGTCGCGTTTGGAAATGCACTCACCACAGACAACAACATAGAGCAAAACTGACAACAGCACTGGCAATGAAGCGGAAATACCACACCACAACACTCGCCGTACGATGGATCCCCGCGTTCGCGAGGATGACGAGAAAAAGGATAGAAAGAAAAAGCAAGCAGACAGAAGTGAGAAGGAAAAAGTTAGAAAACAAAGGATGAGAGAAAACACCAACAGCACCGTCTCACATAAAAACTCAGCACATCCCCGCCACGCCCCCCTACCGTCATTCCCGTGCACACGGGAATCCATTCATCCACGCACGCCTGATGTCGCGTTTGGAAACGTACTCGCCACAACATAGAGCAAAACCAATAACAACACTGGCAATGAAGCGGTAATACCACACCACAACACTCGCCGTACTATGGATCCCCGCGTTCGCGAGGATGACGAGAAAAAGGATAGAAAGAAAAAGCCGACAGACCGAAGTGAGAAGGAAAAAGTTAGAAAACAAAGGATGATAGAAAACACCAACAGCACCGTCTCACATAAAAACTCAGCACCCGCCACGCCCCCAGTTGTCATTCCCGTGCACACGGGAATCCATTCATCCACGCACGCCGGATGTCGCATTTGTAAATGCACTCACCACTGACAACAACATAGAGCGAAACTGACAACAGCACTGGCAATGAAGCGGTAACAGCGAGCTACAACACTCGCTGTACGATGGATCCCCGCCTTCGCGAGGATGACGAGAAAAAGGATAGAAAGAGGCTGACAAACCGAAGTTGTAAGGAATAAGTTTGAATAACAAAGGATAAGATGAGACAAGACACATCAACAGCGACACTATCCCATAAAAATCAGCACACCGCCGCCACGCCACCGGCTGTCATTCCCGTGCACACGGGAATCCATTCATCCACACACGCCAAATGCCACGTTTGAAAACGCACTTGCCACAACCAACAACTACATAGAGCAAAACTGACAATAACACTGGCAATGAAGCGGTAATACCGAGCTACAACACTCGCTGTACGATGGATCCCCGCGTTCGCGAGGATGACGAACTGAGAGATAGAAAGAGGCTGACAAACCGAAGTTGTAAGGAATAAATTTGAATAACAAAGGATAAGATGAGACAAGACACATCAACAGCGGCACTCTCACATAAAAACTCAAAACACCGCCACCACACCACCAATCGTCATTCCCGTGCACACGGGAATCCATTCATCCACACGCGCCGGATGCCACGTTTGGAAACGCACTTGCCGCAACCAACAACTACATAGAGCAAAACCAACAACAACGCTGGCAATGAAGCGGTAATACCGAGCTACAACACTCGCTGTACGATGGTTCCCCGCATTCGCGAGGATGACGAGAAAAAGGATAGAAAGAAAAAGTTAGAAGAGTAAAGGATGAGACAAGACACATCAACAGCGACACTATCCCGTAAAAAATCAGCACACAGCCGCCACGCCACCAGCCGTCATTCCCGTGCATACGGGAATCCATTCATCCACACACGCCAGATGCGACGCTTGGAAACGCACTTGCCACAACCAACAACTACATAGAGCAAAACCAATAACAACGCCACTATCCCATAAAAACTCAGCACACCGCCGCCACACCACCAGCAGTCATTCCCGTGCACACGGGAATCCATTCATCCACACACGCCGGATGTCGCGTTTGGAAATGCACTTGCCACAACCAACAACCACATAGAGCAAAACCAACAACAACGCTGGCAATGAAGCGGTAATACCGAGCTACAACACTCGCTGTACGATGGTTCCCCGCATTCGCGAGGATGACGAGAAAAAGGATAGAAAGAAAAAGTTAGAAGAGTAAAGGATGAGACAAGACACATCAACAGCGACACTATCCCGTAAAAAATCAGCACACAGCCGCCACGCCACCAGCCGTCATTCCCGTGCATACGGGAATCCATTCATCCACACACGCCAGATGCGACGCTTGGAAACGCACTTGCCACAACCAACAACTACATAGAGCAAAACCAATAACAACGCCACTATCCCATAAAAACTCAGCACACCGCCGCCACACCACCAGCAGTCATTCCCGTGCACACGGGAATCCATTCATCCACACACGCCGGATGTCGCGTTTGGAAATGCACTTGCCACAACCAACAACTACATAGAGCAAAACTGACAATAACACTGGCAATGAAGCGGTAATACCGAGCTACAACACTCGCTGTACGATGGATCCCCGCGTTCGCGAGGATGACGAACTGAGAGATAGAAAGAGGCTGACAAACCGAAGTTGTAAGGAATAAATTTGAATAACAAAGGATAAGATGAGACAAGACACATCAACAGCGCCACTATCCTATAAAAACTCAGAACACCGCCGCCACGCCACCCATCGTCATTCTCGTGCACACGGGAATCTATTTATCCACACGCGCCGGATGTCGCGTTGGGAAACGCACTTGCCACAACCAACAACAACATAGAGCCAAACTGACAACAACACCGGTAACAAAGCGGTAATACCGAGCTACAACACTCGCTGTACGATGGATCCCCGCGTCCGCGAGGATGACGAGAAAAAGGATAGAAAGAAAAAGCAGACAGACCGAAGTGAGAAGGAAAAAGTTAGAAAACAAAGGATGATAGAAAACACCAACAGCACCGTCTCACATAAAAAATCAGCACATCCCCACCACGCCCCCTACCGTCATTCCCGTGCACACGGGAATCCATTCATCCACAAACGCCAGATGTCGCGTTTGGAAACGCACTTGCCACAACCAATAACTACATAGAGCGAAACCGACAACAATACCGGTAACAAAGCGGTAATACCGAGCAACAACACTCGCTGTACGATGGATCCCCGCGTCCGCGAGGATGACGAGATAAAAGACGGAAAGAAAAAGCCGAACGAAGATCAACTGCAAAGAACTAAACTCTGAGACAGCCGCCACACCACCAATCGTCATTCCCGTGCACACGGGAATCCATTCATCCACGCACGCCAGATGTCGCGTTTGGAAACACACTTGCCACAACCAACAACTACATAGAGCAAAACCAATAACAACACTGGCAATGAAGCGGTAATACCGAGCTACAAGACTCGCTGTACGATGGATCCCCGCGTTCGCGAGGATGACGAGAAAAAGGATAGAAAGAAAAAGCAGACAGACCGAAGTGAGAAGGAAAAAGTTAGAAAACAAAGGATGATAGAAAACACCAACAGCACCGTCTCACATAAAAACTCAGCACACCGCCGCCACGCCACCCGTCGTCATTCCCGTGCACACGGGAATCCATTCATCCACACACGCCAGATGCCACGTTTGGAAACACACTCGCCACAACCAACAACTACATAGAGCAAAACCGACAACACTGGCAATGAAGCGGTAATACCGAGCGACAACACTCGCTGTACGGTGGATCCCCGCGTCCGCGAGGATGACGAGATAAAAGACGGAAAGAAAAAGCCGAACGAAGATCAACTGCAAAGAACAAAACTCTGAAGACAGCCGCCACGCCACCCGTCGTCATTCCCGTGCACACGGGAATCCATTCATCCACACGCGCCAGATGTCGCGTTTGGAAACGCACTTGCCACAACCAACAACTACATAGAGCGAAACCGACAACAATACTGGTAACAAAGCGGTAATACCGAGCAACAACACTCGCTGTACGATGGATCCCCGCGTCCGCGAGGATGACGAGCTGAGAGAAAGAAGCAACAGTGCCAGCGACATAAAAAAAGAGCTAGGATCTCTTATCAGCCTAGCTCTTTAAGTGGTTAATTTCGTACGATCATCTATTTATAAAGATTCTCGAAGCAGTAATTGGTCGCTTCGATATAACCTTCCACACTGCCGCAATCAAAGCGTTGACCTTTAAATTTATATGCAAGAACACAACCACTCTTCGCCTGCTTCAAAAGTGCATCCGTGATTTGAATCTCGCCGCCTTTGCCTGGTTCCGTTTGCTCAATCAATTCAAAAATATCTGGCGTTAGGATATAACGGCCAATAATAGCTAGATTACTCGGTGCGGTTCCTAGATCTGGCTTCTCTACCATGTTATCGACACGGTAAATGCCCTCTTTAATCATTTCGCCGGAAATTACACCATATTTGTGTGTTTCATCTTCAGGCACTTCTTGCACAGCCACAATAGAACAGCGGAACTGGTTGAACAACGCAACCATTTGAGCCAACACGCCTTCATCTTGATTTACACACAAATCGTCAGCTAAAACGACAGCAAAAGGCTCATCACCAACAAGCTCTTTACCCGTTAAGATTGCATGACCTAACCCCTTCATTTCACGTTGGCGAATAAAGGTGTAACTTGCTGAATCTATTAACTGTCGTATATCACCCAATAGTGCCTCTTTGCTGGTACCACAAATCTGGTGCTCTAACTCATAATTCTTATCGAAGTGATCCATGAGCGCATGCTTACCACGACCGGTAACAATACACATCCCATCCATACCAGCTTCTATAGCCTCTTCAACACCATATTCAATCAATGGTTTGTTAACAACCGGCATCATTTCTTTGGGCATGGATTTCGTCGCAGGCAAGAAACGAGTACCGTAGCCTGCTGCGGGGAAAAGACATTTTTTAATCATTGCGATTTATACCTAGCTAGACATAATAACGAGGCTTTCGCCTCGTTATGTATTACTTGTTATAGAATTCTTTATACCAAGAAACAAACTCAGCAACGCCTTCTTTAACTGTTACTCTTGGTTTGTAACCTGTGGCGGTAAATAGATCTTCTGTATCTGCGTAGGTTTGATAAACATCCCCAGGTTGCATTTCACGGAAGTTTTTCTTCGCTTCAATACCAAGTTCATCTTCAATCGCTTTAACGAAGTCCATCAAGTTGATAGGAGAGCCATGACCAATGTTATAAACCGAATATGGAGCAGAACTGCTTGCTGGAGTTCCGGATTCTACAGTCCAGCTTTCATTTCGAGTTGGTAAGACGTCTGCAATACGGACTACACCCTCAACAATATCATCTACATGGGTAAAGTCTCTCCACATATCACCATTATTGTTGATATCGATGGTATCGCCATCAAGAATTTTCTTAGTGAAAATAAATGGGGCCATGTCCGGACGCCCCCAAGAACCATACACAGTGAAAAAGCGCAAACCTGTTGTTGGGATGTCATACAGATGAGAATAGCTATGAGCCATTAGCTCGTTAGACTTTTTCGTTGCAGCGTAGAGTGATACCGGATGGTCAACACTATCTGAAGTGGCAAAAGGAACTTTTGCATTAAGCCCATACACAGAGCTCGAAGATGCATATACCAGATGGTTTACTTTGTTTTGACGGCATCCCTCAAGAATATTGAGATGCCCAACCAAGTTTGAGTCCGCATAAGCATGTGGGTTTTCTAGTGAATAACGTACTCCGGCTTGGGCTGCCAAGTGGATAACGCGATCAAACTTCTCAGTTGCAAACAACTGCTCCATCGCGCCACGATCTGCAATATCCACACTTGCAAATTTGAACAGTGGATTTTCAATACGAGCGAGTCGGGCATGTTTTAGATTCACATCGTAATAATCATTTAGATTATCGATGCCCACAACTTCATGCCCTGCTGCATTAAGTTTCTCTGCTGTTGCGCTACCAATAAAACCAGCAGCACCAGTTACTAAGTATTTCATAATTAACCGATTCCTAAAGAAACAAAAGCCAGTCATATAAGACTGGCTTAACTTAATCAAGTGTGAGATTAGTCACTACCAAATAGATCTCGTGTATAAACTTTTTCAGCTACATCCGCTAACTCTTCGACCATACGGTTGGAAACAATCACATCCGAACATTTTTTGAACTCATTCAGATCTTTTACGACACGTGAATGGAAAAACTCAGCATCTTGAAGCACAGGCTCATAAACGACAACTTCTATACCCTTTGCTTTAATGCGCTTCATAATGCCTTGAATTGAAGACGCACGGAAGTTATCTGAGCCAGCTTTCATGATCAAACGATATATGCCTACTACTTTGGGTTGACGTTTAATGATCGAATCTGCAATAAAGTCTTTTCGCGTCCGATTAGCATCAACAATCGCGCCAATAATATTGTTTGGAACTTCTTGATAGTTTGCTAAAAGCTGTTTGGTATCTTTTGGCAAGCAGTAACCGCCATAACCAAATGATGGGTTGTTGTAGTGATTGCCAATACGAGGGTCTAAGCCAACCCCTTCAATGATCTGACGAGCATCTAAACCATGCGCTTCTGCATAGGAGTCTAATTCATTGAAATAGGCAACGCGCATGGCTAGGTAGGTGTTGGAGAATAACTTCACCGCTTCCGCTTCTGTTGAATCGGTAAACAGCACTTGAATATCTTTTTTTACTGCACCCTCAACCAGTAAGTTCGCAAAAACTTCCGCGCGCTCACTTCGTTCACCAACGATGATGCGAGATGGGTGCAAGTTATCGTATAACGCCTTACCTTCTCTCAAGAATTCAGGGGAGAATATGACATTTTCGCATCCTAACTCTTTCTTAATTCGAGCGGTATAACCAACAGGCACAGTAGACTTAATCACCATTACAGCATCAGGATTAATAGTCATTACATCACGGATCACGGCTTCAACTGAAGATGTGTTGAAGTAGTTTGTTTGCGGATCGTAATCCGTCGGAGTCGCGATGATGACAAACTCAGCATCTTGATAAGCGGCCTCTTTGTCTAGAGTCGCGGTAAAGTTTAACGACTTGTGTGATAAAAAATATTCAATCTCAGTGTCTACTATTGGAGATTGTTTGCGATTTAATAGATCGACCTTGTCTTTGATAATATCTACAGCGACTACTTGATGATTCTGTGCCAAAAGCATGGCATTAGATAAGCCTACGTAGCCGGTACCTGCAACTGCGATTTTCATTCATTTATACCTATAATAAAAATTTGCTAAAGGTTACCAAAAAAGTTTTTTTTTCGATAGTAAAACACCAGAGAACTTTCACTAACGGTAAAAGGAATATAAAACAATAACATAAATCCAAGCGCGTAAACTTTCCACGTTACAAACAATATTGCCAGTCCAAATGAGTAAACCTTTGCTGAACATTGAAACTGAGCTAAAATTCATCATTACAAAACTAAATATTACATTCGTTGGCTAGCACATGTTTTTAGAACTCTCCTTTATCTTTTTTTCTTCTTTTGCCACCCTGTTTTTAATGCGCAAAGTCGCTAAGAGAATAGGGCTTGTAGACAAACCCAATGCACGTAAGTTGCATACTGGTTCAGTACCTCTTGTTGGGGGTATTTCTATATGTTTGGTATTAGCTCAGTATTTGGTCTTTAGGCCAGAAACCATTAACCACAGCTGGCTCTATCTTGCGTCGATCATGTTACTGACTTTTGTTGGTGCACTTGATGATAAGTTTGATTTGAGCTTTAAAATACGTATGGGTATTCAAGCTGCCTTATCACTGGTTATGATGCACGCTGCTGGAATTGAGCTTCATAGCTTGGGTAACCTTTTCGGTGTAGGTGAAATTTATTTAGGTTGGATGGGCTCCATCATAACAATCTTAGCCGTCATTGGAGCCATCAATGCATTCAATATGGTAGATGGTATTGACGGATTGCTGGGTGGGCTATCGATTGTCACGTTTGGCGCTTTAGCTTTCTTACTTAATGTGGATAGCCAACACGGCCTTGCTTATTTATGCGTCGTCATCATTGTGGCTATGCTGCCCTATATTTTGATGAACTTAGGTATTCTTGGAAGAGAACGAAAAGTTTTCATGGGTGATGCCGGTAGCATGATGATTGGGTTTACTGTGATCTGGTTATTGCTTGGTGTGAGCCAAGTAGAAAGTAAACCATTAATGAGGCCCGTAACGGCCCTTTGGTTAATTGCTGTACCACTTATGGACATGGCCGCAATTATGATCCGCAGAGTGCGACGTGGAGATTCGCCATTTAAGCCAGACAGAGAACACCTCCACCATATTTTTCAGCGATTAGGGCTCACATCTCGACAAACTTTAGTCGTTATTTGTGGCTTTGCTACTCTATTTGCTGCATTTGGTATTTATGGTGAAGCGACTAAAATTAGTGAAGCATTTATGTTTTATAGCTTCATCAGTTGCTTCTTGATTTATTCAACACTTCTTAACTATGTTTGGCGTATTACCAGTTTTGCTCGTCGCATTCTGGGAAAGGGCCAAACTGAAGGTGCCGAGCAAAAAGCATAAAGGGTCAAATACATTAAAAAACGGGCTCAGGAACAGTGTTCTTGAGCCACGGAAACCGCATGAACATCACCGTCACGTAAGGCTTTCAAGAACCTTACTTAGGTACTTTTCGTCCATTGCGCAGTTCATCCGTTTACGTTTGATACCACCTTTAAACGTGGTTTCGCTCTTTAATAGGTTCAAACATATCTGCCTGATCCTTGCAAAAGCCTCTGCTCGATCGTCCGCTCTAATGCGTGAATTGTCCTCGCAAAATGCGGTATCAAGTGACCAATGCATGACCTCTACACCCCAGTGAGAACGAGTCGCTTCAAGTAACGTTTGAGCTTCCAATTCTTTAGAGCATATGTAGTAACGAATTCTCACATCTTGCTCTGTTGCGACTGCCGATTCTTGTCGAATTGAAGCCACGATGCCCATTGATTTAAGCTCAGGCCATTCATGTTCAATATCACCCAAAACCGACAAATCGCGATTCACTAAAGCCACTCTCGTTTCTATTCTTCCGTGACTTTTTTCTTGAGTACTATAAGAACTACCGTCGAAGTCTTGAAGCATGTCCATTCGAAAATAATCATCAAAGGCTTGCTCAAGCATTCCCTGATTGCCTTTGACCGCCAATAAATAATCCGCTTCTTTATCAAGGATTTGCTGCGCTATTTTCTTTTGGCAGCCCATGGCATCAATCGTAATCAAGCAGCCTTTTACATCTAGCAAGTCAAGTAGCTTGGGGATCGCGGTAATCTCGTTACTCTTAGAATCAACCTTCTGTTGCCCAATGCTCATTCCATTTGCAGTAGCAAAAGCGTTCACCATATGGATCGTTCCTTTGCCTTTCGAGCGGTCATAAGAGCCGCGTAATGTTTTACCGTCGATGGCAATAACTTCACCATCCGTCAGTGTATGGCAGTCCTTCATCCAGGCAATGAAGCTTCTTTGCAAAGCTACAGGGTTAATCATACCCATCACACGAGACAGCGTATCCGCAGAAGGAATTCCAGCTTCAAAGTGACCATATCGTTTAAGGAAATCTAAGCGAGCATTACCAAAATCGATAATGCCATCCCAGCCATCGTGACCCGACAAAACACCACAAATTGTCAGCAAAATAATGTCTGATAATTTGTGTTCTACTTTGCTTTCTTGTCGATAGTCTTCAATGATTTGGAAATACATAAATGGGTTGATTAACTCGCTCATATTTAGGCTCCTATATTGTCTAGAAGCTATTACAAAACAACAGAAATGATCTTCAAGGTGATCTTAAATTTCATCGGGTTACATCTAAAAACTGAGATTAATGAAGCATTGGTAACTAATTCTAAGCATCACCGCAGCCCTTATATATCAACGAACTTCATGCGGTTTCCCTGGATAACTAATTTAGTAGGTCATCTCATACAATCTATTTATTTCAGCCCAAGTATAACGCCTGATCGCAATATCCCTCATATGATTACCGTTTGCTTTAAGCTGACTTTCTTCCGTATAGCTAAGAAGTTCGATCAGTTGAGAACTATGCTCGAAGTAATGTCCTTTATCTTCAGTACTAAAGCGATTAAAACTGCAGTCATAAGCAAAAATTGGGACACCGAAGTGCATCATTTCAACTAGTGAAGGATTTGTTCCGCCAGCTGAATGCCCATGAATATATAAAGTACAACCTTTTCTTAATCGGTATAACTCATCAATATCATATATAGGATCAAGTAACTCTATGTTAGGAGTTTCCGAGTATTTTTTTCTTAAATCTCTACCAAACTGACTCGAATTCCAATTACCAATGAACTTTAATTTCCTATCGGTTTGGCTAAAGGCTTCTAGAATCATTTGAACATTATTTTCTGGCTCTATACGACATAGCCCCAAAGCATAGTCATACCTTACATTATTTGCTTCGATGTCCCGTAGCGCATGATCTCCTCCATATGCAATTGTGACACTAGATTTACCATACTCGGCTGCTACATAATCACCAATAGCTTTATTGTCAGTAATCACGACGTCTGAATACTTGACGGCTACAGACTCGGACCACTTTAAAAATCTCTTAGCCCAGCGCCCCCACTTATCCCGCTTCCACTCTAGACCATCAATATTAGTTATCACTTTAGCTGCTGAAAAAAATCTAAAAATTGGCAAAAACAAACACCCAGAAACACCAAGGACTAGAACAGCATTTGGCTTCAGCCAAATGCACTTTAGCAAAGCAAGTACATCATAAGGTACACTTTGTATACCATTAGCCTGTAAAGGAAGATAAATTAACTCGGCACCATTATGGTTCGCAACTTTCTTGCTATATGCATTTTTAGAACAAAAGACCTGATAATTTACATGCTCAGACTTGTACGCTGTCAAATTCTCAACTAGCGATTCAAAACCACCGTAACATGCTGGTATGCCGACTGTACCAACCACAGCTACTTTTACATCCACAACATAAACCTAATAACAATTACAATAAATCGACCTTCACGAAAATATCGTTCAGATCACGAAAAGCATAAGAAAACAAGATATTTATGAGAATTTTTCAAAAGGGAAAGTTCATTTAGACCTTTTCCAATTTAAAGCAAAGAATATAAATTTTTGCATTTTTTAGCATCCAAATCTGAATAAATATCATACAATTTATCAGCAACTTGTCCTTTAGAGAGGTTTTTACCTAATAATGCATCTCTAATAGACTGACGAACAACAGCTTTACTAACAATTTCATGAACTGCATCAGCGATGATAATATAATCATCAGTATATGTCATAGAGGTATGGGGAGTCCCTTTCAGCAGGTCTTCGACACTTCCAGCAGGTCTAGAAACTACAGGCACCCCACTCGATAAAGCTTCTTTCACTGAGTTTGGAGAACCCTCATAGTCTGAGCACAACAAATGCAACGAAGCGCTATTAATTTTATGCCTTGCAGTGATTCTATCATCAATGGACATTGTTAAAGGTTGATAATTTAGCTCTGGGTACTTTAACTTTAACTGATCCATAACCTTCAAGTAAATATCGTAACGCTTTTGTTGTCTATATAAATTTTTTGAGCTGACAAAGAGTATATAGTTAGAATTCACACATAAATCTAATTTATTTTTTGAAATGTTCCTGTCATAAATTTTGAAAAAATCCGTATCAACACCATTTGGTAAGAATACAAATTTCTCTCCCCTTAAGAAATCAGGAATAAATGATTTAAATATAACCTTATCAGCTTTAGTGACATAAAACCTGCATAAAAACCTCTTAATCCTCTCTGGTATATTTAATTTAACCTCCTTCGTCCAATCATTAAGAAAAGATAACACAACAGGTTTTCTTCTCGAAAATGACAGTTTTAAAGCAATAAAACTAAACAAATGATGACAATGGATTATATCAGCTTCCTTAGTCATTGATTTTATTCGGGGAAGTGCTCTAAGATATTCAAGCGGTCCTTTTTTATGAGCATTTATAAATAGAACATCTGAATCAGCTTTTCCCTCGAGGCTTTGTATTTGCTCATAAATAAAACATCCAAATTCCGGATGACCTTCATAAGGGTATGCGTTTGTTATATGTAGAACTTTCAAGCGGTCGCTCTCTTTTAGTTGTGAAATATATGAGAATAAGGGGAAGAATGTACATTCGCTCAAAGTAGGATACCATTGCGAAATCCATCGATAGGAAAAATAACATTATAAAAATACAAAATACATTCCTATTTCTAAATACATACTTAAAAATGGAAAAATAAAACAGGTAATATAAGATCAATCCAACAAAGCCTAAAGTAGAAAGCAGCTCGACATAATTATTATGGCTATACAACTCTTCAGAGAAGATGGTTTTAAAGTTATCTAATCCTATACCTGTTACAGGATACTTTAGAAAAATGTTATATGCTTCAACGATAAAAATTAAACGCCACCTTGTACTACTATCTCCTCCAAAGCCCTCTCTTGACAAATCACTCACGTTTACTTGTGTTAATTCATAAAACCTGAAAAATGTTGGGTGAATTGTAGAAAGATAATCAAGGTTAGTAAAAAATATAAACAAAATAGTAAACCCTGCAAGGCAAAGAACTACTGAGTAGGATAATGTTGCTTTTTTTTCATCTAACTTAAAAAGGTAAATAGAAACAGCTACCAGAGCAAGAAGTAACCCTTTTCTTGAGCCAGTTTGAAAAATAAGGTATGAGCTAAGTATTATGGCAAGCAGGAAAACTGACTTTTCCAAAAACCTCTTATTCAGAATAGTTAAGAAAATAACAAAGCCACTAAAGAGAGATATATGATTAGGATTTATTGTAGTCCCACTAAACCGACCACTAATATAGTATGCATCCGAAAATGTTAAGGGGACATTCAATATAATACCTAAAAGTAGCCCATAGTAACCAGCTTTTATTAAAGACTCATCCTTATTATTAAGGTTTATTGTAAAAATCATTGACAATAAAAGAAGCACCATCCTTAGACTCATATTAATTGCTAAATCAACATTTCTAGACCAAATAATACTTAGTATTCCCCACAACAAAAACACACAATAAAAATAAACAAAAGGCTCAATCTTCACCTTTAGTCTCGATAGAACGCATGAAAAAACGTAAATAAGATTGAGAGTAAATGCCAAATAAAAAACAATGACATTCGATTGTGTGTTAAAAAATAATGAAAAAAACAGGAGAAAGGACAGACCCATTTTTAATCTAACGTTGTATGTAATCATCCAATATGATTTCCTTACCTTCAGGAATAATCTTTTCTCTAGCAGAACCGTGGCAGTTTGTTATTTCACCAACTTTAATATCCTGGCCATTGGAATATAAATCTATTCTAATGATTCCGTCAAAGTTTTGGGCTAATGAGGTTGCAACGTCGAGCATTTCTGTATAATTGGAAGGTCTCTCTTGAGGTTCAGACAAAGGATATTTTGTTGAAAAATCGAGAAAATCAAACTGCTTATCATAGAAACCCCGCTTATGCGATGTCATTCTATCTACATCTACTTGCAAGAAAAGAAACTTGCCATCTAAGAAAAAAAACTTATAGTCATTCAAGTTCCGGCTTTTATATAGGATTGGTTCAACAATTATTCGACGTTTTAAATTTTTATAGTTGACTTCTCGTGATATTTCATAGTAACTTTCACTCAACCACTCCTTAACATCATCAAAGTCAAGTTTATCCCCCTTATTAAGGAATATTACATCACCACTTGAATGACAAGGTTTGACAACACATTCTTCAGGAGCTATGAAATCCAAAACTTCATCTTTATTTTTTAAAATTGCTAAAGTAGGCACAGTATAACCAGCGCCAATGGTTCCAGCGACAAACTGCTTTACTAAAAACTTATCTGAAATAAAACACCTTGTTGGATCGTAAAGAATTCCTGATGTTTTAACCCTATGTAAAACGTCTATAAAGCTATTTGAACTATTAGGCAGCCTCCGGTGAAAATATATAAATGATAAGGTGGCAAAAATTTTATCACCAATTTCACTCTTAGGAATAGTATTTAAAATAAACTTCTTTAATATTGTTTTCATATTTAACCCAATTAAATAAATCATAATTCATCAGAAATATTCTCAACACAAAAATAAATCCTAGAAAGCATTAATTTTAGTGCAAAGTTTTATCATTCTAAGTATAAATATCGCTATAATTACATTTGCAATTGATGAGCAGATAGAGTAAATATATATTGTTTCCAAAAAACCAACCCCAATCTTCATAGATAAAAACAACGAAGAATATGATGAAAAAAGAGATAATATATTAAGTTTCAGTTGAAAACTCTGCTTATCAAAAATATTAAAACTCTGAGATATTGAAGAAACACATAGTTTAGTAGCACCTAGAATTAACATGTAAAACGACACTTCATAAACAAATTGCCACCTATTACCCAAAAGGAGAGCGATTATTGACTCTCCGTATAGATAAAATATTAACAAAATTGGTATAGTTACAGTTACTATAGAACCAATAATTATTAATGAGGTTTTTAACATCTTTTCTTGATTATGCTCTTTACTGAATTCACCATAAAATATTTGGCTAAGAGCAAGTCCAAATGAATTGACTGGCATATTTACTAGATTATTAGCCATCGCATATATCCCAACATATGATGCATCAAATGAAATCGAAAGAAGAAAAACTGGAGCATACTGTGTGACAATCAAAGAAGCCTGAGATGGCACTTGAAAAATTGGGTATCTTTTATATTTTTTCAAAAAATCAAGTATGTTGTTTTTTTTAAGCGTACGCTCGCGAATAATTAAAAAGCTAGCTGGCTTAATACTGTATAATATCACAAACAAAGTCACAAGCTCAGATATAATCAGTGATACAACCAAACCATTTTCAATTGAAAGCAAACCTGCAAGTAACCTTGAAAGATTTAATATTGTTGCGGATGATATTTTTGCCAAACCAATGGCTTTATATTCACCCCTTCGAATAATAACATTAATAAGTATATTATTTATTGACATTACTATAATGTATGTTACCGCGATATCTTTAACTTCAAAAATAGGTCGGAAAAATTCAAAATTAAAACTGTAAATGACCAACCAGAAAAGTACGGAGGTCGCAGCAACAATAGCTGAACTTGAAACAATCGAAGCTAAGAATTCTTTTTCTCCTTTAACGATTGGTATAGCTGTAGCATATCGCAAGGAACTAACAGAAATGGCACACGATGTAATAGCTAAGAAAAATGTTACAATCCCAAATTCTTCAGGGCTGTACATACGTGACAATATGGGTATAAATACAACAGCAAGAAACTGAGCAAAAACATTACCGCCAGCATTAAAAATAAAACTTCCTATCAAATCTAAACTCGACCTTTAAATATCAATTTAATCACAGAAAATAGGTATATCTTTAAGGAAAAAATCACATCCTTTGGTTTTATTTTTTGAAACTTAGAACTATCTATAATTTCGATATAATCTTTCACCCCTTCTTCAACATCAAAGCACTCTGAAAATTTCGATTTCGAAAAATCAGCCAGCTCATTATAGTAAGCCTGATCATTAATAACAGATTTAATTGCATTGAAATTATTATAATCTTCATTTTTTACATCCGTCAAGTCGAGTCTAGGTGAAAAGTTAACAGAAAATGCATGGGAAAAATTATATTCATTCAATACAACAGGAAGTTCTTCGTCAACAGAAGATATCAATATCGGTTTTGATCGTGACGAAGCCTCCATAACCCCACGGCCATTAGCAATTACAACATCAGCAATATCAATAAGTTCACTAGCTTTCTTAGTATAAATATCATCGTTCAATATATATACCGGATATCCTTTAGCTTCTTCTTTTACTTTAGCTAACGTTTTAGAACATTGTGGGACCCCTACTAGCACTAATGCAGAGCTATTAACACTCTTATCTTCACTCAGTTTTTTTATTAAACTTATAGCCTTCGATATATTTGAGTGATACTCCTCTACAATTCTTATTATCTGCAAAAAAATAAAAGTATCTTTACCTACTTTTTTTTCAATATCCTTTACTAGGCTTTTGTTTACTTTGACTTTTGAACATCTATTTGGAATAAAACTCAATTTTTCAAAACTGTACTCTGAATTTAATTTGAAATATTCATAGTTTTCTTGGCTATATACGATTAATTTTCCAAAAGTAGGAAAATACTTCTTGGGATTCGGACCGCCAGGCTTAATTGAAATAATCGGGATTGTGTGAAAACTAGAAACTAATGATGGAATGATGCTCACTCTAACATCAATAACAATTAAGGTTTTAATGGATCTTTTTTTAACCTCCTCTGACATCAACTTTGTTGATTTATATAGTTCTAGAGGTAAATTAATAACTTCCAAATTTGATTCTTCAAGCACAGGAGACTCACTGCAGCCAATATTAAATATTACACAACTTTTATGCTTAGAAAGAGTTTCGGCTATTACTTTTAGGTCCCATACATGCCCGCCTCTTCCGTGACTAAAAGTACCAATGATAAAGCCTATCATTTCACTTACCTATTCATAACACATTAGTATTTCGGGGAGATAGATTGATCTCCCCTCTTTTTTAACTTGATGAAGTCACAACTAATGACTCTATGCTTGATTATTTATCAAACAAGAAAAGACTTATTATCATTTAACTCTCTTCACAGAGGCTCCTACCGCTGCTAGCTTATTTTCGATATTTTCATATCCGCGGTCTAAATGATATATACGATCAACAATGGTCGTTCCTTCAGCAACAAGACCTGCAATCACAAGGGATGCAGATGCTCTCAGATCTGTTGCCATAACTGTCGCAGCTTTTAGCTTTCGACTACCTTCAATTTTTGCGTAGTTACCATGAATGCTTATATTGGCATTCATTCGATTCAACTCAGCAACATGCATAAATCTATTTTCAAAAATAGTTTCTTCAACCGTACCAACCCCATCTGCAATACAGTTCAGTACTGTAAATTGAGCTTGCATATCAGTTGGAAAACCTGGATGTGGCTGTGTTTGAATATCTACGGCTTTGAGGTTTGCATCTCGATAAACAGTAAGTCCACTTTCAGTTTCAACCAAAGAGATCCCCGCTTGGGTTAATTTACTCAGAATTGATGTTAAATCTTTCTTCCTAATGTTAGTCAAAGTCAAGTTTGAATTAGTGACTGCAGATGCGATAATAAATGTACCAGCCTCTATCCTATCAGCTATAACACTATGTTTGGCGTTATTTAATTTTTTAACACCTTCGATAGTTATGCAAGATGTCCCGTCGCCAGATATTATTGCTCCCATACCTCTAAGGCAATCACAGAGATCTACTATTTCTGGCTCCATTGCTGCATTGTTAATTATCGTAGTTCCTTTAGCCAAAGTAGCGGCCAGTATCGTATTTTCTGTACCTCCAACCGTAGGTATATCAAAGTACACCTCACTTCCTTTTAGCTTTCCTTCCGCTATAACATACCCGTCCTCAATATGTATTTCTGCCCCTAAGCTTTCTAGTGCTTTAAGGTGTAGGTCAACAGGGCGACTACCAATGGCACAACCTCCTGGTAAAGATACTTTTGCTTTACCAAATCTAGCCAGTAAGGGACCTAGTACTAAAATAGATGCTCTCATGGTTTTAACTAGTTCATATGATGCAAATGTGCTAGTTAAATCAGAGCAATCTAACTCAAGACAGTTATTATTAAACTCTGACTTTGCTCCCATAGAACCCAAAATATCCACTAAAGTATAGACATCTTTTAGCCTTGGTACATTACTTAACGTCAGCTTACCTTCTACTAATAAAGCAGCGCACATTAATGGCAGTGCCGCATTTTTAGCACCTGATACAGGTATTGTTCCTTTAAGCCTATTCCCACCAATTATTTCTAACTTTTCCACATCAACCTCTCTTTAAATTACCAACAAGCAGGTTCTACTTCGAGTTCCACATCAAATTTCCTTAAAACATCCTGCTTAAGAAGTTTCACATATTCATCTATCTTAACTAAATTATTATTGGATGAGTTAGTCAAAATAAGCGAATGCATAGAACTCATTCCAACACCGTTAATTATTTTTCCTTTCCAACCAGCTTTTTCTATTATCCAAGCCGCACTAACTTTATACCCAGAGTTTAATTTATAAAAAACAATATCATCATATTCTGATTTTATTTGTTTAAGTTTTTCTTCTTTTAATATTGGATTTTTAAAGAAACTCCCTGAATTTGGAAGTATCTTAGGATCTGGTATTTTATTTTTCCTGATTTTTCTTACAGCATTTAAAATCAAGTCAATGGTCACATCACTCCCTGAGATCTCTTGAACAATTTCTGAATTTTTAATATTGGGAATATAATCATTCCTAAACTCAAAAAATACTTCTGTAACAATCAGTGTTTTATCTTTTTTAAAGATACTATCTCTATAGCCGAACATACAATTTTCATTAGGAATATACTTATATTCCATGTTGTTTGTATCAAACACTTTAACCGATGTTATATATTCTCCGACTTCTACGCCGTATGCCCCTATATTTTGTATTGGAGCAGCGCCAACTGTTCCTGGAATATCAATCAGAAATTCCAGCCCACCAATACCTTCAGAAACTAAGAACTCGACAAATAGCGACCAATTCTCACCTGCCTTTGCCGCTACAGACGTGGTTTCTTCTTTTCTTTCTATTGAAATCCCTTCAACATTTAACTGAATAACAACAGGAATGCTGTCACTACTTAACCAAACGTTACTTCCCGCTCCCAAAACTCTAAAATCTTGTTCAGCATTTATCTTGTTACCAAAGACATCAGAGAGTTCGTTCTCATCAAAAATCTCATAAAATCTCTCTGCTACAGAAGATAATTTAAGCGTGTTAAAGTCACGCATTTGAACATTAAATTTTTCAATCATAACAATTCAGATTCCAAAAAATTTTGAGCTGCTAAATCTTTATTTGACAAAATTGGCATATTAGCTAGTGGCCACTGAATTTTTAAAGTTTCGTCATCCCATTTAATTGACACTTCCGAATCTGGATTATAATAATCCGTACACTTATAAACAAATTCAGCCTCATTACTAGTTACATAAAAACCATGAGCAAAACCTTCTGGTATCCAAAGCTGTCGTTTATTTTCAGCGGATAAATATTCACCTACCCATTGGCCAAACGTTGGTGAATCTTTACGGATATCTACCGCAACATCAAATACTTCACCAGAAACCACACGCACTAGTTTGCCTTGGGTGTTTTCTGTTTGGTAATGCAAACCACGTAAAATCCCTTTTTTGGATTTTGAGTGGTTATCTTGTACAAATTGGGTTGGCTTACCTGTCACCAACTCTTCAAAACGCTTTTGATTCCACGTTTCCATAAAGAATCCGCGTTCATCACCAAACACCGTGGGCTCAATGATTTTGACATCAGGTATGTTTGTATCAATAACTTTCATAATGCTAATTACTTATAAGCTTGAATATTGTTTAAAGCAGCCTGCCAATCACTTGGCTTAATAGAAAATTGATTTTCAATTTTCGCACAATCTAGACGGGAGTTAGCAGGGCGTTTGGCTGGCGTTGGGTAAGCTGATGTTGGAATTGAAGAGAGTAGTGGTTGTTTATCCAACATTTTATGTTGTTCTGCCGCTTGAAATATTGCTGACGCAAAATCATACCAGCTGACATAAGGCATTCCTGAGAAGTGGTAAACACCCCACTTAAGTTTGTTACCCTGCTCGATGTTTTGCACCATGGTAATCAACGTATCAGCAATATCGCCTGCATAAGTTGGCCCACCAAACTGATCGCCGACAATACTCAGCTCATCGCAGCTTTGTGCTAAACGCAGCATGGTTTTTACAAAATTATTGCCATGCTCACCAAATACCCAGGCAGTTCTCAAAATCAAATGTTTAGGACAAGCTTCAGCTACAGCTTGCTCTCCTGCTAATTTGCTCTGCCCGTAAACCCCTTGAGGTCTGGTGCTATCGCTTTCTTGGTATGGCTTATCACCCATACCATCGAATACATAATCAGTAGAAATGTGTAGCATAACCGCGCCGCACTCATTGGAGGCTTGTGCTAAGTAACTTGGGCCATCACGGTTAATGGCAAAAGAAAGCTTAACTTCTTGCTCAGCACGGTCAACCGCGGTATGCGCTGCGGCGTTGATAATGTAATTAGGCTTAAACTCAGCTACCGTGTTAAACACAGCTTCACGGTTGGTAATATCTAGCCCTTCGTAATCTAAAGCCAACACCTCAGCTTGAGTTTTTAGACGCTCAGTCAGACAATGACCAACTTGGCCGTTACATCCGGTAATTAAAACCTTCATGATAGTTTCCATTTACTTAATTAACGACTGCAAATACTGTCCATAACCATTTTTCAGCATAGGTTTCGCAATCATCTCTAATTCTTGGTCTGTTAACCAACCATTGCGCCATGCAATCTCTTCTAAACAAGCCACTTTTAAGCCTTGTACGTTTTCAATGGTTTGCACAAAAGAAGAAGCTTCATGCAAACTTTCATGAGTGCCTGTATCTAACCACGCAAAACCACGGCCGAGTAGTTCTACATTCAGCGAGCCATCATTGAGATACATTTCATTGAGGGTAGTGATCTCTAACTCACCACGCGCAGAGGGCTTCACTTGCTTTGCCATTTCTACAACTCGGTTATCGTAGAAATACAATCCTGTGACAGCATAGTTCGATTTTGGCTTAACGGGTTTTTCTTCAATTGAGACGGCTTTCATCTCTTGGTCGAATTCAACCACACCAAAGCGTTCAGGGTCTTTCACCTGATAACCAAATACGGTTGCAACTCCTTGAGAAGTCAACTCACAGGCACGCTTCAATTGTTTGCCAAATGACTGGCCATAGAAAATATTGTCACCCAATACCAAACACGCAGCGTCATCACCAATAAACTCTTCACCAATGAGAAAAGCTTGTGCTAAACCATCAGGGCTTGGCTGCACGGCATATTGCAGATTTATGCCAAAATCGCTGCCATCACCGAGTAAACGTTTAAAGCAGTCGTTATCTTCCGGTGTGGTGATAATCAGAATATCGCGGATGCCCGCTAGCATTAAAGTGGAAATTGGGTAATAAATCATTGGCTTATCGTAAACAGGGAGTAACTGCTTCGATACACCACGCGTGATTGGGTAAAGCCTTGTGCCCGAACCACCGGCAAGAATGATACCTTTCATGAAGATAGGCCCCTAGGTTAATAGGTCCTAGGTTCTAGGTTCTAGGAAGAGCCTAGAGCAAAGAACCTTAGATAGTTTAAGAGGAAGACCGAGAGTGATTAATTTATGCCGAGGCGTTCGCGAGAGTAGGAGCCGTCTAACACTCGAGACCACCATTCTTGGTTGTTTAAGTACCATTCGACTGTTTTACGAATACCGGACTCAAAGGTCTCTTGTGGTTTCCAACCTAACTCGCGCTCAATCTTGCTTGCATCAATCGCGTAGCGCACATCATGACCAGGGCGATCTTTTACATAAGTAATCAGGTTTTGATACTGAACAACGCCTTGCGGCTTGTTTGGCACCATCTCTTCAAGCAGTGAACAAATGGTTTTAACCACTTCAATATTGGCTTTCTCGTTATGGCCGCCGATATTATAAGTTTCACCCACAACACCTTCGGTAACCACTTTGTAAAGCGCGCGCGCGTGATCTTCAACAAATAGCCAGTCGCGGATCTGCATGCCATCGCCATATACAGGCAACGCTTTGCCTTCTAAAGCATTGAGAATTATCAGCGGAATAAGCTTTTCGGGGAAATGATACGGACCATAGTTGTTTGAACAGTTAGTAACAACTGTTGGTAAACCGTAAGTACGCAGCCACGCACGGACCAAGTGATCACTCGATGCTTTCGAAGCAGAATAAGGACTACTTGGTGCGTAGGAGGTCGTTTCAGTAAAGAGGTCGTCGGTGCCTTCTAAATCACCATACACTTCATCGGTGGAGATATGGTGGAAACGAAATGCGGCTTTCCGCTCGCAGGGCAAGCTATTCCAGTAGCTACGCGCGGCTTCTAATAAAGTGTATGTACCGACAATATTAGTTTCAATAAACGCTGAAGGCCCATCGATAGAGCGGTCAACGTGCGATTCAGCGGCCAAATGCATCACAGCATCCGGTTGGTGCACGGCAAATACGCGCTCCAGCCCTGCGCGATCACAAATATCTACCTGCTCGAAAGCATAGCGATCGCTGTACGCAACGCTAGCCAGTGATTCTAAGTTACCTGCATAAGTGAGCTTATCAAGGTTTACTACGCTATCTTGAGTATCATTGATAATATGGCGAACCACAGCAGAGCCGATAAAGCCTGCACCGCCAGTGACGAGAATTTTCATAAAATACTGCTCTTTTCCTTTACGCTTTTATTTATTTTGAGACAGCCCAACATCGCCATCTCATTTTAGGTTCTAGGTTCTAGGTTCTAGGTTCTAGGTTCTAGGTTCTAGGTTCTAGGTTCTAGGTTCTAGGTTCTAGGTTCTAGGTTCTAGCAAATAATTATTACGCTTTATTACTCTCACCATAGCTATAGTTGTAATATCCGTAACCATAGGATGAGGAGGCTTTTTTCTCGATCGCGTTTAGAATCACGCCTTTCACCTCAATGCCCGCTTGCTCAAAACGGCTGCGAGCCACATCGATCTCTTTCACCGTGTTTTGGCCAAAACGAGCGACCATTAATGTTGTGCCCGCAATTGCACCAACGATACTTGGATCAGTTACTGCGAGTACTGGTGGGGTATCAATGATAACTAAGTCGTAGTGTTCACTTGCCCAATCAACAAGTTCTTTAAAACGCGGGTGCATTAGCAGCTCAGAAGGGTTTGGCGGCACTTGGCCACGGGTAATGATATCCAAGTTTTCGACTTTGGCAGATTGCACTGCAACGTCTCTTGTTACTTTCCCGCTGAGCAAGTCCGATAGGCCATTTTCCCAATTCAAACCAAAACACTGTTGCAAGTAGCCTTTGCGCATATCGGCATCAATCAACAATACTTTTTGCCCTGTTTTTGCTGCTACTGCGGCGAAGTTGGTGGAAACAAACGATTTACCAATGCCAGGCGCAGGGCCTGAGATCATCAATACGTTGTTTTTTGCTTCCATCATCGCAAAATGCAAGCTGGTACGCAGGCCACGCAATGCTTCAATAGATAGGTCGGCTGGGTTACTTTCCGCCAGTAGCGTTAAATCTGTATTGCGCTTCTTGCGAGCAAGCTTATTGGCAAGCTCTAACTGTAGGTTGGATTTAGGAACACTGGCATAAACCGAAAGGCCAATCTGTTCAATCTCATCTGGGTTTTCTACACCACGGTGAAGTGCCGCTTTAACCAATACCAAGGCCACACTGAGCATGCCACCTAACAGAGTCGCAAGCACCACAATCAGCGGCTTCTTCGGTTTAACAGGTTTTGCGTAACTTTGCGCTTCATCGAGAATACGTACGTTGCCTACGGTACCTGCTTTGATGATGCTAAGTTCTTGTACTTTGTTGAGTAACTGAATGTAGATCTGTTGGTTAACTTCCACATCACGCGTCATGCGCAGCACTTCACGTTGCGTCTTTGGCAGCTTTTGCACTTGCTGGTTTAAACGCTCGCGCTCTTTAAGTAGCGTTTCTCGCTTATCGAGTAGAGAACGGTATGCCGGGTGGTCTTTGGTAAAACGCTGACTGATTTCGCTTTCTTTGAAGGTCAGCTCGTTTAGTTGCGCTTCCAATTTGACCATTACATCAAGCGTCGATTTTGCTTCTAGCCCTAAGTCGATCGACTCATTATCTTGACGGAATCGATTCAGAGTATCTTCTGCCGTTGTTAGGCTGGTTTTGATATCCGGCAAATGGCCTTTTAAGAAAGTTAAGCTTTTTTCCGCTTCCGCAGAATTGCGTTCAACGTTTTGTAAGAAGTAGGTTTGGCTAATGTGATTCAGTAGCTCACCAATTTGCTTGCGGTTTTCACCTTCAAAGCTCAATTGTAAAATGCCTGTTTGTTTACCGCGCTCACTAATTGCTAGGTTTTGCTTTAACCATTCAATGGCTTCTAAACGGCTACGCTGGCCAATAGCAAACTCTTGATCATTGTGAGAACGTAATTCCGTAACAAACAACTCGTAACCATCATTTTTTGCAAGCTCTCCCGCGACGCCTTTCAGCACCACTTGTTCATCACCACGTACTAATTGATACGTTTTCTTCTCTGCATCCAGCACCACCAAGGTATGCTTCATTTCTTGAGCGTATTCCGGCACGGTATAACGGCTGATTTCGATTTGGTTCACCTTTCCAGCGATGCGAGCCAGCCCCTTACCAATGACAGGTAAGTATTTGGGCTCTGCTACTGTGGTTAAATTGAACTTATCCACCGTATCACCCAAAATCATTCGTGACTTGATGATTTCAATTTCTGTTGTGGCAGAAGATTCTTGAGAGAATAACTCTCCCATATCCCCAACCAGTGAGCTAATGCCGCCCGAGCTTTTTTGCTCAATTTGAATCAGCGCATCGGCTTTGTAGATAGGCGTTGAAAGTAGCGCAACCGCGACTCCACCAACCGCAAAGAAAAAGGTTGTTACTAGGATGATCCATTTTGCATCCAAAAGAATGCCAAGCAGCTTGCCTAAATCGATTTCGTCAGACGAGTTATCAACGGAAGATCGGTTTTGTGGTGTTGTCATTGTCTCGTTCATTTCCGGGTTGGTGGATTTATGATTTTAAAATAAGGTTCTAGGGAAGAGCAGTTTTCTAGATCACTAGGAAAGAGAAGATTGCTAGGGAAGAGAAGGTCCTAGTGTTCTAAGCTTTTGCTCTTCCTAGCCCCTAGTAATCTCGTCCCTGTTCTTTCTTAGTTACTAGTCGTTCTTAGTCCCTAGTAACCTCGCTTCTGCTCTTTCTTCCTCGTCCCTGCTCTTCTACAATTTTTTTGCCCAGGCTTGTGCGGCTTCATCAATTAGCTGATAAGCATGCACAAAGGCTTCTTTGCTTTGGCGATATGGATCGGGGATGTCTTTTTGCCCTATCCATTGGCCGAAGAGCATGGTTTTTCCACGCGCTTCAGGGGCAATTTGAGTTAGCGCTTCCATATGGCCTTTTTCCATCACTAGGATCAGATCATATTGGCTACACAGTGCAGAGGTCAGTTGCTGTGATTGATGGTTCTCTACATCAACACAATTTTCTTTTGCCACTTCTATCGCCATTGCATCGGCTGGCTTACCAATTAAACGGCTTTTCTCTGCTGCAATGCCAGCAGAAGCCACGGTTTTATTCGGAAGTAGTTTTTGTAGTACACGCTCACCAGTTGGAGAGCGACAAATATTACCGACACAAACGACTAAGATTTTGTTAAACATGTTTTCCTCAGGTTGCTAGGGGAGAGAAGGTTGCTAGGTAAAGAAGGTTGCTAGTATTCTAGGAAAGAGAAGTTTTCTAGGTTTTTGCTATTCCTAGTCCCTGCTCTTCTGCTTTTCCCTAGTAACCTCGTCCCTGCTTTTTCCCGCTCTTCCTAGAAATATTCAGCACTTTCTTCTTTCACATGTTGAGAAAGAAACTTGATGTAACCGCCTATCATCCTGCCTATTTCTAGTATTTCTGACTCTAGCTTTCGTCCGGCTTCCATCGGGATATAGCCCAAATCGACTGCCAGCGAAATCTGCGTCGCTAACTCCGCACAAGAACCTTTAGCAATATAAAGAAAACGAATATTGTCTTTATAACTACCTCTTTCGGAACCTTCTGCGATGTTTGATGGAACAGAGACAGCAGAACGAGAGATTTGATCTTTCAAGCCACGGTCTCGGCAAGTTTTGAGCAAGCTGTAAACTTGTAAAACCACTTGATAGCTGCGCTTCCAAATCTCAAGCTCTTTATAACGCATGACTTCCCTTGTTCTAGGTTGCTAGATTAAGAAGGTTGCTAGGGAAGAGAAGGTTGCTAGATTACTAGTTTTCTAGGCTTGTGCTCTTCCTAGTTCCTAGTAATCTCGTTCCTGCTCTTTCTCTTTTCCTAGTCCCTAGTAAGCTAGTCCCTATAAAATTTTCTTACGGCCACGTTTTAACGCGTAGAGCACCTTCAGTTAGTTCATTGAAGCCACTAATGGTTGGCATTAGCTGACTGATCACGCGATTCCATCGGGTAATAGGTGCGGCGGTGACATAGACGATATCGTACGGCTTCAGATCGAATTCTGTGCCAATCACTAGTGCCGAGGCATCTTTAATGTTGAGCTGGTAAATATCTGCCATACGTTCAGATTTGTTGTCTGACGTGCGGATGACGAACACGCCAGTTGCATCGGCAGAGAGCTCGTTGATTCCACCAACGCTGCTGAGGGCTTCCGTCAGGCTCATACCAGAGCGATCCATTTTAAGCAGTTTGGGATCTTTCACTTCGCCCATAACAAACACTTTTTGGCTGTCGTTGCGTGGCACGTGGATGATATCGCCCGGCTCTAATAAACGGTTTTGCGTTAAGTCACCACGCTGCATAAGCGCGTAGAGAGAAATGGCTTGCTCTTCACCGTTGCGAGTAAGCGTCACGTTGCGCCAATCGGCATCTTCCGCTAGGCCACCAGCACGGTTAACCGCATCAAGAACAGTTAAAGGGATATTGGTGATCGCTTGTTGTCCTGGATTTTCAACTTCACCGGTAATGTAAGCTTTCTTAGAGCGGAACGCGGCTACGTTGACATCCACTTGTGGGCTTTCAATAAACTTCGCAAGACGTTTGGCAATATCGGCGCGGATCTCACGCACGGTTTTATCCGCCACTTCTACAGTGCCAATATAAGGGTAGAAAATGGTGCCATCTGCATGTACCCAGTTACCCGCTTCAGATGCACTACGGTAAGAGCCTGCTGGAATCGTCAACTCAGGGTGATCCCAAATGGTAACGTTAAGAATGTCGCCAGGGCCCACTTTGTATTCATAACGGGCGATCTGCCGATCAAGCTCTGGGTTTGCGCGAGAAGTAAAATGCTGCGCTTTGGCGTATTCCGTGACCGATTGGGCGTTTAGCGGATACAGATTAACCACCTCAGAAAGGTTACTTTCTTGGCTGCTATCGTTCACTTCAACAAGGTTTTTATTATCGGTGGATAGATGTGAGCCGGGTACAGTACAACCGGCAAGCAAGGCAGGCGCTAGCATCGCTAGCAGAAGTTTTGTTTTTAGTTCCATGTAAGCCAAATCGTCTAAATTAAGAGTGTTTACAGCACTCTTGAATGAGCAAAGGTTCGATTGAACACCATTTCTTTCTAACGCTTTTGAAAGCATAGGTATTCAACATAGTTAAAGGCGTTTTCCTTAACCGCATTTAACTATACTTTATAGCCTAGCTCCCACACTGACTGCGATTTTAAGCAGCTTCGCACAACATTCTACGCTAACTGAACGTAAGAAAATGTAAGAACCCGTTAAAAGTGTGGTTTTCCACCCAGATTTGTGGCTTTTTTGACACGCTACCGCCCTTTGGTAAGCACGCAAAACCACATAGCGCTGGGACAATTTGCTGCGCAATAGCTCTAATAACGGCTTGCTGCAACAAAGTACTGACGTTTTATGACACCACTGAGTATTGTGTCATTATTAATAATTTTTATGGGCGGTTATTATCCATATTGTGGCTTAGAGCACAATGATTTTTGATACGCAAACGGTACTATCAATAAGATAAAAACCATAAATTCACATCGTTGCACCTACAACTAATTGTTTACATTCCGTCCATATTCTACCTAAAATAAACACCGGAGCTATTCAAGCTCCGACATCGATGTTTGAAAACGTATATATACAAAGGAATAATCATGAAAAAAATCGCATTAGCAGCGTTGATTGCACTAGGTGTGTCTTCTACTGCATTTGCTGCGGGTGAAGCTGCAACAGCAACTACAGCAACTAGTACAACTGCTTCTACAGGCGCAGCAGCAGGTGCTGGCGCAGGTGCAGCGGGCGCGGGTGCAGCAACAACTGCAGCAGTAGCGGCAGGTGCAGCAGTAGCGGCAACAGCGGTTGTTGTTTCTTCAAACAACACTACTGGCACTACTGGTACTACTGGTACTAACTAAGTTTTAGTGCTTTAGTCTCTAAGCCAACACTTGAAAGAGTGTTGGTTTTTTTGTTTTTAGGGAAAGTGAACGTAAGTAAGTTGCTGGGATTGTTGTGATCAACGTTAGTGATGGCGGGTGCTGACGGATGGATCCCCACGTTCGTAAGGATGACGGAGTGAGAGAATTGATCGCACCACCAGCCGTCATTCCCGTGCATACGGGAATCCATTCATTCACACGCGCCAGATGCCACGTTTGGAAACACATTCACAATAACAGACAAAAACTAAAGCGAAACCAACAGAAACACCAGTAATGAAGCGATAAAACCGAGCCACGGCGCTCGCTATACAATGGATCCCCGCGTTCGCGAGGATGACGAGGTGAGAGAGTAGCTAAATCAACAGAAACACCAGTAATGAAGCGATAAAACCAAGCCACGGCGCTCGCTATACAGTAGATCCCCACGTTTGTAAGGATGACGGAGTGAGAGAATTGATCGCACCACCAGCTGTCATTCCCGTGAATACGGGAATCCATTCATTCACACGCGCCAGATGCCGAGTATTGGCAACGAACTCACAATAACAGACAAAAACTAAAGCGAAACCAACAGCGACACTGGCAATGAAACGATAAAACCGAGCCACGGTGCTCGCTATACAATGGATCCCCGCGTTCGCGAGGATGACGGAGTGAGAGAATTGATCGGCACCACCCAGCTGTCATTCCCGTGCATACGGGAATCCATTCATCCACAAGCGCCAGAAGCCGAGTATTGGCAACGCACTCACAATAACAGACAAAAACTAAAGCGAAACCAACAGCAACACTGGCAATGAAGCGATAAAACCAAGCCACGGCGCTCGCTATACAATGGATCCCCACGTTCGTGAGGATGACGGGGTGAAAGAGTAGCGAAACCAACAGCAACACTGGCAATGAAACGATAAAACCGAGCCACGGTGCTCGCTATACAATGGATCCCCGCGTTCGCGAGGATGACGGAGTGAGAGAATTGATCGCACCACCAGCTGTCATTCCCGTGCATACGGGAATCCATTCATCCACACGCGCCAGAATCCGAGTATTGGCAACGCACTCACAATAACAAACAAAAACTAAAGCGAAACCAACAGCAACACTGGCAATGAAACGATATAACCAAACCACGGCGCTCGCTATACGATGGATCCCCGCGTTCGCGAGGATGACGAGGTGAGAGAGTAGCTAAATCAACAGAAACACCAGTAATGAAGCGATAAAACCGAGCCACGGTGCTTGCTATACGATGGATCCCCACGTTCGTGGGGATGACAGGGTGAGAGAATTGATGATGAATCCTCTGCCGCTCACTCTCGCAACAGCCAATGCGAAGGATGGATTCCGCGCCAGTAAGGATGGCTATTATATAGAGGCTTCACTTGACGATTGTTTAATCTCTCCTTTTCTCATTACGCCTTCCATAGTACCCTTGAACACTATTTTTTATTGATGGATTCCTACCAACAACAAGGTTGTTAGTCGATGATAAATCTCCCTTTTCAGCAGGCTATTTTGCCTCGTTTTCTTGTGCGTAGTGCAACCGTAGCCAGTTTGATTCTCCTTTCCGGTTGTGTTCAACGTTTCGATGACATGAGTACCACGCTAAATGAAGCGTTCTTTGGCGCAGAAGACATTACCCAAACCTCTCAGCAGGTGTTAGAGCTTCCCTACGCCAGTACTTATATGCGAATTAACGACGGCCAGCGTATTTTCATGGTGCTAGGCTACGCAGAACAAAACCCAGACAACAGTCAACTACAGCTAAAATGGGTTTCTTCAGATGGCGGGATGATCGTGACGGAAAACGGCCGTGTGGTAAAAACGCTTAATCTTCCTTATGGGAACCTTATACGCAGAGAGGTGGATTTAGCGCACTCTCAACAAGCGAAACCTTGGCAAGCCAACCTTCAATGGCAAAGCCAGTATGATTGGGAAACACAAAGCTCTGACAGCAATAAAGGGAAGCATTACGGCTATCTTGGCGATGTGACGCTCACGCGAATGGGGAGTGAAGAGGCAATTTCCGCTATTTGGCAGCAAACGTTAACCATCTGGCAAGAGAACATCTTTTTCCCTCAATTAGATACCACGGTGCAAAACCAATACTGGGTTAATGACAGTGGTCAAGTAATGAAAAGCATTCAATATCTTGGGCCTGAAATGACGCGTATTGAGTTCGAGATCCTGAAACCGTTTGCGGAGGCTGCACAATGAAAAATGGCTTTTCCTTTGTCACCCTGCTAAGTGGAATTGTAGCGTCTGCGTTGACTCTTTCACCGAGCGTTTTAGCGGCTTCACAAGCGGTCGATATTCAGCAACCCACTCAGGTGATATTGCTCAATCACGGTTTACAACTCAACTACCCACAACCGGTTCGTCTTGAGCAAGTGCTCTGGGATGCTCAGCAGCAAAACCGTCAACAAAACGACTCATCGAATGCACAAGCATTGAGTTTCCATGAAGGCTTCCAGCTGTTTAACCTCAACAAGCAAGCCGAGGCAGATACCCTGCTACAGAACGTTCGCCAGCAACTTCTTGAACTCGCTAAAAATGAAGATTATCGCCGGGCCAGCCAGCTTTTACTAACGCTAGTGGAAAAGCATCAATACGGTTATCGCGAAGACATTAACTTAGATATTGATGCGGTGCGTTTGAAAACGGATCTCAACCCTGCCCTACCGGGTCACTATGCATTAAAACAAGCCTCACGCGAGAACCAAGTGTTTTTATTAGGATTGATTACCCCAAAAACAGTGCCTTTTTCTGCCGATTTCGAGGTGGTCGATTACATCGCGGGCAGCACATTGAATGACAATGGCAATAAAAGCGAGGCATGGGTGATATCGCCAAATGGAGACAGCAGCAAAGTGGGTTATGGCTACTGGAACAATCAGCATGTGTCGGTGCAACCAGGCTCTACAATTTTCATTGGCTTTAACGCCAGTAATGATGTTCTTCAGGCGCTAGAGAGCGACATCGTCAAACTATTAGGGATGATCAAAGGTTAATTATGACGTACTTAAATTCCTCATCAAAAATCCCAAGCGTTGGCTTTCGCTCTCGAGTTTCCGCCGTTTGCCTTGGCGTATTCTCCGCACTAGCAGGCGTAACCTCTTTGCATTCACACGCCTCTGAGCTTGAAACCGTGACACTTCGCCCTTCACAAACTGATTTTGGTGGCGTGGGTTTAATGCAAATGCCGTCTGGCCGTATGGCAAAAGAGGGTGAATTCAACTTTGGTGTTAACCTCAACGACGACTACCACCATTATTACACCTCGCTGCAGTTGTTCGATTGGTTTGAAACCACTATCCGTTACACACGCGTGCCGGATATGCTGTTTAACCCGAATCCAGATTACAGCGGTGATAATCTCTATACCGATAAAGGTATTGATTTCAAAATACGCCTTTGGCAAGAGAGCTACTGGTTACCTGAAACCTCAATTGGCATTCGTGATTTTGGCGGGACAGGTTTATTTGACGGCGAATTTATTGCCGCAACCAAACGGTTTGGCCCTATCGACTTTACGCTCGGTATGGGATGGGGTTATATCGGCCAAAACGGCAACTTCACCAACCCATTTTGCAAAGTTAGCGATAAGTTTTGTGAAAGGCCAAGTGACTATAAAGGCTCGGGGGGCAGCGTTGATTTTGAGCGCTGGTTTAAAGGCCCTGCCGCTCTCTATGGCGGCATTGAATATCAAACACCGTATCAACCACTGCGTGTGAAAGTGGAATACGATGCCAACGATTACAGCCAAGATTTCCCTTATGTCCGTGGTGGTAAGCCGATGCCACAACATACCCCTTGGAACTTTGGCGTGCTCTACCAACTTGGAGATTGGGGCGATGCCAAGTTAAGTTACCAACGTGGCGATACACTGACCTTTGGTTTTAATCTCTACACCAACTTTGATGATCTCAAAGCGGTTTGGCGAGATGAACCAAAGCAAGCCGTCACGGGAAGACCAAGCGAAGGCAATACCGATTGGCAAGCAGTCGCCCAGCAACTAGACAGCAACGCGGGTTATCAACAAAGCACCTTGTATGAGCAAGGTGATGCTTTGGTGATTGCGGGTGAGCAGGTTAAATACCGAGATAGAAAAGAAGCGCAAGATCGCGCCGCCGCGATTTTAGCCAATAACGCACCAGACTACATCACTACCTATAAGATTGTTGAAACCCGTAATGGCGTGGACTTAACGCAAACCGAGCTTGATGCAGAAGCCTATAAACAAGCGGCGACGTATCAATACCTTGGTGCCAATAGCCGCGAGCTAGGCAACACCAGCGAGCCCGATTACCGTGAAAACGCGAAACCATTGACGACACATCGTGAGCGGTGGAACGCAGGTATTTCTCCTGTGTTGGCGCAATCATTAGGTGGCCCTGAAGCGTTCTACTTGTTCCACCTTGGTTTTAATACCGAAGCAAACTATTGGCTCACCAATAATATCGAGGCGAGCGGTTCTATCTACGTCAACCTTGCCGATAACTACGACAAGTTCAACTACGTAGAGAAAGACCCTCATATTTCGAACTTCGCCGTGCCGCGCGTGCGAACGATGTTCCGCTCCTATGTGAGTGATAACCCTGTTCGTCTAAACCATATGCAGCTCACTTGGTTTGCTCAACCTACGCAGCAAGTCTATACCCAAATGTACGGCGGTTATTTGGAAACCATGTTTGCTGGTGTGGGTGGTGAAGTGCTTTACCGTCCATTAGGTAAAAACTGGGCTTTGGGCTTAGATGCGAACTTAATCTCGCAGCGTGACCCAGATAGCTGGTTTGCCACATTCGACGAACCGTTTGTTTATTACGATGGCTACGATGCCTCTAACTGCAAACCAAACGATACTGGCTGCCAAGCTTACGTTCTTGATAAAGGCACTACGGGTCAACTTTCTGCTTACTACATGCCTCAGTGGTCTTTGTTGGAGAACACGTTGTTTAAAGTCAGCGCGGGTAAGTTCTTGGGCGGCGACAACGGGGTACGCGTCGATTTCTCCAAACAGTTTAAATCCGGCATGATCGTCGGTGCATTTGCGACCGTGACGGACCTAACGACCGAGGAATATGGCGAAGGCAGTTACAACAAAGGCTTCTATATTTCGATTCCATTTGATGCGATGACGATCAAACCAAGCACGGCGCGTGGTGTTTTTGCTTGGCAACCAATCACGCGAGATGGCGGTCAAACACTGAGTCGCAAGTACGAGCTATTTGAAGTGACCAACGCGAGAAGCCGTTGGTATTAAGAGATAAGGGTCTAGGGTCTAGGGTCTAGGGTCTAGGGTCTAGTTTTCTTATTTCTCCCATATAGGCAACTGAACTCTCATCGGATTGGGAATTCAGTTGCCTTCATACGAAGAACCCAGGTTAAGACCAAGTTCTAGCACCCTCCTCCTTTTCCTGATAAAATTTTTTGGCATTTTTAACCTTAGGTGGAAGATTTATGATCATCGTAACTGGCGGCGCTGGCATGATTGGCAGCAACATTGTTAAAGCCCTAAACGAGATTGGTATCAATGACATTCTGGTTGTAGACAACCTAAAGAACGGTCGAAAGTTCAAAAACTTGGTTGATCTCGACATTACCGATTACATGGATCGAGATGACTTTCTCACTCAGATCATGGCGGGTGATAACTTTGGCCCAATTGAAGCGGTCTTCCACGAAGGTGCTTGCTCTGCAACAACAGAGTGGGATGGCAAGTACATGATGCTCAACAACTACGAGTATTCAAAAGAGTTACTTCACTACTGCCTAGAGCGTGAAATTCCATTCCTATATGCTTCTTCTGCAGCCACTTACGGTGAAACCACTGTCTTTAAAGAAGAACGCGAATACGAAGGTGCACTCAACGTTTACGGCTATTCAAAGCAGCAATTCGATAACTACGTTCGCCGCTTATGGCAAGATGCCGAAGAACATGGCGAGACACTGTCGCAAATCACAGGCTTCCGTTACTTCAATGTTTATGGCCCTCGTGAGCAGCATAAAGGCAGCATGGCATCGGTTGCTTTCCACCTTAACAACCAAATCCTTGCGGGTGAAAATCCAAAACTGTTCGCAGGTAGCGAGCAGTTCAAACGTGACTTCATCTACGTTGGTGACGTGTGTAAGGTAAACTTGTGGTTTATGCAAAATGGCGTTTCTGGCATTTTCAACTGTGGCACGGGTAACGCTGAGTCTTTTGAAGAAGTGGCAAAAGCAGTGATCAAGCATCACGGCAAAGGAGAGATTGAAACTATTCCATTCCCTGAACATCTAAAAGGCGCCTACCAAGAGTTTACTCAGGCAGATCTCACAAAACTGCGCGCCGCTGGGTGTGATGTTGAGTTTAAGACTGTCGCTGAAGGAGTAGCGGAGTATATGGCGATTGTTAATGGTTAGGTTCTAGGTTCTAGGTTCTAGGTTCTAGGTTCTAGGTTCTAGGTTCTAGGTTCTAGGTTCTAAAATGTGTATCTCTGGCACCTAGAAGTAAAGAACTAACTCATTGAATCTTAGCAGACGCTATGACTAGATTATTGGCGAAACATGAAAACTGAACGTAACGACTTCGATCCCAAAGCATATCACCCCACCTTCCAGTGGGGTTTTCTTGCTCCTAAATACTGGGGGACTTGGATTGCTATACTCTTTGCTATTCCAATTACATTTCTACCAGTAAGCATCAAACGACGAATTGCTCGTACGATTGCCAAAGTACTCATAAAGAAACGTAAAGGTACTATTCATAATGCATGGGTAAACCTGCACCTATGCTTTCCAGAGCGCTCTCACGAAGAACGAGAACAGATTCTGTTTCGCTGTTTAGAGACTGCAGGCATTTATTTGCTGACCTTCGCGTCTTTAACAACTCGCAGCAAAAAGTGGCTCACACGAAATACCAACATTAAAGGAATGGAACACCTCCAAACTGTGTTAGACCGAAAATCGAATGTGATTTTGATGGTACCGCATACGTGGACCATTGATATTCCTGCCATCGTGCTAGCATCTAGAGGCCTCCCTGTCGTGGGTTTTTCAAAACCTCAAAAAAATGCACTAACAGATTGGCTAATGCATCGCCAAAGAGTGCAATATGGTGGAAAAATATTTGAGCGAGATGCGGGTGTAAACCACTTTATCCGAGCTATTCGCAAAGGCTATCTAGGCTATTATTTAGCCGACCAAGATCATGGACGTGAGCAACGAAGCGTATTTGTTGATTTCTTTGCTGCCACTAAAGCGACACTACCCGGAGTGGGTAAATTAACCAAGGTAGCCAAAGCAGAAGTTGTTCCCATGGTCTCAAAACTCAATGTTGACACAGGGCAATTTGACGTAGAGTTCTTCCCAGCATGGGAGCACTTCCCTACAGAGAATGAAGAGACTGATGCGCGCAAGATGAATGCACATATCGAAAATGTGATCGCTGAGTCCCCAGAGCAATATATGTGGATTTTCCAACTTTTGAGGACTCAAGAAGATAAAACCGCCCCCAACCCTTATCGCGATCCACGGTATATGGACTAGCTATGACAAAATTTTTAATCATTGGCCCTTCTTGGGTTGGCGATATGGTGATGTCACAATCACTCTATACCACGCTGAAACAGCAACATCCCGATGCTCTCATTGACGTCATTGCCCCTGGATGGTGTAAACCGATCTTGGAGCGGATGCCCGAAGTCAACCGCGCAATTGAAATGCCACTCGGGCATGGCGAGTTCAACCTATTAGGGCGCCGTGAAATTGGTAAATCCCTTCGCGAATTTGCTTATGACCATGCGTACGTGTTGCCCAACTCAGCCAAATCGGCGCTCATCCCTTGGTTTGCAAATATTCCAAAACGCACCGGCTGGCGGGGCGAAATGCGTTATGGGCTACTGAACGATCTTAGACCTAATAAGAAAGCCTTTCAGTATATGGTCGAACGCTATGTGGCCTTAGCTCACCCACGTGAACAAATGATCGATTCCTCCTCGTTAGGTGGGCTAGAAACCTTACCTCGCCCTAAATTGTCTATCCATACTGATGCTCAGCAAAAAACACTAGCGAAGTTTAGTCTTGCGGTGCAGAGCAAAGTGATCGGTCTTTGTCCTGGTGCTGAATTTGGACCAGCCAAAAAATGGCCGGAAAATCATTATGCCGAAGTCGCCCACGCAATGTGCCAGCAAGGTCATCAAGTGTGGTTGTTTGGTTCGCAAAAAGATCGCGATACCTGTAATGGCATTAAACAAGGCGTACCTAGCGAATTTCATCACCAAATTCACGTATTGGCTGGCGAAACCAGTTTAATTGAAGCGGTGGATCTACTGGCGGCTTGTCACACGGTTGTCAGCAACGATTCAGGCCTAATGCACGTCGCGGCGGCTGTTGGGTGCAATGTCGTCGCGGTATATGGCTCAACATCACCAAAATACACACCGCCTTTAGCAGAAAACGTAGAAATTGTTCACACCGATATCGAGTGTCGTCCCTGCTTTAAGCGCGAGTGCCAATACCAACACCTCAAATGCTTGTCTGAACTGACACCAAAACACGTGTTAGACAGTATTCGCAAACTCGACGCCATTGCGGTGAACGCATGTTAGTAAGATGGCTCTACACACTCCTACTGGCTTTAGCGGCCCCCTTGCTGCTGTTTGGTTTGTATCGTAGCAAGCCAAACAAGCCCAAATTCGGTAAACGTTGGAAAGAGCATTTTGGCATCACCCCCACGCTTGATGGGCAAAACCAACCACTCTGGATCCATGCTGTTTCTGTCGGAGAAAGCCTCGCGGCAGTTCCGCTAATTAAAGCAATTAAAGAGAAAACGCCCGACCAAGTGATTGTTGTGACCACCACCACGAGCACTGGCGCAGAACAAATCGCAAAATTAGGCAACTTAGTTGAACATCGCTATATGCCTATCGACTTTGCCTTTGCGGTTCGAGGTTTCCTTAAAGCGATAAATCCGGCCAAGATGCTGATCATTGAGACGGAATTGTGGCCTAACACCCTCGCAACTGTACACAAAGCCAATATCCCGATTATCGTAGTCAATGCCCGTTTATCAGAAAAATCTCAGCAAAACTACGCCAAAGTTCAGCCGCTATTTAATCTTATCCACCCTTGCTTGGGTAAAGTTCTTTGCCAATCTCAAGCGGACGCCGATCGTTTCGCCAAACTCGGCATCCCGACAAACAAACTCAGTGTGACGGGCTCGATCAAATTCGATATCCATATCTCCGATGAAATCAAACATCAAGGAGCGGAATTACGCACTCTGCTTGGCCAACAAAGGCCGGTATGGATAGCCGCAAGTACCCACAGAGGCGAAGATGAACAAGTATTGGATGCTCATAGACAAGTGTTAGAAACGCATCCAAATGCACTCTTAATACTCGTGCCCCGACACCCAGAGCGTTTTGACTCGGTGTTCGAACTGTGCCAAACACAAGGTTTCGAAACAGTAAGGCGCACACAAGCAAACATCATTGCAGACTCCACGCAAGTGTATCTTGGTGACACTATGGGTGAGATGTTGGTCTTACTCGGTGCAGCAGATGTCTGCTTTATGGGCGGAAGCCTAGTGGGAGACAAAGTCGGAGGGCATAATGTGTTAGAGCCAGCTGCACTAGGGGTACCAGTGATTATTGGACCGAGTTATTATAATTTTAAAGAAGTGGTCGACACTCTCGTTACTCGGGGAGGCAGCATAATCACAGTGAACATCTCTGAGACAATACTAAAATTACTAGTAAACATTCAGCTCAGAGAAGAGTTATCGGAAAATGCAGAAGCTTTCGTGAAGCAAGCTAAAGGGTCAATAAAAAAAACAATCTCAGAAACTATTAAGGCAAAATAAAATGCTGACTATTATCATACCTGTATACAACTCAGAAATAACTATTAAAGAATGTATTGAATCAATTATTTTAGCCGATAATAAAAATCCAGACCTGATATCTGAAGTCATTGCTATAGATGATGGCTCTACGGACAACTCCTTTAACAAACTAAATGAACTAGCATCTAATTATGAAAAGCTAACCGTAATATCTCAAAAAAACACTGGTGCAGGTGGCGCAAGAAATAAGGGAATAAAAGAAGCAAAAACAAAGTTCATTTCCTTTATTGACAGTGATGATCTAGTTCACGAACACTATTTATCACCTCTTTTGGATAACAAAGAAAAAGACATAATATCATTTAACATACTAAAAATATTAAAATCAAAAAAACACTCCATAATAAATCCTAAAGGTTCACCAGGACCAATGGTAAGTGCTTTCTTTAATCGTTCTATCTTTATTAAAAATAGCCTTTTTTTTTTCCAGAAGGCATAAACTATGAAGATAATGCCATCAGTTTCTTGGTATGGAAGCTGAATAAGGAAAATAGCATTCATATAGAGAAAGAGCTATATATACCAATATTCATCATCAAGTCAAAGCAATACAAGCTCTCCAAAACACATAACAAGTCGAATAGAATCCATGCTCTATCTACAAGAAAAAACCAAATCTCTAAAACCATTTGATAAATACCAAAAAGACTTGGGAGAAATAGCATTTAACTTAGCTTACATTCCAGCAATGTCACTTTGTTTTAGACACTTTTCAAACTACACTTTATATGTTAAAACAAAAGAACAATTATCTAAACTTTATATTGTTAAGCCTAAAAAGACTCCTCTTAAAAAAGCAGTATTCTATTTTTGTATAGAGAATTTAGGGTATTTAGGTTACTTGCTCATTTGTATAAAAAGATTAAACAAAATTTACAGGTAAAATTATGAATTTATTTTCTGTAACTTCTCCATTTCAATATATCTGTGCCCTAGAGGCAAAAGCTCATTATCAAACCAAAAATAACATTCTATTACTTGTTGAGCAATTGTCTGAACCAGGCTTGAGCCAACAAAAAAAATTAGTCGATGATAATGATTGGGATTACATAATAAAAATCCCAAGGACAAATAGAACTCGAAACCTACCAAAAGTGATAAAAGAAATTTGGGAAATAACAAAAAAGAAACAAATAAAAAACTTTTTCCATGCTGAGTACAATGGTTGGCGAACTAAGTTACTGCTACGTAATTTGAATATAAATAAAGAAGTTTATTTTGATGATGGGACTCTCACCATCAATGAATATGAAGAAGAAATACGCTCTAAAGCAATTTATTCAAGAAAGCGTTTTATTAATGATCTTTTTCTTAAACTTCAAGGCATAAAACCAATTGGTGAGCTTCCACAAAGCGAGAAATTAGAGCTATTCACTATTTTTGATATAGAAAATCCTGAACATGTCATCGTCAAGAATACACTTACTGAACTCAAGAAAAAAGTAGGGTCTACAGAGCTATTCGATCCGACCTCACCTGTAGGCTTTATTGGTGAGGGAGCAATTGGGCACAAGCGCAGAAAGACTCAAGAAGTTTACGTAGAGGAAGTAAGAGCGTTTGCCCTAAACAATCCTCAAGGTGTCATCTACTTCCCTCATAGGACCGAAACAGAAGAGACAAAAGAGGCGATAAAAAATATCTCTAATCTAACATACCATCAGAGTGAATACCCTTTGGAAATTGAGCTTGTCGAAAAAAAAATCAAGTTGTCTAAGCTTATTGGAGCATTATCTACCGCTCAATATACGGCATCCTTAATTTATAAGGACATGCCGATTTACACGATAGTAACCTCAATTGATATGCTCTCAGAAAGCATGAAAAAGAGATGTCAAAGGATTGAAATGGCCTATGCTAAACATGGTATTTCAACCATTTCTCCAAAGAACTAAAAATGGAGGGAGTTACATGAACTCCCTATTGAATTAAGCGAAGTGTGAAAACTGTAGTGGCGTGCCAAATTTTAAATCTTGTGTAGCCACAGAGCCGATAACTTCATCTAGGTATTTTGGTAAAATACCATTACCTGGGCGAATGGAACGCACATGCTCTTTCGTAAATACCTCTCCTTTTTTGATGTCTTTGACGACATACAAAGAGCGGCGATGGCATTTCGTCTGAAGTTCTGCTTCCGTACTAACAAAATTTGGTTTACCTAGCGCCTCATAAGCCATAGAACAGTTTACAACTAATGACTTCAACTCTTCTTTCTCGAGAGAAAATGCAGAATCAGGGCCTCCATCTGCACGAGCAAGAGTAAAGTGCTTTTCTATAACACATGCACCTAGCGCAACGGCTGCTACTGACACACCAATATCCATCGTATGATCCGAAAGGCCGACCTCGACAGCAAATGCATCACGCATTACTGCCATCGTTGTGATATTAGCCTGAGATGCAGGTGTAGGGTAACCACTAGTACAATGGAGGAGGATGATATTTTCTGCACCAGCACCTTTTGCCGCAGCTACCGCCTCTTCGATCTCTGCCAAGTTAGCGTTACCAGTAGACATAATCATTGGTTTACCCGTTGAAGCTACCTTTCTAATTAACGGCAAATCAATCAATTCAAACGAGGCAATTTTGTATGCAGGTGCGTTCAAGCTTTCCAAAAAATCGACGGCTGTATGATCGAATGGGGAGCTGAATATTGTAATACCAACTTCAGCGGCCACATCAAAAAGCGCTTTATGCCAACTCCAAGGTGTATGCGCTTGCTCATACAAATCGTAGAGCTTTGAACCATCCCAAAGGCCGCCTCGGATCATAAACTCTTCACTATCATGATTGATGGTGATCGTATCTGCCGTATATGTTTGCAACTTAACAGCATCAGCACCCGCTTCTTTGGCCGCCTTAATAAGCTCGATTGCGCGGTTAATATCACCATTATGATTACCGGACATTTCGGCAATAATGTAAGGCCTTTGTCCTTTACCTATAACTCTGTTTGCAATTTTCATAATTATCTCTACTTCTTCGTCAGGTAAGCATCAATTTTTTCTAATGAATCTAGTAATGACATATCTTCGGCAGGAATACTGACTTCAAATTTTTTTTCCACTTCCATAATTAGCAATAAGTGTTTGAACGAATCCCAGTCACTGCAATTCTTCATATTAGTCATATCAAACGTAGCCCCCGCGTCACCAACGACATTATGATAGATACTGAGTAGTTTTTCTTTCTGAGAGCTGTGATTAACAGCATTTGCATTTGACGTCATCGCTATTGATATCGATGACGGAAACGCTTCAAGAAGCTCAAATAAACCATGCAGTGGATGGATCAAAAATGCAACTCGTCGGCCATCAAACGCACCGTCAGCTTTTGGCATTACAATCAATTTAGCTCCAAATTCTTGTTGCGCTACTTCAATGGCATTATCTAAGTCTTTAACAGCATAGCAGAGGTGGTAAGCTCCTCCACCATTGCTTAAATGACCTAAGATTGGAGAATCATCATTTAGTGGGGACAAAATTTCCACAATCCCCATTCCATTTAGCTCGACAAATGCATAATGAACATCTTGAGCAGGGTTGACCCCTGGACCACGTAACAATTTAGAATTAGGAATCGACAAAAAATCTTTGAGTGTTGCTATTATATCTCGTGTTGTCACAGCATAATGATCAACATTCAAAACACCTAAAGCGGAAAACATTGTATTCATACTAATACCCCTATATATTCCACTGTATTTTCATGATGGTTGTTTTATCAGGAATTGGTTTTATTCTCATATCAAATAGCCATTCCTCAGCATTTTTTCTTTCAAAATTATGACTTAAAAATAAATGCTCAACTGGAATATTTTTTTCACTCTTAATATAACGCCCAGTAATTGACCAAACTTTTTCCTTGCGCGCGCTAAAAATGAGCTGATCCAGTATCGCTTTTTCAATGTCTCTTCCCATCACACGGCATGACATAACAAAGTTATCAATAATCCAGTTGGTTTGCTCACGAATAATGACCAATGCAGCCACACCCTCATATTCGGAGGAGTACTTATCTTTAGCTCGAACATGCAAAACTTGATATAGTTCTGAATCCATCCAACCTTTTAACTGTTCTTTACTATAGCGTGTCGTGGTTGTGTTGAATTGGTTTGTTTTATTGAATAATTGGTAAGTTCTATCAAGGTTAACGGCATTTAATGGCTCAACACTAATCTCTATTCCTAGACTTGCCAAAAACTCAGTTCGATCAGTAAAACTCAACTGTGCCTTTTGGATATCAACTCGTTTCTTATACAACTCTGCTCGGCGTTTATCAGACTCGCTGACTTGAGTTACATAAAGCTCTGGCAACTGACAAATAAATTCATACCAATCCGCTGGATCTTCAGGTAATTCAGGGACAAATACACCTGGAACATTACGGCGCACCTCAGCCCTTTCGACTGGGTTGTCATCAATAAAACAGAGAGACTGAACACCAAGGTTTAACTCTTGAGCTAGCTCTTTTATATTCTGAGATTTTGGATTCCAGTTGATACGATAGCTCACAAAGTCAGCTTTTCTCAAACGCATTTCCGGGTGAGATTCTATTGCGTCAAGCGCAATCTCTTCCGTATTTTTACTACAAATAGTGAGTAAGATACCACGCTTTTTAAGGGCATAGAAAAGTGATTGAAGTTGTTTATAAATATTGCCCGGATAGTCACCACCCAACTCAATTCCATTTTTTCCATCATCACCAATGACACCCTTCCAGAGAGTATTATCCAAATCAAGAACTAACGCTCTCGCAGACAAAGAGTGAGAAGACAATATTGTACCTATAATGTTACGACTATACGCTTCTAGACATTGAATAGAAAAAGGAGATCGTGCCATGTACCAATATTTATTTGCAAATGAATGACCTACATTATGAATCATTTGAGAATATGGCAAAATCTCAATAAGCCCCTCAGTTTTGAGAGCATTTAAAGATTTATTCCATTCGTAAATTAAGCCTAGAATTTTTGAACTATTACCTCGCTCTTCTAAAGAGTAAGGAAAACCTTTCTGAATACAGAAATCGGCAACATATACTCGATTTTGGCTTCGTGCTGCTATTTGCCGAATGAATGACAAATATTCGACTACTCGCTGCTCTGTCTTAAGTAATGATTCTTCCGTTGGCAAGGTATAGATATCAGAGAATAAATCTTCAACACGCTCAACAAACACATAACAAGACTCTTTACTATTGAGCTCAGATTTAGAAGAATCTAACAACTCAAATTGATAGCGACCAAATTCAACTTTTTTAACTTGGAATGGAAATTGGTCGTATTTGTTACTCTCTTTGCGTAAGTGCTCTGTTAGAAAGTCGGTGTTATGTGAGGCAAAAAGGTACAGACCTGCCCTTTTATCCACTTTATTCTCTGGATACTCATATTTCATATACACAACATCTTTTACTGTTTCAGTTGCATTATCAGGCGCGTCACATTCAATAAAACCGCATTTTTTATGTAACGTCCAAGCCAGTTGATTTGTCTTCAATGACTCACAAAATAGTTTATGTAAACGTAATTCATCTCTTCCATAACGAATAACTGCTTGCTCTAACTCCAACCAAACAGCCGTTTTTTCACTTTGATCTAGGTTTGCATTGTCAAGATAGAATCCCCACCATGCGGTTGCAGACGCCAGATCCCAAGCATAAATAGTAATAACACCTACAGGCTTCTCTTTAGATGAAAAAATGAGTATTTGCCGCTGCTGCATTTGCATAGTTTTGTTCCACCATGCCTCATGCTCTTCTCGCTTAATAATGTGATCCGTTAGCATTACCGCCCTTACATCCGGGTGATTACGCCAATCTAATACCATCCATTTATCATCTTCAGTGGCTGGGCGAATACTAAACTCCGTCATTTTTTGACATCTCTTCTAATTGTTTAACGACTCTCTCGCAACCTTTCCCATCAATAAGTTCAGCACATAGCCTTGACTGCGCGTACAATTCTATTGGCTGATATATTAAACGTTGATACGCATTAGCATAATCTTGTGACGTGAGTTCCGAATTAAGCCCTAAATAGTGATGAGCATTTATTTGATGTAGGTCCTTCGCTACCTGCGTTTGGTTATCAGCAACCGAGCAAACGATGCCGGGTAAAGCTAATACACATCGCTCCCATGTTGTTGCTCCAACGGCACCGACATACAAATACGCGGCAGAAAAAAAATCCATCATATTAATAACTTGAATATGCAATGTTGTTCGTTCAACATGTTCATTGCATAACTTAGCGATAGTCGCTCGATGTGGATTGTTCATCCCAATGATCACATCAAAATGATCTTGGCTATCTATACTCAGCAAGCCCTTTAAGGCTTTAGTGGTCTCATTAGCGATATCTACTCCACCAAAAAATAGAACTACTCTTTGTCCTAACAACCGAGATGAATACGCAGGTAAAGTGTGCCTAGATAGTTCAAATTCGTCTCTAAGTAAAGCATATTTAGGGCCACACATACGAACAGTAGAGTCATAAAGATAAGTCTTATATCGACTCTCTCCTAATTGATAATAATTCTGATCGAGCAAGAGATCGACGGCATGTGGCCTATCAGCCAAATCATCAACCTGTAAGACGTGTTTGTATAATGGGCTCAATGCTACTTGAAACTGTTGCTCAATAGCATAATGGTCAATCACCAACCAATCTAATTGGGACCGACCTTTCACTTTCAAGTAAGATTGAATCGCCTCAAAACTTTGGGCGATTTCTTCTTTATAGGCAACTTCCAACCAATCAGAATGCTCGCAATGATTAGTTGAAGTAAAAAGCACGTTGGGCGTAGGTAATTCGATAACCCAAAAGTTCGCTTTAACCAGTTCAATCAAATTCCCTTTAAGCTGCCGACTAATAAAAACGAGCTCATGACCCCTTTGTTTTAGTTTATGTGCAAGCGTTAACATTCGGAATGTATGTCCTGTCCCCATTTTCAAAGAGGCGTCAACGCGAATACCAACTAACACTAGTCTTGACCTCTTAGAGCTTCAGACAAAAGCAAAGCAAACTCCCAGTCTTCTGGTGTATCCAAATCTACAACTCGTTTTCTTGATACAGGCAAAGCAATAGCCGTATTTGAAAACATTGGGACATTATCTCGATATGCCTTTGGTTTACCCCAATAAAACTGCCCTATATCGTGGTAACCAGTCTCTAAATCTTGAGAGCGAGTATTGAAATGCTCTGGTTGAAACATTTCCACTCGATTGCCAGCTATTAACTTAACTCCTCTCTGAATTGGAAAAGGAAATTCACACACAGGAAAGCAGTAGTTTGCTTCAGGATCTTTCAGAAGCATTTGATAAGCTAACTGAATATCTTTAATAGCAATAAATGGTGCAGTAGCATAGATGCAACAAATATACTCTATCGAAATGGCTTGCTCTTCAAACCAGTCGATTGCATGTAAAATAACATCGGCTGTCGTTGCATAATCATTCGATACCTCTGCGGGACGTACAAACGGAACGTCAGCACCATATTTTTTTGCAACCTCTGCAATTTCTTGATCGTCTGTAGACACGATCACCTTGTCAAAACAACCAGAACTTAACGCAGCTTCAATAGAATAAGCAATAATAGGCTTACCATTAAAATCTTTAATATTTTTGCGAGGTATTCTTTTACTACCACCTCGTGCTGGAATAATCGCTATTTTCATTAGCGCTCCTGCAATATTTCAGTAAGTACCTGAACAACCGTATCTTGTTGTTCTTCCGTCATACTATGGAACATGGGAAGTGAAATAGCTTCACTGTAATAGCGCTCGGACTCTGGGAAATTCCCAGTACTGAAGCCCATTTTTTCATAATACGGTTGAGTGTGGACGGGAATGTAGTGCAAATTCACCCCAATCCCTTTACCTCTCAAAGCATCAAACACTTCTTTGTGCGTTAAAGATATTTTGTCCAACTGCAAACGTATGACATAAAGGTGAAGACCCGAGTAGGTATTCTCCAATTGATATGGCAATACCACTGGTAAAGACTGCAACAATCGATTGTAACGGTCTGCGAGGTGATGGCGAGCGGCCACAAAGTCGTCCAAGCGTTGCATCTGAGAAACTCCCAGCGCCGCTTGAAGCTCTGTCATACGATAGTTAAAGCCTAAATCGATCTGCTGATAGTACCAACCGCCGTGGCTCTCACCTTCCATTTGCTCTGGATCTCGGGTAATGCCATGACTACGCAATAAAGCCATCTTGTCAGACAGTGCTTTCTGGTTAGTTATAACTGCGCCACCTTCTGCAGTGGTCACAATTTTCACTGGGTGGAAGCTGAACACTGTAATATCTGAGTATTCACAATTCCCTATCGGTAAGCCTTGATATTTGCCACCAATGGCATGCGAAGCATCTTCAATGACTTTGAAGTTGTACTGTTTGGCTAATTTTGCAATCGCGACCATATCACATGGCTGACCGCATAAATGCACTGGCACTACAACTTTCGGCAGCTTGCCTTCCGCTTGCGCTTTAATCAGCTTTTCCTCAAGACGCGTTGGGCACATATTGTACGTAGCAGGGTCTATATCAACAAAATCGACTTGTGCACCGCAGTATAAACCGCAGTTAGCGGACGCTACGAAGGTGATTGGAGAAGTCCAAAGCCAATCTCCCTCTCCTAACCCTAGCGCAAGGCAGGCAATATGTAGGGCCGACGTAGCACTATTGACCGCCAGCGCATAACTTGCGCCCGTATGCTCAATCAATGCTTGCTCAAAGGCTGGCACTTGAGGGCCTTGAGTCAGAAAGTCTGAATTCAAAACCTCAACAACACTATCAATGTCTTGTTGATTAATATCTTGCTTACCGTAAGGAATCACAACTATTCTCACACTGTAAAGTTTGGATCAACGTGCTCTTTAATTAGCTCGCGTAGGCTTTCAATACTTTCCCACTCTGTATTGGTACCTGAGTTGTATTTAAAACCAAATGGTACTTTTTCAGCTTTGTGGTGTTCGATATATTCTTGCTCTGTATAAGTGAACGATACTGAAGGCAGAATTGCGTAGTACTTACCAAGATCGATTGTGTTTAGAGAATCCGTATCGGTGATCATTTCTTCATGTAATTTTTCACCAGGGCGAATACCTACGACCTCAGTCTTACACTCAGGTGCAATTGCGGCAGCAATATCTAAAATTTTGTAAGATGGGATCTTAGGTACAAAAATCTCACCACCAAGATGGTGTTCAAGCGCATACATCACCATGTTCACACCATCTTGCAGTGAAATATTAAAACGCGTCATCTCTTCATGAGTGATTGGTAATACACCGTCTGAACGTTTGTTCAAAAAGAACGGGATCACTGAACCTCGAGAGCCCATTACATTACCATAACGTACAACGCTAAAACGGATATCTTTCGATCCCTTAATATTGTTTGCTGCTGTAAACAACTTATCTGACGCGAGTTTCGTTGCACCATAAAGATTGATTGGCGCGCATGCTTTGTCAGTAGATAATGCTACAACATCATGCACACCACACTGGAGTGCTGCCTGAATGACATTTTCAGCCCCATCAATGTTGGTACGAATACATTCAGTAGGGTTGTATTCTGCTGTGTCAACTTGCTTAATTGCAGCAGCATGAATGATGACATCAACGCCTTCACACGCTTGGATCATACGGTTACGATCACGAACATCACCAATGAAAAAGCGAAGCTTCTGATTGCCTGAATATTCTTGTTTTAACTCAAATTGCTTTAGCTCATCGCGAGAATAAATGCGGATAGTTTTTACTTCTGGGTAACGCTCAAGAATGGTTTTAATGAACTGTTTACCAAACGAACCGGTACCGCCGGTAATTAATACAGTTTTTTTGTTTAACATGTTTTCACCATTTATAAAAATTTGTTCTCTACCCAAGCGATAGGCAGTGAATTGATGACAATGTCATAGTTTACATCAGTATACCTCTACCAACACCAGTTTGGTATTGCTTTGTTTCTGCACTCTACTTTAAGCTAGCTAGTATCATTTTCTCCTGCTTACTTCATTTACTCGTACTTTAGGAACTGTCATGAATTTGTTCTTGGTCACCTCACCTTTGCAACTTCTCTGTGCTATTGAAGCAAAACATCACTTTAGAACATCCAATAATATTTTAATTGTACGAGAAGAAAAGTCACAAAGTGCTGTTCGACAAATGCGTGTATTGCTTGATAAGTCTGAATGGGATCATGTCATCTTTATCGGCAGGAAAAGTAAAGTATGGGAGGCAAGAAAACTTCATAGTAAATTGAAGTCTATTCACAACAGTTTGTCCTTTCTCTACATTTTTTATGCCGACTATTCAGCATGGCGAACAAATGTGCTGTTGAATAATATTGAGGTAAAGCATGAGGTCATGTTCGATGACGGTGTCGGTACAGTCCGCAATGTAGTTCACTTAAGAGGAGCTGCCTTGCGATTAACAGGATATCGGGTCTTTGATATTTTTACCGCCCTAGGCCGATTTGGCTTAGGGCGTTTGTCTATAAAAAGGATGGATAAGTCTCCGCGCAGACTTTTTAGACGCTTCGGTGTATTACCTGGAGATACCGCTTTGCTCATTACTTTCAGTTGACTAGCGATGAACTGACAAGCGTATTTAAAACTGATTTCATTGGCCATTCGACCATGTGCTACGGCCGCTTGACTGGCTTCTCGTCTTACCAAGTTATAACCAAGCAACAGCCCCCATAACTCTTGATAGACAAGCTCGACCGTCTTACTCCTCAGCACTAACGCGTTGTGCTGCATCGAACTTTTTATGTCTCTGTACCCTAACTCAATTTCCCATCTCTCATGGTAAAGCTCGGCTACTGATTCCGCATCGTACTCTTCCCTAGGCAAAGACGTAAACACTGTTTTGTGCTTACCTTGTACTTGATAAGTAACGGCTCTGACTTGCCATTTTTCAGGTAGGTTAGGATTTTTCTTGCGAGCCTGTGGAGAGACTTTCATTTCTACCAACATGTCGTCGCTCTCTTCATCGTCCAGAAGTCTGAATTTCACCCCTTTCTTCGCTGGTAACAACCAATGCCTGTTGGAGCCACTATTTTGGAGAGAAAGAAGTAAGTCTGCGCCATAAAACCCCTTATCTAGTAAAGTCACTGAGTTATCAGGTAGAGAGTCAATAAAGGGCATTGCAAGCGGTATTTCACCACGACGATAGGGGCTTATAGCTGCGTCTACAATGACATGTGAGCGAACATTCATCATGGTCACCACCCTAAGTACTGGATGAGGTGTCTGCCTCTCGCTGGATGTATTACCTGACCCAAAATGTTCTCTTAGTTCTGATGTATCAGCGGTTCGAAAAAGAGCCCCATCAATAGCGAAGACTTGTAAGCCTTGCCAAGTATCCTCGGGGTAACGCTCTAGACCCCATGTGTGACTGCATTGTCTAAACAACCATTCTGGAGCAGCTTTACCAAGGCGTTGCCTTGCTTGCGTTAAAGCACTTTTAGCTAGCAGTTCCTCATCGGCTAAGCCCTCGGCACAGACATTCATTCGCCGTGCGACTTCTGCAATAGACTCATTGCGGAAAAACGCCATTCCAACAATAAGCCAAAGAACCATATCACTAGGTAAACGACGTCGACGAATTGTCGCTTTATCGGAAAGTGTTGCCGCTTTAGCAACCCACTCATCAGGAATATGCTCGGAGAAGGTGGTTAGCTGAGCGACATCAACAGGACTCTCTTCAAGAAAGTCAGCAAAATAGTTTTGGATAGACATAAAAAATCGGAAACCTATAAACAGGTTTCCGATTGTCTCTCATCAGAAGGATCGGTCAACCGATCCTTATCTGATCTACATTGCGGTACAGTCCGGGAGTTTCATGAGAAAATCCAGCCAGAGTTAGTTGTGTCGCGCAATAAACCAAGTCGTGATTTTTTACTCAAGCTCGTAGGTTTGAAGCCAGCGCGCAAAATCTACCCAAGAAAAAACTTTTCGTTTTTTACTTTTTTTGCACTTCCAGCAAGTAAATTCAAGGTAACAACCAATACCCTCTCAACCCTGCAAGGCCGGTTGGGTACTTCGGAGTGCTTCAGTCAGACAGCTCAAATTGGGTTTATTGGTCAAGGTATGGTTGCTGAAAAAGGCATCAAACTTGAGTACTACGAAAATATGTTACGCACTCTTATCGAGCAGAATGGCGCCGACATGATTTACTTTCCGCATAGGACTGAAAAAGAATTTGTTAAAAAAAGATTAAAACAGATCGAAGGGCTTAGCTATCATGAGTCATCCATGCCTCTAGAGCTTGAAATCGCACAAGAAAAAATCACGTTATCAAAAATATATGGCATAGCTTCGACAGCCAGTATTAGTCTAGAAAAACTTTACCCATCCATTCCAGTTATCAACCTCAACATTCCAATTCAACATTACATGGTTGAAGCGTTCGGTATTAATTTTCACAATGTCGCGAAACAATTAAATCTGCGTAGTCTAGATCTTGAATAGTCAGTCAGCAGCGCTTATCGCTACACCTTCATTGATATAAAAAAGAGCCTAATACGGCTAATGCCGATCAGTTAAGAGATAAATGATCGGTTTAACGATCCCGGCGTTTTTCAAGGTAGTTGTCATCATTCGCTTAGTTATTAAGCGGCTTTTCTTTCTGGATTTAGATGAACCTCACCAACGGGTTCACAGTTCCTTATCTTGCCTGACCAACGCTCTGGGTGTCGCTCTCTTGCTACCGACAACACATCCGAACGACGTCTTAAAATCTCGCTATCTTTACCACTGTGACGCTCTGATGGCGTAACGTAATTTAACTTACTGTGCTTGTGCTCGGTGTTGTACCAACGTACGAACGCCTCAACCCAACTACGACTTGCATCGAGTTGTTCAAAGCCTTTTGTTGGCCAGCTAGGCATGTACTTCACTGTGCGGAACAGCGACTCAACATACGGGTTATCATCACTGACTCTCGGGCGACTGTATGATGAAGTAATACCAAGCTCATCCATTTTCGCTCTGAACGTCAGTGACTTCATTGGCGCACCATTGTCCGAGTGAAGTACCAGTGGCTGATTAAAGCATTGCTCGCGCATCAGCGTCCGCTGCAATAACTGTGACGCTAACTCACCGCATTCACATTCGTAGACATCATAGCCAACGATTTTTCGGCTATAGATATCTTCAATCACGTAGAGGTAATAGTGCTGTCCCTTAACCACAGATGGCAAGTACGTAATGTCCCATGTGTACACCTGATTGGGACCTGTTGCCGTATAACTTGTTGGCTTGGCCTGCCTTTGTCGACTTCGCTGACGACCTCGGGTATGAAGCTGACCTTCTGCTTTCAAAACCCGATAGTAGCTCGACTCTGAAGCAATATACTCACCGTTATCAAGCAACGTCGGGACAATTTGAGTTGGTGGTAAACTTGCGTATTCAGGGCGGTTGCACACCTCAATAATCGCATTGCGCTCTTGCGGTGATAGCTTGTTAGCAGGCACAGGTCTAACGCAGGTCGGTCTTTTGTCTGTCCGTATTTCACCTCGCTGATACCAGCGTCGATACGTTCTCAAGTCGATTTGAACTTCATTGCAGGCGTACTCTAGACGGCAGCCACTTCGCTTGGCATCGTGGATAAGAGTGAGCAAGTATTGCCTTTCATCGGTTGAGGTTAATCTTCCTCTGGCTCTTCCCCGTAAAAGGCTCTCAGCTTTTTTCGAAGCACCAATAGCGCCGCCGTTTCCGCTAACGCTTTTTCTTTAAAGCGTAACTCTTTTTTCAGCTCTTTAATTTCAAGTTTGTCAGCTTTAGCTTGTTTCTTGGCTTCAGCCTCACGCTCTTTGGCAGACATAAACCCTTGCATACACTCACTTCGCCAACCTTGCACTTGTTCAGGGAACAAGCCTTTCTCGCGACAATACTGACTGAGTTCATTCTCCGTCATCGAGTAAGTTTCAGCGACAATGGCGAGTTTAGTTTGAGCAGACCACTGCTCTGATGAAGTATGACTATTTGGCACAGCGGCTCCTGAACGTCTAAGTTGCTGCCGCCAATGATACAGGGTGGCTGTGCTAATACCTTCCTCTTTTGCTACTTGGCTTACAGACATTGAATAAGGAGGCAGTAGCTTCTTCAATATGGCTTCTTTTCTTTCTGTTGGAATGCGATTCAAAACTCACTCATTACCACCCAAACTGGTTAAATTTTAACAGTGACAACTATCCTGCCAGAGGGGGATCCTGTAGATGGTTTGTAAAAGCTCTAAGTTTCTAAAACTTTGAGCCTTTTATTTTGCAATTAACTACAGCCCTAACACTCGCCAATCGTTATGCCCCCAATACTGAACAACTTGGAAAACTCAGTGACATTCTTTGCCCTGATTTCATCAACCAATGCTTAGACGCTTCTGGTGTGGCGACTATTCGTAAACGTCGTATCCCTCTCGACATGGCCGTTTGGGCAGTCGTGGCTATGTCGCTTTACCGACAAGAGCCTTTGTGGTCAATTGTCTCCAAAGCGCAATTAATGTTGCCTGGGAAACGAAGTCTGGTTGCCCCGAGTGCTATCGTTCAAGCGAGACAACGGCTCGGGGTTGATGCCATGAAAAGAAGTATTCCATCAAAGCCAGAGCTTATGGAATGAAACCGCTGACCATCCGACTTGGTGTGGATTAAAACTCCTCGCTGTCGATGGCGTGGTATGGCGAACGCCAGACACCAAGGAAAACCGCGATGCGTTTCAATCTGCGTCACATCAGAATGGTGAAGGTAGCTTTCCTCAGGTGCGCATGGTTTGCCAGATGGAGTTGACCAGTCACATACTGGTCGCCAGTGCTTTCGCGAGTTACAAAACCAATGAGATGATATTGGCGGAACAGTTGATTGAAACAACACCAGACTACAGCCTCACAATGTTCGACAGAGGTTTTTACTCTCTTAGTCTTCTTCATCGCTGGGAAAATACAGGAACTGAAAGGCATTGGCTAATGCCAATGCGCAAGAATACTCAATTTACTGAAGTCAGAAAGCTGGGTCGCAATGATCGGATTGTCGAAATCAACACAACACCTCAAGCGAGAAAGAAGTCCCTGTCACTACCTGAAACCATCGAAGTTCGCCTGATAAAGAAAACTATCAAAGGGAAAGAAGTGAATATCTTGACCTCGATGACTGATCATCGTCGTTATCCGCCAGCGGAAATAGCAAAGCTTTACAGTCATAGATGGGAAATCGAAGTGGGATATCGGGAAATGAAGTCTTCACTTCTGAACAACGAGTTCACACTGAGAAGTAAGAAGCCAGAGATGGTAAAACAAGAACTATGGGGGTTGTTGCTTAGCTATAACATTATTAGATATCACATAGTTAACATGGCTAAAGCAGTGCCTGGTATCTACCCCAACCAACTGAGCTTCACAACGTGTGCTCACTCTATCATTCACGTAATTTTGGGGTTCTGGTTGGAGTCAGCGGGAACAATCCCTAAGCGCATTACTCACTTGCAAGATGAGGCGATACACCATGTCTTGCCCATTAAACGAGAAGAGCGGATATATCCGAGAGCAATAAAACCAAAGGCAAAGAAATACCCCAATAAAAAGAAAGCCAGTCAGCTTAACTGACTGGCATTAGGCTAATACGGCTCTTTTTTATTGATGTACCTTACTTACTAAACCGACTGATCTGCTCTAAGGCTTGCTGCAGATAGGTAAAATTCGGTTGTTGTTCTTTCAACTGGCGATTAGTTTTGTCCATAAATTGGTACTGGCCACCACCACTCACTTCTAGGATATTGTCATCGGTAATAATGGCATAACCGCTGTAGTTTGAGGAGATGATCCAATCACGTTTTACTGCATCACCGAGTAAATCTTCGCCAACCGAGTAATCTTTCACATCGTTGGTCACCCCGAGATAGTGCTTCATCAACGTCGGTACAACATCTTGGTGGCTAGTGAGCGCTTCGCTACTCCACTGCATTTTCGCCGCATCAACGCCAGGGCCAAAGATGGCAAACGGCACGTTGACCTGCGCATCGGTAAAGTTGCTGTTGTGCCCCCAGAAGTTGAGTTTGTTGTCATTCATCTCTTGCCCGTGGTCACCGGTAATGATCACCAAGGTGTTTTCCAGATCGCCACTTTCTTTGAGTTTATCGAGCACTTTTGTTGCCATCGAATCGACATAACGCACACTGGTCTTGTAGCGATTGAAAAATGGCGTCGGATCCGTGTCGTTGTTTAACTTGAGATAATTCACCTCTTTGAGCATCGGCTCGTATTTCGGCTCAAAATCTGCAGGGAAATCGTAGCCATGTGGCGCATCGTAAAACAAGAAAGAGAACGTTGGCTTCGACTTATCACGTTGATCGTACCAAGCTAACCAATCTTGAGTGAGGTCAGCATCCAGCTCAGATGGGCGGCTACCTTCAGAGCCAATACGTAAGTTTTCCACTTTGGTGAAAACCGTTTGATTGAACTCCGGTTTACGTAACTGAGCAGCAGTGAAGATACCTAATTGGTAATCCAAAGCCTGTAAACGGTCGATCAGTACCGGGCTTTGTTGGTTTGCTAGGAATCCATGCCAGTAGGTACCCGGAATGCCGTAGAAAAGACCAAAGATCCCGGTACGGGTCGCGTTGCCTGTCGCGATATGGTTATTGAAAACCACACCCGACTGCGCGTATTTCCACATGTTTGGCGTATTGTCTGAGTTGAAGGTATCAGCACGCCAAGAATCCACCACCAGCAACATAATATTGAGCGGTTTCTCCACAGGTTGTGTTTGAAGTGAAGCTAATGGGTAATTCAAATCATTTTTGCGTTTAAACGCCAGTGCCTTTTGACGCTCAAGCGCCTCTTCATCCACCCAACCTTGTTTGCGCATAAATTTATCTGCTGTAGCAGGATAAAACAGCGGTAAATAACGCTTCACCGTGGTAACCGGTTGATAGGCATGCGCTGCGGCCCAAATATGAATAGCATTGGTGGCCAGTAGCGCGGCAAAGGTCAACAACGCAAATTTGCGGCCAAGTTTCAGCGCTCTGACGGGTGCACCATTTTCTAGCCAGCGAATTGTCCACCACTGAGCGGCCAACAACAAAGCGACACCGCCAATCACCATTAACCAAGTGATCAACGGAAAGCTAACAATTTGGCCTGACATCACGAGCTCTAGCACCACTGCATTAATGTGAAATCGATACTGTGCAAACACGATGGTATCAATAAACAAAGTTGCAACGCCTAACGAAGCAATGAGAGCTTGGGTACCATTACGAAATGGTTTCGGCAAAAATAAGGTGGGAATGGTCACTAAACCAATGATGGCGGCAAGCAGCGTCATCTGCCCCCAAGTACCAGCAAGAATAAAGGTGATGCCTAATGGATCCGTCGGGAACTCTGGCAGAAAGGCGAAATAACGGCTAGCAATCAACATTAACACCAAAGCGTTAATCAAAATAAACCAGCCGTGAGCGTGCAGCTTTTGCTTAAAAGACATGTAACTAACTTCCTGAGACTTGTGTCTATTTACGAAAATAGTGATTATTACTGACTTTCATAGCCTGTCAGTAAGGCTTGAAAATCTTCGTCGTGCCAGTGAATACTTCGCTTCACTCGCTCTTTGTTAAATGAGCGTTTGAGTCGATCTAAATTCCCTTTTTTCCAGCCCTCCCCGGCTTGCGGATAGCATTTATCAAAATCGATAATCCAGATCGTTTCCTGCGCATCAATCAGAATATTGTGAATATTAAGATCGGTATGATTGACACCAACGCGATGCATTTTCGCAATTTCGACACCGATTTTTTGGTAAAGCTCCGCACTCAGTGGCTGTTTTTGCAGTATGGTCACTAAATCTTGCGCATTGGCAATGCGTTCACTCAGCAAATCCGCTTGGTAAAAAAGCCCTTTTCTCACTGCATAAGCTGCAATTGGTCTCGGTACATTGACCCCAGCTTCGCGTAATTGCTTAAGCAGATGAAATTCCGCGAAACTGCGAGTTGCAGACCAGCTTCGAAACCAATAGTGATCTTTCACCAGCTTGCCGAACAGTCCGCCGCGACGATAGTGACGCAGCGCTGCTGTGATCTTGGGCAGTTGCACAAACCACGTGGTGCCGCGCCCGGTGGCACTTCCCACCACTTTGTTTTGTACTTGCCAATACTGCGGGTCAAATAAAGCCAGCTCTGGCGAACTCACCCATTCGCTGTCGTAACAAATGCGACGTTGACCAAACTGCTGTTGTTCAATCATGCTTTACCACCAATAATAATGACTACCCACGATATAAAGCCATGTAAAACCGGCGAAAATCAACGCTACCAACACCGCCGCAGAGCCAATATCTTTAGCTCGGCCACTGAGTTCGTGATGCTCCACCCCGATGCGATCCACCACCGCTTCCACCGCTGAATTCATTAATTCAACAATCAGCACCAGCACAACCACCGCAAGCAACGTGATACGTTCAAGCATCGATACATCAAGCCAAGTCGCTAGCACAATCGCAACGACGAGCAAAGCAAACTCCTGACGAACCGCAGCCTCATGCTTAAATGCCGCTTTCAAGCCCTGAATCGAGTAGCCTGTGGCTTTTATTATGCGCTTAATACCAGTATTACCTGGCTTGCCTATGTTGGGCTGAGTCATAGAAAGGAATGCCTTATCGTTGCCATCAATGAAAGAGGGGTATTTTACATTTATCTTGGGTATCTGCATAATTTAGCCAGATATTTTTTTGAGCAGAACTTATGCCGCTTTTTGAACAAGCCCCAAACTCCGTCTGTTTCCTCCGTTTGTCCGCCATTGGTGATGTTTGCCATGCGGTCGCTGCCGTTCAGGCGCTACAACGCCACTGGCCTTCCACCAAAGTGACCTGGGTGATTGGCAAAGTCGAAGCGCAACTGCTACAAGGTTTAGAAGGCGTTGAGCTGATCGTTTTTGATAAAAAACAGGGGCTCGATGGCATGAAAGCCGTTTGGCGCCAGTTGGAAGGGCATCGTTTTGATGCGCTTGTTCATATGCAACTCGCCCTAAGAGCAAGCATAGTCACTCTTGGCATCAAAGCCACGTATAAGGTTGGCTTTAACTTTAAACGTGCAAAAGAAGGGCAATGGCTGTTCACCAATCGCAAGATCTCCGATACAGAATCTGCGCACGTCTTAGACAGTTTCTACTCGTTTATCGAATATTTGGGTGTGCCCCGAACGCCTCCTCAATGGCAATTGCCCATCAGCGATGCTGATCATCACTTTGCCCAAGAGACCCTCGGTGACCAACCGACTCTTGTCATTTCGCCGGCAGCCAGTAAGGATGAGCGTAACTGGTTGGCGTACCGCTACGCCGCATTAGGTGATTACGCTTATGAACAAGGCTACCAAGTGGCCATTTGTGGCTCTCCCGCTGAACGCGAAAAAAACTTGGCTGCCGATATCGTGCGCCACATGCAGCACCCCGCGCTGAATTTAGTGGGTAAAACCAATCTAAAACAACTCACCGCAGTATTAAACAAGGCTGCCGTGGTGCTGGCGCCCGACTCTGGCCCCGCACACATTGCCACGACTCAAGGCACACCGGTCATTGGCCTTTATGGACACAGCAACCCAAAACGCACCGGACCATACAATAACCTCAACGAGGTGGTGAGCGTCTATGAGCAGTTTATTGTCGAACAACACGGCAAAGCGGCTGAAACACTGCCTTGGAGCACTCGTGTTAAAGGCGATCATATTATGCAAGCAATCTCGGTCAGCGATGTGATTCGCACCTTTGACCACATCACGAAAAAGGAATCAGCATGTCTGAATCAATAAATAAGGCAAACAAGCCAACGCTCGCCGTGGCTCTGATTGTCAAAAATGAAGCCGCGAACTTGGATGCCTGCTTAAAAACGGTCGAAGGTTGGGTCGATGAAATCGTTATTTTGGATTCAGGCAGCAGCGACGAAACCGAAGCCGTTGCCAGACGCTACACCGACAAATTCTTTATTAACAAAGAATGGCCCGGTTTTGGTCCACAACGCCGCCTTGCTCAGCAGTATGTTGAATCCGATTATGTGCTTTGGCTGGATGCCGATGAACGCGTCACGCCTGAGCTGAAATTGAGCATTCAACAAGCGGTACAATCGAATGAAGCGAATACCCTTTACAGCATGTGTCGCCTAAGCTGGGTATTTGGTCGTTATATCCGTCACTGTGGTTGGTATCCCGATCGTGTGGTGCGTCTCTACCCCACCAAGTTGACTCAATACGACGATGCGCTGGTGCATGAGAAGGTGGAAATCACCAAAGCAATGAAAGTGAAAGAGTTACAAGGGGATGCCATCCACTACACTTACTACGACTTGCACCATTATTTGGTGAAGTCTGCTGGTTATGCCAAAGCATGGGCAGAGCAACGTGAGAAGCGAGGGAAAAAGAGCAGTATCTCTCAAGGCGTACTGCATGCCATTGCGTGCTTTGTCAAAATGTACATTGTCAAAGCGGGCTTTTTGGATGGTAAGCAAGGCTTTCTACTGTCGCTGCTTTCCGCGCACTCCACATTGGTGAAGTACGCGGACTTGTGGATCAGGACAAGTACGGAGAAACCCAAGGATTAAGCTGCACCAGCGCCGCATCAATGTCGATGCGGCTCATATCCGCTTCCATTGCTTCACCGCCACCTTTTGGTGGGCAAAACGCCAGATGGCGTCCTTCTGAGTTGAGTGGTTTCCAGCGCAATGGCGTTGAAGAACGCTTGCTTGGGAAAAATCCGACAGTTGGAACATCCAAGGTTGCCGCAATATGCAATGGTCCTGTTGAGCCAGCAATGAATAGATCAGCGCAGGCAATAGAGCGCGTAAAATCGACAAGGCCTTCATTCTTGTCATACACCACCCCTTGGCCACCTAACTGAGCGTATTCTTTCAATAGCTGTTGTGCTTTTTCCGTTTCCCCCGGCCCCGCCGTGACAATCAATTGAAAATCTTGCTCGATTCCTTTTAGCAACTCAGCATATTGTGCCAATGTCAGGTTATTGGCTGAGCCCCCCGTGCCGGCATGCACCATCACCCAAGGCTTATGCGCTTCAATACTGAGCTGTTCACTGAGCTTGAGTTTCTGCACACTCAATTCGGTTTCATCAAACAAAAGAAAAGGCGCTTGCGGCTCAACGGCCGAGAGGTTTTGCTCTTTCAAGAAAGCACGAATCAGGTCAAGATTGTACTGATACTCTGGTTTGGCGGATTGCGAACGTTTCTGCTTAATTCTACGGTTATAAAAAATCTGTGCGATTTTTGTTGCAGGTGCCAAGCGATACTTAATGCCCGCTTTCCACACGAGTAACGCATTATACGTTGTGGAAAACAAGTTGATTGAGGCATCAAACTGACGTGACTTGATCTCCTGAACCAACTGCTTCGTGGCTTCTTTGCCGGCTTTTTCCGTTGGGTCCAACAATACATCGTCAATCCATGGGCAAAGTCGCGCTAACTCTTGCGTATAACTCGGCACTAAAGCGGTAATGTGCGCCTCTGGCATCGATTGCTTGAGCATAGCGAAACTTGGCCACGCAAGCATAAAGTCGCCGATTTTATCATTCCGGATAACCAGTATTTTTTTCATTGTTCTGCTGCCGTTTGATTTTTATGTCGTCATGATACATGCATATTGATAGCATGTAGACATTTTGAGCTGAAGAGTATTCCAACGTGTCGAAAAAAGCCCTTTCCAGAGTTGTCTACCCAGGCACTTTTGATCCAATTACTAATGGCCACCTCGATCTAATCGAGCGTGCGGCAAAAATGTTTGATGAGGTGATCATCGCCGTGGCGGCCAGTCCGAGTAAGAACACCATGTTTACCCTCGAAGAACGTGTCGATTTCGCCCAACAAGTTACCCATCACCTTGATAACGTCACAACGCAAGGCTTTAGTGGTTTAATGGTCGATTTTGCTCGTGATGTTGATGCCAATGTCTTAATTCGCGGCCTGCGCACCACCGTCGACTTTGAATACGAGTTTGGCTTAACCAATATGTATCGTCGATTGCTGCCAGGGCTTGAAAGCGTCTTTCTCACCCCTTCGGAAGAGCATGCTTTTATCTCTTCCACCATCGTACGTGAAGTGGCCATTCATGGCGGCGATGTAACGCAATTCGTTCCCACCGCGGTGGCAGAAGCACTACATCAAAAGAAAAAAGTGTGAAAAATAAAACCAAACCCGCCCGAGGAAGCACCTGACAGCGGGTTTTTCTTTTTTATTGCTGCGTGGGCTGAAAATGCTATGGTTGCGTGACCTGCAAACGTAAATAGTCATTCATCAACTTACGGTAATCCGCAGCCCATTCAGGCTGAGGGTTCGCAATGGTTGTTTCTTGCGAATAGAGCCCTTCTCCCCATGGGTAAAGTCGCTCAGGCTTCGAGGTGCTATATGCCCCCAGCTCTGTGATCACTCGAGACGCATTAAAACCGATATTACTCACGCCGTGAGTTGAAAGCATATTTTCCCCACCAAGAGAGACGTACTGCTGCGCGGATAAACTCAAATGGTAGAGCGTAGGAAAAATATCGCGATGAGAACCGATACGACTTGGATCGTATTGATGTTCCACATTCTGTAGGATGCTTTCCGGCACATAGAGATAGAAAGGCACCCCGAAGGTCAAGCCGAATTCCGCCTCTTCATCGATGGCGAGGTAACGCACGCGATGATCGCCAGAGGCCGCAATGACGGTTTTCTCAGCCAATGGAGATTGCTTCACACCTTGAACAAACTGACCGAGAGAATCATTCGCGTATTGGTAGGCCTGCAGCAAGTCATCCGCTTCTTTTTCCATAGGACCCAGCAAGGTTTTTAATCGCTCACTTGCTTTAACAGGCTTTGCCTGATAATCGCTCGGGGCGCGAAATGGCGAATGGTTAGTCACCGTCATGATATAAATCAACGTTGGTTGCGTGGCATCATCAAGTACTTTTCGAGCAAACTTGAAGGTAAACTCATCCGGCACGCCCCAAGTATCGGCATGCTTAGCGGCATCAGGAAAGGCGTTTTTAATGCTGTTTTCATCGTAGACCTGATCAAATCCTTGCACCGGCAAATAATTGGACAAGTTACGCCACATCCCGTTACCGCCGTAGATAAACACCACGCGATAACCGGCCTGCTTGTACGGTAATACGGCAGAGGATGCCAATGGTTTTTTCTGTGCACTGGAATGGCTGATCGTCGGAACATCACTGTGCATTAGCATCATGACGATGCTATCAATCGTCGCCGACGTGCCGGCCATAAAGCTTTTGAAAACAAAATCTTGCTCAAAGCTTTCACGTAATGTTCCTAATAAATCGTTACTTTGAGCATCGTCTTCAATCAGAACGTTGGTGCCCATCCCCTCCATCAAAGCCATCACCACATGAGGGGGATTTTCCGCAAGATAGGCATTCTCTGGCGTGACAAAGTAAGGCGTCGGTTGTCCAAGCACTTTCATCATTTGCGCTTCCACCGCTTGAGCAGAAATAGGCTCAAATTTCGATTGCTTCTTATAGTCACTTTTTGCCCAATCGAGCGCCATAAAAGCATTAGGGGTGATGATATTCAGTAGCTTGTTATCTGACACATTGGCGTGATAACGCTTAAGTGGCAAGGTACCGATGGAGCCTCTTGCGATTACCACATAAAGCAGAATCGTCACCACAATGACTGCCGTCGTATAACTCCAATGGCGAGACGTAAAACGGCGTTTTTGTAAACGCTCAACCAGCCACTGCGCGCCAACTCGGCTCAACCATGCCACTGCAAGCGAAACAAAGAAGGAACGCAAGATCGGGTAATCTTCCCAAGCATTTTCTAATACGGCCTCGGTATCATCGTCGAACAAGCCAAACGCAAACACATCAATATAGTTGCCATAAGTGACGTAGTAGTAATAGTTGCCAATGGAAAAAGCACTAAGCAGAAAGAAAATGACAAACGCATAATTGGGAACAGCACGTTGCCAAAGCGAAAAACCTCGAGAAAAGGCCGCCAATACCAGTCCGGCTAAAAATAATGGCGCAAAAGCAATCGCAATGATTTTGGCATCAAAACGCGCCCCGACCCAAAAAGCTCGGAATAGATCATTGCCGAGTCCAGTAAGATCAGAGAAATCTGCGGCCAGCAGTAGAAAAAGACCACGAGAGACCGTAAGCAGTAGTAACGACGCAACGATTAAAGAGAAAATAATGCGCATCGCTCTGTGCGCATTGGGCTGGAAATCCATTGACTAAAAAACCTAACGGGTGATCACTAAGGGGCGCACATCATAGCATAGAGAGCAAACTGCACCTCAATTCTAGGTGTCAAAGCAGTGATCAAACACACGAACGATTGGCATCTCTATATCAGCTTTCAACGAGTTTTAGGTCAATTAGCACTGACAGTGAGGACAGAAGAAGGTATTGCGTTGCCCTATCTTCTGCTCTTGAATCGCTTCCCCACAAACCGGACACGCTTCTCCCGCTTTTCCATACACTTGCAATTCTTGGGCAAAATAACCCGGTTTACCATCGGCTTGAGAGAAGTCTTTCAGTGTCGTGCCACCTTGCTCAATCGCCGTTTGCAAGGTTTGCTTGATGTGGCTCACCAAGCATTGCCACTCCTTGGCACTGAGTGACATCGTCGCTCTGGTAGGTAGGATGCGTGAGCGAAACAAAGATTCGCTGGCATAAATATTCCCCACGCCCACTACGATTTTGTTATCCATAATAAACTGCTTCACCGCAACGCGTTTGCCTTGCGCCTTTTCAACCATGTATGGTCCATCAAAAGCATCCGTTAGCGGCTCTGGGCCAATATTGCCCAACACGTCATGCTCTTCCCCTGGTGCAGCGTAAAGCCAAGCACCAAAGCGACGTGGATCGTTGTAACGCAGCACTTTGCCGTTAGAGAGTTTGAGATCGACATGATCGTGTTTGCCTGCTGGGAAGTCAGCGTCCAACACGCGCAATGAACCGGACATGCCTAAATGGACAATCGCACTGCCGACGTCGGTTTCGATGATCAGATACTTAGCTCGGCGGCCAATGTGACGAATCACTTGCCCTTGCAACTTTTTTAACTCACTTGGAATAACCCAACGCAGTTTTGGGGTGCGAAAAGTCAGTGATTGGATGGTTTGATTGTGCAAATGCGGCGTAATGCCCATTCGGCTTACTTCCACTTCTGGCAATTCAGGCATGCTGGCTCCAAGATCAAAGTGCTCAATGTCTAGTAGGGAAACAAATAATCGGTTGAAACTGAAATGGCAATCCATTGGTCTTGCCAATTCTTAAAGACCCAAAAATCCGCAAGGCGATAAAACGTGATCCTTTGTGGCTCTTCCTGATTTTGGTACCACACTTCGATGGTTTCTGGCTCAATCAATTGTGGCGCCAATTTTTGCATCGTCGCGTCATCCAGTTGTGTCCCGAGTAACGATTGCCATCTCTGCGCCCACTCTTGCGGAGAAATGGAGAGCTCGCGCGTGCTAACCCACGCTCCCTTTTGCCACTCTAAGCTATTATCGGAAAGCTGGATGGCAAGTAACTGAGCATTGGGATTCAATAGAGAAGGATAGCCGTTGATACTTTCAATCTGAGTCGAACTCTGATCGTCAAGTAAGTAGGTTTTGATCAACGTCGGGGCATTGATGATCACAATAAAGAAGGTGATGCCAGCGATGAGGATATTATTCCATCTCCGGCGACGCTTTGGTGAAACCCGCATATTCTCAATCCTGACTGATAACTGAACAAAGTATACCAACCAAGGGAAAAGCGAGGTACTAGTTTTCTAGGTTCTAGGTTCTAGGTTCTAGGTTCTAGGTTCTAGGTTCTAGGTTCTAGGAGGAGCTTAAAAAACAGCAAATAAAAAACCCAGCTCGAAAGCTGGGTTTTCTACAATCTTCAAAGAGACTTAATCAATTACTTGATTTTCGCTTCTTTGTACACAACGTGCTGGCGTACTACTGGATCAAATTTTTTGATCTCGAACTTGCCTGGCATGTTGCGCTTGTTTTTGTCAGTTGTGTAGAAGTGACCAGTATTTGCAGTAGATACTAGACGAATTTTCTCACGAATGCCTTTCTTAGCCATTGCTAATTCCTCTTATTAAACGTTTTCGCCGCGTGCACGCATATCAGCTAGAACAACATCGATGCCTTTCTTATCGATGATGCGCATGCCTTTAGCAGTCAGACGTAGTTTAACAAAACGTTTTTCGCTCTCTACCCAGAAACGATGAGTTTGTAGGTTCGGCAGAAAACGACGCTTAGTAGCATTTCGTGCGTGTGAGCGGTTGTTACCAACTGCAGGACGCTTACCAGTTACTTGGCATACTCGGGACATGAATGTCTTCTCCAAATCGTTTCAGCTCGATATCAACCTTGGTGGCCGAACCTCATCAATTAGAGGTCAAATACCATTATGGAAAATCCATACAAGGCTATCAAAGGTCGCGCATTATACTAACTTGCCATGCATTGCTCAAGACCCGAACAGATCCTTTTTACAGGTTTTCGTGATCTTTTTTTAGACAGCACGTTTTCAAGTAGTCCAAGCTGAATGTAAGTTAAAAATTTTGAGTGGCGAGGATTGTAGCAGAAACTCACTTATGAACAACAAAAAGTTTGCCTGTCAAGAGCGATGATTTTATCAACTCAAATCCAGCCTCTTTCCGCGAATGACACTACCTCTCCATCGCCGACAACAAAGTGGTCCAATACCCGTATATCCACTAAGCCCAATGCGTCACTCAAACGTCGAGTAATTCGCCGATCTGCTTGGCTTGGCTCTGCTACGCCTGAAGGATGGTTGTGCGCCAGTATTAAAGCGGCGGCATTATAGTATAAGGCTCTTTTGACAACTTCCCGAGGATAGACCGAGGCGGCATCGATGGTGCCTTCAAACATCACCTCATCTTTAATGACACGATTTTGATTATCGAGGAACAATACATAAAACGCTTCTCGATGGCGATCGCGCAGCATGGAAGAGAGATAAAGCTTAGTATGCTGTGGACTGGTAAGCGCATCACCACGTTGCAATGTTTCGGCCAAATAACGTTGCGTCATTTCCAAAACAGCTTGTAATTGAACGTATTTTGCCTGCCCCAATCCTTTGTGACGGCAAAAGCTCTGTTCATCGGCAGAAAACAGTTTTCTCAGCGAACCAAAGTCTCGCAATAAAAAATCGGCAAGTTCAATCACGTTCATTCCTTGTGTGCCTGTTCTTAAAAAGATGGCGAGTAACTCGGCATCGGACAAAGACTCAGGCCCACGCTGAAGCAACTTTTCCCTTGGCATGGATTCACTAGGCAGGTTTTTTAGGCTCATACTGATAGACTCTTGTTCATATTGAGCCTATTGCAGCGAGAAAACTGACAAAGTCCAGAATGACAATGCCAGTTCTCTATTCATAGAAGAGGTTTATGTAACTGAGATTTTTATCAGAGCTTAAAATGCCCAACCAACTTATGCATTTCTTGGCCTGATGTGCTGAGCTGCGTACTGATCGTTTCCGACTCTTGTAAGTTGTGATTAATCTCATTGACGATTTGCTGAATGGTGACGAGGTTTTGGTTGATGTCCTCAGCGACCGCGCTCTGTTGTTCAGCGGCGGATGCCGTTTGAATCCCCATATCTCGGATCATTTCCACCGCCGACTGGATGCCGGCAAGAGATTCTTTGATCTGCACAGATTCAAGTGCCGTTTGCTCACCACGCTCTTGACTGGCAGACATGGTGGTGACCGCTCTGGCCACCCCATTTTGCAACTGCTTAAGCATATCGCCAATTTCCAGCGTGCTGTTTTGTGTGCGACTGGCCAATGAACGAACTTCATCAGCAACCACGGCAAATCCGCGACCTTGCTCTCCCGCACGCGCAGCTTCAATGGCGGCATTCAGTGCCAGTAAGTTCGTTTGCTCAGCAATTTCGCCTATCACTTGCAACACTTTGGTGATTTGATCGGTCTGTTGGCTAAGCTGAGAAATGGCGTCTGAGGTAATGTTCACTTCGTCAACCAATTTGCCAATTCCTTCTATCGCGTGATTCACTTCCACTTGCGCTTCTGAGATCTGCGCATTGGCAGAATCAATTGCCTGCGCCGTGGCATGGGTATTGTTGGCGACTTCTCTCGCCGTGGCGCTCATTTCCGTCACGGCGGTTACTACTTTATCCGTCTCCAAACAGTGCGTTTGCATTTGGTTACTGGCCAACGAAGTTTGTTGATCCAGCCCAGTGGCAGCGCTTTGCACTGTTTGCGCCGAATTACGAATATCGACCATCAAAGGATGCAATTTGTCCATAAACTGGTTGAAGGCTTTGGCCACTTCCCCCACTTCATCTTGGCTTTCGACACTCAAACGAGCGGTTAAATCGCCACCGCCTGCCGCTACATCTTGCAATGAGGCCGCGATATGTTGCAGCGGCAAAATCGCCCGAGAAACAATCACGCTGATCACACCACACGCAATCAATAGCCCCACCAGCGTGAATCCAATCGCCGATAAGGTATGCTCATTCAAACTGGCAATACTTTGTACACGATGCTCTGCCACTTGCGTGTCGATATCGTCAATGTAGATCCCCGTGCCGAGCACCCAATCCCATTTTGGTAGATATTCCGCATACCCCAATTTGGGCGCTTGCGCATTGATGGTCGGCTTGTGCCAAGAGAAATAAAGAAAGCCATCGCCTTTTTGTGAAGCGTCAATCAGCCCCGCGATCACCGCAACACCATTGTCATCTTTCATGCCGTAAAGATTTTTACCCTCCAACTCCGGCTTTATCGCGTGCAGCGTGTTGACGCCTTTGGAGTCATAAGCAAAAAAGTAACCATCACTCTCAAAGCGCATTGCTTTCAAAATCTGTTTGGCTTGTTGTTGATTGTTGCCATTCACATCCGCGTCATACAAAGGCTTAATGGCGGTGACGCCCATCATCAAATAGGCTTTTAGCTCGCTTTTGCGCGTTTCAATCAACTCATTTCGATATTCGCTAAGTTCAACGTCTAAGCTTTTTACACTGTTAAAATAGAAAACCGCTGTCACCATCGCTGTCAGCAGCACTAATGGGATTAACGTTAGCAGCAATAATTTGTTCCGACTCTTCATAACAAGTTCCGTCGCTATCCATATGATTGTTTTAATTTTTAAGAGGTGTATCGCAAACATTATCTGGTGTCTATTTAGTCAATGTCTGTGAGCAACGTGCTGTTTCTCTGATCTCTTTGTCGAGTTTGTCTTCAATTAGAGAAGTAAAACCGCCCTGGTCGTTTCTCTATTATTCAGGTGAACAATCCGATCCCAACCTTGCACTATCAATCGCCTATCTTTCAATCACCTGAGCAGACAATTTGTGTTAGGATCGGCAACAGTTATTTTGGAGAGTAATCAAATGCAAACATTGGCAGGAAAGAAGATTCTACTGGGTATCAGTGGTGGTATTGCGGCCTACAAATGTGCAGACCTCACCCGACGTCTTAAAGAAAGAGGCGCAGAGGTGCAAGTGGTGATGACCAAAGCCGCGAAAGAATTTATTACCCCGCTCACCATGCAGGCGGTCTCTGGCCGACCAGTCTCGGATAGCTTGCTTGATCCCGCCGCCGAAGCCTCAATGGGCCACATAGAGCTGGCGAAGTGGGCCGATTTAATTTTACTTGCGCCTGCCACTGCGGATCTGATTGCTCGCATGGCCGCTGGCATGGGCAACGACCTACTGACCACCTTAGTGTTGGCCACTGACGCCCCTGTTGCGGTCTCTCCAGCGATGAATCAACAGATGTATCGCAACGTCGCAACCCAAGAGAACATCGCCACTTTGAGCCGACGCGGTATGGAAATTTGGGGCCCAGCGGCTGGCGAGCAAGCGTGTGGTGATGTCGGCCCAGGCCGTATGTTAGAGCCGATGCAGTTGGTCGCATTGTGCGAACAATTCTTCCAGCCAAAACCGTTGCAAGACAAATCGATTTTGATCACGGCGGGTCCAACTCGTGAAGCGATTGACCCAGTGCGCTACATTACCAACCACAGCTCAGGCAAAATGGGGTACGCGCTGGCACAAGCCGCGATGCAGTTGGGTGCGAATGTGACACTTATCAGCGGCCCGGTTTCTCTGCCAACCCCTGTCAATGTCAACCGCATCAACGTCGACAGTGCCCAAGAAATGTATGACGCCGTGATGGCTCAGGCCTCTGATCACGATATCTTCATCAGTTGCGCGGCCGTGGCAGATTACCGCCCAGCCACGATTGCTGAGCAAAAGCTGAAGAAAACCGATGACAGCGACGAGATGACCATCACTATGGTGAAGAATCCCGATATCGTCGCGTCTGTCTCCGCCATGACGGAGAATCGTCCTTTTACGGTCGGCTTTGCGGCAGAAACCAACGACGTTGAAGTGTACGCTCGCCGTAAACTGGAAAAGAAAAAGCTCGATCTGCTCTGCGCGAACGACGTGTCCGTTGAAGGGCAAGGCTTCAACAGCAGCGACAATGCGATTACGCTTTACTGGTCACAGGGAGAGAAAGCCCTGCCACTCAACAGCAAAGCGGCATTAAGTGTGGAGATCTTGAAACAGATCCAAACCCTGATGGGTCACTAATCGACATATCGCCCTCCGTTATTGATCAGGTTATTCGTACAGCTTTTTGCTAAACGATCTCACAAAACCTGATCGATACCTGATGTCTTGAACTGGGCATGCTGATATAATCGCAGACGAAAAAACGTCTATTCAAAAGGAAGTTAATCAATGGCAGGCAGTAAAAAATCAAACCGCCGTGAAGAGATCCTCCAAGCTCTTGCTCATATGTTGGAGTCTGCGGAAGGGGCATCGCGTATTACCACCGCGAAGTTGGCACAACAGGTGGGCGTATCAGAAGCGGCACTTTATCGCCATTTTCCAAGCAAAGCGCGTATGTTTGAAGGTTTGATTGAGTTTATTGAAGAAGCCTTGATGTCGCGTATCAACCGTATCTTAGATGAAGAGAAAGACACGCTAGAACGTATTCGTTTAGTACTGCAACTGCTGCTCGCCTTTGCGGAACGCAACCCAGGGTTAACGCGTATTATGTCTGGCCATGCACTGATGTTTGAAAATGAACGCCTGCGCGATCGCATCAACCAGCTGTTCGAACGCATTGAAACTCAGCTGCGTCAGATTCTACGTGAGCGCAAATTGCGTGAAGGGAAATCCTTCCCTGTCGAAGAGAAAATCCTCGCCGCTCAGTTACTGGGCCAAGTGGAAGGCAGTTTGAATCGCTTCGTTCGTTCCGATTTTAAATACCAACCGACTGAAAATTTTGAAGAATACTGGGCATTGCTCAGTGCACAGATTAAGTAATTTATGGCAACTGCAACAAAACCTGCGTTTTCAATTTCGCTGCTTCACCCTAAATACTGGCCAGTTTGGCTGGGCTTTGGCCTACTTGCCGTCATCGTCACCATCCTGCCGTACAAATTACAGCTTTGGCTGGGTCGTAGCCTTGGGCTATTTTCCATGCGCTTCGCCAAAAGCCGTGTGCATGTCGCTCATCGTAACTTGGAGCTGGCCTTTCCAGAAATGGGCCAGCAAGAGCGCGAGGCCATTGTGGTTGAAAACTTCAAAAACACTGGCTTAGCGCTATTTGAAACGGGTATCGCATGGTTCTGGCCAGATTGGCGCATCAAGCGTCATGTTGTCTTTGGTGACACCCGTGAACTAATGGAACTGGATGCCAATAAAAAAGGGGTGTTGGTGGTGTGTACGCACTCACTTAACCTTGAGATTACCGCGCGTGCCTTTTCATTGTTTGCGCCCGGTTATGGCGTGTATCGCCCACATGACAACCCCGCTTACGACTTTATTCAAACTTGGGGTCGCACCCGTTGTGGCAACCAAATGGTGGATCGCAAAGACGTTAAAGGCATGCTGAAAATTCTCCGTGGCGGTGGCCGCTTGTGGTACTTACCTGACCATGATTATGGCAACAACCATGCGGTATTTGTCCCCTTCTTTGCCGTACCCGATGCGTGTACAACGGCAGGCACAGGCGTATTAGTCGATGCGAGTAAGTGTGCGGTGATCACCGCTTCTAGCTTCCGCAAAGGCGAAACCTATACGCTGGAAATTGACCCGGATATCAGCGACCAATTCCCACGTAAAGACACTGTTGGCGCGGCAACGGTGATGAACCAAGCGATTGAGAAAGTGATTTTGCGTGGATTAGATCAATGGATGTGGCTGCACAAACGCTTTAAGAGCATGGCTGACCCAAGCCAACCACGCGGCATTCGTTATAAGTAGTTAGGATAGATTCTAGGTTGCTAGGGACTAGGGACTAGAAGCCTAGATAACTAGATAACTAGATAACTAGATAACTAGATAACTAGATAACTAGATAACTAGATAACTAGATAACTAGATTCTAGGATCTGCTTTTCCTAGAATCTAGCCTCTGCCTTTTACTTAGATCCCGTATTGGGCGCGATACGCTTTCACCGCATCAAGATGCTCCGCTGCATCGCCTTTCTCTTCCAAGAAAGTGATCAAGTCCGACAGGCTAACGATAGAAATCACCGCACAAGCGAAATCACGTTCAACTTCCTGAATCGCAGACAGCTCACCCTTCCCTTTTTCTTGGCGGTCAATCGCCACCAATACGCCAGCCAGATCGGCGCCATTGGCCTGGATGATTTCCATCGATTCGCGAATCGCTGTGCCCGCGGTGATCACGTCGTCCACCAGCATAATGCGCCCTTCTAGCGCCGAGCCAACCAAGTTACCGCCTTCGCCGTGATCTTTGGCTTCTTTACGGTTGAAGCAGTAAGGCGTGTCGATATCATGGTGATCCGCCAGCGCAACAGCAGTGGTGGTGGCAATCGGAATGCCTTTGTACGCAGGGCCAAAGAGTACGTCGAACTCAATGCCGGAATCGGCTAACGCCGCCGCGTAAAAACGACCAAGGCGTGCCAAATCACGACCTGTATTGAAAAGACCAGCGTTAAAGAAATATGGGCTTTTACGGCCAGATTTCAACGTAAACTCGCCAAACTTAAGGACTTGTTTCTCTAGTGCAAACTCAATAAATTCACGCTGGTATGCTTTCATTACTTTCTCCGTTTATTAGTTTCTAGTGCCTAGTATCTAGTCCCTAGAAAAGATAACTCAAACTATAAGAGTGTTTTCAAAGTAGATAGCTTTACAGCTAGGCAGCGAGACTTTTCAGCTCCTGAGCATAGTGCGCTATGTGATGGAGTGAAAAGTTGAAGCTAACAACGCGGTTAAGTTATCTAAGAAGAAAACAAAAAAATAGCCCCCAAATGGGAGCTATCTAAATCAATTGGCTAACGCCGCCTTCTGCGCCGCGACGATCTCGCTAATGCCCTTCTTGGCCGACTCGAGCAGAGCCAGCAATTGTTCATGGCTAAACGGTTCGCCTTCGGCAGTGCCTTGGATTTCGATCATCTTGCCTTCTTCCGTCATCACTACGTTCATGTCGGTATCCGCCGCCGAATCTTCCACGTATTCTAAGTCACACAGAACATCTTCACCCAAAATGCCGACTGAAACCGCAGCCACATGACCTTTCATTGGATTTGCTTTTAGCTTGCCACTGTCAACAAGATGCTGGAATGCATCCGCCATGGCCACGCTAGCACCACTGATTGACGCAGTGCGTGTGCCGCCATCGGCTTGGATGACATCACAGTCCACGGTGATCATAAACTCACCCATCGCTTCCAGATCCACCACCGCGCGCAAGCTACGTGCGATCAAGCGTTGAATCTCCATGGTACGACCGCCTTGCTTGCCATTGGCCGCTTCACGACGAGTACGTGAATGAGTTGCGCGTGGCAGCATGCCATATTCCGCCGTCACCCAGCCTTTACCTTGGCCTTTTAGCCAACGAGGCACCGATTCTTCCACGGTCGCATTACACAGCACCTTGGTATTACCAAACTCAACCAGCACGGAGCCTTCCGCATAAGCCGTGTAGTTACGAGTAATTTTAATTGGGCGCACTTGGTCTGCCGCGCGATCATTTGGACGCATGGATGAATACCTTTTCTGGGGATCGATTTGATTGGGGGTGAAGTATAGCGGAAACCACCGCAAGGCACTAGGGAAAGGCTCACGGTTTTTAGCTCACAGTTTTAGCAACAATGCTTCACGCCTAGCCGCAACGCCATTCTGTGCTACTATTGCCAAGCGTTATTTTCAAAGATGATAAAACAGGAAAATTCGATGATTTACAGCATGACCGCATACGCGCGCAAAGAGATCAAAGCCGATTGGGGCAGCGCGGTATGGGAAATCCGCAGTGTTAACCAACGCTACCTAGAAACCTACTTCCGCATGCCAGAGCAGTTCCGCGGTCTAGAACCCGTTCTGCGCGAGCGTTTTCGCCAACGCCTTGCTCGCGGCAAAGTCGAGTGCAGCCTAAGATTTGAAGCCAACCCAGCGGCGCGCAGCGAACTGACGATCAATGAGACCTTAGCGAGCCAAGTGATTGGTGCCGCAAAGCAAATCATGCAGCTCACCGGTGAAGATAGCCGCATCAACCCATTCCAAGTGATGCAGTGGCCTGGTGTAATGGAAACGCCAGAGCAAGATATGGACGCCATTAATCAGCAATTGTTGGCCGCTTTTGATCAAGCACTCAACGAATTTATCGAAGCGCGTGGCCGTGAAGGCGACAACATGAAAGCCTTGATTGAGCAGCGCCTAGCAGCCATCACCGCAGAAGTGGTGAAAGTACGTGCCCGCATGCCAGAGATCATTGAGTGGCAGCGTGAGCGTCTGTTCTCGAAATTCGAAGAAGCCAAGGTGGAACTGGATGCTTCTCGCGTGGAGCAAGAGCTGATCATTTTGGCGCAGAAATCAGATGTAGCAGAAGAGCTGGATCGCCTCGATTCTCACGTTAAAGAGACCACCAACATTTTGAAAAAAGGCGGTGCCGTTGGCCGTCGTTTGGATTTCATGATGCAAGAGTTCAACCGTGAATCCAACACGCTCGCGTCAAAATCGATCGCCACTGACATCACCGCTTCAGGTGTTGAGCTTAAAGTGCTGATCGAACAAATGCGCGAGCAGATCCAAAATATCGAATAGATTCTTGAGGGGAGTACCCCGTCCAAGAATGTCTTAAATGCTCTGTATTTCCTGGAAAAAAGCCTTGTAAATACAGGGCTTTTTTAATTTTTCCGGACCAAATCGGTTTACCGATATTCTCAAATCAACCAATGTGATGTCAGCAACATTACCCCACTGCCAACTTCGCGGCTTGTTGCCACATAAAGTGCGGCATTGGCTCTTTTAGCTGCCAAGTAATACTCATTGGTTGTGAGCCTGTGTGTGATACATAATCCACTTCACCATAATTCACAAAACCCATAGTGCGGCCGTATTCATCTTTGGTTTGTTCACGCACAAATAAAAACAATCGCTTACCAACAAAGAAGAAAAGGGAGTTTTTAGGTTCTTTTTTATGCTCGACCAAGAAAAACAACACTTCTATGCGCATAAAAGTATGGAATGCAAGTTGAGTGCTCATCCATGCGTTTTATTGGACAATTTTTTTTGCTAACCACATTTGACCTGTCTATAACTTCATAGTTTATCGTCATTCGCGTTCTGGTCTGTTTGAGTCCGCCGTGCCATTGTTAAAGGAGGTTCTATCCATGTATCGCATTTCCGAGTTAGCTGAAAAAGTCGGGTTGTCACGGTCAACCTTGCTCTACTACGAAAAGCTCGGTTTGCTGCAAGGTGTTCGACAAACCAACGGCTATCGGCTGTATTCGGATAAAGATGTTCAGCAGTTGCACTTGTTGCTGCAACTGCAAGCAGGCGGCTTAACGCTGAAGGAATGTAAGTCCTTTTTGGACAGCAAGGTGCAGCGCTCTGTACTTGAAAAACGCTTGCAGCAGTTGGACGAAGAAATAGTTCAAAAGCAGCAAGCTCGCACATTGCTTGCCGCCTTGCTTGGTGAGGGTTCGCTTCGGCTTTGGCACCAACAGACCGATAAATTAGCGCCAGATGCCCATCTGGATTGGTTAAAGCAGCAAGGCTTTAATGAACAACAAGCCCTACATTTGAAATGGTTATCAAAAGATATGAACGAACACGAACAATACATGGCTGACTTTATGACGGTATTTCAACACTTAGAACGCTGGGGACCGAGCTGTGATGCCGATTCGCTAAAAGCACTTTTCACGCTTCCAACAACACCCAGCAAAATTATTGATATTGGCTGTGGCAAAGGCTTTTCAACCCGTTTATTGGCAAAGCACACCCACGCAAATATTGTGGCGGTGGATAACGAGCAAAGTGCGCTTGATGAACTCGGTGAACGCCTCACGGAGCAGGGATTAGATACCCGCGTAACTCTATGCTGCGCCAGCATGACGAATCTGCCTTTCGCACCTGAAAGCTTTGACTGCATCTGGTCAGAAGGCTCAGCCTACATCATGGGCATCGAAAAAGCGTTAGCCCAATGGCGTAAATTGCTCACTGATAGCGGCGTCATGGTAGTGAGTGACCTAGTCTGGTTAACGAATGACCCAAACCCAGAAGCGATAGCGTTCTGGGCAGGTGAATACCCAGATATGCAAACCATCGAAAAACGCTTAACACAAATACGCCAAGCCGGCTTTGATGTGATTGATCATTTCACTATGAGTGAACAAGCATGGCATGATTACTATCGACCACTCAAAGCGCGGGTTGCGGATGTCAAAGTCAGCATGCCAAATTCAACCGCCATTGCAGATCTCGAGCAAGAAATTGCGATTTATGAACGCGACCTCGGCGCGTTTGGCTATCAGATGTTTGTACTACGCAAAGGCGCATAACGGATCGCCCTGCTTTGAGAAGATAGAACAGCGCTTTACGGCTATTTTTCGCCGCGACAAAGTGCTCAAACGCCGCCTCATCCACTTTAAACTGATAGACTGCGTTCAGCTAAGAAGTTAGCGTGATGCCGCGCCGTAACCACTGACACTAGTTCTAGTCGCTTGATTTTGCAGCCAGCAGCACTCAGGCGACCTTGCTATGCGTCAATGGAGAATTGAAAGGCTTGTTTTAACAACGGCTGTGTCTGAACCATTCTAGATACAGGCTCACCATCTAAATAACGTATCGGATCGATGATGATAAATCCCCAAAACTGCAAAAATCGCTCAATAAATCGGGATTCGATGAGCATGCTTACGTTTCTTTCTGGCGAGAAGTAATCACCCGTCGGAAATGCTAGCAGTAAATCGGGGAAAGCTGTCATCACCTCTTCAACCAGCTGTTCTACACTATTGTGGCTTTGAACTCGCCACAGCATAAACAACCAAAAGGCTTGCAAGTCGACATCAAACTCAAAACCGTCCAAATAACCCCAGTTATATTGGCTGATGGCGGCTTCTAACATAGGTTTGAAAAAAGCCTGTATGCCTAGAGCTTGATACTGCTTTTGTGCTGATTTTTTTACATGGTAGCGACCGCTTCGCTGATAAATAATGCCGCTAATTTCGGCTAGCACTCTGGTGTAGTGCAAGGCATTGAATTTGTCCTCGTTGCTACCCGCAAACTCGCTGATACTGAGATCACGTTCGAACTGAGCAACGGCAAACTCAGGCAACAACTCACTGGCCTGTTTAACCAACTTAGTCGGTAAATTGCCTTTACTGGTGGCTTTGAATGATCCCTCTTGTGCCATCGCTTCATCAAGAATGAGGGTTAAATAACGCATCACTGGGCTGGCAGAGAGATCGTCTGGCGTGCTGATTGTCACCCACTGCAACTCGTTGAAAGGCGCATAAAGCCAATTGGCCATTTGTGTTGGGCTGAGACCACAAAAATCGGGATTGGGCGTGTTGTTCAGCTGATTCGCTTTATGTTGCATCACTAGATTGAGTTCATCGAGTGTTAAGTCTGGGTTCATGGCAAGCAGTTGCTCGGCATCATCAGACAGCTGACTATGTATTTTTTCTGAACGACTCATACAACAGCGCTTGTATTTTTTGCCACTGCCACAGGAGCAAGGTTCGTTACGTCCGATTTTCATTTTTACACACTCTCTCCAATTGGCCTTACGTGGCAGCGATTGTGCGATCTCTCACCGAGATCACTGTGTACAATAGAACTTCACTCATATCGAGACATCGAGTTACTCATCTTTTTCTGCTGTATAACTATCTACATACGGCCAGTAGTGGTGACCCACACGTATCAGCAACGTGGCAGCCGCCAAAACAAACGCAGCAACAGAGAGCCAAACAATGAGGACCGCATCCAGCTCTTTCATGCCGAGAGTGATGTAACGAGCAATCGCCATCATCGCAATATAGATAGGATAACGGACTGGAATCTTACCATTCACCACAAACTGCTGCACCATCGCCAGCACTTCGAGATAAATGAACATTAATAAGATGTCGGTGAGTAGCACCCGCTTTTCCACAAACACATGAATGAATTCTTGCACCATGGCATAAAGCGTGGCCACCGTAATGGCAACCAACAAGACCGCTTCCAAGATATGAAAGATTTTTAAGAATGGGCGACTGAATGATTTCGGTAGATGTGACGGCACTTGTAACATTCCAAGCAAAACAATGAACTGAGCTGGCAGTGTAACATGCGGTATTAGCCAAACAGAAGAGAGCGTCTGTTTGGGCTCAGCCAAACACGACAAAAGCCGTGGTTTTGGCTGAGTTGGATTGGATGTAAGCGTCGTTACGCCACGTCTTTTTGCTGCTCGGCTTTGCGTTTGTGTTTGCGATATTTGGGATGGGTAATTGGAATCGCAGACAACAGTTTTTTGGTGTAATCGTTTTGTGGATTGGCATAGATCTCTTTGGCGCAGCCCTCTTCCACAACTTTACCGAAGTACATCACTGCCACTTTGTCGGAGACATGTTTCACTACCGACAGATCGTGCGAAATGAAAATGATCGCCAAGTTCATTTCTTGCTGTAACTGAAGTAACAGATTAAGAATTTGCGCTTGCACAGAGACATCTAACGCAGAAACGGACTCATCACAAATAAGCAATTTAGGCTTTAACGCAATCGCGCGCGCAATACCGATGCGTTGACGCTGGCCGCCGGAGAACTCATGTGGATAACGATTAACGGCTTCTGCGGGCAATCCCACTTTCACCAGTAACTCTTTCACCCAAGTTTTACGCTCCTCCGGAGTGCCAACCTTATGGATGATAAAAGGCTCTTCCAAAATCATACCTATGGTATGACGCTGATTGAGCGACTCCATCGGATCTTGGAAAACAATTTGCATTTCTTTGCGCAGCGGGCGCATCTCTTTGGGAGAAAGCTTGGTGATATCGCGCCCTTCAAAGAAAATGTGCCCTTCCGTCGGTTCATACAGTTTAAGCAGCGTACGCCCTAAGGTGCTTTTGCCACAACCCGACTCGCCAACCAAACCTAAGGTTTCCCCTTGGTTGACCGATAAACTGACGCCATCCACCGCTTTGACGGTATAGCCTTTGCGAAACAAGCCTTTGCCAGAGACAAAATGCTGTTTGAGGTTTTCAATCCTTAATACTTCTTTACTCATCCTGAATTCCTTAGCTCCTCTGACTGACTTCAAACATGCGACTATCCATCGGCTTAATGTCGATGAGCTGCTTAGGCTCACTGTCCAAGCTTGGCATTAAGCCCATCAACCGTTCAGTGTAGGGGTGCTTAGGATGATCAAACAGTTCAAAAATCTCTGCGTACTCAACAATCCGACCACCGTACATGACCGCGACGTCGTCGCACACTTCCGCCACCACACCCAGATCATGCGTGATGAATATCATCGCCATACCGGTTTCTTGCTGTAACTCGTTCATCAGTTCCAAAATGGAGGCCTGAACGGTCACATCCAACGCAGTAGTTGGCTCATCACAGATCAAGATATCCGGTTTGCACGCCAGTGCCATGGCGATCATCACGCGCTGACGCATCCCGCCAGATAGGTTGTGCGGGTACTCATTGAGGCGCTTCTCTGGCAGTGGAATTTTCACTTTTTTCAGCATCTCAAGGGCGTACTCGTTGCGAGCACGTTTATCCAAATCAGGGCGGTGTAACTCTAAGACTTCGTTAATCTGGCGACCAACGGTGTGAACTGGATTAAGCGCCGTCATTGGATCTTGAAAAATGATGGAGATTCGATCACCACGCATCGCGTACATCTGCTCAGCAGGCAGCGTCACCAAATCGGTGCCGCGATAGAGAATTTGTCCATTCACAATCTGACCATAAGGCTTGGGCAACAACCCCATGATCGACATGGAAGTGACACTTTTGCCACTGCCAGACTCACCAACCAGTCCCAAAGTGCGTCCTGCACGAACGTCAAAATTGACGCCGTGCAATACCTTGACTGGGCCATCATCGGTGGTGAAAGAGACCTCAAGATCTCTGACACTCAGAATCACATCATCCTGCATCGCGCTTCCTTCTTGTGGCCAACTTATCATTTATAGGTGTCATCAATGACCGTCACAGGAGCAAATGCCTTCCCTGCTTTAATGGCTTTTTCGGTTTCTTTCTTCGCATCTTTATCGATCCAGAATGTCCCTAAACCAATCGCACCACCACTGGTAAATAAGACTTCCGATTTTTTGGTCATCGCCTTTTGTGGGTACTTCAACCAGCGCCAGTAACCCACACGGGTATACGGTACCATGTAGCCTGGAACAATCAGGTTCGCATCGCTAATAATTTGCTGAATTTGATGGGAATAGCTGTACTTCTTCTCCAAATCAAATTCGTTTTTGTACGCCATGATTAACTTGTCCAGTTCAGGCGTGCTGAAATTGGTGTGGTTATTGGTTTGTGGGCGATTCGCATTGGCCGAATGGAAGTACTCCCAATAAGCTGGCACATCGGAAGTACCCATATCTAAGAACGCCAGTTCATGCTTTTTCTCGAGGATGAATTTAAACGCAGAGGAACCATCCACCAGTTTTAGTTCAAACTCCAATCCCGCTTTCTTCGCTTGCTCTTTCAAATACGCGATACGTGGCGTGTGGTGAGCATAACCATAGGTGATGGCGAAACTGAGACGCTGCCCTTTATCGTTAACCCGCACCCCATCGGCACCAATTTGGTTAAAGCCCGCCGCTTCAAAGTAACGAATGGCTAATTCCGGATCAAACTTAGGCGGCACTGGGTTAGGCAAGTCGTATTTACCATGGCCAGAACCGAGCGCGTGAGGCTTACGTGAGTAGTCACCACGGGTGATCTTATCGATCATGCCATCGTAATCTGTAGCATGCATGATCCCTTTACGCACATTGAGATCATCCAGCAGAGGCGTGGCAACGTTCATCCACAGTCCACCCGCGCCTTGCGGGGTTTGGTTGTAGCCCCAGAACTTCTCGATGTAGCCTTTTTGGTACGGTTCTGTGTTGGATTTGTCGTGCCACAAATCGGGTAGAATTAGGCCAAAAGTATCCAAATCGCCTTTTTCGAAATGCTTCATCGCGATGTCGTTATCGCGGATCACCGTGATACGGATTTTCTCCACATTGTAACGGTGTTGATAATACTTGTTGCTATACCCCCACCAATCTTGACCAACGTGTTTGAAGGTGACGCTTTTGCCCTTCTTAATGTCATCAAGGTAATAAGCGTTGGTGGTTGGCTCAGCTTTGAAGTTGTATTTGCGCACGAAGTTATCGTCGATGCCGTCGCCATTTTCATCTTTTGCTGGCTTGGCATAAAAGTGCGCAGGTCGCGGACGAAGCGCGCCTAAGGTATAGAGAAGATCTTCTTGGTTTTTCTCAACTTTGCTCACCGCCGCGAAGGTGTGCTGATCAATTTTCTGCACATCGTCAATCACATTGGTGTAGTACTCGTTATACCAAGGTGCTACCAAATCTTTTGAGCGGTAAAACTTGAGCATAAAAACGAAGTCATCGGCCGTCACGGGTTTGCCGTCCGACCATTTGGCATTGGGGTTTAATTTGAAATAAACCGTGCGGTTATCCCCAGCGAAGGCCCATTCATTGGCTAAGGCCGGGATCCACTCCAACGTGTCTGGATGTTGGTCTACCAGCGCAGGGGTTTCATCGAGGAAAAACGAACGCAACCCTGAGTTAGAATCAGGCCCAACACTGCGTAAAGTTTGTGGAAAGCTTTGAATGAAAGTACGGAATGTCCCGCCAAATTTGGCATCTGAAGAAGCAAACAACGGCTCATCCCAGTTGGTCTGCCAGTTCACATCCGCAGGTAAAGTGGTGGCGTAAACACCAGCACTCATCAGCGATAACGCTGTGGTTAGTAACGTTTTTTTCATCATTATGTCCCTATATTATCCGTTCCAACAGTATTGACCATCTAAACGTAACGGGTGAATTTTTTCGGATCAAAGGCTGCACGAATGGCTTCACCAATAAAGGTCACCATCACCAACACAGCAACGATAGAGCTCACCACTGAGGCCACAATCCAAGGCGAATCCAAGTTTGATTTCCCTTGCTGTAGCAGTTCACCCCAGCTTGGCGTTGGCGGCATCAATCCTAGTCCTAAGTAATCCAACGCCGTTAATGCCGTAATATTGCCAGCGATGGTAAACGGCGCTAGCGTCACGATCATCACCATGGTATTTGGCAAGATATGCTGGAAGAGAATCCGCGAAGTTGAAGCACCAAGCGCTTTGGCCGCCAGTACATATTCGCGCGCTGACTCTTTATAGGTCATGGTGCGCATGTACCACGTCATGCCCATCCAACCAAATAGCACGTTGATGCCAACAAAGAGCGCGAAAGTCGGTTGCACAATCGAGACCAAAATCATGATGACGTACAAAAACGGTACCATCGACCAGATCTCTATCAGTCGCTGGACAAACAGGTCAAATTTGCCGCCCCAATAGCCCATCGCACAGCCCACCGCAGTACCAATTGTATAAGAGATGGCCATCGTCAGCAGTGCGAACCCCATCGCGGTCCGAAAACCGTACACCAGTCGCGCGAGAATATCGCGACCAATCACATCGGTGCCGAGATAGTGTTTTGATTCTGCACTGGGCGCAGTCGGCGGAAAATCGCCCGAGAAGTCCTGCTCGTAGGGGTTCCACGGCACAATCGGCATGATCACGAAGTTGCCTGACTCATCCGCTGCAAACTGTTTTTGCAACTGGCGATAGTTGGCTTCACCCGCAGACTCTTGCCCAAACTCACTGCCACTTCTCACATCACTGATGACGGGAAAGTAATAATGGCCATCGTATTTCACCATCAAAGCTTTGCTGTTGATCAGCAATTCAGCGAACAGCGATAACACCAACATTGCAGAAAGAAGAATGAAAGACCAATAGCCACGCTTGATCGCCTTGAAGCTTCTTATTTTCTTTTGAGTTAACGGACTCACTTTGATCATATTAAGCTCCAAACTTCACACGAGGATCGACCAGCGCAACACAAACATCGGAAATGATATTTCCTAGCAGGAGAAGCACCGCATTAATTGCCACAATACCCATTACAACAGGATAATCACGCTCAATGATCGACTCATAGCCTAATAAACCTATGCCATCGATATTGAAAATAACCTCAATTAAGAACGCACCAGTCATAAAGAAGAGTAAGGAATTACCAAAATGGCTAGCAATAGGAATTAAACTATTTCGTAAAGCGTGTTTGCGTACTGCCGTTTTAAACGGCAAGCCTTTGGCGATTGCGGTACGAATATAATCCGATGACAAGTTCTCCATCAGGTTATTTTTCATCGTCAACGTCAACGTGGCGAAATCACCAATCAAATAACAGATAAGCGGCAAGACCGCGTGCCACATGACGTCTTTCGCACGCTCAAAAAACGTCTCCAAATCATCGAAATCATCGCCGACAAAGCCCCCCATCGGGAACCATTCTAGGTGGTAGGAAAAGAGTGTGATCAGCAGAACACCCACCACATAACCGGGCAGCGCATAGCCAACAAAAATTAAAATCGACGAGGCGGAATCAAAAACCGAACCATGCCGGAGCGCTTTGTAATAGCCCAGTGGAATAGAAATGAAGTAACTGATAAAAAAGGTCATGCCACCGTAGAAGAGGGAAACCGGAAGACGCTCTGCGATCATGTCTCCCACTGGTTCGTAATAGCGAGTGGACTCGCCAAAATCCAACCTAATCAGCTTGCTTAGCCAATCCAAATACGCCTGTGCAACAGGTTTATCCAAACCATAAAAGGCGTTGAGTTCCGCCATTTGCTCTTCAGAGAGTGCCGAGTTGCCCCCTGCGGTGGTCATCGCCGCAGCGCCGTCACCTTGTGCCTGCATTTTAGACAGCATGCGTTCAACTGGGCCACCAGGAACAAAACGGGTAATAGCAAAGATAAGAATAGTAATTCCTAGGAAAGTAGGAATGACCAGCGCCAGTCGGCGCAGAAAATATGACAGCATATACAACTACTCCATGTCGACTGCCTATAAATTAGAGTTTGTTAATTTAATAAATAATCAAATTCTAACTTATCTAGAGAATTAGGAACTTAATTGAAATAAGTCGGTCGAAATGTTCATCCTGAACAGCTTCAATCTCTGGAATTCAAGCTCAACGCCAGATATTAAGCGCCATATGTATCTTGAAATAACCAAAGCTTCAAGTATTTGTGATGAAAGCATGACAAATTACCAACTACATCTAAATTCTATAAATAAATTTGTAAAAAAATATAAAAAACTGCTCGTTTTCCCATCACAGAATATCAAACTGTAATGAATGGGGCTTTTGCACTACATAAAAATGCAATATTGCACAATAAACAGTCAGCCATTCTAACAGTTAAAAAACGCAAAAACCATGATGAGCCCTTATGATACAAGGGGTATCATAATTTGATACCATCAGACTCATCTTACCAGTTTGCACAAAAATGAAGCATAATACATCATTCAGTTTAAAGCTTCAGACAAATAAAATTACCCAACATATTTCACTACAATAGATCCACCCTCCAACACATACCATTAGATAATGCGCACAACACAAAATACGGTGTTTTATTGAAACATTTCACAATAAAGTGCACCAAATCACAGATAATCATGCTGCATATACAACTTAATTTAAAATTTTACATATTTTTTACATTTTATTAGCCGCGCATCCCACTGGTTTGACTTGCAAAATTCATCTCATGTATATCTGTCGCGAAACGTTAACGAAACATTAACGTCACATTTGGTCGTCGTTCAGACCAAACATAGGAATTAAGCAACACGGAGCAACACGGATGTATAAAAACACAACAGCCTTATCCGTTGCGATCAGCCTTGCATTGGGTACAGCAGCCATGTCCCCGATAGCTTTCGCAGAAGAGCAGCAAGTCGAGCAACTACAAAAGATGAAAGTCACTGGTTCACGAATCTCAACTACTGAGATGGAAGGACCTTCTCCTGTCACCGTCATTACCAGCAAAGATATTGCGGCGAAAGGATTTAACAGCGCACAAGATATTCTCAACAGCTTGACGCAAAACACGGGTGGTACACTCGCACAAACCAACTCATTCTCGTTCACTCCAGCAGCGCAGTCGGTTAACCTTCGCGGCCTAGGCGCTTCACGTACGTTGATTTTGATCGACGGTCGTCGTATGCCGCAGTACCCGCTGGCACAAAACGGCGTTTCAAACTTCCAAGACATTGGCCAAATCCCTGTATCAGCGATTGAGCGTGTGGAAGTGATGACTGACTCAGGTTCGGCCATCTACGGTTCTGATGCGATCGGCGGTGTGGTTAACTTTATCCTCAAGAAAGATTTCGACGGCGTGTCTGTGAAAGCGCGTTATGGCGATGCGACTGAAGGTGGCTACGAAAACGGCCGTCTTGATATCGTTGCGGGTAAAGACATGGAAGATAAGCGTGTTTTGTTTGTTGCGCAGTTAGCGGGCAACGAAATGCTGCAACAAAGCGACAGAAGCTGGGCGGGTGACGATAACTCCGATCGCTCTGCCTTCGGTGCTTACTCTAGCTACGGTGCGAGCTTTGTTGAAAAAGGCACCGGCAACGTTCTAACACCTGCGGTCAATAACAAAACGTGTCAAGACGTTGTGGGTGAACATGGTATCGATCGCGCCGATGGCAAGTGTGGTTTTAACCGCTCAGCGTATCGCTCATTAAAACCGGAAAACAAACAAGTTGACCTACTACTTCGTGGTGAAATGGATCTTAATGATGATCTAACTGCGATGGCAGAAGCGCGTTTCGGTTACAAATCTACCTCTTCCATTTTCGAACCGAACCCATACGACATTGAAACGGACGCAACACACTTCCGTGGCGAAGGTAAATACACTCGTCGCTTGGTGGAATTTGGCCCACGTGAAAGCAACACGGAAGCGAACGCGTTCGGCTTAACCACAGGTTTAACGGGTTTACTGGCAAATACCTACGATTGGGAAGTGTACGCCAGTTATTCTGAGCAAAAAGTCGAGACCGACAACCCTGCGGTGTTAAACACACTCGATCAAGCGGTTCAAAACGGTGACATCGACCTACTCGATACGATCTCAGCTGCCGACGTTGCCAAATACAGCGGTCGCTCAACCAAAGAAGCGTACTCAAAACTCTACTCTATCAACGGATCACTTGCTGGCGATCTAGTGGAACTGCCTGCAGGTATGTCTGGTTTTGCGGTTTACGGTGAATGGAACCGTACCGATTACAACGAATCTATCGATGCGATCACCAAAGCAGGTGGATTCTCTGGTCTAGGCGGCACTTCTGGTGGTGGTGAGCGTGACCAAATCGGTTTAGGTGTGGAAGTGCTGATCCCAGTACTGGAAGACCTAGAAGTAACGCTAGCGGGTCGTTATGACCACTACTTTGATGATTCAGCGACTGGCGGTGCTTTTACACCGAAAGCGTCGATCGCTTACCGTCCTACCGATACCCTATTGCTACGCGGTAGCTACGGCCTTGGTTTCCGCGCACCAGACCTAAAACGTCTGTTTGGTGAAGAAACCAAAGCGTTTGGCTCAGGCTTCGATCCACAACTTTGTGCTTCTGTAGGCGGTACTGGCCCTAACGACACCATTCCTGAGTGTTCAACACAGTACTTTGATACGGTAAACGGTCCAAACGCCGAGCTTGAAGAAGAAACCAGCACCAACATCAACTTGGGTCTAGCGTGGGAACCTGTTGATGATCTTGGCTTAACGGTTGACTGGTACCACATCAAAATGGAAAACGTGGTGTCTGCCCCTTCTTACCAAGACGTTATCAACGATCCGTCTAAGTACCCAGGTACCCAAGTGGTTCGTAACCCAGATGGCACCATCAAAACCGTTATTTATGGCCCAGTAAACCAAGCGTTTGAAACGCGCTCAGGTATCGACTTGTCATTGGGTTATGCGTACGACACGGCAAACATGGGTTCATTCTCAACCAAGTTCTCTATCACTAAGATCTTGATTGCAGAATCTCAAGAAAGCAGCAGTGAGCCAGTGATCGATGAACGTGACTTCCTACCGGAATACACAGCAACATTGAACCTAGGCTGGGCATACCAAGACGTGAACGTGAACCTATTTGGTAAGTTCCGCGACGAGATGTGTACAAGTTACGCGAACGACTACTACTTCGAAGATTGTGACGCTGCGAAAAAAGCGGGTTACGAAACTAAGATCTCAAGTATGACAACGTGGAACCTAACAACGTCTTACCAATTCAACGAAAGTGGTCGTGTCACTCTAGGCATCATCAACATGTTTGATAAAGAGCCACCAAAAGATCCTCTAAACGATACTTCTCCGTTCTACGCGGACAGTTATGACGATCCAATTGGTCGCCAAGTGTATGTTGAGGCGTCTTACGACTTCTAAATAGCCACGCTTTGTAAACCCTTTTGGCGCGGGAAATGCCTGCGCCCTTTTCGACTGACAAAAACACTGACAAGGATGCAACCATGACGTTAAAGAAATTTGGCGTGAGTGCACTCACCGTAGCGATGCTGAGCCTAACAGGCAGCGCGTTAGCCGCAGACGCAGGAAGCGTGATTTCCACTCAGGCAGGCACGAATAAAGCCGCTCAAGCCTCTCAAAACAAAATCGATGGCTACGCGGATAGCACCGACACCATGCTCGCCGAATACAAGGCCATTATGCGCCAAGTAGACAGCATGAAAGTCTACAACGAGCAGATCAATCGCATGGTGCAATCGCAGCAAGGCGAACTGGATTCATTAGATCGCCAAATCGCGCAGATTGACCAAACCGCGATGGAAGTCGTACCACTGACTTTAAAAATGATTGATGCGCTCGACGAAATCGTCACGCTCGATCTGCCATTCCAAACCAAAGAACGCAACAAACGAATCAACGAACTACGCGAGCTGATGGATCGCGCAGACGTCACCACCTCGGAAAAATTCCGCAAAGTGATGGAAGCGTACCAAATCGAAGAAGGCTTCTCTCGTTCTATCGAATCTTACAAAGCCAGCTTAGATCGCAATGGTGAAGTGGTGACTTACGACTTCCTGCGCATCGGTCGTACCGCGTTGCTCTACCAATCTCCAGACGGCGTTGAAACCGGTATGTGGAACCAGCAAACCCGCCAATGGGAAGCGCTGCCTGAAAGCTACCGTATTGCCGTACAGCAAGGGATTCGTATCGCGAAGAAACAAGCGCCACCGGCTCTGATCAAATTGCCAGTGTTTGCTGGGGAGGAATAATCATGAAAGGATTCAAAACCATCGCAGCCGCACTACTGGCTAGCCTGTTTATGGTCTCAGGCGCGCAAGCGGAAGCACCAAAGTCACTCAACGAACTGCTCAAAAACGTCAAATCGGAAAGTATCGTTGAGTCAAAAGAAAACAAAGCGCGTGAGCAAGAATTTCTTGCCGACCGCAACAAACAAGCAGAGCTACTCAAGCAGGCGAAAGCCCAACTCAAAGCCGAGACAGCGCTGGGTGAGCAACTGAAAGCCACCTTTGACGACAACGACAAAAAGCTGACCGAACTGACCGAAACATTGCGCCAACGTTCAGGCACTTTGGGCGAAATGTTTGGTGTGGTTCGTCAGTATGCTGGGGAATTCAAAGGCCTATTCAACGCCTCACAGAACGCAGTTCAGTTCCCACAACGTGACGCTTTGCTCACCAAACTGGCCGAGAGCAAAGAACTGCCTTCCACCGAAGAACTGGAGTCGTTCTGGCACACCGTGCTGCAACAGATCATTGTTTCAGGGGAAACCTCAACCACACCCGCTACCGTGGTTTACGGCGAAGGTAAAGAAGCCGTACGTGACGTCACCTTAGTGGGTGAATTTAACGCCATCGCTGATGGTAAATACGTTACCTACGTACCTCAAACCGGCAAGTTCGAAGAGTTGTCTCGTCAACCTCGTGCCAATATCACACGTCACGTAGCGGGATTTGAATCCACCTCTTCAAGCTATGAGCCGCTATTTATTGACCCTTCTCGCGGCGTCATTTTGTCTCTACTGGTACAAAGCCCGACCGTAAAAGAGCGCATCGACCAAGGTGGTATCGTGGGTTACGTGATTCTCGCTATGGGTGCATTAGGCGCATTGATTGCCCTATTCTGTTACCTACGCTTACTGGTGATCGGCGGCAAAATGCGTAAGCAAGCCAAATCCGATGCGGTGATTGAAGGCAACCCTCTGGGTGAAGTGATTCAAGCGTATCAAGATCACAAAGGCGACAACTTGGAAGATCTAGAAGCGAAACTGGATGAAATCATTCTACGCAACGCGCCTAAGATCGAGCGATTCATTGTCTCCATTAAACTGTTTGCTTCCGTTGCACCACTACTGGGCCTTTTGGGTACGGTAATGGGGATGATCGGTACCTTCCAAGCGATCACTCTCTTTGGTACTGGCGACCCGAAACTGATGGCTGGCGGTATCTCTGAAGCGCTGGTGACCACCATGCTTGGTCTGGTTGTGGCAATCCCACTGCTGTTCTTCTACACCTTAGTGCACAGTAAAGGCCGTCGTTTAGTGCAAACCCTTGAAGAGCAAAGCGCAGGCTTTATTGCTCGCTACCAGGAAAAACTGCACACAGCCGAACGCTAAGGAGGCGCTATGTGGTGGTTAATTGAAGAGTTAGAGTCCATCAGACGATTCCTTGGCATGGGTGGCGACGTACTGGTCGCGATCTTTGTCCTCAGCTTCATGCTGTGGGTCGTACTGTTGGAACGCTGGTTCTACTTTATTGCCGTCGCTCCTCGTGCCATGAAGCAAGCCGTTGCCACTTGGACTGAGCGCTCGGAACACACCAGCTGGAACGCCAAAATGATCAGGCAGGAGATCATCTCCCGTCAGGATATCGAGAATAAAAAGGGGTTACCGATCGTCAAAGTGTTGATCGCCCTCTGTCCACTGCTTGGCCTTTTAGGCACCGTGGTGGGCATGATTCAAGTATTCGATATTTTGGCCATCGTCGGAACAGGAAGCCCTCGCGCCATGGCGTCAGGGATCTCAAAGGCAACCATTCCAACACTTGCAGGAATGGTGGCATCGCTATCAGGGTTGTTCTTTAGCACCCGACTGGATCACTTAGCGAAAGTCACCACTCGTAAACTGGAAGATAAGTTGAAGCATATTGCCTAATACCAATTACAGAGCGGTCGCCTTTTCTCTCTATCGCTCTGGCTGATTTGGTATCAATAAATGGAATTAGAGGTATAGGTCATGAAAAGACGCTATAGCAGTGACAGTAATGATGAAATGGCCATTGATATGACCCCGATGCTCGACATCGTTTTCATCATGTTGATCTTCTTTATTGTAACAACGTCATTTGTAAAAGAAGCGGGTATCGATGTGAATCGCCCTAGTGCCAACTCGGCGCAAACCGTCGCCAAAGGTAACATCATGGTCGCGGTTGGCGCGGCGGGCGATGTCTGGATCGATAAGCGACGCGTCGAAGTCGATGCGGTCCGAGCCAACGTTGAACGCCTGCGTGCAGAAAGCCCAGATGGTGCAGTGGTCATCCAAGCGGATGAAGAAGCGAATGCTGGTGTGGTTGTAAAAGTGATGGACCAGATACGCATGGCTGGTGTAGCCAATATCTCCATCGCCGCGACCAACAAGGATTAAGCTTATGCGTTATCTGGCCTCAATTGCACTGGCGCTCGTTGTCTCCCTCGGATTGTTCTGGGGGATGGACAAGCTGGTAAATAAAGAGCGCCACGAACTGGCATCGAACGATGATCTGCGCATGGTGGATTTCATTCGAGTCAAACCCGAAGAAAAAGTACAGGAGAAAAAACGCGAGCTACCCAAACCGCCACCACCGAAACGTCCACCACCACCGCCGGAGATGAAGATCACCTCCACAGTAAAACCGGTGATGGAACAGATCCCAATGGACATGCCTAAGCTGGATCTGCCCGTCAACATTACTGGTGGTTCCGTTCTTGGTCATTATTCCCAAGGTGGCGGGGCGCAAGTAGCCGGCACTGGTGGGCCGATGCCATTAGCGACTTTCCAGCCGCAAATGCCGCGTAAAGCCGCCAAGGCGGGATTGGAAAAAGGCTTGGTTGTTCTCGAGTTCACCGTCAACGAGCGTGGCGGGGTGGAAGACATTAAAGTTCTCAAAGAGGAACCTCGCCGCATGGATTTGGGTAAAGAAGCACGGAAAACCGTGTCTAAGTGGACCTTTAAACCCAAGATGGTCGATGGCAAACCTGTCAGCTCTCGCATGGCTCAGGAAATTGAGTTCTCGGTAAACTAAGGAGTCAAACATGATGAAATCATTCAAAAATGTCCTGGCTTCCCTCACCTTGATTGCTGGTGTGATACTCACACCAGCGCAAGCGAAAGAAGCTCCGGAACTGTCTGACCGTACCTTCCGTACTGTGAATAAGGTGCAGGAACTGATCGCAACAGAGAAATACTCTGCGGCATTGGAAAAGCTCTCTGACGCGCTGGAAGGCACCACCAAAAAATATGATCGCGCGGTACTGCTGCAACAAACGGGCTTTTTGTACTCCCTCAAAGAGGATTACAAAAATGCGGCAAAATACTTCGCAGAGTCGTTAAAACTGGAGGCTTTGCCTGTTCCTGTGGCTCAGCAAGTGCGTTATAGCTTGGCCCAATTGTACCTTTCTGAAGAAAAGTACAAACAGTCGGTAGAGACGATGAAAACCTGGTTTGAAATCGCCAAAACCACCGATGAAAAGCCTCAAGCCCATGCGTACATCACCCTAGCCAGTGCCTACGTTCAGATGGATGATTACAAAAACGCGATTGCGCCTACCAAGCAAGCCATCGCAATGAGTAAGAATCCAAGTGAATCCTGGTATCTGCTGTTGATGGCATCGCACTACGAGCTCAAGCAACTGAAAGAAGTGGTGGGCGTTTTACAAATACTCACCACAAAATACCCAGAGAAAAAACGGTATTGGATGCAGTTGTCGGGAACCTATATGGAACTCAACCAAGAGCGCAATGCCCTTTCCGCACTCGAAATGGCTTACAAAATGAGGCTACTTGATGAAGAGAAAGAGTTTCTTCGCTTGGTGAATTTCTTAGCGTACCAAAACATTCCATACCGAGCGGCGAAAACGCTGCAAACAGAACTGGATAACGGCAATATCACGCGAAATCAGGACAATTTAGAGCGTTTAGCCAGTTTTTGGCAACAAGCAAAGGAACTGGATAAAGCGATCGACACTTATCAACAAGCGTATGCTTTGGCCCCTAGTGCCAAAAGCCAAATTCGCATCGCGCGTTTGATGCTTCAAGATAAGCAGTTTGATAAAGCCACTGAGTTTACTGGCACGCCAGCGGCCGATGCCAAGTTAGATCAAAAAGCAGAGTTGGAATACGTTCGTGGCCTTGCTTACTTTGAACTGAAAGATTCTCAGCGTGCGTTACGCTCAATGCAAAGTGCTGCTCAGTCAGAAAAAATGCGCCAAGTGGTTAGCCCTTGGATCACATATCTGGCGGGTCAAGGATAACCAAACGTCTGAATTGTTAGTAATTCTGGCATCTGGTTAAGTGTGAGTCAGTCGCACGTGTCTGGGGAAGCTTGTCTTCCCCTTTTTTCGTCTACACCACTGGCAAATCGTGTTCATTTTGGAGACAACTTCAACTGGCAACCACCCTCAGTTCGTGATACTCTTCGCCTCCATTTTTCTGGCCGAAAAGTCATCAACTGGTGAACTTTCGCTGGTCAGTGCTATCTTTTAGTAGCAGATATTCCCTATCCGCTCTCAATCCAAACCAAACGTGGACTAAAACAGATGGGCAAAGGTACTCTTTACATCGTCTCTGCTCCAAGCGGTGCAGGCAAATCCAGCTTAATCTCCGCGATGCTGGAGAAAAACCCGACTTACGCAATGAAAGTGTCGGTCTCTCACACCACACGTGGCATGCGCCCAGGTGAACAAGATGGCGTGCACTACCACTTTGTCGAGAAAGAGCATTTTGAAGATCTGATTACCAAAGGTGAGTTTCTGGAATACGCAGAAGTGTTTGGTAACTACTACGGCACCTCACGTGTTTGGATTGAAAACACCCTAGATAAAGGCATTGATGTTTTTCTCGATATCGATTGGCAAGGCGCTCGTCAAATTCGTGAGCAAATGCCACATGCCAAGAGCATCTTTATCTTACCACCATCTAATGGTGAACTTGAGCGTCGTCTTAATACGCGCGGTCAAGACAGCGAAGCGGTGATCGCCAAGCGCATGGCAGAAGCGAAATCCGAAATCTCGCACTACAACGAATACGATTACGTGATCATCAATGATGATTTCGATACTGCTTTAATGGACTTTAAGGCCATTATCCGAGCAGAAAGATTGAAGCAAGACAAACAAGCTGCTAAATATAGCGGTATGCTTGACGCGCTTTTAGCGGAATAAGACCCCAGAAAGCATTCTGTGGCACTAATAATACAACTCAAGGTACCTCAAGCTAGACACTGAGAACTGAGAGCCTGTATACTTTCTCGTCATTCAAAAAAATTTAGTTAACTAATTTGGAGTTCTCATGGCACGCGTAACTGTTCAAGACGCTGTTGAAAAAGTTGGCAACCGTTTCGACTTGGTTCTGATTGCGGCTCGCCGCGCTCGTCAAATGCAAACTGGCGGCAAAGATTCATTAGTGCCGGAAGAGAATGATAAGCCAACTGTTATCGCACTTCGCGAAATTGAAGAAGGCCTTATCACTAAAGATGTACTTGATGCACGTGAGCGTCAAGAGCAACAAGAACAAGAAGCAGCTGAGTTAGCGGCCGTTAGCAGCATCGCTCGCAACCGTTAATACGCCTTAAAACACAACATCCCGGGCCCATAATTTGTATCTATTCGATAGCCTCAAAGACGTTGCCCAAGAATACCTTACAGAGCCTCAACTTGAGGCTCTGCGTCAATCTTATGTGGTAGCGCGAGATGCCCACGAAGGGCAAACCCGCTCAAGCGGCGAACCGTATATCATCCACCCAGTCGCAGTAGCGCGCATTCTGGCCGACATGCGCTTGGATGTTGAAACTCTACAAGCAGCTTTACTCCATGATGTCATTGAAGATTGTGACGTCAGCAAAGAAGATCTCGAAGCACAATTTGGCCACACGGTGGCAGAGTTAGTCGATGGGGTTTCCAAGCTAGATAAACTCAAGTTTCGCGATCGCAAAGAAGCACAAGCGGAAAACTTCCGCAAAATGGTGCTGGCGATGGTGCAAGATATTCGCGTTATCCTGATCAAATTGGCCGACCGTACTCATAACATGCGTACCTTGGGCGCACTTCGCCCAGACAAAAAACGCCGAATTGCCCGCGAAACACTCGAAATCTATTCACCTTTGGCTCATCGCCTTGGTATCCACAATATTAAAACCGAATTGGAAGAGCTCGGCTTTGAAGCCCTCTATCCCAATCGCTACCGCGTGTTAAAGGAAGTCGTTCGATCTGCACGTGGTAACCGCAAAGAGATGATCCAACGTATCCACAGTGAAATTGAAGGCCGCTTGCAAGAAGTGGGTTTGAAAGCTCGCGTAGTCGGTCGTGAAAAGAATCTTTTTTCCATCTACAACAAGATGAAAACCAAAGAGCAACGTTTTCACACCATCATGGATATTTACGCGTTTCGTGTCGTGGTCGATACCGCCGACACTTGCTATCGCGTACTCGGCCAGGTACACAGCTTGTACAAGCCTCGCCCTGGTCGTATGAAAGATTACATCGCGGTCCCTAAAGCCAACGGCTACCAATCGCTGCATACCTCGATGGTCGGCCCTCATGGCGTTCCGGTCGAAGTGCAAATCCGCACCGAAGACATGGACCAAATGGCGGACAAAGGGGTCGCGGCACATTGGTCTTATAAGGGCAATGGCGAACGCACTGGCACCACAGCGCAAGTGAAGGCGCAGCGCTGGATGCAAAGTTTGCTGGAACTTCAGCAGAGCGCAGGTAACTCCTTCGAATTCATCGAGAACGTTAAGTCGGATCTCTTCCCGGATGAGATTTACGTCTTCACACCGAAAGGCCGCATTGTTGAACTGCCTGTCGGGGCGACGGCGGTGGATTTTGCCTATGCCGTGCATACCGATGTCGGTAATACCTGTGTTGGTGCACGTGTCGATCGCAATCCATACCCGCTGAGCAAAGCGCTGAAAAATGGTCAAACCATTGAGATCATCAGTGCACCAGGTGCCCGTCCTAACGCAGCTTGGCTCAACTATGTGGTGACTTCTCGTGCACGAACTAAGATTCGCCAAGTGCTGAAAACCATGCGTCGTGAAGAGTCGATTACCCTTGGTCGCCGCTTGTTGAATCATGCGCTCGGTGAGCACTCACTTGCCGACATCAGCACAGAAAATCTCAACCATGTCTTGAGCGATCTCAAAATCCAATCTTTGGATGATCTGCTTGCAGCCATCGGTTTGGGTGAGCGTATGAGCATCGTGATTGCGCGTCGTTTATTAGGCGATGCAGACGAGCTCACGGAACTGCGTTCAAACGACAGCAAGAACAAGAAGAAACTACCAATTCGTGGCTCAGAAGGGTTACTGCTCACGTTTGCCAACTGTTGTCATCCGATCCCAGATGATCACATCATTGCCCATGTGTCACCGGGCAGAGGCTTGGTGGTTCACCGTGAGACCTGTCCAAACGTACGTGGCTACCAACGCGAGCCCGACAAGTACATGGCGGTGGCATGGTCAGACGATTACGATCAAGAGTTCATCGCGGAACTTAAAGTCGACATGCTTAACCATCAAGGTGCTTTGGCAGAGCTGACTAACGTGATTTCCAAAACGGGTTCAAACATCCATGGCCTGTCGACTGAAGAGCGTGATGGCCGTTTGTATACCGTAACGGTGCTACTGACCACCAAAGATCGTGTGCATCTTGCAGGCATCATGAAGAAGATTCGCGTCATGCCATCTTGTTCACGCGTGCGTCGTCGCAAGAACTGATCACCGCATTCGATCGCTTTTCATCGCCCTTGAAATCAAGGTTTCAAGGGCTTTTTATTTTTATCAGAAAGCCAAATTCAAAATGTTATGAATGAAGAACGTTATCAGAGAATCCAACAAGTTTTAAAAGCACGTCAAACCGATCTCACCTTGTGCCTTGAAGAAGTGCATAAACCCAATAATGTGTCAGCGATGATCCGCACTGCCGATGCCACGGGATTGCACAAAGTGCATGCCGTGTGGCCCACCGAGCGAATGAAGACATTGAAAAACACCTCTGCTGGTGCAAGAAACTGGGTGGAAGTGGATACGCATGATTCCATCGCAGACGCCGTGAGCGCCTTAAAAGCACAAGGCATGCAAGTGTTGGTAACCAACCTCTCTGATAGCGCCGTCGATTTTCGCCAAATCGATTACACCCAACCGACCGCGATCATTTTGGGCAGCGAAAAGATTGGCGTTTCCGAGCAAGCCAAAACGCTGGCCGATCAAGATATCATTATTCCTATGGTGGGCATGGTGCAATCTCTCAACGTTTCGGTCGCGTGCGCGGTGATTCTGTATGAAGCGCAGCGCCAACGTGAAGCCGCAGGTATGTACCAAAACGACGAAAGCTCGATTGATGCCGAAACCATCAACCGTATTTTGTTTGAGCGCGGTCACCCGGTGCTGGCCAAGGTCGCCAAACGAAAAGGGCTCGCTTACCCACCACTGGATGATGCCGGACAAATTGTTGCGGATCCTGACTGGTGGGCAGACATGCAAAAGAAATAGTCGTTTTCTAGTTTTCTAGTTTTCTAGTTTTCTAGTTTTCTAGTTTTCTAGAGCCTATTTTTCCTGTACAAAAACACAGCTTAATGGTTAACATAACGCTATGTTTATCATTGTCTTGAGGCCAATATGTCTGCCCAACTGTTATCTGCTGTCCCCCTCACGTCCCTCAGCGGGGTCGGTGCTAAGGTGGCTGAAAAGCTGGAGAAAATTGGCCTAAGCAGCGTGCAAGATCTGCTGTTTCACTTGCCACTTCGTTACGAAGACCGTACCCGCATCTACCCGATTGCCAAATTGCATGCTGGATTGTGGGCCGCTGTGCAGGGTAATGTGATGCAAGTGGATACCTTGTTTGGTAAACGCAAGATGTTAACGGTAAAACTCAGCGACGGGAATGGCACCATCACGCTGCGTTTTTTCAACTTTACCGCGGCAATGAAAAACAATTTTGCCGAAGGTAAGTTAGTACACGCTTACGGCGAAATTAAGCGCGGCAATATGGGGCTGGAGATCGTTCACCCAGACTACAAGTTTTTCGCCCCAACGCAGAAGCCCGATGTGGAACAGAGCTTAACGCCTGTTTATCCTACCACCGATGGCTTAAGGCAAATCACGCTGCGTAACCTCACAGACCAAGCCCTCGCCCTGCTCGATAAAGCCGCGGTTCAAGAGTTACTGCCTGCCGGGTTGTATGACCAACAACTGACCATGGGGCAAGCGCTGCACATTATCCATCGTCCTTCGCCGGAGATGAATCTGGAACTGTTCGATGAAGGAAAGCACCCAGCCCAAATCCGCTTAATTATGGAAGAGTTGTTGGCTCAGAACTTATCCATGCTCGCCGTGCGCAGCAAAGGTCAGCAAGATGTCGCGTTGCCACTGCCCCCCGTCCACCAGCTTAAACAACAGCTGTTAGCCCAGCTGCCTTTTTCACCGACCAATGCCCAAGCGCGGGTGGTGCAAGAGATTGAAGAAGATTTGCAAAAAGCGCATCCGATGATGCGTTTGGTGCAAGGGGATGTCGGTTCGGGCAAAACCTTAGTGGCAGCATTGGCGGCGGTACGCGCTATCGAACATGGCTACCAAGTGGCGCTGATGGCGCCCACCGAACTGCTGGCCGAGCAGCACGCGATCAACTTCGCTAATTGGTTTGAAAAAATGGGCATCCCCGTTGGCTGGCTAGCAGGCAAGCTCAAAGGCAAGACCAAAGAAGCCGAGTTAGCCCGCATTGCCAGTGGCGAAGCGAAAATGGTGGTTGGGACGCATGCGCTGTTCCAAGAACACGTGGTGTTTGACCATCTTGCGCTTGTGATCATTGATGAACAACATCGCTTTGGCGTACATCAACGCTTGGAGCTGCGTGAAAAAGGCGCCAAACAAGGTGCTTACCCACACCAACTGATAATGACTGCCACTCCGATCCCTCGCACATTGGCCATGACCGCCTATGCCGATTTGGAAACGTCGGTGATCGACGAGTTACCGCCGGGGCGAACCCCGATCCAAACCGTCGCGATTCCCGATACCAAACGCGAAGACATTGTCGAGCGCATTCGTCATGCCTGCCTCAATGAGGGCAAGCAGGCGTATTGGGTCTGTACCTTGATTGATGAATCGGAAGTATTGGAAGCCCAAGCGGCAGCAGAAACCGCCGAAGAGCTGCAACGTAAATTGCCTGATGTGCGCATTGGTTTGGTGCACGGCCGAATGAAACCGGCTGAAAAACAAGCGGTGATGCAAGCGTTCAAAAACAATGAATTGCATCTTTTGGTGGCCACCACAGTGATCGAAGTCGGTGTCGATGTGCCCAACGCCAGCTTAATGATCATCGAAAACCCCGAGCGCTTGGGTCTCGCACAATTGCACCAGTTGCGCGGTCGCGTCGGTCGAGGCTCAGTAGCAAGCCACTGCGTATTGCTCTATCACGCTCCGCTGTCCAAAACAGCGCAAAAGCGCCTCTCGGTGCTACGCGAAAGTAACGATGGTTTCGTCATTGCCCAACGCGATCTTGAAATCCGCGGGCCGGGTGAACTGCTTGGCACCAAACAGACTGGCTTGGCGGATTTCAAAATTGCCGATCTCGTCCGCGATCAGCGCCTGATTCCCGAAGTTCAGCGCGCCGCACGCTACATTCACCACAATTACCCACAAAATGCCGCCGCGATTATTGAACGCTGGTTGGGCGAACGTGATATTTATTCTAAGGCGTGATCCACGCCTTTCATTGACCACTCTCTTCGCTCCCTGTCGAATCAATCATCCTGTTTAGTCAACAGAAAATAGCAAACGATTGCTTTTTAGAATAATCGCCCTATAATGCCGCACAAATTGTGAGGATGACTTTTCTCACCTTCCCAACCAGAGCGGATTTCTGAGTAACAGCAATCACAGATGATGACATCCGTTCACCTTGGCCTCCCATTCAGCGAGCGCTAAGTCTGCGTACAACAATTAGGAAAATACCATGACAACGCCGAACCCGACGCGTAAAACGGACCTGATCTATCAACTCAATGATCGTCCACCTTTGCCGCAAACTTTGTTTGCTGCCCTGCAGCACTTGCTGGCGATGTTTGTCGCTGTGATCACCCCATCTTTGATTATTTGCCAAGCCCTTGGCGTGTCTGCCGAACAAACCAACACCATCATCAGCATGTCGCTGTTTGCTTCGGGCATTTCTTCCTTTATTCAAATCCGTACTTTTGGCCCGATTGGTTCTGGGCTTCTGTCCGTACAAGGCACCAGTTTTAACTTCTTAGGTCCGATTATCGGTGCTGGTTTGGCGCTGAAGGCAGGCGGCGCCAGCGTTGAGAGCATGATGGCGGCGATTTTTGGCACCATTTTAGTTGCCTCGTTTGCAGAGATTCTCCTTTCGCGCGTGTTGGAATACGCGCGTCGCATCATTACTCCATTGGTTTCTGGCATCGTTGTGACCTTAATTGGTTTGACCCTGATTCAAGTCGGTTTGGTATCGATGGGCGGCGGCTACGCAGCACTGGGCGATGGCACTTTTGGCAGCCTCGATAAGTTGGCGCTGGCGGGAACCGTACTGGGCCTGATTGTGTTACTCAATCGCGCCAAGAACCCTTACGTACGCGTGGCGTCGATTGTGATTGCCATGTTGGTGGGCTATGTCATGGCCTACTTCATGGGCATGGTAGACACTCGCCAAGCCAGCAGAAGTAGCGCACTGGTTGCCTTGCCAATCCCGATGCAGTTTGGTCTGAGTTTCGACTGGTCGCTGTTTATTCCACTGGTCCTGATTTTCCTCATCACCGCGCTGGAAGCGATTGGTGATATTACCGCCACCTCGGAAGTGTCTGGCGAACCAGTCAAAGGCCCGGTGTACATGAAACGGATCAAAGGCGGCGTATTGGCCGACGGTCTTAACTCGGCAATCGCGGCGGTATTCAATAGTTTCCCAAACTCCACTTTCAGCCAAAACAACGGCGTGATCTTGCTAACGGGTGTCGCAAGCCGCTACGTCGGTTACTTCATCGCCGGCATGTTGGTACTGCTTGGGCTGTTCCCTGGCGTAGCTGGTTTTGTTCAGTTGATTCCGGAACCGGTTTTAGGCGGTGCAACCGTCGTGATGTTCGGCACCATCGCCGCTGCAGGTGTGCGCATCATTTCTCGTGTTGACCTCGATCGCCGTGCCATTCTCATCATGGCACTGTCGTTCTCGATGGGTTTAGGCATTGCGCAGAAACCGGAGATTTTGCAGTTTATGCCTGAGTTCATTAAGAGCATTTTCTCTTCCGGCGTTGCTGCTGGTGGCATTACCGCGATTGTGCTTAACCTTCTTCTGCCTGAAAAGCTTCAGGACGAAGAAGAGGAAAAGGCGCACGAGCCCGCAACTGTAAAGCGCTAATCTACACAAAGAAAAAGGGTTGCCGACTGTGGCAACCCTTTTTTAACCCAATGACCCTTCCTAAATAAGGTTACGACTAACGTTCGCTGGTCGGAAAGCTCAGCTGTACTTTGAGCCCACCTTCACTGCGGTTGTTCACCACCACCGAGCCGTGATGCTGGCTGACAATACGTTTGACAATGGCCAGCCCTAAGCCTGTTCCTTCGCTACCACGAGCCGTATCGCCACGGGTGAAAGGTTCAAACAACTTCGCCACTTGTGATTTTTCAATCCCTGGGCCGTTATCTTCCACACACACCCACACCAACTTGCTGTCTGCGGTCATCCCCGTGCTGATTTTCACCCATCCATTACCGTAACGCAGTGCATTGACCACTAAGTTGCTCACGGCACGCTTAATCGCAATCGGGCTGCCAAAAGCGGTGCGAATCGAAGGCTGAAAGGCGGTCTCAATCTGCACTTCGTAACCCCCTTCGGAGCTCGCTACATCCCCAGAAATACCATTGATGTCGACCTCGGTGAAACTTTGCGTATTCACTGGTTTGAGGTAGTCCATAAACTGGCTGATGATCTCATTACACTCTTCAGTATCACTGATGATCCCTTCCGCTAAATAGCTGTCTTCTGGTGACATCATTTCAGTCGCAAGGCGAATTCGTGTTAACGGCGTTCTTAAATCATGGCTAATACCCGCCATCAACAACGCGCGGTCAGCTTCCAACTCTTGAATGCCGCGAGACATTTGATTGAACGCGCGCGTCACTGCACGGATCTCTGTAGCCCCTTTTTCTGGCAGCGGTGGCGGGATTTCCCCTCGACCGACTTCCTTAGCGGCTTTTTCCAGTGCGATGAGTGGTCGGTTTTGCAGACGGATAAACAGCCAACCGCCAGCGATGATCAACAGCGCCACAATCAAACTATTGCGAAACAGTGGAGCGAAATCTTCTTCTTGCAGTTCAGAGAGCGGAATGCGGATCAGCGAACCCGGCAAGGCGTCAATTTGCATCCACAAAATGTAGCTTTCACTGCCCAACAGCAGACGCACTTCGGTTGGCGAACCAAGCTCATGAGTCATCTCTTCACTCATCAGATCGATGGTCATTGCATGCTCAAACTCTTTGGCTTGCTCACTGTCGGCCGCGTGCACCGTCACGCCCAGTTGCTCCAGAACCTGCCGACGCAACGGCGCATCCGCCATCAGCGCGCTATCATCATCGAGCACCAAGTTCAGCTCATGGGCAAGGATTTTGTTGAACTGCTGCAAACTCGGCAATAGCGCGTAGTTGAACACCGCGTAATAGGAGAACACCTGACTGGCGAGCAGCAACGTAATGAAGATAAAGATCGATTGGGTAAAGGAACTACGAAAACGCATCAAAGACCTCGGCAGCTAGGTAGAGTACGAAGGTAGAATAAACAACAATCCCTGGTCAAAGCCAGGGATTGGAGAAGAATCATCATGTCAGATTAAGCTGGTTTGCCATCAGGAACAAACACATAACCTAAGCCCCATACAGTTTGGATGTAGCGAGGTTTGCTTGGGTCCTCTTCCAACATGCGACGAAGGCGAGAAATTTGTACGTCAATGGAACGTTCCATCGCGGAGTATTCACGTCCGCGCGCCATGTTCATCAACTTGTCGCGCGACATCGGTTCACGCGCATTGGTCACTAGCGATTTCAGTACCGCAAATTCACCCGAGGTGAGTGGCATCGGCTCATCACCGCGGAACATTTCACGCGTGCCCAAGTTCAAACGAAACTCACCAAACTCGACAATTTTCTCTTCCGCACTTGGCGCGCCTGGCAGCTCGATGGTTTGACGACGCAACACCGCTTTAATACGCGCAAGTAACTCACGTGGGTTGAACGGTTTTGGCAGGTAGTCATCCGCACCCACTTCTAAACCAACGATGCGGTCAACTTCATCGCCTTTGGCTGTTAGCATCAGGATAGGCAACATGTTGTTGGCATTACGCAGACGACGACAGATCGAAAGACCGTCTTCACCAGGCAGCATTAAATCCAGTACCATTAAGTGGAAGTTTTCACGGGTCAATAGGCGATCCATCTGCTCTCCATTAGCGACACTGCGCACTTGGAAACCTTGCTCTGATAGATAACGCTCCAACAACGCACGCAAGCGAGCATCATCATCAACCACTAAAATTTTAAAATTCTCTTGCATGTGTCCGTCCACCTATTTCATAAGCTTCCACCAAATTTGGTTCGGTAAAATGTAACACCAATCATCCGAATGTGGCGCAAAGAATTGTTAATCTTTATTACTTTTTAGCGGATGCACTACCCACTTGCAACGTCATACGTCACTAATCGTTAAGATAAAGCAAACCCGCACAAGGCGGGTTTGAAAAGGCGACAAGAGAAATCACTCCCCTTTATCGTATTCAATCGAGTTGATGAACCACTCTTTGATGCCGCTTGGGGTTGGCACTTGCACTTCGTCATCGACTTCTTTTTTCAGCAGTGCGCGCGCCATCGGTGAATCAATCGAAATGTAGCCTTTGGCGTCACCGTATATCTCTTCAGGGCCGACGATGCGAAATTTCATCACTTCACCCGCTTCGTTTTCAATTTCCACCCACGCACCAAAGAAGACTTTGCCCTCTTGCTGTGGCGCGTAATCAACGATTTTGACTTCCGGTAAAAACTTACTCAGGAAACGTACACGTCGGTCAATTTGACGCAGCAAACGCTTGTTGTAGGTGTAGTCGGCGTTTTCTGAGCGATCGCCGAGGCTCGCCGCCCACGATACTTTCTGCGTGATCTCAGGCCGATGCTCTTTCCATAGATAATCGAGCTCTTGCTTGAGCTTGTTATACCCTTCGCGGGTAATCATTTTGGTTTTCACGAACTTTCCCTTAATGGCTCGAACGGAATCAGATGGAGCGAAAAGTAACGAGTTTTGCCGCGCTTTGCCAGTCACCTGCGAAGATTTGACGCAATACTCTCAAAAGCGGCGGCAAAACGTGTTATTGATCACCAACATGAACGCATGTCACTCAGCCACTCTCCCACAAGGGTAGAAACTGACGCGAACTGTCCCCATATTAGACCCACTAACGAAGAACAAAGAGATCCCACGGATGAGCCAAGCTATCTGTCGTCTGATTGCTCAAGAGCTGAATGTTCGCCCTGAGCAAGTCACTGCTGCCGTTACCCTAATTGATGATGGCAACACCGTTCCTTTTATCGCCCGTTACCGTAAAGAGGTAACCGGTGGGCTTGATGATACCCAATTGCGCAACCTCGATAGCCGTTTGTCCTATCTGCGCGAGCTGGATGACCGTCGCCAAACCATTCTTAAGTCGATTCAAGAGCAAGGCAAACTCACCGCAAAGCTGGAAAGTGAAATCCTCACGGCCGATAGCAAAACGCGCCTTGAAGATCTGTACCTGCCTTATAAGCCAAAGCGCCGTACCAAAGGGCAAATCGCGATTGAAGCAGGCCTAGAGCCACTGGCCGATACACTTTGGAACCACCCACAAACCGAGCCTGAAAGTGAAGCAATCCGCTACATTAATGGCGAAAAAGGGGTGGAAGACAGCAAGGCCGCGCTCGATGGCGCACGTGCTATCCTTATGGAGCGCATTGCCGAAGACGCAAACTTGCTGGAGAAAATTCGCCAGTACCTCAATCGTCATGCTGAAATTGTGTCACGCGTGGTGGCGGGCAAAGAACAAGAAGGCGAGAAGTTCAAAGATTACTTTGAGCATAACGAAGCGATCAGCAAAGTGCCTTCTCACCGTGCTTTGGCGATGTTGCGCGGCCGAAACGAAGGCTTCCTGAGCCTGACGCTCAATGCCGATCCACAGCAAGAAGAAAGTGTGCGCCAATCCTATTGCGAAACCCTGATTGCCGATCACTATGGTGTGACGCTGAGCAGCGCCCCTGCAGACAACTGGCGCAAACAGGTCATCAGTTGGGCATGGCGCATCAAGGTTTCAATGCACATGGAAACCGAGTTGATGGCGGCAATGAAAGAGCGCGCAGAAATCGAAGCGATTGAAGTCTTCGCCACTAACCTCAAAGATCTGTTGATGGCTGCGCCTGCGGGCCCACGCGCAACGCTTGGCCTTGACCCTGGCCTGCGCACCGGTTGTAAAGTCGCGGTGGTGGACGCCACCGGTAAAGTGCTGGCCACCGATACCATTTACCCACACGTGCCGCAGAACCAGTACGATCGCGCCATGCAAACGGTGGCCGCGTTGATCAAGCAACACAACGTCGATTTGATTGCGATTGGTAACGGCACTGCTTCACGCGAAACCGATGCCTTTGCTGCAGATTTGATTAAACGTGGCAATCTCAAAGTACAGAAAATCATGGTCAGCGAAGCAGGCGCTTCGGTCTACTCTGCCTCAGAACTGGCGGCCAAAGAATTCCCGAATATGGACGTGTCACTGCGTGGCGCGGTGTCGATTGCTCGTCGCCTGCAAGACCCACTGGCCGAGTTGGTGAAAATCGATCCGAAATCAATCGGTGTGGGCCAATATCAGCACGACGTGAGCCAATCCATGCTGGCGAAACGCCTTGATGCGGTGGTGGAAGATTGTGTAAACGCGGTCGGTGTGGATGTCAACACCGCTTCTGCCGCGCTGCTGACCCGCGTGGCGGGTCTCTCGACCACGTTGGCACAGAATATTGTCGATTTTCGTGATGAGAATGGCCGTTTCGACAGCCGGACCACATTGAAAAAAGTGCCACGTTTAGGGCCAAAAGCGTTTGAACAGTGTGCGGGCTTCCTACGTATTATGGATGGCAAAAACCCTCTCGATGCTTCTTCGGTTCACCCTGAAGCCTACCCTGTGGTCAAAGCGATTGCCGAGAAGAACCAAAAAGCGGTCAAGGCGCTGATTGGCGATTCGAGCTTCCTTAAAGGATTGCGCGCAGTGGATTACACCGACGAGCACTTTGGTGTGCCAACGGTGACCGACATCATCAAAGAGTTGGATAAACCGGGCCGTGACCCTCGTCCTGAATTCAAAACCGCCACCTTCGCTGAAGGCATTCATAATGTGTCCGATCTGGAAGTTGGGATGATTCTTGAAGGGGTGGTGTCAAACGTGGCCAACTTTGGCGCTTTTGTTGACATCGGTGTTCACCAAGATGGCTTGGTGCACATTTCAGCGCTGACCGATCGCTTTGTTTCTGATCCGCGTGAAGTGGTTAAAGCGGGCGACATCGTCAAAGTCAAAGTGATGGAAGTGGATGTGCAACGTAAGCGTATCGCACTGTCGATGCGTCTCAATGATGAGCCGGGGCAAGACAATCGCAGCCAACGCTCCACCGCACCACGTGGCCAGCAAGAGCGCCGCGCCCCATCGCCACGTCGCCAAGACAACGACAATACGCTTGGCGGTGCCATGGGCGGCGCATTTGCCGCCGCGTTTGCCAAAGCGAAAAAGTAACAACCTCATTATACCCAAATTGCTTGGAGTTGCAGGTAGGCGGCAAGTGAGTGAATCCCCATGAGCATAGATGAACTATGTAATTGGGGTGAACGAACGTCGCCAACACCGCTGCAGCTTCAAGCAAGAAGGGTATAGGTTACTGAACGAAAATAAAACCCACTATGTTTCCATAGTGGGTTTTTATCGTCAGTCACTGCGGTGGTGTTTGCTTGCTATAACACCGCAATCACTTCTGAAGGGGTATGAGGGGCGACAGAGTGACCGTAATGGTACTTGATGATCGCTCGACGCTTCTCCATGATCCCTTCTCTTATCGCCGCATCCAAGATACGTTTGGGCAGACGATAGCGCATTGCGTAGCCTTTACCCTGTTCTTCACTGTAACTTCGCAGTGCCAGAAGTCCAAAAAGCCGCTCAAGCGTATCTTTAGGGTCTTCATGATAGACCGAGATCTCTTGCGTATTGGTTTCCATCTCATAGCCAGGGTGCTCTGAAGGATCCCACGAAGATTGACGTCGGCGTTTATCATCACTTTTGACTTTACGTTCCGCGTTAGATTTGGCCAACGCAACGGTTGGCGCCACAGGTTCACGCACTCTGTTGTCGCGCGCGGCCTGCTCTGTCTGCACATTTACCGATGGGGCGATCAGTGGCACACTCACAGTGGTCGGTGACACTATCATCGCGATACCTCCTCAAAGAATCGCCATACCATGCACATCATTGCACAGCCCCAAAACCGCTTCACTAACCGTAGTAAGTTGCCTTGGTTACTTCTTGTATCGACCAATATTTGAACAGGTTTAATTTTATTTTTCGCTTACTTGCCTGCAAAGCTCAGCAACTGATGGCAAAAGCTCTCTGGTTCAGTGATAAAGGGCGCATGTGACGACTGGGTGAAAATGAACTGCTCACTCGTTGGTAAGGCTTTCTCCAGATCCTGCGCCACCTTGATCGGCACCAACCCGTCCAAACGGCCATACAGACGCAACATCGGCATGGTTAAGTGCGGCAGATGGTCACGCAAGTCCACCTCCGCCAGCATTTGCAGCCCAGCTAAAAGCGATTGAGGGTTGGGTTGCGGGCGCGAAAACACCGCTTGTTTGAGGTTTTTCACATCTTGTCGTGCCGAAGGGCTGCCCATTGCTTGCAGCGCCATAAAACGCTCTACCGTGGTGTGAAAGTCTTCACTCAACTGCTCGGTAAAGGCGCTCAGAACTTGTGGCTGAATGCCACGCCAACGCGCTTCTGCGGCGAACTTAGGTGAGCTCGCCACCGTCACTAACTTACTGACATAATCGGCGTGATGCAGCGCCATGTGCGTCGCCACCAGCCCACCTAATGACCAGCCAACCCAAATGGCTTGTTTCGGTGCATACTCGAGAAGCTGCTGAGCAATCTCTTCTAAACTTGCCGCATGAAGATGGGCGCTGTGGCCATAGCCAGGCAGATCCACCACATGCAAACGAAAGTACGGCTCCAGCCTTTCAACCACCTGCTGCCACACCGCGCCATTCATGCCCCAGCCATGCAGCAACACCAAATCGGGCCCCTGACCTTGTGTTTGCCAGTGTAAATCTGTGCTCATCTTCCCTCTTACTCCTACTTTTTCCAGCCTCATGCGTCACGTGTGGTCGAGTACGCTAGCGACACGATTCATTCGCCCCACTGCCCGTATGTTAACCGATTGGCTTAGTGAAAAAATACTCCGATCTCTTCCTCGCCTCTGTCATCTGTGCGGCTTGCCGATGAATCACGACCACCACCCGCTCTGGTGCCGGCACTGCCTAACCCTGTTCGATGCCGAACCGCGTTGCCAACGTTGCGGGCTGCCGACGTTAACGGTTGTCCCCCAATGCGGCCAATGTCTGAAATCTCCACCCCCTTGGCAAAGGCTTTACTGCCTCACGCCGTATCGCTTCCCGGCCTCACACTACGTCAATCAAATCAAACATCAGCGCAAGTTCTGGTACTGCGCCAGCTTGGCTCCTTTGCTCATCCAACGCATTGACCACCCCGCGCCACTGCTGCTCTCTGTGCCGATGCATTGGCGTCGGCAATGGCAGCGAGGCTTCAATCAAAGCGATGTATTGGCGGCGCAACTGGCCCGTAGATTAAATCGCCCATTCCTTGCTCACGCTTTTACTCGTTTGTTGCACACTCCGCCACAGCAAGGGCTCAATAAACAGCAGCGTCAGCGCAATTTAGCAGGTGCTTTTCGCCTCAATCGCTCAGCGCTGCCCCATGCGATTCCCAAGCATGTCGCGATTGTCGATGATGTGGTCACGACGGGCTGTACGGTACGACAATTATGTCAATTACTGCTTGCAGTCGGCGTGGAAAGCATTGATATTTATTGCCTCTGCCGAACTCCCGAGAAGGATTGAGTTGGATGTCACTGCCGCTTGACGGTGTGGTGTGCGCTCTAAAGCATGTTTTCTCATCAAAACACTAGATCCTTTCGTTATCAGGAGTAAAATGGCGTCAATAACCTACAAATTTACTCGGGTATTCGTCGTGTCAAATATTACTATCACTGAAGCAGCACAAACTCATTTTGCCAATCTATTGGGCCAGCAGCCTGATGGAACCAACATTCGTGTTTTCGTCGTCAACCCAGGCACACAAAACGCAGAATGTGGCGTCTCTTACTGCCCACCTGAAGCGGTAGAAGCTACCGATACCGAAATCCCATACCAAAGCTTTTCTGCCTACGTTGATGAGCTCAGCTTGCCGTTTTTAGAAGATGCGGAAATTGACTACGTGACCGACAAAATGGGCTCACAGTTAACGCTGAAAGCACCCAACGCCAAAATGCGTAAAGTCGCGGACGACGCGCCACTGCTTGAGCGCGTTGAATACGCGATTCAAACTCAAGTAAACCCACAACTTGCTGGTCACGGCGGCCACGTAAAACTGATGGAAATCACTGACGCAGGCGTGGCGATTGTTGCCTTTGGTGGCGGCTGTAACGGTTGTTCAATGGTCGACGTGACGCTAAAAGAAGGCATCGAGAAAGAGTTACTACAACAATTCTCAGGTGAGCTAACAGCGGTTCGCGATGCCACAGAGCACGATCGCGGCGATCACTCATACTACTAAGTTATTCTCATTTTGGTTATAACTGAGACGAAATTTAAAGGTTGGCACACTTGGGCCAACCTTTTCTTTTAGTATATATTCCAGTCATCAATGTTTTGCAGGAGGAATCAACGTCATGAGCAGAAGGAAAGAACCCGATATTCTCAATCGTAATGTCGTTGCCCAATCACGACTCTTTTCTATCGAAAGCCTTGAACTGCGTTTCTCCAACGGCGAAGAGCGAATTTACGAACGCCTCAAACCGAGCGGTAAAAATGCTGTAATGATGGTTCCCGTTACTGAGCAAGGTGACCTATTATTAGTGAGAGAGTATGCTGCAGGTACAGAGCGCTATGAGCTTGGCTTCCCTAAAGGGCTTATTGATCAGGGGGAAAGCGCCGAACAAGCAGCGGATCGGGAATTGAAAGAAGAAATCGGCTTTGGCGCGAAACAATTAACGCCATTGAAGCAAGTGGTGCTGGCTCCTTCCTATTTCTCAAGCAAAATGACGCTGTTTTTGGCACAAGATCTGTACCCAGAAACATTGGAAGGCGATGAGCCAGAGCCACTTGAAGTGGTTCGTTGGCCACTCGCGCAGGCAGAAGAACTTCTTCATCACTTAGATTTTTGTGAATCCCGCAGTATCACAGCGCTACTATTGGCACTGAGAGCACTTCGACCGGCCAAGTAGTAAGGAAGAGAGCTATGCCTACCTCACAGAATTTATCGGCACTGTTGCCGCAAGTTATCGATATTGCTCGCACCGCGGGGCAATTGATTCTGGATATCTACCAAAGTAAGCAGTACCAAGAATACACCAAAAGCGATGAGACGCCGGTCACCAGCGCCGATCTCGCCGCGCATAAACTGATCACCCAACGACTGAGTGAGTTAACCCCAGACATTCCAGTGCTGTCTGAAGAAGCAGCGGATATCAGCTTGGAAAAACGCGCGCAATGGAACCGTTACTGGCTGGTGGACCCTCTTGACGGGACGCAGGAATTTATCGCCCGCAGTGGCGATTTTGCCACCATCATCGCCTTAGTGGAGAACAACAAGCCGGTAATGGGCGTAGTGTATGGTCCGGTTTCAGGCGTAACTTACTATGCGTATCAAGGCAAAGGCGCATGGAAGATCCCCGAGATGAACGAAAGCTTGAAAATTCAAACCCACAAACATGAACTGCCCGGACAAAACATTGCGATTGCCATCAGCCGCCGTCAGGACATCAATCGCATCACCAACCGTATGAGCAGCAGTTGGAATTACGATTTGGTGCCGTTAGGCTCAGCGGCATTGAAAGCGTGCTTGGTCGCAGAAGGAGCCGTGGATTGCTATTTGCGCCTTGGTCCGACTGGGGAGTGGGACACCGCGGCGACACAATGTATCGTGGAAGAAGCCGGTGGACGCATCCTCAGCACCTACTTGGAACCGCTTTCTTATAACGAACGAGACACCTTGGAAAATCCGAACTTCATCGTATTAGGCGATGCCGACTTACCGTGGAACGACATTTTGCAGGTCAAAGGCTAGGGTCTGATGACCCAGTCGCTGCCGACAAAAAGTGCCGATTGAAAAGTAAAAAGCGAGCTCTGCTCGCTTTTTTGTGTCATGAATCTTTCTTTGCGTTCAACGCCAAGGCAAGCTCGCTAAAAACGCCCTTGGTAGTCAAACTCATATTGCCCCTGACCATTCGGGTTCCCTAGCCAGCTCAGCTGTGATTTCATCGCCGCGGGGAATTCTGCACCTGGTTTAAACCAAGCCGAGGTCGTGTATTGAAGATTTGGCGTCACTTGAGCACTGAATTGCGCGCTGACTTGGGCGCTTTGCTGCTCGCCCTTCACCGACAATTGGCTGTTTTCACACGTGAAATCGGAAATCACCGGCCCCAAATCCAATGCGCCAATCGGGGTGCCGACTTTACTGGCACTCCACACTAACGTGCCCGTGCCGCTGACGCACCAAGGTGCTTGGTAAACCGCGTGACGCACATTCACTTCCAATTGCCCTTCCACTTGCAGAGGCAAAGGCATGGGCAAACGTGAGGCCACTTTTTCCGCGGGTAACGAAGCGACAAGATTTTCCACATACGCCCCTTGGCCAAGACCATAGCCGACCAAACCTTTACCACGCAGATTCAAATCGCTCCCGCGACCAAAGCGCAATGCGTATTGCACGTTACCGGTGAACAATTTACTGGTTTGAAAATCCCAATGCACCTCGCCAAAGCTCTGACCTTGCCAACGAATGGTGCTTGCGCTGCCCTGCCACACCGACCCAGAGGTGCCCTCAATCGTCAGGCCACGCACTGGCGGCAAGTAATTGAGCACAAAGCTAACTGGAATGCTCGACAGCAAACTGATGCTAAAAAAGAGAACAAAAATCAGGCTGTAAATAATCGCGCGCTTCACCCTAGCCTCGCTTAAACTGTAATCGGTTAACTTCCACTAGACCGGACTCTTTACCACGGTCGATGTCCATGAATTCCACTTCAATGCCTTGCTTCTCTTTCAAAAAAGCCAACCAGTCCACTAAACGGTTAAATGGCATCGGAGCGACCCACACTTGCAACATCTCATTGCGGGGCTGAACGCGTTGTAGCTCCACCTTAAATTGACGCGCGGACGAAGCAATGACTTGGTTAAGTGGCTGATCGGAAAACGACACGCCGCCACTGGCACGTAAACCGGTGAGCTCATCGGCTTTCTCACTCACCCAACTGAGTAGCTGTTTCTCACTTTGGATGCGTAACTGAGCTTGTTCAGCGCGCGCATTGATGGGCTGCAAAACACCCCAGTAAATCAGCCCGATAAGACCGAATACACCACACACCACGACTAAACGTTGCTCACGCTGGCTAATGCTGCTCCACCAAGCTTGGAACATATTGAGTAAATTTGTCATCTGCTCCTCACTTACGTTTTAACACAAAGCTGCCAATCACAGCGTCGCCAGTGCGGTTAAGCTGCCCTTGTTCCACTTGGAACTGCTCGCTCAACTTCACGCGTGCCTGCTCAAAAATTTGGAAATCGTTACTTTTCGCCTGAATGCGGACTTCACCTCGATTACCATCGTATTTGATGCTCAGCACTTCAAAGTTTTTCACTTGGCCAATGGTACCCGGCAATTGTGCCATCCACTGCAGCATCGAATCACCCGCGCCACCTCCAGACAAACGGCGAATTTCGTCTTCCATTTGGCGTTTGAGGTAACTCACGGTTGGGATCTTGTTTCGGCCCGGCATCACTTGACGGAAAATGCGCTCGCTCTCTTCTCGATACGCTTGCGCTTGCGACTCATAGCGCTGAATTGTGAGCACTTGTTGCGCGACCAACGCGGCAATCAATAAGCTGCCACTGATCGCGACCTTCTGCCACACTTTCCAGTGCTTAAAGAACGAGCTTTTCGGCTTAAATTCACCGGTTAACAGCGAGAATTTACCATCGGCAACGCCTTGGCTGAGTAACGCCATGGTCATTTCCACTGGGCGACTTAGCCAATGAGCCTGACCTTGCTGCTCAGGCAACGAGCTAAAACAGGCCACAGAAAGGGGTTGCTCGCCGGCAAGGGCATTCAAATAGACGGGCATCCAGCTGTCGTCTACCGCACTGCCTTGGCACGCAGAATGACGGAACAACCACTGCTCCCCCAATTGCGCGGCGCTGATGCCTTCGTCGTCGAGTGGCAGCGCCAATGAGTCTGGCAGCACGCGTTTGACATCTAAACCTTGAGCGCGAAATGCATCAAGCATATGTTGCAACCAACGGCGATCCACACCACACACTTGCGCTTTACCATTCTCTTTGGCCAACACAGAGAAATGCAAATCGTCCACATCTTGGGCGATTTCATCTTCCAGCAAGTAAGGCAGCATCGACTCAAACTGACGTGAGGCACCCGGTGGGATCTCCACTTCGGTTAACACCACATCGCTGGCCGCGACCAGCACCACAATCGGCCTCTGATCGGCATAATTTTTGAGATCGTCCAGTTGTTGCCAATCCGACAACTCCCCACTGGCGATCACTTCTTGTTGGCTTGATGACCAAACCAACCAAGGAATGGGGCTATATTGTTCGCTACTCAGCCGAACGGTCAGAAACTCGCTCACTGATTCCTCCAAAACGGCGACGCACAACGGTCACGGTTTCTCTGTTTTTACTGTACATAAGGCTGCGAATTCTCACCCTAGAGTCCTCGACTAACACCTGTGCATCCAATTCAAAGTATCGGCTATCAACGCCAAGATACGCTTTTGCTTGTTTTTTGATTTCTTCGCTGATGCCCGCCATTTCGGATTCTGAAAGAAAAGCATCAATGCTCACCCAGCCATCAAAGGGGCGTTTTTCTATCAGTTGCTTGGCATCAGATTCACTCAACGCAGGTGAAAACAGCGCCACCAGCAAAGCGGCTTGCTCAGCGCTGATGGTATTGACGTTCAAGCGCCACTCATCGGTCGGTAAAGCACAGACCAAAGGCTGCAGCGTTGCCATCATTTCACCCGACACTTGGTAAACCGCGCGCAGTTCACTGCTGTCGGCAATGTACCCATTCGCCGCCAAATAGGCGGGTTTCATCCCTTCATAAGTCGAGTCTTCGACCCCAGAAGCAGAGCGCACCGCATCATTGGGATCGACAAACTCCCACATGGAGTCAGCAATCACTTCGGATTCATAACTCTCTACGCCTGACTCTTCGAGCAAAGCACGAAAGACTTTCACCAAATAAGGACGCTCTACCGCTGCGTCTTGCATCACCACGGGAGAGAGGGCATTGAGATTAAAGCACGCTTGCTTATCAAAAATACGTCCTTTCGCTTGACCATAGTCCAAGGGATAGGTTTTCTCTTCCAATGCCCAAGGCTGGTTTAAGTTAATGGTGTCACTGTCTTTGTAACTTTGCTCAATACCCACCTTCGCCAACGCTTCCACACCAATCGCATACCAGTAAGCTTGCTGATAGCTGATCTGGTTGGTACCGCGCTTAAACTGTGCAAACAAACGCTCAGACATACTGCCGGCGATGGTCGCCATAATGGCCAGCAACAGCAAAATGATGATCAGTGCCACTCCAGATTGGCGCGAGCGGTTCGATTTAGCCATTGTTGCCTGCTCCACCACTATTGTTTTGCCCGGAGTCTTCGCTACCTGACGCTTGTTTTTGCAAGTTTCCCTCTGGAGTGAGGTAGGTTCGCGCGATCTTTCCGTAATCTTTCAACGTCAGCTCTACCGAGATCGCCGCAGGTAAGGTTAACTCGTTGCTCCACTCATTGCTCCACTGTTTGCCGTCATAAAAACGCACATTGAGCTCTTCCACGTCACTGAGTAACGGAGTCACGACCCCTTCTTGCCCTGCAAGGGTATCTGGGTAACGCCACCATACTCGCTCTAAGCGCTCATCTTTGATGCGATAACCCACTTTAGTGACCTCCCCGCGAGGGAATTGCTGCTGCGGATTGTGCCAACCTAAACGCGCGAACATGATGCCTTTGCTGTCTGAATCTAAGAGGTAATCCGCCCAATGCAGCAGTTTTTTGCTCGGCTCTTCACCGTTGGTGCGGGTTTGACGCAGCGCTATCTGGCGAAAATCGCTGTCCATCATCACCAAGGCTCGTTGCAGTTCATTCAATCGTCCGGTGCGCTCTTGTGATAACTCATTGCTGCGTTGCACCTGATTGACCACCTGATAAGCGGCCACACTTAAGGTGGCAAAAATGGCAATCGACACCAACACTTCGATGAGGGTAAAGCCACGTTGGCGCGTGCTTTTCTTTCGCCACGTTTTACTTCGCCACATAGCTTCTCACCGTAATCATTGGGCTGGCCTGCTTTTCTGCTGCCACGCTCACATCAAACGCTTTCAGCAGCGGTTGAGTCGTGGCTACAGGAGTCACTTTCCAATACCAAGTTTGCCCCGCTAACTCTTCTTCACCGTTGCTGGCTTTTAGATTTTTGGGGTTGAGCATGACCATCGCCATTTGATTGTCTGCCACCATGGCAGCAAACATCTTCTGCTCCAAATAACCGACGGTGTTGATGTGCTGGCTAACGGCACGGATCACGCTCATCGCCGCAGTGGCAAATATCGCCAACGCCACCAGCACCTCAAGCAAGGTCATGCCTGCGTATTTGCGTCGTTTAACCATCGTCTTGCTCTTCTTCACCGGGAGCCAGCAGAATAATCTGCCCTGTGTCTTTGGCTCGTACTCGCCAACCATTTTCGGTCGCGTCCTGATCGTCGGGATAAAAAGACAATGAAAACGGCGTCAATTCTCCGCTGGATAAAATGAAAATCTGCGGCGGTCGCTGTTTTTTCTCTTTTTCTTCTTCGGCAAACATCTCTTCATCAAACAGAGAGCCCGGCTTGAACAGGCGATCGTCTTGCTGCCATGCCCCTCCCCCTAAGGTCAGTTGCATCGCTACTTCATCTTCAAGCTCGGTAGTGGCTGGAATTTTATTCAACTCCAACGTCTGCCAACCATCAGCTTCCAATTTGAGTAAGGTGTAGCGCGATTTTTCTTCCTCTACCCGAACACCAAAATCTTTACCACTGAGTACCGCTTCTTCGTTGAGTAGCTGTAATCGTTGGTAAAAACTCTGCGCGTATTTCTTGCCCCGCTCGTCGCTGCGAGTGGGAAGGGTGGCGATAACCGCCACCGCAGTCAGAGACAACAACACCAGCACCAACAGAATTTCGATCAGTGTAAAACCCGCTAAGCGGGATGAAAAACGTGGTTTCAAGTGGTTGCCTCTTCGACTCGACGTCCCATTATTGGAAGTCTTGCATATTCCAGTTGCCAATATCTGCCGCCGCGCCTTCGCCGCCTTCTTGACCATCTGCACCTAAGGTGAAGATATCAATCGTGCCTTTGTCGCCAGGGCTCATGTATTGGTATTCGTTGCCCCAAGGGTCTTTTGGCAAACGCTTGATGTAACCACCATCGCGGTAGTTGCGTGGCTCTGGGCTACTTGGTTTAGTCACCAACGCTTCCAAACCTTGATCGGTAGTTGGATACACGCTGTTGTCTAACTTGTACATGTCCAGCGCATTTTCCAACGCGACGATGTCGGTAATGGCTTTTTGCTGGTCAGCCTTTTCTTTGTTACCTAGCAGGTTAGGGACAACGAAACTGGCCAAAATGCCCAGAATCACCACCACAACCATGACTTCAAGCAGGGTGAAACCCGCCTGTTTTTTTGCTTTATTTTGCATTGTTTTCTCCAGAATAATGAGGCCGAATGACCAAGCCACTCAGCACCCCAAAATCAGCCACTCATTAAATTATTCATTTCCAGCATCGGCATCAGTGTCGCCATCACAATGAACAACACCAATCCCGCCATTAACGCAATTAACGCTGGGGTAAAAATACCCAGCGCGATATTGACCGTTGATTCAAAACTTTGGTCTTGGTTGTCCGCGGCACGCGTCAGCATGCTTTCCAACTCACCACTTTGTTCTCCACTGGCAATCATGTGCAACATCATTGGTGGAAAAAGGCGAGTTTGATCCAAAGCTTTACGCAGACTGGCCCCTTCACGCACACTTTCTGCCGCCAATAAGACCTGTTGTTTGACGAATTGGTTCGACATTACATCGACCGCCACACGCATCCCTTCCAAAATGGGAATCGCACTGGAGGTACAAATGGATAAAGTGCGAGCAAATCGTGCCGTGTTCAACCCTTTCGATATTTTGCCCAGCAGTGGCAGGCTCAGTATGCGGCGATCCCACGCCATGCGAACATTAGGCTTTTTCAAGGCCGTTTTGAGTAGGTAAATGGCAAACACGATGCTTCCCAACAGCAATAATCCCCACTCTTGAACAAACTCACTCGCCGCCAACAAAAATTGTGTCGACTGTGGCAGCTCTTGACCCATTTGGATAATCGGCTCGACGATTTTGGGTACCACAGTGGCGAGCAAAAACGCCACAATCGTGACAGCAAACACCACCAATACCACCGGGTAAATCATTGCTTGCAGTAACTTAGAACGCATCTTCTGGCGATTTTCACAGTAATCGGCCAAGCGCTCTAACACCGCATCCAAATGACCCGATTTTTCCCCTGCCGCCACCATAGAGCGATACAGTTCATCAAAAATATGCGGATAGTCTGACAGGCTGTCTGCCAAGGTGTAACCTTCGGTGACTTTGGCCCGCACCGCTGCCAACATACCTCGAATACGAGGCTTCTCTGCTTGATCCGATACCGCTTTGAGACACTCCTCCAGCGGCATACCCGATTGCACTAGGGTAGAGATCTGACGAGTAATCAACGACAGTTCGGGAGTGGAAATGCCACGCTTAAAGCCACCTGAAGATTTGCTTTTAGCCAACTTGGCTTTGGTTTCCATCACCTCGATGGGCACCATGCCTTGCTCTTTCAAGCGCTGGCGTACTTGGCGGGCATTGTCGCCTTCCAAGGTGCCTTTTTTGGTGCGCCCTTTTGCGTCGAGCGCTTTGTATTCAAACGCCGCCATTAAGATTCCTTGGTCACTCGCATCACTTCTTCCAGTGAGGTCACGCCTTGCAACACTTTGTCTAAACCATCGCTGCGAATGCTCGGGGTATGTTCACGAATGTATTTGTCCATCGCCTGCTCTCCCGCCTCTGCATGGATCAGCTCTTGGACTTTATCGTCCACCATCAACAGCTCATGGATACCCGTACGGCCACGATAACCTTTGTGGTTACATTTTTCACACCCCTTGGCACGATATAAAGTCAGCGCATCTTTCTTCTTCGCGCCAAACAGTTTGCGCTGCTCTTTGTCGGCCTCATACGGCTCTTTACAATCTTGGCATAAGGTCCGCACCAAGCGCTGAGCCAGCACGCCCAGCAGTGAAGATGAGATCAAAAAAGGCTCAATGCCCATGTCTCGCAGACGGGTAATCGCACCTACGGCGGTGTTGGTGTGCAAGGTTGACATCACCAAGTGACCGGTCAATGACGCTTGTACGGCAATTTGCGCGGTTTCCAAGTCACGAATTTCCCCGACCATCACCACGTCTGGGTCTTGACGCAAAATGGCTCGCAGACCGCGTGCAAAGGTCATGTCGACTTTTGGGTTCACTTGGGTTTGGCCAATGCCATCAATATCAAATTCGATCGGGTCTTCCACCGTTAAGATGTTGCGCTCGTTGCTGTTCAGCTCTTGCAAGCCAGCGTACAAGGTGGTGGATTTACCCGAACCCGTTGGACCTGTGACCAAAATAATGCCGTGAGGACGCGAGATAAGATGACGGAAATTGTCGTGGTTCACCGGCGTCATGCCCAAGCTATGCAGGTCAAGACGAGTGGCGTTTTTGTCGAGCAAACGCATCACCACACGCTCTCCGTGTGATGAAGGCATGGTCGATACACGCACATCGACCGCGCGACCACCGATACGCAGTGAAATACGACCATCTTGTGGCACTCGTTTTTCCGCGATGTCGAGTTTGGCCATGACTTTAACGCGAGAGACCAACAGCGGCGCCAGTTTGCGGCTCGGAGACAACACATCGCGTAAAACGCCATCGACACGGAAACGAATCGACAAAATTTTCTCAAACGTTTCGATGTGAATATCCGACGCACCTTCTTTGATCGCTTCGCCCAACATGGCGTTGATCAATTTGATGATCGGTGCATCGTCTTCCGTTTCGAGCAAATCTTCATCTTGCGGCAGCTCTTCGGCCAAAGAGAAGAAGTCATCATCCGAGCCAATATCTTCCATTAGCTGACGCGCTTCTGACGAGTCGCGTTGGTACGCTTCGGTCAGTTTTTTTTCAAACGCTTCAGCGGCAATGGCTTGAGGGACAAAGGTCTGTTTGAGCACACGACGCACTTCAACTAACGCCTGCGCATTGAGAGGCTCAACGTAGTAAAGTACCGGCGGCCTTTCTGGATGCTCGATTTCCAGCACCATTTTAAAGCGGTTAGCAAAACTAAACGGTAAACGGCGATACGATGGCGCCGTATCCAGTATATCTACCATTACTGCTGTTCCATTTGGTCGATAAAGGCTTGAATTTCAGCCGGGTGGCGTTTGTCTTCACCAAATTTCGGCAACACAGGAATGTGGCCATCATCCATCAGTTTTAGCCCTTGCTCTGCTTTGTAGAGCTGCTCGGCGCGAATGTAGTTGTACTTACGCTGGGTAATACCATCCGCCGTCATACCATCACGAATGATGGTCGGCTTGATGAACACCATTAGATTTTTCTTTTCTACTTGAGTATTGGTGGATTTAAACAAATGCCCCAAAATTGGAATATCGCCCAGTAGCGGTACTTTTGATTCACTCTCTAACGCACGCTCATCGATCAAACCACCAAGCACCAACATTTGGCCATCTTGCACAATCACTGAGGTATTGAGCTGACGTTTAGCAAAACGAACGTCCACCGCCCCATTAGCACCCAAAACGTTAGATACTTCTTGTTCGATATTAAGCTGAACCGAGTCGCCTTCGTTAATTTGCGGTACCACTTTAAGCTTGATGCCCACTTCTTTACGATCGACGGTTTGGAACGGGTTATCGTTGTTCGAGCCCGCGGTTGAACCGGTAATAACAGGAACTTCTTCGCCAACAATGAAAGACGCTTCACCATTGTCCATCACGGTAATACTTGGTGAAGACAGAATATTGGAGTTGGAATCACTCGAAACAGCGCTGATCAGGGCTGTCCAGTCCCCCATAACAAGGCTCATTGCCGCACCGTTTACACCAGCGAGTGCTGCAGCAAGGGTCGAATAGTCTCCAGCTTCTGTACGTGAATATGGTTCATACTTACCAGTGTCACTATTCCAACGACTGTCTGTTACTGTTTTATCTTTTGCCTCTTCCAGGCCAACCATCACTTTGCCAATTGGCGTACCGGTATTGCTATATTGGATGACAGCACCCGTTTCCAAGTTACCCCATTGCACACCCAAGTTCACACCATCGCCCTCTGCCATTTCGACAATCAAGGCTTCAATCAGTACTTGTGCGCGGCGAATATCTAACTGAGTAATCACCTCTTGCAACGCCAACATAATATCGGGTGGCGCGGTCAGTACCAGCGAGTTGGTGCCTTGGTGAGCGGCGATCACCACATCGTTGCGCTGTGAAGACGCGCCCTTTTGACCAGAGTTTTTCTCTGCTTGCAGGTTATCAGAGACCCCTTTAAGCACATCAACCAAATCTTCCGCTTTGGCGTATTTGAGGTAAACAACACGGTTGTTGCCTTTGCTCGCCATTTCCACATCGAGTTGGCGAATCAAACGCTTCAAGCGATCACGGACTTTAGGGTCACCCGAAATCAAAATCGAATTGGTGCGCTCATCGGCCACCAATTTTGGCTGCAAAAATTCTGGGGTGTTTTTCGCATCGGTAGTGCGGTTTAGCGCATCAACAATACGAACCATTTCCGCCGCCGACGCATTACCTAGCTCTACCACTTCGATTTCCGTATCGCCCGCTTGGTCCACGCGTTTGATGATTTCTGCCAAACGATTCACTACCGCTGCACGGCCCGTGATCAAGATGATATTGGCCGGATCATAGTGCACCACGTTACCAGCGCCCGCATTATCAATCAGTTGGCGTAACAAAGGAGACAGCTCTCGCACAGAGACATTACGCACCGCAACCACGCGTGTAATGACATTGTCGCCCTTCACGGTGTCATCACTGACCACGGGAATGGCGGAGGTTTTGGAATCTTTGGATTTGACGACTTTCAGTACGCCATTTTCCATTTCAACCACCGCGTAGCCATACACTTCAAGTACGTTTAGGAAAAAGCTGTAGTACTGCTCTTCATTTAATACGTCGTAGCTGCGTACATCAATTTTGCCTCGCACCGAAGGGTCGACAATGATGGTCTTTTCTAAGTTTCGACCGACAATATTGATGAACTCTTGAATATCGGTGCCTTTAAAGCTTGCACTAAACTCGTTTGCCAGCACGCCGCTTGAGCAGGCTAAGGTACCTGCGAGTAGCCAAGCGCTTTTGCTAAACCAATGTTTCACGTTTATCTCCCTGAACTTACGCTTTGAGCCTAAGTGTTAAAACTGGATGTAAATATCATGCTGCTGTCCGTCTCGTTCCACCGTGAGGTTCAACTCGGTGAGCTCTGAAACAGCATTAAAAATTTTGCCCATGGCGGCTGGGTCGGTGAGATCGTTGCCATTTAACTGCACGGCAATATCCCCATCTTGTAACCCAACGGCTTCAAACAGTTGTGGGCTTTTTCCCGGACTCACGCGATAACCAATCACTTTGTCTTCTTGCTTCACTTGAGACAAACGCACGTATTGGAAAATCTTCTGCGGATCGGCGGTAATTTCTTCTCGAATTTGCGCTAGCTGTTCATCCGTATCTGGCGGGTTATTCTTAGCGATCGTCGATGACGGAATGACACGCGGAGCAGATTCAGACAATTTCTTGTATTCCACGCCTTCAAGCATCAGGGTCTCGTCACGCCCTTCATTATCGATGATCACACGATCGACCAGAACCGCTTTTAACTTAGCGCGAGTGCCTTCGATTTCTTCCCCAACCCCGTAGGTTGCTTGCTGACCACGGTTGGCGATAACGGCCAAGCTGGTTTGAGGATTGCTGCTCGCCACCGCCCCAACTAACACCAAATTTAGCCGCGTTTTAGGCGCGTCTTGCACCACCGGTTGGCTGACAACAGGCTTAGGTTTATTCTCGTTGTAAACCCCAAACAAGTTGATGGCTTGCAGATCAGCAAGGTTTAATCGCTCACCTTGCTTACCTTGTGCGTTTTGCTGCGGTGCAGGTCGCCAAGCGACGATCTGCGTATTGCTCTCTTGTGTTAGCCAGACGACTTGTCCTAAAGTCCAGCCTGTCAAAGCCACCAGCACGCCAGCTAATAAAGCACTCGCTCGACTCTGAATCATGCCGTTGTTGGCAATCATCCGCGTCAGCAATGGGCTATTGGCCAATCCGGCACTCAGCTCTGATGGTTTCACTCAATCGGTTCCTTTCACTGTTTAAATTTTGCGCTCTCGCTTTCTTTGCTTGAACGCACTGCGATCTATCTTTCTTTATTCGACTGAAGAAAATCGCTCGCACTTTTCCTGATCAAGGTGGAAAAATGCTCTCCTAAAACAGCACGTTATGCTGTTGTTGCGTCGATAAATCTCGCTTCGACACAGAGCTTTGCACTATATCACAGCTTGCTTGTGACACGCCTCTCTGATTACGATTTTGCCAACTGCCTTGAAAAATTTGCGGTAAGTCACCATTGTAAAGTGCAAGATTCAATCATTCACAGCAGTGATTAGAGAGTAAAAGTGACCATGAGTTCCCCAAATGAAGCCGTTAGGCTCGATAAATGGCTGTGGGCTGCAAGATTTTACAAAACCCGTTCAATCGCTCGCGATATGGTCGATGGCGGTAAAGTCCACTATAATGGCCAACGTGCAAAGCCCAGTAAGATTGTCGAAGTAGGCGCGGTATTGAAACTTCGCCAAGGCAATGAAGAAAAAACGGTTGTGATAGAAAAGCTATCCACCCAGCGACGTGGCGCACCAGAAGCACAGACGCTTTATAGCGAAACGCAAGAGAGCCAAGCAAAGCGCGAAGCACAAGCAATGCAACGTAAACTCAACGCGCATAACCCAAGTCCAGACCGCCGCCCAGATAAAAAGCAGCGCCGCGACATTATCAAATTTAAACACCAGTAAAAGCCGGAAAATACCTACGAGGAATCGCTAAATGGCAAGCAATGTTTTGAATCGCTACTTATTTGAAGATCTTTCAGTACGTGGCGAGTTGGTACAACTGGATGAAGCGTATCAGCGAATTATTTCTAGCAAGGATTATCCGGCAGCCCTACAAAAACTGCTTGGTGAGCTATTGGTTTCTACCACTCTTCTGACTGCAACTTTAAAGTTTGAAGGCTCTATCACCATTCAGCTACAAGGCGATGGCCCTGTTTCACTGGCCGTGATCAATGGTGACAATGAGCAGAAAATTCGTGGTGTGGCTCGCTGGGAAGGCCATATTGCCGACGACGCAACCCTACACGACATGATGGGCAAAGGTTATATGGTCATCACCATCGAACCGAAAAAAGGCGAGCGTTACCAAGGTATTGTTGGCCTAGAAGGTGACAACCTTGAGCAAGTTCTGGAAGGCTATTTTGAACGCTCTGAGCAGTTGAAAACTCGCATCTGGATCCGCACGGGCGAGCACGAAGGCAAAGCACACGCAGCGGGTATGCTGATTCAAGTAGTGCCTGACGGCACTGGTTCAGAAAATGATTTCGAGCATCTGGAGCAATTGACCAATACGGTAAAAAATGAAGAGCTGTTCACGCTACCAGCAAACGAGCTGCTTTACCGTCTCTACAATCAAGAACAAGTGCGCTTGTTTGAACCGCAAAATGTCGAGTTCCGTTGTGGTTGTTCACGTGAACGCAGTGGCGCGGCGATCGTGACCGTCGACAAAAATGAAATTTATGACATTTTGGCGTCTGATGGATCCGTTTCTTTACATTGTGATTACTGCGGCACGACTTATTCGTTTGATGAATCTGACGTCAACAAGCTGTACGAAGAGGCAGCATCGGAGCCAAAAACGTTGCATTAATTTACCCGCTTTACCAAGCACGTAATTTACCCATCAAAAGGCCAGCTTATGCTGGCCTTTTTGTGATCAAAACCCGATAAAACATGGGTTTATACGTAATTAAATAACCCCTTAATTTTTGGCAATTAATAATTCTTTTGATCTAGCGCAAAGGTTTGCGTGCGCGATAAACTATCTCAGCCAATATGTGACGGGACACCTAAAACCATAGGAAAATTAAGGGCAATTTTTGAACTATATCCCTGTTTTCTCCCCCACCCGTTGTTAGCATGGTGAGCAGAAAAAATTAATAAATTCTTACAAAATCCCTACAAAAATCCTATAAGGAGCACCTATGACCGTTATGGAACATACAAAGGCTGCATCAATTGATCTAACCAAGCATGGTCTTCGCAACGTAAAAGAGGTTGTACGCAACCCAAGTTACGAAATACTGTTTGCAGAAGAGACTCGAGCTGATCTCGAAGGCTACGAAAAAGGCGTAGTGACAGAGCTCGGCGCGGTGGCTGTAGACACAGGCATCTTCACTGGCCGCTCACCAAAAGACAAATACATTGTGAAGGATGCCACCACCGAAGAACATATGTGGTGGACCACTGATGCGGTAAAAAACGATAACAAGCCAATCACACAAGAAGTGTGGAATGACCTAAAACAACTGGTCACTAACCAGCTTTCTGGCAAGCGCGTTTTTGTCATTGATGGTTATTGTGGTGCTAACCCTGATACCCGTCTTAGCATTCGAGTCATCACCGAAGTGGCGTGGCAAGCGCATTTCGTTAAGAATATGTTCATTCGTCCGACCGAAGAAGAATTGGCCAGCTTTGAGCCTGATTTCGTGGTGATGAATGGTGCAAAATGCACCAACCAAAAGTGGAAAGAGCACGGTCTGAACTCTGAAAACTTCACGGTGTTTAACCTAACTGAGCGCATGCAGTTGATCGGCGGTACTTGGTACGGCGGTGAGATGAAGAAAGGCATGTTCGCGATGATGAACTACTTCCTGCCTCTTAAAGGCATTGCGTCGATGCACTGTTCTGCCAACATGGGCAAAGAAGGTGATGTGGCGATCTTCTTCGGTCTATCTGGTACTGGTAAAACGACGCTGTCGACCGATCCAAAACGCGCACTGATTGGCGATGACGAGCACGGCTGGGATGACGACGGCGTGTTTAACTTCGAAGGTGGTTGTTACGCGAAAACCATCAAGCTGTCCAAAGAAGCTGAGCCTGATATTTACAATGCCATCCGCCGCGATGCACTGCTAGAAAACGTGACCGTTCGCAATGACGGCTCGATCAACTTTGATGATGGTTCAAAAACCGAAAATACTCGCGTTTCTTACCCAATCCATCATATTGAAAACATCGTTAAGCCCGTATCAAAAGGCGGTCATGCGAACAAAGTGATCTTCCTTTCTGCCGATGCGTTTGGCGTGTTGCCTCCCGTGTCTAAACTGACTCCAGAACAGACGAAGTATCACTTCCTCTCTGGTTTTACTGCGAAGTTGGCTGGTACTGAGCGTGGTATTACTGAACCAACACCCACCTTCTCTGCGTGTTTTGGTGCTGCGTTCCTGACGCTTCACCCAACCAAGTACGCTGAAGTACTGGTAAAACGTATGGAAGAAGCAGGCGCAGAAGCCTACCTCGTCAATACCGGTTGGAATGGCAGTGGCAAACGTATCTCAATCCAAGATACGCGCGGTATTATCGATGCGATCCTTGATGGTTCTATTGAAGAAGCACCAACCAAACACGTGCCTATCTTCAATCTAGAAGTACCAACATCGTTGCCTGGTGTGGATCCAACCATCCTTGACCCACGCGACACCTACGTTGACCCGCTACAGTGGGAAAGCAAAGCGCAAGACCTTGCTCAGCGCTTTATCAACAACTTCGCTAAGTACACCGACAATGCGGAAGGTCAATCACTTGTGGCTGCAGGCCCACAACTCGATTAGTGACCTAGCTACGAAAAGCAAACTTAAGCCCCTCTCCTGAGGGGCTTTTTTATTGAATCGTTGCGAAAATTAAGCCAAGCTTATCTGCACTTATTTGCAAACGTTAGTGATCAGTAGGCAGGGATGAAAAAAGCACTAATCAGTGTCGCGCTTTTGTTGATTGTCATCGCTCTAATTCCAATCAGCATTCTAGTGAGCTTACAAACGCGCTATGCCAGCCAAGTGTTTAATCAGCTCAGTCAGTTCAGCGGGCTTGGTATGCAAGCTGAGTCGGTCCACTATCAGTATCCTGACCATTTTTCGTTTAAGAATGTCTCTTTTACGCATAATGAAATGAGCTACGTTGAACAGTTGGAGATTTGGCTAAGCCCAGAGCTGTATGCCAACGGACGTGTGCAAGTTGCCAGTGTGTTACTGGATGGTTTGAGTCTACAAACGGGTCTTTCTCGCTCGCCAAAAACGTTTATTCCCAGCACCGTTCAGATTCACCAATTGGCCATTTCAAACCTCGATTACGCCGACAACCAGTTGAGTGCGCGCGGTATTAAGTTTCAGGTAAAGCAACCTCAATGGCAACGCAGCGATCAGTTCATTCCTTTCGGTGAGATTCAGTTCTCCGCAGAGCAGCTTTACTGGCAGGGCGAAGCGTTTAACCAGCCTTTGCTCGATATCGATTACAAACCCCAAGACAGCACTCTTTATGGTCTGTCCTTATCTTGGCGTGGCGCGAAAGTCTCAGGACAAGCGGAGCAATACCCGCAAGGTTGGTCATTGGTCAATGTCACCGTTGAAGGTCTCGATTTGTCACAGCAGCAACTCACATCCATTTTGGCGAAGCCATGGGAGAGGTTTGGATCGCAGATTACCCACATCAACAGCTTGGACATCTTGCGCAGTTCACTCGCGTTAGAAGATTACCGCTTGATCAACTTTGAACTGAGCAGTGAAAATTTGACCTTGCCTTTTTCACTTTGGCAGCAGCAACAGGGGCTCATCTCCTTCTCAGCAGAGAGCGTGCAAGATCAGCACAACGTGTGGGTAGAGCCGCGTATCAAACTCACCCTCGATCCCAACACAATCAACGTCGAGGAAGCGTCTGCTCAGTGGCAGCAAGGGAACCTTCTCTTCTCTGGCACGATCAAACCCGATGCGATAGCGCTGGATCAGCTCATGGTCAACAACGTGAAATGGGCGGCAGAGCAACCTGGCGAAGGCGCATGGCTTTGGCAATGGCTTGAAAATGCGTCATACGTGAGCGTAGAACGCTTGAACATCGAGCGCAGTCAGTTTATACAACTGATTCGCCAGCCATACTGGCAGCTCTCTGGTCTCAATATCGATGGGGAAAAATTACGGCTCAAACAAGAGCAACAACTCGGATTGTGGCAAGGCAAGCTGCGGGCTACCGCGGCCAACGCCAGTTATCAAGATATATTGAGCTCCCATCCTCTGGTGGAAATGCACAGCGACGATGGGCTTTGGCAACTTGACCGTCTCTTTGCACCGCTCAAACAGGGTTATATTGAGGCTTATGGTCAATTGCAGCTCAATAGTTTAAGCAAACCATGGCAAGCAACACTTAATGCCGATGGTTTACCCATGGGCTTATTGCTGTCACAGCTGCCGTTGCCTTTTGATCTCAATGCCATCAGCAGTATTGATGTCAGTGCAACGGGGTTGGGTGGCGACTGGGCAATGTTTTCCCATTCACTGACAGGTGGCATTCATGCTCGCCTACACGAAGCCTACACACCATTTGATGAAGGAAACATTCTCCCTCTGCAAGTCTCTGAAATCAGCTTAAGTATGGAGAGAGGCAAACTCACCCTCGCCCCCGTCAAACTGCAAGGGCCCGATATCGAGGGCACGATCGGTGGTGCGAGCGATCTTACTGCGCCGGAACAAGGTGGCATTCGCTATCAGGTGAAAATGGGCTGCCAACAATTGAGTGGCGATATGATGTCAGACGAACATCAACGCGTAAATCAATGCCCAGAGCAAAGCCAAGCGGCACAAGAAACTCCGCCAGCCCAAACAGAAGAGGCCGCAAACGCGGCCTCTTAATGCACTCAAACTTCATTACGCCTGCTGCTGTTGCAACTGCTTTTTATAGTTCGGCAGCAGCATGTACGTACCAGTAAACTCCACCGCCGCAACATCGCCACTGTAAATGGTCACCAAGATAACAATGCGCGCTTTACGGCCACTGGCAAGGCGATCTAAATCGCCACTGATCCCATCGAGCGAAGTGCTCGCAATCGGGGTCTTATCCACGGGATGACGATAACGAATGTTGCTGTCTGCCAACACGATATCGCCTTTCAAACCACGCTCTTTGAGTAGCAGCCACGCCATCCCCCACCCCGTTAGTGTCGCCAAGGTAAAGGCTGAACCCGCAAACAAGGTGTTGTGGGGATTGAGATTGGGATTGAGCTGCGCGCAGCACTCAAATTGATAACCGGTGTATTGGTTAATTTTGATGCCCATTTTGTCGGCGATCGGGATTTGCTTTTCCCAGCGGTCTTGCAGCTCGGTGCACCATTCTGGTTTACGCAGCACATTCGCCATCGGGTCTAGTGGTTTCACCATTTGTTGGTGACGAACAGGCCCACGCTCATCGGTCAGCTCGCCGCGACGTTCAAAACCATTCTTTTGATAAAAGGAAATGGCATCTTCGCGCGCGTTACACACCAAGCGTTTCGCCCCTTCTTGGCGCGCTAGAGACTCTAACGCCACCAGCACTAATGAACCCATGCCTTTGCTGCGGCGATTGCCTTTGACCGCCATATAACGAATTTGCCCTTCATTGTCCGGCGTGATGTAAAGACGGCCAATCGCAATCGGACGACCTCGGCCATCAACAATCATGCGATGATGGCTCATCGGATCGTATTCATCGCGCTCAGAGCCTATCGGCATGCGCCAAGGCTCACGCAGCATTTGCCAACGGAAGTGGAAATACTTGTTCAGTTGATTGTCCGTTTCTGGGGTGATCAGTTTAAACATAAAATTCCTTTTCCATGCATTATTCGCCCGTTCTTTGGCTCACTATACCTGTAACCAAAACGTCACTGGGCCATCGTTAATTAACGAGACTTTCATATCCGCAGCGAATCGTCCACGCTCCGTTGGTAGCACTTGCTGACACAAGTCGGAGAAATAGTCGTATAAACGCTCAGCTTCAGCCGGATGCGCACCACGAGAAAAACCAGCACGCGTGCCTTTTTTGGTATCGGCAGGCAAAGTAAATTGCGATACCACCAACACCTTACCGTCCACTTGCTGCACATTGAGGTTCATTTTGCCTTCGCTGTCTTCAAACACGCGGTAGGTCGTGACTCTCTCCATCAAACGCTTGGCTTTGGCCTCATCGTCGTCTTTTTCTACGCCGAGCAACACCAAAAGTCCCTTGTCTATCTGACCAACCACTTCACCATCGACGCGTACAGCTGCTTCACTAACTCTCTGAATCAAAGCGATCACGTTGAGTATCCTTTTCTAATTCTGTGTCATTGTCTGGCGGCGATTGTATCACGTCCACCGTTGGCCTCCAGTGCTCCCGCTCACCGAGTGCAGCGGTGACTTCAGCACCGATTAAAACAATCAACCAGCAGAGATACACCCAAACAAAAAGAATCGGAATGGCGGCCAAAGCGCCGTAAATCAGTTGATACGACGGAAACTGTGTAATGTACGCAGCAAAGCCTTTTTTACTAAGCTCAAACAACACCGCCGCAATCATGGCACCAACGACGGCATGAGAAAACTGCACCTTCTTATTCGGCACCAACAAATAAAGGCCAACGAAGGCCGAAGAAGAGAGGATAAATGGCAGCCAACGCAGCAACTGATCGTAAACGGTCGAGATCGCTTCACTATCAAGTAAACGCAGTGAGGTGATGTAAGAGGTGGCCGCAATACTGGCTCCGACCAAAATCGGCCCAAGCGTCAACACCATCCAATACATCGAAAACGAGAACACCGCACGACGCTTCTTCTTCACTCTCCAAATATAGTTGAGATTCTTGTCGATGTTGGAAATCAGCATCAACGCTGCCACAAACAGAAACGCCGCCCCCACCGCCGTCATTTTGCCCGTGTTCGCGACAAAATCTTGCAATGCCGCATGAACAGCGTCTCCCGATGCGGGAACAAAGTTATTGATGATGAAACTTTGCAATACGCTACCAACGTTCTCAAAAACGGAAAACTTCGACAAAATGGATAAGAGAACAGTGAGCATAGGTACAATCGAAAGTAACGTGATATACGCCAAGTAACCGGCATTCACATTAGTTCGGTCATGATTCATGCGCGCTATCAAATAACGAACAAATGCAATGCCCGCTTGCGCCCTTTGCGGCAATCTCAACTTGTCTCTGCCAAACAACTGGTTCATAGTCCTAACCATACGTAACTTAAATAGATCATTGAGAAATAAGCATGCCTTATTTAATCACCATACTACTAACGGTTTTTGCCCTGACTGGTTGTCAGTCCGCATACTACTCTGCAATGGAAAAAGTGGGTTACCACAAACGTGAGATCATGGTCGACCGAGTCGAAGACGCCAAAGAATCTCAGCAAGAGGCCCAACAAGAGTTTACCAGCGCCTTACAGGCTTTATCCAGCCTAACCCAATTTAATGGCGGTGAATTGGAGGAGGTGTATAACCAAATCAACGACCAGTACCAAGACAGTGAAAAAGCCGCGCAGGAAGTACGCGATCGCATTGCTGCGATTGAAGATGTCTCGGATGCTTTGTTCGATGAATGGCAACAAGAGCTCGCACTGTACACCAATGCCAAGCTGCGCCGCTCTAGCGAACAAAAGCTCAAGGAGACCAAAGCCTCTTACCAACAGATGCTCAAAGCGATGAAACGAGCAGAGCAAAAAATGACGCCAGTGCTCAACACGCTGCGCGACAATACCTTGTATTTGAAACACAACCTCAACGCCAGCGCCGTTGGTTCGTTGCAAGGCGAGTTCATGAACTTGGAAAAAGAGATCGCCAATGCCATCTCGCAAATGAACGCTGCAATAGCCGAATCCGACAAGTTCTTGCAAAAACTCAACCAGCAGTAAGCTTCTCAAACCTCCCACTTTCGGGAGGTTTTTAGTTGTGCCTCGCTAGGGTCGGTTAACCGTGTTCACCCTACATGCTGCAGAATAAACGCCACCCGCTCAGCCACACTTCCCCACGGCACTTCCACCACTTGATAGCCTAGCTCACGGTAGCACTCCACCAACATTTGATGAATCTGCAGCGCTTCGGCAAACGTGTGTGGCCGCACTTCGTCTTGGACATAAATGGACGACTCTGGTTTGCAGACGAACACTTTGGCGTAATAACCCTGGCTGGCGTGATGCAACGCGGTGGGTACCTCACAGCGCCCCATTTTGAGGTAGCCAATAATATCGGGAATGGCGCGGTCGAAAAACGCGACGGTGGCACCACTGGCTTGCCGTTTTTGCTCACTCATCAACGCCAAACACAACTCAGCGAAAGCGGGAAGATTGGTCCAGGGCAGAATGCCGTCAGCGCGTACACTTTGCTCCTCGATCAATGTGCGAGAGCCTTCCGCAAAAGTCATGTAACCCTGCGCCGACAGCGCATTAATTAATGTGGTTTTACCCGCTCCAGGGCCACCACTGATGATCACCAAATCCATGTTTTGCTCCTAACTAAACAAAAACCCTGAGTCGTTGCCAACTCAGGGTTTCTCATTTAATTAACCGAAAGCGTAATTACTTCGCTTCGCGAGAAGCACGTTTACGATCGCTTTCCGTTAGGAACTTCTTACGGATACGGATGTTTTCCGGCGTTACTTCTACTAGCTCGTCGTCATCGATGAACTCTAGTGCTTGTTCTAGGGTCATCGTGATTGGTGGCGTTAGCACCTGTGCGTCATCCGTACCAGAAGCACGAACGTTGGTTAGCTGCTTACCTTTCAGTGCGTTTACGGTTAGGTCGTTATCACGGCTGTGAATACCGATAACCATACCTTCGTACACTTCCACACCGTGACCGATGAAGAGACGACCACGCTCTTGCAGGTTAAATAGCGCGTTGGTTAGCGCTTTACCCGCTGCGTTCGCAATCAATACACCGTTGATACGTTGACCGATGTTACCGCCTTTGTGTGGGCCGTAGTGATCAAACGTATGGTAAAGAAGACCTGAACCTGAAGTCAGTGTCATGAACTCCGTTTGGAAACCGATCAGACCACGAGATGGCATCATAAAGTCCAAACGAACACGGCCTTTACCATCTGGAGACATGTCTTTCAGTTCGCCTTTACGCATACCGATCTTCTCCATAATGCCACCTTGGTGTTCTTCTTGAACGTCGATGGTTACGGTTTCGAACGGTTCCATTAGCTGGCCGTTTTCTTCCTTCAGGATTACTTCTGGACGCGATACTGCAAGCTCAAAGCCTTCACGACGCATGTTCTCGATCAGGATAGATAGGTGAAGCTCACCACGGCCTGAAACGCGGAATTTGTCTGGATCTTCTGTTTGCTCAACGCGCAGTGCTACGTTGTGAACCAGTTCCTTCTCAAGACGCTCAAGGATGTTACGTGAAGTCACGTATTTACCTTCAAGACCCGCAAACGGAGAGGTGTTTACTTGGAACGTCATGGTGACGGTTGGTTCATCAACAGACAATGCTGGCAACGCTTCTGGCTTATTTACATCACAGATGGTGTCTGAGATTTTTAGCTCGCCAAGACCAGTGATTGCAATGATGTCGCCCGCGGTTGCTTGTTCAACTTCGTGACGCTCAAGGCCCATGTAACCCAGTACCGTGCCCACTTTACCGTTACGTGTTTTGCCATCAGCACCAACGATGGTCACTTGTTGGTTTGCTTTCACTTTACCGCGAGTCACACGACCAACACCGATAACACCCACGTATGAGCTGTAATCGAGCTGAGAGATTTGCATCTGTAGTGGGCCGTCAAGGTCAACATTTGGCGCATCAACCACATCAACGATCGTTTGGAATAGTGGTTCCATGTCTTCGCCAGTTTCGCCTTCTTCTAGAGAAGCCCAACCGTTAAGTGCTGAAGCATAAACCACTTTGAAATCAAGCTGTTCATCAGTTGCGCCTAGGTTGTCGAATAGGTCAAACACTTGGTCCATAACCCAATCAGGACGCGCACCTGGACGGTCGATCTTGTTGATTACAACGATTGGCTTAAGGCCGTGTGCGAATGCTTTTTGCGTTACAAAACGCGTTTGTGGCATTGGACCATCTACTGCGTCAACGATAAGTAGCACGCAGTCTACCATCGACATAATACGCTCAACTTCGCCACCGAAGTCCGCGTGTCCCGGGGTATCTACGATATTGATGCGGTAGTCATTCCAACGGATAGCGGTGTTTTTCGCCAAAATGGTAATGCCACGCTCTTTTTCGATGTCGTTCGAGTCCATGACTCGCTCTTCTACATCGCCGCGAGATTGTAAAGTGCCCGATTGCTGCAGCAATTTATCAACCAGTGTTGTTTTACCGTGGTCAACGTGCGCGATGATCGCGATATTTCTTAATTTATCAATCTGTGGAGTCGTCATGGATTCTGATTCACTTGTTTAGACAATATTACTCAAACCGTTCACTTTTTAAACAAAGCCCAGTTTGATTAAAAAAACGGCCATAATGTACCAGATTTTGATAAAAAACCCAGAAATATGTGATCTATTCGTGAGTATTTTTCTTTTATTGACGCTAATCGCCCCTCTTCAACCCCAACCATTTCTCGAGCCGCCTCACTCTATCAAGCTTTTATGCAAAGATGAGCACACGATCGTTGACAAAAGCAACAAACAGGGGCGAAATGGATCGCGCTTATGATTCACAATGGTGCAACGAACATTGTTTCGCACCATTAAGGTGCGCTCGAGGATCATTTTGGTGCATAAAGGAAGAGCAAACGCACACAAAACAAAGCAAGTGCATGATTAATATGAACTTAAAAAATTGGCACGCTTTTAGCTTTGTAAGAATCAGCATCGATTAATAAGAATGAAATGAAATTAATCAATGCTGGATTCCAAACCGAATCTGACTATTACCGCTTTAATAACACTGGAGGTTATCCAAGATGTCAGTAGAAAACGTTTTATCGCTGATCCAAGAAAACGAAGTTAAGTTTGTTGACCTGCGTTTTACCGATACTAAAGGTAAAGAGCAGCACATCTCTATTCCTTCTCACCAAATCGATGCTGACTTCTTCGAAGACGGTAAAATGTTCGATGGTTCGTCTGTTGCTGGCTGGAAAGGTATTAACGAATCAGACATGGTGATGATGCCTGACGCATCTTCAGCGGTTCTAGACCCATTTACTGAAGAAGCAACGCTAAACATCCGTTGTGACATCCTAGAACCTGCAACGATGCAAGGTTACGACCGTGACCCACGCTCTATCGCGAAACGCGCTGAAGAGTACATGCGCTCTACTGGCCTTGCAGACACCGTTCTAGTTGGTCCAGAGCCAGAGTTCTTCCTGTTTGACGATGTAAAATTCGCAACTGACATGTCGGGTTCTTTCTTCAAGATCGATGACGTAGAAGCAGCATGGAACACAGGTTCTGACTACGAAAACGGTAACAAAGGTCACCGTCCAGGCGTGAAGGGTGGTTACTTCCCTGTAGCTCCAGTGGATTCTTCACAAGACCTACGTTCTGCAATGTGTCTAGTGATGGAAGAGATGGGCCTTGTTGTTGAAGCGCACCACCACGAAGTAGCAACAGCGGGTCAAAACGAGATCGCAACTCGCTTTAACACACTAACGACTAAAGCGGACGAGATCCAAATCTACAAGTACGTGGTACACAACGTTGCACACGCATTTGGCAAAACAGCAACCTTTATGCCTAAGCCACTCGTCGGCGACAACGGTTCTGGTATGCACGTTCACCAATCACTAGCCAAAGATGGCGTGAACCTATTTGCGGGTGACAAGTACGGCGGTCTCTCTGAAATGGCGCTTTACTACATCGGCGGCATCATCAAGCACGCACGTGCACTGAACGCGATCACTAACCCAGCGACCAACTCGTACAAGCGTCTGGTTCCTCACTACGAAGCACCAGTAATGCTGGCTTACTCTGCGCGTAACCGTTCTGCGTCTATCCGTATCCCAGTGGTACCAAGCCCGAAAGCACGTCGTATCGAAGTTCGCTTCCCAGATCCAGCTGCAAACCCATACCTAGCGTTTGCAGCCATGCTGATGGCTGGTCTTGACGGTATCAAGAACAAGATCCACCCAGGCGAAGCAATGGACAAAGATCTGTACGATCTACCAGCGGAAGAAGCGGCAGAGATTCCAAAAGTAGCGGAATCGCTAAAACAAGCACTAGAGTACCTAGACAATGACCGTGAGTTCCTAACTGCAGGTGGCGTATTCTCTGATGATTTCATCGATTCTTACATCGAGCTGAAAACAAAAGAAGTTGAGCGCGTAAACGTTGCGGTTCACCCACTAGAGTTCGAACTATACTACTCAGTATAATTTGCTCACTATGTAAACTTTGTAACCTTAGTTACATCAATTTTAAGGCTCGCCTCGCAGGCGAGCCTTTCTTTTATTTTCCAAATGTAAACCGAGTAATAACATAACCTTGCTATAACAAAAACGATATCGGAACCCTGCGCTCCGCAGAGGCTTCGTTTTATTAACGTGAACTCGCATCTCTTTGGAGGTGAACAATGAAATTGCTTTTTGCTCTGGTTCTCTCTTTGAGCGCCCCGTTGGTGTGCGCCCAAACTGTCTACACTTGGGTCGATGACAACGGTGTGCTCCACATGAGCGATACCCCCAACAATGGCGCTAAAACCGTCAAACTTCCTGATCTCGAAGCCAGCGCTCCCCCTCCTCAAGTGGAATCAACCCAATCACTCGATAAACCGGCAGAGCTGGCCAAAGAGAAACCGAAAAGCCAACAGCAAGAGGCGGTACCTCTTGCATTGACACTGGCGTCTCCCAGCCACGATGCCACCATTCGCAGTAATCAAGGGATCATCACCATTCAGGTTCAAACCAACCGTAAGCTGGACATTGGCGAGCAACTGCAACTGGTGTTTGATGGCAATCGCTACGGTGCTCCACAAACCTCAACCTTGTGGCAGCTCAAAAACATCGACCGCGGCACGCACATTATTGCCATTCAGGCCGTACGAAGCGGCAAGCTTATTGCATCAACTAGCCCTATATCAGTGCATCTTCATCGCACCAAGATAAAATAGCGGCTTACAGGCAATATTAAGTAGCTGATAGACGGAAATTCTCCTTTCTCTTGTCTTTGTAATCCGCCATACTGAATTCATTTGCACCAACTTAGTGCAATGCACCAGAAGATAACAAAGACAAGGATGTGAAGGTGAATTCCGCTCTCTCAAATACCATACTCAGCAACATGGTGACTGCGACGCTCATCTTGGATGATGAGCTGCAAATACACCACGCCAATCCTGCGGCAGAGCAATTGTTTGCTCAAAGTGCCAAGCGCATTGTGCACCACCCACTCTCGCAGTTGATTCAGCATGCGTCGCTCGATCTCGCCCTGCTTTCACAGCCATTACAAAGCGGACAAAGCATTACCGACAGTGACGTCACTTTCGTGGTGGATGGCAAACCTTTGTTGCTGGAGGTGACGGTCAGCCCGATTTCAATCGAAAGAGAGCTGATGCTCTTGATGGAGATGCGTAAAGTCGACCAACAGCGCCGAATCACTCAGGAGATGAACCAGCACGCCCAACAACAAGCCGCAAAGCTCTTGGTGCGAGGCCTAGCTCATGAAATCAAAAACCCGCTAGGAGGTCTACGTGGCGCAGCACAACTGCTGGAAAAAATGCTGCCCGATCCTTCATTAACGGAATACACCCAGATCATTATTGAGCAAGCAGACCGATTGCGCGCGTTAGTCGATCGACTACTCGGCCCACAAAAACCGGGCAAAAAACAACAAACCAATCTTCACCAAGTTCTCGAAAAAGTTCGGCAACTTGTGGAGCTGGAGTCCGAACAAACGCTGGTCATCGAGCGAGACTATGATCCAAGCTTGCCCGATATTTACATTGATGCTGACCAAATAGAGCAGGCGATGCTCAATATCGTTAGCAATGCTTCGCAAATTTTGGCTCACCAAGAGGATGGAAAAATCTCCATTCGCACCAGAACGGTGCATCAGGCTAATATCCATGGTCAACGCTGCAAAGTGGCAGCCCGGATTGAAATTATGGATAACGGGCCAGGTATCCCCGTTGAGCTTCAAGATACTTTGTTTTACCCCATGGTCAGTGGTCGAGAAGGCGGCACAGGATTAGGTCTCTCTATCTCACAAAACCTGATTGATCAGCATAACGGCAAAATTGATGTCGAAAGCTGGCCAGGACACACCAATTTTACGATTTATCTGCCAATTTAACGCTGCAAGGAATACGTCATGAGTAAAGGCTATGTTTGGGTTGTCGACGACGACAGTTCGATTCGCTGGGTAATGGAAAAAACCTTATCCTCTGCCAACATCAAATGCGAAACCTACGCCAACGGCGAAAGTGTGTTGATGGCGCTAGAACGTGAAGTCCCGGATGTTTTAGTCTCCGATATTCGCATGCCAGGTATCGATGGCATTGAACTGCTGCGTCAAGTGCATGAGAAGTGCCCGAATTTGCCCGTCATCATCATGACCGCACATTCGGATCTGGATGCAGCGGTTAACGCTTACCAAAAAGGGGCGTTTGAGTACCTGCCAAAACCCTTTGATATCGATGAGACGCTGACGCTGGTTGAGCGCGCCATCGCGCATGGCCAAGAGCAAAAACGTGAACAAATGGCTTCAGCGCAGACCCACACCGCGCATACCCCAGAAATCATCGGTGAAGCACCGGCGATGCAAGAGGTTTTCCGCGCCATTGGTCGCCTGTCTCGCTCTTCCATTTCAGTGCTGATTAATGGTGAGTCAGGCACTGGTAAAGAGCTCGTCGCCCATGCTTTGCACCGCCACAGCCCTCGCTCAAGCAAACCCTTTATTGCGTTGAACATGGCAGCCATCCCAAAGGATTTGATTGAGTCCGAACTGTTTGGCCACGAAAAAGGCGCGTTTACGGGTGCCAACTCGGTGCGCCAAGGTCGATTTGAACAGGCCAACGGGGGCACGCTGTTTCTCGATGAGATCGGCGACATGCCGCTTGATATTCAAACCCGCCTCCTGCGCGTGCTCGCAGACGGTCAGTTCTATCGTGTCGGTGGCCACTCACCAATTAAAGTGGATGTACGTATTGTCGCGGCGACCCACCAAAATCTCGAACGTTTGGTGCAACAAGGCAAATTTCGTGAAGACCTTTTTCATCGCCTCAACGTCATTCGCGTGCAGATCCCAGCCCTTCGCGAGCGCAAGCAAGACATCGAAAAACTGACCCAGCACTTCTTGCTGAAAGCCGCAGAAGAGCTCGGTGTAGAAGCCAAAACACTGCATGGTAGCACGGTGGAAATACTTAACCGTTTGAACTGGCCAGGCAACGTACGTCAGTTGGAAAACATTTGTCGCTGGCTTACCGTCATGGCCAGTGGCAGCGAAGTGTTGCCAAGTGATTTGCCGAGCGAGTTGGTCAATGAAAAACGCGTGGTGGATGACAACAACGCTTCTGGTACTTGGCAAGAAACCTTGTCGAACTGGGCTGAGCATGCTTTGGAATCTGGAGAAAAAGAACTGCTGGCTTATGCACTTCCTCAATTCGAACGTATACTATTAGAAGCAGCACTAAAGCACACCAATGGACACAAGCAGGATGCCGCCAAGGTTTTAGGCTGGGGACGCAACACGTTGACGAGAAAACTAAAAGAGCTGTACTAACCACACTCGCCCGATACCGTACCGTCGCGTCTGCCCATTTGGCTTATTCGGTTTTGCGCCTCTGTTTCGACACGTTCGAACACCGGTGCAAAACCCAAGCACTCAAGGAGAGACGCTTTTTCTATGTACGAACTCAACGACAGCAGCAAAATTTCTCTCAAAGCAGCCGTCATCACCCCTTTTGTGGTGATTTTTCTCTTATCGATCAGCTTGGTCATCCTCGTTCAACGACACAGCTATGAACGTGCCGTGGTTGATCTCAGTAACAAGCAACTCTCTGCGTTAACGGAGAATGTACAAACTCATCTCACTGAGTATTTAGGCGCACCGTTTGATGCCGGTTTGGCGATGGCACACACCATCAGCTTCAATCACCTCTACAAAGCTGATGATACCTCACAGTTGCAAGACTATTTCTTGAATGCTTTTCAAACCCTGTACGCCGATATCCCACAACTGGATGTGATCGGTTTTGGCTCGGAAGCGGCGGATTACATCGGCTTTCGCAAAGAGAGCAATGGCACGCACACATTAATGATTCAAGATGACCGCACCGACAGCAAATTGGTCATTTATCGCGGCGATAAAATCAGCAAAGAGATTGTCTCGGTGATCCCCAACTACGATCCGCGCGTGCGACCTTGGTACGCCCCCGTTGCTGAAAAGCGCCAGGTGATGTGGTCATCCATCTATGCCAATGCTGACGAGCGCCAAGAAATCACCCTTTCCGCCCTCTCGCCGGTTTACGACAAGCAACAGTTTGTCGGCGTGATGGTCACCGACATTCGCATCAATACCTTCAACGCGTTTTTAAATCGCTTGCAAGAGAAAACCAAGGCGACTGTCTACATCATGGATAACGACCAGCGCCTCGTCGCACACTCCGCTCAAGGCAGCGTGGTGTCATGGGGTACTGAGTGGTCGAAAAAAGGCGACCGACTGTTAGCCACCGAAAGTGCCGACCCCATCATTAAGCAGCACGCAGAACGAGCGAAAGCAGAACGCATGTTGCAACACGAAGATGCACAACAGTTTGAGTTCGAAACCAAAAACGGACGTTATTTCAGCCTCTTGTCGCCATACACCGACCAATATGGCCTCACGTGGTTTATTGGCATTTCCATCTCTGAAACCGAGCTTCTTGGCGTATTGCCGAAGTCGCAACAGCAAAGCTGGCTGATCGGCATACTGGTGAGCGCGATTGGGATGTCTTTCTGCTTAGTCATTTTCAGCCGTATCACTCGTCCTATTACGACCACCGCCACGGCAGCAAGAAATTTGGCCAACGGCAATTGGGATAGCTCGATGCCAAAACCTGGCCGCATTCGTGAAACCAGCTTACTGGTCAACGCCTTTAACGAAATGGCCAATAACCTAAAAGCGTCCTTTAAAGCCCTGCATAATCAACTGGTGTTTGATTCTCTGACCAAGCTGTACAGCCGAGAAGGATTGATTGATGTAAGTAAGCGCAAACTTACTGAGTCTGGCAGTTTATTTATGCTTGGAGTGAATCGCTTTCGTGATATCAACGACAGCTTGGGGCATCACAACGGTGACCAACTGCTGATCAAAGTCTCTGAACGAATCCAAACCTTGTTTGACGATCAGTTTTTGCTCGCTCGCACTGGAGGAGACGAATTTGCGATATACGCTCCCCATATCAATCAAAGCGAAGAAGTAACGTTGACGGTGAATCGCCTTCAGCAACTCTTCATCGCCCCGTTTTATATGAATGATGAAAGTGTGGTGATAAAGGTGTCGATTGGTGTCGTGATCACCGACAGTGACAGCAACATGACACGCTGGCTACGGAATGGCAGCATCGCGCTGAGCAATGCCAAACAAGATGTCTCGGGTGTCAGTTACTATCGTCCTGAAATGGCCGACGCTTCGAAATTTCGCACTCAAATGCTGGCAAAAATCCAAGATGGTATCGACAGCCAAGAATTTATCCCCTATTACCAACCCATTATTGAGCTTAAGAGCGGCAAAGTGATCGGTGCTGAAGCACTGGCACGCTGGCTTAGCAAACAAGGGATTATCTCCCCCCTCGATTTTATCCCTATCGCAGAAGACAGTGGCCTGATTCAAAAAATTGGCAGTCAGATTTTACGCCAAGCCTGCCATGATTGCGCCAAAGCGATCGCCGCTCAGCGCTGGGATGCTCGCTTTCAATTGCATGTGAACATTTCCGTCAATCAACTGCTTCGCGATGACTTTGTCGCTGAGGTTTCACAAATTTTGCAGGAAACGGGGTTAGCCGCCACTAACCTTACGTTAGAAATCACCGAATCGCGCTTGGTTGAAAGCGCGCATGGCACATTGGACAACATGCACAAGCTCCGTGCTTTGGGCATCGGCATTGCCATTGACGATTTTGGTACCGGCTATTCCTCTCTCGCCTATCTGCATTCGCTGCCGTTTGATTGCCTGAAGATAGACCGAACGTTTGTCGAAAAATTAAATCGCCAAGAAATGAACAATTCCGTTGTCGCCGCGGTGGTGAACATTACAAAAGGGTTCAATGTTAATGTTGTGGCTGAAGGGGTTGAAACCAGCTTGCAAGCCGAACTGCTGATGGAATTAGGATGCACCCTAGCGCAAGGTTATCTCTATAGCCGCCCGGTGCCATTTGATGAGTGGCCATCGCTATAAGCACAAACCGTTGAGATACATTAAAAATGCCAGCGTTTTCGCTGGCATTTTTATTTAAAGAGGCATCGATGCTGTGTTTAGATCACGCGAGAAAACTGCTGCTGACGCGCCTTGGCTCGCAAGTACTTATCAAAGCACATACAGATATTGCGAATTAGCAAACGGCCACGAAGTGTCACGCGGATCGCTTGTTCGTCAACGTCCACCAGCGCATCGTCAATAAAGGTCTGTAGCAATTGTAAGTCTTCTTTAAAGTACTGATTGAACGTCACAGCGAACTGCTTCTCAATCGCCACTTTGTCGAGTTTGAAGTTACAAATCAGCTGTTTGATCACTTCTCGACGCAATAAATCGTCACCATCCAGCGCAACCCCCTTCCACAGCGCATGACGTAAATCATTCACTTGTGCGTAGTACTTTTTCAGCTCTTTTTGGTTTTGCGCATAGGCATCGCCAATCATGGAAATGGCCGATACACCAAAGCCAACCAAGTCACACTCCCCTTGCGTTGTGTAGCCTTGGAAGTTGCGATGCAGCACGCCATTGCGCTGAGCCACCGCCAGTTCATCGTCGGGCAACGCAAAGTGGTCCATGCCGATGAATTGATAACCCGCATCAGTCAACGTCGCGATGGTGTTTTGCAGAATCGCCATTTTTTCTTCCGCTTTCGGCAAATCTTCATCTTTGATTTTGCGCTGCGCAGCAAAAAGCTGAGGCATGTGAGCGTAGTTAAACACCGACAATCGGCCAGGCTGCATGGTGAGGACTTGTTCCAGCGTTTTGGCAAAAGAATCTCGATCTTGCTTAGGCAAACCGTAAATCAAGTCGAGGTTGGTCGAACGGAAGCCGAGCTGCTTCGCGCGCTCAACCATCGCGAAAATAAACGCTTCATCTTGCTCGCGATTGACCAGCTTTTGCACTTCTTTGTTGAAGTCTTGCACGCCGATACTCAGGCGGTTAAAGCCTTCTGCACGTAGATGGTCCAGCATTTCCAACGCAATTTCTCGTGGGTCAACTTCAATACTGATTTCGGCTTCCGCTGTGAAGGTGAACTCTTCACGCAGCAGTGTCATCAAGCGGGTAATTTGCTTGGCACTGAGAAATGTTGGTGTACCACCACCAAAATGCAATTGCGTTACGCGACGACCTTGCAGTAAAGACGCACGTTGGCGAATCTCATGCTCCAACACATCCAAATACTCATCCGCTTTGTGCGAATGACGTGTTATCACCTTATTACAGCCACAGTAGTAGCACAGCTTATGGCAAAACGGGATGTGAATGTACAGGGACAGCGGTCGCTCTGGGTATTGCGTGCAAGCCATATCGTAGTCAGAAATGGTAAATGCTTCATGAAACTCAAGCGCCGTTGGGTAAGACGTATAACGCGGACCTGAATAGTTATATTTGTCTAATACCGCTTGGTCCCAAACAATTTGTTGGTTCGATTCAAGGTTCTGATTCGACATGGTGGTACTTCCATAAAATGCTGTGGGGCGCTATTTTGCCACATCAATGAGACGCTCATGGCGCTGTGATATGGCTTTTTTATCGCCAATTTTTAGAAGTGCTAGCCTGATCACGATAGCCCTACTCAAAAGCAGGGCTATGGATTAGATCATCTGAATATGAATTTGATTATTCAGCGGCTTCACTTTCTGTTGCAGAGTTTTTAACTCTTCAATCACCGCTTCGCTGAGGCGACCTTCCGCTTTATGGCGCTCAAGGTTTTGCTTCATGCGTTGCTGTTTCTCCAGCTTTTGTCTCTCTTCACCACGCGCCATATCTTTTACGATGTGGTAAAGCTCCGCAATGGCGGGATAAGTGGCATCGAAGTCGACGCGTTCCTCACCTTGAACGTAGTCCATGATGCAATAAACCCGAATCGCAATTTCGGATAAGTCACACTGACCCTGAATGCCCGCAAGGCATAGGGTATTTACGCTATCAAAGATATTGGCGTTGCGCTTCTCTATCGCCAATTTTTGATGCTGGAGCTGCAACTCCTTTTGCTTTTTAAGCTGGAGTAGAAGGTAACCAGCATACGACGCTAAACCAAGAATGATTGCGCCACCAAGAATGGCCAGTAGGGTTACACTCATCCGTTCGCTTATCCTTTGTAATCATCCATATCAAAGTCTTCAAAATCCGCCAGCAGATCATCATCAGAGCGTGATTTGCGCACAGGCGCTTCTTCTTCAAACTCTTCTTCCGCTTCTGGTTCGAGCAGACCAAGCTGGCTCATCAACTGTTCGATGCGATCCAGTTTTTCATCCACGTATTGCTGTAGACCACGACCTAGGTTTTCACCTGATTCGATACGGTCAAGCAACACGTTCAGTTTCGCATCATTTTCGAGCATCTCAAGCTCTTGCTCTGCAGACAAACGACGCTCTTGTTTCGTCAGTTTTTTCGCTGGCTCAACAATCAATGGAATTTTCTTTTTGCTGCCTAAACGCGGATCACGAACCTGCGAAGAACCGTGTTTTTGCTGCGCACCTTCTTCCGAATTGCGACCGCCCGCTTTTAGGCCTTTACGTTTTTTATCTTTCTTGCGTAAACGACCAGCGACATCTGATTCTGAACGATTACGGGTAACCATAAATTCTGGGGCGCCAGCGGCACCCGGCTTTCTCGATTTTTTCTTACGACTCATTACTGGGTCTTCCTCAGTAAAATTACATCTTTGCCAATAAATTCAAGTTCGAGCTTATCTCGCTCTGCCAGATACTGAAACGTTGCCTGGCTAAAAAAGATCACATGAGTGGGGTCATTTTTATAGTGCCAGTTCGCAAACGCTTCTCGATCAATCACCATTTTGGTCATTAAACCGATCCAGCCTCTGGGTTTAACTAAATTCAACCATTGTTGCCACACCACATTGGGTTCATAGAGGTGCTCGATCACCTCAGTAGCCGTCATGAAGTCATACTCTCTTCCCAGCACTGAACGGTCTGGATGATAATAGAGATCGTACAACGACATAACGTGACCATGCTCTTCTAGCATCAGTGAGAGCGTTGGCCCGGGTCCACAACCAAAATCCAGTCCATTTGATTGGGGTGCGATTCGTTCTAAAAGAGGATCGGTAATACGCGATAAAAAGCGGCGATAACCGAGGTCCAATGGATTGTTCTCATGCAGATCATAGTGAGATTTTTCAGTTTTTGCATCCAAGCGTTGCTCGGGATGAACAAACACTAACTCACACCGCGCACATTGCAGATACTCACGACGCTTGTCAGTAAAATAGCGCAGAATCTGATCATGCTGACATAAAGGACAAGTATGCATTCGGACTTCCTCAAATAGGGATGCGAAACATACCAGAAAGTCGACCCAGATTGGAGAGCCAACGGGTAAATAATCACCAATTTCGTAAAAAAACGGCCAAAATAAAAAAAGCGACAGCCATGCTGTCGCTTTCCGAACGGCCACTGAGTGGCCAAAACTGTGTTGCACTCATTCAGTGCACCAATAATCCATTTGTTTTTCGTGCTTTCCATGCCAAAAGGTGTTGTTCGTCATCTTCCTGATGATTTTTGGCTTTCCATCGACTTCCTGTATCACGGCTTACTCCCTAAGCCTGATCCTTTACCCTGTCTTAACCTTTAGACGAGATGACCATCCTTATCTGACCAGTATCCTACAGGTCTAACGTCCTTTTCTCCGACTACCAAGCGATCCGTTGCTTGCATCCTTGGAGACCATCTTGGTCTGAATCCTTCACCAACTCCCTGCTGGTGATGCCTAATTTACCTTGTCATCAAAATGAAACAAGCGAGTGAAAACGATTTCGTCGACGTTTTTGACTCAATTTTTATTTTTTTCTATTTATCAATGCATTAAGAAAAGCGCTTAGACAAAGGCGGGAAAAGAAATGGCAAATGTCTTACAAAGACTAAGGCAATTTGTCTTTTCTCTTCTTTTCTAGCTAAGCCATGTGGGTGCCTGGTTCTCAAAAAAGAAAACGCCCTAGTACAGCAGTACCAGGGCGTTTTCATACAACCTTTGCTCGAGCGGTTCAGGCTAATTAGTGAAGACCACCAACGTATTTAGACAGAATCTCAATGTCTTCGTCGGTCAGTTTCTTTGCGATGTCACGCATCATTGCATTCATATCATTGCCACGTGACGCGTCGCGGAATTTAACAAGTTGAGCTTTGATGTAGTCAGCATGCTGACCTGAAATTTTAGGGAAACCTGAAAGCTCAGTACCGTTACCACGAGGGCCATGACAAGCAATACATGCTGCAATACCACGCTTGGCGTCGCCTGCGGTATAAAGCACTTTACCTTGCTCCACCACATTTTCTGGTGTGGTGTTGTGAGAAATTGGCAGTGAGGCATAATAAGCCGCGAGATCCGCCATGTCCTGTTCACTTAATGGCATCGCCATGCCACTCATAACCGGATCGTAACGACCTTGCTTACCAGCACTTTCCATACCTAATTTGAGATCTTTCAACTGCTTCTCAAGGTATTTGGCGTGTTGACCTGCCAGTTTTGGGTAAGTAGTGATTGCACTGTTGCCGTCAGCACCGTGACACGCAACACACGTTTGGGATTTTGCTTTACCAGCTTCAATATTACCTTGGGCCCATACTGAGCAGCTGGCTATAAGACTCAAAATTAGCGCTAATTTCTTCATGACATTCCATTATAATTATCAAGCTTCCAGTACCACGGATGTGAACATACCGAGTACACTCATGGTACAATAGGCGACCTTATGCCGAGCACGGTTATTTTACACAATTTCACAAAAAAGTAATCAATCGACTACACAAAGTCGAGATGGAGTTAACAGTGAGCGTAAAAATTCATTACCAAAACACGCATTTCATCACTAGTGCACCCGATATTCGCCATTTACCCGCTGATGAAGGGATCGAAATTGCGTTTGCAGGACGCTCAAATGCTGGTAAGTCCAGTGCACTGAATCGCTTAACCAATCAGAAAAACTTAGCTAAGACCTCGAAAACCCCAGGTCGCACTCAGTTGATTAACTTGTTTAAAGTCACAGAAGGTTGCCACATTGTCGACCTACCTGGGTACGGCTTTGCACAAGTGCCACTTGAAATGAAAAATAAGTGGCAAAAATCACTTGGTGAGTATTTGCAAAAACGCGAATGCTTGAAGGGCTTAGTGGTACTGATGGACATTCGTCATCCAATGAAAGATCTCGACCAACAGATGATCTTTTGGGCAATTGAAAGTCGTATCCCTGTTCAAGTACTGCTAACAAAAGCTGACAAACTGAAGAGCGGTGCGCGTAAAGCGGAATTGCTCAAAGTGCGCAAGTTGGCGGAAACCTTCGGTGGTGACGTACAAGTGGATGTCTATTCTTCCCTCAAAGGGCTTGGGGTGGATCAGCTTAGAGCCAAACTGGATACCTGGTTTGCACCTGCGCTTGCTCACCTGCAGGAAGACGCAGAAGGGTCAAACTCAGCCGAGTAAAACGGATAACCATCGCTTCGCTCTCAAAGCCCTGCTGTTTATAAGCAGGGTTTTTTATAAACAGTTCTTTGTGTCTCTTCTTCCTTTGCTGATTGGTCATCACTGAATACGCCTTTCAGTCATTGCTCAGCGCAAATTTCTCTCTTTTAGATACAAAAATCCCCGCCATCCTGGCAGGGAAACGGGAGAGAAAAATCGGTAGTTATTGTTATGCTTTGAAGCATTACCGATGTTTGTTTCTATTTCAATAGCTCAGTCATTGTTCAAAATGACACTCCCTCTAAGTTTTCACCCCAAGAAGCACATCTAACTGACTGATAAAAATAAGAAATACATCAAAAACATCCTATTTATATATGCACTTAGTTTTCCAAGAGAAATAATCAGAGTGTGAGTGGTGTAAATTTACATATTGATATAACACTCTGTTGCGTTCGTTTTTCAATCTGAAACCGTATAAAAAGAAACAAACAAGAGGCGTTAAGAATGGAGATGCGATATAGATATGATTTAATTGAAATTTTATTTAGCCCAATAAAAAACGCCCCAGTCAAATAACCTGACTGGGGCGGCTGAATCAGCCTAATCCAATAACGTGAAACAAAAGGTCTGAAAGATAGAACATCTTACCTCTGTACCCTACGCGTACTAATGTACAACAATTGGTCAGAATTGCAAACTTTTTCTGTAGTTTTTTTTCATGAATTTTTTATTTAACTACAACTAAACAATATTTCTGCAAACTTTTTTGATGATAAAAAAAAGCCAGAGTTTGTGCTCTGGCTCATGATATTCATTCATTTTTGTACAAAAAATGCTTAATGTGCTTGATCCCAGTTGTCACCATGGCCAGCTTCCGCCACCAACGGAACATTTAGCTGTGCTGCAGATTCCATCAATTGTTGTACTTTACTTTCAATTTCGGTCAAACAGGACTCTTCCACTTCAAACACCAGTTCATCGTGTACTTGCATCAGCAATTTGACTCGACCATTGCCTTCCTCTTGAATCCACTGCTCCACCAACAACATCGCTTTCTTGATGATGTCTGCTGCTGTTCCCTGCATTGGAGCGTTGATCGCCGCACGTTCTGCTGCTTTACGACGCATCACATTGCGAGAGGTAATTTCCGGTAGATGCAAACGACGGCCAAAAATGGTTTCAACATAACCATGCTGAGAAGCATTTGAGCGTGTGTCTTCCATGTATTGCATGACACCAGGGTAACGCTCGAAATATTTATCCATATAAGCTTGTGCTTCACCACGTGGAATCCCAAGCTGTTTCGCTAGACCAAACGCACTCATGCCATAGATAAGACCAAAATTGACGGCTTTGGCTCGACGACGCTGCTCACTGGAGACTTGTTCAATCGACACGCCCATGATTTCTGCCGCGGTTGCCGCGTGGATATCTTTACCTTGCTGGAAGGCATCAAGCAGTGCTTGGTCACCAGACAAGTGCGCCATAATACGCAATTCAATCTGTGAATAGTCGACCGCAAGAATTTTATAGCCATGTGGCGCTACAAACGCTTGACGAATACGGCGTCCTTCTTCATTACGAATTGGAATATTTTGCAAGTTTGGATCGGTTGACGATAAACGGCCAGTCGCCGTCACAGCTTGATGGTAAGACGTATGTACGCGTCCTGTGTGTGGGTTAATCATTTTCGGCAGCTTATCGGTGTAAGTCGATTTCAACTTCGCTAAGCCACGGTATTCCATAATGACGCTCGGCAGTGGGTAGTCCAACGCGAGTTCTTGCAACACTTCTTCTGCTGTGGAAGGGGAACCTGACGGCGTCTTCTTGATAACAGGTAAGCCCATTTGCTCAAACAAGATGGTTTGCAGCTGCTTTGGCGAATTCATATTGAATGGCTGGCCTGCAATTTCATACGCTTTTTGCTCTAACTCTCCCAAGCGCACGGCGATCTCTTGAGATTGCGCAGACAGTTTCATGTCATCAATCAACACGCCAGTCCGCTCCATACGCGATAACACTGGCACCAATGGCACTTCAATCTCTTGATAGATGGCTTTGAGCTTCTCATCTTGTTCAATATTGGCAAACAGGCGGTTGTGCAAGCGCAAGGTGACATCCGCGTCTTCGGCGGCATAAACCGCGGCCTCATTTAGATCAATTTGATTGAAAGTCAGCTGATTCTTGCCTTTGCCAGCCAATTGCTCAAACGAAATACAGCTGTGCTGTAGGAAGCGCAGTGCCAAGCTATCCATGTCGTGCTTGCCGCCCACGCTGTTGTACACATAAGAAGCCAGCATGGTGTCGTGCTTGATGCCCTTCATCTCAATACCATAGCGAGCCAGCACTGAGGCATCGTACTTCAAGTTTTGGCCAACTTTTGCCTTGGTATCATCTTCCAGCAATGGCTTAAGCTGAGCCAGCACCCAATCGCGATCAAGTTGCTCCGGAGCATCCAGATAATCGTGCGCGACAGGCACATAGGCGGCTTCACCTTCTGCCACAGCAAATGACAGGCCCACTAAGTTAGCGACCATGTAATCAAGGCTGTCCGTTTCGGTATCGAAGGCAAACAGCTCTGACGCTTTCAGTTTGTCCAACCAAATGTCGAATGTCGCTTGATCGAAGATGGTTTGATATTGGCTACGGTCAATATTCGCCGCCGCATTGTTGATTTCACTTTCAACAGGAGAAGCGCCACTGCGTGCCGATGTTTGTGCTTTTTCATCCGCTTCAACGACACCACTGCCACCTTCGAGTAGCTCATTGAGCCAAGATTTAAAGGCCAGTTGGCCATAGAGCTTGATCAGCTCATCTTTATTTGGCTCTGTTTTTAAAAGGGATTCTGGTGTTTCTTGCAATGCCACATCAAGCTTGATCGTCGCTAACTGATAAGACAGCGACGCATTGTCTTTGTTGTCCACCAGCTTCTGCGCCATGGTTTTTGAGCCGCGGAAACCGAGCGCGGCGATGTCATCAAGGTGGTCATACAATTTACTCAAGCCACCAATACCTTGAAGCAATGCTGTAGCAGTTTTATCACCCACTCCAGGCACACCAGGAATGTTATCGACCTTGTCACCCATTAACGCGAGATAATCGATGATCAATTCAGGTGGAATACCGAATTTCTCAATGACCCCTTCTCTGTCCATCACGACATTGGTCATGGTGTTGATCAGGGTAATGTTGTCGTCCACCAACTGAGCCATATCTTTATCACCGGTACTGATCAGCACTGGCATCCCTTGTTGGGAGGCTTGATAGGCCAGCGTACCAATCACATCGTCCGCTTCTACCCCTTCAATCACAATAAGAGGAAGGCCCATCGCTTTAATAACTTGGTGAAGAGGTTCTATTTGGCAACGCAGATCGTCCGGCATCGGTGGTCGGTTGGCCTTATATTCCGGATACATATCGTCACGGAAGGTTTTGCCTTTGGCGTCGAATACCACCGCAATACGATCAGAAGCAAACTGACGCATCATGCTGCGCAGCATGTTCACTACACCGTAGACCGCATTGGTTGGGATATCACCATTACTCATGGTGCCAGGATAGGCATGAAACGCTCGATAGAGGTAAGAAGAGCCATCAATAAGAATTAATGGATTTTCAGGAATAGTGGCCATAGTTGTCGTTATCCAGCAGAGAATAAAATCATCTGCTAAGGATGCCACGTCTAATCCAGTGAATCCACGCTCTCGCATAAAATCCGTTAGCTAAGATGTCTCAATTCGCTCACATTTCCCTCTCCCGCTGTGGATAAGTCTGTTTATATTAATTATCCACCGGATATTCAAGTCATTAAAATCAACATAAAAATACAAATATGCCATTGAAAAATAAGACAAAATATCAAGATCGAACCAAGGAAAAACGATCATTTAGCGATCTTCCATTGTGGACAAAGATAATCACTGAGAAAAAATAAGTCTTTCTGTACAGAAAAAAACCAATAAAAAAAGCGACATCGTTTGATGTCGCCTAGCAAAATTGCGGTGAAGCTAATTCGTTGAATACGGCAGCTTAACCATAAAGCTATAAATTACACTGGAAGCAATGTGAGCAATGTCGTGTCAAAAAGAATTCGTGCAAGTTCAGAGCAATTTGTATCATCACCTTTTCAACACCGTTGTATGGGGTAAATCAACATCCTTGTGAACTTTTCCTCATTCCCTAAGACGCCTTAATAATAACAATTCTCATTTACATGTCAACATTCAAATGAGAAAAAATCTCATTTATTTACCTTGGCACTCAAACTTTATGAGTCATTAAATTTGGAATATAAAATTTTAACTTTATTTTCAAATAGATATAAGCAAAGACTCCCTCTTAGTGAGCGCGTACTCATCAAACCAAACGCTTGTTTGAGCGTTATCTTGCTGGCAAAACATAAAAGGCTGGCACAAGCCAGCCTCATAACCTTGGAGGAAGGGTTACCTCTATTCAGTTTTCAAGAATTGCGCCGCTTGCGCATTGTCTTCCGCTAACCATTGTGCGACATCTTTGGCAAAGTAGGTCAAAATACCATCCGCACCCGCTCGTTTAAAGCAAAGCAACGATTCAAGCACCGTTTCACGTTCTTTCAACCAACCATTTTGAATCGCGGCTTTGTGCATCGCATATTCGCCCGACACTTGATAGGCAAATGTCGGCACTTGAAGCTCAGTTTTAACACGACGCACAACATCAAGATATGGCATGCCCGGCTTAACCATCACCATATCGGCACCTTCATTGATGTCTAATGCAACTTCGTGCAAGGCTTCATCACTGTTGGCAGGATCCATTTGGTAGTTCTTTTTGTTTCCACCTTTTAGGTTGGATGCAGAGCCCACTGCATCACGGAATGGCCCGTAGTAGTTGGAAGCATATTTGGCAGAGTAAGCCATGATTTGAGTGTGAATGTAACCCGCTTCCTCTAGTGCTTCACGGATACGACCAATTCGACCATCCATCATATCTGAGGGAGCCACCACATCCGCACCCGCTTCCGCATGCGACAACGCTTGTTTGATCAGAACTTCCGTTGTCTCATCATTCATCACATAGCCTCCATCATCGATGATGCCGTCTTGGCCATGGGTGGTAAAAGGATCAAGTGCGACGTCCGTAATGACGCCCATTGCTGGCACGTGCTCTTTTAATGCACGCACAGCTCGCTGAACCAAGCCTTCGGGGTTATAAGCTTCCGCGGCACAAAGGCTTTTCGCGTCTTGGTTCACCACCGGAAAAAGAGCAATCGCTGGCACACCAAGCTGAGCAAGGTACTGTGCTTCTTCAAGCATCAAGTCAATGGAAAGGCGCTCTACGCCAGGCATAGATTCAACACTCTCACGACGATCTTTACCCATTAAGATAAACATCGGGTAGATCAAGTCGCTCACCGATAGCTGATTCTCCGCCATCAAACGACGACTGAACTCATGCTTGCGCATACGGCGCATACGGCGCGCAGGGAATGGGCCTTGAATAGATACAGACACTCTCGTCTCCTTGTCTGGTGTACAGAATTGGCAAAATCATATCACTACGAAGGCTGCGCGCCAGCAACAATAAAGAAAAATCGCAAAAATGACCAAATGCTCACACTGGCGTATACTCTGCACACCTTTTGAACGCTGAGATAACCTAATGATTGACACTCATGCCCATATTTACGCCAAAGAATTTGACCAAGACCGCGACCAGGTTGTGCAACGCGCGCTTGAGCAGGGCATTGAAAAAATCTTGTTGCCAAATATCGACCTCGACTCCATTGAACCAATGCTGCGCACCGAAGCTGCGTACCCAAACATCTGCCATTCAATGATGGGCCTGCATCCATGCTATGTGGATAACAATGTGAAGCAGACACTCGAAACGATCCACGCTTGGTTTGCGAAACATTCGTTCATCGCTGTCGGTGAGATTGGCATCGACTTGTATTGGGATAAAACGTATCAAAAGGAGCAAGAGTGGGCCTTTGTCACTCAGCTTAATTGGGCAAAAGAGCTGAAACTGCCCGTTGTCATTCATACGCGAGATTCCATTCAAGAAACTCTCAAACTCCTAAAAGCCGAGCAAGACGGTACATTGAGTGGGGTATTTCACTGCTTTGGTGGTTCAATTGAAGAAGCCAACGCCATCAACGATCTTGGTTTTCATCTAGGACTGGGAGGGGTGACGACATTTAAGAATGGTGGCATGGACAGTGTCATTCCAAGCCTAGATCTCAACTATGTCATTCTCGAGACGGATTGTCCTTATTTGGCCCCCGTTCCACATCGCGGCAAAAGGAATGAACCTTCTTATACCCGATTGGTCAATGAGCGGATCGCCGAGCTACGACAACTCTCCAATGAAGAAGTGGCTAAAATAACCTCAGAAAATGCCAAACGTTTATTTCACTTACAGGGCAAATAATGAGCACATCTTAGTGAGTTTTTAGATAAAACCTTGTTTTTACTGTGTAAATGGTAAATAAACTCATCACTTTTAAGCAATAAATATGAGATCAGAATCACATCCACTAATGGAATTATAAGTGAATTGCATATATGATCTATGCCACAAAAATCATAACAAAAGTGAGAAGTTACATGTGTAATCACAGTATTCACTTACAACGTCATCATCGCTCCTTCTGGCAAAAAATCATCGGCATCAAAGAGATTTATATTTGCCAAAATTGTGGTCATACGATCAAAGTGAGATAAAAAAAGCGGCTTCATGAAGCCGCTTTTTTATTATTCTTGCCCTTGTTCTTCACTTTCCTCTTTGCAGGTATAGAAACGCGCAAAGAACAAACCGACTTCGAACAACAAACACATCGGAATGGCCAATAGGGTTTGCGAAATCATATCTGGCGGAGTTAACAGCATCCCTACGATAAACGCACCAACAATAATATAGGGGCGTTTTTCGCTTAAGCTCTTCGGATCGGTTGCTCCTGTCCAGCACAGCAAAATGATCGCTACTGGTACCTCAAAAGCAATACCAAATGCTAAAAACAGCGCTAAAACAAAATCCAAATAACTGGCGATGTCGGTGGCAAACTCGACGCCACCCAAAGAGATGGCGGTGAAAAAGCCAAACACCAGAGGAAAGACAACGTAGTAAGCAAACGCCACGCCGCAATAAAACAATAACGAACTGGAAGCCAACAATGGCATGATTAAGCGACGCTCATGCTTATACAGGCCAGGCGCCACAAACGCCCAAACCTGATAAAGAATAAACGGCACAGCCAAAAAGACCGCCACGATCAAAGTCAATTTGAGCGGCGTAAAAAACGGTGAAGCCACATCCGTTGCGATCATCGTCGCCCCTTCAGGAAGACGCTCCACCAGCGGCGCCGAGATAAACTCGTATATTTCACCAGAAAAATAGATTAGACCGACAAAAACAATCAACACTGCAAGGAGCGCTTTCAATAAGCGATTACGCAGTTCTAACAAGTGGCTAATCAAAGGTTGAGTCTGCTCAACGGTAGACATGTCAAACCTCTAGAATCAAAACGGATCAAAAAAGAGCTACCCAAAGAGTAGCTCCCCTATGTGAGACTATTCGGACTTGGTATTTGCCGCCGATGTTTTTGCCGCCTCAGTTTGATGAGTCACATCACTAGACGAGCTGGACGTGGCTTCATTTTTGGCTGACACATCTGCGTATGGGCGATTCACCGACTGAGCTGCTTGTTTTAGCTGCTCCACAGACGCTTTCAGGTCTGGCGAAAGTTCTTCCATCCCCATTTGCTCTGCTTTACGCAAGTTTTCTTGTAGCTCCTGAACTTTGAGCTCATGAGCTAACTCGTCTTTAACGCTATTTGCCATGCTTTTTGCTGCACCAACAAATCGCGCCACACTACGAATCGCATGCGGCAAACGCTCTGGCCCTAAAACAACCAGACCCACGACAAATATCAATACCAGTTCCCAAAAACCGATATCAAACACTTATTACGCCTGCTCTTTGTCTTTTTTAGTTTCGGTCGCAGCTTGTTTGTTTTGCTGCTCTAGACTTTTCGGCTCAAAGTCTGCGTCTTTCTTCTCAGACTCTTCTTCGTTCATTGCTTTTTTGAAGCCTTTAATTGCGCCGCCTAAATCACTACCAATACCGCGCAGTTTTTTAGTTCCGAATAGCAATACAACGATGACAGCAATAATCAACAGTTGCCAGATACTGATACCACCCATTCTTTTTACCTCGGGTCTTTTGTAACAAAAATTAGATCAAGAGTTTAACGTCTAACGACGATAAGCTCGCCAACTGAACAGCCAAAATGTGACGCCTGCAATAGCCGTCGCCAGTGAAAGCTGTTCATAAGTGTGGTCCACCAATATTGCCGAGCATACGACTAATGTGGCCCCAACACCAAATAAAAACTTTCCTGTTGCCTGCTGGCGCTTGCTGGCTCGATAGCCTTGGTAAAGCTGATCCATTCTCTGGTTCATCGCTTTGCCCTGTTTGAGGCTGTCATACAGCAACTCCGGCAGTTCAGGTAATTTTTCCGCCCAATAAGGCGCGCGGTCTTTTATTGCATTGATCAACGCCTTAGGACCAACTTGATTCATCATCCACTCTTCAAGGAAGGGTTTTGCGGTTTCCCAGAGATCAAGTTGAGGGTAAAGCTGGCGCCCTAACCCTTCCACATACAGCAAGGTTTTTTGCAATAACACCAGTTGTGGCTGAACTTCCATATTGAATCGCCTTGCGGTATTGAATAGGTTCAATAGCACATGACCAAAGGAGATTTCACACAACGGTTTGGCAAAAATCGGCTCACAAACAATACGAATCGCAAATTCAAATTCATCAATATTAGTGTCTGCTGGTACCCAGCCAGAGTCCACATGCAGCTCGGCTACACGTCGATAGTCACGATTAAAAAACGCCAAAAAGTTTTCTGCTAAATAGCGTTTATCTTCGCTATTTAATGTGCCAACAATGCCACAATCCAAACCAATCCATTGGGGGTTCTCGGGATGTTCAGGGTTAACAAACACGTTCCCTGGATGCATGTCTGCATGGAAGAAGCTGTCGCGAAAAACCTGGGTAAAGAATACACTCACCCCTCTTTCTGCCAACAACTTCATGTTGGTGCCATTCGCTTTCAAGCCTGCAATATCCGAGACTTGGATGCCATATATTCGCTCAGAAACCATGACAGTTTCATTACTAAAGTCCGGATAAACTTCAGGAACATATAACTCTTCACTGCCGGTAAAATTGCGTCTTAGCTGTATCGCATTGGCCGCTTCGCGACGCAAATCAAGCTCGTCCAGTAAGGTTTTCTCATACTCTCGAACCACTTCGATTGGTTTAAGACGACGTGCTTCAGGCATTGCTTTGGCGACTATACGCGCCATACGTCGCATCAGTTTTAGATCTGCATCAATGATGGGACGAATATCTGGGCGAATGACCTTTAATACCACTTCTTGGTTAGTCGTTTTCAGCTTGGCGGTATGCACCTGCGCAATGGAGGCCGACGCTAAAGGAACCAGGTCAAAATCACTAAACCAAGTTTCTAGAGGCCCACCGAGCGCTTGCTCCATTTGCGCTTTCGCCAATGCACCATCAAAAGGCGAGACTTGATCTTGCAGCAGTGCAAGCGGGTCTGCAATGTGAGGAGGAAACAGATCGCGACGAGTAGACAACATCTGGCCAAACTTAATCCAAACAGGACCTAGCTCTTGCAGGGCAAGACGTAGACGATCCCCTAACGGCTTTTCTGGATGCTGATTCTTAAGCCAAAACAAGCTTTTGCGCACCCAACGTGGTGCTTTGGCAAGTTGATGGTCTGGCAATAGGTCATCCAAACCATATTCAAGCTGAACTTTAATGATGCGATAAAGGCGCTTTAGCTCTGTCGGGGTCATGCTTTCTCCAACAGTTTTTGCAGACGAGCTTCTAGTCTGGCGAGATCACTTTTGGCATCGTCCACTTGGTCACAGAAGTAAGCCACTTCCAATGGTCCAGGTGCCAGACGCCATTCTTCGGTAATCACCTGAGCAAGATGATGCTGTTGCTTTTTTGCTTGACGGCCGACAAAGCCACCAACATTCTTTACACCCTGAGCCAAAGAGTGAGCGACCACATCCCCAGTGACACGCGATACCCATTCCTCCACATCCGGTTTTGCATCCGAGATGAGCTGAGCAAACTTCTGCGCTAATTGAATGTCCCCTTCAAGGATCAGCTTGTCTTGCTTAATCAGCTTCGTGATATTGGCCTGCTCTTTCAGATCAGGCAACACCGCTAATTTAAGCGACAAATAACAATCCGGTTGGCCTTCATAATTGGCTAATACATCAATCTGTTGGCTAAAAATAAACGTCAACGTTTTGTTCACCTCTTGGAGATGAACTTGGATCACTTGCCCCTTTAAACGTAATAAACGCTTTTCGAGATCCGGATTGTCTTTTACCAGCACATTGAGGCTAGTTTCAATCACTGCGGTAATGAGTGGTTCAAATGGCATGGAGGCTCCTAAAACTTGTAGCCACGATGCAGGGCAACAATGCCACCCGTCAAATTGTAGTATGAGGTATTTTCAAAGCCTGCTTCTTGCATCATCCCCTTAAGGGTCTCTTGATCAGGATGCATGCGAATCGATTCGGCCAAGTAACGGTAGCTATCGGCATCGTTCGCGACTAACTCACCCATCTTCGGTAATAGGTGGAAAGAGTACGCGTCATACACCTTAGATAACGGATCAAAGACAGGTTTGGAAAATTCCAATACCAACAAACGACCACCCGGCTTGAGCACTCGGAACATCGAGCGAAGCGCTTTATCTTTGTCAGTCACGTTACGTAGGCAGAAACTGATGGTAATAATGTCAAAGTAATCATCCGGAAATGGCAATTCCTCGGCATTCGCTTGTACGTAATGAACGTTACCGACAATGCCGCTGTCTCGTAGTTTGTCACGACCGACATTGAGCATAGAATTATTGATGTCAGCGAGAATGACATGACCCTTTTCACCGACGATACGGGAAAACTTGGCAGTCAAATCTCCTGTGCCACCACCTAAATCTAATACTCTCTGACCAGGACGAGCACCACTGCAATCGATGGTAAAGCGCTTCCACAAACGATGAATTCCCCCTGACATCAGGTCGTTCATAATGTCGTATTTGGCCGCGACTGAATGAAATACTTGAGCAACCTTAGCGACTTTTTCTTCTTTCGCTACGGTAGTGAAACCAAAATGCGTGGTTTCTGATGATTCTAAAGCTGTATTCGATTGCACGCTGATGTCCGTCATTATTTTTCCTCTTGGGCAGTGCGGTTCGATTGAGGGCCGAAATGGTTTTCTTGGCCCAAGACTGCGGTCGAATAGTTTACTTTATCCTCAACGGGATGTCTTTCTACTAAAGAGTCATTTTGTGCTAATTGAGTTAAATCCGCCGAGATAGGGCGTTTGACTTCAACACCCAGCTCTTTGAAACTTTCCGCCTGACGAATGACATTTCCTCGCCCGGTCACCAATTTGTTCATTGCCCCTTGGTAACTTTGGTTAGCTTTATCCAGCGCTCCGCCTAAGTTTTGCATATCATCGACAAACAAGCGCAGCTTGTCGTATAGCTTACTTGCTCGCTGTGCAATGATCTTCGCGTTCTGGCTCTGACGCTCATTGCGCCAGAGGTTATCAATGGTTCTCAGAGCAACCAGTAATGTGGTTGGACTCACCAAGATAATATTTTGTTCCATCGCATCTTTGACCAGGCTCGGATCAGCTTGTATTGCTAATTGGAAAGCGGGCTCGACAGGTATAAACATCAGCACATAGTCCAAGGAGTGAATACCTTTGAGCTGGTGATAATCTTTTACACTTAATCCTTTAATATGCGCACGAATCGCAGCAAGGTGATTGGACAACTCAATGTCGCGCTCGCTGTCCGACTCCGCATGGAAATAGCGCTCATAGGCCACCAACGTCATTTTGGAGTCGATCACCACTTGCTTATCTTGAGGTAAATAGACGATCACGTCGGGTTGATAGCGTTTACCCGCTTCATTTTGCAAACTGACCTGAGTCTGATATTCATGCCCTTCGCGTAATCCTGATTCCGCAAGCACACGCGCCAGCACCACTTCTCCCCAGTTTCCTTGCTGCTTATTGTCTCCTTTGAGCGCTTGCGTAAGGTTCACAGCTTCACGAGTCATCTGCTCATTCAAGCGTTGTAAATTTTTCAACTCATGCACAAGCGTATGACGTTCTTTGGCTTCATAACTGAAACTATCATTGACCTGCTTCTTAAAGCCTTCTAACTGCTCTTTTAAAGGGGATAATAGTCCTTCTAAGCTGAGGCGGTTTTGTTGATCAACCTTAGCGGTTTTTTCTTCAAAAAGTTGATTCGCAAGATGCTCAAACTGCTGTTTCAAGCGTACCTCTGCTTGTTCCAGAATTTGCAGCTTCTCCTGATTAGCTTGATTCAGTTGCTCATGACGAACCTGCTGCTCACGCAGTTGTGTCTCTAATTTTGCGTTGTGTTCCCTTAGCGCCGTTAACTCATCAAAGTATTGTTGACGCTCTTGTTTTACCGCATCGAAGTAGCGTAGTTTCTCAATTGCGGCCATCAACTTACCATGGGTTTGTTTGACCTCATAGGCCGCCTGATCGCGCTCCTGATCATAATCATCCAACTCCGTTTGAAGCTGTTGCATTCCGTGCTGCAGTTGTTCGATTTTACTGGCAGATAAGCGTTGTTCACTTTCTAGCTGTTGTTGCAACAACTGATTCACCACCTCTAGCTTCTGGCGCTGCCACCAAGCGGCTAAAATTGCAGTCGATAGCGAAGAAAAAAGGGTCAGCAGAAGGGAAGCTTGGTTATCTATAATCCATTGCATAATAAGGCGTTCTAAGAAAAGAGATGCGTGTTTCAATGGTATTTACATACTGGATAAATGTCCAGTTTGTTGCACAGAAAATCCTCGCTTACACTAGGTGCTTTGCTTGCTGACTATCATTTTGAGGATTTATGAACGAGCGTCGCGCCCTAGGATTCGGGCTTTCTGCTGTATTGTTATGGTCTACTGTAGCGACCGCCTTTAAACTTACGCTCGCTGAGTTTAGCCCTATCCAAATGCTCACCGTGGCCAGTGTTGTTTCTGCAATGGCCCTTCTCACGATTTGTGCCCTACAAGGAAAACTGACACAAATCAGTACTACTTTCTTATCAAATCCTTGGTATTACTTACTACTAGGGCTGATCAACCCATTAGCCTACTACCTCATTTTATTTAAAGCCTACGATCTGTTACCTGCCTCTCAGGCACAAGCGATCAACTATAGCTGGGCCATCACACTGACACTAATGGCTGCCGTGTTTCTTGGGCAGAAAATTCGTAAGCAAGATTGGGTTGCCTGTGTATTCAGCTACGTTGGCGTGATTGTCATTGCCACAAAGGGCGATTTATTAGGGCTATCATTTGAAAGCCCTGTGGGCGTAGCGCTAGCACTCACGTCGACTTTACTTTGGGCTGGGTACTGGATCCTTAATACTAAAAACCAAGCCGATCCTATTGTTGGTGTCTTGCTTGGTTTCTTAGTCGCTATTCCTTTTGCCATTGCTTTAACGGCCATCGAAGGCCAGTCATGGGGGCAGATTTCGACGCAGGGCTGGCTTGCTGTCACTTATGTTGGCCTGTTTGAAATGGGAGTGACTTTTGTCCTATGGCTATCTGCACTGAAGCTAACCAATAACACGGCAAGGATCAGCAACCTCATTTTCGCCTCACCTTTTATCTCTCTCATGCTACTTTCCTCCATAATTGGTGAGGAAATTCACCCTACAACCCTCATTGGCTTGATGCTCATTATTGCAGGACTCGTTATTCAGCAGATCAAATGGGGTAAAAAAAAGCTCACTGCCGCGGATCGCTCTTAACGGATACTGGCTTACCGCTAACTAAACATGTTGTAAGCCATTTCACTTCCTTGCCCTCTGATTTGATCGATCACAAAGGCACGTCCGGGAGTAATGCCCAGCGCCGCTGCCGCAGGATGTTCAGCCAAGTAATGTTGCTTTTCCTCTTCCTCTAACATCGAATCCCAGCGCTTATTGATGTCTCTTGCTAAGTAGAGCAAGCAAGCTAACCGTTTGGCTATTTTAGCCTTGCCAGGATGATTGATGTTTTCAATAGCATCTTTCATTTCTGGCGGAAACTTCCAAGCTTCAGCTAGCTTCGCCCCAAGTTCCGTCGCATCCGTGCCTAATACCTCTCTTTGTGCACTTAACGAGGACTGCCCTTCAGCGATTTTATTGCTGATTTCTATCGCCTGTTCAGGCACCAAAGAGTGAATCATCAACTCTCCAATATTGTGCAGTACACCCGTGGTAAAGACTTCATTGGCATCCAACTTCGCTTGATCTGCTAATTTGCTCGCAATCATCGCAACTTCAAAGGTATTGGCCCAATAATCCTTGATATTCAATGTTTCAATTTTGGGGAACGCGCTGTAGAGAATTGAAGAAGAAACAAGAGTACGAACAGCCCCACTCCCAACACGAATAACCGCTTCATTGAGGTTGGAAAGAGGTTTGTTACCGGCAAAATGTGCCGAGTTAGCCATTCTGAGTAATCGGGCACTGAGTACCTGATCCATCGCCAATTTTTTTGATAGCTCAGAAAAATCAAAATTATCTCGATTGACCATCTCAAGTAATTCTTGCAGCACACTCTCAATCCGAGGTAATTCGTTGAGACGTGAAATCAGAGCTTCTTGGGACATACCTCTCTCCTTAGACTGTCGTGTTACTTAATTAATATAGGACACATTAAGCAAGATAGACTCCTCGTTCACTATTTAGTTTTTGGTATTGATTGAAAGTCAGTTAGGAGCCTTAAACCAACCTAACTAAAAATATGATCTAATTGAAGCTGTTACTTCTTCGTGATAAATGACGCTATGGACAGTCTCAATAACCTTGATTTCAAAAAACTTGCTAGCCAACAAAAATCTATTCAAATGAAGATGCGATTACTCGCATTGGCCCACTTTAAAGAGGGTCACTCTCGAACCCAAATCGCCAAGTTTCTTAAGGTAAGCCGAACTAGTGTTAATAAATGGGTTCAAACTTTTCTTGAAGAAGGATTAGAAGGGCTGAAGGAAAAACCAAGAACGGGTCTCCCAGCATTTCTTAACGCGGAGCAGCGAGAACAATTAAGTCAGTATCATCAAGCTCCCACCCTATTCTCCAGAGCTAAACCCGATAGAACAAGTGTGGAGTGGGTTAAGACAACACTATCTCGCCAATCCATCTTTTGCGGATTACGAAGACATTGTCTCCAAAGCATGTAGGGCTTGGAAGAGTTTTTTGGAATGTTCGGCCAGAGTCAGACAGATGTGCTCGAGAAGATGGATAGACCTGACAGTTAATTTTCCAGATTGGTATGACATGAGCAAGATGCATTCCCTTGAAAGAAAAATTCATCACGCTGAAAACGACAAAACCCAGTCCGAAGACTGGGTTTCTAAATAAGTGGCGGAGCGGACGGGACTCGAACCCGCGACCCCCGGCGTGACAGGCCGGTATTCTAACCAACTGAACTACCGCTCCGCACTGGTTAGACCTAAGTCTAAATTAAAAGCCTGGCGATGTTCTACTCTCACATGGGGAAACCCCACACTACCATCGACGCTATTTCGTTTCACTTCTGAGTTCGGAATGGGTTCAGGTGGGTCCAAAACGCTATGGTCGCCAAGCAAATTCTTAAAATTCGGAAAGCTGTCTGCGTTCTCTACACATTCAATTCGTTCTTGCTTTGAGTCCATCAAAACCCTTTGGGTGTTGTATGGTTAAGCCTCACGGGCAATTAGTACAGGTTAGCTCAACGCCTCACAGCGCTTACACACCCTGCCTATCAACGTTCTAGTCTCGAACAACCCTTTAGGATACTTAAAGTATCAGGGAAGACTCATCTCAGGGCTCGCTTCCCGCTTAGATGCTTTCAGCGGTTATCGATTCCGAACTTAGCTACCGGGCAATGCGTCTGGCGACACAACCCGAACACCAGAGGTTCGTCCACTCCGGTCCTCTCGTACTAGGAGCAGCCCCCTTCAATCTTCCAACGCCCACGGCAGATAGGGACCGAACTGTCTCACGACGTTCTAAACCCAGCTCGCGTACCACTTTAAATGGCGAACAGCCATACCCTTGGGACCGACTTCAGCCCCAGGATGTGATGAGCCGACATCGAGGTGCCAAACACCGCCGTCGATATGAACTCTTGGGCGGTATCAGCCTGTTATCCCCGGAGTACCTTTTATCCGTTGAGCGATGGCCCTTCCATTCAGAACCACCGGATCACTATGACCTGCTTTCGCACCTGCTCGAACCGTCATTCTCGCAGTTAAGCGGGCTTATGCCATTGCACTAACCTCACGATGTCCAACCGTGATTAGCCCACCTTCGTGCTCCTCCGTTACTCTTTGGGAGGAGACCGCCCCAGTCAAACTACCCACCAGGCACTGTCCGCAACCCCGATTAGGGGCCAACGTTAGAACATCAAACATACAAGGGTGGTATTTCAAGGACGGCTCCAACGCAACTGGCGTCACGTCTTCAAAGCCTCCCACCTATCCTACACATGTAGGTTCAATGTTCAGTGCCAAGCTGTAGTAAAGGTTCACGGGGTCTTTCCGTCTAGCCGCGGGTACACTGCATCTTCACAGCGATTTCAATTTCACTGAGTCTCGGGTGGAGACAGCGTGGCCATCATTACGCCATTCGTGCAGGTCGGAACTTACCCGACAAGGAATTTCGCTACCTTAGGACCGTTATAGTTACGGCCGCCGTTTACCGGGGCTTCGATCAAGAGCTTCGCTTACGCTAACCCCATCAATTAACCTTCCGGCACCGGGCAGGCGTCACACCGTATACGTCATCTTACGATTTTGCACAGTGCTGTGTTTTTAATAAACAGTTGCAGCCACCTGGTATCTGCGACTCTCGTCAGCTCCATCCGCAAGGGACTTCACCATCAAGAGCGTACCTTCTCCCGAAGTTACGGTACCATTTTGCCTAGTTCCTTCACCCGAGTTCTCTCAAGCGCCTTGGTATTCTCTACCCGACCACCTGTGTCGGTTTGGGGTACGATTCCTTACAATCTGAAGCTTAGAGGCTTTTCCTGGAAGCATGGCATCAATGACTTCACTACCGTAGTAGCTCGACGTCGTGTCTCAGCCTTAAGAGTATCCGGATTTACCTAAACACTCAGCCTACGCACTTGAACCTGGACAACCGTCGCCAGGCCCACCTAGCCTTCTCCGTCCCCCCATCGCAATTGTAAGAAGTACGGGAATATTAACCCGTTTCCCATCGACTACGCTTTTCAGCCTCGCCTTAGGGGTCGACTTACCCTGCCCCGATTAACGTTGGACAGGAACCCTTGGTCTTCCGGCGGGGAGGTTTTTCACCCCCCTTGTCGTTACTCATGTCAGCATTCGCACTTCTGATACCTCCAGCATGCTTTACAACACACCTTCAACGGCTTACAGAACGCTCCCCTACCCAATGTTCATAGAACATTGCCGCAGCTTCGGTTTACAACTTAGCCCCGTTACATCTTCCGCGCAGGCCGACTCGACTAGTGAGCTATTACGCTTTCTTTAAATGATGGCTGCTTCTAAGCCAACATCCTAGCTGTCTAAGCCTTCCCACATCGTTTCCCACTTAGCTGTAATTTGGGACCTTAGCTGGCGGTCTGGGTTGTTTCCCTCTCCACGACGGACGTTAGCACCCGCCGTGTGTCTCCCGGATAGTACTTACTGGTATTCGGAGTTTGCAAAGGGTTGGTAAGTCGGGATGACCCCCTAGCCTTAACAGTGCTCTACCCCCAGTAGTATTCGTCCGAGGCGCTACCTAAATAGCTTTCGGGGAGAACCAGCTATCTCCGAGTTTGATTGGCCTTTCACCCCTAGCCACAAGTCATCCGCTAATTTTTCAACATTAGTCGGTTCGGTCCTCCAGTTGATGTTACTCAACCTTCAACCTGCCCATGGCTAGATCACTCGGTTTCGGGTCTATATCCAGAGACTATGGCGCCCAGTTAAGACTCGGTTTCCCTACGGCTCCCCTAGATGGTTAACCTTGCCACTGAATATAAGTCGCTGACCCATTATACAAAAGGTACGCAGTCACACCACGAAGGTGCTCCTACTGCTTGTACGTACACGGTTTCAGGTTCTATTTCACTCCCCTCACAGGGGTTCTTTTCGCCTTTCCCTCACGGTACTGGTTCACTATCGGTCAGTCAGGAGTATTTAGCCTTGGAGGATGGTCCCCCATATTCAGACAGGATAACACGTGTCCCGCCCTACTCGATTTCACTGAACATGCATCTACAACTACGGGACTATCACCCTGTATCGTCGGACTTTCCAGACCGTTCGTCTAACACATGTAAAGCTTAAGGGCTAATCCAATTTCGCTCGCCGCTACTTTCGGAATCTCGGTTGATTTCTTTTCCTCGGGGTACTTAGATGTTTCAGTTCTCCCGGTTCGCTTCATTGAGCTATGTATTCACTCAATGATACTGGCTTATGCCAGTGGGTTTCCCCATTCGGAAATCGTAGACTCAAGTGGCTGTTACTGCCTCATCTACGCTTATCGCAAGTTACTACGTCCTTCATCGCCTCTGACTGCCAAGGCATCCACCGTGTACGCTTAGTCACTTAACCATACAACCCCAAAGGGTCTTTGTTAAACAACCAAAGTTGCTATCTCATTATTTGAATGAGCGAGATAGCGTTGATTTTGCCGGACTCAATTTCGAATAGTCACTAAAAGTGACATTCCCAAGAACACTTGAATGTGTTTGTTGGTGTTTGTCTTAAAGACAAACATTGAGAACTTTACAAACAACAATAAATTGTTGTTTTGTCAGCTTTCCAAATTGTTAAAGAGCAGATTTTCTAATGAAAACCATGTTTAAACACACTCGTAAGAATGCTTAAAGATGGTATCCGTAGGGGAGTCGAACCCCTGTTACCGCCGTGAAAGGGCGGTGTCCTAGGCCTCTAGACGAACGGGACACTAAGATACTCTAAACTTTCTAAACCATATCAATCTGTGTGAACACTCATCGCAATAATCATCGTATAAGGAGGTGATCCAGCGCCAGGTTCCCCTAGCGCTACCTTGTTACGACTTCACCCCAGTCATGAACCACAAAGTGGTGAGCGTCCTCCCGAAGGTTAAACTACCCACTTCTTTTGCAGCCCACTCCCATGGTGTGACGGGCGGTGTGTACAAGGCCCGGGAACGTATTCACCGTGGCATTCTGATCCACGATTACTAGCGATTCCGACTTCATGGAGTCGAGTTGCAGACTCCAATCCGGACTACGACGCACTTTTTGGGATTCGCTCACTTTCGCAAGTTGGCCGCCCTCTGTATGCGCCATTGTAGCACGTGTGTAGCCCTACTCGTAAGGGCCATGATGACTTGACGTCGTCCCCACCTTCCTCCGGTTTATCACCGGCAGTCTCCCTGGAGTTCCCGACATTACTCGCTGGCAAACAAGGATAAGGGTTGCGCTCGTTGCGGGACTTAACCCAACATTTCACAACACGAGCTGACGACAGCCATGCAGCACCTGTCTCAGAGTTCCCGAAGGCACTCCAGCGTCTCCGCTAGATTCTCTGGATGTCAAGAGTAGGTAAGGTTCTTCGCGTTGCATCGAATTAAACCACATGCTCCACCGCTTGTGCGGGCCCCCGTCAATTCATTTGAGTTTTAATCTTGCGACCGTACTCCCCAGGCGGTCTACTTAACGCGTTAGCTCCGAAAGCCACGGCTCAAGGCCACAACCTCCAAGTAGACATCGTTTACAGCGTGGACTACCAGGGTATCTAATCCTGTTTGCTCCCCACGCTTTCGCATCTGAGTGTCAGTATCTGTCCAGGGGGCCGCCTTCGCCACCGGTATTCCTTCAGATCTCTACGCATTTCACCGCTACACCTGAAATTCTACCCCCCTCTACAGTACTCTAGTCTGCCAGTTTCAAATGCAGTTCCGAGGTTGAGCCCCGGGCTTTCACATCTGACTTAACAAACCACCTGCATGCGCTTTACGCCCAGTAATTCCGATTAACGCTCGCACCCTCCGTATTACCGCGGCTGCTGGCACGGAGTTAGCCGGTGCTTCTTCTGTCGCTAACGTCAAATGATAGTGCTATTAACACTACCACCTTCCTCACGACTGAAAGTGCTTTACAACCCGAAGGCCTTCTTCACACACGCGGCATGGCTGCATCAGGCTTGCGCCCATTGTGCAATATTCCCCACTGCTGCCTCCCGTAGGAGTCTGGACCGTGTCTCAGTTCCAGTGTGGCTGATCATCCTCTCAGACCAGCTAGGGATCGTCGCCTTGGTGAGCCCTTACCTCACCAACTAGCTAATCCCACCTGGGCATATCCTGACGCGAGAGGCCCGAAGGTCCCCCTCTTTGAGCCGAAGCTATCATGCGGTATTAGCCATCGTTTCCAATGGTTATCCCCCACATCAGGGCAATTTCCCAGGCATTACTCACCCGTCCGCCGCTCGCCACCCGAGAAACAAGTTTCTCTGTGCTGCCGCTCGACTTGCATGTGTTAGGCCTGCCGCCAGCGTTCAATCTGAGCCATGATCAAACTCTTCAATTAAAAGTTTTTTGAAGCTTTCGCTTCGGCTCAATGAATACTGAATAAATTGACTGTGCCGATACTTAGTATCGTTTTGGTCACTCAGTTCATTGATAAATCTTTTGGATTATCATCAACGAGTGCCCACACAGATTGATAGGTTTATATTGTTAAAGAGCTTTGCTTTCAGCGCCTTAGCACTTAAGCGAGGTGCGTATAATACGCGATTGACTCTGTAAGTCAACATAAAACTCTAAGCTTTTTGCTTAAAACTTTATGGTGACTCGTCTAATTAAAGACAAGTCGAATTAAAAGCCTGGCGATGTTCTACTCTCACATGGGGAAACCCCACACTACCATCGACGCTATTTCGTTTCACTTCTGAGTTCGGAATGGGTTCAGGTGGGTCCAAAACGCTATGGTCGCCAAGCAAATTCTTAAAATTCGGAAAGCTGTCTGCGTTCTCTACACATTCAATTCGTTCTTGCTTTGAGTCCATCAAAACCCTTTGGGTGTTGTATGGTTAAGCCTCACGGGCAATTAGTACAGGTTAGCTCAACGCCTCACAGCGCTTACACACCCTGCCTATCAACGTTCTAGTCTCGAACAACCCTTTAGGATACTTAAAGTATCAGGGAAGACTCATCTCAGGGCTCGCTTCCCGCTTAGATGCTTTCAGCGGTTATCGATTCCGAACTTAGCTACCGGGCAATGCGTCTGGCGACACAACCCGAACACCAGAGGTTCGTCCACTCCGGTCCTCTCGTACTAGGAGCAGCCCCCTTCAATCTTCCAACGCCCACGGCAGATAGGGACCGAACTGTCTCACGACGTTCTAAACCCAGCTCGCGTACCACTTTAAATGGCGAACAGCCATACCCTTGGGACCGACTTCAGCCCCAGGATGTGATGAGCCGACATCGAGGTGCCAAACACCGCCGTCGATATGAACTCTTGGGCGGTATCAGCCTGTTATCCCCGGAGTACCTTTTATCCGTTGAGCGATGGCCCTTCCATTCAGAACCACCGGATCACTATGACCTGCTTTCGCACCTGCTCGAACCGTCATTCTCGCAGTTAAGCGGGCTTATGCCATTGCACTAACCTCACGATGTCCAACCGTGATTAGCCCACCTTCGTGCTCCTCCGTTACTCTTTGGGAGGAGACCGCCCCAGTCAAACTACCCACCAGGCACTGTCCGCAACCCCGATTAGGGGCCAACGTTAGAACATCAAACATACAAGGGTGGTATTTCAAGGACGGCTCCAACGCAACTGGCGTCACGTCTTCAAAGCCTCCCACCTATCCTACACATGTAGGTTCAATGTTCAGTGCCAAGCTGTAGTAAAGGTTCACGGGGTCTTTCCGTCTAGCCGCGGGTACACTGCATCTTCACAGCGATTTCAATTTCACTGAGTCTCGGGTGGAGACAGCGTGGCCATCATTACGCCATTCGTGCAGGTCGGAACTTACCCGACAAGGAATTTCGCTACCTTAGGACCGTTATAGTTACGGCCGCCGTTTACCGGGGCTTCGATCAAGAGCTTCGCTTACGCTAACCCCATCAATTAACCTTCCGGCACCGGGCAGGCGTCACACCGTATACGTCATCTTACGATTTTGCACAGTGCTGTGTTTTTAATAAACAGTTGCAGCCACCTGGTATCTGCGACTCTCGTCAGCTCCATCCGCAAGGGACTTCACCATCAAGAGCGTACCTTCTCCCGAAGTTACGGTACCATTTTGCCTAGTTCCTTCACCCGAGTTCTCTCAAGCGCCTTGGTATTCTCTACCCGACCACCTGTGTCGGTTTGGGGTACGATTCCTTACAATCTGAAGCTTAGAGGCTTTTCCTGGAAGCATGGCATCAATGACTTCACTACCGTAGTAGCTCGACGTCGTGTCTCAGCCTTAAGAGTGTCCGGATTTACCTAAACACTCAGCCTACGCACTTGAACCTGGACAACCGTCGCCAGGCCCACCTAGCCTTCTCCGTCCCCCCATCGCAATTGTAAGAAGTACGGGAATATTAACCCGTTTCCCATCGACTACGCTTTTCAGCCTCGCCTTAGGGGTCGACTTACCCTGCCCCGATTAACGTTGGACAGGAACCCTTGGTCTTCCGGCGGGGAGGTTTTTCACCCCCCTTGTCGTTACTCATGTCAGCATTCGCACTTCTGATACCTCCAGCATGCTTTACAACACACCTTCAACGGCTTACAGAACGCTCCCCTACCCAATGTTCATAGAACATTGCCGCAGCTTCGGTTTACAACTTAGCCCCGTTACATCTTCCGCGCAGGCCGACTCGACTAGTGAGCTATTACGCTTTCTTTAAATGATGGCTGCTTCTAAGCCAACATCCTAGCTGTCTAAGCCTTCCCACATCGTTTCCCACTTAGCTGTAATTTGGGACCTTAGCTGGCGGTCTGGGTTGTTTCCCTCTCCACGACGGACGTTAGCACCCGCCGTGTGTCTCCCGGATAGTACTTACTGGTATTCGGAGTTTGCAAAGGGTTGGTAAGTCGGGATGACCCCCTAGCCTTAACAGTGCTCTACCCCCAGTAGTATTCGTCCGAGGCGCTACCTAAATAGCTTTCGGGGAGAACCAGCTATCTCCGAGTTTGATTGGCCTTTCACCCCTAGCCACAAGTCATCCGCTAATTTTTCAACATTAGTCGGTTCGGTCCTCCAGTTGATGTTACTCAACCTTCAACCTGCCCATGGCTAGATCACTCGGTTTCGGGTCTATATCCAGAGACTATGGCGCCCAGTTAAGACTCGGTTTCCCTACGGCTCCCCTAGATGGTTAACCTTGCCACTGAATATAAGTCGCTGACCCATTATACAAAAGGTACGCAGTCACACCACGAAGGTGCTCCTACTGCTTGTACGTACACGGTTTCAGGTTCTATTTCACTCCCCTCACAGGGGTTCTTTTCGCCTTTCCCTCACGGTACTGGTTCACTATCGGTCAGTCAGGAGTATTTAGCCTTGGAGGATGGTCCCCCCATATTCAGACAGGATAACACGTGTCCCGCCCTACTCGATTTCACTGAACATGCATCGTCAACTACGGGACTATCACCCTGTATCGTCGGACTTTCCAGACCGTTCGTCTAACACATGTAAAGCTTAAGGGCTAATCCAATTTCGCTCGCCGCTACTTTCGGAATCTCGGTTGATTTCTTTTCCTCGGGGTACTTAGATGTTTCAGTTCTCCCGGTTCGCTTCATTGAGCTATGTATTCACTCAATGATACTGGCTTATGCCAGTGGGTTTCCCCATTCGGAAATCGTAGACTCAAGTGGCTGTTACTGCCTCATCTACGCTTATCGCAAGTTACTACGTCCTTCATCGCCTCTGACTGCCAAGGCATCCACCGTGTACGCTTAGTCACTTAACCATACAACCCCAAAGGGTCTTTGTTAAACAACCAAAGTTGCTATCTCATTATTTGAATGAGCGAGATAGCGTTGATTTTGCCGGACTCAATTTCGAATAGTCACTTAAAAGTGACATTCCCAAGAACACTTGAATGTGTTTGTTGGTGTTTGTCTTAAAGACAAACATTGAGAACTTTACAAACAACAATAAATTGTTGTTTTGTCAGCTTTCCAAATTGTTAAAGAGCAGATTTTCTAATGAAAACCATTTTTAAAGATTCTTAAGGAAAAACCCTTAAAGATGGTGGAGCTATGCGGGATCGAACCGCAGACCTCCTGCGTGCAAGGCAGGCGCTCTCCCAGCTGAGCTATAACCCCATCGTTGAGTGGTGGGTCTGAGTGGACTCGAACCACCGACCTTACGCTTATCAGGCGTACGCTCTAACCACCTGAGCTACAGACCCACTAGATGCTCTAATCTAAACCGTATCAATCTGTGTGAACACTCATCGCAATAATCATCGTATAAGGAGGTGATCCAGCGCCAGGTTCCCCTAGCGCTACCTTGTTACGACTTCACCCCAGTCATGAACCACAAAGTGGTGAGCGTCCTCCCGAAGGTTAAACTACCCACTTCTTTTGCAGCCCACTCCCATGGTGTGACGGGCGGTGTGTACAAGGCCCGGGAACGTATTCACCGTGGCATTCTGATCCACGATTACTAGCGATTCCGACTTCATGGAGTCGAGTTGCAGACTCCAATCCGGACTACGACGCACTTTTTGGGATTCGCTCACTTTCGCAAGTTGGCCGCCCTCTGTATGCGCCATTGTAGCACGTGTGTAGCCCTACTCGTAAGGGCCATGATGACTTGACGTCGTCCCCACCTTCCTCCGGTTTATCACCGGCAGTCTCCCTGGAGTTCCCGACATTACTCGCTGGCAAACAAGGATAAGGGTTGCGCTCGTTGCGGGACTTAACCCAACATTTCACAACACGAGCTGACGACAGCCATGCAGCACCTGTCTCAGAGTTCCCGAAGGCACTCCAGCGTCTCCGCTAGATTCTCTGGATGTCAAGAGTAGGTAAGGTTCTTCGCGTTGCATCGAATTAAACCACATGCTCCACCGCTTGTGCGGGCCCCCGTCAATTCATTTGAGTTTTAATCTTGCGACCGTACTCCCCAGGCGGTCTACTTAACGCGTTAGCTCCGAAAGCCACGGCTCAAGGCCACAACCTCCAAGTAGACATCGTTTACAGCGTGGACTACCAGGGTATCTAATCCTGTTTGCTCCCCACGCTTTCGCATCTGAGTGTCAGTATCTGTCCAGGGGGCCGCCTTCGCCACCGGTATTCCTTCAGATCTCTACGCATTTCACCGCTACACCTGAAATTCTACCCCCCTCTACAGTACTCTAGTCTGCCAGTTTCAAATGCAGTTCCGAGGTTGAGCCCCGGGCTTTCACATCTGACTTAACAAACCACCTGCATGCGCTTTACGCCCAGTAATTCCGATTAACGCTCGCACCCTCCGTATTACCGCGGCTGCTGGCACGGAGTTAGCCGGTGCTTCTTCTGTCGCTAACGTCAAATGATAGTGCTATTAACACTACCACCTTCCTCACGACTGAAAGTGCTTTACAACCCGAAGGCCTTCTTCACACACGCGGCATGGCTGCATCAGGCTTGCGCCCATTGTGCAATATTCCCCACTGCTGCCTCCCGTAGGAGTCTGGACCGTGTCTCAGTTCCAGTGTGGCTGATCATCCTCTCAGACCAGCTAGGGATCGTCGCCTTGGTGAGCCCTTACCTCACCAACTAGCTAATCCCACCTGGGCATATCCTGACGCGAGAGGCCCGAAGGTCCCCCTCTTTGAGCCGAAGCTATCATGCGGTATTAGCCATCGTTTCCAATGGTTATCCCCCACATCAGGGCAATTTCCCAGGCATTACTCACCCGTCCGCCGCTCGCCACCCGAGAAACAAGTTTCTCTGTGCTGCCGCTCGACTTGCATGTGTTAGGCCTGCCGCCAGCGTTCAATCTGAGCCATGATCAAACTCTTCAATTAAAAGTTTTTGAAGCTTTCGCTTCGGCTCAATGAATACTGAATAAATTGACTGTGCCGATACTTAGTATCGTTTTGGTCACTCAGTTCATTGATAAATCTTTTGGATTATCATCAACGAGTGCCCACACAGATTGATAGGTTTATATTGTTAAAGAGCTTGCTTTTCGAGAAGTTTTTCTCTCAAAGCGGAGGTGCATTCTAGCGAGTTAATTTGAAGAGTCAAACACTTTTTCAAATTTATTTTCTCAGAAGCTTTTACCTCACCCGACGTTGCTGAGGCCTTACGCCGTCTGCCGTGTCGGTGGATGCGCATTATAGGGAAGGCAGTTTCTTTGGCAACCCCTAATTTGAAAAAAAGTCACCAAAAGCGTTCGTTTGATTACAAAGACAACGATATGGCGCAAAAGAGAGCAAAACACCCCCTTTTGCGACTAATAAGATGGGGTAAATGATAGGACTAACTTAAATAAAGGCGTATGCATCAGCAAACATTCTTTCACGTTTAGCTTGTTTTTGCTGTGTAAATTGCTCTCTTGCTAAGCCAGCCATCTCAAATCGACCAGCGATGTAAATGTCATAGTTCTCCAAACTACTAAAATCCTCGTGGATGGCTTGTAATACATTACCCACTTTTCCCTGCCAACTCGCAGGAGACTCTTCCACGACGGGAATAAAATGCACATTCGCACTTTGATTGGCAATCAAAGCCAACTCTTCGCTCGCGTAAAGTTGTGAATAATCCCTAGCACCCCAGTAAAGATAAATTGGGTTTGGCTTATTCTGCGCGATGCAGTGATCGAGAATAGAACGTACATAACTAAAACCCGTTCCACCCGCAATAAGTAACATCGGTCTTTCGCTCTCTTCACGAATCCACGCATCGCCATGCGGGGCGTCGATATCAATATAGCTATCGTTATCCAATGCATTTTGCATCACTTCCACCACTTCAAGTGCATAGGCATTATGCTCGGCAGCACCGATGTGTAACTCTAACTCCCCTTGATGACGACAAGGGCTACTGGCAATGGAAAATGGGCGCTTGTCTTTCTCACCCATCACCACCATGAGATATTGACCTGCCTTGAAGGAGACTGGGTTTTCAGGATGCAATAGGATCTGGTAAGTGTTGCTGGCTAGTGGCTTAATCGACTTTACTTTACATTGAATTGTCATGGTATTCCTCTGACTTACTCTTCGGCGAAGGTAAGTTCTAAATTACTTTCTGTATAGGCCAGACAAGGAAATATCCAGCCTTGTCGTTGTTCTTGTTCAGTTAATAGTGGCTCTAGTTGATAACGGATCTCTCCAGAGACTTTCCGGCACATGCACATTGCACATGAGCCCATTTGGCAACGGCTTGGAAACGCAATGTTATTGTTGAGCGCAGCGTCCAAAACCGTTTCACCTTCTCTGACAACAAAAGAGATATCCATAGGAAGAAGGCGTACCATATGGCTCATAGGATACCGAACTCCTGCCAAAGCGCATCGACTTTAGCCACAAGTTTAGGATCTTTTTTAATCGGTTTACCCCATTCTCTCGTGATTTCTTCAGGGTACTTATTGGTTGCATCAAAAATCAATTTGGCACAGCAACCCTCACTACTCTCTAACTTCAAGGTGTCGCGTGATGGATCCATCCGCGTAGTGATCGCCCAAATGATGTCATGCCAGTCATCGGCTTTGACATCGTCATCACACACAACGATAAACTTATTGCTCTGTTTGACGTACTCTACTTGCCATAAGCTTTCTACAACTTCTTTGCATTGCCCAGCATGGGTTTTATTGATTTTAATCACCATAAACTGACCGCTCGCCACTGCTGGCACATAGACATCAGATATTAAAGGGTGGACCGCTTTAAGTGCATTCACATCGATACCTATCTGCGATACAAACTCTGTGGCCACCGTCGCCCCCTGCAATGCAAGCTCCACCTCCCATTTTATGGTGGCATCTAGGCCCATCTTCGAACCTAACCCAGCGACAGGTGAGGCAAAATCGAGTGAATCTATCGGCGTGCTCTCAATAAATAGAGAGTCGAGTATCGGGTTCATATTGTTCGTCATTGCCTTAACGACATCGTCCCAATCACGCGCATTCACTGATTCATCACACACCACTACATATTTGGTGTACATAAACTGACGCAAGAAAGACCAAACACCCATCATCACGCGCTTCGCATGGCCTGGGTACTGCTTTTTCATGGTCACGACAGCCATTCGGTAAGAGCAACCTTCCGGTGGCAGATAGAAATCTTCTATTTCAGGGAACTGCTTTTGCAAGATTGGCACGAAAACTTCGTTGAGGGCCCCCCCTAATACTGCGGGTTCATCAGGTGGACGACCGGTGTAAGTACTATGATAGATGGGCTCTTTACGCATGGTAATATGCGTAATGGTAAAAACGTGGTGTTTTTCCTTTTCATTGTAATAGCCAGTATGGTCACCATAAGGCCCCTCATCGGCATACTCGTTCGGATCGATATAGCCTTCGAGGACGATTTCTGCACTCGCAGGAATTTCGAGATCATTGCTGACGGACTTAACCACTTCGGTTTTACTGCCACGCAAGAGGCCTGCAAACGCATATTCCGAAAGCGTATCCGGTACTGGTGTCACTGCACCTAAAATAGTCGCAGGGTCCGCACCAAAAGCGACGGAAACAGGAAATGGTTTTCCGGGGTACTTTTCCATCCAGTCACGCAAATCCAGAGCCCCACCTCGGTGTGCTAGCCAACGCATGATGATTTTGTTTTTCGCGATTTTCTGTTGACGGTAGATCCCCAAATTTTGGCGTTTTTTGTTGGGGCCTCGCGTAATGGTTAATCCCCAAGTTAGCAGTGGCGCAACATCATCTTGCCAACAGCTCATCACGGGAATCTTGTCCAGATCCACTTCTTCACCTTGCCAAACTACTTCTTGGCATGCGGCTTTACGCAGACGTTTCACAGGCATGTTTAAAACTTGCTTGAACACTGGCAACTTATCTAAAGCGTCTTTAAAACCTTTAGGTGGCTCAGGCTCTTTGAGATAAGCAAGCCACTGACCCACCTCACGCAATTCTTTAACTTGTTCTCTTCCCATCCCCATCGCAACGCGCTCAGCGGTACCAAATAAGTTTGTCAACACTGGGATATCGTAACCAATTGGGTTTTCGAACAGTAAAGCCGGACCACCCGCTCGCAGTGTTCGATCGCTGATCTCGGTCATTTCATAAGCGGGATCAACTGGGTGAGTAATGCGCTTTAATTGCCCTTTCTTCTCTAGGTGATTGAGGAAATCGCGTAAATCCTTAAAACTCATAGGCCTTCTACATGAAGTGGTTAAACTTGAGGCAGTATAACAAAACGTATTTCGATAGGATCCGCTAATTTTGTGAGGCTATTTTGCAACTTTTATTTTAAAGCTTGTGCGATGAGATGACGCTTAACCGGGTAGCCACCCGATAATACCTCTTGCAACCATCGCTCATGACCTTGTTTACTGAGCTCTTTTGCCACCAGCGCAGCGTCATCAGGCAGAGCCATTCTCGTAATAAGAAACTGCTTCACGTCTTGGGAGAGCGGATGTTTACTCGCCAGCACCTGAATCGCTTGTTCTTTCAGGCTTGGATTCAACGCTGCCGCCATCACTTGTTGTAGCGCCTGTTCATCCCCCATGGTCGCTAAACGTGTTAACTCTGCTTGGCTGTTGTGATCGGCTTTCATCCGCCACAGTAGATGGTACACATCTGAACGTTCACTCACTTGAGCAAAACGCACCACTACGGCAGAAGAAGGTAACCAAGTGGTGATGGGCTTATCAACTAATTGATTCACTAATCGATCTAACGCCTCTGGCGACAAACTGTCCAACTCTTTGAGTAGCAAAGATTCACGCAATTGAATTTGATTCGTAGAGCCTGAGAGCCATGTCTGCAAATCAAGCTTTCCTTGCTCCGCTAATAAAATGAACTCCAACGTGGATTGGTCTTGTTTCCAGCGTTTTATAAGTCGACTGGCAATGGCAGGATAGTTAAACGCAGGGACAGTAAACTCGTAACCCTCCCCTTTTTCTACCACTTGATAAGCTGGCGTTCGCTTGATTTGTGACTCAACAAAAAGCGCCATCCGAGGCGTTAAGATCACTTGATTTTTCTCAAGCTTATCGAGCAAGACATAACGCACCACTTCTTGTTGCGGAAGTGCCAATCGTTCTAAAGAAAACTTCAGCTCATTTGTTTTGTCGCGAAGTGCATAATCCAAAAGCTCAGAGACTTTACTCTCGACTTGTTGATCTTGAAGCCACTGCTGCACCGTGTCAGCGGGCACTTCCTTCGCCAACGCTATCTGCGGCATCCAAAACAGTGATAAAGAGAGGAGTAGCGACGACAACAGTCCATGTTGCATATTAACCTCCTGTTAACATTTGAATCCATTCTGAACAGTTATTCGGCTAAATGCAAACAAAAACGCCACTCGAGGTGAGTGGCGTTTTCTTAAGGTTCGTCTTTTATTGACGGCGCATTGCGTCAAAAAACTCATCATTGGTTTTCGTCATCGCAAGCTTGTCGATGAGGAATTCCATCGCGTCCGTTTCTCCCATAGGATGAACTATCTTACGCAAAATCCACATCTTCTGTAGTTCATCTGACTTCGTCAGCAACTCTTCACGACGAGTACCAGAGCGGTTGAAGTCAATCGCAGGGAATACACGTTTTTCCGCGATCTTACGGTTCAAATGCAGTTCCATGTTACCGGTACCCTTGAACTCTTCGTAGATCACTTCGTCCATCTTAGAACCGGTATCAACTAACGCAGTCGCGATAATGGTTAAGCTACCACCTTCCTCAACATTACGCGCCGCACCGAAGAAACGTTTTGGACGGTGTAGTGCGTTTGCGTCCACACCACCTGTCAGTACTTTGCCTGATGAAGGAACGACGGTGTTGTATGCGCGAGCAAGACGAGTGATCGAGTCAAGTAGAATCACAACATCTTTCTTGTGTTCAACGAGACGCTTCGCTTTCTCGATGACCATTTCAGCAACTTGAACGTGGCGAGAGGCTGGTTCATCAAAAGTAGAAGCAACCACTTCACCTTTCACTAGACGCTGCATCTCAGTCACTTCTTCTGGACGTTCATCAATCAGTAGAACCATCAACACACACTCTGGGTGGTTGTAAGTGATGCTCTGAGCGATGTTTTGTAGCAGCATGGTTTTACCCGCTTTTGGCGGAGCAACAATCAAACCACGTTGGCCTTTACCGATCGGCGACGCCAAATCCAATACACGTGCTGTGATGTCTTCTGTCGAACCATTACCACGCTCCATCACCATACGCTCATTCGCGTGCAGCGGCGTCAAGTTCTCAAATAGGATCTTGTTACGAGCGTTGTCTGGTCTATCATCGTTAACCGTGTTGACTTTCAACAGAGCAAAGTAGCGTTCGCCATCTTTAGGCGGGCGAATTTTCCCTGCAATCGAGTCACCAGTACGTAGGTTGAAACGACGAATTTGGCTTGGTGATACGTAGATATCGTCCGGACCAGCTAGGTACGAACTGTCTGCACTACGTAGGAAACCAAAACCGTCTTGCAGAATTTCCAGAACCCCGTCGCCAAAGATGTCTTCGCCGCCTTTTGCGTGCGCTTTGAGGATGGCGAAGATGATGTCTTGTTTACGCAAACGCGCCAGGTTTTCCAGACCCAAGCTCTCACCGAGCTTGACTAAGTCTGATACCGGTTTGTTTTTCAATTCGGTAAGGTTCATGGTGGTGGATTCTTGTTTAGTCAAAATAAGATCTGTTTTCTAGTTAAGATGGATTTGGTCTCAGGATCGACCAAGAAGAGAAGTTGTTTAATTAACGTGCGATAAATTAGCACTAAATAAAACTCTAGTCCAGAGTTTGAAAAAACAAAACCGCGCATTTTGATATTGCACGGTTTTGTTATTAATCACTTATGGATTATAGGTTCGCATCCAAAAACTCTTTCAATTGAGTTTTTGACAGTGCGCCCACTTTCGTTGCCGCTACACTGCCGTTTTTGAAAAGCAGCAGGGTTGGGATGCCACGAATACCAAACTTAGGTGGTGTACCTGCGTTGTGGTCAATATTCAGTTTGCCGATAGTGAGTTTGCCTTCGTACTCTTCTGCGATTTCGTCCAGGATTGGGGCAATCATCTTACAAGGACCACACCATTCTGCCCAAAAATCAACTAGTACTGGGCCTGCAGCGTTAATAACGTCGTTTTCGAAACCTTCGTCAGACAGCTGCAAAATCTTGTCACTCATCTTCCACTCCAATGTGTTTTTCGAAACTGGTTGGATGATAACCAGTAATTTGATGCTCTATTGGAATGTATTTGCTTTCTTAATGCAAGCTTTAGCTGATATTCTATAGCCATGAAAAAGACGCATATCACAGAGCAAAAGTTCGCCGATTTGGGTTTAAATCCCCAAGTTGTTGAAGGATTGGAGAAAAAAGGGTTTGAGTTTTGTACCCCTATCCAAGCCTTGGCGTTGCCGGTACTGCTCTCCGGCCAAGACATCGCAGGCCAGGCCCAAACCGGGACTGGTAAAACGCTCGCGTTTCTTACTGCTACCTTTAACCATTTGTTGACGACCCCTGCACACGAAGGCCGTCAGCCAACCCAGCCACGTGCCATCATCATGGCGCCAACGCGTGAGTTAGCGATTCAGATCTACAACGATGCTGAGCCTCTGATCGCAAGTACTGGCATCAAAGCAGCCCTCGCTTACGGCGGTGAAAGCTATGATAAGCAGTTAGCCAAGCTACAAGGTGGCGTTGACGTACTGATCGGTACCACTGGTCGTATTATCGATTTTTACAAGCAGCGTGTGTTTAACCTCAATAACATTCAAGCAGTTGTTCTCGATGAAGCCGATCGCATGTTCGATTTGGGCTTCATTAAAGACATTCGTTTCTTGTTCCGCCGCATGCCAGCACCACAAGAGCGTTTGAACATGTTGTTCTCAGCGACGCTTTCTTACCGCGTGCAAGAATTGGCGTTTGAGCACATGCATAACCCAGAACACGTTGTGGTTGAGCCTCAACAAAAAACTGGCCACCGCATTCAAGAAGAGCTGTTCTACCCTTCAAATGAAGACAAAATGGCGCTGCTACAAACACTGATTGAAGAAGAATGGCCAGATCGCGCGATCATTTTCGCTAACACTAAATACAAGTGTGAATCCATCTGGGCTCATCTCGCTGCCGATGGTCACCGTGTTGGCCTGCTCACAGGTGATGTTCCACAGAAGAAACGCGAAAAAATTCTTGAGCAATTTACCCAAGGTTCTGTAGATCTCCTAGTGGCAACCGACGTAGCAGCACGTGGACTGCACATACCGCAAGTAACGCATGTCTTTAACTACGATTTACCTGATGACTGTGAAGACTACGTTCACCGTATTGGCCGTACTGGCCGTGCTGGGGCAAGTGGCCACTCGATCAGCTTTGCTTGTGAAGATTACGCTATCAACTTGCCAGCAATTGAAGAGTACATTGAGCACACCATTCCAGTATCAGACTACGATTCAAATGCCTTGATCCAAGATCTACCCGCGCCAGTTCGTACGCCATCGTCACGCAATCAGCAACGTCGAACCAATACTGGCGGTGCACGCTCAGGTGATCGTAAGTCAAACAACCGTCGTCCACGCCAACCGCGTCAACACAAGGAAGCGTAAACCGTTTATGAGCCAGGCAGGATCTTCTCCACTTTATGCAGCCATCGATCTCGGGTCGAATAGTTTTCACATGCTCGTAGTGCGTCATATCGATGGCAGCGTTCAAACTATGGCTAAAATCAAGCGCAAAGTACGTCTTGCTGCTGGGCTAGACGAGAACAACGCGTTAAGTAAAGAAGCGATGCAACGAGGATGGGATTGCCTGAGCTTGTTTGCCGAACGGTTACAAGACATTCCAGCCGACAATATTCGTATTGTCGGCACTGCCACCCTGCGCACCGCCACCAACGTCGAGTTGTTTCTGCAAAAGGCCAATCAAATCCTTGGGCACCCGATTGAAGTCATTTCGGGGGAAGAAGAAGCCGCGACGATTTACAAAGGCGTGGCACATACCTCTGGGGGAAGTGGCCGACGCTTAGTGGTGGATATTGGTGGCGCGAGCACCGAGCTGATCATCGGTGAAGGTTTTGATGCCAAAGCATTAACCAGCTTAAAAATGGGCTGTGTTACTTGGTTAGAGAACTTCTTTAAAGATCGTCAATTAAGCGCACGAAATTTTGAAGCGGCAATTGAAGGGGCTAAACAAACACTCTTACCTATTCTCGAGCAATATAAAACACTAGGTTGGGATGTTTGTGTCGGCGCTTCCGGCACGGTTCAAGCTTTGCAGGAGATCATGTTGGCTCAGGGTATGGACGAAGTCATCACTCACTCCAAACTCAAACGCTTGCAAAAACAGGCCATGCTTGCCGATCATCTTGAAGAGTTAGAAATCGAAGGCTTAACCCTCGAAAGAGCACTGGTCTTCCCTAGTGGCTTATCGATTTTGATTGCTATTTTCGAGCTACTCGACATTGAAGCCATGACGCTCGCAGGCGGGGCTCTGCGTGAAGGTTTGGCTTACGAAATGATGAGTGAGCTTCGCCAAGATGACATTCGTTCTCGTACCATTTGCAGTGTGCAGCATCGCTATCAGTTAGATGCACAATATGGACAGCAAGTTGCTGACCTTGCTTGCAAATTACTTCAACAAGTGGGTAACGAAGAATGGATTGTCGAACCTCAAGGTGCAATGTTGCTCGATAGCATTGCTAAACTGCACGAAATTGGATTGACCATCGACTACAAAAAAGGTGGTGAGCACAGCGCATATCTGATCCATCACATGGATTTACCAGGGTTCACGCGCGCACAGAAATTTTTGATGGCGGAACTCGCTCGCCGCTATCGGGAAGGTCTAACGTCTTTGCCCGAGCAACACGCACTGTCTGGCAATAGTGGCAAACGCCTACTTCGCCTATTGAGGTTGGCTGTGCTGCTGACACATCGTCGTAATGCCGCCCTAGAGCCCAAAGTTCAACTTGTTGCCGAGGGTGACAAGCTCACACTCTCACTAGACGCGACATGGTTACAGAACAACCCCCTAACCTCTGCAGAACTGGAACTTGAGGCAAATCGTCAAACCGATATTGGTTGGCCTCTAGTGATTGAAAGTCGCGAGTAGCGCATCTTGCTCAATAAAAAAAGCCCGAGTGAATCAACACTCGGGCTTTTTTCTCATCATCTAACGTTTAACGTGGTGCTTGTGCCATAGCAAACTGAGGGTTCACCGCAGTAAGCTTCTTGATTAAGTAGTTCAGTAAAACACCGTACATCGGCACAAACAGACCCAAACTGATCACCAGTTTAAAGCCATAATCCACCAGCGCAATTTCCGTCCAGTGCTCCGCCATAAATGCGTCTGGGCTTTGATAAAACGCGATGGCAAAAAACGCCAGCGTATCCAACGCATTACCAAATAGCGTTGAGCACGTCGGCGCTACCCACCACTGTTTCATCTGGCGTAGACGATTGAAGACGTGCACATCGAGGATTTGCCCTAACAAATACGCCATAAAGCTGGCGATCGCGATGCGTGCAACAAACAAGTTGAACTCACCCAGATGAGCAAAACCTTGGAACTGCCCTTCAAAGAACAATACCGATAACGCGTAAGAGACAACCAACGCCGGCATCATCACTAAGAAGATGATTTTACGTGCCAACTTGGCACCAAAAATGCGGACGGTGAGATCGGTCGCGAGAAAGATAAATGGAAACGTGAAAGCGCCCCAAGTGGTATGGAAACCAAAAATGGTAAACGGGAGCTGAACAAGGTAATTGCTCGAAGCGATGATGACCAGATGGAATAAGGCCAAATAGATAAGGGCGTTGCGCTGCTGCGCAGGGGTAAAGTTACTCATGCGATACCTTTTTAGTTTGGTTTGGGGGCGAGGGAACCCAAATCGAGTCTTCTCCAATAGGAAAAACACTCTTACCAACAATGTAAAATGAAAATGTTTCCGTTCATCGTTTTGCCGATGAAGCGGCGGGCGATTATACATTAATCAATATCGAGTACAAGCAGTGAGCGGCACGCAAACGATTGAGCAGAATTGCTCCGCTAAAAGAGCAAAAGCGCCTTGATAAAAAAGGGATGTTTCATGTGAAACATCCCTTTAAAAATGAAAGACTTCGTGCCTAAAAACCTTTGGCAAAAAGTTGGGCTAAGTAGTCCATTACCTCTCGGCTGTCATCAACGGTTAACGACTCAAACCACACCGCCTCACTGTAATGTTCCGCTTTCAGAAACAGATGTGTCTCTTCAAAATCGACCAACCAGCTGTGCACGTCGCCATCCCACTGTTTTTCGACCACTTGAGCAGACAACAACTTGAGAAGCCGCTCAGCCAACGCGGGAAAGGTATCAAGATTAAAGCGTGGCGTGCGAATCAACAGTCGACCTTCTTGCGCCATGTATTCCGTTAAACCAAATTCCTTTTGTTTCTCATCCATAGTGAGTAATGTGCTCCTGAATCAAATCTAAAAACGGATCCGCGTATTTTTCTAGTTTGCGCTGCCCCACACCACTCACCGCGAGCATTTCACCATATGAGGTCGGCAATATTTCGGCCATATCAATCAGCGTCGCATCACTGAACACCACATACGGTGGGATCTCTTCCTCATCGGCAATCGATTTGCGCAGCTTACGTAATTTGGCGAACAACTTTTTGTCGTAATGCTTGTTGGAAAGTTTGTCGGCTTTGGCACTGCGCGCGGCAGTATCTAAACGCGGCACCGCCAGCTCCAACGTCATATCACCACGCAGCAATGGCCTTGCTTCTTCGGTTAACTGCAAGGTCGAGTTACGGGTGATGTTTTGAAACAGCAGCCCTTTATGGATCAGTTGGCGGAAAATACTCACCCAATAGTCATGGCTGTGATCGCGCCCTAAACCGTAAGTGGAAATTTTATCGTGGCCGTGCTCACGGATACGGATGTTTTGCATCCCGCGCAGCACTTCCACCACGTAGCCCATACCAAAGCTTTGATTCACGCGATAAACGCACGACAACGCTTTGCGCGCTTCTTCCGTCGCATCAAAATGTTTCGGCGGATCTAAGCAAATATCGCAATTGCCGCAAGGCTTCTCACGGTATTCACCGAAATAGTTTAGCAACACTTGGCGGCGACAAGTTTGCGCTTCGGCAAACGCACTCATGGCATTGAGCTTATGGCTTTCCACTTGCTTTTGCGGGCCGTCATCTTTCTCATCCAACATGCGGCGCAACCAAGTGATGTCTGCGGGGTCGTAGAGCATCATCGCTTCGGCGGGCAGGCCATCACGCCCTGCTCTGCCTGTTTCTTGGTAGTACGATTCGATATTGCGTGGAATATCGAAATGCACCACAAAGCGCACATTGGGTTTGTTGATCCCCATACCAAAGGCCACTGTCGCCACGACGATTTGGATGTCATCTCGTTGAAACGCTTCCTGTACATACGCGCGCTCATCCGCGTCCATACCGGCGTGATAACCCGCCGCTCGAATATGGTTGTTGCACAGCTTCTCGGTCAGCATTTCAACTTTTTTACGACTGCCACAGTAAATAATGCCGCAATTGCCTTTTTGGCTTTCCAAATAGCGAATCACTTGAGAGACCGGCTTGTGCTTCTCCACTAGGTCATAGCGAATATTAGGGCGATCAAAACTGCCGAGATACACGTGAGGTTCATTAAGATGCAAGCGACTTAAAATGTCTTTGCGCGTCGCATCGTCTGCGGTGGCCGTCAGCGCCATAAACGGCACGTGAGGGAAATGATGCTTCAATTGCCCTAACGCGGCGTATTCGGGGCGGAAATCGTGTCCCCATTGCGAAATACAGTGCGCTTCGTCGACAGCAATCATCGCCAAGGGCAGATTTTCCAGCCGTTCAATAAAATCGCGCATCAACACCCGCTCAGGCGAAACGTACACCAATTTGAGCTGTCCCGCGTGCATGCGATTGTAGACACTGAGCAGAGCGTCACGTGATAAGGTCGAGTTGACACATTCTGCCGCGACACCATTGGCTTTAAGTTGGTCAACCTGATCTTTCATTAGTGAAATCAAAGGAGAGATCACTAAGGTAATACCCGAACGCACGAGAGCAGGAATTTGATAGCACAGCGATTTACCGCCACCGGTGGGCATGATCACTAAACTATCTTGCCCCTCAACGGCCGCCTCGATCGCCGACTGTTGCCCCTCACGGAAAGTCTGATAGCCGAACACCTGTGATAAAACGCTTTGGGGCGTCATCGAGGCATCGGAAGAGTCGGCAAGCAGCGTGGAAGTCATGAACAGTCTCAGTATTGGTCTTGATGATGATCTCGAAAGCACTCAATATTGCGAAATGCCCAAGATAATGAGGGCACATTGTAATGGCGTTTGATGGTGAATTAAACCGCAAAATACTAGGTGATTCCGGACCTCACTCTTATACTGACCCATCCATGATTACTAAGTTGGCTATCGTTCAATGACCGCAGAAGAACAACAAAAAGCACGCCAAGGGGTGTTACTCGCCTTAGGTGCTTACACCATGTGGGGCATCGCACCCATCTATTTTAAGTCACTCGCGGCGGTCTCTCCGCTCGAGATACTCAGCCATCGCGTGGTGTGGTCTTTTTTCCTACTCGCCGCCCTGCTCCATTTTGGCCGTCATTGGCGCACCGTGCGCGATGTTTTAACCAGCAAAAGTAAAATGCTTTATCTGGTCACCACCGCCATTTTAGTCGGAGCCAACTGGCTGATTTTTATTTGGGCGGTCAATGCTAACCATATGCTCGATGCCAGTCTTGGCTATTACATCAATCCACTGATCAATGTGTTACTCGGCATGCTGTTTCTTGGCGAGCGATTACGTAAGTTGCAGTGGTTTGCGGTCACCTTAGCGACTTGTGGCGTGCTGGTGCAGCTTGTCGTCTTTGGTTCGGTGCCGATCGTCGCAATTGCCCTCGCCTTTAGTTTTGGCTTCTACGGCTTGCTGCGCAAAAAAGTCAGCGTCGATGCTCAAACCGGGTTGTTCATTGAAACCTTAGTGATGCTGCCAGCCGCGGCCATCTACCTTCTTTTTATTGCCTCGACCCCGACATCTAACATGCAGGCCAACCCTGCCCATTTGAATGCCTTGTTGGTCGCAGCTGGTGTGGTCACCACCTTACCACTGTTGTGTTTTACTGGTGCTGCCACGCGCCTCAAGCTTTCCACGCTGGGCTTCTTCCAATACATAGGCCCAAGTTTGATGTTTTTGCTCGCAGTGTTGATCTACGGAGAAGCCTTTACCAGTGACAAAGCCATCACCTTTGCTTTTATTTGGGGTGCACTTGTCCTGTTCAGTTTTGATGGTTTGCGATACAGCCGTAAGAATCGCCGAACACGACAAACGAACTGATCGTTTTTTACAAGACAAACCTAGTTGAGCTCGCTAAGCTTGGTCACAAACTGACCAAGCTTTTTTTGTACTCTATGGAGCAGATCCACTACATCCCAACACAAGATGACAAACTCAGCCTGATTGATGCGAAGTATCAGAAGTTTGCCTTTTCACGGCACTATCATCTGGATTTCCACATCGGGCTGATTACTCATGGCGAGCAGCAGTTCCATTCGCAGGGTTGTCATCATCACGTCGGTCATGGGCAGATTGTCATCATGCCCCCTGACGAACTGCACGATGGCCACTCCAAACAACAAGAAGGCTATCAAGTGAATGTGTTTGCGATCGAACCTCATCTGTTAAGCGATCTCGCCGATCTTAAACGAAGCGGTCAAATTATCAGCTTTAATCAGTTGATCATCTCCGATCCTGTGGTTTTTTCACAACTTCGTAACCTGCACGCTTGGTTACGCAGCAAAAACATCAGCCAACTCACCCAAGATTGTTTGCCATTTGAAGGCTTTAGCACCCTTTTTGATCGCTATGGATCCACTTGCCGCCAAAAAGCCGTACCACTGGGCCAGCAATCGTTGGCAACACTCAAAGAGTTTCTACTGGCAAATCTCGATCAACCTGTGCGTTTGGAAACATTGGCACAGCTCTGCCAACTTTCCCCCACTCAATTTCAGCGCCAGTTCAAAGCGAGAATGGACATGACACCCTATGCGTGGCTGAGTCGCTTGCGCCTAGAGCAAGCGATGAAACTGCTGCAGGCTGGACAAACGGGGACAGAGGTAGCCCACCAAATTGGTTACTATGACCAAGCGCATTTCAGCAAAGCTTTCAAACAGACCTACGGTATTACGCCATCGCAAATCGTACGTTAGTGCTCCTCGTGTCAGTTTTTTACAAGCGCAACGTCACGTAACCCGAGACAATCAACACTCGATTTTGATGATGCACGAGAAACACTCATGAACGAACTGACGATTTTACTCACGCTGGCAAGTGTCCACTTTATTGCTTTGATGAGTCCTGGCCCCGATGTGGCACTGGTCGTGCAAAACGCGAGCCGCTATGGCCGCCAAACGGGCCTTTTTATTGCCCTCGGTTTGTCTGTCGGCATTTTGCTGCATTCTCTATTAAGCCTGACGGGCGTGAGTTACTTGGTCCACCAGCAACCTATGCTGTATGCCTTGTTGCAACTGCTGGGGGGCAGCTATTTACTCTATTTAGGCATTGGTGCGTTGCATTCCGTATTACGTCATTGGCGTCAGCCATCGGCGAATCCCCCCACCAGCCAACGGCAGTGGGCGCTGAACAATAAACGCCAAGCGTTTCTCAAAGGCTTTGCCACCAATATTCTGAATCCCAAGGCGTTAGTATTTTTTGTTAGCCTATTATCGAGCTTAATTCCGACAAGCATGTCGCTCTCAGGAAAGGCCACAGCCGTGATGATTTTATTTATGTTGTCATTTCTTTGGTTTGCCAGCTTAGCGTGGGCGCTCTCAGGTAACCGAATGCAACAGTATTTACACAAAGCGAGCATCTATATTGATGGAGTTTGCGGCGTTTTATTCTGCTTAATCGGCGCAGGTATCCTCTACAACACGGTGATTCATCAAGTCATCAGCCAAGTTGCATAGTCTTTTGCTCGTCACCGTGTAAGAGATCTCTCACAAACAAGTAAGCCAATGTCGTTTCTTACGTAAGAAACTGGAGAGAAAATAGTTATAACTATATGATTTAATTGAACTAGATTGCTTTTTATCCAGGTTGCGCATGCAGAAATGTGCGCTGGATCCGTTGTTGGTGCTGGGGAAAAAGTTACTATGAACACGTCGGAAGGATGCTGACACGGAACAGGAAATGACTACGGATTAGGTCATCTTCAGGAAGAAGATACGGTTATTCAGGATGAATAGTCGGCATGGAAAGCAAATTGGACATTGAACGGACGCAATAGTAACTAGGATGGTTGCTACTAAGGAAGGCAATGGACACCTCTGGATGAGGCAAGGACTGAACATCAGGAAGATGTAAGGGACACCGCTCAGGGAACAAGTGATGTGAGCCAACGAGGACTGTTGGTAGACTAGGAAAGTCAAGGACACCGCTAGGAAGGCGATGCAAGGATTAAGCTGACGGATTCAGCATACTATCAAGGATTTGATGCAGGGAGCACTTTAGTAGCTGGATTGCTGCAAGTAAGACCATAACCCCGATGGGCGAAAGCCCTCGGGGTTTTTCTTTTTTTGCTATTTGTCTTCACCCACACCAACATAAAAAACGGCGCCTTCAGCGCCGTCTGCAAATCGAGGATTTATCAATAAGCCATCACAGCTTTTCCAACCTCGCGTAAGCGGTCACTAGCCACTTGATTCCTTCCCCATTGAAGGCAACTTGAACTCGGCTCTGTGGACCACTGCCTTCGAAGTTGATGATTGTCCCTTCACCAAATTTAGGATGGCGAACACGTGAACCCAATGAAAAGCCAGTTTCGTTGAAACTTTCCTTCACAACGGTTTGGCTAAAGCGTCCACTGCTGGCTGGGCGACTCACTTGCGCTTTCATGCGCACTTCATCCAAACACTTTTCTGGTAGCTCACGAATAAAACGCGATGGTTTATGGTATTTGTCTTGCCCGTACAAACGACGCATTTCGGCATACGTGATGTAAAGCTTTTGCATCGCTCGTGTCATGCCTACGTAGCACAAACGGCGCTCCTCTTCTAAACGACCCGCTTCTTCGGCAGACATCTGGCTCGGGAACATGCCTTCTTCAACCCCAACCATAAAGACCAATGGGAACTCCAATCCTTTAGCGCTGTGTAACGTCATCAGCTGTACTGCATCTTCGAAGTCATCCGCTTGACCCTCACCCGCTTCAAGAGCGGCATGGGTTAAGAAGGCGGTAAGCAACGTCATCTCTTCCGCTTCTTCCGGTTTTTCAAACTGGCGCGTAGCGGTCACCAATTCTTCCAAGTTCTCGATACGTGCTTTTGATTTTTCGCCTTTCTCTTGCTCGTACATGGCATACAAGCCGGAAGATTTGATCACATGATCTGTCTGTACATGGAGTGGCATTTCAAAGCTGTCATCTTCCAGCGCATTGATCAATTCGATGAAACGGCTTAGCGCACCAGCCGCGCGCCCCGTTAACACTTTTTCCTCGATGAGTGCGATACTCGCTTCCCACAGTGTGCAGCCACGATCGCGCGCCGCAAAGCGCACCGTTTCCAGCGTTTTGTCACCTAGGCCACGTGTTGGTGTGTTCACCACACGCTCAAAAGCAGCATCATCATTGCGATTGGCCATCAAACGTAGGTAGCTGAGCGCATCTTTGATCTCTTGGCGCTCGAAGAATCGCATCCCACCGTAAATGCGATAAGGCAAACCCGCTTGAATCAACGCCTCTTCCAGCACACGCGACTGGGCGTTATTGCGATAAAGCATCGCCGCATCGTTTAACACGCCGCCTTTGTCTTGCCACTCCTTGATTTTGTTCACCGCAAAACGCGCTTCATCCAATTCGTTGTAAGCGGAGTAAATCGAGATCGGTTCACCTTCGATGCCATCCGTCCACAGCTCTTTGCCCATACGCTCGGTGTTGTTGGCAATCAACGCGTTTGAAGCTTCAAGGATGGTTTTGGTCGAACGGTAGTTTTGCTCAAGGCGAATGGTGTTAACGCTCGGAAACTCAAGGGTGAACTTTTCGATGTTTTCCACTTTCGCGCCACGCCAACCGTAAATCGACTGGTCATCGTCACCGACGATCATCACATGACACTCAGGCCCCGCCATCATACGCAGCCAAGCGTATTGAATGTTGTTGGTGTCTTGGAACTCGTCGACCAAGATGTGTTTAAAACGTGCTTGATAGTGTTCGCGGATGAATTTGTTTTCACGCAGTAGCTCATGCGCACGCAACAAGATTTCCGCAAAGTCGACCAAGCCTGCACGATCACACGCTTCTTGATAGGCGGTGTACAACTGTAGGTAGGTTTTGGTCACGGGATCGTGGTAAGCATCGATGTGCGCAGGGCGCAATCCTTCGTCTTTTTTGCCATTGATCCACCAAGCGACTTGGCGCGCTGGCCACTGTTTGTCATCCAGGTTTTGCGCTTTGATCAGTCGCTTAAGCAAACGCTGTTGATCATCACTATCAATAATTTGGAAATCTTCCGACAGCTTGGCATCAAGATAGTGCGCTCTGAGAATGCGGTGGCAAATACCGTGGAAGGTGCCATTCCACATGCCCGACGCGCTGCCCATCATCAACTCTTCGATTCGACCGCGCATCTCCGCCGCCGCCTTATTGGTAAAGGTCACGGACATAATAGAAAACGGTGAAGCCTGCTCGACTGACATTAGCCAAGCAATGCGATGCACAAGAACGCGCGTTTTACCACTGCCTGCGCCTGCCAACACCAGCAAGTTTTCCAAAGGAGCGGCCACAGCCTCACGCTGTTTGTCGTTCAAGCCATCGAGAAGAAGTGAAGGATCGATCATGATAAGAAGCTACTGGTTATTTATACAGAGACAAAGATTATAACCTAAACCGTGCTCGCTTTTCAGACTAAATTGCAATTTAAGAAAAAGGCATCAACCCATTGCAAATCATAGAGATAGTTGCAGATGCGATGAGTTTATAAAAAATAATCGCCATTTTTTGAAAGTTTTTCCCGCAACTTGCTGTCCTTTTAACCAAGCAAGTGAGTCCACTCGGACTCACGAGCTCAATAAGTAAAGGAAAATCAGTCTGAGGAAAGAACCATGAAAAAATCAAATCTTGCTGTTACTGCTGTTGTGACCGGTTTAATCGCAATGGGTGGCACCATGCTGACTGCAGCGCCTGCAATGGCGGCAGAAAAAGAGAAATGCTACGGCGTGGCCAAAGCGGGCAAAAATGACTGCGCCACCAAAACCAGCTCTTGCGCTGGTACGGCAAAAGAAGACAACCAAAAAGACGCTTTCGTGGTTGTTCCTAAAGGCTTATGCGGCAAATTGGCCGGTGGTAACACACAATCTTCTTAAACCCCTTATTGAGGTGAACACCACCGCAAAACAGAAGGAGCACAGAGGCTCAACCGTGCTCCTCCTTTCTCACCTCATGTCACACCATCCGCAAATTTTGCCGCAGGGAGTCTAACGATGTCGAATGCAGAGTTTCATCACCATATTGGTGTTGGGCTTAGACTGCCCCATCATGATCATTTTCATCATCATCGACCAGCGTTGTCTTGGTTGGAGATCCACAGCGAAAATTACTTCCAACCCAATTCTTTCCATCGCCATCAACTCAACCAAATGGCGGAGCATTACCAAATAAGTTGCCACGGGATTGGTTTGTCACTCGGCTCTGTGGCTGGGGTTAACCCACAACATTTATTACGATTAAAACAGTTGGTTGATGACTTACAGCCGTTTTTGGTTTCGGATCATCTCAGCTGGAGTGAAAACGGGGGCCACTACTTTAATGATTTGCTGCCTTTGCCCTACACAGAGGAAGCCCTCGAGGTTTTTTGCCGTAACGTACTGCATGTGCAAGACGCACTAAAACGGCCAATCTTGATTGAAAACCCTTCCAGCTATCTCAAGTATCAACATTCCACCATCAGTGAATGGCAGTTTTTGACCGAGGTACAGCGTCGTACCAATTGCCGCTTATTGCTCGATCTGAACAATGTCTATGTTTCTGCGTTTAACCATGGTTTCGATTGCCAAACCTACCTTGAGGCGATTCCGGCAGCTTGCGTTGACGAAATTCACCTGGCCGGTTTCACCATTAAACCATTAGAGCAAGGCGAGATCTGGATTGACACCCATAGTCAACCGGTGTCTGCCGAAGTTTGGCAACTGTATCAGCAGTGGATTGCCCAGCACGGCAGCCGACACACCTTGATTGAGTGGGATTTGGATTTGCCCCCCGTCGATGTGCTGCTCAACGAAGCAAAAAAAGCCGACACTCTGTTGCGAGCGTCTCTGCTTAATACCAGCCCAATGCCCCCTTCATTGGCATTGGGTTAACAGGAGGCCAAATGCAACTCGCCGAATTTCAACACCAGTTTCGCCAAGCACTGCATTATCAAGCCAGTGGTGAATCCTGCGGCATTGTCAGTGACCAGTTCAGTGCCGAGCAGCGAATACAAATTTACCGCAATAACTTTGTCATGAGCCTGAATGAAGTGTTAGCACTTACTTACCCCAAGACCTTAGCGTTGTTGGGTGAAGAATGCTTCGAGCAAATGGCACGCCAACACATACTCTCAGTGCCATTACACACTGGGGATGTGTCGCAATACGGGCGTGGATTTACCAAGACGTTAGAGCGTTTTCCCAACGTGAGCCAAGCGGTACCCTACTGTGTTGAGTTTGCGCGCTTGGAAGATCAGCTCGATGAAAGCCAACAGCAACAAAATGAGTTCCAGATGCCGGGATACTGGCAATCCCTAGAGCAACTTTCGCTACTCGAGCCAGCACAGCATCAGGCATTGGTACTGCACCTTTTTCCCGGTTGCACGACTTTTCGTTCCCACTACGCCGTTTTCTCACTCTTTACGGCGATTGAAACACAGCAATTTGATCAACTTGAGATTACGCAAAGCGAGCAAGGAATACTGCTCTGCCATCAAGCAACACCGCCACGCTGCATAGCGATGACGCCTGCGCAATACGAGTTGGTTTGTTTGCTTGAACACCCACTTCCCCTCGCACAAATACCCACACCTTTGCTTGCTGAACTGGCTTTTCTGTTCGAACTGGGTATTTTCGCGGGTTTTTCTCTCGCACCACAAGGAGGCTCCGATGCGTGAATGGCTGAATCGTTATGACACGACCGTTACCCACTTACAATCTTGGGCGGTGCCTGGGGTATTACTATTTTGTCGCCTTTGGGTGGCGTGGGTGTTCTTCAATGCCGGATTAAGCAAAATAGCCTCATGGGATAGCACCCTCTATCTGTTCGAGTTTGAATATCAGGTCCCTATTTTACCCTGGGAGTTTACCGCTTATCTCGCCACAGCGGCCGAGCTCAGCTTGCCGCTCTTACTCGCCCTCGGCGTATTCACCCGCATCACCAGCCTAGTGTTATTTGCCTTTAACGCGATGGCCGTGATCTCCTACCCGCTTTTGTGGGAGAGAGGCTTTTACGATCATCAACTATGGGGGCTGATGCTGCTGATGACGTTTCTTTGGGGCGCGGGGCGAATTTCGCTCGATCACTGCTTTCGCCAAGAAATAGAGAAACGCTAGAAAGAAAAATCCCCGCTTAAATTGGCGGGGATTTTTTTATTTGTTCTGTAGATAAGCAAGCAGCTCGTCAGCGGAAATACCTTGCTGGGCAAGTTCTTTCGCCATGGATTCAACCTGCTCTCCTTTACGCGAATTGATAACCTGCTGAAACTGATAAACAATATCTCGGAGAACATGCAGCGGCACTTGTTTGGCAGCACTACGGATTCGCTCTTCGCTTTGATTGCCCAACTCAACGAGCAATTTGCCAAACATAATTTTCTCTGGCGACTCTTCCATCTGTTCAAGAATTCGAGCCATTTCATAAGTGGTTAACGACATTACCTATCAATTCCGTTAAGTGTCGAATGGTGGAGTGAGCGACAAATATACACGGCTTCGCCATACAGTAAAACTCTAAATTCGCTCTTCAACCCTAGGCAACAGCACTGCTGGTATGCCACTGGCGACCCATTTTCGAAAAGAGGATACCTAACGCAGGGATTAGCAACCACATCTGAATCGCTATCATCAGTTGAGGCTCCAACGCAAAACGCTGCATGGTGCCAACCAACAGACCTGCACCACTCATTTGGAATAAGCCCAGCAATGCGGCGGCCGTACCCGCTTTATCACCAAACGGCTCTAGCGCTTTACCTGCAGCGGCACCGAGAATCCAAGCAAAACCGACTGATGACAGGAAGATAGGCAACATAAAGGCAAATGGCGTCGCGGTTTCTGCCATCACCAGCATCACAACGCCAGCGATCGCCAGAGTCACCACGCCCACAACCAGTGTATTGTGTGTGCCCCATTTATCCATGAACTTAGGTGCCAGCATACACGCTGCAATGTTGATCACCGCGTTGATACCAAACCAGAAAGTGAATTGGTTCATGGTTAGGCCAAGCCCTTCCATCAACACCACTGGTGCTGAGGTTACGTAAGCGAGGATCACCGCCATCGCCAGCAAACACAGCGTGGCATGGAAAACAAAAGAAGGGGTACTCAACACGGCCCAGTAGCGGCTGAGTTTAAACACCGCTTGTTTTTCCGTCGCTGGGTTGGTCTCGCGCATGTTAAACAGCATCAGCGTGCCAATGACAACGGCAAAACCCGCCATAAAACTGAAGTTAGCGCGCCAGCCAAACTGCTGGGTTAGCCAGCTACCAAGAATGGGGGCAAGCGCAGGAATGAAACAAATGGCCCCGTTGAGATAGCTGATCATTTTGCCACTCTTCTCTGGGCCGAAAATATCGCGAACTGTCGCAAAGGCTGCTACCGATGTCGCACACGCACCTAAGCCTTGTAGCAGACGGGATACCAACAACCATTCAATATTCTGCGCGCTCCACGCCAATAAAGCGCTCAGTGCATAGATGGTGATACCACCCAATGCAACAGTTCGACGTCCGAGTTTATCTGCTAACGGGCCAGCAAACAGTTGGCCGACGCCCATGGCAAATAGGAACCAAGTAATCGTGTCTTGTGCCAATGCGTGTTCAACCGAAAAGGTATTGGAAATAAGTGGCAACGCGGGAAGATAAATATCAATGGCCAACGGGCTGAACAACACAAGCAAGGTTAACAACGCCATTTGTAATTTACTGATTTGGCTCTGACCTGACACAAAACACTCCAAATTGAACAAGAACTTTGATCAGAGTTTAACCGCCTCGTGATATGAATGGAAATGATGTATACTCATCGCTGATATTCTTATTGGGAAATTCAGAATGAACATCGAAAAACTCTCCCGGTTAGACCTTAATCTTCTAGTCTGCTTGAAAGTGCTGTTCGAGGAACTCAATGTGACCCGCACTGCTCATCGACTTTGTTTAAGTCAATCAGCGGTGAGTAAAGCATTGGCAAAACTGCGTCAGCAGTTTGATGACCCCTTATTCGTTCGACATTCACACGGGCTTACTCCAACAGCGCGAGCACTGTTTCTCAAACCGAAACTGGATCTGTTGATCAACCAGTTAGAGCATCTTACCTTGCCGGAAGAGTTTCACCCTGAAAGCAGCGAATACCGCTTTCGTATTGCCGCAGTGGAAAGTGTTTATCCCCTGATCTTGCCGCACTTTCTACCATCCATTTTCCAGCAAGCGCCCAACGTCACCATCAGCACCCATTCATGGTCAGAACAGACCTTCAAGATGCTGCAGCGCGGTGAGTTGGATTTAGGTATGACAGGCAAAGACATCGACATCAACGATGCCAAGCTCACCATGTTGCCTCCGTTTGATATTTGCGAGCAGGAAATTTATCGCGACAATCAGATGTGCGTAGTGCGAAAAAATCACCCTGCGCTGCAACAACCTTGGAACTTGGAAAACTACTTATCGCTGCGCCACGTGCAAGTGCGCTGTGATGGCAATGAACGCTGGTTGTTAGATTATCGCCTCGCAGATATTGGCCGTGAGCGCGATATTGCCATCACCGTACCCGACTTCAATAGTGCCGCAAACCTCTGTTCCTACACCGACTTTGTCTTTACCGCACCAAGCCACTTTGTCTTGCTGGCTGCCAAACAACTCGACTTACAGGTACTGCCTTTGCCGATAGAATTTCCACCAATGGCATACACTCTGTTTTGGCACAAAGACAGAGAAAATGACCCAGCGTTGAGTTGGCTACGCAACATGATCACACAGAAAACCCTGCATCTTAGGTAAAAATTTCGCCAATTGATTGCGCTGTTGGGCTAAAATGAGTAGCTTAACCGCCGATAGTCCTCCGGGCTCATCTATGGTCTGTGGTCCTTACATGGAAGATAAGGAGCAGCTCCCAACCTGAGCAAACGGAGCAAAAAGAACAAAGGAATCGTACAGATGCACAAATCAACTCACGAGCGTGTTGTTGCCATTCGCACTTGGTTGCAACAGCACAATATCGACGCCCTACTCGTCCCACACGAAGACGAATACCTAGGCGAATATGTTCCCGACCATAACGAGCGTTTACACTGGCTAACTGGCTTTACCGGTTCCGCCGGCGCCGCCGTTATCACCCAAGAAAAAGCCGCCATGTTTGTTGATGGTCGCTACACCGTTCAGGTAACCAAACAAGTTCCTGGTGATTTGTTTGAGTATCGCCATTTGATTGAAGAACCAGCTCTTGAATGGTTACAAGAAAACCTCGCTCGTGGTGCATCGGTGGCCATTGACCCACGCATGCACAGCGCCGCTTGGTTAAACATGGCACAAGCGAAATTGGCTGGTGTGCTTGAACTTAACATCCTCGACAGCAATCCGATTGATGAGTTGTGGCATGATCGCCCACAGCCCGTCGTTTCTGACGTTCGACTGATGTCGACAGAGGCCGTCGGCCAAAGCTCTGCCGATAAACGTGCGAACATCGCACAGCTGATCACCAAACAAGGCGTTGATAGCGCCGTTATCACCGCGCTGGATTCGATTTGCTGGTTGCTCAACGTCCGCGGTTTGGACGTCTCTCGCTTACCCGTATTACTATCCCACGCGATTCTGCATGCAGATGGCCAAGTAGAGTTCTTCCTCGATCCTGCTCGCTTACCTGAAGGGTTTGATGTTCATGTTGGTCAAGGGGTGCAGGTTTTCCATCCTGAGATGTTGCAAGCTCGCCTTGAAAGCTTGACGGGCAAAAAAGTCCTGCTTGATGCCAGCACCAGTAACGCGTGGTTTAAACTGGTTCTGCAAAACGCGGGCGCTGTCGTTGTCCCGGGCGCGGATCCTTGCTTGATGCCGAAAGCCGCCAAAAATGCCGTTGAAATCTCGGGCATGAAAGCGTGTCACCTACGCGATGGTGCTGCGATGGTCAAATTCCTAAGTTGGCTTGATGCACAAGTGGCAAAAGGCATTTTGCACGACGAGGCAACTTTGGCCGACAAACTGGAAGCCATTCGCCGCGAAGATCCCACTCTGATGGATTTGAGTTTCGATACCATTTCGGCAGCTGGCAGCAACGCCGCGATGTGTCACTACAATCATCAGAATCAGCCTCAACCAGGCCAACTCAGTATGGATACGCTTTACTTAGTTGACTCTGGCGGCCAATACCTAGATGGCACCACCGACATCACGCGCACGGTTGCCATCGGCCAACCTTCAGCAGAAATGATCAAGCAGTTTACTTTGGCCCTGAAAGGCCATATTGGTGTGGCTCGCGCTCGTTTCCCGAAAGGCACCCGCGGCTATCAAATTGATACCCTGGCTCGTCAACACCTATGGGCGGAAGGCTACGACTATGATCACGGCACTGGTCACGGTGTGGGTCACTTCCTGAGCGTGCATGAAGGCCCTGCCAGCATTTCAAAACGTCAGATCGACGTGCCTCTTGTCGAAGGGATGGTGCTCTCTAACGAACCAGGTTATTACCGCGCGGACGCGTTTGGTATTCGTATCGAAAACTTGGAATTGGTGGTTGAGAAGCAAACCCAAGGTGACTTCCCTATTTTGACCTTTGAATCTCTGACTCGCTGTCCAATCGACAAACGTAACATCAATGTCGATATGCTCACGCGTCCTGAACTCGCTTGGCTCAATGACTACCACCAAAAAGTATGGGATGACATTAGCCCATTGGTTGAAGGCGACGCACAAGTTTGGCTACGTGAAGCAACGCGACCACTCAGCCACTGATAAACAATAGACAATGTCATTTGCTAACAATAGAAAAAGGGTTAAGGCAAAATGCCTTAACCCTTTTTGTTTCACGTGAAACACATCCACATGCCACTGTCATTCTTTACTGACTTTCATTGCGGCATTCTCGACTCACCCAGTGCATTGCTGACATTATCGAGCGGATCTCATACTCGTATGCGTATGATAGCGACTGTGTTGCCTAAGATAAGAGTAGTGTTTTAGTTAAGAGAACCGAGCCCCAGAATAGGCAGCATGCCAATCACGCCACACAGGATCGAAACCTTTGCTGCGAATCATCTGCTCCACTTCTGCCGCACTCCTTTCATCACTGATCTCAAACTGCTCGAGTTCAACATCAGGCATCGCGTAACCACCCGGCTGAGTTTTCGATGCAGCTGACATCGACGTGATACCAAGTGGTAGTACGTTATCGCGAAACAGAGCCGACTCACGCGTCGACAGCGACAGCTCGACTTCTGGATTAAACAAACGATAGGCACAAATCAGTTGAACCAGCTGCTTATCACTCATTACCGATTTCGGCTGCAACGCCCCCGCGCAAGGACGCAAGCGAGGAAATGAAATTGAATAGCGTGTTTGCCAATAGGTACGTTCCAAATAGTCTAGATGCGTGGCAACGTAGAAGCAGTCCGTGCGCCACTCCTCCAAGCCGATCAAAGCACCAATGCCAATTTTATCGATCCCCGCTCGCGCCAAACGGTCTGGCGTTTCGAGACGATAGTTGAAATTGGTTTTGTTGCCACGCAAGTGATGTTGCGCATAAGTCGCTGGGTGATACGTTTCCTGATAAACCATCACCGCATCCAACCCCAAAAGCTTCAACTCTTGATAATGCTCTTGGCTAAGCGGCTGCACTTCCATCGCCAGATAGTTAAAAGCGCGTTTGATTTGCGGCAGCACTTGGCGGAAATAGTTCATGCCAACCTTACCTTCATGCTCCCCCGTCACCAATAAAACGCTGTCAAACTTCATTGCCTTAATCGCCGCAATTTCTGCATCAATTTCTTGCATCGTGAGCGTGCGGCGTTTTAGGCGATTCTCCATTGAGAAGCCACAATAGGTACACGCATTGGCACAGAGATTAGAAAGATACAGTGGTATATAGAGCGACAACGTATTGCCAAAGCGTTTACGGGTTAACGCATAAGAACGCTGCGCCATCACTTCTATATAGTTCTCCGCAGCTGGCGAAATCAGCGCTTTAAAGTCTTCCAAATCGAGTTTGTTTTTGCTCAGCGCTCGCTCGACATCGAACGCAGTTTTGGCGTAGATCGATAACCTAATATCGTCCCAATTGAGCTGATTAAAATGTTCAACGAAACTCATGATGTTGCTCCGGTCAACAGACGCACTTTCTCTTGCTAAGAAAGGCAGTCATCGAGAAAAGAGGTCAAAGGGCTGGATGCCACTGCGTGCGACACTTTGCCAGCAAGCCCCGACTCATAAGCCAAACGCCCTGCCTCTACCGCCAATTTGAATGCAAGGGCCATGGCGATGGGATTGCGCGCAGCGGCAATCGCGGTATTCACTAGTACCGCATCGGCACCCAGTTCCATCGCATAAGCAGCATGAGACGGCGCGCCAATCCCGGCATCCACCACGACCGGCACGCTCGCTTGGTCGATGATGATTTGTAGGAAGTCCTGCGAAACCAAACCTTTGTTCGAGCCAATTGGCGCACCCAATGGCATGACGGCAGCGCAACCCACTTCTTCCAATCGCTTACACAAGACCGGATCAGCATGACAATAAGGCAACACCACAAAGCCGTCTTTTACCAGCTGCTCTGCCGCCGCTAATGTTTCAATCGGATCAGGCATCAGGTATTTCGGGTCGGGATGAATTTCCAATTTAAGCCAATTAGTGCCCAATGCTTCACGCGCTAAATGCGCCGCAAAAATGGCGTCTTTGGCATTCTTGGCGCCGGAGGTATTGGGTAGTAAATTAACCCCCGCTGACAACAGTGGCGACAAGATGTCATCTTGCTGATCGTGGATATCCACTCTTTTCAACGCCATAGTAGCAAGCTGTGAACCCGATTGTTTGATGGCTTGTGACATCAATTGGCTGTTAGCAAATTTGCCGGTGCCCGTGAACAAGCGAGAATGAAATTGTTTGTCTGCGATTTTGAGCATGCGCTTATCCTCCAGCAATTGCCTGAAATAGTGAGATAGCATCACCACTACTGAGCGTTTTGGTTTGCCATTCGCTGTGTGGGACAACTTGATTATTGATTGCAAAAACACAACCCAAGTGAGGCAGTGAGAGATGCTCAATGATGGATGCCAACGTCGCGTTGGTTGGCACCTCGTAGCTTTCGCCGTTGATGCTAATGGCTATGGTGTTCATTGCTTGATTCCTGTTTCTGAACCTGACAAACGCGGCAACTTGGATCTTTCACTACCGCTAACTGCTGCCAGCTTAACGTGAGCCCATCAAACAGATGCAACTGATGGCAAGCGGTTTTAAACCTTCCCGTTGCCAGCTTTTGAATCGTTGCGATTGCTTGATAATTTCCCATTAGCCCCACAACAGGGCCTATCACCCCTGCATCGCTGCACTTGCTCTGCGTGGGATTCTCTGCAAATGGAAAAAGGCAGTGGTAGCACGGAGGGTTTACTGACGTCGTTGTCGAAGAGGCATCTTGTTTCGCTTGGATTGAGTGGCGTGAGCCAAAGTCAAACGCGATAAATTGCCCTTTCCAACCAATTGCCGAGGCAGACACCAAAGGCGTGCATTGATTCAGGCAGGCTTGGTTGATCAACTGGCGTGTTGGAAAGTTGTCCGTACAATCGAGCACGATGTCCGCCAACATCACTTCCAAGTTGAGACGCTGCTCATTCAAACGCTTATCAATGGTGCGAACACGTAATTCTGCATTGAGTTGCTTCAACTGCTCTGCCAGTGCATCCACTTTGAGACTGGCGAGATGTTGCTGACGAAAGGCAATTTGACGCTGCAAATTACTCTCTTCGACCACATCATCATCAACCAACACCAAATGGCCGACGCCCGCCGCAGCCAAATAGAGCGCCGCTGCGTTACCCAGACCACCGCAACCAATGATCAATACATGTGCTTGAAGTAAGTTGGCCTGACCCGACTCACCGATTTCCGTTAATGCAATTTGTCTTTGATAACGAGTAAAGAGCCGATCATTCAACATGATTGGCCTCGCTTGTTGGCTCAAGACTATGCGTAGATACTGAGTCGAAACGCGCAAGCGTTGCATTAGAGACCATGACTTGCTTGAAGTGGTCTATTGCTGCCTTCACGTCTTTCGCCAAAGTGATCGCTCGCACCACGGCTAGTGAAGAGACTCCACATCGCCATACCGTCGCCGCATTGGTTTGATCGATACCACCAATGGCGACCGTGGGAACGCCGGTGATGGACTCATCATAAGGCATGGTATCAATCAGTTGCTGATAGAGTTTTAGCCTCACCAGCCCTTGCGGCAATGAAGGCATCTGTTTGGTGGTGGTAGGGAAAATGTGCCCTAATGCAATATAACTGGGCTGAAGTTGTACAATGCGTAACAGCTCATAATAGCCATGCGTAGATAACCCTAGTGCAATACCTGCATTCGCCAAGGCGGCTAAATCGGCCACTTGCAAATCTTCCTGCCCTAGATGCACACCATAGGCTTGATGCTGAATCGCTAGCTGCCAGTAGTCGTTGATATAGACTTGTGCACCATAATGTCGGCCTAGCTGTATCGCACGCACAATCTGTTGCTCTAAATCGGTTTGGTTTGGATCTTTAATCCGCAATTGGACCGTTTTAATTCCTATAGGCAATAACTTCTCGATCCAACTGACATCGTCAACCACGGGATAGAGCCCTAACTGTTGAGCGCTAATCCGCGGAAACGCTTTTGTTAACGCTTCAATACTGTGGCTTGGTAAGATACCGAGCTCATCCAGGCGCAACACTGGAGTAGGAAACAAAGCAAAATCCGACACCCATGTTTCACGTGAAACATTCAACATCGCACGTGCCAAAGTCAGGCAATCTTCGATTGGAAAATCAAGTGCGCTGAGCGTGACCACCCACGCCAAATGTCGATAGTTCGATTCCACACTATTGTTCTGAGGATAGTTTGGGAGTAATGAATATCGTAGTGCGCGAGTTTCATCGGCTAAAGGATGTCGCCACACATCGAACACTTCTCCTTGCTCCCCTTGCAAATTGATCAACAGAGTCTTGGCATTGCGACCTGAGCCCAAATAGGTGAATACGTCTGTGAGAGCAAGCGAATGATGATAATGAAGCGCAAAGTCATACGCGCCGAGATGACGACTGTCGTTATGGGTAAGATCCGTTTCGAATACGACCGTTTTGGCTGAAGAAATCAGTTGCAGTGTACGAGTTGGGCTAACGCCCAACTCTATATGGTCAATGGCAAAGCCTTGCTGCTTTGCCAAGAGCAAACACTGCTGAATTTCTCCCGTCAGCTCAATAATGGCAGAAGGAATCAGCAGTCTCATTGTTAACCCTCTGCGACTTCTTCATGACTCACTGCGGGGTGGTACAACTCCGAACCCGACGCTTTGAATTCCGCGGACTTTTGTTTCATCCCTTCCAATGGGTCATCCAACAGCTTCACTGCTATCGCCTGTCCTTCCTCAGCCTGTTGCCCTTTAGCATACTCACGAACTTCTTGCGAAATCTTCATCGAGCAGAATTTGGGGCCACACATCGAACAGAAATGCGCAACCTTGCCCGACTCTTGTGGCAGGGTTTCATCGTGGAATGCACGTGCCGTATCGGGGTCGAGCGAGAGATTAAATTGATCCTGCCAACGGAATTCAAAGCGAGCTTTAGACAATGCGTTGTCGCGAACTTGCGCGCCCGGGTGCCCTTTGGCCAAATCCGCCGCGTGCGCAGCCAGTTTGTAGGTTATCAAGCCGGTTTTCACATCTTCTTTATTGGGTAGACCTAAGTGCTCCTTTGGCGTTACGTAGCAAAGCATGGCACAGCCATACCAACCAATCATGGCCGCACCAATCCCAGAAGTAATGTGGTCATAGCCAGGGGCAATGTCGGTGGTCAGTGGACCTAAGGTATAGAATGGTGCCTCATGACAATGCTTGAGCTGCTCATCCATGTTCTCTTTAATCATGTGCATCGGTACATGCCCAGGACCTTCGATAATCACTTGGACATCGTATTCCCACGCGATTTTGGTTAACTCCCCTAACGTTCTGAGCTCCGCAAACTGCGCTTCATCATTGGCATCGGCAATCGAGCCAGGACGCAAACCATCGCCTAATGAAAGCGCTACATCGTACTTCGCACAAATCTCACAGATCTCGCGGAAATGGGTATAGAGGAAACTCTCTTGATGATGTGCTAAACACCACTTAGCGATAATCGAGCCGCCACGCGATACAATGCCTGTCACGCGTTTCGCCGTCATTGGGATATAGCGCAGCAGCAAACCCGCGTGAATCGTAAAGTAATCCACACCCTGCTCAGCCTGCTCGATCAGCGTATCACGCATCACTTCCCACGTAAGGTTCTCAGCAACGCCATTGACCTTCTCTAGTGCTTGATACATAGGCACGGTTCCAATCGGAACTGGGCTGTTGCGTAGAATCCATTCCCGAGTTTCGTGAATGTTTCTCCCGGTCGACAAATCCATCACCGTATCACCGCCCCAACGAGTCGCCCATACCAACTTCTCCACTTCTTCTTCAATCGACGAAGTCACCGATGAGTTACCAATGTTAGCGTTAACTTTCACAAGGAAGTTGCGGCCGATGATCATCGGTTCGGATTCTGGGTGATTGATGTTGGAAGGAATGATCGCGCGACCTTCTGCTACTTCACGACGCACAAACTCTGGGGTAATTTCCTTAGGTAGATTCGCACCAAAATTTTGCCCTGCGTGCTGCTGAGTCAAAACTTCATCTCGATATTTGGCGCGTCCCATATTCTCGCGCAAAGCGATGTATTCCATCTCTGGGGTAATGATTCCCTTACGTGCATAATGCAACTGAGTGACACAATGGCCAGCTTTGGCACGACGAATGCGAGGCAGATTGCCATATCTCAACTCATCCAGCGTTTCATCTTCTAAGCGCTCTTTAGTGTAGACCGAGCTGACATCATCAAGGACTTCGGTATCGGCACGCTCTGCAATCCACTCTTCTCTTAACTTAGGAAGGCCATTATAGAGGTCGATTTGATGAGTCGGGTCCGTGTAGACCCCCGAGGTGTCATACACTCTTACCGCTTCATTTGGCTGAAAGATTGGCGCCTCTTTGGTCCCGCCAACTAGGCTGTCAGCCAAGGAGATTTCGCGCATTGGCACTCTAATGTCTGAGCGAGAGCCCTCGACATACACTTTGGTGGAGTTGGGATACGGCTGCACAGAGAGTGTATCGATGAATTGTTTAGCTTCCAGTCTCGCTTGTTTGCGATTCGACATAGCATTTTTCCTTTCTTGTTATGCTGGATAAAAAGGTTTTGGATAAAAATGCTTGGCGGAAAGTTGTGACAAGAGGCGTTGAACACACAATTTAGAGATTCAATTTGTGGATTCAAGCTTTGATAAGACACCAGTTTGCACTGGTACAAGTATCTTCTCTTGTTCCCTTCGCAGGTTCTAACCTGATCAGGTTCAACGGATCCCGAATAAACGGTCTCAGCCCTAAGGCACTCCGACAAGTGAAGCGATTATATGAAATCGGCTTGGTTAAACCAAGCCGACCTGTTTAAAATTTAACTCTATTTCGCTCATTGCTTCACGATTTGAGTAATTGGAAACCTACCCAAGCAGCAGTAATACTCAAAGTCACGTTTAACACAACGTTTAAGCCCATTTTGAAAAATGCGCCTTGCTGCATCAGCAATACGTTATCCATCGAAAATGTTGAGAAGGTTGTTAGTGCCCCCAAAAAGCCCAAACCGATTATTTGTCGCCATGGCTCAGTTGCCAGCAACTCACTTTCAAACGCGGCAATCAAAAGCCCCATAATAAAGGAACCGACCACGTTTACAGTTAACGTACCATATGGAAAACCTCTGCCTAACAACACAACACAGAGCTCTGACACTAAGTAACGAGAACAAGCGCCAAAGGCGCCGCCCAAGGCGATGAAACCCATAATCGCAAATTGACTCATAGCAACCTCACAAATCTAATGGCCACATTGTAGCCACATCCACACAGAGATCGAGTACAAAAAACAATAATTTCATTTAGATAACGTATCCGTAAATCGCCAAGATTTAAAAAGTTACAGGAGTCACTTTACTTCAATGTATCCCATCAATCCGGTTTTCATATGTTCAATCACGTGGCAGTGATACATCCAACGACCAGGGTTATCCGCAACAAACCCCGCTTTGGCACTGCCATTCTTGCCTAGCAAAACAGTATCAGTATGAAACGGTTCTGCGAGGGTCTGGCCATTTAATTCCAATACAGTAAATGTGTGTCCATGCAAATGAATGGGATGATGATATTGCGTCACGTTCTTAAGATTAAATATGTAAGTTCGCCCTCGCTCTAACGTTGCTAACGGCGCCGGAATTGAATCTTGGCTCATCCCCTCCCAGGCACGTTTATTCACCAACCAAAACGTCGGCAGAGCTTGGCCAGATTTATCTATCGGAGTAACAGCCCCTTCCCATTCAAAGACAAAATCAATTTGTTCAGCCGTTTCTAAATCTAACGGCGCAATTGGATTGAGCGGCAATGTTGGCAGTGTATTCTGGTTAGATAGGTCCGATTCGACCGATTCAAATGCACAAAGAGCAAACGGAAACTTCCCTTTCATTTGTCGCACATAGAAACGCTCTCCAACACCTGGAGCCATTAACCCGACATCAACCCTCATTCCAGGCCCAATCTTGTGCTCAGAGAGCTTGTAAGGGGTTTTTATTGGGTTTCCATCTATTGCTATAACCCATGCATCCACACCTTCAATAGCGATAGGATAAGTGATGGTATTGTCCACATTTGCGATTCTCAGCCTCGTCATCGCATTCGCTTTCAACGGATAGGTCGGTTCATGGACGCCATTCACCGTTCCCCACTCACCGGGAGTTCCCATACGGGCGCTTAAGCGTGGGACCAATAACGATTTCCATTCACCTTTCTCATTGAGATGCCAATGCTTAAGCATTAGAGCATGGTCTTCATCAAAAGAAACTGGCTCTGCTTCATCAACAATGATTAACCCAACTAGCCCCATACCTAGCTGCTTGACGCTGTTCATATGAGGGTGATACCAAAATGTTCCTGCATCAGGTGGAGTAAAGCGATAAGTAAAGCTCTCCCCTGGCATAACGGGTTTTTGACTCAAAAAGGGAACACCATCCATCTCAATAGGTACACGCAAACCATGCCAATGGATTGTGGTTGGCTCGTTGAGTTTGTTGGTGAAGTGAATGATCACTTCTTCCCCTTGTCGACAACGAATCGTAGGGGCAGGAATAGCGCCATTAAAGGCGAGCACATCCGTAGTAAAACCAGGCACCACCTCAGCGGTAGCCGGTTCTGCAGTCATCTCATAGACAAACCGACCATGATGAAATGGCGCTCTACGCGACAGTGAACACGCAGGGAGCAGCGTTAATGCGGAAAACGCCAATGAAGCTTGAAGAAAGCGGCGGCGAGAAATATCCATATGTGGCCTACTGATTTGATTAATTGGCCTAAGTCTAACCAAATATTAATAATCATTCTCAACTATCTATCATACCAACATAACTAAAAATATGATCTAATTGAGGCTGTTACTTCTTTGTAATAAATGACGCTATGGACAGTCTCAATAACCTTGATTTAAAAAACTTGCTAGCCAACAAAAATCTATTCAAATGAAGATGCGATTGCTCGCATTGGCCCATTTTAAAGATGGTCACTCTCGAACCCAAATGGCTAAGTTCCTTAAGGTAAGCAGAGCCAGTGTGAATCAATGGGTACAAACATTCCTTGAAGAAGGGCTTGAAGGGCTACAAGAGAAACCAAGAACGGGTTGGCCAGCAAAACACGACAACTCGACTTTGGACTGAGCGTAGCTCAAGACCAAGAGTGGTAAAAAAGCAGCAGTTTGAATATGCGTATTTGTTTGGCTCAGTATGTCCCGCTAGAGGTATTGACGAGGCAATGGTCGTTCCTTGGGTTAACAAGAACATTATGGTTGAGCATCTGAAGTAGATCTCCGCGGTGACCGAAAAAGGTCGTCACGCTGTGGTCATTATGGATGGCGCGGGTTGGCATACCAATGACATTGCTGAGCCATTTGATAATGTCAGTATCATCAAGCTCCCAACCTATTCTCCAGAGCTAAACCCGATAGAACAAGTGTGGAGTGGGTTAAGACAACACTATCTCGCCAATCCATCTTTTGCGGATTACGAAGACATTGTCTCCAAAGTATGTAGGGCTTGGAAGAGTTTTTGGGAATGTTCGGCCAGAGTCAGACAGATGTGCTCGAGAAGCTGGATAGACCTGACAGTTAATTTTCCAGATTGGTATGACAAGTGAATGTTCCAAACTAGTACACAATCGGTGGTTAACGCAAATACCTTCTAGTTCTCAAACGTCAGAAATGACGAAAGCCTGCAAATTACTTTGCAGGCTTTCTATGTAGTGGCGGAGAGATAGGGATTTGAACCCTATCTAAGCTTGCTTTCTTAAAAAACATCCTTTTTAACTCAGGACGTTACCCTGATGCATTAAAGTCAGGGTTGAACAAATGTGATTCACATTAACCATAAGCCATTGAATCAGGTTCGTCAATCGAAAGTATAGCGGCACCTTTTGTGATAAACTTATTTTTAGACAGAAACTTCTCAGCAACGATGCTCAATTGGCAAAAGATAAATTAACTCAAGTATGGAAATACTTTGATAGGTAAAAAGAAAGACCTGTAATAATTTATTGTCTACGTAGAGGGTTAGGTAATAGCAGGAACCAGTGCAAATTAACGGCAAGCGATAATAAGTTAGTGTTTCCAGTAGTCTCTTTATGTAGATGCATATATCCGTGTCCAATTTTATAAATTAAACACGGATAATAATTAAGTTTGAAAGATCTATTTATCTGCTAACTCTAAGATTCTGTTAAATGGCTTGCAATGTTCCTCTAGCTTAGTGCTGCATGTTAAAAAGCTAAATGATTTCTTTGGGAGAGACTGATATCGCGCTACAAGGTTCATTTTATTGATTTCGTTTTCATCTTTATACTTAGTGTATGCACCTGAGTAGGATAGATGGTCATACAGGTCAGATAAAGCGAACTCATCAAGTAATAAATCCATGATAATTGACTTTTCATGTTGATTTATTTTGGTAGTACTACCAAAAAACGCATTGTCGCCAATGTCTCTTCCATGCACAACATTAACAGTTATCTGATTGCCTAAGATTATTTGCAGTGCCTCTTGTATTTTGTCGATGGCATCTTTGGTATAAAGAACGGTACAAATATTAAGCACTTCAAGCTCTGAGAATGTATCAAAGAGATTTGTATGATCTTCATCAGTAAAATAAAAATAGTTGTCGTTTGGCCTACTACCTTCACCTATTAAATAGAACTTTAAGGCTCTTTTCACCTGAGATCCAGTAAGAACAAGATCTGTAACAAGAGTTGCTTGCTTCGAATCCTTAGTGAGTGAACGTGGCGTGAATGTGGCAACGCCTCTACCAATTTCGTTGTCGCGATAGAGGATCCTATGTGTACCGTTATAATCAGCAACGTCTTTGAGCAAAAAGAGGTTGCTGTTTGGCGTATCTAGTTCCTTTACTTTGTCTATGAACTTCTGTATCTCATTTTCCAGCATGCATTCGTGTGATCTAATCAAAGTAATTAATGGTTGATGGAACTTCTGTGGTAAGTGGTGAAGCCAATTTCTTAGCCGATCTTCCGCTTCTAATAACGAGATACCATTATGATGTTTCACTATACATGAAGCATCATCAAAACCGTTTAGTGAGGTTATATCTCTAGCCGATGATGTAATGGAAGGGTAACTATGTTGTAACTTCTGTTCTTCTATTAGAACACTGTAACGCTCCCAAAGAGTCGAGTACATGACGCTTAAACAATTAGCTAAGGAAATAATATAAACCGTTTCACCACTTTGATAAGAATAAATATGCTGAGAACCATTTATCAAGGCTAGATGTTTCGTTTCAAACGGTACAACCTCTTTCAGTTTAGGGTTTACTATTAGCACATTGTTGAACGGATAACTTTGAGTATCAATCTTTACAGCTCTTGATGTCAGGAAAGCATTGACTTGAGATAACTTAAAATCTTCAAGCGTGATGCTATTTTTATCAAGTTGACTGTTGGCAATTTGCTCTTTAATTGTCTCTATATAAGTTAAAATATCTTCATGCAGATGGAAAGGTATAGTAGTTAAAATTTCCTTACTTATTTTAGAAAGGGAATGCTGGATACAAAACAACACAGAGTGTAGATTAGAATCATCTATCTCCATATCGTCTTCAACTATAAATATATGCTGACTAATCACTTTATTGTGAAAAGTCGAGTACTGCTTTGAAAATCTTTCAAGTCGTGTTATTGAATCTAAATTAGAAAGGTATATATAAAGAGATGTTGCCATAGCGACATCAAAGAAAAAATCAGAATCGTCACATACTTCATTTGTTATCTGTGAGTAGAATTTAATAAGGAATTGTACTTTGTCGATATCCATATCCAGATTATTAACATACTTTTCCTTTAATTTCTTTGTAGTGGCATCACTTTCAGAAACGTAAGACAAAAAGGAGTTTATGAAACTATCAATTGAATTTTCATACGAAGTAACATTACCAATTTCATCATATGAAATGATTTTTGAATGGTAGCAAAATTCCTTAGAAAAAACTGACAAAGCATCTGATGTCATTACCCTCTCAGGGCAGAATATACTAGGAATTGGTTCTCCATCTTGTAAAGTCTTAAGGAATTCTGTTAAGAGCTTAAATTTAATATTTATGTCAACATTATCTACATTGCGACGGAATGTTTTTAATTTTTCTCTGTCATAATCGACGATAATTTCAGAAAATCCATTGTAATGTTCCAAGTCATCTTTGTCAGAAAGGAACAAATGGCTAGGCTTTCTTATGAGGATCTTGTTATCTTTACAAAGAGTAGTTGTGCCGTTTTCGATTATATTCCGTTCAAACCATTTTTTATTGACTTTAGGGAAAATAGAAACTCCATCATTGTCTATAAGCCACTCGTAGAAAGTTGACTTAGTTTTTAGCTCATTGAGTTGACTTAAAATCGTATCTTTGTTCCAGTTACCGTTTTCTATTGTTAAATATACTAGTAAGGCGTTATGGTACTGCTCGAACACCTTTTTCTCATCAGTAAGTCCTCTGAAAATGTTACCATCTACTATTGAGGATATTATCCAGTTTGCTATAGCGTTATCAATCTCGACTTGATCTAATTTTTCCAACCAGTTTGGAGCAGAAAAACTGGAGCTAGAACTGGAAAGCAAATTAAACGACAAAGAACAATATTTCCACATAGATTCGAGTAAATCTGTTGATCGGTTCTCTCTAGATACTGAAAATAGGCAAAGTAGATAATAAAATTTCTTTGTTGTAATTGGATCAAAAATAGATTTTTCAAAATTTGAAATGGAGAAGGTATTCTTTTTCTCTTCTACAGACATTTTTGCAAAGAATAAAGAAGCAATTTTCTTGAGATCAACTTCATTATCATTAAAACAGAAGTTATAAATGACTTTAATAAAGTTTTTTGAAGATTTAATTTCATTCAGATAGATATCTAAATGTGATATTAATTCATTTGTCGCGTTAACTTTACTATAATCAGATATAGATATTAATGCTGAAAGGTAATGCTCTGGAGGAATCTTGGTTATTTCTACATTTACGTTAAAGTTTGTAATCAAGTAAGCTATATGTTCATAAACGATCGTTGAGTATGTAAGTTTAGGTTCGACGGCTTCAATGATGTTCTTCAGTGCGTATCTATTGTCTTTGTTTGTTTCAATTGCGTTTATTAAGCATGATGTCAATACTTCAGATTGTAAGGTGTCAAATCTTTCTATCTTATGAATTACTTCCCACCCTTCATTCATCTCAAACAGGAAATTAAACAAATTTTTGAATAAACTTCCTCGTCCTATAGCTTTTTCAAGAGCGGGAAGAATTTGCTCTGTCTTCATTGCATTTAATTCTTCTACGCCATCTAGATGTGAGAAGATGAAAGATAGATCTTCCTGACACGAATCTGACTGTACAAGTGTTACGAATTCATTTATAGCATTGTTTTTTTGCTTTTCACTTGACGTAACAAATGTTTTTGATACCTGATCTACTGCATATTTTGATTGAGACCTATACTTGTCAAATTTGTTATGAAAAGATGATATCTTCGAAACTACAGTTTTATCGCTATTGAGAGTTAGACTCAGGAGTTCTAAGTTATTGCTAAGCTCACTTAGAATTTTTTCAGCATCACCTTTTGACTTTGCAACCAAAAAAATATCATCAACGTATCTTTCATATAATAATATTTCGCTGTTAGCCAATTTATTTTTAAAGCCTATGTCAATCTCAGATAAGTATAATTCTGCGAAAAAACGTGCATAGGCTGGGCCTTGTGGCAAACCCTTATTATCACCAACAATCTCCTGTGTCATGTTGAAAATAGCACCTAGACATTTTTTGTATCTATCACTTGTTTCGCTTCTCATTGACTCTATTTTATCTTTTATTGTAGAGCCACTATCACCTAATAATAGCCTTTTAAGTCTATCATGTGAAATATTATCATAAAAGCTGCTTATATCTGTTTTAATAATGTAAAAATCTTTATATAGATCATTCTCAATAGCATTCGTGATATTTGATATAAACTTCAACCATAGATATAGCCATGGTTTAAATATATATCCGCCGTCAAATCCTTTGTTGATCTGATAACCATGAGAATTACTATCAGGCTTGATATCAAGGTAATATGCGATTTGCTTAAGAATGCAGGACGTCACGACCCTCGTACTTGAGTTTAATGTAATTAATTCACGAGTTTTGCCTTCCTCATTCCTTACATGTTTATAGTAGCCCCAGTTCTTTGAGCCTTTTATAAACTCCTCAATTTCGGTTAGAAATTCACTGTTGTCTTTTGAAGAAAGCTCTTCAACGACTATTTTGGCTTGAACCTCATCGTTCATAAACAGGTAATTCAGTTCGGCGGCTCTTGTTATTTCTATATCCTTATTTGAAAATTCAAAATTTGCCTCTGTATATTCAAGGAAGTTTGGAATACAAACCCGAAGAAGTTCTTCAACAGAAAGTACATCATCGAACTTGCAAGATAGCGTACTTTCTATCTTATCTTGAGTAGGAAAGTTGAAATTTTTAAGAGCTTGTATCGCTGATTCAGTAATATTTTTATCATAATTATCTAGTCTACTAAATATTTCGTGTAAGATAATACTACTTAAATTAGGTTCGTCTCTACATTCTAAATTGCACAGCAAACCGACTATTAATACTCGCTCTTTGTGTGTTAGGTTTTCCCCAAGATTAATCTTTAGAGATAGCTTCTTAAGCGGTTTTGTCCCATTCCACAAACCTAGCAGAGCTTTTAGATCGAATGGTTTTCTTTGGACTTTAATGCTTTTGATTCTGTTGTACTGGACATTTTCTAATTCATAGCTCTCAAAAAATGTCCCTAGGCATTTCTCTAATGCTGATCTACAGGTTGAGGTGTGTTCTTCTAGAATATTAATGTTATCAGACAGCATTGTGTCAGATAAGGAACTAAGTTTCTGAATGTTCCCAACTTCTGTTGTATTAGGCAAAAGGTAAGAGTAACAACCAGATTTTTTGTGCTTAGATAGAGGTATTTTTACCCCTAGACCAACTCCTCCTGTCGGTGTTGCGGAATGCGGAAATAGGTCTATGCCAATTAAGCTACTATCAAAATCTAAAGCAACATATTGTAAAATCGCTTGCTGTATATCATATCCAGTTCTGTAGTTTATCGCTTCGTTAAAAGTAACCCAGACGTGGAAGCCACGATTTCCTGAGTACTCAAGAAGGAATGGGATCCCACATTGTTCGAGTGTATGACAAAAGGTATTAATTGTTTTCTCTAGCTCTTTTTCTCCTCGGTGAATCAAGCCCGAGTCGATGCATGATTTCAAAATGTCAAAGTCAAAACATATCCATTTTATAGTTAAGTCATTGTTTTTTTGATATATTGCAATTGACTCTTGATTGAGGAGAACTTGCTTAATCAATTCTGAGTTGACCACTCCTGCTTTTTTTCTATATGTACCATCATCTTGCTGTTCAACATAATGGTTTTGGTCAGTAGCTATGAGATTGGTAATTAATTCGCCATATTTTTTGTACACTTTCTGTTGGCTCCGTTGATTCAATACTTGGATTCGTGTTGCTCTGATCTAAAATGTGGCACCCCATGAGCAAACAAGATCATACACATTCGTTACTTCTATCGAAACACAAGTGGGTTTGATTTTCATACAAATATACCCGATATCTTGCAATGAAATCGAGTGAATATAACCAACTGATATTCATTAAGTTCATTTCATCGAGAGAAGCAATGGGATTAGGTTTCGCTTCTTGCTATTTATTACTTTTGTATCTCAAAACTGGTAACTTATCTAAATAAGAATTCGAGCTGTAGCTCACTTTGGGGAAGAAACAAGCTGGTCGCGCAACCATTGATTTGCAAACTCGATGATGATTGTGATGGAACAACTTAGTTATAGAGTTGGCTTTGTTCTATAGGGTTTTACCAATCATCAGGGTCACGGAGCTTTGCCTGTTCGCGGCTTACAGCTTTGTCTTGAATATGTAGCTCAAGATCTAGTGATGACAGCAAGCGCATCAGGCTTTCAATATTGGACGAAGCAGGATCACGTTCAAGTTTCGATACTGTTGTCTGTTTTAGACCAACAGTATCTCCGACTTTGGTTTGGTTGCGACTTTGATTCCTTCGTACATCACGCAAGTATATTCCCAACTGCTTAGGACTTGTTATGAGCATGTCTGCCTCCAATGTAAACTAACCCCTACAGAGGATATTAGCACTTTAACCCCTTAAGGGGTTAAAGTTAATTTTACCCCCGTACAGGGGTAATTAGTTATAGCCAGGATTAAGAGGTTTGACTGGGCAAGGGTTCTAGAAAATGCTTAGTATTTTCAAACTCACCTATGGACAGAAATGAGTCAGTGATTTTGCTAAATTAGTGATCCTTTAATTACTTAAAGTATGGAAACTAGCTTAACGGTGACAAAAAATTATTGAGCCTCGAACTCCGAAAATGTACCATACACACTGTGTTTCATAGTGGTGACAGTTCTTAGTAGCTGTCCACTCTTAGCAGTAAGAGTGAAACTAATTTCGAAGGGTTCGCCCTTAGTGTATCTCGGATATGCTTACTCCAGTAGGAGTGTTAACTTATTGTAACTAAACTACCTCTATGAAGCACACCCCCAACATTTAGGAGAAGATGGTGGCTTTAGCAGACAATATTTGGTGGACAAGAAAAGCACGAATTCAAACTGAAAAACGACTTTTGTCTAACGCCTTTCACTCACAAGTAATACTACTCTGGTATTCATTCTTCTCTGTCGCCGTATCCGTTTATTATCTAAAGAACCCACAAAATGGAATCGAAGCGATCTCTTGGGTTGTATATTCTGTCCTCGTACTTTGTATTTCAGGATTCATCAACGGGCTTTCATTTAAGGAAAGAGCAAACCTAATTAAAGAATGTTATGAAAGTTTGAATAGCATTATGCATCAAGCCTCCAAGGAAGGTGCTGATTTTACCGATTTATCAATAATCTACGAATCTAAGCTGAATGCTTGTGAAAACCACACTGACAAAGATTTTGCCATTGCACTATGCCAAGAGTATTGGGCAAGTACTAGCACCGTAAGACAAGTAAGCAAAGAGTTTCATTCAGACACATCGGAAAATACAAAACCAAAACAAGCTCTTAGCAGAATACCAACATCACATCACTGGTTTTTAGCGGTATCTTATTTTACCACTAGGTTCTTAACTCTCGTGTTTTTCTATGCCTTGCCCGTACTGATATGGTTTTCATTAAACTCATCTTTTCCAACTTGTACTGGTGAATAAAATGCGTGTACAAGACCAATTTAGTAAAGAGTTTAGTCAAGAAAATCTAAAAGAAATCTTTTCCAACCATATTGTATATTCTGGTGCGACTGGCATAGACAATATGAATCAGTATGCTTTTAGAAAGCAGTTAGACCCGCAAGTTGAAATCATTTCTCGTAAAATGATTGAAGGTTCGTATGCGTTTTCCAAGTACAAGTTAAAGTTGCTGACTAAAGGGAGAAATAAGGCCCCTCGTGAAATCTCTATCCCTACAGTGAGAGATAGAATTGCATTACGTGCTATGTGTAACTTTCTACAAGAGCGATTTGCAGAATCAGTGGCGTTCACGCTTCCTCAAGATGTCATTAAAGATGTCAAGGCTCACGCTTTATCTGGTGACTTTGATAGCTATATTAAGTTAGATGTTTCGAATTTTTACCCATCAATAAGACATAAAAACCTACGCTCTCAATTGAGAAAGCGCATTAGGCAAGATCACATACTAGACATGATCTTTTCGGCTGTCACTGCCCCTTCAGTTCTAGTTTCGAGAAAGGATGATAAGCCAAGTGAAGTCGGCGTACCTCAAGGGTTGGCTGTTTCCAACATCCTTGCAGCCATCTACCTCCAAAACATTGACAAATTTTTATCTGAATTGCCTAACGTAAAATGCTACCGCTACGTTGATGATGTATTAGTTCTTTGTTCTGCTGATCAAGCACACGATCTAGCACAAATCATTATCAAGAAGTTTCGCAATATTGGTTTAAAAATACACTGCCCTGTGAAAGTGCCAGAGAAGTCAAAAATTGACTCACTTGCCAACGGTTTTGATTATCTTGGGTATCAATTCACCAATGAGCATATCTCTGCAAGAAACGGTTCGATTGAAAAGTTAAAGGCTTCTCTTGCTGGGATTTTCACAAGCTATAAGCACTCTAAAAATAAGAGCTTAAAAATTTTAGAATGGCGATTAAACCTACGAATCACTGGCTGTGTGTTTGAGAAGAAATGTAAGGGTTGGCAATTTTTTTTCGCTGAGATCAATGATGAAAAGCTACTCCACAGATTAGATCATTATGTCCTGCGCCTATGTAAGCGTTTTGGGGTAGAAATCAAACCTAAAAAGTTTGTTCGCACTTTCAAAGAAATTAGCCACAACAAATATAACACCAGTTATGTACCAAACTTCGACCAGCATGACATACCTGAGATGAAAGAGGTTTTAGTTCAATATTTTAGTTTTGATTTGACCAATATGGCTGATGAAGAAATTCGTTACCACTTCCATAAAAAAATAGGTTCTCAAGTCAGAGAGCTAGAAGTTGATGTGAAAGACTTTGGTTACTAGGTTGAGTGTTCGTTAAACAAGGGGAGATGTTCCCGCGTTCCTATAGACGCCTGACAGGCATTAGGAGAAATAAGCCAAATGATGATTCAGAGACGTGAGTCTTAAACGGTAGCTAACTTGCTTTGGGGAAAAGGTAATTTACGCAACCTAGAAGGATTCCTTCCTAGTTGCCTGCACGGAATGAGGCAAAATTAATGAGGTTAGGTTGGCTGATTCACTCCTTCGACTCAGAGGTATTAGTTTGCTTTCAATACGTCCTGATAAGTTTAGTTCGTAAAACGCGGTTCTCATTTTACGAACCGCATAAATTGTATTATTTATCAATTGTTAAAATCACAATCTTCACAAACTTAAACCCTAAAAATCAAGAGTCTCGTTGGTTGAAGTGTAATAGCCGCTCTCTGTCAATGCTGCATCAAGCAGAGGAGACAATTGACTCGGTATATCACCGTCTAGTCGGTCAGATATCTTCTGTGCAAACTCTCGCGCAGCTTTTGGAAACTTTTTATGCCTCGCCTGCATTAGCATGTAAGCGTCTAGTATGGTCTCTTTCATCTGTTGCTTCATTCTAGTGTCAATATCAGCAAATTGAGCCTCTTTCTCTGCCAGTAGCATTTCAACGTGATTTAGCTTGGCATCTTTTTCCTCGAAGCATTCTTCCAAATAGATATAGCGATGTGCCGCTTCTTGCAACTCCTGATGAAACTGGTGTTTCTTTAGCTCAAGCTGCTCTAGCTCTAAAGCCTTGGCTTTGAGATTCTCCGATAATTCTTCAAGGGTAGTGCTGATTGCATTAAGCTGCGTCGATTCGTCTTGACGCTCATTTTTAAGCACCTGAATTTCCAGGTTAAGCTTATCAATGAGCCGAGTTTGATAGCTAAAATCCCGCTGAGACTTAGGTAGTTTTCCCTGGCGGATCATGTACTGATACTGTTCGGTTTTCTTCTCTGTTTCATCACTAAACTCTGCATGCAAACGCTTAGGGTTGAGCAATTGAGCATTCATGAAATCCTGAACTAAACACTGCCAATAATGCCCAAACGCTTTAGTTTGAGTGCGAGTTAAGTCCTTATTGACGGGAAGCAGTTCAACGTTTGGCCTTTGCTTAGCTAGATACTCATTTACAACCAAAATTTGACGTTTCCGCAGGTCATATTCACCAGTTTTTTGATTTTTCCCGTCGATAAAGTAGTGGGTGTGCAAACCAGTTTTTTCATTCCCACTGCGCTCGTCATCATGACCTACAATTGCCTTTATAGGATGCTCAGGAAAGTGAGAATCTAGAAACTGCTTGGTTGCAAGTACATACTCTCGTAAAGAAATATCATCAGATGTGACTTCCCATTGATGGGGGATTTTAAAAATTCCTTCTTGTACGAACGTACTGTTTGCACTCGGTGGGTACTGGCATAGCTTATTGTGTGCTATCACATACTTCCGAATCGCGCCTATACGTTGTTTATATCTAGAGAATCCCACTTGATGGATATCTTGTATGTGCTTTCGCTTAATTACCCCTTTTTCTTCGACAATACGTTCTAGGCACTCTGCACTGACTTCATTACCAAGCTTTCTCTCTGCTTTAGCCGCATCCTTTAGTTTTTTACGATACTGTCTGTGTTGGGTCTGATATTTAGTGTGGTTCTTGATTTTGGGTTTTGGAGCAATATCAAGTAGCACTTTCCATCTCTGTTCATCGCTCATCTGAGTATCAAGGCGATAGAGCTTGCCAGCTCTATACAGTAAATTATTGTTTGTGAGTTCGGGATTCCACTCCAGTTGTTTCACAGAGTCAGAAGGTGGCGCAATTCTCAAAGAGTGCTTGAGCGACTTCTCACATTTCTTACGGTCCTTAGAGGTGGAATTGAAATTAACGTGGCGGTGGAACAGACGAATCGTTCTATTTTGATTAGCCATCATAACCTCCTTGCGAGGTTATGTTTGAGAGAGTCCAGAGAAGCTTCTCTGGACCGCAGCTTTCGTGCATCTTTTGCGAAGCAAAAGTGTGACGAAAGCGTAGCGGGTTACTAAAGCGTATCAGTTTCTTGATACCCTTTATTTGTCGCATACCCTTCACCAAGGGTGCTAGACCAAACACGGAGAAGCAAGCGCATAAGCGCTTGCATTTTTCTATTGCAGATGGAAGCATCATGAGTCACACTCCTCAGCTTGGAGAGCGTGCTTGCTAAGAGTTTCGGTATTATCAGATACCAATTTGAACGATTCAGAAAATCGAAGCATTTCCCTGTAGTCACTGACTTGCTGTGTTTTAATTTCAAGCTCCGCCTCGATCTTTGCAACGTGAATTCTCAGCGACTGCAATTCTGGTATTTGTAAACGGAGGGCATTTACTTCTTCCACTACATCTGACAGCTTTTCTTCAATATGATATTTATCTCGTGCTAAATCCTTTAGTTCATGATGCAGTTCTTCGTTCCTTTCTCGATATCCCGCAAATTCTTCTACCGTAATCTCTAGTTCATGTTTTTCAGCAATGATCTCTTCAAGGTAATCTTCAGTGCTCGCTTGCTCTTTTTCCGCCATATTTCTAGCAGCTTCGGAAACTTGCACTCTTTCCTCAACTTCTCGCTGAATTTCCATGCTTATTTCTTCCCAGAGATCTTGAACAAAACCAGCAGTGCTTGCGACAAACTGTTGAAACCACTGTGGACGAGGAGCCGCGATTCTGTCTTGAACATCATTTACTTGATTTAGCAAGTTAAAAGCTACTTTCGCTACTTTGTATTCACCACCACCGACGGCACGATGATACTCTTTGACTCTTATTGGGTTCTTTCCATTGCTAGTCATTTCGACAAATACAGCCAAATAATGCTTTGGTGTGTATTTCAATCGAGAGGGATCTTTGATCCCTTCTCTCTTACAGCCTTCAATGAAGTCATGTACAAAATTATCCACGATTCAACTCCTCAAAGCGCTTAATCTCCGCTTCAAGTGTACGAATTGCATTCTCGATGCTTCGTTTTAAAGTCTCATCTTTTGAATAAACCAGCGCTTTCTTTACCTGAATCAAGCTTCTCAGCTCTGCTCGCTTCTTTAAACTACCAACGATTATCGGATCTTTTGTCTCTCCAATAAGTCGACTAAATTGATGGCTAACGGCTTGATTATTATCAACCTGAGCGTCTTCTTTAATCCATTTCGCATAGTGTTTGAATATCATGTCAGTATTAGCATGGCCAAGTTGTTTTGCTAACCAAACAGGGTTTGCACCTGCGCTAAGAGCTTGACTCGCATAGGTGTGCCTGAGCTGAGACATTCCGCGATATCTAATAGGCTTACCATGTCGTTGTTGATGTAGAGCAGACGCATCAGCCATAAATTGCTTCCAAACCCGCTGGCTAAAATCTTTTACATCTCTGTAAGGTAAACCAGTTCGAGGATTAACGAACAAGTATCGGTCTTGATACGTTTTAGTACGATTCGTTTTTCTCAGTTTTTCTGTAATCGTCATTTCAGCATTTTTTGCAGCGATCTTCATCTGCTCAGTGAGAATCACCTTGAGCGGCTCACTCATTTCTATACAACGCTCTGAGTATGTATTTTTCGTCGATTTTGCTTCACCAAGGACCTGATTAGAATCTATGCGAACGGTCCCTTTGATTAAATTTACACCACCCATCTTTGAGGCAAGCCACTCACACACCCTGGCTCCAGACGTCGCATCGGACATAATTAAATTATGATCGGAGATATACTCAGTTGGTGTTACTGACATCGTTTCTAGCTCAGACTTCAAGAACGGATCTGGAGCGGAGTAAGGCTCAACTTCTACATAAAGCGCTTCAGCAGGAGATCCAGTAATTGCTTTCTCATACACTGCTAGCTTAAAAATCCCTTTTAATAGATTGAGATATTCAACCGTGGTTTTTGGCTTATATTTTGATTCCATCGCCATCAACCACCTCAGCAAGTCTGAGTGCTTAATTGCTGAAATCAGCATCGGCCCAAAAATTTTGCAAAGTTTATTTATACGTGCTTTATCTGCACGTAAAGTCGATGTTGCGTGCGTGTTTTCTCTCGATGAAAAAAATAGCCACGCAAAATCTTCAAATTTTTCTAATGTTTGATGTGTAAAAATAGACCGACTATCAATGTTGTAATTTGGCATAATTATTTACCTTATTTTTATTATTTATGCTTCTTTTATAAACAATGATACATGATAAAAATCCCATGGCAACAAAACAAAAGTCAACAAAACCAATAAATACAACAAGTTAAACAAAAGTCAACGCTGATTTATCCTTTATTTACTTGGTTAAAGTACAGATCTGCCTAAAAGAAAATCAACCTAAATTTTTTTCAAAAAAATGTTAGCGAGTGAATTTTTATACATAAGTTATGCTAATAGTATACATAAGGGATGTGTTTTTTGAGGGAGAGGAGAACTGACTAACCTTCATAGAAAGTTAGTCAGTGAGTTAGCAAGTTAGTCAGACATGTGGCGCTTTAACAAATGAGAAAAGCTTAATCTCTTACTTTGCTGGCAATTTGGGTGACATATTTCATTATCATCTACAACACAGACACCGCAGTGACGATGGCTCTTAAATTTTGATGATAAGCAGCGTACTTCGACTTGAACTTTGCGCTTATCATCTATCGTTTCTAGCTCTAAAAGACCATTATTTGTGTCATAACTGAGGCATTTATAGCGGTCAGCAAGTAAAGCGGCTGTGATGCCCGCTGCTTCTTCGTCCGTGGCAGGTATAATGGCGTTATATTTACCGAAAAGTGGGATTGAAGACAACGCTATGTTATTTCCAAGCTCTACACATATTTGCCAGTCGAGTTTTAAGTCAATGCTATAGTCGTTGCGGATTTCTTCATAAAAATATTGATAGATGAAGTATGGAATATCTATCCCCGCAGCAGGATCGAAATTCTTAGCAGTTAGGTAGTCACTGAAATGGTAACTTATACCTAGTAAGCTTTTGAGCTTCTCAACGCTACTGAAGGTGTGTTCGATTTCTTTGTGAGTAATCCCGTCCTCTACCAAGGAGTCTTCAGTAAGTAACGGATCAACTTCCAGTTGATTTGCTGTGTCCATTACAAGACCAATCTGGCGTAATGAAACACCTTGAGCCAATAAGTTTGAACAATCACGTTTCCAATCCTCATCACCCAGTCGCCGAGCTAATATGTCTTTTAAAATTGCATCATTAAGCTTTCTCATTTCGCCCCTCCTTTTTGTTCGAAGGAAGGCTGAATGTTTGTACTACTTTTAATAGCTTCTCAAGCTTGAGTTTCTTTCCATATCTTCCAAAAGTCATGCCGTGACTGGCATGCCCTACGTATTCACCCACTAGTGGTTCAGCTAATTCCGCATTTTTTAACTCATCGATGAACGTATGACGAAAGCCATACGGAGTGGGTCTAGAACCAGCTTTCATCCCTATCTTGCTCTGCAACTTGCCGAATTCAACTCGATAGTATTTAGACCAATCATGATCCTTGCCGTATGGTTCGTAGTGAAATAGAGGACTATTCAGTGCATTTAATTTGGCTCTATCTTGCACAAACTCAAGGAAGCCATTTTTGACTATATCTGGGTGGAGAGGGATCTGGCGGACGGAGTGTTCATTTTTGAGGTGCTGTTTATCACCAGTATCTGTTATATCCAAAAACCAGAGATTATCGTCACACTGGACATTGCAAATGAAAAGCTGGCAAGCTTCATTAGGTCGAAGACCGTGATAGGCTTGAAGCTCAGTGATGTAACGAAAATCTGCTGATTTATTCTGATATTCACGACAATGGAAAATCGCATCAAGTTCATCGGCTTTCCATGTGTCTCGCTCTTCGCTGGCATGCTTTGTAGATTTAAATTTTGGTTTGAGATTCAGGCATGGATTTACTTCGATCAGGCGCTTGATGTGACACCATGTAAAAAATTGCTTAATGGAAGCAAAGTAATCTTTGTTCGTTTTAGCTGAACGCCCTTGAGATTTTAAGTGCTCTAGGTACGCTTCTAGAGCTTCTTCACTGTACGGTTTTGACGAACTCTCAAGAAAGTCTAAGCAATGCATTATACGCTGTTCGAGCTGGTGCAGAGTCAAAGCAGTCACGTTATCTGATGCTTTGGAACGTAAAAATTCGCGTAAGGCATGCATAGCATCAACATGTTTAAGCTTAGGTTTTGGAGCAATAACACTCAGACGCATTACCTGAGACGTACTAACTGTATAACTATCTCTTAATGACGAGATTTTCTGATTCAAGGCATCTTTGATGTCATTGTAAGTAAGAGCGTCATCTGTAAGAGCACTCTCGAAACTCTGCTTCATTGCTAGAGATACATGGATATTGCGCTCTAAAGCGACATTACGATCTTTGGTAAGAAGAGACAGGCGAATTTCATTTGGAAAGCCCCGTTCACGCAGTGAAACAGGGACAGGAGAGCGGTGGTAGTAGACACTAGATGGAAGTTTTAACAGATACATATGTATCACCTCAATGTAGTAGGTGACTTTCGGTATGCATCAGATATGAAAAAAGCCCTGATAAATCAGAGCTTTGTTCATTTAAAAGTGGCGGAGAGATAGGGATTTGAACCCTAGGTACGCTATTAACGTACGCCGGTTTTCAAGACCGGTGCTTTCAACCACTCAGCCATCTCTCCACAAATTGTCCTAAAACTTAGTCTTACTTAAATAATGCTAGGTTTTAGTTTTGCTCTTAGACTTTAACAATCTAAAAGCGGTAAGTAAGCCTGGCGATGTTCTACTCTCACATGGGGAAACCCCACACTACCATCGACGCTATTTCGTTTCACTTCTGAGTTCGGAATGGGTTCAGGTGGGTCCAAAACGCTATGGTCGCCAAGCAAATTCTTAAAATTCGGAAAGCTGTTTGCGTTCTCTACACATTCAATTCGTTCTTGCTTTGAGTCCATCAAAACCCTTTGGGTGTTGTATGGTTAAGCCTCACGGGCAATTAGTACAGGTTAGCTCAACGCCTCACAGCGCTTACACACCCTGCCTATCAACGTTCTAGTCTCGAACAACCCTTCAGGATACTTAAAGTATCAGGGAAGACTCATCTCAGGGCTCGCTTCCCGCTTAGATGCTTTCAGCGGTTATCGATTCCGAACTTAGCTACCGGGCAATGCGTCTGGCGACACAACCCGAACACCAGAGGTTCGTCCACTCCGGTCCTCTCGTACTAGGAGCAGCCCCCTTCAATCTTCCAACGCCCACGGCAGATAGGGACCGAACTGTCTCACGACGTTCTAAACCCAGCTCGCGTACCACTTTAAATGGCGAACAGCCATACCCTTGGGACCGACTTCAGCCCCAGGATGTGATGAGCCGACATCGAGGTGCCAAACACCGCCGTCGATATGAACTCTTGGGCGGTATCAGCCTGTTATCCCCGGAGTACCTTTTATCCGTTGAGCGATGGCCCTTCCATTCAGAACCACCGGATCACTATGACCTGCTTTCGCACCTGCTCGAACCGTCATTCTCGCAGTTAAGCGGGCTTATGCCATTGCACTAACCTCACGATGTCCAACCGTGATTAGCCCACCTTCGTGCTCCTCCGTTACTCTTTGGGAGGAGACCGCCCCAGTCAAACTACCCACCAGGCACTGTCCGCAACCCCGATTAGGGGCCAACGTTAGAACATCAAACATACAAGGGTGGTATTTCAAGGACGGCTCCAACGCAACTGGCGTCACGTCTTCAAAGCCTCCCACCTATCCTACACATGTAGGTTCAATGTTCAGTGCCAAGCTGTAGTAAAGGTTCACGGGGTCTTTCCGTCTAGCCGCGGGTACACTGCATCTTCACAGCGATTTCAATTTCACTGAGTCTCGGGTGGAGACAGCGTGGCCATCATTACGCCATTCGTGCAGGTCGGAACTTACCCGACAAGGAATTTCGCTACCTTAGGACCGTTATAGTTACGGCCGCCGTTTACCGGGGCTTCGATCAAGAGCTTCGCTTGCGCTAACCCCATCAATTAACCTTCCGGCACCGGGCAGGCGTCACACCGTATACGTCATCTTACGATTTTGCACAGTGCTGTGTTTTTAATAAACAGTTGCAGCCACCTGGTATCTGCGACTCTCGTCAGCTCCATCCGCAAGGGACTTCACCATCAAGAGCGTACCTTCTCCCGAAGTTACGGTACCATTTTGCCTAGTTCCTTCACCCGAGTTCTCTCAAGCGCCTTGGTATTCTCTACCCGACCACCTGTGTCGGTTTGGGGTACGATTCCTTACAATCTGAAGCTTAGAGGCTTTTCCTGGAAGCATGGCATCAATGACTTCACTACCGTAGTAGCTCGACGTCGTGTCTCAGCCTTAAGAGTATCCGGATTTACCTAAACACTCAGCCTACGCACTTGAACCTGGACAACCGTCGCCAGGCCCACCTAGCCTTCTCCGTCCCCCCATCGCAATTGTAAGAAGTACGGGAATATTAACCCGTTTCCCATCGACTACGCTTTTCAGCCTCGCCTTAGGGGTCGACTTACCCTGCCCCGATTAACGTTGGACAGGAACCCTTGGTCTTCCGGCGGGGAGGTTTTTCACCCCCCTTGTCGTTACTCATGTCAGCATTCGCACTTCTGATACCTCCAGCATGCTTTACAACACACCTTCAACGGCTTACAGAACGCTCCCCTACCCAATGTTCAAAGAACATTGCCGCAGCTTCGGTTTACAACTTAGCCCCGTTACATCTTCCGCGCAGGCCGACTCGACTAGTGAGCTATTACGCTTTCTTTAAATGATGGCTGCTTCTAAGCCAACATCCTAGCTGTCTAAGCCTTCCCACATCGTTTCCCACTTAGCTGTAATTTGGGACCTTAGCTGGCGGTCTGGGTTGTTTCCCTCTCCACGACGGACGTTAGCACCCGCCGTGTGTCTCCCGGATAGTACTTACTGGTATTCGGAGTTTGCAAAGGGTTGGTAAGTCGGGATGACCCCCTAGCCTTAACAGTGCTCTACCCCCAGTAGTATTCGTCCGAGGCGCTACCTAAATAGCTTTCGGGGAGAACCAGCTATCTCCGAGTTTGATTGGCCTTTCACCCCTAGCCACAAGTCATCCGCTAATTTTTCAACATTAGTCGGTTCGGTCCTCCAGTTGATGTTACTCAACCTTCAACCTGCCCATGGCTAGATCACTCGGTTTCGGGTCTATATCCAGAGACTATGGCGCCCAGTTAAGACTCGGTTTCCCTACGGCTCCCCTAGATGGTTAACCTTGCCACTGAATATAAGTCGCTGACCCATTATACAAAAGGTACGCAGTCACACCACGAAGGTGCTCCTACTGCTTGTACGTACACGGTTTCAGGTTCTATTTCACTCCCCTCACAGGGGTTCTTTTCGCCTTTCCCTCACGGTACTGGTTCACTATCGGTCAGTCAGGAGTATTTAGCCTTGGAGGATGGTCCCCCCATATTCAGACAGGATAACACGTGTCCCGCCCTACTCGATTTCACTGAACATGCATCTACAACTACGGGACTATCACCCTGTATCGTCGGACTTTCCAGACCGTTCGTCTAACACATGTAAAGCTTAAGGGCTAATCCAATTTCGCTCGCCGCTACTTTCGGAATCTCGGTTGATTTCTTTTCCTCGGGTACTTAGATGTTTCAGTTCTCCCGGTTCGCTTCATTGAGCTATGTATTCACTCAATGATACTGGCTTATGCCAGTGGGTTTCCCCATTCGGAAATCGTAGACTCAAGTGGCTGTTACTGCCTCATCTACGCTTATCGCAAGTTACTACGTCCTTCATCGCCTCTGACTGCCAAGGCATCCACCGTGTACGCTTAGTCACTTAACCATACAACCCCAAAGGGTCTTTGTTAAACAACCAAAGTTGCTATCTCATTATTTGAATGAGCGAGATAGCGTTGATTTTGCCGGACTCAATTTCGAATAGTCACTTAACAGTGACATTCCCAAGAACACTTGAATGTGTTTGTTGGTGTTTGTCATAAAGACAAACATTGAGAACTTTACAAACAACAATAAATTGTTGTTTTGTCAGCTTTCCAAATTGTTAAAGAGCAAGATTTTCTAATGAAAACCATTTTTAAAGATTCTTAAGGAAAAACCCTTAAAGATGGTGGGCGATACCGGGTTCGAACCAGTGACCCCCTGCTTGTAAGGCAGGTGCTCTCCCAACTGAGCTAATCGCCCACATTATTTGTTTTCCCGTGGAAGGAAATGGTGGGTCGTGCAGGATTCGAACCTGCGACCAATTGATTAAAAGTCAACTGCTCTACCAACTGAGCTAACGACCCATGGTATCCCGTAGGGGAGTCGAACCCCTGTTACCGCCGTGAAAGGGCGGTGTCCTAGGCCTCTAGACGAACGGGACACTAAGATACTCTAAACTTTCTAAACCATATCAATCTGTGTGAACACTCATCGCAATAATCATCGTATAAGGAGGTGATCCAGCGCCAGGTTCCCCTAGCGCTACCTTGTTACGACTTCACCCCAGTCATGAACCACAAAGTGGTGAGCGTCCTCCCGAAGGTTAAACTACCCACTTCTTTTGCAGCCCACTCCCATGGTGTGACGGGCGGTGTGTACAAGGCCCGGGAACGTATTCACCGTGGCATTCTGATCCACGATTACTAGCGATTCCGACTTCATGGAGTCGAGTTGCAGACTCCAATCCGGACTACGACGCACTTTTTGGGATTCGCTCACTTTCGCAAGTTGGCCGCCCTCTGTATGCGCCATTGTAGCACGTGTGTAGCCCTACTCGTAAGGGCCATGATGACTTGACGTCGTCCCCACCTTCCTCCGGTTTATCACCGGCAGTCTCCCTGGAGTTCCCGACATTACTCGCTGGCAAACAAGGATAAGGGTTGCGCTCGTTGCGGGACTTAACCCAACATTTCACAACACGAGCTGACGACAGCCATGCAGCACCTGTCTCAGAGTTCCCGAAGGCACTCCAGCGTCTCCGCTAGATTCTCTGGATGTCAAGAGTAGGTAAGGTTCTTCGCGTTGCATCGAATTAAACCACATGCTCCACCGCTTGTGCGGGCCCCCGTCAATTCATTTGAGTTTTAATCTTGCGACCGTACTCCCCAGGCGGTCTACTTAACGCGTTAGCTCCGAAAGCCACGGCTCAAGGCCACAACCTCCAAGTAGACATCGTTTACAGCGTGGACTACCAGGGTATCTAATCCTGTTTGCTCCCCACGCTTTCGCATCTGAGTGTCAGTATCTGTCCAGGGGGCCGCCTTCGCCACCGGTATTCCTTCAGATCTCTACGCATTTCACCGCTACACCTGAAATTCTACCCCCCTCTACAGTACTCTAGTCTGCCAGTTTCAAATGCAGTTCCGAGGTTGAGCCCCGGGCTTTCACATCTGACTTAACAAACCACCTGCATGCGCTTTACGCCCAGTAATTCCGATTAACGCTCGCACCCTCCGTATTACCGCGGCTGCTGGCACGGAGTTAGCCGGTGCTTCTTCTGTCGCTAACGTCAAATGATAGTGCTATTAACACTACCACCTTCCTCACGACTGAAAGTGCTTTACAACCCGAAGGCCTTCTTCACACACGCGGCATGGCTGCATCAGGCTTGCGCCCATTGTGCAATATTCCCCACTGCTGCCTCCCGTAGGAGTCTGGACCGTGTCTCAGTTCCAGTGTGGCTGATCATCCTCTCAGACCAGCTAGGGATCGTCGCCTTGGTGAGCCCTTACCTCACCAACTAGCTAATCCCACCTGGGCATATCCTGACGCGAGAGGCCCGAAGGTCCCCCTCTTTGAGCCGAAGCTATCATGCGGTATTAGCCATCGTTTCCAATGGTTATCCCCCACATCAGGGCAATTTCCCAGGCATTACTCACCCGTCCGCCGCTCGCCACCCGAGAAACAAGTTTCTCTGTGCTGCCGCTCGACTTGCATGTGTTAGGCCTGCCGCCAGCGTTCAATCTGAGCCATGATCAAACTCTTCAATTAAAAGTTTTTTGAAGCTTTCGCTTCAGCTCAATGAATACTGAATAAATTGACTGTGCCGATACTTAGTATCGTTTTGGTCACTCAGTTCATTGATAAATCTTTTGGATTATCATCAACGAGTGCCCACACAGATTGATAGGTTTATATTGTTAAAGAGCTTTCTTCTTTTGTGAATCGCATCACTTCGGAAGAGGCGGCCATTTTAGCGAGTTAAGTTTTAGTGTCAACCACTTTTTTCAAAACTTTTTTCAGGTGATTCGCCTGGCTAAATGCCTTGGCTGATGGGCTCTGGTTTCTTACGAAGCCTTGCCGTGTCAGCGAGGTGGCATTATAGAGATCGGCGTCACGTTGGCAAGCCCTTTTTCACGTTTTTTTTGATTTTTCTATCGTTCGTTTAAAAAAGAGTCAAAACAAGCAAAAAGTGTAGTTTATTTCTACAAACGAGCAAATTTCTCAGCAAATTGGTGTACTTTTTCCCAGTTGGTGTACTCCACTTCTTTACGGGTATCCGTCTCTCCCCCTGTTAGGGTCATGATGAGTTTAATCATATTTCTATCAAACCAGTTATATCGTGGGTAATAGAGTGCACCAGCAAAAACACCGATTAGGTTAGGCTGCCAAGGAGACTTTTTAAGAAATGTTCGTATATAAACACTTCCCTCCGGAGTGTCTTTCCCTTGCTCTTCTTTTCTTGCGGTTAGGTTGACGCAAAAGAACGCCACTTTATGTTCGTCCAACTGAGCTAGGTTACGCTGGATAAATTGATAGAGCTTTTGATTGAGATGACCATAGCGAATCGACGCACCAATCAGCACTTTGTCATAAGAGGAAAAATCCACCGTGTCGACGTCATGTAGATTTTTCACATCACATTGATAGCTCGGTAACTGTTCTTCTATATATTGAAGGATTTTTTTAGTTTGCCCCTCGCGGGAAGAATAAAGAAATAGGGCTTTCACTATCATTTCTCCTTAACTGCGCCAAAAAGTGGGGGTTAGCAATATAAGTAAGGTAAAGATTTCTAAACGACCAAAGAGCATAGACACCACCAAAACCCATTTGGCTTTATCGTTCACATCCGCAAAATGCACCGCCACTTCACCCAAGCCTGGACCTAGGTTGTTTAGCGTCGCTGCGACGGCCGAAAACGCGGTTAGTTCGTCCATTCCTGTTGCAATGAGCGCGAGCATACAAACGACAAACACCAATGCATAAGCGGAGAAGAACCCCCACACCGCATCCACCACACGTTGCGACAGAGCATTACCACCCACTTTGATGGTGTAGACCGCTCTAGGATGAACTAAGCGCTTAAGTTCACGCGCACCTTGCAACGTGAGCAATAAAATCCGAATGACTTTCATACCACCACCAGTTGAACCCGCACATCCCCCAATAAAAGAAGAGAAAAGCAGTAACACAGGGAGAAATAGTGGCCAATCGGAAAATCCCGTGGTGGTGAAACCAGCAGTCGTTGAGATGGAGACCGTTTGGAACAACGCTTGGTCGAAGGCATCATAAATGGAGTCGTAAGAATGGTGTGCCAACAATAATAAGAAGCAAATGACAAACAGCAGTGCTTGAATAAAGATAAACGCTCTAAACTCTGGGTCTTTCCAATAGTATTTTGGATGAACACCGCCAGAGGCAAAGGCAGCAAAGTGAAGTGAGTAGTTACATGCCGAGATCAGTAGGAAGATAACCGTGATCAAGTTAATCGCATAGCTATCGAAATACCCCATACTGGCGTCATGAGTAGAAAAGCCACCAATCGCGATGGTCGAGAAACTATGGCTAATCGCATCAAACGGCGTCATTCCCGCCAACCAGAAAGCCCCTGCACAAGCGATAGTCAGACTCAAATAGATATACCAAAGCGCTTTAGCCGTTTCGGCAATACGCGGGGTCATTTTACTGTCTTTGACTGGGCCAGGAATTTCAGCTCGATACAACTGCATGCCACCGATGCCTAGAACAGGCAAAATCGCGACCGCCAGCACGATGATTCCCATACCGCCAAACCATTGCAGTATCTGGCGATAGAATAAAATCGCTTTGGGCAGTTCGTCTAAACCGACGATAACCGTCGCCCCTGTGGTGGTCAGCGCGGAGAAGGACTCGAAAAACGCATCGGTGATTGAAATACTGGGGTTATCAGCGATCAGAAAGGGCAACGCACCAGCACTGCCAAGTACGGTCCAAAACAGCACTACAATTAAAAAGCCATCGCGCGCTTTAAGTTCGTGTTTATGCCTGCGGTTTGGAAACCAACATACGGTGCCGCAAAAAAGCAGCACAAAAAAGGTCGTAACAAAAGGAACACCCGCACCATCGCGATAAATAAGCGCCACCAACGCGGGCGCAAGCATAGTGACACTGAAGAGTGCGAGCAACAGCCCGACAATACGGATAATTGAACGAAATTGCATGGATGATTGAATCAATAAAGTCGACAGACTTCCTAGTTGTTATTGTTATTTCCCGGTATACGGCGTCACGAGCGCTTTTGCACTGCTTTTGTTGATCATGGTTTGAGTAAACATCTCCACGTTTCTCACTTCCAGTTCAACCACCAGCACGACGCTCTCACTGTATTGAGCGTCCACCTCAAAAGCGCCGAATTGCTGCATTATAGATTGCGCAATTGGTACGAACGCATAGTCTAACTCCAGTCTGAGTTTTGTGGTTATTTTTTTCTCAATTGTTTGAAGCAGCTTGAGTGCCTGCTGCACGCCACCGCCATACGCCTTCACCAATCCACCCGTGCCGAGGCGAATGCCACCATAATATCGTGTCACGACTGCGGTGATCTCACCAACACCCGACCCCGAGAGCTGCGCCAAAATCGGCTTTCCTGCTGTACCCGATGGCTCGCCATCATCACTAAAACCCCACTTCATTGAATCCTCTGGTCGCCCTGCAACAAACGCCCAACAGTTATGACGCGCATCGGCATGTTGCGTTTTAATCCTCTCTACAAAAGCTTTTGCTGCCTCTATCGTCGGGGTATGAGCAAGATACGTAATGAAGAGACTCTTTTTGATTTCTTCTTCAAATTTAATCACTTGGGCTGGGATGAGGTATGGGTTTTCGTTCATGACATTCGCACTATAAACAAGAGTGGCAAGTGTAACATGCCCCTATTGAGAGTGCATAAGATCTGCTCCAACGCACAATGTTAAACACTTGTTTAAAAAATGTATTGAAATTAGACAAACCGAGGTCCACACTAAGCAAACTGGTCTAACCAGAATATAAATACAACACTTTCCACTATATCTACATTGGCGAATGTGCGCCTTAGGTATACAGACAATCCAAGATTGTATGTCATGGAGATAGACAATGATTTACCAAGCCGAAACCCTACAGGTAAAGGAAGTACAAGATGGAGTGGCAGAAATCCTTTTCTGCGCGCCAAATTCCGTCAATAAGCTCGATCTAGCAACCCTTGCTTCACTCGACAAAGCGCTTGATGCGCTCACCGCTCACTCCGGTCTGAAAGGCGTAATGCTTACATCAGACAAAGAAGCCTTTATTGTCGGAGCAGATATCACTGAGTTTTTAGGACTGTTTGCCAAGCCAGAAGAAGAGCTCGACCAATGGCTTCAATTTGCCAATAGCATCTTCAATAAACTGGAAGATTTGCCCGTTCCGACTGTCGCAGTTGTCAAAGGGCATACCTTAGGCGGTGGATGTGAGTGTGTACTTGCTACCGACTTACGCATCGGTGATAAAACCACCAGCATTGGTCTTCCTGAAACTAAGCTCGGTATTATGCCTGGTTTTGGCGGTTGCGTGCGTTTGCCGCGCGTGATCGGCGCAGACAGCGCCATGGAAATCATCACCCAAGGCAAAGCTTGCCGTGCAGAGGAAGCACTAAAAATTGGTTTGCTTGATGCCGTGGTCGATTCCGATCGCCTCTATGCATCCGCACTGCAAACACTGACCGATGCGATCAATGAAAAAATTGACTGGAAAGCACGTCGCCAGCAAAAAACCTCAGCGTTAACGTTAAGCAAGCTCGAAGCGATGATGAGTTTCACCATGGCCAAAGGCTTGGTGGCTCAAGTGGCTGGCCCCCACTACCCAGCACCGATGACCGCCGTTGTCACGATTGAAGAAGGCGCCCGTTTTGCTCGCAATCAAGCGCTAGACATCGAAAGAAAACACTTCGTTAAACTGGCGAAGTCAGAAGAAGCCAAAGCATTGGTGGGGCTTTTCCTCAATGACCAGTACATCAAAGGCATCGCGAAGAAAGCTGCAAAATCCGCCAACAAAGAGACCCAACGCGCAGCTGTGCTAGGCGCGGGTATTATGGGGGGCGGTATTGCCTATCAATCTGCTCTCAAAGGTGTGCCCGTGATCATGAAAGACATCGCGCAAGCATCACTGGATCTGGGCATGACAGAAGCATCAAAGCTACTCAACAAACAGCTTGAGCGCGGCAAGATTGATGGCTTTAAAATGGCCGGCATTCTCGCCTCTATTACACCAAGCCTTCACTACGCGGGCATCGACAACACCGATATCATTGTAGAAGCCGTGGTCGAAAACCCGAAAGTGAAAGCAGCCGTATTAAGTGAAGTGGAAGAGCAAGTGAGCGAAGAGACCGTTCTCACCTCGAACACCTCGACCATTCCAATTAACTTGCTGGCCAAATCACTCAAACGACCAGAGAACTTCTGTGGTATGCACTTCTTCAACCCAGTGCATCGCATGCCTTTGGTCGAAATCATTCGTGGCGAACACACCTCCGATGAAACCATCAACCGTGTCGTCGCTTATGCAGCCAAAATGGGCAAATCCCCAATTGTGGTCAATGACTGCCCAGGGTTCTTTGTGAACCGCGTGCTGTTCCCATACTTTGGTGGTTTTAGCATGCTGCTGCGCGATGGTGCAGACTTCACTCAAATCGATAAAGTGATGGAACGTAAGTTTGGTTGGCCAATGGGCCCTGCTTACTTATTAGATGTGGTGGGTATTGATACCGCACACCACGCTCAAGCCGTCATGGCGCAAGGGTTCCCTGAGCGCATGGGTAAACAAGGTCGAGATGCGATTGATGCCTTGTTTGAAGCCAACAAATATGGCCAGAAAAACGGCAGTGGTTTCTACACGTACACCACGGACAAGAAAGGCAAACCGAAGAAAGCATTCAGTGATGAGATCGTACCGATTCTTGCTCCAGTTTGTGCCGCTCAACAAGCCTTTGATGATCAGACCATTATCCAACGCATGATGATTCCGATGATCAATGAAGTGGTGCTTTGCTTGCAAGAAGGCATCATCGCCTCAGCGCAAGAAGCGGATATGGCGCTGGTGTATGGCCTTGGTTTCCCTCCTTTCCGCGGTGGAGTATTCCGCTACTTGGATAGTGTTGGTATTGCAAACTTTGTCGCAATGGCACAGCAGTATGCCGAACTTGGCGCTATGTATCAGGTTCCGCAAATGCTTATTGATATGGCTGAAAAAGGGCAAACCTTTTACGGCACGCAACAGCAAGGTTCTATCTAAGGAGTTCCCACAATGAAAAATGTCGTAATTGTCGATTGTCTACGTACGCCAATGGGTCGCTCCAAAGGTGGCGCTTTCCGCCACACTCGAGCAGAAGACCTTTCTGCCCATTTAATGAAAGGGATTTTGGCGCGTAATCCACAAGTTAACCCAAGTGAGATTGAAGATATCTATTGGGGATGTGTACAACAAACCTTAGAGCAAGGCTTTAACGTGGCGCGAAACGCAGCACTGCTGGCAGGTTTGCCCATTGAAATTGGCGCGGTGACGGTCAACCGCCTCTGTGGTTCATCGATGCAAGCGCTGCACGATGGTGCGCGCGCCATCATGACTGGCGATGCAGAGATCTGCTTGATTGGCGGTGTGGAGCACATGGGTCACGTGCCAATGAACCACGGTGTGGATTTTCACCCAGGCATGTCGAAACACGTTGCCAAAGCGGCGGGCATGATGGGCTTAACCGCTGAAATGCTTGGCAAGCTGCACGGCATTAGCCGTGAGCAACAAGATGAGTTTGCCGCGCGCTCTCACGCTCGTGCCCATGCGGCAACACTTGAAGGTCGATTCAAAAACGAAATTCTGCCTACCGAAGGGCATGCCGCAGATGGCACCTTGTTCACCTTGGATTATGACGAAGTGATTCGCCCAGAAACCACGGTGGAAGGACTCTCTCAGCTTCGCCCTGTGTTTGATCCAGCCAATGGCACCGTGACTGCCGGTACATCCTCTGCGTTGTCAGATGGTGCATCTGCGATGTTGATCATGAGTGAAGAGAAAGCGAATGCGCTTGGCCTGAAGATTCGTGCTCGCATTAAAGGCATGGCGATCGCCGGTTGCGATCCGTCCATCATGGGTTACGGCCCTGTACCTGCGACGCAAAAAGCACTCAAGCGTGCCGGTCTATCGATTGAAGACATGGATGTGGTTGAGCTAAATGAAGCGTTTGCTGCACAATCTCTACCATGTGCTAAAGACCTTGGTTTGCTTGAGATGATGGATGAAAAGGTCAACCTTAACGGCGGCGCGATCGCTCTTGGCCACCCACTGGGTTGCTCGGGGGCTCGCATTTCAACCACCCTGATTAACCTGATGGAAGCAAAAGACGCCAAATACGGTCTTGCGACCATGTGTATTGGTTTAGGCCAGGGCATTGCAACGGTATTTGAACGTCCTTAACCTATCCGGCTAAACACCCTCACTCATTAAGAGCGGCTTGAGCCGCTCTTAATTTATGCGTAAAACGCATTACTATAATGCTAAAGTTTCATTTTATTCATAGTTCACTTGCGCCTACACTAATCCCGTTTGACCTATCTGCAATCGCTGGAGAAATCTCATGTTTCACGCTTTAGTTCTAAATCAGGAAGAAAAACGCACCATCGCTACTATTGAACAAATGGATGAGTCTCAGCTACCCGAAGGCAACGTGCTGGTGGCCGTTGACTATTCATCTCTCAACTTTAAAGATGGCTTAGCGATCACGGGGAAAGGAAAAATCATCCGTAACTTTCCGATGATTCCAGGTATCGATTTAGCAGGCACCGTCATCGAATCACAAGACGCACGCTACCAAGCAGGGGATCACGTCGTTCTCACTGGTTGGGGTGTCGGGGAAAATCATTGGGGCGGAATGGCGCAGCGTGCGCGCCTTAACGCTGATTGGCTAGTGCCGCTACCAACAGGAATCGACAGCAAAAAAGCGATGATGGTTGGGACTGCGGGCTTCACGGCAATGTTGTGTGTTCAAGCACTACTTGATGCCGGTATCAAACCAGAAGCGGGAGAAATTCTTGTCACTGGCGCAAGTGGCGGTGTCGGCTCCGTCGCCGTGACACTACTGGCTCAACTCGGTTATCAGGTGGCAGCGGTGACTGGTCGTGTTGAACAAAACGGTCCACTTTTAGAAAAACTGGGCGCCTGCCGCATTATCGATCGGGTTGAATTTGAAGAGCCCGCTCGCCCATTAGAGAAACAAATTTGGGCAGGTGCGGTGGACACCGTTGGCAGCAAAGTACTGGCAAAAGTGCTGGCGCAAATGGACTACAACAGTGCGGTAGCCGCGTGTGGCCTCGCGGGCGGCTTTGATCTGCCGACCACCGTCATGCCATTCATTCTACGCAACGTTCGCCTACAAGGCATCGACTCGGTGATGTGCCCAACGGAGAAACGCATCGCAGCGTGGGAAAAACTGGTAGCGCTACTGCCAGAAAGCTACTTCGAACAAGCGTGTACCGAAGTTGAACTCAGCGAAGCGGCAAAATACGCGGAAGACATCACCAGTGGCCAAGTGACCGGTCGCGTGGTCATCAAGCTGTAAGCTATCACCGTAAAAGTAGCGAAAAAAAGCCGAGTCACACTCGGCTTTTTGCTGTTCTTTCTCCAGCTCGCATTAATCGAGCCCCATATCTTCAATACGTTTGGCAATCAGCCGGCTGCACTCTTCACGCACGACGGAGCGCAACCATTCTTGAGCCGGAGAATGTTCACATCTTGGATGCCAAATCATCGAATAATCAAAGGGGGTAAACTGAAACGGCAGCGCTTTCACCACCAAATCGTAGCGCTCGGCAACCAAATAGGCTAAGTCGGCGGGGACCGTAATGATCAATGGCATGGTGTCCACTATCGCCAGTGCCGCTTCAAGATGATAGGCACGCAGCACCATCTTACGTTGCGGCTGATCGACTAACGCTTGCTCGATCAGCGCTTTCACGCCATCACTGATGGCAATCATGGCATGGGGATAATACAGATAATCTGCCAGGCTCATCTCTTTCCCCGCGAGCGGATGCTGTTTGGAAAGCAAACACAGCACCCCCACTCGGCCCAAGACTTCGCTACGCAGCGGTTCAACCGGACCTGTGGGACGGCAAATAGCCAGATCAGCCCCTTCATAAGTCAACTGATCCGCTAAGCGATCATGTTGCAAAGGAAGAAAATTAAACGACACATTGGGCGCTTCTTGATAGATCCTCGGCAGAGCAAATGGCAAGATCGTCTGCATCGCGTAATCAGTGGTGGCGATGGTAAACGTTTGAGTACAGCGATGAGGATCAAACTCAGATGGAGAAAGCAATTGACGCAACGATTCCAGTGGCTCGCCGAGAGCCCGATCGATCTCCAAGGCTTTTTCAGTCGGTAATAAATGTTGCCCTTCACGCGTAAACAGCGGATCGCCAAGTAAATCGCGCAGACGCCCCAACACTCGACTCATCGCAGATTGACTGAGATTCAAACGCACTGCGGCTTTGCTGACGCTACTTTCTTCAATTAACACTCGCAGCGCCACCAGCAAATTCAGATCTCGACGGTAAATCTCTTCCAACTCCACGTTGAAGCTCCTATCCACGCTCAATGCCTGTGGCAATTGTACTCTTCAGGCAAAAAAAATCCCGCCTTTCAGCGGGGAAGCCCAAGAAAAATGGGGATAGTGTCGGAATGAAGTGTCGTTAAATTGGTGAGCGTAGGTTTGTTAACAAAAGCGCTAATTCTCTTGTTCTTCAGATGCACCGGACCATCGATGCATCTCAATCCAAATCCCGATGATGGTCGCGCTCATGCCTAAAATGGGCATCAATGAGGTTTCTGCTGGCGTCCTGAACACGAGTGCACAAAACGAGATGAAGCACAAAACCGAATAAATGGTCAATCTATCTAATGCTGTTAGCATCGCTCCCTCCGCCAGTTGTTACCAAATTGTTAACTAAAGTTAAAACAAAATGATCGCTTTGCCAAGTGGTTATTGAATATTTTTTCTACGAAAGTAGAATTCACCGCTAAGTAAGTTAAGAGAATCACATTATGAGCTTTAATCCTGAACTGGCGACCAAGACCTTAGAAGCGGAAGGACTACGCTGCCCAGAGCCAGTAATGATGGTCAGGAAGACAATTCGAACCATGCAAGACGGTGAGGTTTTATTGGTAAAAGCGGATGATCCATCCACCACCAGAGACATTCCTAGCTTTTGTCGTTTTATGGATCACCAACTCATTGCGGCACAAACCGACGAGCTACCCTATCAGTATCTGATTAAAAAAGGCTTATAACACGAGATAAAAAAAACGGCAGCCACACGGCTGCCGTTTCTTTATTGATCGAATTCGATAGTGCGAATTTCCGATTGCAGCTTATTCAACTGCTTTTTCATCGCTCGCATCTCTTCATGCATGGGAATAATGTGTGCGACTCGAATCCACGCTTCAACAGTCAATCCTGTCAAAATAAAGGATCCCGCCACAATTGGTAGCCACATATCTGTTAAAACCATTGCCAACAAACAAAGTGCCAAACCAAAAGTGAATAAATAACTTTGACTTTTTGGGGTCATCCCCATGTAACGTGTCAGCATAAACTTGCCCTCTCGCTATCATTCACAAGAATAAAGTAGCATGACAATCATGACACGGATATGTCCGAGGTCACGCTACAGCAAGATGACGCTAACAATCAGATAATTGGCTGTTATTTACCTGATATTTATCTCTATTTTCTGGCTAGGCATCGCGCTTTAAAATAAAGCAGCACCGGCCGCTAACGCGACAAACAGAGCCGCTGTTACTTTGCGGATTAGCGCCAATGGCAATTTGTCTGCGGACAACTTACCAATCAAAACCACAGGAGCATTGGCCAGCAACATACCAATGGTGGTTCCTAACACAACCCAAGTCAGCGCGTCTGCATACTGCGCCCCTAGAATAGAAGTTGCGATCTGCGTTTTATCGCCAATCTCAGCGATAAAGAAAGCAATAAAACTGGCCACAAAAGGACCGCGATTGGAAATCTCTTCTTCGTCATCCAACTTATCAGGAATCAACACCCACCCCGCCATGGCTAAGAAACTGACCACCACCACCCACTTCAACACGTCGGGAGAAAGATAATCGGCAACCACCACCCCCAGCCAAGCTGCAAGGGCATGGTTAGCGATCGTCGCGAAAAAGATCGCAGCAATGATTGGGATCGGTTTGCGGTAACGGCTGGCTAACAGCAGGGACAACAATTGAGTTTTATCGCCAATTTCGGCTAAGGCGACAGTAGTAATTGAAATAGCTAAAACGCTCACAACATGCTCATTGGGGCGGGATAATTATAGTAACCATAGACAAACCCCACGCCCCACCCCGGTTCGTGATGTTTGTCTAAGGTCTTGCTAAACTTGAAAGGCTTCAAGTCTCGAACGCCATGGTGATTTGGCACCAATTATGTTGACGGACGAACTCGATGAAAATGGCTTTTCATCCAGTAAGCTACTCCCCAAAGACAGGCGCAATTCTAGCCAGCTTGCGGCAACATCTCAAGTGCGAAATCCGTCAAAAACTCCCTTTTAGGAAAAATTCAGTCGATAACGCGGTAAAATTCCATTAAACGAGAAAATTGCCCACGAATTAATCAAGATTAGCTCTACTCCCATGCTGAATATCTGGGTATACTTGATCGTTATTTTATTCAACCGTCATTACCTTCATTCACCCCTGTTGGCAACTGAAAACCCAACAAAATCGATGAATGAATCCGTAATAAGAGAATCGCGCGAACCTGACTTATGCAAAAATACGATATCAAAACCTTCCAGGGAATGATCCTCGCGCTGCAGGATTATTGGGCTCAAAATGGTTGTACCATTGTTCAACCGCTGGATATGGAAGTGGGTGCGGGTACCTCTCACCCAATGACTTGTCTACGAGCGCTTGGCCCAGAGCCAATGTCGACAGCTTACGTACAACCTTCTCGTCGTCCGACCGATGGCCGTTACGGTGAAAACCCTAACCGTCTACAGCACTACTACCAATTCCAAGTTGCGCTAAAACCGTCGCCAGACAATATTCAAGAGTTGTACCTAGGCTCTCTAGAAGTTCTTGGTATTGACCCACTGGTTCACGACATTCGCTTCGTGGAAGACAACTGGGAAAACCCAACGCTAGGCGCTTGGGGTTTAGGCTGGGAAGTTTGGCTAAACGGTATGGAAGTGACTCAGTTTACTTACTTCCAACAAGTCGGCGGCCTTGAGTGTAAACCGGTTACGGGTGAAATCACTTACGGTATCGAGCGTCTTGCTATGTACATCCAAGAAGTCGATTCGGTTTACGATCTGACTTGGAACATCGCACCCGATGGTAGCAAGGTGACTTACGGTGATATCTTCCACCAAAACGAAGTAGAACAATCCACTTACAACTTCGAGCACGCTGATGTGGATTTCCTCTTCAGCTTCTTCGAACAATGTGAGAAAGAGTGTCAAAAACTCCTTGAGCTAGAAAAACCACTACCTCTACCTGCTTACGAGCGTATTCTAAAAGCGGCTCACGCGTTCAACCTACTCGATGCTCGCAAAGCGATCTCAGTAACGGAACGCCAACGCTACATCCTGCGCATCCGTAACCTGACTAAGTCAGTGGCAGAAGCATACTACGCATCACGCGAAGCACTTGGCTTCCCAATGTGTAAGAAAGAACAAGCGTAAGAGGTAGAGTAACATGGCAAAAGAATTTTTAATCGAGCTAGGTACCGAAGAGCTACCACCAACGCAACTTCGTACTTTGGCGGAAGCCTTCGCGGCTAACTTCGAAGCAGAGCTAAAAGGCGCTGAACTGACACACGAAGGTGTGAAGTGGTACGCGGCACCTCGTCGCCTAGCACTGAAAGTCACCGCATTAGCTGAAAACCAAGCAGACAAAATCGTTGAAAAGCGTGGTCCTGCCGTTTCTGCCGCTTTTGATGCGGAAGGTAATGCTACCAAAGCCGCACAAGGTTGGGCTCGTGGTTGTGGTATTACCGTTGATCAAGCAGAGCGTATGGTCACCGACAAAGGCGAATGGCTGCTATTCAAACAAGAAGTCAAAGGTCAACCAACGGCTGATATCGTGGTTGAGCTGGCAGCAAAAGCGCTAGCGGGTCTACCTATCGCAAAACCTATGCGTTGGGGTAACAAAACCACTCAATTTATCCGTCCAGTAAAAACGCTGACGATGCTCATGGGTTCTGACCTTATCCAAGGCGAAATCCTAGGCGTGGCCTCTGATCGCGTGATTCGTGGTCACCGCTTTATGGGTGAGCGCGAGTTCACTATCGACTCTGCAGAGCAATACCCAGCGATCCTCGAAGAGCGCGGTAAAGTGATGGCTGATTACGAAGCACGTAAAGCGATCATCCTCGCTGACGCGCAAAAAGCGGCAGCAGCGATCGGCGGTATCGCGGATCTCGAAGATGACCTCGTTGAAGAAGTGACTTCTCTAGTTGAATGGCCAGTGGTACTGACGGCGAAATTTGAAGAAGAGTTTCTAAAAGTGCCGGCTGAAGCGTTGGTTTACACCATGAAAGGTGACCAAAAGTACTTCCCTGTCTACACCGAAGACAAGCAGCTACTACCTAACTTTATCTTCGTATCAAACATCGAGTCTAAAGAGCCTCGTTATGTGATTGAAGGTAATGAGAAAGTGGTTCGCCCACGTCTTGCAGACGCAGAGTTCTTCTTCAACACTGACCGTAAGAGCAAGCTAGTCGATCGTCTGCCAATGCTAGAAAACGCGATTTTCCAACAGCAACTTGGCACCATCAAAGACAAAACCGATCGCATCACGGAACTGGCTGGCTACATTGCTGAGCAAATCGGTGCCGACGTTGAGAAATCAAAGCGCGCAGGTCTACTCGCTAAATGTGACCTCATGACCTCGATGGTATTCGAATTTACCGATACGCAAGGTGTGATGGGCATGCACTACGCTCGCCACGACGGTGAAGCGGAAGAAGTTGCTGTGGCACTGAACGAGCAATACATGCCTCGTTTTGCTGGTGACGAACTACCATCAAATGGTGTATCAGCCGCGGTGGCTATGGCAGACAAGCTCGATACTATCGTCGGTATCTTCGGTATTGGTCAAGCGCCTAAAGGTTCTGACCCATTCGCACTGCGCCGCGCATCTCTAGGTGTACTGCGTATCATCGTTGAATACGGCTACAACCTAGATCTTGTTGACCTAGTTGCGAAAGCGAAATCACTGTTCGGCGAGCGTTTAACTAACGATAACGTTGAGCAAGAAGTGATTGAGTTTATGCTGGGTCGTTTCCGCGCTTGGTACCAAGACGAAGGCTTCAGTGTCGACATCATCCAAGCGGTATTGGCACGTCGTCCAACGAAGCCTGCTGACTTTGACCAACGTGTTAAAGCGGTTTCTCACTTCCGTGAACTGGAAGCGGCAGAAGCACTGGCGGCAGCGAACAAGCGTGTAGGTAACATCCTCGCGAAATTCGATGGCGAGCTAGCAGCAGAAATCGACCTTGCGCTACTGCAAGAAGACGCAGAGAAAGTACTGGCTGAAAACGTGGAAGTGATGACGGAAGCGCTTGAGCCAGCATTTGCCACTGGTAACTACCAAGAAGCGCTAAGTAAACTGGCAGACCTTCGCGAACCTGTGGATGCGTTCTTCGATAACGTAATGGTTATGGCTGATGATGAAGCACTGAAGACCAACCGTCTAACGCTCCTAAACAACCTGCGTAACCTGTTCCTACAGATCGCAGACATTTCTTTGCTTCAAAAGTAATTCATTACGCTTCGAAGTGATTAAGAGATAAGTAAAAGGGAAGCATCGGCTTCCCTTTTTTGTTTCTCGGCATCCAAACAGCTTAGTTGGTGGCTTCTTGTTCACAGCGAGCAAAGTCATAATGCTCTTCACGACCACCGTTCCCTTTGAATCCCATGCGAACAACAAACCCTTGACTCAACAGATCACGCATATCTTCACATGCCCATTCGTATCCGCCTTTCTTAATCGCATGAGTATCCCATTGATAACCTTCTGGTACCCAAACGTAGTAATCAATATAGCCTTCATCGGTGACTTTTAAATCTTGGATCTCTTTTAGTTCATTTTGTAATTCTGCCACCAGCTCTGGGGCTGCTGTTGGTGCACTGGCTTGATAATTCATTGTGTTACACGCGGCTAAGCCTGCCAACATGGTCAATAATAAGCACTTTCTCATTTTCATTGTAATTCCATTTAGTTATGTAATGCGCACGCATAATACATTCACCACGCACATAACAACAAAGCCATATGGCGTTCTAATTTATCAAAATGTTATATGGATCATCCGCTCTTACATTTGCTGAATTTTTCTTCTTTACCGAGAGCTATTTCGCGGGAAAAAGTTTCAGCTTACGAGCAATTTCACGCTTTTACTCTCTGTTACATTCAGGTATGTTCAACTATTACTCTATCAGCCAGCAACGTACTGGCCATTTAGGCACACGAAAGCAATCACAATGAATTAGGTATAACAACAAATGCAGTTTTCAAAATTTGGCGAAAAGTTTAATCAGTATTCTGGAATAACCCAATTAATGGACGATCTGAATGATGGCCTGCGCACACCGGGTGCCATCATGCTCGGAGGAGGCAACCCAGCCGCTATCCCAGCCATGCTCGAATACTTTCACCAAGCCAGCGAAAACATGCTCTCTAACGGCAAACTGCTTGCTGCACTGGCAAACTACGATGGTCCTCAAGGTAAAGATGTCTTTGTTAAAGCACTGGCACGTTTACTCAAGGAAACCTATGGTTGGAATATCAGTGAAAAGAACATCAGTTTGACCAATGGCAGCCAAAGCGGCTTTTTCTACCTGTTTAATCTTTTTGCTGGTCAACAGCCAGACGGCTCACATAAAAAAATCTTGCTACCGCTGGCGCCAGAATACATTGGCTATGCCGATGCTGGGATTGATGAAGACATATTTGTTTCTTACCGTCCTGAAATTGAGTTGCTCGACAATGGCTTGTTCAAATACCACGTTGATTTCGAACAACTCAAAGTGGATAACTCTGTCGCTGCGATTTGTGCCTCTCGCCCAACCAACCCAACCGGTAACGTGCTGACAGATGAAGAAATTCGCAAACTGGATCAGTTAGCCAGAGACAACCATATTCCCCTCATCATTGATAACGCCTACGGTTTACCCTTTCCAAATATTATCTTTGAAGATGTTGAACCATTTTGGAATGAAAACACCATTCTGTGCATGAGTTTGTCCAAACTAGGGCTCCCAGGGGTTCGCTGTGGCATCGTCATTGCGAATGAAGCCGTGACCCAAGCCCTGACCAATATGAATGGCATTATTAGCCTCGCTCCTGGCAGCGTTGGCCCTGCTCTCGGTCACTACATGATAGAAAAGGAAGATCTACTGCACCTCAGCTCAGAGGTGATCAAACCGTTCTACCAACAAAAATCGCAACGCGCGGTTGAACTGCTGCAAGCTGCCATGCCCGATGAGCGCTTCCGTATCCATAAACCGGAAGGCGCGATTTTCTTATGGTTGTGGTTTGATGAGCTTCCCATCACCACCATGGCGCTTTACCAACGCTTAAAGGCTCGCGGTGTGTTGATCGTCCCTGGCGAATACTTCTTTATCGGCCAAGAAGGCGATTGGGAACACGCTCACCAATGTTTACGAATGAACTATGTGCAAGACGATGAGCTCATGCAGAAAGGCATTGCGATCATTGCTGAAGAGGTCAATCGTGCCTATGCTGAAAGAGAGTCATAGTTCTTAATATCTCTCAATAATGAAAACTGGTTTGCTCATGTTCGATGGGCAGGCTGGTTTTCCCTTTTTGCTCTATTTCGTTTGGTGTACATGGATGAATACCTTTCTCAATATAAAGCATCCCCTATTCGCGACGTTGCTCTTATTTGCATCGATATTCTCGATCACTTTGTGGATTATCCATTTAGTGACCGACGCTAATCTGCGAGAAAAAGAGCTATTGGTGAGCCAAGTCGCGATGACTCAAGGCAAAAACTTAGAGAAAGAGCTGCACACCGCGTTGATCGCCTCCACGCAAATTCTTGCCGTCGAAGTGATTCAAAACAACGGTAACATGGACAACTTTGAAGAATACGCGCAAGAAATTCTCTCTTTAAGCAAAGTTATCTCCAATCTTCAATTAGCGCCGAATGGCATCATTCAGTCCATTTACCCTCTAGCTGGCAATGAAAAAGCCATTGGCCATAACTTACTTAAAGACGATGCAAGAAAGAAAGAGGCACTGAATGCGGTGGAGTCAGGTAAGCTCACCCTTGCGGGCCCTTTCACGCTCAAACAAGGCGGCGTAGGCATGATTGCTCGCCGGCCCGTGTTTCTTAAACAACAAGGTGAAAGCCGGTTTTGGGGATTTGTTTCCGCGCTCATTTTGTTAGAAAACTTAATTGCCAGTAGCGACCTTCAAGAATTACAGAAAGACAATCTGCATTTTCAACTCTCGCGCATCCACCCCGATACCAACCAAGTTGATGCCTTTTATGGTGAGGCGATATCTCAAGACTGGATCAGCAGCAAGGTCACCATTGACGTGCCCAACAATCAGTGGACACTCATCGTTGGCCTTCCACAAAGCCAGCAACTGTTTGCCTCTGCGTCAGTTCAATTGGCGATTGCCTTAATCATCAGCGGCTTCGCCAGTTTTTGCTTTTTTTACTACATCACACTCCCGAAGAAGTTGCAGCACGCCGTGGAGCAAAAGACGTTTCAGCTCAAAAAGCTAGCCAATACCGATATGCTCACTGGGCTGGATAATCGGCGAAAGTTCACGGATGTGCTTAACCAGATTCTACAAAAACCAGACGCATTGGCGCATCGCCACGCCCTGTTATATCTCGATATTGATAATTTCAAACAGATCAATGACCAACTGGGCCACTATGTTGGAGATCAAGTGCTAAAAGTGGTCGCCCAACGCTTGTGCCACCACGTTTCCGATGCGCAATCTATCACACGAATCAGTGGCGATGAGTTCGCCGTTCTCCTTGAATATCCAGAGTTCGACGGCCTCAAGCTGCGTCTCTCTGCACTGATTGCCGCGCTATCACAATCCAGTGAACATCTTCCTAACTCTCATCGCTTAACCGTTTCCGTCGGCGTCGTGCTTATTCCACAAGATGGTCAAGACTCCACGACACTGATGAAACATGTCGATTTTGCGATGTACCAAGCCAAGAGCCAAGGTCGCAACCAATATTGTTTCTTTGATAAGTTCATGAAACTCAGAGACGACGAAAAAATCCAACTCGTTGAAAGTTTGAAGATCGCTATTGAACAAAATCATTTTGTGCTTCATTACCAACCGATCTATGACATTCGATCGCACCAGATACATTGCTATGAAGCTCTCGTCCGTTGGCTGCACCCAACTAAAGGTTTACTCTATCCCGCAAGCTTTATTGAGCTTGCAGAGCAAAGCGGCTTGATCAACGAGATTGGCGATTGTGTCCTTGCTCAAGCCTGCCAATTTATTGCACAAGCAGCACCGGAGAAACCGATCGTGTCGATCAACATTTCCGCCAGCCAACTGTCCGAACCTCAACTCTTTGAACGGTTTATCGGCATTATCCAGAAGTATGGCGTAGATGCTCATTCACTGAAGTTTGAGCTAACAGAAACCACCTTGATGCAGAACATTCAGGCCTGTACCAATATCTTGCTCAAATTTAAACAACTGGGTATACAGATAGCGATTGATGATTTTGGTACGGGTTACTCATCATTAGCGGTGTTGAAAGACGTGCCAGCCAACTATTTAAAAATTGATAAGTCGTTTATCGACCAAATAAATTCCAATATCGGCGATCAAAAGGTCGCGCAAAGCATCATTACTTTGGCGCATCATCTAGATATGCAGGTGATAGCGGAAGGGGTGGAGCAGATTGAGCAAGAAGAGTTACTTGCTCAATTTCAATGTGATTTTGGGCAAGGCTACCTATTTGGTCGCCCTGCCCCTCTCGACTCAATAAGAGCCAACACCAAGAGCATTAATTCTCAAGCAGTTTAGTGCCACCAATGGCAATTTTACGTGGTTGCATCGCTTCTGGAATTTCACGCACCAAATCGATGTGCAGTAAGCCATTTTCCATCGATGCACCCACCACTTTGACGTAATCCGCTAGCTGGAATTTACGCTCAAAGTCGCGCTCTGCAATGCCTTGATAAACGTAGTTTTTGCCTTCTTCGGCTTTGCGTTCACCCTTCACGATCAACATGTTTTCGTTTTGCGTCAAATCGAGCTGATCTTCAGCAAAACCTGCAACTGCCATCGTAATGCGGTAGTTGTGCTCATCTTTTTGCTCAATGTTGTACGGAGGGTAACCGCCAGAACTGTTTTTGGCTGCGCTGGCTTCCATCAGGTTGAACAGACGGTCAAAACCAATCGCATTACGGTATAGTGGTGAGAAATCTACATTACGCATAATCCTATCCTCTTATTAAGCAATAGTCTTAGCCCAGATAAACCTATCTTATTGGCGTGTTTATGCAAGCAACGCCGAGCTAAGGGATTCGATAATCCACTCCACAACCCAAGAATGGGGACGGGGACATGGTGTCGAATCTAGGGTCAAATTGAGTGCTAAAACTCAGTATCCTCTCTTGAGCGATCTGGTTTAGCGATGCCAGAGGTGCTGTTCTTCTCTTGTTGAGCAAGCTAGCCATCCCTCTTCCTAATTAGATATAAGGCCTAGAAATGGGGTTTCAAGGGATCAGAATAATAATTTTTCAGTCTGTGCTGTCAGGGTCTAGGGTCTAGGACCTTTTTTCCTGCCCTATGTAAAAATGCCACCTCTTACGAGGTGGCATTTTCATTAATGTTGATCGCGTCTTATCGACTACACGTCTAGGTTCGCTACTTTCAATGCGTTTTCTTCGATGAAGTTACGACGTGGCTCAACTTGATCACCCATCAAGGTCGTGAACAGCTCATCCGCACCAACGGCGTCTTCAATGGTCACGCGCATCATGCGGCGAGTTTCTGGATCCATGGTGGTTTCCCAAAGCTGATCTGGGTTCATCTCACCCAAACCTTTGTAGCGTTGTAGGCTCAAACCACGACGAGATTCCTTAATCAGCCACTCCAGCGCACTTGCAAAGCTGTTCACGGGTTGAGTACGTTCACCACGCTGAATATACGCACCTTCTTCGATCAAACCGTCCAACGCATCCGCCAGTTCTGCCAGCTTCTGGTATTCTTTTGAGTTGATCAGATCCACGCTCAATGGGTACTCGTGCATCACACCGTGGGTACGAACCACAATCTTCGGTGAGAACAGTCCGCGCTCTGCATCGTGTTCGATTTCAAAGCTGTATTGACTTGCGCCCACTTCTTTGGCGTTCAACTGAGTAACCAGTTGCTCTGTCCATGCTGCCATAGCGGCTTGATCGGCAAATTGTGTTTCGCTGAGACGCGGTACATAAATCAGCTCATGAATCAGTGCACGTGGGTAACGACGGCTCATGCGATCCACCAGCTTGATCGCTGCATTGTATTGCTGAACCAGTTTCTCCAGTGCTTCACCGGCCAATGCAGGTGCGTCTGGGTTCACGTGCAGCGCTGCGTTATCCAATGCCAAGGAAATTTGGTACTGGTTCATCGCATCTTCATCTTTAATGTACTGCTCTTGTTTGCCTTTCTTCACTTTGTACAGTGGTGGCTGAGCGATATACACGTAGCCACGCTCAATAAGCTCCGGCATTTGACGGTAGAAGAAGGTCAACAGTAGCGTACGAATGTGCGAACCATCGACGTCCGCATCGGTCATGATGATGATGTTGTGGTAACGCAGTTTGTCCGGGTTGTACTCGTCACGACCGATACCACAACCTAGTGCAGTGATCAGCGTTGCGACTTCTTGAGAAGAGAGCATCTTGTCGAAACGCGCTTTTTCTACGTTTAGAATCTTACCTTTTAGCGGTAGGATTGCTTGGTTCTTACGGTTACGGCCTTGTTTTGCGGAGCCGCCTGCCGAATCACCCTCCACTATGTAAAGTTCAGACAGCGCAGGATCTTTTTCCTGACAGTCAGCAAGTTTACCTGGAAGGCCAGCAAGGTCTAACGCCCCTTTACGGCGTGTCATTTCACGCGCTTTACGTGCTGCTTCACGCGCACGTGCGGCGTCGATAATCTTAGAACAAACGGTTTTCGCTTCGCTTGGGTGCTCGGCTAAGAAGTCGTTCAGTTTGTCTGCCATGAAGGATTCCACTGCGGACTTCACTTCACTAGAAACCAGTTTGTCTTTGGTTTGGCTTGAGAATTTTGGATCCGGCACTTTTACTGAAACAACAGCGGTCAAACCTTCACGCGCATCATCACCAGAAGTCGCGGTTTTCGCTTTCTTCGAGTAGCCTTCTTTGTCCATGTAGCTGTTCAGTGTGCGCGTCAATGCCGCGCGGAAACCCGCTAAGTGGGTACCACCATCACGCTGTGGGATGTTGTTGGTAAAACAGTAGATGTTTTCTTGGAAACCATCGTTCCACTGCATCGCCACTTCAACCGCAATCCCGTCTTCACGCTCAGAGTTGAAATGGAATACTTTTTCATGGATGGGGGTCTTGTTGCGGTTCAAGTGAGTAACAAACGCTTGAATACCACCTTCATACATGAAGTGATCTTTCTTATCTTCTTCGCGCTCATCAAACAGTTTGATCGACACGCCAGAGTTCAGGAAAGAGAGCTCACGTAAACGCTTCGCTAGGATGTCATAATGAAATTCGATGTTGGTGAAGGTTTGCGCACTTGGCCAGAAACGTACCGTGGTACCGGTTTTTTCGGTATCGCCGATGATAGCAAGCGGTGCATCAGGCACACCATGACGATAGGTTTGGCTATGAGTATGACCACCACGATGAATCGTCAGTAGCACTTTTTCAGACAATGCGTTCACCACCGAAACGCCAACACCGTGAAGACCGCCAGACACTTTGTAAGAGTTGTCGTCAAACTTACCGCCAGCGTGCAGTACCGTCATAATAACTTCAGCGGCAGACACTTTCTCTTCTGGGTGCATTTCGGTCGGGATACCACGGCCATCATCGCTAACAGAAACTGAGTTATCCTCATGAATCGTGACTACGATATCTTTACAGTGGCCTGCTAAGGCTTCATCAATTGAGTTATCCACCACCTCAAAAACCATGTGGTGCAGACCGGTGCCATCATCTGTGTCCCCGATGTACATACCCGGACGCTTACGTACCGCATCCAGACCCTTCAGTACCTTAATACTCGATGAATCGTAATTGTTCGACATGAGTTACTCTCTCATTATTTATCCTTGCTCGATTACACCCTGCTCCACATGAAACAGTCGGCCAGAGTCATCGCGCATGTCGCTGATCTGGTTTTCCGTAATCGAACTTACAAAAACTTGAGCCCCCGTCTGTTTCAAGCAATCAGCAAGACGCTTGCGACGTTGACTGTCTAATTCAGAGGCAAAGTCATCTATGAGATAGACGCATTGCTTACCGGTTTTTTCCGTTAGGTGCTGGCCTTGTGCCAAGCGGAGCGCACACACCATTAATTTCAATTGGCCACGCGACAACACATCTTCCACCGGGGTGTTATTCACTTTTATCCGTAAATCGGCCTTATTTGGCCCGCTAACGGTATAACCTAGTGTTTGATCGCGTTCGAAATTCTCTTCCAGTATTTGTTGGTATGGGGTTTCTTTTTCCCAGCCACGATAATACTTCAATTGGATATGAAATTCTGGCAAAAATTCTTGGCACAACTGTTCCGCTTTACTTTGCATTTGGGCAACGTAATCGGCACGCCATTGGCTAATCAACTCGGCCAAACGTGCCATTTCCTTGTCCCAATAACTCAGCTCTTGATAGCTCTTTGCCGACTTCAACAACGCATTACGTTGTTTGTTGAGGCGCTTAAAACGCCCCCATGCATCATAAAACGCGGGCTCGGTATGAAACACGCCCCAATCAATAAACGCTCGACGATGCTTGGGCCCATCCGTTAACAAATTGAAGCCTTCGGGATGAATCAATTGCAATGGCAACACTTGTGCAAGCTGCGCCAACTTTTGCCCAGATTGACCGCCTATTTTAACCTCTGTTGTGCCATCGCGCTGCTTATTAATGCCGATAGGTAGCTCAAATTGATCCGAGTTCAAAAAACGACCATGGACAAACAGTTGATCACACTCATTTTGAATCACGCGTCCGGTCAAAGCACTTTTAAATGAGCGCCCATGACCGAGCAAATAGATGGCTTCCAAGACACTGGTTTTGCCACTGCCATTCGGACCAATAAGAAAGTTAAAGCCTGGCGACAGTGCAATGTCGCAGGCTTTGATATTACGAAACTGCTGAATAATCAGACGAGAAAGCGGCATTCAATCAGCTTATAGACGAATTGGCATAACCACGTACATGGCGCTGTCATCATCGACATTTTCAACCAGCGCACTGGCGTTAGCATCCGACATTGAGATTCGCACTTGTTCACAACGCAAGGTGTTCAGCACATCCAATACGTAGCTAACGTTGAAACCAATCTCAATCGCTTCACCCTCGAAGCTGACGTCCAACATCTCTTCCGCTTCTTCTTGCTCTGGGTTGTTGGCGGTAATGCGCATTTCAGTGCCTGCCAAGTTAACACGAACGCCACGGAATTTTTCATTCGACAAAATCGCCGCACGAGAAAACGCTTGGCGCAATTCATCACAACTTGCTTCCAGTGTTTTGGTTGTGTGTTGTGGCAATACGCGACGGTAATCCGGGAAACGACCGTCCACCAGTTTAGAAGTAAAGACAAAATCGTTTACTTCAGCGCGCAGATTAGAGCTACCAATTTGCAGCGTGACGGGTTGCTCTGGTGTATCCAGCAGTTTAACCAGCTCTTGCACACCTTTACGCGGTACGATGATCTGCTTTTGTGCGAAATCAGCATTCAATGGCGCCTGTGCCACAGCCATACGGTGACCATCGGTCGCAACACTGCGCAGTGTACTGCCCTCAATTTCAAATAACATGCCATTGAGGTAGTAGCGTACGTCTTGGTTTGCCATCGAGAATTGTGTTTTCTCAATCAGCGCGCGCAGTTCGCCCTGAGTGAGGGAGACTTCCACTTCACTTTGCCAATCTTCAATATTCGGAAAATCATTCGCCGGTAGTGTGGCCAACGAGAAACGGCTACGTCCGGAGCGCACTTGCACGCGATCGCCTTCCAATACAAACGTGATCACTGCATCGTCAGGTAATCCACGGCAGATATCGAGAAACTTGCGCGAAGGAACCGTAATGCTGCCCGCTTCAAACTCCCCTTCCAAGGTCACTTTACTGATCAGCTCCACTTCTAAGTCAGTGGCGGTCATTGACAGTTGACCATTTTCAACATTGATCAGCAAATTACCGAGGATCGGTAGCGTTGGTCGCCCACCGAGTGCACCGGAAACCTGTTGAAGGGGTTTAATAAAATGACTACGTGCGATAGTAAATTTCATGCTTGGCTCTTTACGCTGTCCGCTTCAATAAAGTGTTTAGAATTGTGTCATTCTAACCGATTAAGACGACAGGGTGCGAATCAAGTTAGAGTAATCTTCTTTAATATCGTGGCTCTCTTCACGCAGCTGCTCAATCTTACGACACGCGTGCAGCACGGTGGTGTGGTCACGGCCACCAAACGCATCACCGATTTCCGGCAAACTGTGGTTGGTGAGCTCTTTGGCCAGTGCCATGGCTAATTGGCGAGGACGCGCAACCGAGCGAGAACGTCGCTTAGAGAGCAGATCGGCCACTTTAATTTTGTAGTATTCCGCAACCGTCTTTTGAATGTTGTCGATGGTCACCAGCTTCTCTTGCAGCGCCAGTAGGTCACGCAGTGCTTCACGCACAAAATCAATGGTAATCGGACGGCCAGTAAAGTTGGCATTGGCGATCACGCGGTTTAATGCCCCTTCTAACTCACGAACATTAGAACGCAGACGCTTAGCAATAAAGAACGCCACTTCATCGGCAAGATGGATTTGGTGATCTTCGGCTTTCTTCATCAAGATCGCTACGCGGGTTTCCAGTTCTGGCGGCTCAATCGCCACCGTCAAACCCCAACCAAAACGGGATTTCAGGCGATCTTCTACCCCGCTGATCTCTTTTGGATAACGGTCCGAAGTCAGAATGATCTGTTGGTTGCCTTCCAATAGCGCGTTAAAGGTATGGAAGAACTCTTCCTGCGAACGCTCTTTGTTGGCAAAGAATTGAATGTCATCGATAAGCAAGGCATCCACACTGCGATAGTAGCGTTTGAACTCTTCAATTGCGTTATTTTGCAGGGCTTTAACCATGTCTTGCACAAAACGCTCAGAGTGCATGTACACCACTTTGGCGTTGGGCTTGTTATCAACAATGGCGTTGCCAACGGCGTGCAACAAGTGGGTTTTACCTAAACCGGTGCCGCCGTATAAGAACAGTGGGTTGTACGCCCCACCTGGGTTATCCGCCACCTGACGTGCCGCAGCCAAACCCAATTGGTTCGACTTACCTTCGACAAAGTTATTGAACTTATGCTTAGGGTTCACATTTGAGCGGTGATTGATGTCAGCGATCGCTTGAGCATCATCATCCCAAGTTTTGTGTACTGGCTTACGTGCTTGCAATTGCGCAGGTGCCGACGATTCGGCCGCCACATCCGCTGGCGTTCGGGTCGGCGCAGGCTTAGGTGCGGCCACACGTCGACTGCCGACTTCAAAACGCAAGCTCGGAATATCGTTACCACAATACTCTTGCAGTAAACGATTAATGCTATTGAGGTATTTGTCTCGCACCCAATCCAACACAAAGCGGTTTGGCGCGAACAGAGTGAGCGTATTGTCATTGAGCTCCGCTTGTAACGGGCGAACCCACATACTGAATTCTGTAGCTGGTAGCTCTTCTTGAAGCCGTTGCATACACTGCAACCAAAGCGAAGATGACACGGTGCCCCCACTGAGTACGAAATTAATCTGAAAAGATTGGCAATTTTACCTGTTGATAACCAAGATCGCCAGCGATTGATCGACGATCCAGTGAATAAGATCCAAGTTATTCACAATAATTTCGCTTGATTTTTGCGGATCAACACACCTTGCCCAATGATTACCCACAAGACGATCCACTTTTCCACGGATCTTGGCGATTTATCCCCAAAATAGACTGTTCATCTGGTTATGGTTAATAACAACTAGTTATTTATTCTATTGAGATAAATCACATTAACATCACCTCCCATAAAGATAAGGAGTCACAAGATGAATAACTGGATTAAAGCGAGTATTGCTGCCATCGCGCTTTCTGCAGCAACTTTTCAGGCGGTTGCCGAAGAAGTGGTTAAAGTGGGTATGTCTGGCCGCTACTTCCCATTCACCTTTGTAAAGCAAGACCAACTGCAAGGTTTTGAAGTAGATATGTGGGATGAGATTGGTAAGCGTAATGGCTACAAAGTCGAATACGTAACCGCAAACTTCTCAGGTCTGTTTGGTTTGCTTGAAACGGGTCGCATCGATACCATTTCCAACCAAATCACCATGACGGATGCGCGCAAAGCCAAATACCTTTTTGCTGACCCTTATGTGGTAGACGGCGCTCAGATCACTGTACGCAAGGGCAATGACAGCATCAAAGGCGTTGCAGACCTCGCAGGTAAAACCGTTGCGGTCAACCTTGGCTCAAACTTTGAACAGCTATTACGCGATTACGATAAAGACGGCAAAATCAATATCAAGACTTACGATACCGGTATTGAACATGATGTCACCTTGGGACGCGCCGATGCATTCGTGATGGATCGCCTGTCAGCACTAGAACTGATCAAGAAAACCGGTTTGCCGCTACAATTGGCAGGTGAACCGTTTGAAACCATCGCTAACGCATGGCCATTTGTGAACAACGAACGTGGCGTGAAGCTGCAAGGTGAAGTCAACAAAGCCCTTGCTGAGATGCGCGCAGACGGTACGGTTGAGCAAATCTCAATCAAATGGTTTGGTGCAGATATCACCAAATAAAGCGAATACAGCTCGTCACAGCTTTCTTTTTTAAGGTGGAATTTGCGATTCCACCTTTTGTTTTCTTTAAGGGTAACTGGTATGGGATTTGATTTTAACTACATGCTAGAGCTACTGCCGATTCTGCTCAAATACCTCGGCACCACCATGGAAATGGCGATTCTGGGTTTGGTTTTCTCTTTGGTCTTGGCGGTAATACTGGCCAATATTCGTGTGTTCCGCGTCCCCATCCTCGATCCACTCAGCCAACTCTACATCAGTTTTTTCCGTGGCACTCCGCTGCTGGTACAACTGTTCTTGCTTTACTATGGCTTACCTCAGATCTTCCCAATCATGGTTGGACTCGACGCGTTCAGTGCCGCTGTTATCGGTTTAACATTGCATTTTGCTGCCTACATGGCAGAAAGCATTCGCGCCGCGATTATTGGCATTGACCGTAGCCAGATGGAAGCCAGCTTGTCAGTCGGCATGACCACGACTCAAGCAATGCGCCGCATTATTTTGCCACAAGCCACTCGCGTCGCTTTACCGTCATTAATGAACTACTTCATCGACATGATCAAATCCACCTCGTTAGCTTTTACGCTCGGCGTGGCGGAAATCATGGCTAAGGCGCAAATGGAAGCCTCGTCGAGCTTCCGCTTCTTTGAAGCATTTTTGGCCGTCGCTCTTATCTATTGGGGTGTCGTGCTGGTGCTAACCCGAGTACAAATTTGGGCCGAGAACAAACTGAATAAGGCGTATGCGAGATGATCAAATTAGACAATATCCACAAACGCTTTGGCGATACAGAAGTACTCAAAGGCATTGATCTGACCATCAACCAAGGTGAAATCATCGTCATCATTGGTTCAAGCGGGACTGGCAAGTCCACCTTGCTGCGCTGTGTTAACTTTCTAGAGCAAGCGGACCAAGGCAAAATCACCATTGATGACATCAGCGTCGATAGCCAACAACACACCAAAGCCGAAGTGCTTGCGCTGCGCCGCCGCACTGGTTTCGTGTTTCAAAACTACGCGTTATTTGCCCACATGACGGCGCGACAAAATATTGCCGAGGGTTTGATCACCGTTCGCGGCTGGAAAAAAGAAGACGCTCTGAAGCGCGCGCAGCAAATCTTAGATGACATTGGTCTGGGAGAAAAAGGCGACAGCTACCCGGCGGCCCTCTCTGGTGGCCAGCAACAACGCGTCGGTATTGGCCGCGCCATGGCACTGCAACCCGAACTGTTGCTTTTTGATGAACCAACTTCGGCATTGGATCCTGAATGGGTCGGAGAAGTACTCTCATTAATGAAGAAATTAGCCAACCAACACCAAACGATGCTGGTGGTCACCCATGAGATGCAATTTGCCCGAGAAGTGGCGGATCGCGTGATCTTTATGGCGGAAGGCAAGATTGTTGAGCAGGGATCTCCACAGGATATCTTTGGAAATCCACAGGATCCTCGCTTACAAAAATTCCTACGCCAAGTAGGAATGGAGTAAAGATCCCGACAAAGATCGCGAGATCCTTGAGATTTTACTCACACTCCGTATAATCGCCCGGCGGATTTGTTGATACACCACAAAGATTGACACTTTGTGTGACTGTGATTACAATTCCGCCTCTTTGTTGAGAGGCGTCGGTGAACTCTTCTTTATATAGAGAAGAAAACAGACCCACGCCGGGTTAACTTAGAACCTAAAACTACTGATCAGTAAAGGTAATAACAATGGCTACTAAACGCACTTTTCAACCTTCAGTTCTAAAGCGCAAGCGTACTCACGGTTTCCGTGCACGCATGGCGACTAAGAACGGTCGTAAAGTAATCAATGCACGTCGTGCGAAAGGCCGTGCGCGCCTGTCAAAATAATCATTAGCTTATTTTGAATACGTACGCGTTCAATCGGGAGTTACGTTTGTTAACTCCCGAGCATTATCAAAACGTCTTTCAGCAAGCTCATCGAGCTGGCTCTCCTCATTTCACTATCATTGCTCGCAATAATAACCTTTCTCATCCTCGTTTAGGCTTGGCTGTACCCAAGAAGCAAATCAAAACTGCCGTTGGTCGCAACCGATTCAAACGCCTAGCCCGTGAAAGCTTTCGTAACACACAACATCAACTTCCCAATAAAGATTTTGTTGTGATCGCCAAGAAAAGCGCGCAAGATTTGAGCAATGAGGAACTGTTTAAGTTGTTTGATAAGCTATGGCATCGCCTGTCTCGCCCCTCGCGTGGTTAACAATCGGACTCGTCCGTCTTTATCAAGGTCTTATCAGTCCTCTCCTTGGACCGCGCTGTCGTTTTACTCCAACCTGTTCTACATATGCCATAGAAGCGTTGAAAGCTCACGGTTTTGTAAAAGGGTGTTGGTTATCAGGCAAACGTCTATTAAAATGCCACCCTTTGAATGAAGGGGGCTTTGACCCCGTTCCACCAGTCCAAAAACAAGACAGAGATAAATAACGATGGATTCTCAACGTACTCTCCTGGTCCTGCTTCTGGCGCTGGTTTCTTTCTTGCTGTTCCAACAGTGGCAAGTTGCAAAGAACCCAGCCCCTCAAGCCGTTGAACAGGCTCAAACAAGCAGCACTTTACCTGCACCATCTTTTGCTGATGAACTGGACCCAGCGCCAGCGCAACAAGCGTCAGCAAAACTCATCACGGTAACAACGGATGTGTTGACTCTGTCAATCGACACTGTTGGTGGTGATGTAGTGGCTGCGGATTTGAACCAATATTCTGCAGAACTCAATTCTGCGAATGCCTTCGAGCTTCTTAGAGACACTCAAGGTCATCAATTCATCGCACAAAGTGGTCTGGTTGGCCCACAAGGCATCGACCTAAGCAGCAACAATCGTCCAAGCTACCAAGTGAGCGCGGACAGCTTTACGTTAGCTGACGATCAAAACGAATTACGTATTCCAATGACCTACCAAGCGAATGGCTTGGAGTACACCAAAACTTTTATCCTAAAACGTGGTAGCTACGCGATTGACGTTGAGTTCGATGTCATCAACAAATCAGGTAACAACGCAACGTTAGGCATGTACGCGCACCTACGTCAAAATCTGATGGACGCAGGCGGCAGCATCACCATGCCAACCTACCGTGGCGGTGCTTACTCAACTGAAGATACTCGTTACAAAAAATACAGCTTCGAAGATATGCAAGATCGCAATCTGTCTCTTACTCTGACCAATGGTCAAGGTTGGGCAGCAATGATCCAGCACTACTTCGCTGCGGCGTGGATCCCACGTAACGAACCAGGTGCCAACCTGTACACTCGCGTGATTGGCAATATGGGCGACATTGGCGTTCGTATGCCAAACAAAACGGTTGCTGATGGCGATAGCGCACACTTCACAGCAACCCTTTGGGCTGGTCCTAAACTGCAAGACCAAATGGCAGAAGTCGCACCAAACCTTGACTTAGTAGTCGATTACGGCTGGTTGTGGTTCATCGCGAAACCTCTGCATTGGCTACTGTCTGTTATCCAAAGCGTTGTGGGTAACTGGGGTGTGGCGATCATCTGTCTAACCTTCATCGTTCGTGGTGCGATGTACCCACTGACAAAAGCACAGTACACCTCAATGGCCAAAATGCGCATGCTACAGCCTAAGCTGCAAGCAATGCGTGAGCGCATCGGTGATGACCGTCAGCGCATGAGCCAAGAGATGATGGAACTGTACAAGAAAGAGAAAGTTAACCCACTCGGTGGCTGTCTTCCTCTCATTCTGCAGATGCCTATCTTCATCGCTCTGTACTGGGCATTGATGGAATCGGTTGAGCTGCGTCACTCGCCGTTCATCCTATGGATTCACGACCTTTCAGCACAGGACCCATACTTCATCCTGCCGCTATTGATGGGTGGTTCAATGTTCCTAATTCAGAAGATGAGCCCAACGACTGTGACCGATCCTATGCAGCAGAAGATCATGACCTTTATGCCGGTGATGTTTACCTTCTTCTTCCTATGGTTCCCATCAGGTCTGGTTCTATACTGGCTAGTATCGAACATCGTTACTCTGATCCAGCAGTCTTTGATTTACAAAGCACTGGAGAAAAAAGGCTTACACACCAAGTAAGTGACAACAGAGTAAAGAAAGGCGGCCAAAAGGTCGCCTTTTTGTTTTCGGCTGATTACAATTCAGCTAATTGATTCACTGACCAGACAAATGGTCGTTAAAACGATAGGCTCATTTATGACAACAGATACGATTGTCGCCCAGGCTACAGCGCCGGGCAGAGGTGGGGTCGGGATTATTCGTGTCTCAGGCCCACAAGCCGCTCAAGTTGCCTTGGAAGTAACAGGGAAGACGTTGAAGCCACGCTACGCTGAATATATCCCTTTTAAAGCCCAAGATGGCAGTGAACTTGACCAAGGGATCGCACTGTTCTTCCCCAATCCTCATTCATTTACTGGCGAAGATGTCCTTGAGTTGCAAGGCCACGGTGGCCCCGTGGTGATGGACATGCTGATTAAACGCATCCTGACCATCTCTGGTGTTCGTCCAGCAAGACCTGGGGAGTTTTCTGAGCGAGCCTTCCTTAACGATAAGATGGACCTCACACAAGCAGAGGCGATCGCAGACCTGATTGACGCGAGCTCCGAAGAAGCGGCTAAATCGGCACTCCAATCGCTACAAGGGCAATTTTCTAAGCGAATTCATACGCTGGTGGAATCTCTCATCCATCTGCGCATCTACGTTGAAGCGGCCATCGATTTTCCAGAAGAGGAAATCGACTTTTTAGCCGATGGTAAAGTGGCGGGCGATCTGCAAGCCATCATCGACAACTTAGATGCGGTGCGCAAAGAAGCCAACCAAGGCGCAATCATGCGTGAAGGGATGAAAGTGGTGATTGCGGGCCGTCCGAACGCTGGCAAATCCAGCCTACTGAATGCGCTATCAGGTAAGGATTCCGCGATTGTCACCGACATTGCAGGCACCACACGAGATGTCCTCCGTGAGCACATCCATATCGATGGTATGCCGCTGCACATCATCGATACGGCTGGTCTGCGTGATGCTTCAGACGAAGTGGAAAAAATCGGTATCGAGCGCGCTTGGGATGAGATCCGTCAAGCCGATCGCGTACTCTTCATGGTCGATGGCACCACCACCGACGCCACCGATCCCAAAGAGATCTGGCCAGACTTTATTGATCGCCTACCCGAGCAAATCGGCATTACCGTGATCCGCAACAAAGCCGATCAAACCCAAGAACAATTGGGGATCTGCCACGTCAGTCAGCCGACGCTGATCCGTTTGTCGGCCAAAACAGGTCAAGGGGTTGATGCATTGCGTAATCACCTAAAGGCTTGCATGGGCTTTTCTGGCAACACCGAAGGTGGCTTTATGGCAAGACGCCGACATCTGGATGCACTTCAGCGCGCCGCAGAGCACCTGCTGATTGGCCAAGAACAATTGGAAGGGTACATGGCCGGAGAAATCCTTGCAGAAGAACTCCGCATCGCTCAGCAGCATCTCAACGAGATCACGGGCGAGTTTAGCTCCGACGATTTGCTCGGACGTATTTTCTCCTCATTCTGTATCGGAAAATAACTTCAAAGCGTGGCCATTGGCTGCGCTTTTTCATTTAAGGACATACTATGATTCACATCATCACAGGCAGCACACTCGGTGGCGCAGAATACGTGGGCGATCACTTGAGCGACCTACTGCAAGAGGCTGGGTTTGAAACCACCATTCACAATCACCCTCAGTTGAGCGAAATCCCTAATCAAGGTACTTGGTTGATCATCACCTCTACACATGGCGCAGGCGAATACCCAGACAACATTCAGCCTTTTATCCACGCTCTGCAAACGACCCCACCGAAAATGAGTGATGTTCGCTATGCTGTTGTGGCAATTGGAGACTCCAGTTACGACACGTTTTGTGCCGCGGGTTTGCACGCTCACGCGTTACTGACTGACATTGGCGCCACTGCGATCACTCAATGTCTGACCATTGATGTGCTCAGCCATACCGTACCAGAAGACGCTGCCGAAGTTTGGCTAAAACAACATATCGAACAGTTTTGATGCCTATTGCGGGGGAAGCTCTCCCTCGCTTTTCCCCTCTGTGAATAACCTTTCTACAAATCCCATCGCCAATTCGCCGAAAAATCACACGATCCGTCTGTGGATAAAATAGAGAAGATCCAGTGTTTTTCCTATAGTTATCCAAATAATAACTTTTACACTTAGCGGCCCCTGTGTATAACCCTCCATTTTGATCCCAGGTAATCCTTGTGTAGATCAAATCATGATCACACGATATGATCCAAATAAGATCCATGATCTTGTTGATCATTTTTAACTTATCCACAGATCACCTCGATCCTAATAATAGATCCAATAAAAGATCATATATAAAGATCTTTATATATATTTAGTGGGATGATCTCGTGATTCGCGAGACGAAAACAATTTTCACTCATCCACAAAAGAAGGTAGAATATCGCTCTTTTTCTCTCACTGTTGAATCCTTTGAATACCTGAGGTCAGTTCATGCTTTATCACGAAACATTTGACGTCATTGTTGTCGGTGGCGGACACGCAGGAACGGAAGCCGCACTCGCATCAGCACGCACCGGTCAGAAGACCTTATTACTCACGCACAATATCGATACCTTGGGCCAGATGTCATGTAACCCAGCCATTGGTGGTATTGGTAAAGGGCATTTGGTCAAAGAAGTGGATGCGATGGGTGGTTTGATGGCGCAAGCGATCGATCACGCAGGTATTCAATTTAGAACACTAAACGCCTCGAAAGGGCCAGCAGTGAGAGCAACACGTGCACAAGCCGACCGAGCGCTTTACAAAGCTTACGTGCGTGATTTTCTCGAAAATGCGCCGAATCTGACCCTTTTCCAACAAGCAGTGGATGACTTAATTGTCGAACAGGATCAAGTTCGTGGTGTGATCACGCAAATGGGATTAAAGTTCCATGCCAAAGCGGTTGTTCTGACAGTAGGAACTTTCCTTGGCGGAAAGATCCACATCGGTTTGCAAAGCTCTTCTGGTGGACGCGCAGGGGATCCTCCTTCGATCGCGTTGGCCGATCGTCTGCGTGAACTGCCATTTAGAGTCGATCGACTCAAAACGGGTACACCACCACGTATCGATGCACGTAGTGTGGATTTTTCTGTGTTAGAAGCACAACACGGTGACAATCCAACGCCGGTATTCTCTTTTATGGGCGATCGCACCCATCACCCACGTCAAATTCCTTGTTTCATTACCCATACCAATGAACAGACGCATGAGGTGATTCGTAACAACCTCGATCGTAGTCCAATGTATGCTGGCATCATCGAAGGTATTGGCCCTCGTTACTGTCCTTCTATCGAAGACAAAGTGATGCGTTTTGCCGATAAGAACAGCCATCAGATCTTCATCGAACCAGAGGGTTTAACGACTCACGAATTGTATCCAAACGGGATCTCCACCAGCTTGCCATTTGATGTGCAAGTGCAGATTGTTCGTTCGATGAAAGGGTTTGAAAACGCGCACATTGTCCGCCCTGGTTACGCAATTGAATACGATTTCTTCGATCCACGTGACTTGAAACAGACTTACGAAACCAAGTTTATCCAAGGTTTGTTCTTTGCTGGCCAAATTAACGGCACGACTGGTTACGAAGAAGCGGCCGCACAAGGCTTGATGGCGGGTCTCAATGCCAGCTTGTTCAGCCAAGAGAAAGAAGGTTGGAGCCCACGTCGAGATCAAGCCTACATGGGCGTATTGATTGACGATCTCTCAACCATGGGTACCAAAGAACCGTACCGTATGTTCACATCGCGCGCGGAACACCGCTTGTTACTGCGTGAAGACAACGCTGATTTGCGTTTGACAGAAAAAGCACGTGAACTCGGTTTGGTTGATGATGCTCGTTGGGCTCGTTTCAACCAGAAGATCGACAACATGGAACAAGAGCGCCAACGTCTGAAATCGACGTGGATGAATCCGACTTCTGCTGGTATTGACGAGCTTAACCAATTATTGAAAACACCAATGAACCGTGAAGCCAGCGGTGAAGATCTTCTTCGTCGCCCTGAGATGACTTATGATCAGCTCACTTCATTGACCGCTTTTGCGCCTGCAATCGACGATCTTGAAGCCGCGGAACAAGTGGAAATTCAAGTGAAATACGAAGGCTACATCAAGCGTCAGCAAGATGAGATTGAAAAATCCCTGCGTCATGAACACACCAAATTGCCAGCGGATCTTGATTACAGCGATGTGAAAGGCTTATCCAACGAGGTGGTACTTAAACTCAACACCGCCAAGCCCGAGACATTGGGGATTGCATCACGCATTTCTGGTATTACGCCTGCGGCCATTTCGATTTTGCTGGTTCACTTAAAGAAAATCGGCATGTTGAAAGTGGGAGAAGAAAACGCATGAGTGCTCTTCGCCAAAAACTGGACGCTTTAATCGCGCAAACCGATTTGCAGGTCAGTGAACGTCAACGTGAACAACTGTTGGGTTATGTGGAACTGCTCAATAAGTGGAACAAAGCTTACAATCTGACCTCTGTGCGTGATCCGCAAGACATGCTGGTGAAACATATTCTCGATAGCATCGTAGTAGCGCCTCACCTTGACGGTGAGCGTTTTATCGATGTGGGTACTGGACCTGGATTGCCTGGTATTCCGTTGGCGATCATGCATCCAGAGAAAACGTTCTTTTTGTTGGACAGCTTGGGTAAGCGCATTCGCTTTATCAAACAAGTTCTCCATGAATTAAAGATTGAAAATGTGACCACGGTGCAAAGTCGTGTCGAAGAGTTCCAGCCAGAAGAAAAATTTGATGGTGTTCTAAGTCGCGCATTTGCTTCAATGACAGATATGGTGGAGTGGTGTCATCATCTACCGAAAACGGGTCAAGGTGTCTTCCTTGCTCTAAAGGGACTGCACCCTAAAGATGAAATTGATCAGCTTCCTGAGTGGTGCAGTGTGACGGAGATCATATCTTTGACTGTTCCTGAGTTGGAAGGGGATCGCCATCTAGTAATCTTATCGCGCAAGGATAATTAGCGAGGTCATCGTGGGTAAAATAGTAGCAATTGCCAACCAGAAAGGTGGTGTGGGTAAGACAACAACGTGTGTCAATCTAGCAGCGTCAATGGCCGCAACCAAACGCAAAGTATTGGTGATAGATTTGGACCCACAAGGTAACGCTACGATGGCGAGTGGTGTGGACAAATACATGGTGGATGCCACCGCGTACGACTTGCTGGTTGAAGAAACCCCATTTGACCAAGTGGTGTGCAAGACGACCACCGGAAAATATGACCTGATTGCGGCGAATGGCGACGTCACCGCCGCAGAAATCAAATTGATGGAAGTGTTCGCGCGAGAAGTCCGTCTTAAGAACGCCTTAGCGTCAGTTCGCGATAACTATGATTTCATCTTTATTGATTGTCCTCCTTCTTTAAACCTTCTTACAATCAATGCCATGGCTGCGGCGGATTCCGTGCTGGTGCCAATGCAATGTGAATATTTTGCATTAGAAGGTTTAACGGCTCTTATGGATACCATTAGTAAGTTGGCGGCAGTGGTGAACGACAAACTCAAAATCGAGGGATTGTTGCGTACCATGTACGATCCTCGCAACCGCCTGTCTAATGAAGTCTCCGATCAACTCAAAAAGCATTTCGGCAGTAAAGTCTACCGTACTGTGATCCCACGAAACGTGCGCTTAGCAGAAGCGCCAAGTCATGGGAAACCAGCAATGTACTACGACAAACACTCTGCAGGCTCAAAAGCGTATTTAGCGCTTGCAGGAGAAATGCTGCGTCGAGAAGAAATCCCAGTTTAACCTTCACCAAAGGAATTCATACCAATGTCTAAGCGTGGTCTAGGAAAGGGGCTGGATGCACTGTTGTCTACCAGTTCATTAGCTCGTGAGAAACAACATATCGCCACTCAGAGTCAGGCTCTTTCCGCTGAAGGAGAGTTGACCGATATTGCGGTAGGTCAGTTGCAACCTGGGGTATACCAACCACGAAAAGACATGTCACCACAGGCGCTGGAAGAATTGACGGCCTCGATTCAGTCGCAAGGCATCATTCAGCCGATCGTGGTTCGACCGGTGCAAGATGGCCATTTTGAGATCATTGCTGGTGAGCGACGTTGGCGAGCCGCTAAGCTCGCAGGGTTAAAACGCGTCCCTTGCTTGATCAAACATGTCGAAGATCGTGCAGCTATCGCCATGGCGTTGATCGAAAATATTCAGCGCGAAGATCTTAATGTGATCGAAGAGGCGCAAGCACTTGAGCGATTGCAAGACGAGTTTTCTCTGACTCATCAGCAAGTAGCGGATGTGATTGGTAAGTCACGCACCGCGGTGAGCAACCTGCTTCGACTGAATGGCTTGGAGCTAGAAGTAAAACAGTTTGTTGCACAGAAACTGCTCGATATGGGTCATGCCCGCGCATTGTTAGCGCTGGAAGGCGAGCAACAAGTGGAAGTGGCTCAGCAGGTCGCCAGCAAAGCGCTCACGGTTCGTCAAACTGAGCAGTTGGTAAAAAAATGTCTCACACCTAAGGTTGAAGAAAAAAATCAGCCAAAAGATGAAGAAACACAACAAATATCACAAAAACTAAGTGAAACGTTGGGAGCAAAGGTTTCTTTAGTGAGAAATGGCAATGGAAAAGCCAAATTGACGATAAGTATTGATGAGCCTCACAAATTAGAGCAACTAATTGCCAAGCTAGAGAGCTAAATGAGATAATTGATTTAGGTCAATTATGTAAAAAAGCAATTTTTGTACGAAAGTTGTCGGTTTGTAAACAAAACTGTAAGTTTTTGCTGCGTTTTAATTGCAATCAGTTGGACTCACCGTATAATTTTCCGCAACTTCCCAGACCCTCAAAAACGGAGGAGCCGTGGGATTTACTAGAGGTACGAATACATGGTAGCTGCGTTGGCTAGGCCAGGACGAGAGCTTGCAAAGCAATTGTTAATGATCGAGTCCGGCGCGGTTATTTTTGTGGCAGCAGGAGTGGCTTTGGCTGTGAATGCTGAGTGGGGATTTTCCTCGCTGATAGGCGGCGGCATTTTTGTTGTCGCCAATGCAGTATTTTCTGTGTGTGCATTCTTGTTTGTAGGAGCGAGAGCGTCAAAGTACGTTGCTATCTCTTTCTACACGGGTGAAGCGCTGAAAATTCTCATTACAGTAGTGCTGTTTTCTGTCGCCTACATGTATATGCAGGTGGAACTTGTTCCCCTGAAACTAACCTATTTGCTGGTTCTTGGTATTAATATCTTTGCGCCAGCGCTATTCATTAACAACAAAAAATAGGATGAGTTATGGCTGCGCCAGGTGAAGCGCTAACACCTTCCGGTTACATCACTCACCACCTTACTAACCTTTCAACTTACAAGTTGGGGCTAGTGGCGGAAGAGTCGAGTTTCTGGAACGTACATATCGATAGTCTGTTTTTTTCTTGGTTTACAGGGTTAATTTTCCTCGGAATTTTTTACGCTGTAGCTCGAAAAACAACAGCCGGTGTACCAGGTAAGCTTCAGTGTGCTGTTGAAATGATCGTAGAATTTGTCGCGACAAACGTCAAAGATACGTTCCATGGACGCAACCCGCTGATTGCACCTCTAGCACTGACTATCTTTTGTTGGGTATTTTTGATGAACTTGATGGACTTAGTTCCAATCGATTTCCTTCCATACCCGGCAGAGCATTGGCTCGGTATTCCTTACTTGAAAGTAGTACCTTCAGCTGATGTGAATATCACCATGGCTATGGCACTAGGCGTATTCGCTCTGATGATCTATTACAGCATCAAAGTGAAAGGTCTAGGTGGCTTTGCAAGAGAATTGGCTTTACACCCATTCAACCATTGGACAATGATTCCGTTCAACCTACTAATCGAAGTGGTATCGCTATTGGCGAAACCTCTTTCTCTTGGTATGCGTCTATTCGGTAACATGTTCGCTGGTGAGGTTGTATTTATTCTTTGTGCGGCAATGCTACCATGGTATCTACAATGGATGGGCTCGCTACCATGGGCGATCTTCCATATTCTGGTAATCCTGATTCAGGCCTTCGTGTTTATGATGTTGACAATCGTATATATGTCAATGGCTCACGAAGACAGTGATCATTAATTTTGTTTATTCTTATTAGACTTTTAGTTAATCGCTATAATTGGAGATAGTAATGGAAACTGTACTAAGCTTTTCTGCAATCGCAGTAGCAATCATCGTTGGTCTGTGTGCTCTAGGTACTGCAGTAGGCTTCGCGGTTCTAGGTGGTAAATTCCTAGAAGGTGCTGCTCGTCAACCAGAAATGGCTCCTATGCTTCAAGTTAAGATGTTCATCATCGCTGGTCTACTTGATGCGGTTCCAATGATCGGTATCGTAATCGCACTTCTATTCACGTTTGCAAACCCATTCGTAGGTCAATTAGCTGGTTAATCATCGGTATTGAGCGGCATGCGTCAGCGTGTCCTTGATGAACACTAATTCCGAATAGAGGGGTAGCTGTTGTGAATATGAACGCAACTCTGCTAGGTCAAGCAATCTCGTTTGCACTGTTTGTGTGGTTCTGTATGAAGTACGTATGGCCACCAATCATGCAAGCGATTGAAGAGCGTCAGAAGAAAATTGCTGACGGTCTACAAGCGGCAGAACGTGCTGCAAAAGACTTGGATCTAGCACAAGCTAATGCTTCTTCTCAATTGAAAGAAGCAAAGCGCACAGCAACTGAGATCATCGAACAAGCGAACAAACGTAAAGCTCAAATCTTGGATGAAGCTCGCGAGGATGCACAGACTGAACGTCAAAAAATCCTAGCGCAAGCGGAAGCTCAACTTGAAGCTGAACGTAATCGTGCACGCGATGAACTGCGCAAACAAGTTGCAACTCTGGCTGTAGCTGGTGCAGAGAAAATCCTTGAGCGTTCAATCGATAAAGATGCGCACAAAGATATTCTCGATAACATTACTGCAAAACTTTAAGTTTGGGGGCGAACATGGCTGATTTTACAACAATCGCGCGCCCCTATGCTAAAGCAGCCTTTGACTTTGCGGTAGAGAAAGGCCAACTAGACCAATGGGGTCAAATGTTGTCTTTCGCTGCTGAAGTAGCCCAAAACGAACAAATTAGTGAGCTGTTATCTGGCTCTATGTCAGCCGACAAACTGGCTGAACTGTTTATTGCGATTTGTGGCGAACAAGTGGATGAATTTGGTCAAAACCTTCTTAAGGTGATGGCTGAGAATGGTCGTCTTGCGGCCCTTCCTGATGTATGTACCCTGTTCTTCGTTTTGAAGAAAGAGCATGAGAAAGAGATTGATGTAGAAGTGATTTCTGCAACCGAACTTTCTGATGAACAATGTGCAAATATCAGTCAGAAACTTGAACAGCGTCTAGAGCGCAAAGTTAAGCTGAATTGCAGTGTAGATGAGGCCCTACTAGGTGGGGTGATAATTCGAGCCGGAGACTTAGTCATCGATAACTCAGCTCGCGGTCGTCTGAATCGCCTGAGCGATGCATTGCAGTCTTAATGGGGATTGGAGCATGCAACTTAATTCCACGGAAATTAGCGATCTAATTAAACAGCGTATTGAATCTTTCAACGTTGTTAGTGAAGCTCGCAATGAAGGTACTATCGTATCGGTAAGCGACGGTATCATTCGCATTCACGGCCTAGCGGACGTGATGCAAGGTGAAATGATTGAATTACCGGGTGGCCGTTATGCACTAGCACTTAACCTTGAGCGTGACTCGGTTGGTGCGGTAGTAATGGGCCCATATGCTGACCTTAAGGAAGGCATGAAAGTAACAGGTACTGGTCGTATTCTTGAAGTGCCAGTTGGTCCTGAGCTATTGGGTCGTGTAGTGAACACACTAGGTGAGCCAATTGACGGTAAAGGTCCAATTGAAGCGAAATTAACGTCACCTGTTGAAGTGATTGCACCGGGTGTAATCGACCGTCAATCGGTTGATCAACCTGTACAAACTGGTTATAAGTCAGTTGACTCAATGATCCCAATCGGTCGTGGTCAGCGTGAACTTATCATCGGTGACCGTCAGACTGGTAAAACAGCGATGGCGATCGATGCGATCATCAACCAGAAAAACTCTGGTATTTTCTCTATCTACGTAGCGATTGGTCAGAAAGCTTCTACTATCGCCAACGTAGTGCGTAAACTGGAAGAGCACGGTGCTCTGAAGAACACAATTGTGGTTGTGGCTTCAGCATCTGAATCTGCTGCATTGCAATACCTAGCGCCATACGCAGGTTGTGCAATGGGTGAATACTTCCGTGATCGCGGCGAAGACGCACTGATTGTTTATGATGATCTATCAAAGCAAGCGGTCGCTTACCGTCAGATCTCTCTATTGCTAAAACGCCCACCAGGCCGTGAAGCATTCCCAGGTGACGTATTCTACCTTCACTCTCGTCTACTAGAGCGTGCAGCTCGTGTAAACGCAGAGTATGTAGAGCGTTTCACTAACGGTGAAGTGAAAGGTAAGACAGGTTCTCTAACCGCTCTTCCTATCATCGAAACTCAGGCTGGTGACGTTTCTGCATTCGTACCAACCAACGTAATCTCGATCACCGATGGTCAGATCTTCCTACAAACTGAGCTATTCAACGCGGGTGTACGTCCAGCCGTTGACCCAGGTATCTCAGTATCTCGTGTAGGTGGTTCTGCACAAACGAAAATCATCAAGAAGCTGTCTGGTGGTATCCGTACAGCACTAGCGGCTTACCGTGAACTTGCAGCGTTTGCTCAGTTCTCTTCGGATCTTGATGAAGCGACTAAGAGACAGTTGAACCACGGTCAAAAAGTAACTGAACTGATGAAGCAGAAGCAATACGCTCCGATGTCAGTGTTTGACCAGGCTCTAACTATCTTTGCGGCAGAGCGTGGCTACCTAAGCGATATCGAACTTTCTAAAGTTCTTGATTTCGAAGCAGCTCTACTATCGTACGCTCGCGGTCAATACGCTGAATTAGCAGCTGAGATCGACAAGACGGGTGCTTACAACGATGAAATCGAAGCTCAGTTGAAGAAACTGACTGACGACTTCAAAGCAACCCAAACTTGGTAATAGGTCGGTGGCAGTGGCTGCCACCAACTAATGGAGAGTAACGATGGCCGGCGCAAAAGAGATACGTAGTAAAATCGGGAGTGTTAAAAGCACTCAGAAGATTACGAAAGCGATGGAAATGGTAGCAGCTTCAAAAATGCGTCGTTCGCAAGACGCAATGGAAGCTTCTCGTCCATACGCGGAAACAATGCGTAAAGTGATCGGTCATGTGGCAAATGCAAGTCTAGAGTATCGTCATCCGTACCTAGATGAGCGTGAAGCCAAGCGTGTTGGTTACATCATCATTTCAACGGACCGTGGTCTGTGTGGCGGCTTGAACATCAACGTGTTCAAAAAAGCGGTTACAGATATGCAGGCATGGAAAGAGAAAGGTGCTGAGGTTGAGCTTGCGGTAATTGGCTCAAAAGCGACAGCTTTCTTTAAACATGGCGGCGCGAAAGTAGCGGCTCAGGTTTCAGGTTTGGGTGATAGCCCAAGTTTGGAAGACCTGATCGGTTCGGTTAGCGTGATGCTAGAAAAATATGATGAAGGTGAATTGGACCGTTTGTACCTTGTATTTAACAAGTTCGTAAACACGATGGTTCAACAACCAACGATCGATCAATTGCTACCTTTGCCTAAATCGGACAGCAAAGATATGCAGCGTGAGCATTCATGGGATTACATCTATGAGCCAGAACCTCAGTCTCTACTTGATGCGCTACTTGTGCGTTATGTGGAATCTCAGGTTTATCAAGGTGTAGTTGAGAACCTTGCTTGTGAGCAAGCGGCTCGAATGGTTGCTATGAAGGCTGCAACTGATAACGCAACCAACTTGATTGACGACTTAGAACTTGTGTACAACAAAGCCCGTCAGGCTGCGATTACACAAGAACTATCGGAAATCGTTGGTGGTGCAGCAGCGGTTTAAGCTTAGGTTAAACGAAACAGTTTAGAGGATTAACGATGGCTACAGGTAAGATCGTACAGATCATCGGTGCGGTAGTCGACGTAGAGTTCCCACAGAGCGATGTACCAAGTGTATACGACGCTCTAAACGTAAAGGACTCAAAAGAGCGTCTTGTTCTTGAAGTTCAACAACAGCTAGGCGGTGGCGTAGTTCGTTGTATCGTAATGGGTAGCTCTGATGGTTTACGTCGTGGAGTTGAAGTAGTAAATACAGGCGCTCCAATTTCAGTACCAGTAGGTACTAAGACCCTAGGTCGTATCATGAACGTGCTTGGTGATGCGATTGACGAGCGTGGTGAGATCGGTGCAGAAGAACTGTACTCAATTCACCGTCCAGCGCCAAGCTACGAAGAACAGTCAAACGCGACTGAGCTTCTAGAAACAGGCGTTAAAGTAATCGACTTGATTTGTCCTTTCGCTAAGGGTGGTAAAATCGGTCTATTCGGTGGTGCAGGTGTAGGTAAGACCGTTAACATGATGGAACTTATCAACAACATCGCACTACAACACTCTGGTCTATCTGTATTCGCAGGTGTTGGTGAGCGTACTCGTGAGGGTAACGACTTCTACCACGAGATGCAGGAAGCGGGCGTTGTAAACATCGAGAAGCCTGAAGAATCAAAAGTAGCGATGGTTTACGGTCAGATGAACGAGCCACCGGGCAACCGTCTACGTGTTGCACTGACAGGCCTGACAATGGCAGAGCGTTTCCGTGACGAAGGTCGTGACGTTCTATTGTTCGTCGACAACATCTACCGTTACACGCTTGCGGGTACAGAAGTATCTGCACTGCTAGGTCGTATGCCTTCAGCGGTAGGTTACCAGCCAACTCTTGCAGAAGAGATGGGTGTACTTCAGGAGCGTATCACGTCAACGAAGCAAGGTTCTATCACGTCTGTACAGGCGGTATACGTACCTGCGGATGACTTGACTGACCCGTCTCCAGCAACAACGTTCGCGCACTTGGATGCAACGGTTGTACTTAACCGTAACATCGCAGCGATGGGTCTATACCCAGCGATCGACCCACTGGATTCGACGTCTCGTCAGCTAGACCCACTTGTTGTAGGTCAAGAACACTATGACACTGCTCGTGGTGTTCAGCAGACACTTCAGCGCTACAAAGAGCTGAAAGACATCATCGCAATCCTAGGTATGGACGAGCTATCTGAATCAGATAAGCAAGTGGTTGCGCGTGCACGTAAGATTGAGCGTTTCCTAACTCAGCCTTACCACGTAGCGGAAGTATTTACAGGCGACCCTGGTGTTTACGTACCTCTTAAAGAGACTCTACGTGGCTTCAAAGGTCTACTAGCTGGTGAATACGATGACATTCCAGAGCAAGCGTTTATGTACTGCGGTACTATCGACGAAGCGATTGAGAATGCTAAGAAGCTATAAGGCTAACTAGGAGGCGATATGGCAGCAATAACCTTTCATCTGGATGTAGTAAGCGCGGAGAAGAAAATCTTTTCTGGTCGCGTTGAAACGTTTCAGGTGACCGGTAGCGAGGGTGAGCTGGGTATTTTCCATGGCCACACACCGCTGCTGACCGCTATCAAGCCTGGTATGGTGCGTATTGTTAAACTTCACGGCGAAGAAGAGTTCATTTATGTCTCTGGTGGTATCGTAGAAGTTCAGCCTGGTACTGCAACAGTACTGGCTGATACTGCGATTCGTGGTGAAGAACTAGACGCAGCGAAGGCAGAAGAAGCAAAACGTCGTGCGAAAGAGAATATTCTCAACCAGCATGGCGATATGGACTTCGCACAAGCGGCCAGTGAACTGGCTAAAGCCATTGCTCAGCTTCGTGTTATCGAGCTGACAAAGAAACGTCGTTAATTTTAGCGGTGTTTTAATAGTGATAAAGGCGGTCAATTTGACCGCCTTTTTGCTTAATTTTTATTAGAAATTTTTATCCATAAGTTAACTATTCGTCATTAGCTGGGTAAAATAGCCGACAGAATTTTTGGCAACGTCAATAGGTTATAAATAATGAAATTTAGCGCGGTGATTCTCGCGGCGGGGAAAGGAACCCGTATGTACTCAAACATGCCCAAGGTGCTGCACACGCTTGCAGGTAAGCCAATGGTGAAGCATGTGATTGATACTTGCACAGGCTTAGGTGCTCAGAACATTCATTTGGTGTACGGCCACGGTGGTGACCAAATGCAGGCTGCGTTGGCGGAAGAGCCGGTTAATTGGGTGCTGCAAGCTGAACAATTGGGTACTGGCCACGCGGTGGATCAAGCCTCTCCTCAGTTTCAGGACGATGAAAAAATCCTCGTGCTATACGGTGACGTTCCACTTATCTCTTCTGAAACCATTGAAAGTTTGCTCGATGCCCAGCCTAAAGGCGGTATCGCATTATTAACAGTCGTTCTAGACAATCCAACTGGCTACGGTCGCATCGTACGTAAAAACGGTCCTGTGGTGGCGATCGTCGAGCAAAAAGACGCGAATGAAGAGCAAAAACTAATTAAAGAGATCAACACGGGCGTAATGGTAGCGACCGGCGGTGATCTGAAGCGTTGGCTTGCTGGCTTAAATAATAACAATGCTCAAGGTGAGTACTACCTAACAGACGTCATTGCTGCTGCGCATGATGAAGGCAATGCGGTTGAAGCGGTTCACCCAGTTAGCCCAATCGAAGTGGAAGGGGTGAATGATCGCGCTCAGTTGGCTCGTCTTGAGCGTGCATTCCAAGCAGCCCAAGCGAACAAGCTGCTTGAGCAAGGTGTGATGTTGCGTGATCCTGCGCGCTTTGACCTACGTGGTGAACTGCAGTGTGGCCTTGATGTTGAAATCGATGTGAATGTGATCATTGAAGGTAACGTCTCCCTTGGTGATAACGTGGTTATCGGTGCAGGCTGTGTGCTAAAAGACTGTGAAATCGATGATAACACCATCGTTCGTCCATACAGTGTTATTGAAGGTGCAACAGTGGGTGAGCAATGTACCGTTGGTCCGTTTACTCGTCTGCGTCCTGGCGCTGAGATGTGTAACGACTCTCACGTGGGTAACTTTGTCGAAGTAAAAAATGCACGTATTGGTGAGGGGTCTAAAGCCAACCACCTGACTTATCTTGGCGATGCTGAAATCGGTCAACGCACCAATATCGGTGCTGGTACTATTACCTGCAACTACGATGGCGCTAACAAATTCAAAACCATCATCGGTAACGACGTGTTTGTTGGTTCAGATAGCCAACTGGTCGCTCCGGTGACGATTGCTGATGGTGCAACTATTGGTGCCGGTACCACCTTGACCAAAGATGTTGCAGAAGGTGAGTTAGTGATTACTCGCGCCAAAGAACGCAAAATTACAGGCTGGCAACGCCCAGTTAAGAAAAAGTAATTATCGCTGGATAACAAAAACGCCGCTGCAATAGCGGCGTTTTTTATGGTTATGACGAACTAATGGCTGGGAATGGCACTGCGCTTTTCTAGCCAACGTACGGCTTGAGACACCATCAAGATCAACAGCAAATATTCCAGCACTAAGAAAGTATAAATCTCTAGAGGTAAGTACTCATTCACCACCAACTCATTGGCTCGCCTCGTCAAATCACTTAGACCAATGACACTGACCAATGAGCTCATCTTGAGAATATAAACAAACTGGTTGCCGAGCGCGGGCAGCATCTGACGAAATGCTTGCGGCAAAATCACCAAACGCATTTTTTGCCAATAGTTGAGACCAAGCGACTTTGCTGCTTCATGTTGGCCACGACCGATAGATTGAATGCCACCGCGAAACACTTCTGCCATAAATGCACTTTCCGCGATCGTTAGTGCAATAATTCCCGCCCAATAATGGTCTAGTGAAACATCGAGTAATGTGGGTAGGCCGTAATACACCCACAACAGCAGAACCAACACGGGAATGGCACGTATTACTTCAACGTAAATCCGGTTTAAGCGTTGTAGGGATTTGCGGGGAGAAAGGGCCGGTAGGGCAACCATTAAGCCCAGAGTCATGGCAAACAGCATACTGAGTAGCGATACGCTGATGGTGTCGGCAAAGCCAGCGATAAGAAACTTCACGTTCGTTAGGCCTTGCTCGGTCGTCGGATCAAGCACATACCAGCCCCATTGATAGTCAGAACAGCCAGTCAGTGGCAGTAACATCATTAAACATAAATATCGACAGGTCACACTACACCTTATATCAACTAAAAAAATGGTTGTGTTGCTGCTATGTTATCAATGATGTAACGCGAAATCTCAACTAATTACGGAACAATAAGTTAAAGGAAAATAAAATGAAAAAAACTTGGTTAGCGTTGGGGCTTGGTTTGCTTGCTGCGTCCACTCTGGCTAATGCACAAAGTCGTTTGAATGAGATTCTCGACAACGGGGTATTACGAGTCGGTACGACAGGGGATTGGAACCCGATGACGATGAAAGATCCAGCTAGTAACAGTTATCGTGGTTTTGATATCGATGTCACGACTGAGCTGGCGAAAGACCTCGGCGTCAAGGTTGAATACGTGGCGACGGATTGGAAAACGTTAGTTAATGGTATCACCGCAGATAAGTATGACATGACAGGCAGCGCTTCGCTGAGTATGTCTCGCGCGAAAGTGGCTGGTTACAGTCAGCCTTACTTTTATCTTGCGTTTGTGCCTGTGGTGCAGAAAAAAGATCTCGCTAAGTACTCTGATTGGAGCGATTTTGATAAAGCGGATGTAAAAGTGGCAGCGACTCTGGGGACCGTACAAGAAAAAATGGTGAAGGAGTTTTTCCCTTCCGCGCAGCACATCGTGATCGAAGCCCCAGCCCGTGATTTCCAAGAGCTGCTGGCCAAACGAGCGGATGTTTCTGTGACCTCAAATGTAGAAGCGGCGACGCTGGTGGAGAAATTTCAGCAATTGGCGATTGTACCCGTCAAAGAGCCGCGCAAGCCGACACCGATCGCCATGCTATTGCCACAGGATGATCAAGTTTGGATTAATTACGTTAACCATTGGGTTGAACTGAAAAAGACACAAGGTTTCTTTAAACAGACCGCAGAAAAATGGGGACTAAAAGGGTTATAACTGGCTATTAGCTTCGCCTCAAAACATAGAGCCGCATACTCATTATGCGGCTCTTTTGTAGCTAGAGATTAGATCTCTTCATCACTCACCACACGTGCATTGTCTGGTGTCGTGAAGTGCTGAGAAAGTTCTTTGTTCGACACAATATAGCCGATCCAAAGTCCACCCATGCAGAGAATAATCGCCATACCGGTGACTGCTTGCGCTTGGCTAGCAAGAGCGGCGACCAGTGCGCTTGATAAGCTGCTGACGGTGATCTGTAAGCTGTTTTGCAAACCTGCGGCCGTGGCTGGGCTTTGCTTAGCACTGGCAAGTGCGCGGTTAACCACGATAGGGTAAAGGGCACCATTCGCTACAGCAATCAGACAGAATGGCGCTAAGATTGGCCAAATCGAGGTTAACTGCCATTGTGATGCGATGAAAATCAGCAGTGCGGCGACGCTAAACAGACCAATCAGTTGACGAAGGACTTTTTCATCACCAAATTTACGTACGCCAACTTTACCTAAGTATCCGCCGACCATAAACGCGATGGTTTGCGGCACAAAGCTCATGCCGATGTCTTTGGCATCGTAGCCAAGCTGCGCCATGATTTCAGGCATACCGGTCAGGTAAGCAAAGAAAGCGGCAGACGCAGTGGCGAACATCAGCACGTTGCCCAAGTAGGTTTTTGAGCTGAGCAGATGTTTGATATCCGATGTTACACTGCTTTGCTTTGGCTCATTGGCGACACTAGGCTGTGCCATTGTTGCTGCAACTAAAACCAATCCCAGTACCGTTAACGCGACAAAAATACTGTGCCAACCAAAGCTATCTGCTAATACAACACCCAACTGAGGGGCGAGCGCAGGAGAAAGCGCCACCAGCGGCATAATGGTAGCAAAAATTTGTTGGCTACTGCTGGAGTAACGTTTGATGACCATGGCTTGCCAGATCACGGCCGGCGCGCACACCCCGATCGCTTGCACAAAACGCAAGCTGAGCAGTTGCCAAACTTGATCACTGAACGCCAAACCGAATGAGGCCAGCGTAAACAGAGCAAGGCCCGCTGCCAAGGTATTACGGTGGCCAAACTTATCAGAGGCAAGGCCCCAAAGCAGTTGACCGACTGCCATGCCGACCAAGAAAACGGTTAAAGAGAGCGCGATCTGTTCTGGTCCGGTCATAAAGTCGATTTCCATCGCTTTAAAAGCAGGGAGATACATGTCTGTTGCGACAAAGCCGAGCATCGAGAGGGCTGCAAGATACACAAGCTGTAATTTTGAAATGTTCATAGTTATTCCATTCAATTTTTTTCACTACAAATGTTTTGTGATCAGTTGGCGCCAACCCTGATTTATATGCCCTGCTATTCTATTTTTCGCTTTTGATAAAATAAAACGCTAAAATTCGTGGTTATCAATCAAAAATTTTGAAAGGTAGACTGTGTTTTCAAAACCGTCGCTAGAAATGTTGGATACCGTCGCTCGTTTAGGCAGTTTTACTGCCGCCGCTGAGGTTTTGCACAAAGTGCCTTCGGCTATCAGCTATGGTGTGCGTCAAGTGGAACAAGAACTTGGCGTGTTGCTGTTTCGTCGTTTACCGAGAAAAGTAGAACTGACCCCAGCTGGTGAGCTGTTCATCGCAGAAGCACGCATGTTGTTGAGGCAGATGGAAGAAGTGAAATCGCAGACGCGGCGCGCGGCGCAAGGCTGGCAATCCACACTGAAGTTAACGTTGGATAACGTGGTCAAGCTCGATAAGCTCAAACCTTTGGTCGAGGATTTCTATCGCGAATTTGATTTTGCAGAACTGCAAATCAATATGGAAGTGTTCAATGGATCTTGGGAGGCGATTGCTCAAGGGCGTGCGGATATAGTCATCGGCGCCACCTCCGCCATTCCTGTTGGGGGGGATTTTGAAGTGCGCGATATGGGACGATTGGATTGGGCGTTTGTCATGTCACCAGCGCACCCTTGCGTGCGTCAGCAAGTGCTGACAGAAGCGTTTGTCAGTCAGTTTCCTGCGATCTGCTTGGATGATACCTCGAGTGTGTTGCCTAAGCGCCATACTGGGCATTACCCGCAGCAGCGTCGTTTGTTGTTACCCAATTGGTACAGTGCCATCGAGTGTTTAAAAAATGGCGTTGGCGTAGGTTATATGCCGCGTCATATTGCCATGCCACTGATCAACGATGGTGTGCTGGTGGAAAAGGTGCTACCGGACGACAAACCGCTGAGTCAATGTTGCTTGGTATGGCGAAAAGATGACAATCACAAGTTGATTCAGTGGATGGTGGACTACTTAGGAAACTCACATCAACTGCATCAAGATTGGTTGCTGAGCTAAAAAACGCCCCGTGTATAACAGGGCGTTTGGATCGAGTTAGGAAAGAAAGAAACGGTAGGATGGGTTATCCGTAACATCTTTGCATTGGTAGCCAAGTTCGCGCAAATGCGCCGAAAAGCGAGCTAAATCACTCTCATCAAGCTCAAAGCCACACAGTACGCGGCCATAATCAGCCCCATGGTTGCGGTAGTTAAACAGGCTAATGTTCCAGTGTGTGCCCAGTGTGCTAAGGAACTTAAGTAGCGCGCCTGGGTATTCTGGAAACTCAAAGCTGTATAAGCGCTCTTTAAGTGGTTTGGACGGTTTTCCGCCAATCATGTAGCGTACGTGCAGCTTGGCCATTTCATCCTCAGAAAGGTCGACCACAGGGTAGCCGCCTTCACGTAAGTCACGAATGATACCATCCAACTCTTCTTGACCATTTTGCAGGCGAACGCCGACAAAAATATTGGCCAGAGAGTCGTCGTTGTAACGGTAGTTGAACTCCGTTACCGCACGTCCACCAATCAAATGGCAGAACTCAAAAAATGCCCCTTTGCGCTCTGGAATGGTCACCGCAAGCAAGCCTTCACGTTTTTCACCCAGCTCACAGCGCTCAGAAACATAACGCAAACCATGGAAGTTGGTATTAGCACCCGAAAGTACGGTACCCAAGTTGCGCCCTTTGAGCTTGTGCTTCTCGGCATACTTTTTCAGCCCCGCCAGCGCCAGTGCCCCGGAAGGCTCGGCAATCGCACGGGTGTCTTCGAAAATATCTTTAACCGCCGCGCAGATTTCATCACTGGAGACGGTGACGTGATCGTCAATGTAGTGCTGGCATAGACGGAAAGTTTCATCGCCAATGCGTTTTACTGCCACACCATCAGCAAACATACTGACTTGATCCAGCACAACCGGCTCACCTGCATCCAATGCCGCCTTAAGGCAGGCAGAATCTTCGGGCTCCACCGCAATGACTTTGATCTCTGGCATCAGTTGTTTCACCAACACCGCCACACCAGCGGCTAAACCACCGCCCCCGACAGGGACGAAAATGTGGTCGAGATGGCCGTTTTGCTGCAGCATTTCCATGCCGATGGTGCCTTGTCCAGCAATCACTAAAGGGTGATCGAAAGGAGGAACAAAGGTGTAGCCTTTCTCTTGAGAAAGGCGTTCGGCCTCGGCTTTGGCTTCATCGAAGTTGCTGCCGTGCAAGACGACTTTGCCGCCAAAGCCGCGCACTGCGTCGACTTTGATATCTGGCGTCGTGCGAGGCATCACGATGGTGGTTTCAATGCCAAGGCGCGTTCCTGACAGAGCCATGCCTTGCGCATGGTTGCCCGCAGAGGCAGCAATCACCCCCGCGTCCTTCTGCGCTTGCGACAGATTGGCCACCATATTGTAAGCACCACGTAACTTAAACGAATGCACCGGCTGGCGGTCTTCACGTTTGATCTGCACATTGTTACCAATACGTGCCGATAAACGCGGCATCTCTTGCAAAGGGGTGACGGTCGCCACTTCATACACTGGAGCGCGCAATATCTGGCGCAGATAGTCTGCGCCAGTTTGTTGGGTTAATGACATTGCTTAGCCCTCAAGCTTTGACTTGTCTCGTACCGCGCCTTTGTCGGCACTGGTTGCCATGCTGGCGTAGGCTTTCAGTGCAAACGACACTTCGCGTTGGCGAGAGACGGGTTTCCAGCCAAGTGCGTCTTGTTCTGCTCGGCGCTCTGCCATTTCTTGCTCGGAAACTTGCAGAGAAATCGTGCGGTTTGGAATGTCGATGGCAATCAAGTCGCCCTGTTTGACCAAACCGATCGCGCCACCGTTGGCCGCTTCAGGTGAGGCGTGGCCGATAGAAAGACCCGATGTGCCGCCAGAGAAACGTCCGTCAGTCAGTAGCGCACACGCTTTGCCAAGGCCCATCGATTTCAAATAAGTGGTAGGGTAGAGCATCTCTTGCATGCCTGGGCCGCCTTTCGGACCTTCGTAGCGAATCACCACCACATCGCCTGCTTTGACTTTACCACCCAAGATACCTTCCACCGCGTCTTCTTGGCTTTCAAAGACCACTGCAGGGCCCGTGAATTTAAGAATGCTTTCATCCACACCCGCCGTCTTAACGATACAGCCATCCAGCGCAATGTTGCCTTTGAGGACAGCGAGGCCGCCATCTTGGCTAAAGGCGTTTTCTTTGGTGCGAATACAGCCTTGGGCGCGATCGTCGTCTAAGGTGTCCCAGCGGCAATCTTGCGAGAATGCTTGAGTGGTACGAATACCCGCAGGGCCTGCGCGGTAGAAGCGTTTCACTTCTTCCGAATCGGTCAGCATGATGTCGTATTGGGCAAGCTGCTCTTCCCAAGTGAGGCCAAGCACGGTTTTCGATTGATTGTGCAGCAGGCCCGCTCGGTTTAGTTCACCCAAAATACCCACTACGCCACCCGCGCGATGCACATCTTCCATGTGGTATTTCTGGGTTGATGGCGCCACTTTACATAGGTGAGGCACCATGCGTGACATGCGATCAATGTCTGTCATGTCAAAATCCACCTCACCTTCTTGCGCCGCAGCCAATAGGTGTAAAACGGTGTTGGTTGAACCGCCCATGGCGATGTCTAGCGCCATGGCGTTTTCAAATGCTGCTTTGGTTGCAATGTTGCGTGGCAGTGCGCTTTCATCATCTTGCTCATAGTAACGCTTGGTCAGTTCGACAATGCGTTGGCCTGCACTGATAAACAGTTGTTTGCGATCGGCATGCGTTGCGAGCAAGGAGCCGTTACCTGGCTGAGAAAGGCCAAGCGCTTCGGTGAGGCAGTTCATCGAGTTGGCGGTGAACATGCCCGAGCAGGAACCACAGGTAGGGCAAGCGCTGCGCTCGATCTGTTCGCTCTGCTCATCGGAGACTTTAGGATCCGCGCCTTGGATCATGGCATCGACCAGATCCAGCTTGATGATCTGATCTGAAAGCTTGGTTTTACCCGCTTCCATTGGCCCGCCCGAGACAAAGATCACCGGGATATTAAGGCGCATTGACGCCATCAGCATTCCCGGGGTGATTTTGTCACAGTTGGAGATACATACCATGGCATCGGCACAGTGCGCGTTGACCATGTATTCCACCGAGTCAGCAATCAATTCACGAGAAGGCAGTGAATAAAGCATGCCTCCGTGACCCATGGCGATACCATCATCTACCGCGATGGTGTTGAATTCTTTGGCAATGCCGCCAGCCGCTTCAATTTCTCTTGCCACCAATTGGCCAAGGTCTTTTAGGTGTACGTGGCCTGGTACGAACTGAGTAAAGGAGTTGACCACGGCAATAATTGGTTTGCCGAAGTCTTCATCTTTTACGCCTGTGGCACGCCATAGTGCGCGTGCACCGGCCATGTTGCGACCATGAGTGGTGGTGGCTGATCTGTATTTAGGCATTCTGTTGTCTCCCTACTTCTTCTCTGGGTACACGTAATCTAACCAGCCCCACTTATCTTCGGTGGTGCCATTGAATAAGCCAAAGTACGCTTCTTGAACGGCTTTGGTGATTGGGCCGCGTTTACCTGCGCCCACTTGAATTTGATCGACACTACGCACTGGAACCACTTCTGCAGCTGTGCCCGTCATAAAGACTTCGTCTGCCAAGTAGAGGGCTTCACGTGCAATATTGGCTTCACGCACTTCATAACCCATCTCACGCGCCAGTGTCATGATTGAGTCACGAGTGATGCCCGGTAGAATCGCGGCCGTTGCAGGTGGTGTTGTGATGACGCCATTTTTGATCACGAAAATGTTTTCACCGGCGCCTTCTGAAAGGTAACCATCAACACTCAATGCAATCCCTTCGGCATAACCATGTCGACGTGCTTCACCACCAACCAGGAGAGAAGAAAGGTAGTTGCCACCCGCTTTCGCTGCGGTTGGGATCGTGTTTGGCGCGGCGCGGTTCCAGCTTGAGACCATGGCATCAACGCCATTTTCCAACGCTTCTTCCCCTAAGTAAGAGCCCCAAGGGAAGGCGGCAATGATCAGATCCATTTCTGTGTCGGTCGGAGGACAAACGCCCAAGCCAACGTTGCCAACAAACGCCAGTGGACGAATATAGGCATTATCCAGCTTGTTTTGACGCAGAGTTTCGCGAGTCGCTTCCATGATCTCTTCCACCGAAAAGGGGATTGGGAAGCGATAAATCTTGGCTGAATCTTTCAGGCGCTGTGCATGTTCTTGGTGACGGAAGACAATCGGGCCTTTTGGCGTGTTGTAACAGCGAACCCCTTCAAACACGGAGGTGCCGTAGTGCATGGCGTGAGTCAGAACGTGTACATTCGCTTCTGCCCAGGGAACCATCTTGCCATTAAACCAGATATAATCTGCTGTTTTCGTTGCCATTATTGCCTTCCTTATGCACTTACGTGTTGTTGTAGATTGTTGTTAGGGAGTTCGTCGTTACGAATCTTCATTACCTCAACACTACGAATATCCCACAATTTTTCAATTTGATTGGTGAGAAATGAGATAGGGCGATCGCTGTCTACGATGATTTCGACACTGGCGACCTTGCTCTCATGGTTTTGCGTTGCAGCAACTTGTTTGATGACAAAGCCGCGGTGGCGAATCACACGGAGAACACGCTCTAACAGCACGGGTTTGTCATCGGCTTTGATGTCTAATAAATAACGTTCCATCAGTGGCTCTCCTAGGTGTTTTCCAACATATCACTGTTTGACGCACCTGGCGGTACCAGCGGCCACACATTTTCTTCTTCATCAATCAGCACATGCAGCAAGTAAGACGTTTTGCTTGCGAGCATCTCTTTGAGTGCCGGTTCCACTTCTTCTTTCTTGGTAATGGTTTTGCCCGGAATGTCGAAGGCTTTCGCCAGCATGACGAAATCAGGGTTGTCATCAAGGATGGTTTCACTGTGACGACCATCGAAGAACAGCGATTGCCACTGACGCACCATGCCAAGACGTTGGTTGTTCAGCAATACGATTTTGACTGGGATTTGGCGGCGCTTCAGCGTGCCTAACTCTTGGATGTTCATCATGATTGAGCCATCACCTGAGATCAGCACCGACTGTGCATCCGGTCTTGCCACCGCGGCGCCCATCGCCGCTGGCAAGCCAAAACCCATGGTGCCAAGGCCAGCAGAGGTGATGAAGTTTTGTGGTTCGCGTGGCTGAATGTGCTGCGCTGCCCACATCTGATGCTGGCCTACGTCGGTGGAGACGATGGTGTTGTCTGGCATGAGATCGGAAAGTTGCTTTAGCAGCCCCGGCGCGTAGATGAGCTCTCCCGGGGGGTCGTAACGCCACTTAAAACCGCTGCGTAAGCTTTCACAATGGTGAACCCAAGGGGAAATATCACGAGTCAGTTCTAACTGAGGCAGGATGACATTGATATCGCCACGTAAAGGCGCATTCGCGTGACGCAGTTTATTGATTTCTGCCGCGTCGATATCAATGTGGATCACTTTCGCGTGAGGGGCGAAGGTTTCTAATTTGCCCGTCACACGGTCATCAAAACGTGCTCCCACCACCAGCAAAAGATCCGCTTCTTGCACCACGAGGTTGGCCGCTTTGGTGCCATGCATGCCTAGCATGCCCAAATAGTGAGGATCGTGACGCTCGATGGTACCTAACCCTTTTAAGGTGCTGACGGCAGGCATCGGGTTGAGGCGCAAAAATTCGCGTACCGTGTGGGTCGCTTTAGCCAGTTGCACACCACCACCGACGTATAATACTGGACGGGTGGATTGATCGAGAAGCGTTTGGGCTCGAGCCACATCAACTTGGCTGACTTGGGGTAATGCTGGAGGCGTAAAAGGAGGAAGCAGTTCAACAGGCGCTTTTGCTAGCTGGACGTCTTTGGCGATATCGACAATCACTGGGCCCGGTCGTCCGGTTTTGGCTACTTCAAAGGCTTCCGCCAAGGTTGGAGCCAGCTCGTTGATGTCGGTCACTAGGTAACTGTGCTTAGTACACGATAGCGACATACCAATCACATCCATTTCTTGGAACGCATCGGTGCCGATATGAGAACTGGCGACCTGACCGGTGATAGCAACTAACGGCACTGAATCAAGAAAAGCATCGGCTAAACCAGTGACAAGGTTGGTGGCTCCGGGGCCCGATGTGGCCATACACACCGCGACATCCTGTGTGGCTCGCGCCATCCCAATCGCTGCCATCGCAGCCCCTTGTTCATGACGGCACAAAATGTGTTCAACACCACCGTCATACAAGGCATCGTAGATTGGCATGATGGCACCACCTGGGTAACCAAACACGGTTTTGATGCCTTGCTGTTTTAATGCGGCAACGACTAACTCTGCTCCTGTCATCGTTGGCCTCCTTGACTACTCTTTTGGTTGTAGCCGTTTCCATACATCTTGCACATAGTGTGCGCTCCCATACTTCCCGTCATTTCTGAACTGTCTAAATGTGATTCAATCAGTTTAGAACTTCGCCAACCCATGGCTGAAAAAAAACCCCCGAACTTTTCAGTGCGGGGGTTTGTAAATCTAGTGGTTATTTTGCGCCCACTCTCCCCCGCGCGGTGCTAATGAGGACCACGATAATCAGGTTAATCAGAGAGTTAATTTGAGCGGCAAAGTTCATCTGTCTGTCGTTAAAATGTTGTGTAATGTTCTACGAAATTGTTTGCGTCACTAGTGGTAACACACAAAACTGTTTCGTGACAAGCAAAAAGTCATTCTTTTTTCACATTTAAGCCTCATCGCTTCACGCTATATAACAGTTCTGTATAAAAAAACTTGTATTTATAGAACAACTAAAATTGAAGAGGCAGTGATGGGGTTGGCGATTATTCATAGCCGTGCCAGTGTGGGCGTCGAAGCGCCTTCCGTGAGCGTGGAAGTGCACATCAGTAACGGCTTACCGGGATTTACCTTGGTTGGGTTGCCGGAAACCACCGTAAAGGAATCAAAAGATCGCGTACGCAGTGCGATCGTCAACAGCAACTTTCAATTTCCTGCTAAGCGGATCACCGTTAACTTGGCGCCCGCCGATCTGCCCAAAGAAGGGGGGCGCTTTGATTTGCCGATCGCACTCGGTATTTTAGCTGCTTCTGAGCAGATCTCCGTTCAATTTCTCCAGCAACATGAATTTGTCGGTGAGTTAGCCTTAAGTGGTGAGCTACGAGCGGTGAAAGGGGTGTTGCCAGCTGCTCTTGCCGCCAAAGGGGTCTCCCGCAGTTTGGTGGTACCTCATGCGAATGGGGATCAAGCCGCCCTGGTGGGCAAGAACATGCATAAGTCGGCGTGCTCGCTGATTGAAGTTTGTGCCCATTTATGTGGCCAGCAAGCCCTGTCATTACATCAAACCAAGCAAGCATTGCAGCCCTCATCACATGGTCGAGATTTACAAGACATCATTGGTCAACAACAAGGAAAGCGAGCGCTAGAAATTGCAGCGGCAGGCAATCACAATTTGTTGTTTTTAGGGCCTCCTGGGACCGGAAAAACCATGCTGGCGTCACGTTTGCGAGATTTGTTGCCTGAAATGAGTGAGGAAGAGGCGATGGAAACGGCAGCGGTGGCTTCTTTAACACAAAGCGATATCAACGAGCACAATTGGAAGCAGCGGCCATTTCGCGCGCCGCATCACTCAAGTTCTATGGCGGCGCTGGTGGGCGGTGGAACCATTCCGCGTCCCGGAGAAATCTCACTTGCCCACAACGGCTTACTGTTTTTGGATGAGATGCCGGAATTTGAGCGCAAAGTGCTCGATTCAATGCGTGAACCGCTAGAGTCTGGGGAAATCATCATTTCACGAGCACAAGGTAAAACTCGTTTTCCTGCTCGCTTTCAGTTGGTCGGTGCGTTGAATCCGAGCCCAACGGGCTATTACGAAGGGAACCAAGCTCGCGCCAATCCTCAGGCGATTTTGCGTTATTTAGGCCGTTTATCGGGCCCACTGTTGGATCGTTTTGATATGTCACTCGAGATCCCTGCATTACCCAAAGGTACATTGGCAGAAGGGGGTGACCGAGGTGAACCAACGGCGGTGGTGAAGGAGCGAGTGGCGCAGGCGAGAGAGCGTATGCAGCTTCGTAATGGCAAGGTTAATGCTCTGTTAGGCAGCCGAGAAATCGAAGCGTTTTGCCCATTGAGTAAGCAAGATGCCGAGTTTCTTGAAACGGCGTTGCACCGTTTAGGATTATCGATTCGCGCTTATCACCGCATCATTAAAGTGGCGCGAACCATTGCCGATTTAGAAGGCGCACCTCAGATAACACGTGCACACTTAGCCGAAGCACTCGGTTATCGGGCGATGGATCGCTTGCTCAAACAGTTAACTCTGCAAGCGGTTTAATCACGATTATGACGTGATTAAACCGCGGTGGCGATGAGTTAAAACTTGTAGTTCACGCCAACAGAAAGTAAGTAATCACTCTGCTCGTAAAACTTGATATTGGAGTCGGTTTGGTTGTACCCAGCCAGAGCAACGAAAGACCAATCGGGGGAAGAGAACAGTTGGGCATATTCATAAGCAAGAAATAGGCTGAGCTGTTGGTCTTCACGCGTTTTGCCAAATCGTTGACTGGCGGCTTGATAATCTTGCACTTTATAACCCGCGGTCAGAACTAAGCGGTGTTTAGCAAACAGATTAAACCAACTCACTTCAGCCCCGAGTGAATCATAAGAGGCCGCTTTGCCATCCGCTTGATGCTTTAAGTAAACCACAGCGGGTTGGACAAAGCTGGTGGGTTTGAGTCGGTAGCGGTAATCCAGTTTGGCATAATAACTTTCGCCATCACGTTTGAGGCTTGGATCGGTGATGGTGTCTTTATCCAGTTCTTTGGTGCCATATGCGGTGTCGAGGTTAACATTGCCACCCCAGAGGTTGTGAAACTGCAGGCGATAGGCGATACCACTTTCATCGGTGACCGTGCGCTTCTGATTGAGCAGATAAGGGTCTTGCCAAGTTTCTCCTGACATCACGGTTGGCAACAATGAAAAATCGATCACCACGCCAGAGTTCAATTGGTACTGATAACCCAACTCAAAGGCAAGGGTACCAACGGCAATATCCTCTCTCGCGGTACCGAGGTAAACTTGATGCTCGAGTTGATCTCCAAAGGTGTAAGCGATATTACCTAAGGGCGCGAACAACACCGCACTTTCACTTGAGGGGGCTTGCTTGTCACTGTTGATGGTTGCATTACCGTCGGTATTAAAATGAGATTCCGAGGCACCAAAGCCAGTAATCAGTGAAATTTCACCACTAAAACCTGCCGCTTCATTGAGTGCAGCATGAGTGAGCGGAGCAAACAGTGCAGCCGTCGTGATTAAGATTCGATTTTTCATTGCGATTCCTTTAGCCATTCATCCTGACGAGAGAGACTTCCCACCTTTTTGGTCACAAACTAATCTGACCATTTTGACAAAGATTCCAAACTGGGCTGGGAGCAGTATAATTACACGCTGTTTTTTTCTTCATCGAATATAAGAGTTTTCGAACATCACTATGTTGGCATATCTGTTACTTTTTATTAACGTTTTTTTGGTCATTCTTAATTCTGCAATGTGCTCGATGACGATCTGTTTGATTGCGATCGTCAAACTGGTCTTGCCGACTCAAGGGCTGAAAGCGAAAGCAACCGATGCGGCGAACAAAATGATGTGGTTATGGGCGACGGTTAACGCAGCGATTCTGGTGATGTTTAACCGCATCGAATGGGATATCGAAGGCGGCGAAGGGCTGAAAAAAGAGGGATGGTATCTGATGATCAGTAATCATCTGAGCTGGACCGATATTGTGGTGTTGTGTTGCGTGTTTAAGGATCGCATTCCCATGCCCAAGTTCTTTCTCAAGCAACAACTGCTGTACGTGCCTTTTATTGGTATGGCTTGTTGGGCATTGGACATGCCGTTTATGCGCCGTTACTCGCGTGAATATTTGATCCGTCATCCAGAAAAGCGCGGACAAGATTTGGCAACGACGCGTCGTTCTTGCGAGAAGTTTCGTCATACGCCCACTACGGTGGTCAACTATGTGGAAGGCACTCGCTTTACGACTGAAAAACGAAACAAAAGTAACGCGGGGTACGATTATCTGTTACAGCCGAAATCCGGCGGTATCGCTTATACACTCGCGGCGATGGGTGAGCAGTTTGATCACATTATCGATGTGACGTTAGCCTACCCGAAAAATACTGATAAACCTTTCCAAGATATGTTAATGGGTCGGATGCGCAAAGTGGTTGTAAAGATTCGTTTGCTGCCGGTGGATGATCAGGTGAAAGGGGATTACTTCAACGATAAGCCGTATAAACGCCAATTTCAGCTCTGGTTAGGGGATGTTTGGCAAGAAAAAGATCAGTTGTTGAAAGAGATCCACAAAGGATAAACATCAGGGAGCACAACGGCTCCCTGTTTTTTGTGAGTTGTCGTTGGGTGCTTACTGTTTTTTCAGCAGGAAATTCACCAGTTCGAAATACTCATCCATGGTCTTGATGCCTTGAGCCTGCACGAGGTATTTGTTGTTTACAATCACCGCAGGTACACCAGAAAGGCCACTGTCTTTAAACTGCTTGTCAAAACGGCGCACCATCGAATCGACGGCGAAACCGTTAAAGGCTGCATCGAATTTAGTCGCATCAACACCTTCATCAAGGAAGATCTGGCGCAGTTCCGCGTCATCTTTTGGCGCTTTACGCATGTTGTGGATGCGGTTGAACATCACTGGCACCATTTTGTCTTCGACTTTAAGTGCGATCATGGTGGCGTAAGCTTTGCTCATTGATGGCCCCATCGCACCACCCATAAAGGAAACGTGGTTTTTTTGCAGTTTTACCCCTTCCGGTAACTGTGCTTTGAGCTGCTGGATGATGGGCTCGAACGTATTACAGTGTGGGCAGTAGAAAGAGAAAAATTCACTTACCATGGGCTTTTTAGAAACTTGCGTATTCAGCACCTTGTAGTGTTCACCTTCTTTAAATTGGGTCGCTGCGTTGGCTGTCAGGCTGAGTAACAGCATTGAAAAAAACGCGAACAGTTTCTTCATCTATTTATTTCTCCGTTATGTTATTGAGGCAGTTACCACTGTGGCATCAATGAAAGAGGGGGCTCCTCCAATGCGGCGATTTGTTCTTTAAACGCCAATACCTGACCTTCCCAGTATTTTGGCTCATTAAACCAAGGAAAAGCGAGTGGGAACGCGGGGTCTTGCCATCGTTTTGCTAACCATGCCATATAATGCACCATTCGTAGACCACGCAAAGGCTCGATCAGTTTCAACTCTTGGTGCGAAAAATCACTAAATTCGCCATACGACTCCAGCAAAATATCGAGTTGCATGAGCTTTTCTTGGCGATCACCATTGAGCAACATCCAGAGATCTTGAACCGCAGGGCCATTGCGCGCGTCATCTAAGTCAACAAACATCGGGCCATCACGCCATAAAATATTGCCGGGATGACAATCACCGTGCAAGCGGATAGCGTGAGTGTTTTTTGGCCACTGCGCTTCAATGGCGGCGATGAGTCGGTCGAGATCCTGAAAGAAGCTGTTCTCTAAATGCATCGGGATCATGTTGCATTGTTGCAAGAGTGCGCGTGGCTGATAGAGGTACTCATCTAGCCCTATGCTCGGTCTGTGCTGGAATCTCTGTTTTGCACCCACTTGGTGAATTCGACCGAGGAAGCGGCCAACCCACTCGAGTTGATCGAGATTATCCACTTCAAATTGACGGCCACCGACACTGTTGAACAAGGCAAATTGGTAGCCTTGATAATGATGTAGGGTGGCACCGTTGATGTTGACCGGAGCGGCGACAGGAATGTCATTTTCCACCAGCTCTTGAGTGAACTGATGTTCTTCAACAATTTGTGCCGGCGTCCAACGCTCTGGGCGATAAAACTTCACCACAAAACGGCGACGCTCTTCATCGGTGAACTGGTATACGCGGTTTTCATAGCTGTTGAGAGGCAATAAGCCTGATTCAGCGCGAATGCCGATGCTCTCAAGGGCATACCACATAAAATCGGGCGTTAATGCGTCAAAATTGAATGCGCCTAGCGACATAGTAAATAAAAAGGCTCATTGCTGAGCCTTTGTCCATGAATTGGGTTGAAGTTACAGTTTCTTGATGAAACGGCTTTCTACTTCAATGGTGAAGTCGTTGCTCTTGTCGTCCAGTATAAACTGAATCGTGCTAATTGGAGAGGAGAGCTTCTCGGGATCCACGCCAAGACTGAGTGGTAAGTTGAGAACTTCGCCTGGGTTGACCTGAATGGTTTGCTTACCATACCAAGTTACATCACTGAGCCCCTTCACATCCAAGTGATATTCTTGCACTTGTTGAGTTTTGTTGATGATTTTGAGGGTGTAGGTATTTTCCACTTCACCGGCACTGTTGACGCGGAACAACTGGTTGCGATCGCGAATTACGCTGAGGCCAGCAGGATCGACGGCCGCGATTTGTGCGAAGAACAAACCCAACATCATCAGCAACACCAAGCCATAACCGATCAACTTAGGTCGCATGACTTTGGTGTGTTTCCCGGACAGACGATGCTCGGTGGTGTAGTTGATCAACCCTTTTTCATAACCCATTTTATCCATGGTGGTATTACAGGCATCGATACACGCGCCACAGTTAATGCACTCGTATTGTAGGCCATCACGAATATCGATGCCCGTTGGGCACACTTGCACACACAGATCGCAATCAATACAGTCACCTAACCCGAGCTGCTTCGGATCGGCCTTGCGTGAACGTGGGCCACGCTGTTCGCCGCGTTGACTGTCATAGCCGACGATGAAGGTGTCTTTATCAAACATCGCCGATTGGAAGCGCGCGTAAGGGCACATGTGCAAACAAACGATAGAGCGCATCCAACCTGCGTTGGCGTAGGTACAGATGGCAAAGAACATCACCCAGAAAACAGGCCAGAAGCTGGCGTTAAAGGTGAAGAAATCCACCACCAGTTCACGCACCGGGACAAAATAACCGACGAAGGTGAAGCCTGTCGCGAGCGCGATGGCAAACCACGCGATATGCTTGGCGCTTTTTCGCATGGCGAGATTGGGCGTCAGTTTGCCGGAATCTTGCTTGCGGCGTTTGTTGGCGCTGCCCTCGAGCTTCTCTTCAAACCAGATGTACATAAAGGTCCAAACGGTTTGTGGGCATAAGTAGCCACACCACACTCGGCCCAAAAAGGTGGTGATGAAAAACAGACCAAAGGCGGCAATCATAAACAGCAAGGCCAGCAACGTCAGGTCTTGTGGGTAGAGGGTAGTGCCGAAAAAGTTAAATTGTTGGCTACCGATATCCAACAGAATCGCTTGGCGATCGCCGTAGGAAATCCACGGAGTTAAAGTAAATAGCAGCAGCAAAAACCAGCCACCATATCGGCGTAGTTTTTGGAATGTGCCTTTACTCTCACGTACGTAAATGCGGTTACTTGGGTTAAACCTATCCCCCTTGCCTTTGTGGGTCTTGGGGTTAAAGGTTTTCGGAGTCACATCTTTGATATCGATTTTATCCTGACTCATGGATTGATCCTTCTTAGGCTTTAATGGCGCAATTTCTCTTGGTTTGCGCTCACTGACTTTGCTCACAAATGCCGATGTGTTTATACACAATAAGGCTTTGCTAATATTTTAGTAAAAACTGATGGACGACGATTATACAATCAATAACATTTGTATTTCTTTAAGGCTATCAACCTTTAACAACAAAAAGCAGGACAATTAACGCAATTTTTCGCTGAACAGTGGCAGAAAATAAAAAAGCGACCAAAAGGTCGCTTAGTGAGTGAGTTGTTAACTTATTTAATGATACCGCGTGCGCGTAGAATCGCTGTTTTGAAATCATCTTCTTGGTCTTTTTTCAGGCCTGGAATCATTTCATCTTTCGCACTGTTACGCATTTTTAGGTGGTAGATCAGCACATCGTCAGTCAGCTCTTCTAGCTTGCCGTGATAACCCGCTTCACCCGCTAACTTAACGATAAACTGCAGTAAATTCATCTCTTGGTCTTTTTGCCATTCTGGCTCAAGCAACTCAAGTAGCTCTTCAATACGGTGACACTTCATTTCTTTCTCCACAAATTTTATAGGTCTTTGGCGTAAAGGTATCAAATTGCTTGGCGAAGCAAAATAACAAACCGAGTGGAGAGAAAGAAAAAAGCGCAGCGGTGGCTGCGCTTTTTAATTAAGCGGCTTGAACGACTTTAGCCGGAGTCTGCGGCATAAGTGCATTTTTCTCGACCAAGGTCATACCTGAAGCCGTTTTTTTGCTTGTCGGAGCTGCGGCAAAGCCGCTACGACGACGCATCGCACTGCGATTGGTGTGCGAGAACCTGACTGTTGTTGGGCGCATTAAGTTACCTAACTGTCAGGCATATCCATTGCCAATGTAATGGCCTACATTTTTATGAGTTGAGCTTCAGTTGAGTGAAGGTTGGCTCTTTCTGGCTTTCGCCAATCCAAATAAAAGTGCAGGAATAACGATATGCATGCATATCGAACATAGAGTAGCACCGTTATGCTGATCGATCGATAGTTGAGCAGTTGCTGCGATAAAAAAATGTCTGCAAAACGTTACAATCTTGATAAATATCCAATGAGATGTGAGCTAGATAGTAGTACCCAATCAGAAATTATCAGTACTATCAGAACAGCAGCAGGAGGTGCGTATGTCATTTTTGAAGAAAACCCTCGCCAGTTTTGGTATTGGAAGTGCGAAAGTTGATTCCATCTTACAGCAAGAAGTGCTGTACCCCGGCCAAGCGGCCAACATTAAGGTGCATGTTTATGGCGGTTCGAGCGAGCAAGAGATCGACAATATTCATTTGAAGCTGTGTTGTCGTTACATTGCGGAAGTGAAAGAAGATCGCGGCAGCAGCTCTCAAGGGCAACAAACTCGCCGCGTGCCACAAAGTCATGTGCTGGCCAGTTGGAGCCTGCCATACGCGTTTGTCATCAAACCGAGTGAAGAGCGGGTGTTTGATGTCGTGTTAGACATTCCGTTCAACACCCCAATTACCATTGGTGATGCCAAAGTGTGGTTGGAAACCGGTTTGGATATCGCTTTGGCGATTGACCCAACAGACAAAGACATGCTCACCGTAAGGCCTGATCCTATGATGGACGGCATTTTTACCGCTTTGGAAGAGCAAGGGCTGCGTATTCGCCAAGTGGAGTGTGAAGAAGTGAAAGGCTTTGAACTGCCCTTTGTGCAAGAGTTCGAGTTTGTTCCAACCACTGGGCCATTTCATGGTCGTTGGCGTGAGCTGGAAGTGGTGGCGTATCGTTCTCCGAGTGAACTGAAGTTATGGTTTGAAATTGATCGCCATCGTGAAGGGGGAAGAGGCATGTTGGCGAGTTTGCTGGGGTTGGGAAAACTACAGCGAGAGTTGGTGTTACCACTGGACTTCTCGGCAAAACAGGCGGGAGAGAAGGTGCTGGGTTATTTAGAAGAAACGACCTAGCATTCACTCGCATGATGATGGAAAAGCGAAAAATACGCCCTCACTTTAAGCCGACATCAAATAACCAAAATTTAACCTTTTTAGCTTACACGTGTAAGCTAAGTGTGACATACTAGAGCAACTATTCCATTAGAGGTTTCAGTGTATTTGCTATGTCAGTCAGTCAATATAGTGTGCGTGAAGAAGTGGCGAATGCAGCCACACACGGGTTAGGCATGATTTTTGGTATTGTTGGTTTGGTGATGCTGTTGGTGAAAGCCACGGAGCACCATGCCGATGGGCTGACCATTGCCAGCATGGCGATTTACGGGTCGAGCATCATTGTGTTGTTTTTGGCTTCGACGCTTTACCATGCCATTCCTCATCCTAAGGCGAAACGTTGGCTCAAAACCTTTGACCACAGTGCGATTTATCTGCTCATCGCGGGCAGTTATACCCCGTTCCTGTTGGTGAGTTTGCGCACGCCTTTGGCGATCGGCTTAATGATTGTGATTTGGTCGATAGCCTTGTTGGGCATCATTATGAAAGTGGCGTTTGTCTATCGCTTTAAGCGCTTTTCCTTGGTGAGCTATCTGTTGATGGGTTGGTTGTCACTGATAGTGATTTACCAATTGGCGATCTCATTAGAGATTGGAGGTTTGACGCTGCTCGCTGCCGGTGGATTGATTTATTCGCTCGGGGTTATTTTCTATGTGGCGAAGAAGATCCCCTACAATCATGCCATTTGGCACTGTTTTGTGTTGGCCGGTTGTGTTTGTCACTTCCTCGCGATCTATCTTTATGTGAACCCGGTTTAAACCGGGTCCTTTGTTTTGGGGCTGTAGATAGCGCCGCTTCGACAAAACTTAACGGCGCCAGAAAGCAGGAAAAAACAGCACCAATAAGGTGAGAATTTCTAAGCGTCCCATCAACATACCGAAACTGAGAAGCCACTTAGCGGCATCAGGCAGCGGAGCGAAGTTACCTGTTGGCCCAATGATGCTGCCCATACCTGGGCCGACGTTGGCCACCGCGGTAATTGAGCCAGAAATGCTGGTGACGGGATCAAGCCCCATCGCGCTTAAGCCGCCCGCAATGGCGATGATGGTAATGAAGAACATTAAACCAAACGCCACCACAGAGCGCACAATGTCATCATTCACTGGTCGTTGATTGTAGCGTTGGACAAAAATGCCTGATGGATGAATCAGTTTCATTATCTGTTTATTCAGCAGTGTCATGGCGATCTGGAAGCGGAAGATCTTAATGCCGCCAGAAGTGGAGCCTGAACAGGCGCCCGCCATCATCAAAAACGCAAACAAGGTCGTTGGGAGTGCGCCCCAGGCGGTGAAATCCTCTAAACCAAAACCCGTCGTCGTCACCACAGAAACAATGTTAAACATCGCCACGCGTAGTGCGTCAGCAATAGTGTAACCGTCACGAATCACCAACCAAGCCGAAATGACCAAGCTGGTGCCTAAAAACAGGTAGGTAAAACCACGTACTTGAGCGTCTTTGATTAAAGCGTCTAATCGGCGCTTGCGCATCGCCGAAACAAACAACAAAAACGGCAAGCCACCCAAGAACATAAATAAGGTTGCGATCCAGTGTGCGCCGTTAGAAAAATGGTTCATTGAACCATCAGAAGTGGAGTAGCCGCCCGTTGAAAGTGTGGTGAAGGAATGGTTGATGGCATCAAACAGATTCATTCCGGTCAATAGATACCCAATCAAACATAGTCCGGTGAGTACCAAGTACACCACCACAATGTTTTTCGCTACGGTTTTGGCTCTTGGGCTGCTTTTGTCTGACCAATCGGAAGATTCTGTTTGGAACAGCTTCATCCCACCGACGTTAAGCATCGGCAACACCGCAACGGCCATCACAATAAAGCCAATCCCTCCGAGCCATTGTAAGATCGAACGCCACAGCAAAATACTCGGAGCCATGTTATCCAAACCACTCAGCACGGTGGAACCGGTGGTGGTGATACCAGACATGGTTTCGAAGTAGGCGTCAGTAAAGCTGATGTGGTTGATAAACATAAACGGTAGCGCGGCAAACGCGCTGGCGATGGTCCACACCAAACTGGTGATAAGGAACATGTCGCGTACACTGAGTTTAAAGTGTGCGGTGCGGCCAATGCTCAGGCAGACAAACGCGGCAAAATGGGTGATCAACACCGCTTGGCCGAAATCAAGAAAGCCGCCTGTGCCAGTAAAAAAGGCCACAAGGGTAGGGACGTACATGAAAAGGGCGAGCTTGGAAAGCACTAGCCCAATCACAAACAGTACGGGACGAAAGTTCACCATAGGAAAATCCTAGAGGAAGAATGGGCTCGGCTGGAACAAGGCTTCGACGTCTGGTACGTATTTCTTATCGACCAAGAACATCACTACGTGATCATCTTGTTCAATCACGGTGCGGTCATGGGCAATGAGCACCTCTTCACCACGCACAATCGCGCCAATGGTGGTGCCCGGTGGCAGTTTGATGTCGCCAACGGCGCGGCCCACCACTTTCGAGTTGCTTTCATCGCCGTGTGCCACCGCTTCAATTGCTTCAGCAGCGCCGCGGCGTAGAGACGATACGTTGACGATGTCAGCACGACGAACGTGGGTCAAGAGCGCTGAAATGGTCGCTTGTTGAGGTGAAATGGCCACATCAATGACGCCGCCTTGCACTAGGTCGACGTAAGCACCACGCTGGATAAGCACCATTACCTTTTTAGCACCCATGCGTTTGGCCAACATCGCTGACATGATGTTGGTTTCGTCCTCGTTGGTGAGGGCGATAAAAACGTCGACTTGGTCGATATTCTCTTCGGTTAGCAGCTCTTGATCGGCAGCATCACCACAAAACACGATGGTGTTTTCCAACTCTTCTGAAAGCTTTTCTGCTCGCTGCAGGTTGCGCTCAATCAGTTTCACGCTGTAGGTTTGTTCTAAACGCTTGGCTAAGCTGGCGCCGATGTTACCACCACCGACGATCATGATACGGCGATAAGGTTTTTCCAGTCGTTGTAACTCACTCATCACAGAGCGAATATGGTTGCTGGCGGCAACGAAAAAGACTTCGTCATCGGCTTCAATGATGGTGGTGCCTTGAGGACGAATCGGACGGCCTTGGCGGAAAATTGCGGCAACACGGGTATCAATGTGAGGCATGTGTTCGCGTAAGGCAGAAAGTGCGTTACCCACCAACGGGCCGCCATAGTAAGCTTTTACGGCAACGAGGCTGACTTTTTCTTCCGCAAAGCTCACCACTTGCAATGCACCAGGGTATTGAATCAAACGTTCAATGTAGCTGGTCACCAGCTCCTCGGGGGCAATCAAATGATCGACAGGAATCGCGCCGGATTTAAACAGCGCTTCTTTTTGCATTAAGTATTGCGGTGAGCGAATGCGAGCAATTCGGTTGGGGGTGTTGAACAGAGTAAAAGCCACCTGACAAGCAGCCATGTTGGTTTCATCAGTATTGGTCACGGCCACCAGCATGTCGGCATCTTGTGCACCTGCTTCGTGTAGCACGTCCGGGTGACTGGCGTGGCCATTCACCACTCGCAAGTCATATTTGTCCTGCAGCTCTCTCAGACGGTCGCCATTTTTATCGACAATAGTGATATCGTTATTTTCGCCAACCAGATTTTCTGCCAGCGTGCCGCCAACCTGACCTGCGCCAAGAATAATGATTTTCATACTCTGTTCTCGTAATTCGAAAAAGGCGATTGAAGAGATTCAATCGCCAGTTTGCTTATGCTTGCTTAACCAGCACTGCATAATAGAAGCCATCCATATCTTCTTCCCCTGGAAGAATCTGACGGCCTGGATTCTCGCGTTCAGAGCCAATCAGTTGTGCTTCTGGTGTTCTTGCGAGGAACGCTTTCACTTGCTCCACGTTTTCCATTGGGGTGATAGAACAAGTAGCGTAAACCAAGGTACCGCCGGGCTTAAGTTGTGCCCACATGGCATCAAAAATTTCGCTTTGTAGCTCAGCGAGAGCCGCAATGTCTTCTGCTCGGCGTAGCCATTTTATGTCAGGGTGACGACGAATCACCCCAGTGGCAGAGCAAGGAGCATCGAGCAAAATACGGTCAAATTGTTCACCTTGCCACCATTGTTCAGGATTGCGCGCGTCACCGCAAATCACTTTTGCTTGAAGATTGAGGCGTTTCAGGTTTTCCGTCACCCTTTTCAAGCGTTGTTCATCGCAGTCCAGTGCCACGACTTCACGAGCAGAGACTCGCTCTAAAATGTGTGCGGTTTTACCACCAGGTGCGGCGCAGCAATCGAGGATCAGTTCGCCATCTTTAGGTTGTAGATAGTTAAACGACAACTGTGCAGCGGCATCTTGCACCGATACCCAGCCTTGCTCAAACCCTGGCAAACTGTGTACATCGCAAGGGGCGGCCAATTTTATGGCGTCCATCGCTTCACTGTGCAGGGTGCTATCAATGTTTGCATTTTTGAGCAGTTGCAGATATTCATTGCGGTCATGGTGGGCGTGATTCACACGCAGCCACATTGGCGCTTTGTTATTGTTGGCTTCAACAATCGTCTGCCATTGCTCAGGGTAAGCGTCTTGTAGGATTTTCAGTAGCCAACTTGGGTGAACGTACTTGCCGGCATTGTGGCTGATAGAGAACTCATCTAATGCTTGTTGTTCACGCTGATAGTTGCGTAAAACCGCATTGATCAAGCCGCGTAAGCGAGGCCCTTTCAGTGCTTGTGCGCCTTCCACTGTCTCACCAACCGCCGCGTGCGCTGGAATACGCATGTGACCTAATTGGTATAAGCCAACCAAAATGAGATGATGAAAAACACGTTGTTTACCTTTGAGTGGCTTATCCATCAACTTACCGGCAATGCTCTCTAAACGAGGCAGGTAGCGTAACGCGCCGTAGCAGATCTCTTGCAGTAAGGCGTGGTCGCGAGGGCGAATGGATTGTTGAGCTTCAGGAAGGGCGGTCGATAGAGAGTTGCCTCGGTCGACAACTTGATACAAGACGTTGGCAGCCGCAGCGCGAACATTCATGATGAGTACCTTAAAGTTAAAGAGGGCGTCTCTGCCCTCGTAAAGTTCTTAAACTGGACAAAAATGCCCGATTGCTTGGCAGGTTAACTCAGTACACTGCCAACTTCAAACCAAGCGGCGCGAGCGTTGAGAACATCTTGTACAGGCATCGCTTTTTTGCCTGGAATTTGGATGTGTTCCAACACTAGGCTGCCATGGCCAGTGGCGACATAAATGCCACTTTTATCCGCTTTTAGGATGGTCCCCGCAGGGGCGTCATGACTGCTCGCTTCGACGCGGCTTTGCCACACCTTAATGCTGTTTTCCGCTACTTCGAAGTGGCTCATTGGCCACGGATTGAAAGCACGGACACAACGTTCGATGTGCTCTGCATCGTCTTGCCAATTGATGCGAGCTTCTTCTTTACTCAGTTTCTTGGCGTAATTTGCTCGCTCGTCATCTTGTTTAATCGCGATGGCTGTACCTGCGGCGATATCGGCTAAACACTCAACTAACGCAACAGGGCCAAGTTGAGCCAATTTATCGTACATGGTGGCGCTGGTATCGCTTGCGTCGATCGGGAGCGTGGCAATTTTCAGCATGTCACCGGTATCTAGGCCGATGTCCATTTGCATGATGGTCACGCCCGTTTCAGCATCACCCGCCCAAATTGAGCGCTGAATTGGCGCAGCACCGCGCCAGCGAGGCAGAATCGAACCGTGCACGTTGATACAACCCAACTTCGGTGTATCTAACACCGCTTGTGGCAATAACAGGCCATAAGCGACCACGACCATGATGTCAGCATTGAGATCCGCGAGGGCTTGTTTGGCTTCGTCAGACTTAAAGTTTTCTGGTTGATAAACCGGGATGTTGTGTTCCAAAGCAATGGTTTTGACAGCGCTTGCAGTGAGTTTTTTCCCGCGACCGGCTGGGCGATCAGGTTGGGTGTAAACCGCAATGACTTCATGCTCCGAAGACAACAACGCCGCCAAATGCTGGGCGGCGAAGTCCGGAGTACCTGCAAATACAATACGTAAAGGCTTGCTCAAGGTACCTTCCTTCTTATGGTATCAGCGCGATTTAGCGCTGTTTCTCGTTAAAACGTTTGATTTTGGCTAGCTTGTCTTGGATACGCTTGCGCTTGAGTGGTGATAGGTAATCGACAAACAGCTTACCTTGCAGGTGATCCAACTCGTGTTGAATACAGATAGCCAGTAAATCATCGGCTTCGAGGGTGAACTCGTTTCCATCACGATCTAACGCTTTAACCGTGACTTCAGCGGCGCGTGGCACTAGTGCGCGGGCACCTGGGACCGATAGACAGCCCTCTTCAATGCCATCTTCGCCACGCTTTTCTAAAATTTCAGGATTGATTAACACCATCGGCTCGTTACGGCTCTCAGAAATATCAATCACAACGATGCGTTGATGAATATCGACTTGCGTGGCGGCAAGGCCAATACCTTCTTCGTCATACATGGTTTCAATCATGTCATCGACGATTTTTTGGATTTCTGGTGTCACCTTTTCAACCGGTTTGGCTACTGTACGAAGACGATCATCCGGGAATGTTAATACTTGTAATACAGACATATGCACTCGAAATGTTGAACTGTGCCGAAACAGCACAAACCTTGTTGGCTCAATTCTAGACATTTTATAGCCTAAATGACAGCATCCTAGCAGCAATTTCCCATTTGTCGCTTCGCTAATCCATCTAGGAGTTAAGGCATGAACTCAGTGCTGCAAGCCGCTTCACGCGTGTTATTACCCTTGTTGTTTAGTGTGAGTGTGGCAGCCCAAGAGTCGCCAGCTCCACTGAATATTAAGCCCGATGCGCCACAAACTTATGTGGTGGTAAAGGGGGATACTCTTTGGGATATCTCTGCGCTCTATTTGGATAGCCCTTGGCTATGGCCGCGTTTATGGCAAATCAACCCAGATATTGACAACCCTCACTTAATCTACCCTGGCGATAAGCTCTCTTTAGTGTGGAAAAATGGTCAGCCGATGTTGAGTTTAAAACCGGTGGTGACATTGAGCCCGAAAGCTCGAATCACGGAGAAAAAAGCGGTTCCAACAGTGGATGAAGGGTTAGTGATGCCTTATCTGCAATCAGACCGACTGCTGAGTAAAGAGAAGCTCAGCAGTGTCGCGCGCGTGATGGGAACCAGTGATGGACGAAAATACCTTGCTAAAGATGAGCGTATTTTCATCAGTGGCCAACAAACGGAAACCCATTGGGCGATTTATCGGCAAGTGCAAGAATTTGAACGAGCCGATCCCGATGCCAACATGATCGCGCTACGTGTGGTTGCGCAAGGTGAGCTTAAAGAATCGGCACAAGATTATTCCGGCATTGAAGTGACCAGTCAGCGACAAGAAGTATTGATCAACGACATTGCATTGCCTCAATCTGAAAACCTCGTCGAAGAACTGTCTACGACCTTTTATCCTGCGCCAGCCCCTCAAGATGTTGATGCCAAGATATTGGGCAGTATTGATGGCATCGATTATAGCGCACCAAGCCAAGTGGTGATTTTGGACAAGGGGAAAGTAGACAATTTACGTCAAGGGCATATTTTCGAACTCTATAAAGCCTCAAACAACGTTTATCGCAGCAGTGATAGCCAATTCAGCTACGAAAAAAGTGGTTCTTCGGATGAGATCTCCCTGCCGAAAAGCCGCATTGGTGAGTTGATGATCATTCGTCCTTACGAATATTTCAGCTTGGCGTTGATCACCCGCAGCACTCAACCGATCAGCCGTGACATTTTGGTCGTGGCGCCAGTGCAAGTTGACGAATCAGCCACGGCGCAAACGCCCTGATGAGTCAGGATGAACTGCATGCTTGGTTAGCACTTAGTTTTACGCCCAATATTGGGGTTAAGAAGCTAACCAAGTTACTCAGTATTGATTCTCCGCTCAATATTCTGCGTTATTCCCACGAGCAGCTACTGTCGCTGGGACTGTCGTCCCAGCAAATCATCACCTTGCGAAGTAGTGCTCAGCAAGACGCTGAAGCCGCTCTTCAATGGCAGCAGCTTTCCTCCCAGCATCATATTATTACCCTTCATGATGGCCTATATCCGCCGCTACTTAAGGAAACGGCTTCACCGCCTTGCCAACTGTTTGTACAAGGTGATCCTCATTGTTTAACCAAGCCACAAGTTGCGCTGGTGGGGAGTCGTCATGCGACCATGGAAGGGTTGCAGCATGCCCGCGATTTTGCGGCTCAATTGGTACAGCATGGGTTGGTGGTGACCAGTGGTTTGGCGCTTGGGATTGATGGCCATGCCCATGATGGTGCGCTGACAGCGGGCGGTGAAACCGTTGCAGTACTTGGTTCGGGCTTTCAATACATTTATCCCGCTCGCCATAAAGGTCTTGCCGCGAGAATTTGTCAACAAGGTGCGCTGGTTTCGGAGTTCCGTCCGAGTACCAAAGCCAAAGCAGAACATTTTCCTCGTCGAAATCGAATCATTAGTGGCTTGTCTCTGGGGGTTTTGGTGGTCGAAGCAGCAGAGAAAAGTGGCTCTTTGATTACTGCCCGTTATGCCGCTGAGCAAGGCCGAGAAGTCTTTGCTTTGCCCAGTTCTCTTCATATTACCAACGCACGTGGTGGAAACGCGCTGATAAAAAGCGGAGCTTGTTTGGTCACTGGTGTTGAGGATGTACTGAGTGAAGTGCAAACCTTGCTTGACTGGTCGACAAACCAACAAGCGGATTTATTTTCTTCCTCTAATACTGAAGAACAATTGCCATTTCCTCAGCTGTTAGCTAACGTAGGTAGTGAGGCTACACCAGTTGATATTCTAGCAAACAGGACCAATATACCTGTGCAAGAAGTCATGATGCAGCTCTTAGAGCTTGAGCTTTCAGGGCATGTTGTTGCAGTTAACGGTGGCTATATTCGAAGGGGGAGGGGCTAGCTATGATGATGGATATACTGATGTATCTATTTGAAACCTACATCCATAGCGATGCAGATTTACAAGTGGATCAAGATGAGCTTGAAGACGAATTGCTTCGAGCGGGATTTCACCAGCAAGATATCTACAAAGCCCTTCTTTGGTTAGAAGAGCTGGCAGCATTACAAAAGAGTGATGATCACTCTGCTATTTCGCGTTGCAGTGCGATCTCTTCAACACGAGTGTACACACCTAAAGAGATGCAACGATTGGATCTAGAATGTCGCGGCTTTTTGCTGTTTCTAGAACAGATCAATGTGTTAACCACTGAGACTCGTGAAATGGTCATCGATCGAGTGATGGGGTTGGAAACCAATGAGTTTGAGCTTGAAGATCTCAAGTGGATTATTTTGATGGTGCTATTCAATGTTCCCGGTAACGAGAACGCCTACACGCTAATGGAAGAGCTGTTATACACCAAAGAGCAAGGCATTCTTCACTAAGTTGTTCCGCGAATACAGTATCTATGAGTAGTAAAATTGATCGCACTTTGTTTTCCGCTCACGAGCATGCGCTTGAGCATACGCCTTGTCCGCAATGTGGTGGAGGGTTGGTGTTAAAACACGGTAAGCATGGCGCGTTTTTGGGGTGTAATCAGTACCCACAGTGTGATTACGTCAAGCCCCTTCATCAAAATGATGGCCATATCGTCAAAGAGTTGGGGGTCGCTTGCCCTGAGTGCGGGAACGAGTTGGTGCTTCGTCAGGGACGTTACGGCATGTTTGTCGGGTGCAGTCATTACCCACATTGCCATCATATTGAACCAATCAACCAGCCTGAACCAGAGCAGAATCCCAAAGCGTTGTTTGCTTGCCCCGAGTGTGGCAAAGGACACTTAGTTGAGCGTAAAACTCGCTTTGGTAAAACCTTCTATGCCTGTGATAACTATCCGAAGTGTAAGTTTGCGGTTAACCTGCCACCGGTAAAAGGTTGTTGTGAAGAGTGTGGTTTTACTTTGTTGGTTGAGAAGAAGCTCGCCAGTGGTGTGAAGTTACAATGCGCAAACCGCAAATGTCAGCATGCTCAATCGCATTGAGTTCACATTGATAAGGGTCGCACATGGCGCAATGTAGTTCACTTAAGAGGAGCTGCCTTGCGATTAACAGGATATCGGGTCTTTGATATTTTTACCGCCCTAGGCCGATTTGGCTTAGGGCGTTTGTCTATAAAAAGGATGGATAAGTCTCCGCGCAGACTTTTTAGACGCTTCGGTGTATTACCTGGAGATACCGCTTTGCTCATTACTTTCAGTTGACTAGCGATGAACTGACAAGCGTATTTAAAACTGATTTCATTGGCCATTCGACCATGTGCTACGGCCGCTTGACTGGCTTCTCGTCTTACCAAGTTATAACCAAGCAACAGCCCCCATAACTCTTGATAGACAAGCTCGACCGTCTTACTCCTCAGCACTAACGCGTTGTGCTGCATCGAACTTTTTATGTCTCTGTACCCTAACTCAATTTCCCATCTCTCATGGTAAAGCTCGGCTACTGATTCCGCATCGTACTCTTCCCTAGGCAAAGACGTAAACACTGTTTTGTGCTTACCTTGTACTTGATAAGTAACGGCTCTGACTTGCCATTTTTCAGGTAGGTTAGGATTTTTCTTGCGAGCCTGTGGAGAGACTTTCATTTCTACCAACATGTCGTCGCTCTCTTCATCGTCCAGAAGTCTGAATTTCACCCCTTTCTTCGCTGGTAACAACCAATGCCTGTTGGAGCCACTATTTTGGAGAGAAAGAAGTAAGTCTGCGCCATAAAACCCCTTATCTAGTAAAGTCACTGAGTTATCAGGTAGAGAGTCAATAAAGGGCATTGCAAGCGGTATTTCACCACGACGATAGGGGCTTATAGCTGCGTCTACAATGACATGTGAGCGAACATTCATCATGGTCACCACCCTAAGTACTGGATGAGGTGTCTGCCTCTCGCTGGATGTATTACCTGACCCAAAATGTTCTCTTAGTTCTGATGTATCAGCGGTTCGAAAAAGAGCCCCATCAATAGCGAAGACTTGTAAGCCTTGCCAAGTATCCTCGGGGTAACGCTCTAGACCCCATGTGTGACTGCATTGTCTAAACAACCATTCTGGAGCAGCTTTACCAAGGCGTTGCCTTGCTTGCGTTAAAGCACTTTTAGCTAGCAGTTCCTCATCGGCTAAGCCCTCGGCACAGACATTCATTCGCCGTGCGACTTCTGCAATAGACTCATTGCGGAAAAACGCCATTCCAACAATAAGCCAAAGAACCATATCACTAGGTAAACGACGTCGACGAATTGTCGCTTTATCGGAAAGTGTTGCCGCTTTAGCAACCCACTCATCAGGAATATGCTCGGAGAAGGTGGTTAGCTGAGCGACATCAACAGGACTCTCTTCAAGAAAGTCAGCAAAATAGTTTTGGATAGACATAAAAAATCGGAAACCTATAAACAGGTTTCCGATTGTCTCTCATCAGAAGGATCGGTCAACCGATCCTTATCTGATCTACATTGCGCACATGGCGACCCTTTTGCTATCTGTTTAAAAGCCGAAAGGGCGACTACGCTTGCCACTTTTTGGCAAACTCATGTACCGCTGGAAAGGCTTTCTCATCCAATACATTGGCGAGAGCACAAAGGCGGCGCTGCAGCTCTCCGCTGTAATCACCACACACGTTGATATGGCCCATTTTTCGGCCTGCGCGTTTCTCTTTGCCATACCAATGAATATGACAACCGTCCATCGCCATCACGCTTGCGGGCAGAGTATCTTCACCAAGGATGTTGATCATTGAGGTTTCACGAACCAGCTTAGTGCTACCAAGTGGTAAACCACAAACGGTGCGCAAGTGATTTTCAAACTGGCAAGTTTCGGCTCCTTGCTGGGTCCAATGGCCGGAGTTATGTACTCGAGGTGCAATTTCATTGACTAACAATTGTCCGTCGACATCGAAAAATTCAAGCGCCAACACACCAACGTAATTCAGTGTTTCAGCGACAGCAGTAAACATGTGTTGTGCTTGCTCTTGCAGCTCTGGTGAGTCAATCGCCGTTGAAAGGCTTAACACGCCATTGACGTGAATGTTTTCTGCCAGTGGGTAGACTTCGATCTGCCCTTCTTTACCACGAGCGCCAATCAATGAAACTTCACGTTGAAATGGAACAAATTCTTCAGCGACAATCGCTTGATTTGGCGTAGCCGCGATACAAGCTTCCATCTCTTGCCAAAGGGTTTCAATTTGCGCGGCATCTTTCAAACGCCATTGCCCTTTACCATCATAGCCACCTAATGCGCTCTTTAGCACCATTGGCATGCCAACGTGCTCAATCGCTTTATTGAAGTCTTCACGCGTTTCAATGACGTAGTAATTGGCATTGCGTACCCCCGCATTGTCGAGCAAGGCTTTTTCCAAACGACGATCACCACCTGCCTTTATCGCCTCACTGCTTGGAAGAAACTTGCCACTTGCTTGGCAGATCGCCAATACGTCATGAGGAATGTGTTCAATCGCTTGCTCTAAGCCGTGACCAAGAAGATGCAACGTCAAAGGATGAACGACATCACCCGTTGTCACATCATAGGCAGAAATCTGGATATTCAAAGGCGCACCAGCTAATGACATCATACGTGCTAATTGTCCAGCGCCCAGAACCAATACGTGCATGATTTAGTCCTCTGCAGGATTCGGGTTAGCAAGGACGCTTGCTGTTTGTTCTTGGCGGAAGGACTCAACTTTGGCCATGATATTTTCGTCGTGAGTTCCAAGGATTTGCGCAGCGAGAAGACCAGCGTTCGCTGCACCAGCTTCACCAATTGCCAATGTCCCTACTGCGATGCCTTTTGGCATTTGCACAATAGAGTAGAGAGAGTCGAGCCCTGATAACGCGCGTGATTGCACGGGTACGCCCAAAACGGGCAAGCTGGTAAATGCCGCCGCCATGCCAGGTAAATGCGCCGCGCCACCTGCACCAGCAATAATCACTTTCAACCCACGCTCTTTGGCGGTTGAGGCATATTCAGCAAGGAGATGAGGAGTTCGATGTGCTGAAACTACTTTGGTTTCGTATTTCACGCCAAATCTGTCCAGCATTTCTGCTGCTAGTTTCATGGTTGGCCAATCCGATTTAGAACCCATGATGATACCGACTTTCATCTCAAACTCCTTCAAGCTGCATAATTGGGTGAGCTGATCAATTTTGTGCGCATTATACGAGGTTTTTTACCGCAAGCAAACGTTTGCGTTTGGGTGAAAGCTACCACGCGCGTTTTTCGCTGGCATTCGGCGGGTTATTGGCTTATTTGTAGTAGGTTGAGTGTCTAGAGAGAAGAAGCGGTGAGTAATTTACAGCAAGTCGTGAAGGCGTTAAAGCAAGGTCAAGTGGTGGCTTACCCGACAGAGGGCGTGTTTGGCTTAGGTTGCGATCCTGATAATGAGGTGGCCGTTGAGCGTCTTCTGACGATTAAACAGCGACCCAGAGATAAAGGCTTGATTTTGATCGCCGCTGATTTTCAACAGCTTCAACCGTATCTCGATTTAACAAGTTTGTCATCGGAGCAACTTCAGAGAGTTTTCGCCACTTGGCCAGGTCCTTATACATGGGTAATGCCAGCAAGTGCACGAGCGTCGGCGCTCGTCACAGGTTATCGCCAGACCGTTGCGGTTCGTGTGAGTGATCATCCTTTGGTACAAAAGTTGTGCAGTGAGTATGGAAAGCCGCTAACCTCTACCAGTGCGAATTTGTCAGGCCAAACGGAATGTAAAACCGTTGAGCAGGTTCAAGGTCAATTGGGCAACCAGATCTCCGCCATTTTGCTTGGTGAGATTGGTGAGCGCCATCGACCCAGTGAAATCCGCGATGCTCGTACAGAACAATTATTAAGACAGGGATAACCCTGCTCAGCTTCAAAAGGTAGTTTAGATGTCCACAATAGATAAAGACGCCGTCAAGCTTTACTTGATGCAGTTACAAGATCAAATTTGTCAACGACTGGAACAAGAAGATGGCAAAGCAACATTTATAGAAGATGCTTGGCATCGAGAGCCAGGAGACCGATTAGGTGGCGGTGGCCGAACACGCGTAATGCGTGATGGCAACGTGTTTGAGCAAGGGGGGGTTAACTTCTCCCATGTGCAGGGTAGTGCAATGCCAGCTTCTGCAACGGCGCATCGTCCAGAATTGGCTGGGCGCCGATTCGAAGCCATGGGCGTTTCTCTCGTCATGCATCCTCACAATCCTTACGTTCCGACATCGCATGCAAACGTGCGTTTCTTCATTGCTGAAAAAGAGGGGGAAGCACCGATCTGGTGGTTTGGTGGTGGGTTTGACTTAACTCCGTTCTATCCGTTTGAAGAGGATTGCCAATTTTGGCACAACACCGCCAAGGAAGTGTGTGCGCCCTTTGGTGCTGATGTGTATCCGCAGCATAAAGCTTGGTGTGATGACTATTTCTATTTGCCTCACCGCGGTGAAACGCGAGGTATCGGCGGCCTATTTTTTGATGACCTCAATCTGTGGGAGTTTGAGAAGTGCTTTGACTACATCAAAGCTGTTGGTGAAGGGTATTGCGATGCTTACTTACCCATTGTTGAACGTCGTAAAGCCACAGAGTATGGCGAGCGTGAACGTGAGTTCCAGTTGTATCGCCGTGGCCGCTATGTTGAGTTTAACCTAGTGTATGATCGCGGGACTTTGTTTGGCTTGCAAAGTGGTGGGCGTACCGAGTCGATTTTGATGTCGATGCCGCCACTGGCTCGCTGGGAATACAGCTATGAACCACAAACTGGTTCACCAGAAGCGGACCTTTACCAGCATTACTTAAAACCGAGAGAATGGTAAGCAAGGAATCTCCTCTTTTCTATATAGATAGATAGTGATAGGGTCATCGTTAATCAGGTGGCCCTGTTTTCTCTATAGTTAAGCAAGCGGTAAGAACAACAAAGGTAAGGAAATGACTCAACAAATCGATCGTTATGCTGTGTTTGGCAACCCTATCGGACACAGTAAATCGCCATTTATTCACACCTTGTTTGCCCGCCAAACCAACCAGTCTTTAATCTACACAGCAGAAAGCGCGCCAAAAGAGGGCTTTGTTGAGGCAATGAAAGCGTTTTTTGCTGAAGGGGGAAAAGGGTGCAATGTGACCTTACCTTTTAAGGAAGAGGCGTATCAGTTTGCGAGTCGTTTAACGGAGCGAGCCCAATTGGCTGGTGCAGTGAACACACTAAAAAAACTGGATGATGGTGACATCATTGGTGACAACACTGATGGCGCAGGCCTTGTGCAAGATTTGTTGCAGCACCAAGTTGTGTTAGAAGGAGCACGTATTCTAGTGATAGGAGCAGGGGGCGCAGCTCGTGGCGTGCTTAAACCGCTACTCGACCAGAAGCCAGTCTCTCTCACCATTACGAATCGTACTTTCTCTAAAGCCGAAGAACTGGCTGCATTGTTTGCTGCTTATGGGTCTGTTACTGCAAAAGAGATGAAAACAGTGAATGAAGAGTACGATGTTATTATCAACTCTACGTCTGCATCATTGAGTGGTGAGTTGCCAGCTCTTTCTTCCTCTATATTCGCCGCCAACAGTACTAGCTACGACATGATGTATGGCAAGGGCGATACCACCTTCAATCAATGGGCTAAGCAACACGGCGCTGCTCATGCCTATGACGGGTTGGGTATGCTAGTTGGGCAAGCTGCCGAAAGTTTCATGCTATGGCGAGGGTTGCGTCCCGGGTCTAAACAAATCTTGCGCGAGTTAAGAAAAAATCTTGAAGGGCTATAAGCGATGAATCAAGCCATCTTATTTCCAGACATGCAATCTTGGGATGAAGCATCACAATCCGTGAATTTTGCAGCGCAACAATCGGGTGCACTCATAGAGTGTTTTGTGGCGAAACATAAGCTAGAAAAGTTATCTGGCTTAGAGCTAGATACTGAGCAAGCCGTGATCGCTGCTTTTATTGATTACCGATTTGATCTGGAAGAAATAGCTGAAGAGTTAATAGAAGATGAAGCCTTCAATGAAGAAGGCCATATCATTATCGACTAACTCACCTTTCATGAAGGTCTTTTACTTCATTTAAATAGTCATTCTTGTTTTGGACATAGTTGTCCGCTGACTTTTGTAAAAAAGCGCGTTCTTTTTCTGACAGAGGACGGGCTTGTTTTACTGGGCTACCGACATAAAGATAACCGCTCTCTAATCTTTTTCCTGGTGGCACTAGGCTGCCCGCGCCAATCATCACGTCTGATTCAACCACGACAGCATCTAAAACAATCGCCCCCATACCAACCAATACACGATCGTGAATATCGCAGCCGTGCAGCATCACTTTGTGGCCAATGGTCACGTCATTACCAATCAGCAAAGGGTAGCCATGAGGATTTTCTGCGTTTTTATGGGTCACGTGCAGCACGCTGCCATCTTGAATGTTGGTGCGAGCTCCGATGTGGATATGGTTAACATCGCCACGTGCCGCAACCAATGGCCAAATACTCGAATCGTCACCTATTCGAATATCACCGACAATGACAGAGGTTGAATCGATATAGACGCGTTCGCCTATTTGGGGATGAATGCCTTTGTAACTTCTAATCGAACTCATTTTTCCTCCTTATAAAGCCTTATCAATGGTGATATCGAGTGAGAAGAGTAGCAAAAACTCACCGTTTAGAATAAAAAACACTCAAACGATAGAAAAATCAAAAAAAACGTGAAAAAGGGCTTGCCAACGTGACGCCGATCTCTATAATGCCACCTCGCTGAAACGGCAAGGCTTCGTAAGAAACCAGAGCCCATCAGCCAAGGCATTTAGCCAGGTGAATCACCTGAAAAAAGTTTTGAAAAAAGTGGTTGACACTAAAACTTAACTCGCTAAAATGGCCGCCTCTTCCGAAGTGATGCGATTCACAAAAGAAGAAAGCTCTTTAACAATATAAACCTATCAATCTGTGTGGGCACTCGTTGATGATAATCCAAAAGATTTATCAATGAACTGAGTGACCAAAACGATACTAAGTATCGGCACAGTCAATTTATTCAGTATTCATTGAGCTGAAGCGAAAGCTTCAAAAAACTTTTAATTGAAGAGTTTGATCATGGCTCAGATTGAACGCTGGCGGCAGGCCTAACACATGCAAGTCGAGCGGCAGCACAGAGAAACTTGTTTCTCGGGTGGCGAGCGGCGGACGGGTGAGTAATGCCTGGGAAATTGCCCTGATGTGGGGGATAACCATTGGAAACGATGGCTAATACCGCATGATAGCTTCGGCTCAAAGAGGGGGACCTTCGGGCCTCTCGCGTCAGGATATGCCCAGGTGGGATTAGCTAGTTGGTGAGGTAAGGGCTCACCAAGGCGACGATCCCTAGCTGGTCTGAGAGGATGATCAGCCACACTGGAACTGAGACACGGTCCAGACTCCTACGGGAGGCAGCAGTGGGGAATATTGCACAATGGGCGCAAGCCTGATGCAGCCATGCCGCGTGTGTGAAGAAGGCCTTCGGGTTGTAAAGCACTTTCAGTCGTGAGGAAGGTGGTAGTGTTAATAGCACTATCATTTGACGTTAGCGACAGAAGAAGCACCGGCTAACTCCGTGCCAGCAGCCGCGGTAATACGGAGGGTGCGAGCGTTAATCGGAATTACTGGGCGTAAAGCGCATGCAGGTGGTTTGTTAAGTCAGATGTGAAAGCCCGGGGCTCAACCTCGGAACTGCATTTGAAACTGGCAGACTAGAGTACTGTAGAGGGGGGTAGAATTTCAGGTGTAGCGGTGAAATGCGTAGAGATCTGAAGGAATACCGGTGGCGAAGGCGGCCCCCTGGACAGATACTGACACTCAGATGCGAAAGCGTGGGGAGCAAACAGGATTAGATACCCTGGTAGTCCACGCTGTAAACGATGTCTACTTGGAGGTTGTGGCCTTGAGCCGTGGCTTTCGGAGCTAACGCGTTAAGTAGACCGCCTGGGGAGTACGGTCGCAAGATTAAAACTCAAATGAATTGACGGGGGCCCGCACAAGCGGTGGAGCATGTGGTTTAATTCGATGCAACGCGAAGAACCTTACCTACTCTTGACATCCAGAGAATCTAGCGGAGACGCTGGAGTGCCTTCGGGAACTCTGAGACAGGTGCTGCATGGCTGTCGTCAGCTCGTGTTGTGAAATGTTGGGTTAAGTCCCGCAACGAGCGCAACCCTTATCCTTGTTTGCCAGCGAGTAATGTCGGGAACTCCAGGGAGACTGCCGGTGATAAACCGGAGGAAGGTGGGGACGACGTCAAGTCATCATGGCCCTTACGAGTAGGGCTACACACGTGCTACAATGGCGCATACAGAGGGCGGCCAACTTGCGAAAGTGAGCGAATCCCAAAAAGTGCGTCGTAGTCCGGATTGGAGTCTGCAACTCGACTCCATGAAGTCGGAATCGCTAGTAATCGTGGATCAGAATGCCACGGTGAATACGTTCCCGGGCCTTGTACACACCGCCCGTCACACCATGGGAGTGGGCTGCAAAAGAAGTGGGTAGTTTAACCTTCGGGAGGACGCTCACCACTTTGTGGTTCATGACTGGGGTGAAGTCGTAACAAGGTAGCGCTAGGGGAACCTGGCGCTGGATCACCTCCTTATACGATGATTATTGCGATGAGTGTTCACACAGATTGATATGGTTTAGAAAGTTTAGAGTATCTTAGTGTCCCGTTCGTCTAGAGGCCTAGGACACCGCCCTTTCACGGCGGTAACAGGGGTTCGACTCCCCTACGGGATACCATCTTTAAGCATTCTTACGAGTGTGTTTAAACATGGTTTTCATTAGAAAATCTGCTCTTTAACAATTTGGAAAGCTGACAAAACAACAATTTATTGTTGTTTGTAAAGTTCTCAATGTTTGTCTTTAAGACAAACACCAACAAACACATTCAAGTGTTCTTGGGAATGTCACTTTTAGTGACTATTCGAAATTGAGTCCGGCAAAATCAACGCTATCTCGCTCATTCAAATAATGAGATAGCAACTTTGGTTGTTTAACAAAGACCCTTTGGGGTTGTATGGTTAAGTGACTAAGCGTACACGGTGGATGCCTTGGCAGTCAGAGGCGATGAAGGACGTAGTAACTTGCGATAAGCGTAGATGAGGCAGTAACAGCCACTTGAGTCTACGATTTCCGAATGGGGAAACCCACTGGCATAAGCCAGTATCATTGAGTGAATACATAGCTCAATGAAGCGAACCGGGAGAACTGAAACATCTAAGTACCCCGAGGAAAAGAAATCAACCGAGATTCCGAAAGTAGCGGCGAGCGAAATTGGATTAGCCCTTAAGCTTTACATGTGTTAGACGAACGGTCTGGAAAGTCCGACGATACAGGGTGATAGTCCCGTAGTTGTAGATGCATGTTCAGTGAAATCGAGTAGGGCGGGACACGTGTTATCCTGTCTGAATATGGGGGGACCATCCTCCAAGGCTAAATACTCCTGACTGACCGATAGTGAACCAGTACCGTGAGGGAAAGGCGAAAAGAACCCCTGTGAGGGGAGTGAAATAGAACCTGAAACCGTGTACGTACAAGCAGTAGGAGCACCTTCGTGGTGTGACTGCGTACCTTTTGTATAATGGGTCAGCGACTTATATTCAGTGGCAAGGTTAACCATCTAGGGGAGCCGTAGGGAAACCGAGTCTTAACTGGGCGCCATAGTCTCTGGATATAGACCCGAAACCGAGTGATCTAGCCATGGGCAGGTTGAAGGTTGAGTAACATCAACTGGAGGACCGAACCGACTAATGTTGAAAAATTAGCGGATGACTTGTGGCTAGGGGTGAAAGGCCAATCAAACTCGGAGATAGCTGGTTCTCCCCGAAAGCTATTTAGGTAGCGCCTCGGACGAATACTACTGGGGGTAGAGCACTGTTAAGGCTAGGGGGTCATCCCGACTTACCAACCCTTTGCAAACTCCGAATACCAGTAAGTACTATCCGGGAGACACACGGCGGGTGCTAACGTCCGTCGTGGAGAGGGAAACAACCCAGACCGCCAGCTAAGGTCCCAAATTACAGCTAAGTGGGAAACGATGTGGGAAGGCTTAGACAGCTAGGATGTTGGCTTAGAAGCAGCCATCATTTAAAGAAAGCGTAATAGCTCACTAGTCGAGTCGGCCTGCGCGGAAGATGTAACGGGGCTAAGTTGTAAACCGAAGCTGCGGCAATGTTCTATGAACATTGGGTAGGGGAGCGTTCTGTAAGCCGTTGAAGGTGTGTTGTAAAGCATGCTGGAGGTATCAGAAGTGCGAATGCTGACATGAGTAACGACAAGGGGGGTGAAAAACCTCCCCGCCGGAAGACCAAGGGTTCCTGTCCAACGTTAATCGGGGCAGGGTAAGTCGACCCCTAAGGCGAGGCTGAAAAGCGTAGTCGATGGGAAACGGGTTAATATTCCCGTACTTCTTACAATTGCGATGGGGGGACGGAGAAGGCTAGGTGGGCCTGGCGACGGTTGTCCAGGTTCAAGTGCGTAGGCTGAGTGTTTAGGTAAATCCGGACACTCTTAAGGCTGAGACACGACGTCGAGCTACTACGGTAGTGAAGTCATTGATGCCATGCTTCCAGGAAAAGCCTCTAAGCTTCAGATTGTAAGGAATCGTACCCCAAACCGACACAGGTGGTCGGGTAGAGAATACCAAGGCGCTTGAGAGAACTCGGGTGAAGGAACTAGGCAAAATGGTACCGTAACTTCGGGAGAAGGTACGCTCTTGATGGTGAAGTCCCTTGCGGATGGAGCTGACGAGAGTCGCAGATACCAGGTGGCTGCAACTGTTTATTAAAAACACAGCACTGTGCAAAATCGTAAGATGACGTATACGGTGTGACGCCTGCCCGGTGCCGGAAGGTTAATTGATGGGGTTAGCGTAAGCGAAGCTCTTGATCGAAGCCCCGGTAAACGGCGGCCGTAACTATAACGGTCCTAAGGTAGCGAAATTCCTTGTCGGGTAAGTTCCGACCTGCACGAATGGCGTAATGATGGCCACGCTGTCTCCACCCGAGACTCAGTGAAATTGAAATCGCTGTGAAGATGCAGTGTACCCGCGGCTAGACGGAAAGACCCCGTGAACCTTTACTACAGCTTGGCACTGAACATTGAACCTACATGTGTAGGATAGGTGGGAGGCTTTGAAGACGTGACGCCAGTTGCGTTGGAGCCGTCCTTGAAATACCACCCTTGTATGTTTGATGTTCTAACGTTGGCCCCTAATCGGGGTTGCGGACAGTGCCTGGTGGGTAGTTTGACTGGGGCGGTCTCCTCCCAAAGAGTAACGGAGGAGCACGAAGGTGGGCTAATCACGGTTGGACATCGTGAGGTTAGTGCAATGGCATAAGCCCGCTTAACTGCGAGAATGACGGTTCGAGCAGGTGCGAAAGCAGGTCATAGTGATCCGGTGGTTCTGAATGGAAGGGCCATCGCTCAACGGATAAAAGGTACTCCGGGGATAACAGGCTGATACCGCCCAAGAGTTCATATCGACGGCGGTGTTTGGCACCTCGATGTCGGCTCATCACATCCTGGGGCTGAAGTCGGTCCCAAGGGTATGGCTGTTCGCCATTTAAAGTGGTACGCGAGCTGGGTTTAGAACGTCGTGAGACAGTTCGGTCCCTATCTGCCGTGGGCGTTGGAAGATTGAAGGGGGCTGCTCCTAGTACGAGAGGACCGGAGTGGACGAACCTCTGGTGTTCGGGTTGTGTCGCCAGACGCATTGCCCGGTAGCTAAGTTCGGAATCGATAACCGCTGAAAGCATCTAAGCGGGAAGCGAGCCCTGAGATGAGTCTTCCCTGATACTTTAAGTATCCTAAAGGGTTGTTCGAGACTAGAACGTTGATAGGCAGGGTGTGTAAGCGCTGTGAGGCGTTGAGCTAACCTGTACTAATTGCCCGTGAGGCTTAACCATACAACACCCAAAGGGTTTTGATGGACTCAAAGCAAGAACGAATTGAATGTGTAGAGAACGCAGACAGCTTTCCGAATTTTAAGAATTTGCTTGGCGACCATAGCGTTTTGGACCCACCTGAACCCATTCCGAACTCAGAAGTGAAACGAAATAGCGTCGATGGTAGTGTGGGGTTTCCCCATGTGAGAGTAGAACATCGCCAGGCTTTTAATTTAGACTTAGGTCTAACCAGTGCGGAGCGGTAGTTCAGTTGGTTAGAATACCGGCCTGTCACGCCGGGGGTCGCGGGTTCGAGTCCCGTCCGCTCCGCCACTTATTTAGAAACCCAGTCTTCGGACTGGGTTTTGTCGTTTTCAGCGTGATGAATTTTTCTTTCAAGGGAATGCATCTTGCTCATGTCATACCAATCTGGAAAATTAACTGTCAGGTCTATCCATCTTCTCGAGCACATCTGTCTGACTCTGGCCGAACATTCCAAAAAACTCTTCCAAGCCCTACATACTTTGGAGACAATGTCTTCGTAATCCGCAAAAGATGGATTGGCGAGATAGTGTTGTCTTAACCCACTCCACACTTGTTCTATCGGGTTTAGCTCTGGAGAATAGGTTGGGAGCTTGATGATACTGACATTATCAAATGGCTCAGCAATGTCATTGGTATGCCAACCATAATGACCACTGCGTGACGACCTTTTTCGGTCACCGCGGAGATCTGCTTCAGATGCTCAACCATAATGTTCTTGTTAACCCAAGGAACGACCATGGCCTCGCCAATACCTCTAGCGGGACATACTGAGCCAAACAAACACGCATGTTCAAACTGCTGCTGTTTTAGCACTCTTGGTCTTGAGCCACGCTCAGCCCAAAGTCGAGTTGTCGTGTTTTGCTGGGCGACTCGTTCTTGGTTTCTCTTGCAGTCCTTCAAGCCCTTCTTCAAGGAATGTTTGTACCCATTTATTCACACTGGTTCTACTTACCTTCAGGAACTTAGCTATTTGGGTTCGAGAGTGACCATCTTTAAAATGGGCCAATGTGAGTAATCACATCTTCATTTGAATAGATTTTTGTTGGCTAGCAAGTTTTTTGAAATCAATGTTATTGAGACTGTCAATAGTGTCATTTATCACGAAGAAGTAACAGCCTCAATTAGATCATATTTTTAGTTAGGTTGGTATTAAATCACGATGTATTTACTTTCAGCGACTTTCCACAAGGCTTGAATTAGGGGATTTTCGAGCTGAGATTTGATGCAGCATACTCCCAGCTCAAAAGGTTTAATGGGAGCGACTTTTAATCTCTGTATTTTCTCTTTGACTGGGCTGTTATTGATCACAACATCTGGCGCAATACCGATCCCACATCCCAAAGCGACCATACTCACAATCGCTTCATGACCTGAAACCTGAGCATAAATATTGGGTTTAATTTTCATCTTCTTAAACCAAGTATTAGCCCTTTCTCTAGCGGTACCGGCTTCAGGAACTATATAGGGGATCGAAGACCAATCAGGTTTATCGCTATTCATTTCATCCGTGAAACTGCTCACTCCTTGAGGGGCAATTACAGAGAGCGGAATTTCGCTGATGGGCTCAAAAGCTACTTTTGCAGGTACTGTGTCTGGCTTGGCGGAAATAGCAATATCAGCCTCTCCATTCAGTATTTTATCCATGGCTTGTGCAGGATCACCGGTAGATATTTTGAACTCAATGAAAGGATGTTGTAGTCGAAATTCAGAAAGAAGTTCTGGTAAGTGGCTATAGCTGGCGGTGACGGAACAAAATAAGCGTATTTCCCCTTTGAGTTCGGTTTCTGAATAACGATTTTGTAATTGATACTGCTGCCATTCGTTAAGCATTTTAAGCGCAACTGGCATCAATTTTTTACCGGCAGGTGTTATATCAACACTACGATTGTCTCTGGTGAAGAGTTGTTGGTTCGTTTCCTCTTCTAGCTTTTGAATTTGACGACTGAGCGCGGATGGACTGATGTGCATTGCTGCTGCCGTCTTGGCAAAGTTCTTACTATCACAGAGGTGAATGAATAACTGTAAGCTTTTGATGTTCATTGTATATGTTCTTCCGCGTTGCATTATTTGCAATTACTAATTGTGAATATATCACTTTGAGCAACTTAAAGTCTGCTTTAGTATGAATTCATTCGGTGAGTAACCACCGACCATGATGGATGAATTTTAAGGAGAGCCCTGATGGCGAACTATTTCAATACTTTGAACCTTCGTGAGCAACTAGACCAATTGGGTCGTTGTCGTTTTATGGATCGCAGTGAATTCGCTACAGAGGCGGATTATCTAAAGGGTAAAAAAGTCGTCATCGTAGGTTGTGGTGCGCAAGGTCTAAACCAAGGTCTAAACATGCGTGACTCCGGTCTTGATGTTGCTTACGCACTGCGTCAAGCTGCGATTGATGAGCAGCGTCAATCATACAAAAATGCGAAAGAGAACGGTTTTGAAGTGGGTAGTTACGAAACGCTGATCCCTCAAGCTGATCTTGTTGTTAACTTGACGCCAGATAAACAGCACACCAATGTGGTGGAAACGGTAATGCCTCTGATGAAAGAAGGTGCGGCTCTAGGCTACTCACACGGTTTTAACGTTGTTGAAGAAGGCATGCAAATCCGTAAAGACCTGACGGTTGTTATGGTGGCGCCTAAGTGTCCTGGTACAGAAGTTCGTGAAGAATACAAACGCGGCTTTGGTGTTCCTACATTGATTGCTGTTCACCCAGAAAACGATCCAAAGGGTGAAGGTTGGGACATTGCGAAAGCTTGGGCGGCTGCGACTGGCGGTCATCGTGCAGGTTGTCTAGAGTCTTCTTTTGTTGCTGAAGTGAAATCAGACTTGATGGGTGAGCAAACCATCCTGTGTGGCATGCTTCAAGCGGGTTCTATCGTATGTTACGAGAAGATGGTTGCGGAAGGCATTGACCCAGGTTACGCAGGTAAATTACTGCAGTACGGTTGGGAAACCATTACTGAAGCACTGAAGTTTGGTGGTATCACTCATATGATGGACCGTCTATCAAACCCAGCGAAGATCAAAGCATTTGAGCTTTCTGAAGAGCTGAAGGATTTGATGCGTCCTCTGTACAACAAACATATGGATGACATTATCTCAGGTCACTTCTCTAGCACTATGATGGCTGATTGGGCGAATGATGATGCAAATCTGCTAGGCTGGCGTGCTGAAACGGGTGAAACGGCATTCGAAAATTACCCATCAACGGATGTTGAAATCTCTGAGCAAGAGTATTTTGATAACGGTATCTTAATGGTTGCTATGGTTCGTGCTGGTGTTGAACTTGCGTTTGAAGCAATGACGGCTTCTGGCATTATCGACGAATCGGCTTACTACGAGTCGCTGCATGAGTTACCACTTATCGCAAATACGATTGCACGTAAGCGTCTATACGAAATGAACGTGGTTATCTCAGACACAGCGGAATACGGTAACTACCTGTTTGCTAATGTGGCAACACCGCTACTTCGTGAGAAGTTTATGCCGTCGGTCGGGACAGATGTGATTGGTAAGGGGTTAGGTGAAACCTCTAATCAAGTTGATAACGCGACGCTCATTGCCGTCAATGAAACTATCCGCAATCACCCTGTTGAGTACATCGGTGAAGAGCTGCGTGGTTACATGACTGACATGAAACGCATCGCTGTTGGTGGCTAAGTCTCGTTTATCCACCTATCCTCATTCTAGTGTCTAAAAAGGGCGCTAACAAAACTCCAGACAGACTGGGGTGATAAATACAAAAGAAAACACAACATGTAATTAAAAGGCTTGGTCTCTGACCAAGCCTTTTGTTTATTCGCTTATTGATGCTTTAGCACCAAGAAAAAATGCCCCTAACAGTAGCGTTTTGGGATTACTTATCAGCGAGCTTTTCTTCAAGCTCTGACAGTTTCTTTTCCATCTCGCTTAGCTTTTGACGAGTGCGCAGTAAGACTTGCGTTTGCACATCAAACTCTTCACGGCTAACCACATCAAGCTTGTTGAGTTGGCCTTGAATGACTTGACGGATTTTTTGATCCACATCTGCACCTAAATCCTTAACGGGTTGTGGCATAGAGTCGTGAATTTGTTTTGCAATCTGCTCAATTTTCTTTGGGTCAAACATGAGGTAGCTCCTGATTTCTTTGTTGGTATTCTATGTAATTGACTGGCGAAAGTCGCTATCTCCAGCGTAAAAAAGCGACACAGATGTGGCGTGAAAAGTAACAAAAAGGCCGCATAAGCGGCCTTTCGTTTATATTGCATCGCAATTACTGTTCTGCGATTTGGCGTTGAGCGGCTTTTGCTTCATCCACTCGAGCGAGTTTTTCCAAATCTTTATCTTCTACGAATACAGGTAGCGGTTTGTGTTTTTCAGCGAGGTAGCTGTAAATCACAGGCAACACGAATAACGTAAACAGTGTACCAATCGCTAGACCAGCTACGATAACGATACCGATGCTGAAGCGTTGAGCTGCGCCAGCGCCCGTTGCATACATTAGTGGGATCAAACCAGCAATCATTGCCGCTGTTGTCATTAGGATAGGACGAAGACGCACTTTCGCCGCTTCCATGACCGCTTCAATGCGTGAACGCTTGTTATGTAGCTGCTCTTCTTTGGCCACCTCACAAATCAAGATACCGTGTTTAGTGATCAAACCTACCAAGGTAATCAGACCCACTTGCGAGTAAATGTTCATCGTCGCAAGCCCCCATGCTAACGCAATCAGAGCACCACAAATCGCCAGTGGCACCGATACCATGATAACGATTGGATCGCGAATCGATTCAAACTGAATCGCCAATACCAAGAAGATAATTGCCAAAGCAAGACCAAAGGTGGCGTACAAGGCGCTGCCTTCTGTAACAAACTGACGAGCTTCACCCATGTAGTCATGGTTGTAGCCAGTCGGTAGTTTGCTGCTAGCAATGTTTTCGAACCAATTGATGGCATCACCCATCGCTGTGCCTGGTGAAGGAACTGCACCGACGGTAGCCGAGTTCAACTGGTTGAAGTGAGGCAATGAGCGCGGTTCAGCGATCACATCAATAGTGATCAAGCTACCCAGTGGCACCGCTTTGCCATCGGCAGCGCGTACATAGTAGTTCTTCATCGACTCAGGGTTTAGACGCCATTTACGTTCCACTTGCGGGATCACTTCGTAAGAGCGGCCATTCAGGTCGATACGGTTGACGTAACCATCGGCCATCATAGTGCCTAGCGTGATACCAATATCTTGCATGGTGACGCCATATGCGCCCGCTTTGTCTTTGTCGATCTTGATTTTCATCGTCGCAGAGTCGTATTTCAGATCCAAATCTGAATAAACAAACAATGGACTTGAAGTCACTTCCGTCAGAATGTCACTGGCGATGGTGTACAAGCTTTCAAAGCTATTTGGTGTGGTAATCACGAACTGAATTGGTAGACCAGAGCCTGCGCCTGGAAGTTCTGGCATTTGGAAAGCCGTCACTGCCATACCTGGAACATTGGAAACCAAACCACCAACACGCTTAGTGATTTCCGCTTGGCTCGCTTCACGTTGGCTCCATGGCTTCAATGTTGCTAGACCAAAGGCTTGGTTCGAGTTTGGCACCCCAGTAAACACCTGAGCAAACTCAACCTCTGGCTGATCAGACAGAATTTTGTTTACGTCATTCATGGTGTTTTGTAGGTAATCCAAGTTTGCGTTAGATGGGCCAGTACCCATTAACATCACCACGCCTTTATCTTCTGAAGGTGCCAATTCACTTGGAATGAACTTAAACAAAACAGGGAGCGTACCAAAAACAATCAGTGCGAAACCGATCACCACAGGGCGATGGTCCATGACCGCTTTGAGCATTTTTTCGTAGCGGTTGGTCATGCCATCTAGCACGTGATGCACTTTCTCTTCAAATTTGCTTGGCTTTTCATGCGCCTTTAGCATCTTCGAACACATCATTGGCGATAGTGTTAACGCGATAATACCGGATACAAATACCGAACCCGCAAGGGTCAGAGCAAACTCTTTAAACAGCGAACCAGTGATGCCTCCCATGAGCGCAATCGGTGCGTACACCGCGCCCAGTGTGAGCGTCATGGCGATAACCGGTACCGCAATTTCACGCGTACCAATGATGGCCGCACGGAATGGTGATTCACCCTCTTTGATGTGGCGGTCGACGTTTTCTAGTACGACGATCGCATCATCCACTACTAGGCCGATAGCCAAAACCATCGCCAGCAGCGTCATCAGGTTCCACGAGAACCCCATCGCTTGCATCACCATAGCCACACCGATCAACGACAGTGGAATGGTGACGATAGGGATGATAACGGCGCGGAACGATCCCAAGAATAGGGTGATCACCACCAGTACGATCACAGCCGCTTCAACAATGGTTTTCACGACTTCGTGAATGGACTCATTGATGGCGATGGTCGAGTCGTACATCACGTTCATCTTAATATTGCTAGGCAGGTTGCGCTCTAGCTGAGGAAGCAGTTGAAGAACATCTGCCGCAATGTTAATTGGGTTGGCACTTGGTGCTGCGTTGATTGCGGCCACCACGGCTTCTTGGCCGTTTGCACTGGCGCGATAAACATCGTGGCTTTTTTCTAGTGTGACTTTTGCGATATCGCCCAAGCGAATCACTTCACCATCACCCGATTTTACCACCAAGTTTTCCAGCTCTTGTACGTTTGAGACCTGAGTATCGGCACTGCCGTTGTACAGGACAAATTCACCCGTTACCTGACCCGTTGCCGATTGGTAGTTGTTGGCGTTGAGTACGCCCATCACGTCGGTTGCGGTGAGGCGTAGTGCGCCCATTTTGGCCGGATCCAGCCACACACGTAACGCGTATTTCAAACCCCCATAGAGGTCAACTTTCGATACACCATTGATGGTAAAAAGTTGTGGGTTAATCACGCGCTCTAGGTAGTCCGTGATTTGGCTTGATGACAGCTCATCACTGGTGAAGCCGATATACAACACCGCCGTTGTCGACCCCGTCGACATGGTCACGGTTGGGTCTTCGGCTTCTTTTGGTAACTGTGAGCGAACCGAGTTAGTTTTGGCCAAAATATCCGCCAAGGCAGCATTTGGATCCGTATTGAGCTTCATGTTCACCGTGATGGTGGATTTACCCAGCACCGATTGCGAGGTCATGTAGTCAATATTATCTGCCTGCGCAACGGCTTGCTCCAAAGGTTGAGTAATGAAACCTTGGATCAAGTCAGCACTGGCGCCGTAGTAACTGGTGGTTACCGTTACGACGGTATTGGTCATTTCAGGGTATTCTCGCACCTGCATCTTGAACACCGCTTGTAAACCAAGCAAGGCGATCAAAAAGCTGATGGATACCGCTAAAACTGGACGTTTTATAAAAACATCAGTAAAGCGCATGATGCCTCCAATTACAGCATAGGGGTTTCAGCCGGAGGTGTAATCGCGTCGCTTTCGACAACACGAACCTTGGCATCGTTACTCAAGCGAACCTGGCCAGATGTCACCACCTGATCACCCACTTTTACGCCGTCGAGAATGTGTGCGATATTCCCAGTGCGTTCACCCACTTTCACCACATGTTGTTTCACACGCTGCACGCCGTCTTCTTCCGTTAGAATGTAAACATTGTCACCGTAGAGCGTAAATGTGATCGCCGTTTGTGGCAGTGTGACTTGGTCTTCTACTTTTGGCAGAATGATGTTAGCGCGGGCAAACATACCGCTGCGAAGCTTACCATCACTGTTAGGAATATCGGCTTGAACTTGAATCAAACCACTTTGGATATTGACAGCGGGTTCAATCGCGGTGATTGAGCCTTTGAATGGGTTTTGCGGATAAGCATCGACAAAAATATCCACTTCCTGGCCAAGATTGATGCGAGAAATATCGTTTTGCGGCACGGTAAAACGCAAGCGCATCACGCTGGTGTCTTCCAAACGTACGATATCAGAACCTGCTTGTAGGTATTGGCCTAGGTAAACATTACGAATACCAATGACGCCTGAAAATGGCGCTTTGATTTCACGGCGTGCAATCGAAGCTTTCAAGCTTTCAATATCGGCTTTTAACGAGTAGTAATTGGCTTCGGCTTCATCGTACGCTTCTTTTGAAATCGAGCCTTTTTTGAAGAGGCCTTGATAGCGTTTGTACTTCGCTTCTGCTGCTGGCAGTTTTGCTTCACTGCTCTTCAGGTTGGCTTTTTCTACATCAGAGTCGAGCAGAACAAGCGGTTGGCCTTCTTTCACTTGTGTGCCTGATTCAAAGCGGATCTGTTTAATGACACCGCTGGTTTCATTGGCAATCGTCACACCTTGGTTGGGTTCGATAAAACCGATCGCTTCAATCACAGGCACCCAGTCGACCGGTTTCACTTCTGTGACCGTTACTGGGAACTCTGGCTCAGGACGATTTGCCAGGTATTCGGCAATTTTCTTTTGTTTGAAGAGGTTGAAACCTATCACACTGCCGAATAGCAGAATGGCGATAAGTAACATAAAAAAGGTCCACTTTTTCATTCGATTAAGAACTCCAATTAGTGATTAATGATTGCATCCCAGCTGGCTTCGATGGCAGCTTCAAGCGCCTTATCATCCAGTTGGTAAAAGCCTAATGCGTGTTTTTTCGCTAGCCTGACGCTGGTCTCCAAACTTAGACCAAACAAAATTTCGTTATCCAGCGTTTTGAACACCCCTTGCTCCTTGCCCATATCGAACATTAAAGCAACTTGGTGAAACATTTTCTTTTCTAGCTCGCGGGTTTTGTGGCTATTCGAGCAAGGTAGTGATTCGTACTGAATACGGTTGCTCAAAGTAGACAAGTTTGAAGCCGCTAAATTCCATGTGTTTAGCCACATGGTGCGATATTGTTGTTTCAAAGGCATATCACGGGTTACGTTGGCTTGAATCGCCGTGGCAACTCGTTGAGTAATACGTAGCCTGAGCTCATCCAGCAGGTGTTCTTTATCGTCAAAATAACGATAAATCGTACCTGCTGCGACGCCCGCTTCTTTGGCTAATTTACTCATCGATAGCCCCTGAAAACCGGACTCCGCAATCAACTTCTCTGCCGCAGCAAGGATTTGTTGTTGCTTGTCGTTCTGCTCTTCAGATGACATGGGTTATCCACCAGTGAATGAACGTTCATTCATTATAGCGGAAACAATAGCCATATTGGCAAGTGCTATGTGTGCTATTGAGTAAAAATCTTGTCAATGAGGCAATGGCAATCTCATCACTCGACGACTATTATATGGGCCTCGATTTTTGACCACAGATAAGCGCTATGAAACTGAATCCAAGACAAGACGAAGCCGTGAAATACGTATCAGGTCCCTGCCTCGTGCTTGCGGGTGCGGGTTCAGGAAAAACACGCGTGATCACCAATAAGATTGCCTATTTGGTGCAACAGTGTGGCTACAAAGCGCGTAATATTGCGGCGGTCACCTTCACCAATAAAGCCGCACGTGAGATGAAAGAACGTGTGGGACAAACACTGGGGAAGGGGGAATCAAAAGGCCTGATGGTGTCAACCTTTCACACGCTTGGTTTGAACATCATCAAGCGAGAGTATCGTCATTTGGGTTTGAAGTCGGGCTTTTCGTTGTTTGACGATCAGGATCAGCTTGCACTGCTTAAAGAGCTGACTGAAAAACAGCTTGATGGCGATAAAGATCTGCTACGTCAGTTAATGAGCACCATCTCAAACTGGAAAAACGACATGCTCTCACCAGAGCAGGCCGTGGCACGTGCGCAAGGTGAACAGCAGCAGTTGTTTGCCTTCTGTTTTGAGATGTATCAAAAGCAGATGAAAGCGTACAACGCGCTCGACTTTGATGATCTTATCTTGCTGCCCGTATTACTCCTTCGTGGCCAGGATGAGGTGCGTCAATACTGGCAAAACCGTATCCGTTATCTTCTGGTCGATGAGTATCAAGACACCAACACCAGTCAATACGAACTGGTGAAATTGCTGGTGGGTGAGCGCGGACGATTAACCGTGGTTGGGGATGATGACCAATCGATTTACTCTTGGCGTGGTGCAAAACCGCAAAACTTAGTGTTGTTGGGGCAAGATTACCCCAACTTACGCCTGATTAAATTGGAGCAAAACTACCGTTCGACCAGCCGTATTTTGCGTGCGGCGAACATCTTGATTGCCAATAACCCACACGTGTATGAAAAGTCGCTCTTCTCGGAAATTCCCGATGGAGAAAAGCTCAAAGTGCTGTTGGCCAATAATGATGAGCATGAGGCGGAGCGCGTCACGGGGGAAATCATTGCCCACAAGTTTCTCAATCGCACCGACTATCGTGACTACGCCATCCTCTATCGTGGTAACCATCAATCGCGCCTCATCGAAAAGTCGCTGATGCAAAACCGCGTTCCTTATCGACTGTCTGGTGGTACGTCTTTCTTTGCGCGCGCGGAGATCAAAGACATCATGGCGTATTTGCGAGTGTTGGTGAATCCTGATGATGACAACGCATTTTTGCGCATCGTCAACACACCCAAGCGTGAAATTGGCCCTGTGACGCTGGAGAAGTTAGGCAGCTATGCCAATATGCGTGGCAAAAGTTTATTTGAAGCCAGCTTTGAACTTGGCCTTGAGCAGCATTTGACCGGACGTGGTCTCGACAATTTGCGTCGCTTTACTCATTGGCTGGTGGCGATTGCCGATCAAGCGGAGCGAGGGGACACAGTCGAAGCGGTGCGCTCGTTGGTGCGAGATATTCATTATGAGGATTGGCTGTACGAAACATCTGCCAGCCCGAAAGCCGCAGAAATGCGCATGAAAAACGTCTCTGATCTCTACTCTTGGATTGTCGCCGATTTAGAAGGTGACAATAACGATCAAGAAGAGAAAACGTTGAAAGAAGTGGTTCAACGTTTGACACTGCGTGACATGATGGAACGTGGTGAAGAAGATGAAGACAGTGATGCCGTACAACTGATGACACTGCATGCGTCTAAAGGTCTGGAATTTCCATATGTGTACCTGATCGGGACTGAAGAAGGGATATTGCCGCACCAAACCAGTATCGATGAAGATAACGTCGAAGAAGAACGCCGCTTAATGTACGTCGGCATTACGCGCGCGCAGCGAGAGTTAACTTTCGTGATGTGTAAAGAGCGTCGTCAATATGGGGAACTGATCAAACCCAGCCAAAGCCGTTTTCTCGATGAATTGCCTTTCGATGATGTGGAATGGGAACAAACCAAAAAGCCAGTGACACAGGAAGAAAGAATGGCCAAAGGCCAAGCGCACATTGCCAACTTACGTGCCATGTTCAACAAGAAGTAAGCGGTAGACAAATAAGAAAAGGGCTTGGAAAACCAAGCCCTTCTGCTTTAGGAAACTTTGCTTTATAGACCTTTGATCATGTGATCAATAGCGGCAATGATTTCGTCATCGGAACAATCCATACACGTACCGCGAGGAGGCATAGCATTAAAGCCCTCAATCGCGTGCTTGTTCAACACATCATGACCTTGTGCAATACGCGGTGCCCAATCAGCTGCATTGCCAGATTTTGGTGCGCCATTTACCCCAGACGAGTGACAAGCAATACAAAAAGTGCCGTAAACTGTTGCGCCATCACGCGGTCCGGTTGGTTCAGCTTTGACTGGCTCACTACCTGCTAGATAAACATCACCTACTGGCTTGATGCGCTCTGCAATTGCATCGTGGTCAGTACTGGTAGCCATAGCTGCCGTAGAAAAGGTTAAAGCAGCGAATAAAACGCTAATCATTCGTCGAGACATATCCATTAAACTCACTTTACATTCCCAAGGTAAGTCAGCTGGCTTACCAAACATTTATATAGTTAGAGTGCTGTTTTGATTTAACGGTAAATTATCACTGTTAAATCAATGTAAATAATGGGTGATTATATCCCGTTAACTTGTTGCAATAAACAACAAGTTATCAGCTACAGGGGCTGAATCACATCTGTTATTTACATTTGTAGCCAGATAACTGACGAAAAAGAGACCAAACGGAAAAAAAACTAAAAAAAACACTAGACGCCATAGTGTGAACTACGTATTATTCCACTCCGCCGATAGGGCATGCGCCCGTAGCTCAGCTGGATAGAGCGTTGGCCTCCGGAGCCAAAGGTCGAAGGTTCGAATCCTTTCGGGCGCGCCATTTGGATGCCTGGAGGATATATCGGTGAAAAAACAATGGTGGCTATAGCTCAGTTGGTAGAGTCCCGGATTGTGATTCCGGTTGTCGCGGGTTCGAATCCCGTTAGCCACCCCATTCTTTTCTAAGAATGAAACATTTGTCGGTGAATAGCGCAGCTTGGTAGCGCATCTGGTTTGGGACCAGAGGGTCGGGGGTTCGAATCCCTCTTCACCGACCACTATTATTTGGGTTTTGCTTAAGGCGAGGCTCAGGTTTATGGCTTAAATAAGCGGTAAACATGACAATCTGATGGTGGCTATAGCTCAGTTGGTAGAGTCCCGGATTGTGATTCCGGTTGTCGCGGGTTCGAATCCCGTTAGCCACCCCATTCTTTCTTTAAAGAATAAAATTTCGGTGAATAGCGCAGCTTGGTAGCGCATCTGGTTTGGGACCAGAGGGTCGGGGGTTCGAATCCCTCTTCACCGACCACATTCTAAAGCCTCACTAGCAATAGTGGGGCTTTTTTACATCTTGTATTAGATGCTGATGATTTTGTGTGCATACTGGGTTGGGGTCTGGAAGTCCAGTCGAGCTCCTCTTCACCGCCCACTGTAGAAAGTCTGCTTTTGTCGCAGGCTTTCGTTGTTTTGGTATCGTGGACTAAACGTCTGTGCGATCTTCTTCTCTCTACCTTCTCTCTACGGTTCTCATTTTCTTGCCTCAACCCACGAGCCTTACTGGGTATGCCGATGCGCTCCCTTTTGTCTCTGATGAGAGACTTTTAAGGCTTTCTAAGCGGAGTTGCTGATGAACCTCTCAATCTGAGAGGAAATCTCCTCTTTCTCATAACGCGTGGTTTTTTTCTGTCTATATTTTAGTTTCTTGGCATTTAACTCTCTGATTTTCAAACACCAGTGAGTTCCTGGTGCTGTGGAGGAAAAACACAGCGGATATCCAATGTCTAGAATTCCATATTTAGCATTTTATGCTTAATGATTAGTTACACACTAAGCGTATTAACTGGTTTTTCTAAATGGAATAAAGTGTTGTTTTGTATTTGTTAATATTCACATAGAAAAATCTCACGGAAGATTGTGAGGAATAATTGGCCTTTTTTGGCGACACTTTCTAGCAAAAATGCCAACTGGCACACAAAAAATGTTGTTCTGATTTTTGTTAAATATCTATTAACGAATATTTATTCGATATTTTTGCCTTGAAATTAACCGATTGCTGGCCGTTAAACTTTAATTGTTGCTTTTTTGTGTGTTTTTTGCCAAATTGTGTTCCGACCTGATTTTTAGAGTAATATTCTGCAATCAGAAGGGATTCATTGGTTTGTTGAATGATGATTGTGTTTGATTATTCAGCACCACAGACAAGGCAGTAGAGGTCTGAAATGTCACTATTAGAAGTGAAAAATCTTCGTATCGAGTATCCGTCGCGGCATGGTGTTCATGCGGCGGTGAAATCGTTGTCGTTTAATATTGAACGAGGCGAAATTGTTGGCGTCGTCGGTGAGTCGGGTGCGGGCAAGTCAACCGTAGGTAATGCGGTGAGCGATTTGTTGAGCCCTCCTGGTCGTATTGCCAGCGGTGATGTGTTCCTTGATGGTGAAAAAATTTCAGGCCTTTCTCCAGAAGCAATGCGCAAAGTGCGTGGCTCTAAAATTGGTTTTATCTTCCAAGATCCCATGACCTCGCTTAATCCTCTCTTTACTGTGGAACAGCAGTTAAAAGAAACCATTCACGCTAATATGAATGTCTCTGACGAAGAGGCTTACACGCGTGCATTGTCATTAATGAAGCAGGTGGGTATTCCTCAACCAGAAAACCGCTTAAAGCAGTATCCTCACCAGTTTTCTGGCGGTATGCGTCAGCGTGTAGTCATTGCGATTGCCCTAGCGGGCGAGCCGGATTTGATCATTGCTGATGAACCAACCACGGCACTCGATGTGTCGATTCAAGACCAAATCCTCAACCTGATCCGCGAGTTATGTATTAAGCATAACGTGGGTTGCATGTTGGTAACGCACGACATGGGCGTAGTATCGAACGTGACTGATCGTGTTGCTGTTATGTACCGAGGTGACTTGGTTGAGTTTGGTCCAACGGCCAAAGTGTTGGGCAATCCAGATCATCCTTATACGCGCAGCTTGATTTCAGCGGTACCACGTTCGGATAGGAAGCTTGATCGCTTCCCATTGGTCAGCTACATCGAAGAGGCGAGTGAACTGCAGCCTCTTGATATTAAGAATCACTGGCTGGGTCAAAGTGAAGATCAGAGAAAATACACCGGACCACTGCTTAATGTGGAAAACGTTAACTTGCGTTTCGTCACTAAGGACTCGCTGTTTGAGAGCCGTCGTGAGTATGTGCAGGCATCAAATAACGTTAGCTTCCAAGTGCATGAAGGGGAAACCTTTGGCTTGGTGGGGGAATCGGGGTCGGGTAAATCCACTATTGCACGAGTCATTGCCGGGCTGTATGCGCCTAACTCAGGTAAGGTGACGTTTGAAGGTATTGACCTTACCGCATTGACCTCAGAAAAAGCGCGCCGTCCTTTGCGTCGCCAAATGCAGATGGTATTCCAAAATCCATACACTTCCATGAACCCGCGTATGAAGATATTTGACATCATCGCGGAGCCCATTCGTTTCCATAAGTTGACTAACAGTGAAGCGGAAACGCGCCAAATCGTGAACGATCTCTTGGAGCACGTTGGCTTAGGGCGAATGGCTGGGGTGAAATATCCACATGAATTTTCGGGTGGCCAGCGTCAGCGTATTTCGATTGCGCGCGCATTGGCGACTCGTCCACGTCTTTTAATTTGTGATGAGCCCACCTCGGCACTGGATGTCTCGGTTCAAGCACAGATTCTGAATTTGCTCAAAGATCTACAAAGCGAACTGAACTTAACCATGCTGTTTATCAGTCATGACCTTCCGGTTATCCGCCAAATGTGTGACCGAGTGGGAGTGATGCAGATGGGAACCCTGCTCGAAGTCGCACCGACTGAGCAACTGTTCCGCTCTCCACAGCATGAATACAGTAAGCACCTGATTTCCTTGATGCCAGAGTTCACTGGTTTGAGGGAAGAGGTGAAAACGGCATAACCAAGCTTGCTTGGCACAATAACAGACGCAAATACAACAACTAGGGATTCGGATTCCCGCATAAGGAGTTATGCAATGAAAACCATGAAAAGCAAACTGACCGTGGCTTTAATGGCTGCAGGCCTAAGCCTGAGTGCTGCTGCGGCAGACATCAAAGTTGCTTATGATGCAGATCCAGTGTCACTTGACCCGCATGAGCAGTTGTCTGGTGGTACGCTACAAATGTCGCACATGGTGTTTGATCCACTAGTTCGTTATACCCAGAAATTGGATTTTGAACCTCGCTTGGCTGAAAAATGGGAACGTGTCAATGACACCACTTACCGCTTCCAGCTACGTAAAGGGGTGAAGTTCCATTCCGGTAACGAACTGACGGCAGATGATGTCGTGTGGACATTCGATCGTCTGAAAGAGTCTCCAGACTTTAAAGCGATCTTTGAACCGTATGAAAAAATGGTCAAAGTGGACGATTACACCGTTGAGTTGGTGTCCAAAGGGGCTTACCCATTGGTGCTACAAACTGCTACTTACATCTTCCCGATGGACAGCAAGTTCTACTCTGGTACGACAGCTGATGGCAAAGACAAAGCGGAAGTGGTGAAGCACGGTAACTCATTTGCTTCGACCAATGTTTCTGGTACTGGCCCGTTCATCGTCACTTCTCGTGAGCAAGGCGTGAAAGTAGAATTTGAGCGCTTTAAAGATTACTGGGACAAAGAGTCAAAAGGTAACGTGAATAAGCTGACGCTTGTGCCAATCAAAGAAGACGCGACTCGTGTGGCTGCGCTCCTTTCTGGTGGTGTTGACATGATTGCGCCAGTGGCGCCAAACGATCACCAACGTGTGAAAGATGCGAAAGGCATCGATCTTGTGACGCTGCCTGGTACGCGCATCATCACTTTCCAAATGAACCAAAATAGTCATGAAGCGCTGAAAGATGTGCGTGTTCGTCAAGCGATCGTTCATGCCATCAACAATGAAGGCATTGTTGATAAAATCATGAAAGGTTTTGCGACAGCGGCTGGCCAACAAGGCCCTGAAGGCTACGCGGGCTATAACGCGGAACTGGTTCCTCGTTTTGATCTGAAAAAAGCCAAAGAGCTGATGAAGGAAGCGGGCTACGAGAAAGGCTTTACGCTGACGATGATCGCACCGAACAACCGTTACGTTAACGATGCGAAAGTGGCTCAAGCGGCGTCTGCAATGCTATCGAAAATCGGTATCAAAGTCGATCTAAAGACCATGCCGAAAGCGCAATATTGGCCTGAGTTTGATAAGTGTGCGGCAGACATGTTGATGATCGGCTGGCACTCAGACACAGAAGATTCTGCGAACTTCTCTGAGTTCCTCACCATGACGCGCAACGAAGAAACAGGTCGTGGTCAGTACAACTGTGGTCACTACTCAAACCCAGAAGTGGACAAGTTGGTAGAAGCATCGAACGTAGAAACCGATCCTGCTAAACGTGCCGCGATGCTACAGAAAGTAGAAACCACGCTGTACAACGAAGCAGCATTCGTTCCTCTACACTGGCAAAACCTAGCGTGGGGCGCGAAATCTACGCTGGATATCAAACCAATCGTCAACGCGATGGACTTCCCATACTTTGGTGACTTGGTCGTTAAAGAGTAAGACTCGCTTTCTCCCACTCAAGCGTTGGGTGGGATGAGTGATTTTAGGCGCTCAACTTTGTTTCAGTCGGGTTGAGCGCCGTTTTCAGACTGAAGTTTATATGGCCGTGATAGCAAGCGGGCATAGTCATGGATAGCAAAAGGGGCAAGGAATGTTTTCGTTTCTGGTCAAGCGCCTGTTTCAGGCACTGATAGTGATGTTTGTGATCAGTTTAGTGGCGTTTGCCATTCAGGATAACCTAGGCGACCCGTTGCGTGAGCTAGTGGGCCAGTCAGTTTCAGAAGCAGAGCGCCAAGCGCTGCGAGATGAACTTGGTCTAAACGATCCCTTTATCACCAAATACACTCGCTTTATCGGCGCTGCATTGCAGGGCGATTTAGGCACTTCATACTTTTTCAAACGTCCTGCGGTGGATGTGATTCTTGATAAACTCGTTGCCACCCTAGAGTTGGTGTTTGGCGCGACCGTATTAATCATCGTCTTTTCGATCCCGCTTGGGGTTTATTCCGCGATTCATCCGAAGAGTTTCTTTACTAAAGTGGTCATGGCAGGCAGTAGTATTGGTATTTCGATCCCCGTTTTCTTAACCGCGATCATGCTGATGTACGTCTTCTCGATTGAGCTGCAATGGCTGCCATCCTATGGGCGAGGGGAAACGTATAACCTACTCGGGTGGGAATCGGGCTTTTTTACTCTTGATGGTTTAAAGCACCTCGTGCTGCCATGTATTGCGCTAGCTTCAATCATGTTGCCACTGTTTATTCGTCTGGTGCGTTCAGAAATGCTGGAAGTACTGAGTTCGGAGTACATCAAATTTGCCAAGGCGAAAGGCCTCGCGCTGAACAAAATTTATTACCAACATGCGCTCAAAAATACCATGCTGCCAGTGTTAACCGTTGGTGGCGTGCAGATTGGTACCATGGTGGCGTACACCATTTTGACTGAAACCGTGTTCCAATGGCCGGGTACGGGTTTCCTTTTCCTTGAGGCGATCAACCGTGTGGATACCCCACTGATCACCGCTTACGTCATTTTTGTCGGACTGATTTTCGTGGTGACCAACACCATCGTTGACCTGCTGTATGGCTTAATCAACCCGACCGTAGATTTAACAGGCAAAGGAGCATAATCATGGAACAAACGAATAAAGCTCCTTCTGCATGGGAACGCTTTAAAGAATCGGATTTTCTTTACTATTTTAAACGCGACAAAGTGGCGATGAGTAGTTTTGCGGTGTTCATGCTGTTTTTGTTGTTGGCGATTGCCGCACCATTAATTGCGCCGAGTAACCCCTATGATCTCTCTTCGATTGACATCATGGATGCGGAACTACCGCCATCTTGGATGGAAGGCGGTGATGAAAACTTCGTACTGGGCACCGATGAGCAAGGGCGCGATATTCTTTCCACCATCTTATACGGTTCGCGTTTATCGTTAACCATCGGCTTTATGGCGGTAGCGCTACAGCTGTTTTTGGGTATCGTGATTGGTCTGTCGGCGGGTTACTTTGGTGGTCGTATTGACAACTTCTTGATGCGTTTTGCGGATGTTCAGCTCTCCTTCTCGACCATGATGGTGGCAATTATTGTCTCGGCGATTTTCAAAGCCAGTTTCGGCAGCGATTTCTACAGCCAATATGCGGTGGTGATGCTGGTGGTGATCATCGGTGTGGCGGAATGGCCACAATACGCACGTACGATCCGCGCCTCGGTATTGGCGGAGAAGAAGAAAGAGTACGTGGAAGCTGCGCGAGTGATGGGCTTTAAAGCACCGCGCATCATGTTCCGTCATATTCTGCCGAACTGTTTGTCACCGATTTTGGTTATTTCAACCGTGCAAGTCGCTAACGCGATCATGTCGGAAGCGGCGCTCTCGTTCTTAGGGCTGGGTTTGCCCGTTGACCAACCGTCACTGGGCGCATTGATCAGCATTGGTTTTAACTATATCTTCTCCGGCGCTTGGTGGATCACCGCCTTCCCTGGCATTGTGCTGGTGACGCTGGTGTTAGTGATCAACCTATTGGGTGACTGGTTACGTGACGTATTTAACCCAAAAATCTACAAAGGGTGATCTGAGCTGATTGATTTATAATCGGAAAACTACCTAAACTAAGAGTCGTAAGCCAATTACGGCTCTTTTTTTGCTTGTCATTTTTTATTCACCAGTACGCGGCAAATTTTTGGCCTTACAACGTGTTGTAGGCAGCAGTCTGAGCGTCACTGAACAATTCATTGATGAAACGGGTAGAGTGAAGTTATGGAACAAAGCAAATCGGCCCTTTTGCCGATCTTCAAACCTCAACGATTGTGGCTGATGGCGGCATTGTGCTTTTTTGGTGTTGCTACTCCTGCAGCGGCGGAAGGCTTTCTATGTGAAGCCACACAGGCAAGCACCAACGAATTACCCATGTTAGACAAAGCCTGCCCGATTGGCGATGGTGTTTGGGGTAAAAAAGCGCCCAAAAGCGGCAAAGAGGATTTCTTTTGGATTCAATGTGGCATCTTAAATCAGCCAATGCCACTGGCTGACGCCAAACCGCTTTACAAGCAGATCACCACCGATGTGTGGATGAAACCTGAAAACAAAGCCTATCGTTGCTTAATTGGCCCGTATCAATCTTTTGCTCAAGCCAGTAAAGATCTTAAACAGGTCAAAAAACTGGGCGATTACCGAGAAGCCTTTATTCGAGTCGTTAAGCCACATTCTGTGGCAAAACCGGTCGCGGCAAGCAAAGAACAGAAAGCGATAACCAAGCCCACCGCCCCAAAAACGCAACCGAAAGTACCGGTTGCTGCCAACAAGCCCATGCCGGCCCCTGCGCAGGCGACCTTGGCCACAACGCCAGCTAAGCGCAGTAACGACGACTCTTCATCCATCGACATTCGTAAAAGTGCCGAGTTAAAAGGTCGTACTTATGCAGTGCCTTACTTGATGGATGATGAGCACCAGTTTTATATGGAACACAACCAAGCATGGAATCGCTTGGATTACCGCAGTGCGGAAGTAGTGTGCAGCGATCTGCACATGCGTTTGTTAACCGAAGAGGAATTTTTTACCCTGCTGGACTCCAAAGTGATGGAAAACCAGCAGTGGCCAGTGCAGTTACCCTATTGGGGAAGAGGAAAAAAAGGCTTCTTTACCGATGGCCGTGTGACGCAGGTAAAAGGCTCTTCGCTGTTGAATGTGCTGTGTGTGAAGTAGTTGGATGACACCCAAAACAAATAAGCCCCGCGATGCGGGGCTTGGTGTTTTTCAATGGTAACAATTATTCGTTGTTGCCAGCACCTGTCCAAGTCATATTGAACTTCACGGCTTCAATGTATTCGCCTTGTTGGGCTTTTACTTTGCCGATAAAGCTATACACACCACCAATGGTTAGTTCAGGCAAGTCGAAATCAATACCAGCGTGATCGATACCATTGTCGTCTGTTTTGTCATAGCATTCTAGAGACGTTCCCCATTCGTTCCCCGAATAAACACCGTAAGATTTGTGAATGATCCCCGTGTTGTAATCGGTGGTTTCCGTGACCAGCCCTGGACCTGTGATAATAAAGTTCTCATAAAACTCTTCTGCATCTTTACAAGTAAAGTTTTGATCCGGGAACTCCAACGTTAAGTTTGCATCCATTGCCCCTTCATCATCTGGATTATTGTTTCTCCGCAGCGATAGAGAGACCATGCCGAGCGCTTCGACACCATCAACCTCTGTTGGAAGCGGCATATTGAAAAAGCGCTGTTCTGGTCCATCATCCGATCGGATTTGAATGCGTGCTTCTGCGTCTGACTTATTGCTAAACAAGGTATAACGCTCGGTTCCTTCATTGGAAGTCCAGAACAGGATTTTTGCCCCAGGGGCAATGTCATCAGCGTCTGTAATTGTCAGCGTTGCATCGGGGTCATCACCAAATTTGGCAATGACTTGATTTCCTTGAACTCTATATGTGCCATTGGACCAAGAGTTTTCCGCTAACTCGCCACATTGGGTTAAGTTGCTCATGGTGCGGTAGTTACCTGAAACTTTTCCGTTTTCAAAGTGCAGTGTGTCACACCAGATACGACTGTAAGGGAGTTTTTCCTCAGGTGTGCCACTACCATGCTCGAGGCGATACCAAGTTTTTCCTTCCAGTGGGTGAGCCTCTGGTGGAGGCATCACTCCGGCTTTCACTTCAGGCATCAAGAAAGTCACCGTTTCTGATTCTGCATTCTTATCGTCTGTCACTTGAAGAGTAATTTTCCCTTTCTGGTTCCATTCCATTTTTGGTGTACCAGATATGGTTACTATGAGGTTATCGAGATCTGTGTTTGATGATAAGCCATCAACAACACCACCTAGACCAACTTTGGTAGATTTGATCTCACCGTCTGTGTCGGTGAAAAGAGGGGTTAGGCTGATGGTTTGTGAGAACAGCTCGCCTTCTTGAAGTTGCCAACCGTCGATTTCTCGTTGGATTCGTGCTTCTACTTCTTTATCCACGATTGGAGCTAGGTTTGCTGAATCTACTTTCAGTGTGAACTTTGTGCTCACTGGAGAACCAACTTGGCTACCATCTGCTGCCTTATCTTGCGATTGCAGAATAATCGTGAATACGCCAGCTTTGATGATGCCTGCTGTATTTGCTGAAAGCACCAAGTCAGAACCAGAAAACGTTGCGATTAAACCTGCTTCATCAAATGTTGATTCACCACTTGTTATCACGGCTAGAGAGGCCTGATCTGGGTCATCGAAGAGATTAGCGATAGAAATGTGCGCTGTTGTAAAATGCTCATCTTGCACGATAGTTAGTGCATTTAGGCTGTGTTGAACGCGAGATTGCGCAGACTCACTAACGGTTAACTTATTGTTGATAACTTCTGTTGGTACCAGTGTGTCTTCATTTGGTGCTGTATCTTTAATAACAGGTTTGTAATTGACCTCTTTGACTTGCTCTTCTGTCAAATCACCGACAATTTTGCCAGCTTGTTCGGCAAACTGTGTTGCTTTTTTTTCATAGCTGCCAGGGTTAGCGGCTTTTGACTCGGTCAGGATTTGCGCTGTTTTGTGCAAGCTAACATTTTTGTCTGCACCATCGATGAAGTTACTCAGCAGTTTGATGGGCTGCTCTGGTGTGCCACCGAGTGCCGTGCTTACTTTGAGGATCGCTTCTTCTTCACTAGCACCCGAAGCCATCTCAATGGCAACTAGATCACTGAGAGGTGAGATAACCGTCGATTTGGATGGGGCGCGAAATACCACCTCATGCGCCATCGCTTGAGTTGGATGATCCATATCGATAGTGTACTTGCCCGCATAAGTTTCAGGCGCGTGGTTGGCCAGTGCAGTTTGAACGGTGCCGCCCGGAGTGAGCGTTTGAAGTGCCAGTACACCTTGCGTATCGGAAGGGATCGTTCGACGGCCTTCTTTATCTGTGAGACCGAAAATCGTATCGCTGCCGATATCGAGCTTGCCATTGTTGTTCTTATCAAGAAACACCACGGCTTGATTAAAGTAACCGTCAAAGCCTGTCACGATAACGCCGCCTGGAGCGACGTTGTCGTTTGAACCTGAACCACTGTCTGAACCGCCACAACCGGTGAGGGCGATCGCCACTGACGCTGCTAGTAAACTAACCTTTTTCATCTAAGAATCCTTTGCTTTTTTATTCTGACTAAATTGAATAACGCACATCGTTAGAGTCTTCTTTCATCTTTTTATAAATCATGCGAAAGAAGGGGGAATTTCGGGACTTTTTATCCGGTTAGAGTGGGAGTTTCAAGGCACGGAAAACAGCGAAAAAACCGTAAAATTTATTTTAATTTTTTTATCAGTAACGGGGTTGGCAAATGGATCGTGAGGGTTAACATCTGGGCCAAAAATTTCAGGAGAAACAGATGAAACAGTGGGCTAGGTTAATCATGATTGGTGCGTGTTTGGGCTCTTCAGCGGCTGAGGCGCAAACGACCCTTGATAAGAGCAAATATGGTTACTCTTACTTTACCCTTGGCTTAGAAAATGTGGTGTATGAAGAGTTGTTTCCCGGTTTAGACTCCGATGCCAGTGTGGTGAGCCCCGTATTGAACACGGGCGGGCTGTACCACATTAACGCGCGCTTTGATTTTTCCATTGATGCGTTAGCGACATTTTCACCGATCAGTGCCACCGAAGAGTGGCATAAAAGCGGTACGCTGATTCAAACCAACCAGTTTGAATATCTGAAAGCGGCAACCAACATTTTGCTGCACTACAAACTGCAAGATAACTGGCGTGTGTTGGCAGGGACGTCATTGAGCTATCAAACCTACAAACGCTATGGCCTGAAAAACCACAATGGTTACCTCAATGATGTGTTTCGCGAAGGCAATACGTGGGAAGAGAAATCGACGGATATTTTCCTGGATGCTGGCTTAGCCTACGATTCTGGCCATCTGTATGGGGAGAGCGATTGGCGTGTTAGTGGCCGTTGGGTTTTCGGTGTGCCGATTTGGAGTGTCACTGAAAACTCACGCTTTGAAGACATTCAATTTAACGATTTCGGCTTTAGAACCAATGCGGAAGCAACCCTTAGCTATCAGATCATGCCAGGTTTGCATTTAGGGTGGTTTGTGATGCTCGGGTACGAGAAACGCTTCGAGTCTGATCCACAGCGAGTGAGCTATACCACAGCAAGTGGTGTGGAGAAGCAAGGTCAAGCTTGGTTGCCAGAAGCGCAAACTTGGACACTCAATACGGGATTACAAGCGTTGTGGAACTTCTAATCCCGTTTATTGGCGCTTAATTTTACAGTTGTGGGTGGTGGTAAATCAGATTGATTTTCAACTCCTCCAACAGGTGTGCGAACTGAGGTTTTGGGCGCAGGATGTAGCTGTAAATCTCGCCTTGTTGCAGATCGTTGTCATCTCGGTAGTCATGATTGATGGCCAAAGAGCGCTTGTTTGGTCCTGATGGAAAGACAAAACAGGCGACCGAGGAGACGCCATCTTCGTTGTGGCTGTAGGAGATGACATCTTCGTAATCGCCCCGACCAGCAATGACGGAGAGTTCGAAGTAGGGCAGTAAGGTGGAGCAATCAAAACTGCCACTGATGCGATGAATGTTGAGGTCGGAGTCAAAGCGTTGATACACCGTGGGGTCCGCAGCTTGACGCTCGTAGATGTAGTTACCGACCTCGGCAGGAAGGTAATTTTGCTCAGCGTCGATAAAGAGGTAGTCAAAAAAGACCATCTCATAAAGCGTTCGACCCGTTTCCACGTTGAGCCTCGCTTCCATCGCGGCTTTGTCAGTGAGCATGGTGTAGGTTTCGTACTGGTTGCCGTCATGCACCGTGGTGAGATGGTTTACCAATCCTTCCGTGAGGTTGGATGGGTAGCTTTGGCGAGTCATCCAGGTTTGTTTGGCATCAAAGGCGGACTGGCTGCTGGTGAGAATCAGCTTTTCGTCTTGCTGCTCAAACTCGCCAATCAACTTGAGCTCTTCGTCATCGGGGCATTGGCGACGATTGCGCGCAGCGGCGAAATAGACCTGATGATTGATTAACTTCCACGCTTGGCAGTAAATCACCTCATAGGGATAACGAACGCCCGCAAAGGTTTGGGTGGTTTCTAAGCGATAGAAGGTTTGACCAATCAGTGGGTGAGTAAACTGCGTACCCGTTTCGCCAATCGCTGGTAGATCAAAATAGGCTTTTACCCACGCTTGGTCATCACTACCGTGGTGGTCATCGCGCGCAGCGATCATCAACTGGGGTTGCGCTGCGGCTTTGGTTACGGTGCCTAAGATCTGCACGGCACCCAGATTGCGAACTTTGAGCCCCGGCACATTGATGCGCACAGTGAGGGTGAGAAAGTCGTCATCGGCATCCACAAACAGTTGATCAATGTTGAGGGAATAGTGAATGGGCGCGCCTTGATCGAGCTCCCAGCCGAAAACCTGACTCTGGATTTGTCGCGCCACTTCGGCGTTGATCCTAGGTTTACTGTTTGTTCCACTGCCGTCAAAGTTAGCGGGTTCGCTGGTTATCACCTGGGTATAGGTGGTGGCTTCTAGCGTGTCATTTTCAACGTCAGGCTGTGGTGTTTTTGCTAACGCTTCTACGTCTGCAGTGGGCGCTGGTGGAGCCAGATCCTCCAATGCTTGGGCAAACACCACTTGAGGATCTGAGTTTGTGTTTTGGGTTGGCGTTGCTGCGTTTGGTGCTTTGCTTTCAACCGAAATGGCTTTGGCATGTGGTGCTGCGACACGGGTTTCTGTCTCAGCCAGCACACTCGAGGTGGCTTGGCTTGAAGAGAGCCAAAACCACATCCCAGTAACAAGCGTTACTGTCGTGGCGAAGAGTAAAGGTTTACGATGTGTCATGGGTCGATTTACGCCATTCTCGATTGCAGCCAACTGCGTGAGAATTTGAGGTCTTTTTCAATCAAGCTGGCACTGCATTCGAGTAACTCGCTGATCTCTTGGTTTTTCATCCCCATTAAATATTTCAGCTTGAGCGCATTCGATTGGCGTGGGTAGCGAACACTGAAGTTGTCCAGTGCTTTGTCCATGATGATCAACTGCTCAAACTTTTCCTGTTGTTCACTCGGTAGCTGTGTCACTTGCTGGCGTTTTTGCGCCTGCAGTGAACGTGCATTGTCGATCAAAATTTGGCGCATCACTTTGGCTGCCATAAGGAAAAAGTCGCGCTTGCCGCTGATTTCACTCATGTCGCTGGTGGAAAGCTTTAGGTACGCATCGTGGATCAAAGCGGTGGTGCTGTTCACGCTGTCTGCCAACACTTCGTTTTCAAGACCATACTTCTCGGCGTTCCGTTCCCGCTCTTGTTGGGCGATTTTGCGCAGTTGCAGGTAGGCAAATTGATACAGCTGGCTTTCGGCTTCTTTGTCACCGGCTTGCCACTGTTGAATGATATGGGTAAGAGAAGTCGATTGCGCACTCATGACGGCTCTCCTTGCTGTTTTACGAATTCAGAAATGGTGTAAGTATCAATGCGATCAGAGCCATCACGCTGAGGTGAGACTTGCTGTTGATAGCGATACAAGATGCCCTGATCCCAATGCTTGCCGGCTGGAAGGTACTCCCAGGTGGTGTATTGCGCTGGGTAAGGTTGCGGAAACCAGCGCACCATCAGATTCATCTGTTCGAGTTGGGCATGACCCGAGGCATTACGTAACCACCACATATCTTGGTATTGCTGGGTCACGTTTTGGATGTAGTGTTTCTTGTCAATTGGACACTGAGTTTGTTCGCTTGGCCCAAGCCAAACCTGCCCATTGGCAATTCTTAGGCAGCGCTGAGCTAAGGCATTGCCCTGGTATTCAGTCTCTTTCCAAATTCCTTCAAAGGCGATGTGTTGCCCTTTGTTTTCAGGATAGATAAACCAAATCGATTCCGATTTGTTACTGTGAGTGACTTCGGCCTTCTTGCCCAATCCTTGCATTTTGCCCATCAGTAGCTCGGTGTGAGGGTCAAAATTCATCGCGACTGAACGGTATTTCCAGTCGCCTTCGTCGTCGAAATCTTCCAGTGAGAAACCATTGAGATCGTGACGTGTGCAACCTTGGCTCGCACAGCCCACAACCCCTTCCCATTGCTCAAAATAGCTCAGTGGTTCAACGGTTTTTTCTCGATAGGCGTGCTGTCGGTTGAGGTAACAGCCGTTGAAGTAATCGCCCGCGCTGGGGTATTGTATTACGTGCTCCTGGGTCACTTCAAAACTCATCGCCCCGACCGGGGTGCGGTGGTTCGGTTTATCGAGCATACGTAAATCGAGTGCACAAGCACGGCCCTGCCAATCGGTCTTTTTGATGATGATGTTTCGTAGGCGCATATTCAGCGGTGAGAAAATCACTTCATCGGAGGTAAAGTGCTGCTCAATATAGCGTTGGCTCTGATTTAAGTGTTCTGCTGCTTCTTTGATGGAAACCAAATCCACGTTCAGTTGGCTGGCGGTGGTATCGAGAAAATTGAGATCGATGCCTTGCAACTGTTGCTGGAATTTAGGGTCGGAGATGATGCGATTGAGCAGAATGATTTCATCCCGATTTTCTGGGGTGCTGTCGAGTGACAGCAGCAAGCGCGTCATATTGATACTACGGCTTGGTTTGGTGGTCGCCAATGTTGGGGTAATCACCTCTTGGCCTGAAAGCGTTGTGAGCAAGTAGCCACTGTCGTCACTGCCGAGGAAAAAACTCACCACATCCCCTGGGTGGTATTGAAAAGCGCCTTTGTGAGTGGTGCCTGAGAGATTCGAACTGGTTTTGTAATACAAGCCCGTAACGGGAGAGTCAATAAAGTAACCCGTTTTGGGCGTGGCCGATTGCGCGCTCAAGGAGAGGCAACTTAGCAAGGCAGTGGCAAAAAATAGTGGCTTCATGATCTCTTACCATTTTGATTCAGGTTGGCGGCAGTTTGCTTGGCAGTTTGCCTCGACAGCGTGTTTCTCTGGTGTTGGCGTGATCATGGCCAACAACATTTTCTGCTTGATGTGCTTGGGTATGTCGGGATTGGAGAGAATTCGCCGACGCGTGATTTCCAACATCGAATTCACCGACAGGTTTGCCATCTCATTGCCTTTGGTGTGGAACATCAAGCTGGTCACTTCGTACATCATGTTTTCTGCAATCAGCTTTTCTTGTTGTAGCTGGCGATTTTTGGTCATCAAGGTGCTGGTGAACAGCATGCCGCTCATCACCAGTAAGGTCAGCAATAAGCTGGGAACTGGCCTTCTTTGTATCAGCCGTTTGGTGGTGTAGAGCGGAATGTGTTGTTTGAGTGAAATCGGTCGGCATGCCAACATGTTCTCGATGTCAGCTCGTAACTCGCTGACACTTTGGTAGCGCTGTTCTGCTTTTGCTTGGGTCGCTTTGTCGAGGATGAAGCGTAGGTCGGAGTGTTTGCCTACCTGCGGGAAAAGCAGGTGCAGGATTTTCCCGAGCGAGTAGAGATCGCTTTGCTGAGTTAAGTAGCCACCCGATTTTTGCTCTGGGCTGGCATAATGCTCGCTAAAGGCCACCAATCCCACTTGCCCTGATTGATTGGCCTGAGTGCTGACTTTTTGCGTTAGGTTAAAATCGAGCAACTTGGGTCTGATATCTTGATCAATGAGGATGTTTTCCGGCTTGATGTCAGCATGCAGCACCTGATTGTGGTGCGCGTGTTCAATCGCTTGGCAGAGGTAGCGAAAGAGCGTGAGCTTGGCGCGCGTATCAAGGTGATGTTGTTGCAAAAAGGCATCCAGCGTGAGGCCTTCCACCTTTTCCATGACAATGTAAACCGAATCTTGATGCACTCCGCCATCAAACACTTTGGCAATACAAGGGTGGTTAAGGCGAGCCAGTAACTGCGCTTCGTCAAACAACGCTTTTTTTCCCAACACTTGAGTCAAAGAGGGCTGGATAAACTTGATGGCCAATTGCTGTTCAAACGTTTCATCGGCGCGATAAGCAGCGTACACCACGCCCATGCCTCCTCGTCCTAACTCGTGAGTGAGCTGATATTTGTCGATCAACTGGTTGGAAAGGTCGAGCGGAATCTCGGTGGCATGATTGGCGTGAAAGCCAAGCAAGGCGGTGAAAGGCTCATGTTCATGAGGCTGGATTAACGGTGTCAACGCTCGATAGACATCAGGGGCGTCTTGTTCGAGTTGTTGGAGCGCTTGTTGTTTTTCTTCTTCATTGAGATCCAGCAAGTGATAAAACACTTGCGTGGCACTGGAACCTAACTGCACGACGATAACGATTTCTTATATTTTTATTAGCGGCTAGTTTATAAGAATTCTGTATTATATGTGAGACTTTTCTTACAGATAAGAATTCATTGAAATGGGTTTATGAATTTTGTCGGGAAAAATAAAATTCAACAGTTTGTCGGTGGCGAATTTCATTGTTCTCCGTTTTCCATTTTTTGTGTCAGTTCCAAATATTTCTGCTCAATAAACGCCTTCTCTTTGTTCACGTGCATCAGCTGTTTTTGCATCGCAAGTAGCTTCTGTTTGAGCTCATCACTGGCGGCGCTACTCGTGCTGGTAGAAGCCTGATTGGCCAACTGCTGTTTGTAATTCTCAATGGTGGCGAGCAGTTGATCCTTCTCTTTTTGAAAGCCTTGTTCAACGTCTTGAAAGCCACCGCTTTCGCTGATCATGATGTACTCCCGCTCCAGTTGCTCAAACTGTTTCTCAATATCCTCTTTCTGTTTGCGCAATCCATCAACGGTATCATTTTGTTCTAGTAGCTTGGCTTTGGCTTTGCGCAGGCCACGCACGCTTTTGTCGAGATCGCCCCTGAGCTTACGAATCAACTGTTGGGATTTACTCAGTTTTTGGTTGAGAGCCTCAATGGAGGCGAGATCGTGTTCACTGGGGTTTTGGCTTGTGGCGCGAATCTCGGCGACTTGCTTTTCAAGTGCCTGTTGAATTTGAATCAAGGCATTGAGCGTGTCGCGATTTTCATTGCTGTAGTGAAGGGCGTGATTGACCGATTCTTCACACATCGCCACTGTCGTTGGGGAGGCGGCAAGGCTCTCTGCGTTTGCCTCTTTGGGGTGAATCGCTTTGCGAAACTCTCGCAGCATCAGCCACAGCAACACAAACCACACCAATAAAATCATCAAGCCAAGATTGATGCCTAACATCAGCAACAACTCTTTATCCCAAGATTGGTCGAAGAACTCGAGCGACATCGCGTGCTTACCTCGTTTAATGGCGTATTGATAAGTTTAGAAGCTGCGACGAATTGTGCCTATAATTTAAACACTTCTCGAAATTGGACGCGCAAATAGAGTGAAAATACTGATTGTCGATGACAGTAAAGCGACGCTAGAAATTGTACGCAAAGCCTTGCTTGGGTTTGGCTATCGTCGCTTATCGATTGAAAAAACCAATTGCGCCCTTGCGGCGTTAGAGAAAGTGGAGCATTGGCGTCCGGATATTGTGTTGACGGATTGGCACATGCCAGACATGAGTGGCTTGGAGCTGGTGCAAACCGTTGCCACCCGTTTTCCTGAGGTGAAAATCGCGATGATCACCACCGTCGACGATGACGAGCAGATCGCCCAAGCAAAAGCGGCGGGGGCCAGTTTTGTGTTGAGTAAACCGTTCGACGATGACGCGCTGCATCGCAAGCTATTGCCACTGGTACAAGGGGCGGAAGAGAGTGAAAAAGCCTTTGATGAGCTGGTGGAAGTGCAAAAAGAGCTCGCGCTGCCGAAATTAAGCCAGCTCGAGAAGTTGCTACAAAAAGTGGTGCATGGGGAGATCTGCTTAGCCAATATTCGGCAGCAGCAGTTTGATGAAAGCAAAATCCCTTGCATGATTGCCATTTATGAAGATGGCGAAACGCAAAAACCACGCGCGGTGGCGGTGCTGGATATTTACGCCGTGTGCGTGTTGGCCAGTGCCAATATGAGCATCACCCCCGAACAGTTGAGTCATGCCATTCATAAAAAAATGGTCAGCAAAACAATATTGGATACCTGCCAAATGGTGTTGGATAAATCCTCTTTGGCATTTTTGGACAGCTTAACGCGCAAAAGTTTGCGGCTAAAAAGCGTCAGTTTTGTGCCGGAAGCGTTTGATAAGTTGAAGGTGTTGTTTAGTAAACCCGCCGATAAACGCCTCGATTTCTCCTGCCAGTTAGGGGAGATGGCGCAGGGGAAGATCACATTGGTGGGTTTTTAGCGTAGCACCTTGGTTGTGTGTGAGGATCGGATTGGTCATAATGTTACAAGTAACATTAATGACAAAAATATTTTTATGGCTCAACACAATAAGAAACCGCGCACCACTTTGCAGGATGTGGCGGATCAAGTCGGCGTGACCAAGATGACGGTATCACGCTACATGCGTAATCCCGATTCGGTGGCGGAAAAGACCCGCGAGAAAATCGCCACTGCGATTGAACAGATGGGGTACATCGAGAACCGTGCCCCAGCGATGTTGTCTAAATCCTCTAGCCGAGCCATTGGGATCCTACTGCCTTCTTTGTCCAACCAAATTTTTGCTTCCTTTGTTCAGGGCATTGAAACCGTCACCAAAGCACATGGTTATGAAACCCTCTTGGCACACTTTAGCTACGATGAGCTTGAAGAGGAGCGCAAAATCGCGTCGCTGCTCTCGTATCAGGTGGATGGTTTGATTCTAACGGAAAGCCACCACACCGAGCGCACAATGCAGATGATCAAAAACGCAGGCATTCCCGTGGTCGAAACCATGGAACTGCCAGCGCAGCCAATCGATATGGCGGTGGGGTTAGACCACGAAGATGCTTCTTACAGCGTGGTTAAACGCATGTTGGCTTCGGGTAAGCGCACCATTGTGTATTTTGGTGCACGCTTGGATACGCGTACCAAACTGCGTATGCAAGGCTATGATCGCGCCATGCGTGAAGCTGGCTTAGAGCCGAAACACGTGCTGACGGGTGAACACTCCAGTTTCTCGTTGGCGGATGAGCTGTTAGAGCGCGCCTTAGCGACATATCCAGAGATGGATGGGGTTTTTTGTACCAACGATGACATCGCCATCGGTACTTTGCTGTGCGCGCAGCAGCGCGGTATTGAGGTGCCGAAGCAACTGGCCATTGTTGGCTACAACGCCTTGGATATCGGCCAGACGATTCGTCCGAAATTGACCAGTGTCGATACGCCACGTTTTCAAATTGGTGAGAAAAGTGCCGAGTTGTTGCTGGCCCGTTTGCGCGGTGAAACGTTAGAACAGACTGTGGTGGATATGGGCTACCGCATTACCGCCGGCGAGAGTGTGTAACGGACTGGGTTGATGTGATGAAAACCAAGGGCGCGATAAACGCGCCCTTGTTGATCAAACAATAAAGCTGGCACCGTGTTCGGCGCTAGAAACCGATTGGCGAAGGGTGCTGAACAGATTGCGTCCCCAAGTTTGCTGGCTTGCCTCGGTATCGATTTCAAGCACGCAGCGACCAGTGGTGTCGCTGAGGTTGTTTAACTCACCTGTCTGGCAATCGACACGAATCACATCACCATTACGCACTAAGCCAATCGCACCGCCACGAATCGCCTCTGGAGAGACATGAATGGCCGATGGGATTTTACCTGAAGCGCCAGACAAACGGCCATCGGTCACCAGCGCCACTTTAAAGCCCGCCTTTTGCACATTGCCGAGAATCGGCATCAACTTGTGCAGCTCTGGCATGCCATTGGCGGCTGGGCCATTGTGCGTCACCACCACAATGCAATCTCGGTTGAGCTCACCACGTTGATACGCCGCTTCCACCTCATGCTGGCACTGAAACACCAGTGCTGGTGCTTCAATCACGCGTTGCTCTTCTTTCACCGCAGAAACTTTCACCACCGCTTTGCCCAAATTGCCACTCAGCACTTTTGTGCCGCCTGTGGACTGGAAAACGCAGCATTTGTCGGCGATAACATGGCTATCGAACGTACCCTCACATGGTATCCAAACAAGCTTACCGTCGACGAGGTTTGGTAGGCTCATTTGGTCGTCGAACTCGCCAAATACTGGCTTGACGTCACGATGCAACAGAGCCGACTCATTGAGTCGATGCAGCAGCGCAGGCACGCCACCCGCTTGTTGGAAGGCGTTCATGTCAGCGGGGCCGTTCGGGTATACGCGTGCTAGCAGTGGTACCACGTCAGAAAGATCACTGATGTCCTGCCAAGTAAGCTCAATACCCGCAGCGCGCGCCACGGCCAACATGTGAATGGTGTGGTTGGTACTGCCACCGGAAGCAAGTAGGGCGATGATGCCGTTGATCAGGCTCTTTTCAGTGACCACTTCAGCCAGTGAGCGGAAGTGGGCCGAGCCGGCGGTCATGGCGGCAATTTTGATCGCCGCGTGTTCAGTCAGCGCGTGTCGGAGCTCTGAGTTTGGATGGATAAACGCCGAGCCGGGTAACATCAATCCCATCGCCTCAAACACCAGTTGGTTGGTGTTGGCGGTGCCGTAGAAGGTACAGGTGCCGACGGAGTGATAGGCGCGACACTCCATATCGAGCAGCGCGTCTTTACCCACTTCGCCCGCCGCGTATTTTTGGCGAACATCGACTTTTTCTTCATTGCTGATGCCCGTTGCCATGAGACCCGCTGGCACAAATGCGGTAGGCAAGTGCGCGTAAGCGAGTGCGCCCATCAGTTGCCCCGGAGCGATTTTGTCGCAAATACCGAGTAGCAAGGTGGCATCAAACACATTATGGCTCAAAGAGAGGGCAGTGGATTGCGCAATCAGATCACGAGAAAACAGCGACATATCCATGCCCGCTTGACCTTGGGTTACGCCATCGCACATCGCAGGCACACAACCGGCGACCTGCGCGGTATGACCATACTCTGCCAGTGCGCGCTTAATTTGCTCTGGGTAGTGCAGGTAAGGCTGGTGGGCGCTGAGCATGTCGTTGTAGGCGCTGATCAGCGCCACATTGGAATGAGTAAAATCGAGGATGTTTTTCTTTTCTGCCGAACAAGATGCCGCCACCGCGTGCGCTAAGTTACCACACGATAAACCAACACGTCCTTTGCCCGCTTTGGCTTGCTCTTCGGTGCGTGAAACAAACGCCGCACGTGTTGCTTGGCTGCGTTCCACCAAGCGCTGAGTGACCTCTAAAATAACGGGATGGGTCATGCTTGTGCCTCATCTTGCTCTAGAATTAACTCGGCCGCGTTGGCGACAACGTCTTCGATAGTGGTATCAATGCTCACCAATAGAGTGCGAGGCTCGCCATCGGGGCGTTCAAGTGTTTCAAACTGGCTATTGACCATGTTCTCTTTCATGAAGTGGCCTTGACGCTGGCGCATGCGCTCAAGAATGAGTGACTTGTCGCCATCGAGGAACAAGAAGGTGACATTGTTGTTGCCGTCGCGGATTTGATCGCGGTAGCTCTTTTTCAGCGCAGAGCAGACGATAATGCCGTGCTCATTTTTGCTTTCAAGGCTATACGCCGCATCACGAATGCGCTCCAGCCACGGCTTGCGGTCGTCATCGTTCAGTGGCTGGCCAGAGGCCATTTTCTGAATGTTAGCGCGTGGATGGAGATCGTCACCATCAATGAATTTACGCCCCAGTTTTTCTGCCAACAGCTCACCAATTGTGGTCTTTCCGCTTGCGCAGACACCCATCACAATGACACTACTACCCGCCATAACTTGTCCTCATAACTAAACTTGCGCGTGATCTCAAATTTGAAATTCACTTTGAAATATGGGTTTATCTTATTCATGTTATCGGTAACATGTTACCGGTAACGTAAATAAATGTGAACCACAACACAAACAATAATTCGAAAGGTGAACTTATGGAGCAATTAGCCCACACCCCTGATCCTACTTATCTTTTAACCATAGCTGCGTTGGCGATTGCCGCGTTGTTAGTGCTGATCATCAAACTCAAAGTGCATGCCTTTGCCTCACTGACCATTGTCAGTTTAGGTACCGCAATTGCCACAGGCGTGACCTCGGACAAAGTGGTGCCCACCATGATGGGTGGCTTTGGCGGCACGCTCGCTTCTGTCGCGTTGTTGGTTGGCCTTGGTGCCATGATTGGTAAAATTTTGGAAGTGACTGGCGGGGCCAAAGTGCTGGCCGACACGCTGATTGGTCGCTTTGGTAAAGATCGCGCCCCGTTCGCATTGGGTATTGCGTCACTGCTGTTTGGTTTCCCTATCTTTTTTGATGCAGGCCTAGTGGTGATGATGCCCATCATCTTTAGCGTGGCAAAACGCTTTGGTGGATCGCCAATCAAATACGCCTTACCGTCTGCGGGTGCGTTTGCGGTGATGCACGCCTTTGTTCCTCCACATCCAGGCCCAGTGGCGGCGGCGGAATTTTTAGGTGCCAACATCGGTTTGCTGCTGGTTGTGGGTATCCTAGTTGCGATTCCAACTTGGTATCTTGGCGCGTACCTATTTGGTTTGTACGCAGGTAAGAAATTCGACATTCCACTTTCTAAAGCATTTTTTAACAGCGATGCGATTGTCGATGAAAGCAAATTGCCAAAATTTGCCACGGTAATGACCATCTTAGTTCTGCCCGTATTACTGATCTGCTTGGATACCGGCTTAAACACGCTGGCAGTGGCGGGGGTGATTGATGGTAAAACACCGTTGGTGGAATTCCTTCGCATGCTAGGTAAAACGCCTGTCGCGCTTCTTATTACCTTGATCGTGTGTTTGGCAGTGTTTGCCAAAGATTACGGCATGGCTAAACTTGAAAAATTGTGTGGCGACTCACTGGCACCAATCTGTGGCGTTATCCTTGTCACCGGTGCGGGTGGCATGTTTGGTGGCGTATTGCGTGCCAGCGGCATTGGTAATGCTTTGGCTGATGTATTAACTGACACAGGCATGCCAGTGATTGTGGCGGCGTTTGTGATTTCAACTTGTTTGCGTGTGGCGCAAGGTTCTGCCACCGTGGCACTGACGACCACCGCTGCGCTGATTGCCCCGGTTGTGGCGGCAACCACAGGTTTGAGTGAGTTAGACCTCTGTTTTATCGTGATTGCTATTGCGGGCGGTGCAACGGTACTTTCTCACTTTAACGATTCTGGTTTCTGGCTAGTCTCTCGTCTGCTTGAGATGGATGAGAAAACCACGCTGAAAACTTGGACGGTAATGGAAACCTTGCTTGGTGGTATTGCTTTCCTTATCGTCGCTGTATTGAGCTTTATTCTTTAGAGGTTATCTATGACAACACTTGAACAACGATTAAGAGAGATCAAAATCGTCCCAGTTATCGCTATCAACGATGTAGCACACGCCTTGCCATTGGCAAAAGTGTTGGTAGAAAACGGTTTACCCTGTGCGGAAGTGACATTCCGCACGGAAGCGGCGGCGGAATCCATTCGCATCATGCGCGAAGCCTACCCTGATTTGTTGATTGGTGCGGGCACGGTATTAACCACAGAGCAAGTGGACATCGCCATCGAAGCAGGTGTGGATTTCATTGTCAGCCCAGGCTTTAACCCAACCACAGTGAAATACTGTCAGCAACGCGGCGTGACCATTGTACCGGGTGTGAACAACCCAAGCCTTGTGGAACAAGCGATGGAAATGGGTCTACGTACCCTGAAGTTCTTCCCCGCTGAGCCATCAGGCGGCGTCAACATGCTTAAAGCACTGACGGCGGTTTACCCCGTGGAATTCATGCCAACAGGCGGTGTGAGCCCATCTAACGTGGAAGATTACCTCGCGCTGAAATCGGTTGTCGCGTGTGGTGGCACTTGGATGGTTCCAACCGCCATGATGGACAGCGGCGATTGGGACGGCATTGCGGAACTGGTTCGCGCGGTGAAGTAAAACACGTAAACAGCTCCGAAATACCCCCGAACGTTATAAAACGTGAACAGAAAAGGGTCATCAAGTCATTGATGGCTCTTTTTTTATCCAGACAGGGCATTTTTGCGATTTAAGACCAAATTGCGCAAAATTATAATATAGTGCAATCAAAGACGTAGCGATCACATATACACGATACGGAGTATGGTTTAAGTTAACGTTTGTCATGGCGCTAGCATAGAACTATCAAGAGGCTTTCAGAAAATGCTACCTATAAATGATCTAATTGATATAAAAACGCTTTCGGAATCTTCTGAGCTTGAGTTTAAGCTTGCTCAGGGAAAAGATGGTGGTGGAAAGCTTCCTGATGACTTTTGGCCCACATATAGTGCTATGGCTAACAGTCGTGGTGGGTATGTTGTACTGGGAGTTAGGGAAAAAAGAGGGCAGTTTGATGTTGTTGGTATACAGAACGTAGAAGTTGTAAAAAAGCAACTTTTTGATATCGCCAATAATAAGAAGAAAGTTAACGTTAACTTACTCAGTGATCATAATGTTAAAGATATGGAAGTTGATGGACATTCTCTTCTTGTTGTAGAAATACCAGCAGCACGACGAGAGCAAAAACCGATCTTTCTAAACAATCAACCGATGACAGAGACGTACATACGTTTGTATGAGGGAGACTGCCGATGTTCTGAAGAGCAAGTCAGACGTATGCTCGCGGAACAAATTGAAGATAGTCGTGATAATCGAGTGTTACAAAATTACGATATGTCGGATATCAACTTGGACAGCTTGCAGGCATATCGACGATTGTTGTCCGTATCTAAGCCCGGACATCCAGCTTTGGAGTTAGATAACTTTGAGTTTCTTCGCAGTGTTGGAGGATGGAGAAAAGACAGGCAGTCTGGCTCTGAGGGAATGACATTGGCTGGTATTTTGATGTTCGGAACTTGGGAGGCCATCCAAGATGCAGCTCCGAATTATTTTGTTGACTATCAAGAAAGACCTGAAGCGAAAACTGAGAGGCGATGGGTTGATCGAATCTGCCCTGATGGAACTTGGTCTGGTAACGTATTTGATTTCTATCGTCGTACATATAGAAAGCTCACAGAAGATTTAAAAGTGCCATTTGAGCTAAAAGATGGTATCAGACAAGATGAAACTCAGGTACATACAGCGCTACGTGAAGCTTTAGTTAATACGCTAGTTCATGCTGATTACACTGGTCGTTTGTCCATTTTAGTTGTTAAGAGGCCTGACTTATTTGGTTTCCGTAACCCTGGCCTTATGCGTATTCCTCCAGAACAAGCAATCAAAGGTTATGAGAGTGATTGTAGAAATCGTCTAATGCATCAAATGTTTCTTCTAATTGGAGCCGGTGAGAGGTCTGGTTCAGGAATACCCAAAATATATAGCGGTTGGAAGTGGGCCAATTGGCGAGTGCCTAGACTTCATGAGAAAGCAGAGCCTGAACAAACTTTACTTGAGCTATCTATAGTCAATTTAGTTTCTGAGGAAACTGCTGACTTACTGCATAAAAAGTTTGGGGAAAAGATAGATACTCTGAGCGATTTGGAGCGTAGTATTGTCATTACAGCAGCAGCTGAGGGGTGGGTTGACCATGAAAGAGCTTGCCAGCTTACGAGTCAGCATTCTAGAGATGTTACGTTAGCGTTACCTAAACTTGTCGGGAGCGGATTTTTAACCTCTCATGGAGAAAAAAGGGGTAAATCTTATACATTGCCTGGCGTTAAACTGCCTTCTCCTGACGAAGTTTTTGCCTCTAATCCGTTATCAATAGAGCGCAGCATCACGGATAGTGGGAAAATGATCACGGATAGTGAAGGCTTGATCACGGATAAGCAGGTATCCGCTCAACTTGATCGAGATGGGGAAGGGCGTTTTATCTCTGACAAGCTGCCGCATCCTTATATAGATGACTTTGAACGCCTTAGTCCATCATTGCAAAATAATCTCAGTGCAATTGCCCAACCAGCAAGAGATAAAAAACGATTACCCAATGAAGTGATGGATAGCGTTGTTTTAGAGCTGTGTCGAGGCCACTTTATACCACTTAGTATTATTGCTAAGTTAGTAGATCGTACTCCTCAGAACATTAGAGAAAAGCAATTATCGCCTTTAGTTGCACAAGGCAAAATGAAAATGGCGTTTCCTCATGCCAAGCGGCATAAACATCAAGGTTATATTACAGTGTTATAAATACAAAAAAGGGTCATCGATTGATGACCCTTTTGTTATTTCTCGCTTTATTCGATGATGCGATCAACGCATCGTGACGAACTCTTCAGAGCCGGTTGGATGGATAGCCACAACTGAGTCGAAATCGGCTTTGGTTGCGCCCATCTTCATCGCGACACCGAAACCTTGAATCATTTCGTCCACGGCGAAACCGATGCCGTGCAGACCAACCACTTTCTCATCTTCACCCGCACATACGAGCTTCATTTTGCATGGCTGACGGTGTTGAGTCACCGCGGTGTACATCGCAGTAAAGCCTGAGGTGTACACTTTCACGTTCTCTTTGCCATATTTCGCGATTGCTTCTGGCTCAGAAAGACCAATGGTGCCGATAGGTGGGTGGCTGAACACTACCGTTGGGACCAAGTCATAGTCCATCTTCGCGTTAGGCTTGTTGTTGAACAGACGCTCAGAAAGCTGACGACCCGCTTTCACCGCAACGGGTGTAAGCTCGATACCGCCTTCCATAATGTCGCCAACACAGTAGATACCAGCAACGTTGGTGGCTTGGAACTCATCGACTTTGATGTAGCCGCGCTCGTTGGTTGCTACGCCGGTTGCGCTCAGGTTGATGGCGTCAGTCGCTGGGTGACGACCGATTGCCCAGATAAGCTGATCAACGTTTTGGCTTTCACCGTTTTCTAGATGAAGCGTTAGGCTGCCATCGGCTTCTTTGACCACTTCTTTTGGTACCGAGTGGGTGTGTAGTGTTGGGCCTTCTGCCGCCATCACTTCCACCAAGGTGTCGATGATCATTGGATCAAAGCTGCGCAGTGGCGACTCTTTACGACAGAACAGATGGGTTTCTGTGCCAAGCGCGTTGAGCACGCCAGCGATTTCCACCGCAATGTAACCGGCGCCGACGACAGCAACACGTTTTGGTTGCTCAGCAAGGTCGAAGAAGCCGTTTGAATCGATGCCGTATTCCGCGCCTGGGATGTTTGGAATGGTCGGGCGGCCACCCACAGCGATCAGGATGTGATCGGCGGTGTAGTGCTCACCGTTTACTTCCACGGTTTTCTCATCGACAAACTTAGCGAAGCCTTTAATCACGTTGACTTTGTTGTTGCCTAGCACGCGATCGTAAGATTGGTGGATGCGGCCAATGTACGCTTGGCGGCTCTCAACCAGTTTGCTCCAATCGAAGCCTTTCACTTCCACATCAAAGCCGTAGTCAGGAGCGTAGAGGCTCATCGCTTCAGCGATCTGCGCGCCATGCCACATCACTTTTTTCGGTACACAACCAACGTTCACACACGTGCCGCCGAGATCTTTTGCTTCGATCAGCGCCACTTTCGCGCCATACATCGCCGCACGGTTTGCTGAAGCGATGCCGCCACTGCCGCCGCCGATACAGATATAGTCAAAATGCGTTGCCATTACTTTCTCCTGTCTGGCAGGGGCGATTTACTCGCGTGCTCCCTGCGTATTTTTCAATCATTTCATTTTTATATGGAGGACAGATTGGTTGAACTCAATCTGTCGTCCGGAAATTCTTTGGGTGCTGCGTCTCTATTTTATTCTGGGACGATTACTCAGGCACGATCCACTCTACCTTCCAATGACCGGTTGCCGGCGCAATTGCTTCCTTAAGGAAAGGCAAAATTTCTTGCATCTGGCTTTCTAGTTTCCAAGGTGGGTTAATCACAATCATGCCTGAAGCGGTCATGCCACGCTCATTGGTATCCGGTGAGACACCCAACTCAATTTGCAGAATCTTGCGAATGCCCAATCCTTCCAGCCCTTCTAACATGTCATCGATATCGCAGCGGTTGACCACGGGATACCAAATCGCGTAGATGCCAGTTGCCCAGCGTTTGTGGCTTTGGTAAATCGCTTGCACCACATCACGGTACTCTTTGGCCAACTCGTAAGGAGGGTCAATCAGCACTAGACCACGGCGTTCTTGCGGTGGCAAGCTGGCTTTGAGGCGTTGAAAGCCATCTTCCTTGTAGATACTGACTTGGCGATCACGGTGAAACTCTTGTTCCAAGAGTGGGTAATCACTTGGGTGGAGCTCCGTCAGAACCATGCGGTCTTGATCGCGCAATTGAGCACGGGCGACGCGTGGTGAGCCAGGGTAGTAACGCAGCTTATCGCCATTGTTGAGGGCTTTGATCGAATCGATATAGCTGGCGATGTCGGCAGGCAGATCGCTGCGATCCCAAATACGCGCCACGCCTTGTTTGTACTCGCCCGTTTTTTCTGACCATTCGTGGGTCAAATCGTAGCGGCCAACACCAGAATGGGTGTCGTGGTAGACGAAGGGTTTGTCTTTTTGTTTTAGCGAGTCCAGAATCAGACTCTGAACAATGTGTTTTACCACGTCGGCATGGTTGCCGGCATGAAAGCTATGACGATAACTCAGCAAAATTCACTCTCGTAACACTCTGAGTAGAGTGTGGTCAGGGATTAATAGGGCGATTATATACCCAACTGACGCTGATGTTCAGGATTCTCTCTGAGTCACAAAAAAGTTAATCGTCTATTCGTATTGAAATGTGAACCTTTAACCCTCATTTAGTATCAAAATGTAAGACCAATTGGCGACAGTCGAGGAAAATCGCGTATTATTATTGTGAATAAGCGAGCCATCGATGGACAGTTGGCCACGATACTGAAGAGTCAAACAAAAGGAATTTATATGTCTAATCCACTCCTTACTTTTACGGACTTGCCTCCGTTTTCTCAAATCAAGCCAGAGCATGTGTTTCCTGCGGTGGAACAGGCGATAGCCGATTGCCGTGCCAAGATTGAGCAGGTGCTTGAAGGCAACAATACCCCTAGCTGGGAAACGGTGATTGCGCCGATCGAGGAAGTGGATGATCGTCTCAGCCGTATTTGGTCACCTGTGAGTCACATGAACTCTGTCGTCAACAGCGACGAGCTGCGCGACGCGTATGAAAGTTGCCTGCCAATGTTGTCGGAATACGGCACTTGGGTGGGCCAGCACAAAGGTCTGTTTGAGGCGTACAAAGCGATCAAAGCCAGCGAAGCGTTTGCCAAGCTGACCATTGCACAACAGAAAACCATTACCGATGCTTTGCGTGATTTTGAGCTATCGGGCATTGGCCTGCCTGCGGATGAGCAAAAGCGCTACGGCGAAATCAGCAAGCGTATGTCAGAGTTGAGCTCGAAGTTTTCCAACAACACGCTAGACGCCACCATGGGCTGGACCAAGCACATTACCGATGAGAAAGAGTTAGCAGGCATGCCGGAATCGGCGTTGGCGGCCGCGAAAGCCGCCGCTGAAGCCAAAGAGCTCGACGGTTATTTGATCACGCTTGACGTGCCGTCTTACCTGCCAGTGATGACTTACTGTGACAACCAAGCCCTGCGCCGTGAAGTGTACGAAGCGTACGTGACTCGCGCGTCGGATCGCGGTCCAAACGCCGGTAAGTGGGACAACACCGAGATCATCAACGAGCAGTTGAAACTGCGTCATGAAATTGCTCGCATGCTTGGCTTTAACACCTACAGCGAAAAGTCGTTGGCGACCAAAATGGCGGAAAACCCAGCGCAAGTGCTGGGCTTCCTCAATGATCTAGCCACCAAAGCCAAGCCACAAGGTGAGCGTGAAGTGGCAGAGCTGCGTCAGTTTGCTGAGCAAGAGTTTGGCGTGTCTGAACTCAATGTGTGGGATATCGCTTACTACAGCGAAAAACAAAAGCAGCACCTGTTCCAAATTTCGGATGAAGAACTGCGTCCGTACTTCCCTGAGTCGAAAGCCGTCAGCGGTTTGTTTGAAGTGCTCAAACGTGTGTTTGGCATGAGCGTGAAAGAGCGCGAAGGCATTGACGTTTGGCACAACTCAGTGCGCTTCTTCGATATTTTCGATGCGCAGGGCGCGCTGCGTGGCAGCTTCTACCTTGATCTCTATGCGCGTGAACACAAACGTGGCGGCGCTTGGATGGATGAATGCCGCGTGCGCCGTATTAATGCACAAGGCGAGCTGCAAACCCCAGTGGCGTACCTAACGTGTAACTTCAACCGCCCAATCGGCGACAAACCAGCGCTGTTTACGCACGATGAAGTGGTCACCTTGTTCCACGAGTTCGGCCACGGTATTCACCATATGCTGACTCAAGTCACCACGGGTGCGGTGTCTGGCATCAATGGTGTGCCTTGGGATGCGGTGGAACTGCCAAGTCAGTTCCTGGAAAACTGGTGTTGGGAAGAAGACGCGTTGGCGTTTATCTCTGGCCATTACGAAACGGGTGAGCCACTGCCAAAAGCGATGCTAGAGAAAATGTTGGCGGCGAAGAACTTCCAATCGGCAATGGGCATTTTGCGCCAGCTTGAGTTTGGTCTGTTTGACTTCACGCTGCACACCGAGTTTGACCCTGAGATTGGCCCGCGTGTGCTCGAAACCTTGGCGCAAGTGAAGCAGAAAGTTGCGGTACTTCCTGCGGTCGAGTGGGCGCGTTTCTCACACAGCTTTGGCCACATCTTTGCGGGCGGTTACTGTGCGGGTTACTACAGCTACCTATGGGCAGAAGTGCTCTCTTCTGACGCGTTCTCGCGTTTTGAGGAAGAAGGCATTTTTAACGCCGAGACCGGTCAGAGCTTCCTCAACCATATTCTTGAGATGGGCGGCAGCGAAGAGCCAATGGAGCTATTCAAACGCTTCCGTGGCCGTGAACCACAAATCGATGCTTTGCTGCGCCATTCCGGTATTGCGGCTTAACTCGATTAAGTAAACGAAGCATCACAAGGTCAGCCCAACGGCTGGCCTTGTTTTTGCGGTGCGCTAAGTTTGTTGCGAGCTAAGGATTGACGTTGCGATTGATCGGGTTTTGCAGCGAAATCAGCGTTTCGGTCGATTGTACTTCGTCGATCGCTTGCAGTTTGTCGATCAGCACAAATTGCAGCTCTTCAATCGACTTACACATCAGTTTGACGAAGATGTTGTACGCGCCCGTGGTGTAATACGCTTCCACTACTTCATCTAATGCGTTGAGTTTTTCCAGCGCGGAATGATAGTCGCGCGCTGCATTGAGGTTGATGCCGATAAAACAGCACACGTCGTAGCCGAGTTTTTTGGTGTTGACCACCACTTCGGTACCTTCAATGATCTCCGCCGCTTTCATCTTTTCGATGCGCACGTGAATGGTGGCCGGGCTGACGTTGAACTGCTTAGCCATCTCTGCATAAGGCGTTTTCGCGTCCGCCATCAGCGTTTTCAATATAGCGCGATCCAAATCATCAATCTTGGCATTGGCAGAATGCATTGTTTGTCCCTTTTCTAATCAGCATATGGGTATAATACTAACAAGGGCAGCTTATCTTTCACAATCAAGGTTTTTTGCTCATAGATCGGGTTAGAGGAAGGTGAGCAAGTGCGATTTTGTTTTTCCATGTTGATAATGCTATGCAGCTTTTGGGCAAGTGCCCATGAGAAAAATATTTTAGTGGTGCACTCTTACCACCAAGGTTTCTTTTGGACTGACTCCTTCCAACTTGGCCTTGCACAAACACTCGGTGAGCGCGACATGGCTCTGCGTGTGCTGTACCTCGATACCAAGCGTAATCAAAGCGCCAGCTTTCTCAATCAGCTTTACTTTCTCTACAAAACCAAAGTTGAACAAGAGCGCTTTGACGCCATTGTGGTGAGCGATAACGTAGCACTGCAGTTGATGCAGCGTTTGGCGGAGCCACTGTCGGGCACACCGGTGATTTTTGGTGGCATTAATAATTACACGCCAGAAATGCATGCGGGTTTGAATGCCACTGGCGTGATTGAAGATATTGATCTGCTGTCGAACGTGTCGCTGATTGAGCGTTTGCAGCCCCAAGCGCAGCAAATTTTTGTGGTAACGGACCATTCGATTACGGGGGTCGCGTTGCGCGCGCAGGTGGACAAGTTTTTGTCCCGCTATCCTGAGTATCAGCAAAAAGTGCAACATTTAGTGCCGAATACGGTGGCCGAACTGATTGAGCGAGTGCAAATGCTCGACTTAAACAGCGCGGTGCTGTTTTGGGCTTATTACCGCGATGCCGATGGTACTTTGAGTGATGATGACGATTGGCAGGAGCTTAATCTCGTCAGCAGAGCACCTATCTACATGGTGCACGATCTTGGTCTTGGTCATGGCGCGGTCGGCGGTGTGATTCAAAGTGGCTACAAGCAAGGTTTTGCTACGGGTAAAGTGTTGAACCAAGTGCTGGACTCACCCGCCGCACCCTTACCGAAAGTGAAGGTGGTGGAGCCTGATATCAAACTGGATTATCAAGCCGTGGCGCGCTGGAAGTTAGGGGTGGAAGGTGAACCCGCTTCCGTGTTGGTCAATAAACCCGAGCCATTTTCGGTGCGTTACGCGCAAGAGATCCGCCTCTACAGCGCGGTATTTGTGATGTTGGTGCTGGTGATTGTGCTGTTAGTTTATTACTTGCGCCGCATTCAACAGAGCGAGACGTTGGCGCGTGAGAGTCAATCGATGCTCGAGTCAATTTTCGACCAGAGTTTGCAATACATCGGTATTTTAGATCGAAACGGCTGCTTGGTTTCCAGCAATGCTCAGCTGCAAGATCTGCTGTTTTTCCAAGGGGTTCCGCTAGATCGCCCTTTATGGCAACACCAACATTGGGAAGACGCATCTGCCTCTCGTTTGGCTGACTATTTTTCTGCGACGGAAGCGCAACTGAGCACCTTTGAAGCGGAGATTTGGAGTCGTAATCTCGGCGCGATGATGCTTGAAGTGTCTCTCAAACCACTGCATAGCGTGGGTGAGCAGCGAGGAGAATACTTGTTTGAAGCGCGAGACATCACTTCACGAAAGTTAATGGAAGAGAAGCTCTACAAACGTGAGTCCAACTTACGCAATTACTATGAGCAGCAGCCCGTGATGATGGTGACGCTGGATAAAAACAATCGCATTCAGCAGGTAAACCGTTTTGCTCAGCAGCTACTGGGCTATCAACCCTTAGAAATGCTCGGCCATCTGCTGCAAGAGTTCTATTGTGATACTCAAGCCATGACCCCAAGGCAAATGCTGCTGCAACCAACACCAGCGCTGCAAGGGGTTTGGCGTCGAGAGATTGAGTATCGTCACCAAGACGGCAGTGCGGTGTGGATACGCGAAAACATTCGTCCATTGACCGAGTCAGGACAAATTTTGATTGTTGGCGAAGACATCTCCCACAACAAACAGCTGGCTCGTCAGTTGGAATACCAAGCCAAATACGATTTGTTGACCGATACCTTTAATCGTAACCAATTTGATATTGAACTCAAACGCGCGCTGCGCGAGGTGGAAAGCCATCGCCGTGTGCATGCGATGCTCTATATCGATTTGGATCAGCTTAAAGTGCTCAACGATACCGCAGGGCATGACGCGGGGGATGGGGCAATTCAATTTTGCGCCAGCATGTTGGAAGAGGTGTTGCCGCATACCGCGATTTTGGCGCGATTAGGGGGCGATGAGTTTGCTGTCTTACTCAAAGACAGCAATGAACACACCGCCATCGGTGTGGCGAAAACCATCATTGCCACCTTGAGCAGCCAGCCTTTCATCTGGGAAAAAGTGCAGATAAACCTAACCTGCTCGATCGGCATTCGTATGATTGACCATACGGCCGAATCGCCACAAATGGTGCATGCGCAGGCAGACACTGCCTGTCATGCGGCCAAAGAGCAGGGGCGTAATCGCTTCAAATTGTTTAGCTTGGACAGCGAAGAGTTACAACGCCGTCAGCAGGAGATGGAGAGTGTAAACCTAGTCCATGATGCGCTTGCTAACGACCGTCTAGAACTCTTCGCTCAACGCATTATTCCACTCAGCAAAGAGTGCGACAAAATGCACTTTGAAATCCTAACGCGCATTCGTGATAAACAGGGGGAGTATCTCTCGCCTGCGATCTTTATGCCGGCATCCGAGCGCTACAACATTGCCCACCTGATTGATGAACAAGTAGTCACCAAAACCCTCGACTGGCTTGAGGCGCGCCCAGATGCGCTGCACCAGCTTGGTCGATGTTCGATAAACCTTTCCGGACACTCGATGGGCAATCCAGAGTTTATGGCGTTTTTGCTTGACCGATTGGCCAACAGCGTGATTCCTTGCCATAAAATCTGTCTGGAAATCACCGAAACCGCAGCGATGAAAAACATCAGCTTGGCGATGGACTTCTTCGCTCAAGTGAAAGCGCTGGGCTGCTTGATTGCGCTGGATGATTTTGGTTCTGGGCTGTCATCGTTTGGCTATCTTAAGCAATTGCCTGTCGATGTAGTGAAAATCGACGGCATTTTTGTGCAGGACATGCATCGCAATGAGAGCGATCACATCATGGTGCGAGCCATCAATGAACTGGCGCAGCAAATGGGCAAGCAAACGGTGGCTGAGTTTGTCGAAAACAATGAAATTGTTGTGTTACTGACAGAACTTGGTGTGGATTACGCCCAAGGTTACGTGATTGGTTATCCAACGCCATTGGCAGAGCTGGTGGCACAATGGCAGGACGAGTTTACATCGCGAAGTGGGTCTTGATTGAATGCATCGCCCAGCATAGGGCCGATGGAATCACTACAGTTCCAGCCTTGCTTGCGGTAAACTCGCCAGCCAGTTCCTCATCCATGACGATTTTTCGGAGCACCCTGTGCAACTACAACTGATTTGTGAAGATGCGGCTTTACAGCCTTATCTCGACGCTATTGCCAGCAAATGGCAACTGACCCACGACGCACACAGCCATTTCGCTCTTGTGCTGACGTTCGAGCGTTTGGAGTTGCGTAAGCTTGATGAACCTAAGCTTGGGGCGATTTATGTTGATTTAGCAGGCGGTGCGGTTGCACATCGACGCAAGTTTGGTGGTGGCAAAGGTCAGGCGATTGCCAAAGCAGCGGGGCTCAACAAAGGGGCAACACCGACGGTTTTGGATGGCACGGCAGGGCTTGGGCGTGATGCGTTTGTCTTAGCCTCGCTTGGGTGCAAGGTGCAGATGGTGGAGCGCAACCCCGTTGTGGCCGCTTTGCTCGACGATGGCTTAACCAGAGCCAAACAAGATGATGAAATCGGTGCTTGGGTGAGTGAGCGTATGTCACTGCTGCACGCGTCAAGCCACGATGCGCTCGCGGCGTTAGCCAGCGATGCCGAATTTGTTCGTCCCGATGTGGTCTATCTGGACCCCATGTACCCGCATCCTGAAAACAAAAAGAAAACCGCCTTAGTGAAAAAAGAGATGCGCGTGTTTCAATCTTTGGTTGGGGCAGATACCGATGCCGATGCGCTGCTCACGCCTGCGTTAGCATTGGCGACTAAGCGTGTGGTGGTGAAGCGCCCTGACTATGCCGAGTGGCTCGATGGCGTTAAACCCAGCATGGCGATTGAGACCAAAAAGAACCGTTTTGACGTCTATGTCAACGCGTCGATGAGTTAAGCGTTTTTCCTTCGATCTCTTCCTTTCTTTTCTATTGCGCAGAAAGACTCACATTTCTGCGCTTGCCAATTTGCCGTACTCGCTGTATATCTAACTAAGAATTATTATTATTCAAATTATCGGTAATGTGCAGGCATGTTTGTGTTGGAGTCGTCGCATGACAAAACGCTTTTGTAAGATGGATAGAAGAGAGATCGCCAGTCAATTGGGTGAAATTCACCAGTTGGTTGCGGCGCCCAAATACCTTTGTCGCTCTTGTGCGCGTGCGTCTTCATCGAAAAGTTCGCTGTGTAAGCCACAAGCCATTCCAAGCCTAAAATCAAAAACCAAACCCTTGGCGGTGAAGGTTGCCACGTTGCCCGAGCAAACGTCGATAGCGGAGAATCAACGTCCACAAACATTGCTGATGGCGGAGTCGGTGAGTGCGTTTGACATTAATTTGCCATCACTGGGTAAAAAACAACTTAAGCAAGCCAAAAAGGCGCTGAAAAAACAGCGCAAATACCATAAGAAACTGGCGAAGTTAGCCAAGAAGAAAGTCAAACAGCTGCAAAAGCGTGAGAAGTTGGAAGGAAAACTCAACAAATACAACGGCATTTTACGAGTTTTAAGCCATAAACAAGTATTGCAAGGCAGTGCAGAGCAAGTGCATTAAGCGTGCTTAAGTAAGAATAATGACTCAGCCCACCGAATGGTGGGCTGAGTGCATGTGGGTCATTGAAACGGGTCGCTATGTGAGACAAGGGCTAGGCTTGTGATGCTTTGCGAGCAAAGTCGCGCTCAACTTTGGCTTTGACCCAGGTTTCATTCAGCCACAGCGAAAACAGAATGACCCCGCCGCCCAATGTTAGGCGCAGCAAATCGACATCGCGATTCCAAATCACGATGTTGACGATAAGCCCAGCAGGCACCAAAGCGTTGTTCATTACCGCCAAGGCTCCAGCATTCACCAACGTTGCCCCTTTGTTCCAGGCAAAATAGCCCAAGCCAGATGCAATCAGGCCTAAGTAAATCAAAATGCCCCATTGCAGTTCGGTGGTAGGCAGCTTGCTCGGATTACCCATTAAAGCAAACGCTACCAAGGCCACACACAGCGCGCCAAGGTAGAAGTAGCCAAATACCGTGTGTTGTGGCAATTCAAGTTGCTCTTTCTCCATGATGTATTTGTAGCCCACTTGGCCAATGGCAAAACAGAGGTTGGCCCCTTGCACCACCAAAAAGCCCAGCAAGAAGTTCGGATTGATGGTGGCAAACTTGATAAAGACGGCGCCTAATACGGCGATGATGGCCGTCACCAAATACCAAGGAGAGAAACGCCCGTGCAGCAAATCGTAGATCAGCGTGACGTAGATCGGCGTAAAGACGGTGAACAGCAACACTTCAGGGACAGACAGCAGCAGAAACGATTGGTAATAGAAGCAGTACATCAAGCCGAGCTGGAAGCCGCCGACCACCATTAATTTACCGATAAGACGCTTGCTGACCCCTTTGAATTTGAGGAAAGGAACAAACACGACGCTGGCGAGTGCCACGCGCATCAGCACCGAAAACCAAGAATCCACCTGACCGGCGAGGTAAACGCCAATCAAGCTAAATGAAAATGCCCATAACAGGGTGACTGCGGAGAGATAAAACATAGTGATAACGAGTAAATAACAAATGTCCGCAGTCTACCGATTTGCCGAGAAGGGCAAAAGCAAAATCACTCTTTAAGTGGTACAACCAACATATCAACCGGAGAGCAGTTGATCAGTTGACGAGTCGAAGAGAGCAGTTTACTCCAAAAATCTTGGTGATGGCCGCACACGAGCAAATCCACTTGGTACTCACCAATGGTGTCACACAGTTCATTGCTTAAATCGCCGCTGCCGACCAAGGTATGAGTGATCGGGTAGTTGGCGTAATCCGCGAGATTGCCTAATTGAGTGCGAGACGCTTCCATCGCCTGATGCTGTGCTTCGGCCATGTTGATGTCGATAAGGCCGGTGTACAGCTCGGCATAATTCACATCGATATGGATAAAGGATACTTTCGCTTCTAAAGCTTTTGCTAAAGAAACGGCTTTATCGATCAATAGCTTGCTGTCGTCAGAAAGATCAACAGCGACTAATATGTGTTGATAACTCATGGTGTGCTCTCCTTTATCATTTTCCCTCGTGGGTATAGTTAAAACATAGCACTTAGGTGAATAGTTTTTTGCCAAAGGGATCTCAGATCCAATTCCATGTAACAAAGAGTTATCGAAATTTTCGTGGTATAGTAGCTCAAAACGGATACAAACAATCAGGAGTCCTCATGCTGTCTCAGACTATGGTCGAACAATTGAATGCGCAAATTAATCTGGAATTTTTCTCATCCAATCTATACTTACAGATGAGTGCTTGGTGTGAAGATAAAGGATTTGATGGCGCAGCACAGTTTTTAAGAGTGCACGCTGTGGAAGAGATGCAACACATGCAACGCCTGTTCACTTACGTCAGCGAGACGGGTGCATTACCGATTCTAGGCGCGATTGCAGCACCAAAACATGATTTTGCAAGCTTGGGTGAAGTGTTCCGCGAAACATATGAACATGAACAAATGATCACTCAGCAGATTAATAAGCTCGCTCATGGCGCGTTTACTAGCCAGGATTATTCAACGTTTAACTTCCTGCAGTGGTATGTCGCAGAGCAGCACGAAGAAGAAAAATTGTTCAAAGGGATTTTGGACAAAATTGAACTTGTTGGTGAAGATGGTAAAGCTTTGTTCTTCATCGATAAAGATCTGGCACAAATGGCGAAAGAAGGTTCATCTTCAATCATGGATGCTCCAGCTGCTTAACGGAACAGCCAGTTTCCGCTAGCGGGTTAGAAAGACGTTGGTCGTCTTTTTCTCTTGAGCATTGATGAAGATGTAGGGAGGAAAAGATGATTAATGGAGATATTATCCTGTTTGCGCTTATGGTGGTGACGGGGGTTAACCTCGCTCGTTATCTCACAGCTCTTCGTTCACTGATTTACATTATGCGTGAAGCGCATCCACTGTTATATCAACAAGTGGATGGTAATGGATTTTTTACCACTCATGGCAATGTCACCAAACAGGTGCGACTCTACCACTATCTGAAAAGCAAAGAGTATCACCATCATCACGATGAAGTTTTTACTGGGAAATGCGATCGGGTAAGAGAGTTATTCGTTCTGAGTGTAAGCTTGACCGGTGTGACTTTGTTGGCTGCATTTCTTCTGTAGCCAGTGCTTGGAAAATAACCCACTTTGCCGTTAGAATAGCGGCGAAAAAGTAAGGATGTGCCAACTGCACATCCTTTTTTATTGTCAGAGAGATTTTCCAGCATGAGTAACAAGTTTGATGTGGTGGTAATAGGTGCCGGTGCAGCGGGGTTGATGTGTGCGGCCGAGGCGGGCCGTCGTGGCCGCAAAGTGTTGGTGCTTGACCACGCGAAAAAGCCAGGACGCAAAATTCTCATCTCCGGTGGTGGCCGTTGTAATTTCACCAACCATGATGTCTCGGCAAAAAACTACTTGTGCCGTAACCCTCACTTCGTCAAGTCCGCCTTATCTCAGTACAGCAACTGGGACTTCATTTCGATGATCTACAAGTATGGCATCGAGTTTGAGGAGCGTGATCATGGCCAGTTGTTCTGTCTCGATTCTGCCAAAGATATCGTCAATATGTTGCTGAGTGAGTGCGACCAACCGAATATCGCTCAGCGTTATCAAGTGCAGCTCACCGAGATTGAGAAAACAGAGCAAGGCTTTGTTCTGCGTGCTGGTTCAGAGGTATTTGAATGCCAATCTCTCGTTGTCGCAACGGGGGGCTTATCGATGCCAAAACTGGGTGCGACCCCTTATGGCTATAAAATCGCTGAGCAGTTTGGTATTCCGGTGGTACCGACCACCGCAGGTTTAGTGCCATTTACGCTGCACAAGCAAGATAAAGAAGACTTTGCAGAGCTCTCGGGAATTGCCATTCCGGCGGAGATCACAGCAGAAGACGGTACGTTGTTTAAAGAAGCGCTGCTGTTTACCCATCGCGGTTTATCTGGCCCTTCAGTACTGCAAATTTCGTCTTACTGGAAGGCAGGTCAAGCGGTGAGCATTAATCTGGTGCCTGAGGTGGATGTGCTGGAGCTGCTGCAACGCAATTTGGAAAAACACCCAAATCAGACTTTGAAAAATACCCTAGCGAAAGTGCTGCCAAAACGCTTAGTTGAAGTGCTTATTGAGCGTAAAGAGTTAACGGATAAGCCACTTAAGCAATTCAATGCCAAAGAGCTACAAGACGTTGTCGAGCATCTGCAGCAGTGGAAAATTGCGCCCAACGGCACCGAAGGCTACCGCACTGCGGAAGTTACGTTGGGCGGTGTGGACACCGATTACCTGTCCTCAAAAACTATGGAGTGCAAAACCGTTCCAGGGCTGTACTTTATTGGTGAAGTGATGGATGTGACAGGTTGGCTTGGCGGCTACAATTTCCAGTGGTGCTGGTCGAGCGGCTTTGTCGCGGGGCAGTGGGTGTAAGCTCAAGGAAACACCAATAAAAAAAACAGAGGGACGGTTGAACCGTCCCTCTGTTTTTACAGGTTGTTTCTTCCATTAGTGACTTTGTATCAGCGTCAACGCTTTACGCGACACTTCGTGTGCCGCCTTATTGAGGTTTTGCTTCTCAAGCGCATCGGCTAAGAAAGCGTAGTCGGAAACGCTTGAGCGTACTTTCAATGCTGTTTCAAAGTGCGACTGTGCTTGCGGCCATTTGCCTTCTCGGAAATACAACTGCGCCAGTGCGCTGTGCGCTTCGGCATTTTGGCTGTCATTTTTCACGTTCTGCTCTAGCATCACGACCACTGGGTGAACATCACCTAAGTTGAGTTGTGGTAGAAGGGCATACAGCTCTGGCGATGGCGATTTTTTCAGTGCTTCTTTGATCACGGTGAGTGCTTCGTGGTCAGCTTTACGGCTAATCAACTGTTTGGCAAAGCAGGCCACCAAATGTGGGTCTTGTTTGACTTTGCGTGGCAGTGTATTCCAGTGTTTGATTAATCCCTCACTGCCTTGCTGCCCAGCAACGTCGGCCAGTAAACCGCACTGAGCTCGTTGGTGCATCTGTTCGGCGTCTTCCGGGGAGATCAACGCTTGCTTGTTGAGTGTTGGCAAGAGGTCAATCAGAGGTTGCCATAACTTGAGCTCTAGGTAAGTGGTTTTGAGCAAGTTCAGCACAATCGGATTATTGGGGTAGCGACCTTTGAGAGACTGCAAACTATCAAACGCTTGAGCAAACTCACCCTCTCGTACCAACTGCTTTGAGCGGGTTAGCTCTACCGCCAAGTAGGCGTTTTCTTGCTCTGCGGCCAATGCTAAGTAGTGATCGCGCTTGGCTTTGTCTCCTTGGCCATCCGCTGCTTCTGAGGCCACTAAGTAACAAAGCAGTGGCATGTCATGATGGCTTGCCCAGCGTGTCACTTTCTTCTCTGCGCCTTTCCAATCGCCTTCCAGCAACTTGATGATGCCTTCGTTGGTGTAACGACGAGAGCGGCGCATTTTACGTACGCTAAACCAGTTCCACGTGGTGAAACCGGTATAGAGAACTTTTTTAACTAGGTATTCTAAGCCAAACAAACCGGCCAAAGCCGCTACAATGAAAATCACCAAGGTGGTGACACTCATTTCAATCGTGGTGTTGGCAATCGAGATCAGCACATAACCCTGCTGGCCAGAAAACTGGGTACCGACAAACAGCCCGGCACCAAGCACGACAAAGAGAAAAATCAGACGAATCATTGCTGCGCCTCCGTGCTGGTCATGCTAGTGACTTCACGGCGTAGACGTTCACGAATCACATCCGCCAATTGATTTTGCGTTTGCAGTTTTACAGGGTATTGCACCTGAATTTTTTGCTCGCTGAGCTGTTTCAACGACTGAGTAAACTCTTTCACCGTGTTGTTATCTTGGTTAAAGAACGCTTTCGACCACGCTTCTGCCGTGGTGAGTGAGGTGGTGTAAACTTCCCCTTGTTCTTGATAGACCGCTTTGATGGCGGTTTCGATTTTCGCTTTGATGTTCTCTTTTAGATAGAAATGCTGCTCTGGGGACAACAATGGAATGACGTTGCCATCGCGAGTACGGAAGGTAATAAAGTTCTCTGAGAAGGCTTTGAGTGACGCCATTAAGTTGTTTTGCCAGTTGTTGATGTCGTCAGAGACTTGTTGTTTCTCGACGGTTTTCGCTTCCGGCAGTATGGCGTTTGCCAATGGCAGTTGGTCGACCTGTTGTTGCAGAGCGGTCAAACGCAGCACTAAGCCATCGCGGTCAATCAGCGGGATGGTTTTCAGATCGGTAATGTCTTTGGCCATCGCTTTGCGCAGAGGCACGAGGCTTGGATCGTTGAGTGCTGCGATGCGTTGGTCGGCACTTTCCATCAAGCTGGTGGCGCTCACTACGTCATGCTCAAGGAACAGTTTTCGCCCCGCCAGTTTGACGAGGTAGTCGGCTTCTGCCAATAACCAATCGTTCGGGCGACGGCCTTTTATGTCTGCCATCGCGAGCTGAAGGCTTTCGATGCTTTTCTGCTGCTGAGCTAGCACCACTTCTGCTTTGTGAGTGACTTCGGTCGCTTTGGCGACGGTCTCTTGTTTCACTTGGTTGAGCTCATTGCTCATCGCACTTTGCGTTTGTTGCAACTGATTTTGCAGCGCAGCGATTTGTGCCTGATATTGGCTGTTTTGCTGTTGAAGCTGGAACGCCACACCACCAGTGCCCAACAAGGCAATGATGATGGCAAGGATACTGAGTTTTTGACTTGGTTTTTTCTGCTCATCCTTGGTTGTCGCAGGTGGCGTTTGGGGTGCCACTGTTGGCTCAGGTTGTGAAACGGACGCATTCGTTTCGACTGAGGAAGTCTCGGGAGTGGAGACTTCAGTGGTTACTGGATCAGAAGTTGTTTCTTCAGGCTTATTTGGCTCGTTATTTTTTTTACTTGTCATGAGTTTGTCCTGTGTTACTTAGGCTGGAGAGCAGCCAGTAAATCTTGATTCGAGGCACTTCCAACATTACAGACCCGCGTAAAGCCAAGTTGGGTCGCAATGGCAGCAATACGTTCGCTGGGAACCAGCAAGCGTTGTTGATATAACCAAAATTTACCCTCATCACTCATTTGAGCGTGAAGGTAGTCGAGTTGTTCTGCACTGGTGACAATCAGAGTGTCGACGCCCTGATCGCGCCATAAGGTGAGAGAGCTTACCGCATCAAAGGGGATCAATTCTCTCTGGTAGGTCTCACAATACCGGACGTCAGCTCCTCGTTGGCTCAATGCTTGGTGTATCAGTTCTCGTCCGCCGTTGCCGCGCAGAATCAGTACGCGTTTTCCGGCTATCCGATTGAACTCTGGGAGTTGTAGGAGGTGCTCGCTATCACTGACCGTCGGGTAGTTTACGTCTTGGTGGGTAACTTTGCTCAAATAGTGTGCGGTTTTTTGACCAACGGCAAGGTAAAGCGCGTTTTGCGGCCAGTTTTGTTGCTGTGCATTGAGGATGTGTTCGGCGCATTGCACCGCATGTTGACTCACCGCGATGATCACATCGCTTTGCATCAGGTCGTTGGCGAGGGTGCTGAGTGAACTATTCGCAACAATATCAATAAGAGGGTGCTGGAGTGCAGGGACTCCAGCTTGTTGAAGCAGTTGGCAAAGCGCTTGGCCTTGCTCGGCTGGCCTTGTTACCAGTACCGCCATATCATTCGTGGTCTTGGTAGAGTTTGGTGAGGATTTCTCTTGCGCCTTCATTCAGCAGTTGATTGGCCAATTGCACACCCAACTGCTCGGCTTGAGCGCGAGGGCCACGAATTTCGCCACGGACGATTTCGCTGCCGTCAGGTTCACCCACCAAAGCACGTAGCCAGATCTCGTCACCCTCAAGCAGCGCATAGCTACCGATTGGCACTTGGCAGCCGCCTTCTAAGGTGAGGTTCATGGCGCGTTCGCATTTGACGCGATCGGCTGTATCGGCGTGGTTTAGTGGCTCGAGAAGCTTGAGAATACGCTCATCGTTAGTACGACATTCAATGCCCACGGCACCTTGGCCAACGGCTGGGAGCGATTGTTCTGGCTCAATAAAGCTGCGGATGCGCTCTTCTAGCTCAAGACGTTTCAAGCCAGCGGCTGCGAGAATGATCGCGTCGTATTCACCCGCATCGAGTTTGCTTAAACGAGTGCCGACGTTGCCGCGCAGTTCTTTAATGACCAAATCTGGGCGGTAGGCTTTCAATTGACATTGACGACGCAAGCTGCAAGTGCCAACAACCGCACCTTGAGGCAGTTCATCAACATGATGGTAGGTGTTTGAGACAAAGGCATCGCGAGGATCTTCACGCTCACAAATCGTCACCAACCCCAAACCTTCTGGGAAATCCACTGGCACGTCTTTCATCGAGTGAACCGCGAGGTCAGCACGCCCTTCCAGCATCGCCACTTCGAGCTCTTTGACAAAAAGGCCTTTGCCACCCACTTTGGCAAGAGGGGTATCAAGAATCACATCGCCTTTGGTTACCATGGTCACCAGCTCGACTTCCAAGCCCGGATGGGCTTTCTGTAGCGCATCTTTTACGTAGTAGGCTTGCCATAGAGCGAGGGGGCTTTTGCGTGTTGCGATTCGGATTGGCGTTGAGTGTGTCATTGTCTTCCCAATATCTTGAACGTTCTGATTTGGGCTAATCCTACCACTCTCACTGCTAAAGTCTTACTGTTAGTTGGTGTAACTGATGCTAGGGTTAACGAAATGGTACGTGAGACTGAAATAGTGTGATTGGATTCTCATTTGGCGGATGGACTATTATTAGTTATAAAGATTACAAGCGACACTTAGCCGCCGAGTTTGAGGCCGTGTTCTGCCTATCACCAATGCGATTTGTTGTGGTGAAGAATGCAGCGCATTTGTCTTTACCAACATGGATGGAAGTGTTAAATTGATCACGTTTTTTAGCCAGGATGGCTCAAAACTTATGCAGACGTGTCTCAATATTGAAACCAAGGATATCCCTTGCAGGCTTATACCGAAAAATTAATCCAGCGATTAGATACCCTCAACCGGCAACGCATCGAGCGTGCGCTGGCGCTTATGGATTTGCAAAGTCAGCAAGTATTTCACCTCATCCCGGTTTTACTGCACTTTAATCACCCAGCTATCCCCGGCTATTTTGACGCTGATGTTCCCTTTGGGGTGCATGGGCTCAAGCTCAATGATATTCAACAGCAGTTTGTTGATGACACGGAGTTAACCCTAGGTCAGTCCTTACCTCGCGCGCCGCATGCGCAAATTCTTGGTCTCTATACCATGGGCAGTACCTCGTCCATTGGCCAAAGTACCTCCAGTGATCTCGATATTTGGGTCTGCATTCCTACACAAATGGGCCATGACGAAAGAGAGAGCCTCGCCAATAAATGCTTACTGATCACCGATTGGGCGCAGATGCATGGCGTAGAAGCCAACTTTTTCTTGATGGATGAAGATCGGTTCCGCAGCAACCGCTCGGAAGAGATGACGGGTGACAACTGTGGTTCGTCACAGCATATGTTGCTACTGGATGAGTTTTATCGTTCAGCGGTACGTCTTGCTGGGCAGCGCTTGTTGTGGCAAATCGTGCCGCCTGAGATGGAAGAGTGCTACGAGCAATACGTGGCTGAGCTGTGCAATGGTGGCCACATCAATTGCCATGAGTGGATCGATTTTGGTCAACTGAGTCGCATCCCTGCTGAAGAGTACTTTGGTTCGAACTTGTGGCAGCTCTACAAGAGTATCGACTCACCATACAAGTCGGTATTGAAGGCGATTTTGCTCGAAGCGTATTCGTGGGAATACCCACACACGCAACTGCTGAGTATCGACAGTAAGCGCCGTTTCTTTGCTCATGAGCCAGATCTCTATGGGATGGATGCGTACTATCTGATGCTGGAGAAAGTGACTCGTTATCTCGAACGCATTAATGACCACACACGTTTGGATTTGGTGCGTCGCTGCTTCTATCTCAAAACCCATGAAAAACTATCGCGTGAACCGGGTGTTGGTTCCGTGGCGTGGCGTCGCGAAGCGTTGCGTGAGTTGACCAGCCAATGGCAATGGTCGCAGGCAGTGATTGTTGAGTTAGACAACCGACGTAACTGGAAAGTGGAACAGGTTAAAGTGGTGCATCATGCCTTGCTTGATGCCTTGATGCAGAGTTACCGTAACCTGATTCAGTTTGCTCGTCGTAATGACATTACCTCAGCGATCAGCCCGCAGGACATCAGTATTCTTGCACGTAAGCTTTATGCAGCGTTTGAAGTGTTGCCGGGTAAGGTGACGCTGCTCAACCCACAAATTTCGCCAGATTTGCACGAACCCGATTTGAGTTTTATTGAAGTGCGCGAAGGGCGCATCAATAAGTCCGGCTGGTATCTGTATAAACAACCGCTGATTGCGCACCGTATTTTGGGTCAACCTTATCTTGAGCATCATGAATACTTAAGTAAGTTGGTGGCGTGGGCCTTCTTCAACGGTTTGATCACCGAATCCACTCGCTTGCATGCCGTGGTCAAAGAAGCGCAACTGGACATCGACAAGTTCTATCAAATGGTCAGTGATCTGCGTAATACCTTCTCGCTGCGTAAACGCCGTCCGACCATGCAAGCGTTAGCCAGCCCATGTGAAATCAGCCAATTGGCGATGTTCATCAACTTTGAAAACGATCCCACTGCTGAGCTGTCTGGACGCTCATTAAAAGTCGATCTCAAGAACGCCGACATTTTCAGTTTTGGGACGGAACAGAAATGTTTGATTGGCAGCGTTGATCTGGTTTATCGCAACTCTTGGCATGAAGTGCGGACTCTGCATTTCCGTGGTGAAACCGCGATGTTGGATGCACTGAAAACCGTGTTGGGCAAAATGCACCAAGACGCGATTCCGCCAGAGTCGGTGGATGTGTTCTGCTACAGCAAGAACTTACGTGGCGTGATGCGCAATATGGTGTATCAACTGTTGGCTGAGTGCATTGATTTGCGCCTGAAGCCGGTGGAGCAAGAAAAGCGTCGCCGTTTTAAAGCGATTCGCTTGGCAGCTCAGACTTACGGTTTGTTCTTTGAACGTCGTGGCGTGTCGGTGCAGAGGTTAGAAAACTCGGTCGATTTTTACCGCAGCATCTCGACGAACAAACTCAAGGGCTCACCGCTGCTGATGCTGGATCGTGAGGACGACTATCATCTACCGCCCGTGGTGGATGGTTTTGCCAGCGAAGGCTTGATTCAGTTTTTCTTTGAAGATACGGAAAAAGGCTTCAACATTTATGTGTTGGATGAAGCTAACCAAGTGGAAGTGTATCACCAGTTTAGCGGCTCTAAAGATGAGATGATCGCCAGTGTGAACAGCTTCTACACCGCGGTGAAAGACGACAAGCATGTTGCCTCGAAATGCATTAACTTCAACTTGCCTCAGTATTATCAAATCATTCATCCGCAAGAGGAAGGGCAGGAGTCATACATTATTCCTTATCGTAACGATGCCTGTACTCAAACGAAGATGTCCAAAGCAGTCAACGTTTAACTGCCTAGTCACAAACTGATGGAATGAGCAAAACACGAAGAGCACCGACAGGTGCTCTTCGTGTTTATGCGCTGGTGGCGTGATGATGACCTTTTAAGCCCAATCGATCGATTCACCCGCGTGCTTTTCACACTCTTGTTTGACCATGTGTGCAAACTCAACGCCAGTCTTGGAGCAAATCCACTGCCCCGCTTTGTATTGGAAGTGGAAACCGCCGGATTTCGAGGCTAACCAAATTTCTTGCATCGGCTCTTGGCGATTGATGATGATTTGGCTGCGGTCATCAAATTCTAACGTCATCACGTTGCCCGTGGTCTCGTAATCGATGTCTGCGCCTGATTCATCAATCGCTTCTTCAATGAGTTGCAGCTCGTTATCCACTAGTTGATGAAATTCAGTATTGTTCATCCTATCTATCCTATTGCTTTTCCTGAGTGTGGTGCGATTATAGGGGGCATTGAATCAATAATCACGATATGCAAAATGAAAAAAATACTTACTGTGCTGTTAACCTTGTCGGTAGCGCTGTTGGCCGGATGTGGTCAATCGGGCGCTTTGTACATTCCAGATGACGCTCAACAATCTGAGCAACCACAGTAGGCATCGCAACTGATTTAGCAGTCGACCATATTATAAGGGAAGTGAATTTTGGATTATTTCAATTATCAGGACGATGGTCAGCTTTGGGCGGAAGAGGTTTCCTTAACCAGTCTGGCTGAGCAGTACGGCACACCTCTGTATGTGTATTCGCGTGCGACGCTTGAGCGCCATTGGCATGCGTTTGATCGCTCGGTAGAAGGGCATCCTCATCTTGTTTGTTATGCGGTGAAAGCCAACTCTAACCTGGGTGTTCTGAATACCTTAGCGCGATTGGGCTCTGGCTTTGACATCGTATCCGGTGGCGAATTGGAACGTGTGTTGGCCGCTGGCGGTGATCCACGTAAAGTGGTGTTCTCTGGTGTGGGCAAAACCGAAGCGGAAATGCGCCGTGCGCTTGAACTCAACATCAAGTGCTTTAACGTCGAATCGGAACCTGAACTTGAGCGTTTGAACCGCGTTGCGGGAGAGTTAGGTGTGAAAGCGCCAATCTCACTGCGCATTAATCCCGATGTGGACGCCAAGACCCATCCTTATATCTCGACTGGTTTGCGTGACAACAAGTTTGGTATTGCGTTTGATCGCGCGCCGGCGGTGTATCAATTTGCTCAGAGCTTAGAAAACCTTAACGTCCAAGGTATCGACTGCCATATCGGCTCGCAGCTTACTGCGATTGACCCGTTTATCGATGCGACCGATCGCCTACTGGCTTTGATCGATAACCTAAAAGAACAAGGCATCAACATTCGCCATCTTGATGTGGGTGGTGGCCTTGGCGTGGTCTACCGCAACGAATTGCCACCTCAGCCTTCTGAATACGCCAAAGCGCTGTTGGGTCGTTTAGAAAATCACCAAGATTTGGAACTGATTTTTGAACCAGGACGTGCGATTGCTGCGAACGCAGGCGTATTGCTGACCAAAGTAGAATTTCTCAAGCACACCGAACACAAAAATTTCGCCATCATTGATGCAGCGATGAACGATTTGATGCGCCCTGCGCTGTACCAAGCGTGGCAAGACATTGTGCCCGTTCAGCCTCGCCAAGGCGAAGCGGTGACGTATGATCTCGTGGGGCCAATTTGTGAAACGGGAGACTTCCTCGGTAAAGACCGTTCACTGGTGTTGGCAGAGAACGATTTGCTAGCGGTTCGCAGTGCGGGCGCTTATGGCTTTGTTATGTCGTCCAACTACAACACGCGCGCACGAGCAGCCGAAGTGATGGTGGATGGCAAAAAACACCATTTAGTTCGTCAGCGCGAAGAACTGCGTAGCTTGTGGGAACTAGAAAACATCCTTCCGGAGTAACGAGCTTTTTATGCATTTCCATTTTTCTAAAATGCACGGTTTGGGTAACGACTTTATGGTGGTCGACTGCATTACTCAAAACGTTTACTTCTCCCAAGAGCTGATCCGCCGTTTGGCGGATCGCCACACTGGCGTTGGTTTTGACCAACTGCTGGTGGTGGAAGCACCTTACGATCCTGAGACGGATTTCCACTATCGTATTTTCAATGCCGATGGCAGTGAAGTGGAACAGTGTGGCAATGGCGCGCGCTGTTTTGCCCGCTTTGTTCGCATGAAAGGGCTGACCAATAAATACAGCATCAGTGTCAGCACCAAGAAAGGCAAAATGATTCTTGATGTGGAAGAAGACGATGAAATCACCGTTAACATGGGTGTGCCAGAGTTTGAACCGAACAAAATCCCTTTCCGCGCCAAGCAAAAAGAGAAAACCTACATTATGCGTGTTGGCGAAAAAACGCTGTTTTGCGGTGCGGTGAGCATGGGCAATCCACATGTCGTGACAGTGGTGGATGACGTTGATACCGCAGAAGTGGAGACGTTAGGGCCATTGCTTGAATCGCATGAGCGTTTCCCTGAGCGCGTCAATGCCGGATTTATGCAAGTGGTCAACCGTGAACAGATTCGCCTGCGCGTGTATGAGCGTGGTGCGGGTGAAACGCAAGCTTGTGGCAGCGGCGCGTGTGGCGCGGTGGCGGTCGGCATCTTGCAAGGCTTGTTGGATGAAAACGTCACCGTGAGTTTGCCGGGTGGCGATTTGCACATTCACTGGAAGGGGCCTGGTACGCCACTTTATATGACGGGACCTGCGACCCATGTGTTTGATGGTCAGCTGTCTTGCTAGAACCCACGGATTCTAGCCACCGCAGGTGATGAGTTTTCATCACCTTGCATGAGTTATCGTTGAGGAAATGTTTTGTCTTACCCTGAAGCCGATGCGCTGACCACCGAAGTCGTGGCGGCGTATCTTCAAGACCACCGTGATTTTTTTGTACATCGTCCGGAGTTGGTCGACCGTTTGAACTTTCCGCACCCGGAGCAAGGGACAGTATCGCTTGTCCACATTCAACTGAACCGTCAACGCCAACGTATTGAAGCATTGGAAGAAGAGATCACGACCTTGATGTCTTTGGCGGCGAACAACGATCGCACCTTTTATGAGTTCATGGACCTGCAAGAGCAAATCCTGCGTTGTCGTGATTTCCAGCAAGTGGTGAAGGCGATAGAGTTCAAAGCGCATGAACTCGGTTTGGTGGCTTATGTGCGTCTATTGAACCAATGTGAAGCGAAGCACCAACTGAGCATGGAAAACTACCAGCGTTTTGCCACCAACCATCTCAATGGTAAATCGGCGTATTTAGGGCGTCTGCGCAACGCCGATCGCGAAGCGCTGTTTGGTGATTTGCCCGTACCAGAAATGGGCTCTTACGTGGTCTTGCCGCTGGTGAAGCAACATCCCCTTGGTTTGCTGGCGTTCTCCAGTGCCGATGGGGGCCATTTCCAACCGGAGATGGATACCTTGTTCCTTCGTCACCTCTCGTTAGTGGTGGCCCATTTAGCTCAAACCCTTGCTTGGCAATTGCAGCATGACGACAGCGTCAAACACACCACTGCCTAGTGGCCTGAGAAAGCCGCTTGATCAGTTCTATGAGTACTTGCGTGCGGAAAAGGGCTTAAGCCTGCACACCCAGCGCAACTACAAGCAGCAACTGGAAACCATGGCGGAACACTTGCACAGTATGGGGCTGAAAGCGTGGCCGCAAGTCGACGCAGGTTGGGTGCGCCAACTGGCGGGCAAAGGGATGCGCGAGGGGATGAAGGCGAGCAGCATCGCGACGCGCCTCTCTTCGCTGCGCAGCTTCTTCGACTTTTTGATTCTGCGTGGCATCCTCACGGCCAATCCAGCCAAAGGGGTTTCGGCTCCGCGCAAAAAACGCCCTCTGCCCAAAAACCTCGATGTTGATGAAGTGAATCAACTGCTTGAAGTGAACGAGGATGACCCGTTGGCCATCCGTGATCGCGCCATCATGGAACTGATGTACGGTGCGGGATTGCGCTTGGCTGAACTGGTCGATATCGATGTCCGTGATGTGCATTTGCGCAGTGGTGAAATTCGCGTGATCGGTAAAGGCAATAAAGAACGCAAAGTGCCGTTTGCAGGTATGGCGGTCGAGTGGGTCGGCAAATGGTTAAAAGTGCGTAGTGGTTTGGCGGACCCAAGTGAACCGGCGTTGTTTGTCTCGAAGCTTGGCACGCGTATTTCCCATCGCAGTGTGCAAAAGCGCATGGCGGAATGGGGTCAAAAGCAGGCCGTGGCGAGCCATATTACACCGCACAAACTGCGTCACTCATTTGCCACGCACATTCTCGAATCGAGCAATAACCTGCGTGCTGTGCAAGAATTACTAGGCCACGAAAACATTTCGACCACGCAAATCTATACGCACCTCGATTTCCAACACTTGGCCGATGTGTATGATCAAGCGCACCCAAGGGCGCGTAAAAAATCTTCTCAACGCAAAGAGGAAGATGAATGAAACATTACCGCCCCCTGCAGCCAATCGCGGCAATGACCTTCGACTTAGACGATACTTTATATGATAACCGTCCGGTGATTGAACGCTTGGAGCGCGAGGTGCTGGCGTGGCTCGCCACGCAGCATCCTGCGACGCAAGTGATGAGTCACAGAGATTGGTCTCAATTAAAGCGTGACGTGGCGGCAAGCTCTCCGCAATTGCGCAGTGATGTGACACAACTGCGTCATCAGCAACTGACCGAGGCGTTTTTACGTCTTGGGTACGATGCGGCGGCGGCGCAGCAAGCGGCGGATGAGGGGGTTGCGGTGGCGTTGTATTGGCGCAGCCAGTTGGTGGTGCCATCCGAAACGCATCGTGTCATGAGATTATTGGCGGACAAACTGCCTTTAGTGGCGATCACCAATGGTAACGTGGATGTCGCGGCGATCGGTTTGCAAGGCTACTTTCAAGCTGTCTTAAAAGCTGGCCCTGACGGGGTGGCGAAACCGGCCGGTGATCTGTTTCAGCGTGCGGAGCAGATCTTGCAGTTGCCAGCGCAGCGCATTCTCCATGTTGGCGACCATTTGCTCTCGGATGTGCACGGCGCCAACTTGCATGGTTTTATGTCGTGCTGGATCAATCCAAAGCAGATCAACCTGCGTCAGCAAGCTAAAGCCAAAACTCTTCCTAATTTAGAAATCAATGAATTAAGTCAGTTACTCCTACTTTTGTAAGCCCGCTCTCAATCCTATCAATCTTCCCTGCATAACGCTGGTTTTGCTGGAAAAAGCATCATAAATTAGAATTCTCACAATTGGAACACGCAGGGTTTGCGCCCATTTGATGTCGGGGTTGATACGGATATGCAGACTTTCTCGTTCTGGGTCGAGGATCTTACGCAGTTGCAAGCGATGACCAGCGATTATCGCTGGGACGCGCACAATACCTATTTGGTGCAGATTTTCTCCACTCAGACGGCCTCTATCACACAGGGATATGCTCGGCATCTGCTGGCGCACTTGCCGAATGTGGACATCATTGGCCACAGTACGCAGCACACCATTTATGGCGGTGAAATTTTAACTGGCGGTTGTTTGGTGGTGATTGCGGAATTTTGTCACACCACACTGACCTCGGCAGTGGTGTCCTATTCGGGATCCGCAGACCTGGATGGTTACGATTTACGCCAAGCATTGCAATTAACCCCTACCAGCCGAGCGGTGATCAGCTTTTCTGTGCAAGTGGAGCGGCAAGATTACCCGCTTTACGGCGCGTTCAATGATGGTATCGCAACGCCAGTATGCGGCGGTTTAGCACAAAGTGCTGCTGACGGATGTTGGGTTCTGCACCAAGACCAGCTCTACACGCAAGCGGTGGTGGCCGTGGCTTTGCACAGTGAACAGCTTAAAGTATGGACCAGCGCGTACTCAGAGTGGAACCCTGTTGGCATGTACCATGCCGTTACGGCCGCCGAAGGGCCGCGTCTCATTTCTCTTGGCAACAAGTCAGCCTACGAGGTTTACAAACGTTATTTGGCCGATGGCCATGAACTCTCGGCGAGCCATCTGCTCAATTTTCCGCTCTACCGAGAGCGAGGCAAACACAAAGAGGTGTGTGCGGTACGTGAGATCCACCATGATGGCAGTATCTCTTTCGATAAAACCTGGTCTATCGGCGATCAGGTGCGTTTTTGCTACAACCACCCTTCGTTAACCCTAGAGCAGCTCAAACATGGTGTGGTGGAGCTGGCGCTGCATCAACCGGAAACGGTGTTTATCTACAACTGTGCGTCTCGACTCGACTTTATCGATGGTTGCCAAGAAGTGGCGCCTTTTCATCAGATCGCGATCAGTCATGGTAGCTATTGCATGGGCGAGCTTTATCATGATGGTGTCAAACAAGAACTGTTACACCACAGCTTAACTTACCTTGCAATGCGCGAAAGTGATGAAGTAGCTGAGCTCAAACTGCCAGCGGATGAGATTGATAGTACGATTTCACCGCTGTTTTGTTTGATTCGTAATGCGATTGCCGATCTCGATCAGGTGCAGTCCCATATGGAGTATCAACTGGAGCGGCAAACGCTGAAACTGCAAGAAAGTTATCGCCGTGACAGTCGCACTGGATTACAAAATCGCATCGCCCTGAAAGAGTATTTGTCGGCTATTCGCGATGATGAACATTTGTTGACCTTAAAGCTGCTCAACTTCAGCCACATCAATGAAAAGTATGGTTATCAAGTCGGTGATGAGCTGTTGCGAATGTTGTCGGTGAGCTTCTTAACTCGTCTCAGACGGCGCTTGGGCAAACAGGCGGATATGCAGTTGTACAGCATTGGTGTTGGCGAGTGGGCATTTGTCTTTCGCGCTGAAATTTGTGGTGAGACCATCAAGCAGCAGTTTACCCGTTTTGCCGATGTGATTGAGCAGACCAACTTCGAACCCTCGGGCTTGGAACAAGTGGATTACCTGTCGATTTCATTGTGTGGAGGCTTAGCCAGCCGGCGAGATTTCCCGCAAGCCAGTGGTGATGAACTGCTGCTCAAAGCGATTGAGGCGCGGCGCGCTGGGGTGCGCAGCAATACCCATATTTGCAACGCCAAAGACATTCAAGTGAGTGACGAGCGACGCAAAGAGCAACTGGCTTGGCTCAGTTGCGTCAGTCGGGCGATTTTGCAGCAAAATATCGTCACTTATGCGCAGCCTCTGTTTCACGCCGACGGCACCACCCCCTACTCACAAGAATGTTTGGTGCGAATCGTCGAAAACGACGGACGCATTATTTTGCCAGGGCAGTTTTTGCCGATTATTGCCGACACCCACCTCTATACTCGTTTGAGCCGCCATATGATTCAAAGCACCTTGAACTATATGCGAGACAGAAGCGGGATGTTTTCGATTAACCTCTCCCCGCAAGATCTGATGAGCGATAAAACCATGCTGCTATTGGAAACGGCGATTCGTCAGCTCAATGACCCCAGACGTATCGGTTTGGAGGTGTTGGAGTCGGAGCAGATCAAAGATTATGGCCGCATGATTGAAGTGTGCAGTCATTTCCGTCAGTTGGGGGCGCGCATTATTGTTGACGACTTTGGTTCGGGTTATTCCAACATCGACGAAATTATTAAGCTTGAGCCAGACATCATCAAACTCGATGGCAGTTTGATCCGCAACATCGACCAAGACAGCAAACAGCGCAAGATCGCCAGTCAGCTGGTGCGCTTGTGTCAGGTGCTGGAAGCGAAAACCGTGGCAGAGTTTGTCCACAATCAGCAGGTGTGTGAAATCGCTCAAGACATGGGGGTCGATTACTTGCAGGGCTATTATCTCGGCCTGCCAAGTCGCTTATTCTGAGGGGGTGAGCCCTAGATGAGGCATCTGGGCTAACCTCTGTGTTGTTAAGGCACGCTTTTTAGCGCATGGCCACTGCGATCGGCATGAAACGCCGCCAAATAATCGCGCAGCAGTTCGGTCATTGACGTGGCGTTGTGTGCTTCACCGAGTTGCTTTATTAACTCTGCCGCAATCTCTAAGGTGCACAGATTGCCTTGTTGCTGATTACGTCTTAATTGATAGTTCGACGCGCTGTCGCTGTGTAAAGCGAGCTGTGGCAGTGCTTTTAGCCACTCGCTTTTATTGAGCATCTTTCGTGCTTCCTGCCATGTGGCATCAAGAATGATAAACAGCGGCTGGCGCTGGGTTTGCTGGGCGCGTTCCTCTACTTGAGTAAGGGTAATACTCTGTTCACTGGGATAGAGCACCACAGGCATAAACTGCGCATCGCTGAGCAGATCCAATAACGCTTGCGCAGGCGCAGTGCGCTGCCAAACGAACTGGCGCACGGGCAAACGGCACCAATGCAGTAGTTTGCCGGTATTGGTTTCTCGCTCGACCTCATTTGGGTGCATCAATAGCACCAGTGCGACCTCACTTTGAAGTGACGGAAACTGGTCACACAGGCATTGATAACGCAGCCCACACTGAGGGCAGGCTTGTGGCTTCACAGTTTCACTCCTTCGCGTACTGGGCTGATGCCATCGGAGAACAGTTCTACCTGACTGATCTGCTCACCAAGCGCGACAGGCGCAACACTCGGATTGAGTGGATAGCTAATACCATCATATTGCATCAGGTGTGACTGAGCTTTGGCGCCGCCGCCACGGACGTTGAAGATAAGATCTTGCCAGCCGTGGTTGCGTTGATTGCCGAGGTAAATCGGTGTGTTCACCAAGGTAATGCGGCTATTGAAGCGCCAAGTCTCTTGGTGATTTTCAAAAATCAGCAGGGTACAGCCACCCGAGCCGCACCAGTCTAACTGTGCCAGCAGTTCTTCTTTGCCATCCCCATTGAGATCGTACGTTAGCCAGCGGTATTGGTTATTGCTTGGATCGGTTTTGTGCAGACGAAAATACTCACGTATTGCCTGATCAACATCGCGACGAAACTCCGCGCTGGAGGCCACGTTACGGGTATCCGTAGGAATGGCGGTTTGAGTGGTGACGGGGGCATCACTCATCATTTCACCTGCGGCGGCGGGATACAAAATCAGCCCGCCTTGAGCAATCGGATAGACCACCTTGCCGACTTTTTCCTTTTCCGCTTTTAGCTGTGAACCCGTACGGGTGAAAATGCGTTCGGTGACTAATTTTTGCCCCTGATGGTGCGTCATCACCACTTGGATCTGATTGGGATTGAGTTGCTGCCAGTAGCCTTTTTCCACCAGAGGACGCGCTTCATTGGCATAGAGATAACGCGTTTCAGCACTGTGGTCTGCGTTGAGCTGCATGTGCACGCTAAAACCGGAAGATTGGGTTGAGGTCGCCGTGTACAAACCACGCCAACCGAGCGTGGCATCGATGTTCGAGGTGGTGGCACAGCCCGATAACTGGGTATCTTGCCAGTCAAACGTTGCTTTCCAGCCGTAAAGGCTGTTGCTCATGGTGTCCTTACACAAATTTTCACTGAGGAGTAATTGGCCGCCATCAAACTGATACTCGCGTTTACGCGGGCTGAGCTGGCTGCGGCTAATCTCACGCGTTTGATCTTGTTTGCTCAGTTGTTTGATGGTCAGCTGATTGGCGGCAAAATCAATACGCCAGTTGGGTTCATTGCCGAATGCTTGCGTTGGACGAGCGGCTTGCTCGCAGCGGGTTGGGTTGCTGGCATCGACTAAATTGAGTTGTTCCACCACAAACAACGCATCGTATTCCGAAGCAAAACCTTCATCACCGGTGGTTTTTAAGTGGCCAATCACTTCGCCATACATAGACTGATAGGGCAGGCTGGTCAGCGCCATCAATTGCTGACGCTGCTGAGCGCTCAGCTGTAGCCAATATTGCTGCGTACTGCCGCAAGGTGTGATGTATTGCGCTTCATGGCCGACGACTAAACTGCCTGACAGCATAAAACTCTGTGCGATCACCGACTCGGGTTGGCTGAGATTGGCCGTTGGCAGTGGAGGAGCAGATTGAGTGGCGACGGGGGCGCTGGTTGAGCACGCTTGTAACAGCAACAGTGTCGATAGGGCGACTGGGTTTTTAAACGCCTTCATGTTATATCTTTCTCCATCTCTAAATCTGCTTGGACCGCATTATGGCATATTGGTTGTTTAAAACTGAACCGGACACCTTTTCTATCGACACTTTACGCGTACAAAAGGTTTCATGTTGGGAGGGAGTGCGAAATTATCAGGCAAGAAATATGCTGCGTGATGAGGTTAAAGAGGGCGATTGGGTGATGATTTACCACTCCTCGTGCAAGCAGGTTGGCGTGGCAGGGATCGCGAAAGTGGTTCGTGAAGCCTACCCCGATCATTTTCAGTTTGATTTGAACAGCGACTATTTCGACGTGAAGTCAACGCCAGAAAACCCGCGTTGGATAATGGTCGATGTGGAGTTTGTGCGCAAAACCGAACGGGTGATCCCTTTGGCGGTGTTGAAAGCCATGCCCGAGTTGGAAAACATGCCATTGGTGAAAAAGGGTAATCGCTTGTCGGTGATGCCAGTGACGGAACAAGAATGGCAGGCCATTTTAACCAAAGAAAAACTGCCGAGCCGCCGTTAGTCTTGCCGATGTGCAGCAAGGTTGTCGCAAATGAGTCGCAGGTAAAAATAAAACGGGCAGCGTGACGCTGCCCCGTAGTCATTGATTGTGCCGTATTTACAGCAGATGTTTTTGCAGATAGTGCGCCACGGCATCGTCGGCATTGCTGCCAATGATTTCGTTGTCTGGTAGGGCTTTCTTCACTTTTTCGTGAGAGGTTTCCATCACCAACCCTTTGCCCGCCATCGACAACATTTCCACGTCGTTCATCCCGTCGCCAAAGGCCACACAGTTTTCCAGTGTCAGGCCCAGTGATTCTGCGACCGCTTTCAGCGCGTCCCCTTTTGACACTTCCGCGGCCATCACTTCCAAACACCAAGGCGTTGAGAAGGCAATATTGAGTTGATCGCCAAAGGCTTCACGTAACTGGTTTTCAAAGCCAACCAGATGCTCGTGATCTTGCCCTGGATGGGTGAAGAAGATTTTTGCGATGCCGTCAGTTGGTGCGTTGTCGATATCGTAAACCTTATAGGTAAAGCCCGTCTCTTCATGGAACTTGCGCATCACTTCGTCTTCACGGTTGAGGCGCCACTCTTCGTTTTGATAAAGATGAACGAAGATCTCAGGGTCTTGTTTGACAATATCAATCACAGGTTGCACAAGCTCAGCCGGAACATTTTTGCTGTACATCAGTTGGTCATGCTGGTCATGAACACGAGCACCGTTTGAGGTGATCATGTAGGCGGGAATGCCCACTTGAGCGCGAATGCCGGCCACATCGACATGGTGACGGCCAGTGGCGAAAATAAAGGTGTAACCTTGCTCATGCAGCGCTTTGAGCGTCTGTTTAGAGAATTCGCTGAGTTGGTGATTCGGTGCCAGCAGCGTGCCATCCAGATCGGAAGCAACGATTTTGGTGATCTCTTTGTTTGGCAAGCTCGCAGTCATACGGCCCTCTTATGTCAGTCGGATATGTTCAGGAAACAGGAAACGTTATCGACACAGGCCATTGTCTGAGTCGGTAGAAAGTGACACAACGTCTATCCAGCTTGGATGTCTGTCTAGACGCTGCTCACTAGGGGGATGGTCGCTAGTGTATGTGAAAAGCGGAGAGAAAAAGAGGGTAAATTAAGCTTGCTTGCTTTCCTCTTTCTGCAAAAAGCGGAACATCGCGCTGAGTGCTTGATTACGGAAGTGGTCTTTCTCAAACAACAACTCGTGTTGCGCTCCCTCAATTACCACCAACTCACTTTGCTTATTGGTTTTGTGCAGCTTTTTGAAAAACTGCGACTGTGCTTGATTACTGACGATGCGATCGCCCCCCGCCTGCAACAGCAATACCGGAATGGTGAGTTGGCGCGTCAGCAAAATGCACTGTTTGGCTGCCATTAAGCCTTGCCACACCCAACGGGTGCTCGGGCCACCGACTTGCAGCTCGGGCTTGTCGCGATACAGCTGTCTAAACCATTGATAACGCGCTTGGCTCTGGCTGAGCGGATTATCTTCAAAGGGCTTCTCATAATAGCTTTTGTGTCCCGGCGCATAAGTAGGCGTTGGGTACACGGCGGTGAGAATTTGGCTAACCGCCATGGCCACTGGGCTCAAATACCAAGGGAGATCAATACCAAACATCGGTGCACTGAGCACCAACTTATCAAAACCATGTTGTGGGTGGGTTTGTAAGTAGCGCGTGGCCACAGCACCGCCCATCGAATGAGAAACAATGTGTCGCTGCTGATAAGCGGAGAAATTAAAGTGCGCAATCACGGCTTCCATGTCGAGAATGTAATCATCAAACTCGTAGACGTGACCAATATCAGAGTCTTTCACCAGGCGATCTGATAAACCTTGGCCTCGATGATCGTAGCTGTAGACGTCATAGCCTTGACGGTAGAGATCAAACAGAAGTTCTTGGTACTTCCAAGCAGATTCGATTCTGCCATTCACTACCAGCACCGCCTTTTTGTGTTGCGGGTTGGTCAGCTTACACCAATACAACTGCATCTTATCGCGCGTTTTTAGGAAACCCTCTTGTCGCTGCTGCCATAGGGCAGCGATCGGACCACCTATTGCTTGCTCAAATAAAGCCTCTTGCGTATAAGAGAGAGGTGAGCTGTTATTAACCATTAAATAAATACCTGATCATGCGTTTCTGTTGTCAATGATCAGAGAATTATCGGGGAAATGCAAATGGATACCCATGTTTGGTTGGCGTATGTTGTGACCGCAATCGTTTTCAGTTTGGCACCGGGCTCTGGTACGGTGAACTCGATCAGCAATGGCCTCAGTTATGGCACGCGAAAATCGCTGGCTTCCATTGTGGGGCTGCAAATCGGTTTGGCGGTCCACATTGTTCTGGTTGGGGCGGGCATTGGTGCTTTGGTGGCACAATCGGCGACGGCATTCACAGTGATTAAGTGGGTGGGGGCGGTGTATTTGGTTTGGCTGGGCATTCAAAAATGGCGTGATACGTCAAGCCTTGCGACGGCCTCGCAACAGCATGCCATTTCCAGCACTGCGCTATTGCGTAAAGCGGTGTTGATTAACCTGACCAATCCCAAATCGATCGTCTTTTTGGTGGCGCTGTTTCCGCAATTTATCGATCCAAGCCAAGATCAGGTGACCCAGTTGGCGGTGTTAGGCATGACCACCGTGGTGATTGATGCGTTTGTTATGCTTGGCTACACCACCTTGGCGTCTCAATTGGGGCGTTTTATCCGTTCAGAGAAAGTGATGGGCAAAATAAACAAAGTATTTGGTTCAATGTTTATGGGTTGTGGGGCATTATTAGCAGCTGCAAAATCATAACTACCAGTGATAAATTCACTGGTTAGTCACTGAGCATAAGAATAAAGCACTAAATGAATACCACATACGTCGCACGGCAGCCGATCTTTAATCGGAAGAAACATACCTTAGGTTATGAACTTTTGTTTCGTGACGGAGAGAGCAACGCCTATCCGGTACACATCGAATCAAACCGTGCGACCTATCGCTTGATTGTGGAAAACTTTCTGTCCGTAGGCACCAATCCGGCCATCGCCTCTTCACGCTGTTTTATCAACTTTCCGTATCAAACCTTGATTCGCCGTTTGCCACTCAGTCTGCCGAAAAACAAAGTGGTGATTGAGGTGCTGGAAACGTGTCAGCCAACGGATGAGCTGCTTGACGCGATTCGTGATTTGTATCGCGAAGGCTATGTTATCGCGCTGGATGACTTCACCTTGACCCCGGAATGGCATCGTTTTTTGCCCTATGTGCACATCGTGAAATTGGATGTGATGGATTTGGGGATGGAGAAGGCGTGTGAGTTGGTCAAAGAGCACTTGGCACGGCGCGTGAAATACCATTTCTTGGCAGAAAAAGTGGAAACGGCGGAAGAGTTTGAACTAGCGAAAGAGGCGGGATTTAAATTCTTTCAAGGCTACTTTTTTAGTAAGCCAGAAGTGGTGCAAACGCGTTATGTCAGCCCTGAGCAGACTGTGGCGTTGGAGTTGTTTCGTGAAGTGTGCAAGAGCGAGCCAGATTTTGGCCGCATTGAGCAGATCATTTCGCAAGATGTGGCGTTATCTTACAAACTGTTGCGTTTCGTCAATACTCAGTCGACCCGTCTTGAAGTCACCATCAGTTCGTTTCGCCAAGCACTGATTTACCTTGGGCAAGACAAACTGAAAATGTTCGTCTCTCTGGTGGTGGCGTCTTATGTCTCTACCAACAAGCCACGTGAGTTGTATAACCTCTCGCTACAACGCGCGCAATTTTGTGAGCTGATGTCTCGTCGTCACCCTTTCAGTAAGCATAACGAACAAGGCTTTATGATCGGTTTGCTGTCGATTCTCGATGCGATGATGGATCTGTCGGTGGAGTCTTTGGTCAACCACCTGCCATTGAGCGAAATTGCGAAACAGGCATTACTGTGTCGTGGCGGCGCTTATGGGGCATTGATTGCACTCGAGGAGTGTTTCGAACAGGCAGACTGGCGTGGCATTGAGCAGTGGTGTGAACAACTGGGCTTGTCGATAGAAGAGGTGCGTTACGAATTGGTCGAAGCGCAGCGTTGGTCGCAGGAGTTTGCTCTGATCTAAACTGACACCACGCAATATGAATTTTTGATGACAACTGAGCCGACGCGTTGACGTCGGCTTTGTTTTTTCTCAATATATACGCATATCCATATATGAGAATATAAACATGCTACCACACCAGTTTTTTAAACTGCTTTCTGATGAAACTCGCGTTCGTTGCCTGATGCTGGTGGCACGAGAAGGAAAAATTTGTGTTGGCGAGTTGACGTATGCGCTGCAAGAAAGTCAGCCGAAAGTCTCTCGTCATTTGGCACAGCTGCGAGCCAGCGGGCTATTGGTGGATGAAAGACAGGGTCAATGGGTCTTCTATCGTCTCTCCGATCAGTTGCCGGGTTGGATGAAAAAAATGGTCGATGACCTGATTGCTTCCAACTGTTTAAAGCAAGTTTATCAACAAGATATTGCGCGTCTGCATCAACAAGATCGTGTGGCGTGCTGTTAAATTGAAATTGAATTATTAGGGAATAGACCATGACGATCAAAGTGGGAATTAACGGATTTGGCCGTATTGGCCGCTTGGCAATGCGCGCGGCCTTTGATTGGCCAGAGTTGGAGTTTGTTTTAATTAATGATGTGGCGGGGGATGCCACCACATTGGGCCATTTGTTGGAGTTCGATTCAGTGCAGGGCCGCTGGCACCACGAGGTGACGGTGCAAGGTCAGCAATTGCACATCAATGGCCACGTGATTGAAACCACTCAACAGCGTGAAATCAGTGCGGTGGATTGGTCGGGCTGTGATGTGGTGATTGAGGCGACAGGTGTGCATCGCAAAAGCAGCTTCCTTAATCAATACCTCGAGCAAGGCGTGAAACGCGTGGTGGTCAGCGCTCCAGTGAAAGAAGGGGGCATTGCCAATATTGTAGTGGGCGTGAACGACGAGATCTTTAACCCAGAGCAGCATCGCATTGTGACCGCAGCCTCGTGCACCACCAACTGCATTGCACCAGTGGTGAAAGTGATTCACGAGAAACTCGGTATCGAACAAGCATCGTTTACCACCATTCATGATCTCACCAACACGCAAACCATTCTTGATGCGCCGCACAAAGATCTGCGTCGTGCCCGTGCCTGCGGCATGAGCTTGATCCCGACGACCACAGGCAGTGCCACGGCGATTGTGGAAATTTTCCCAGAGCTGAAAGATCGCATTAACGGTCACGCGGTGCGCGTTCCTCTAGCGAATGCTTCACTGACCGATATTATTTTTGATGTGAAGCGTGATACCACGGCTGAGGAGGTCAACGCATTACTCAAAGCAGCCTCGCAAGGGGAGTTAAACGGCATTCTTGGTTTTGAAGAGCGCCCATTGGTGTCGATTGATTATCGCGGCGATCAACGCTCAACCATCGTCGATGCCCTTTCTACCATGGTGGTGGGCACGCGCATGGTGAAGATTTACGCTTGGTATGATAACGAAATGGGCTACGCGACCCGTACCGCAGAGCTGGTGCGTAAAGTAGGAGCGGCATAATGGAAACGTCAATCATCAACCACCCGGTTTGGCAATTGGACCTACCGTCTGGCGCATTGGTCTTAACGCCTTGCCCTGGCACCAAAGGGGTCGATTTACACTCGTCATTGCAACAGTTGGCGGACAGCGGCGTACAAGCCGTTGTCACGGCGCTGGGCGATGCGGAACTGGCGAGTAAAGAAGTCGCAGAGCTTGGCCCGTTGGTCGTCGAGCTCGGCATGCGTTGGTATCAAATCGAAATCGAAGATGACTGCGCGCCAGATGAGACCTTTGCCGCGCATTGGCAGCAAGCCAGTCCAGAGCTGCAAGCCATTCTTCGTGATGGTGGCAAAGTGGCGCTGCACTGCATGGGTGGCTCTGGTCGCACCGGATTGTTCGCCGCCCATTTGCTGCTAGAGCAAGGTTGGGCATTGGGCGACATTATTCGTGAAGTACAAGCCTTGAGGCCCGGCGCCTTCACGCGAGAGGTGCAGTTGAGCTACATCGAATCTGTGGCAAACGCACAGTGAGCAGCCATTAGGGCTTTTGGATCATCATGATCCAAAAGCCTGTTAACCTGTACACAGAGGGCTAATAATGATCGCTCAACTGAGCAAAAGTGTCCGCCAATACATGCTGGTCACGTTTAACTATTGGAACTTTACCTTAACCGATGGGGCACTGCGCATGCTGGTGGTGCTCTATTTCCACGACCTTGGTTACTCGGCGCTGGCGATTGCCTCGCTGTTTTTGTTTTACGAGTTTTTTGGCGTGGTGACCAACTTGATTGGTGGATGGTTGGGGGCAAGGCTCGGTCTCAATAAGACCATGAACATCGGCTTGGCCATGCAAATCATCGCGTTGCTGATGTTGGCTGTCCCCGCCGCTTGGCTGACGATTCCTTGGGTGATGGCCGCGCAAGCACTCTCTGGCATTGCCAAAGATTTGAATAAGATGAGTGCCAAAAGCGCCATCAAAACCTTAGTGCCGGACGAGCAGCAAGGCGCATTGTTCAAGTGGGTAGCCATTCTGACGGGGTCGAAGAATGCCTTAAAAGGGGCGGGCTTTTTCCTCGGTGGTCTCTTATTGGCCGTTTTCGGTTTTCAATACGCAGTACTCGCCATGGCGGGGGGACTTACCTTAGTGTTGATTGGCAGTTTGGTTAGCCTAGAGTCGGAAATGGGCAAAGCGAAAAACAAGCCGAAGTTTAATGAGATTTTCTCCAAATCGGCGCCTGTCAACATTCTCTCCGCTGCTCGCCTTTTTCTCTTTGGTGCGCGAGATGTCTGGTTTGTGGTGGCACTGCCCGTTTATCTTGGTAGTGTGTTTGGTTGGGATCACCTTTGGGTTGGTGGCTTTCTTGCCTTATGGGTAATGGGGTATGGCGTTGTGCAAGGTATCGCGCCGCGCATTACAGGGAAGGCGCAAGGTCGGGTGCCTGATGGTCGTAGTGCTTTTTACTGGGTCGCGCTATTGGCATTGCTGACAGGAGCCATTGCCTATGCGGTGCAACAAGCGTGGCATCCTCAGCAAGTGATCGTGATTGGCCTGTTGCTATTTGGGGCGGTGTTTGCGATTAACTCTTCCCTTCACTCGTATCTGATTGTCAGTTATGCCAAAGGCGATGGCGTCTCATTGGATGTGGGTTTTTACTATATGGCTAATGCCATGGGACGTTTGATCGGCACACTATTGTCGGGGTGGATCTATCAAGAACTCGGTTTGGCTGCTTGCTTGTGGGTCTCATGCTTCTTCTTGGCTTTGACGACGTTAATTTCAATCAAGCTCCCTCGCTTTGCAGCGAAAACCGCTTGATCGCAGTGTGTGAATTCTAACCAAAAGCTGACGCATGATTTCATGTGTCAGCTTTTTTTATTGCTATAGTCAAAACCATGAAAAGCAAGAGGATAGAGAATGCGCGAAAGAGTTCAGTTTTTTGATTTGCTACGATGTGTCGCGGCGGTGGCCGTGATCGCCATTCATGTGCTTGCGCCTTATCGTCATGAGTTAGGGGAGATTCCTTTTGATCAATGGGTGACGGCCGTTGGCATCAATGGCATTTCTCGTTGGGCGGTACCGGTTTTTATTCTTATCACTGGCGCCCTGATGCTCAGTGACACTCGGCCATTTGATCTGCCTTATTATGCTCGTCGTCGTTTAGGTAAGGTGCTGATCCCTTTTCTCTTTTGGTCGTTGTTCTATGCGCTCCTCTCTGGTTTGAGTGCGAGCGGTTTTGATAGCAGCAAAGTGACAGAAGTGCTCAGCAGCAGCCCAGAGCATGCCACCTACTACCATCTTGGTTTCTTCTATTATTTTATTCCGCTCTATTTTGTGATTCCGATGTTCCAGTGGCTTGTTCGCCAGCAACGTCAGGACATCCTCTATCTTTTTACCGCGTTGTGGTTGTTCACCACTGTGTTGTATCTGGCGGGCATCGATGGCCCTTGGAGCTACGAGCTATGGCTGTACAGTGGCTACCTTCCTCTTGGCTACCTGCTCTTTAGCAAAGTCCCGAATCAACGCTCAGTGGTCGTTGAGGCGGTGCTTCTGGGGGGAATGGCATTGGCTGTCACGGTGACTATGGTGGTGAGTAATAGCCTTGCTGCAGGGGAATACACCGTCGGGCGTTGGCTGTCGTATAAAACCATTAATGTGGTATTGGCCGCGTCGATGGTGTTTGTGCTGTGTCGCTCTGTGGGCGAGCGGTTGTCGGCTCAATGGCAAAAGTGGGTGGCGTTGATCAGCCGCCACAGTTTAGGCATCTATTTATTGCATCCTATTTTTCTATGGCCAATGAAAGAGTTGGGCTGGTATCAGGGTCATCCTGCGTGGGTGATCCCGTTATGGGTCGTGCTGAGTGGGGCGGGTGCCTTAGCGTTGAGTTATCTATTTTCGCTCTCCGCTAAGACACGTTGGTTGTTGCCTTAGCGCTTCAGGGCAAAGTGAAGAAACTTGTCGCCCTTGTAGGTGAGTTCCCCTTTATCGCCGGGGTTAAGAGCGTGGAAATAGTGCACACCGACCTGAAACTCGCGTTTGGGTCCGAGTGTGCCACGTTGTACGTAGATCCAATACTCTTGATCGTCTTCGCCAGGTTGCGCGTCGGCAATAGCGATGACCTGTTTATCAAGCACAGTGACCTGTACTTTTTGTTCTGGGGCGTTATTGCCTTGAATATGAATACGATAGAAACGAACGAAGAGCCAGCCACCAATAGCAATCAATGCGAGTACGGCAAAAACAAAGGAAATAGGCATGATGACCTCCAATCTGAATGAGTGTCTCATTTTACAGAACCTAGTTGCCAAACAAGGGGTTGCCAGTAGCGAATCGTGATCTAGAGATAAGAGACGATAAAATTTTCGGCGCATATCACATTCTATATGCGTATGAGAGCACAATTTTGAGCCTATGCGGATAACTTGGCTCGAAATGTGAATCAAACTGTAGAAGAATAGAATGAAACAAACACTCGAACGAAAGGAGGGCACGATGTCAGAAATCGAACAAGTGGTCACTCGTACCCGCAGATTAGAGACTTTGTTGCGCACTCAATATCATGCTGAAGGTAAAGGGTTGCATCAGCTTGTGACGAGCTGTGAAGAACGCCTGCCACATGACGTGATTGGTAAGCTCCGTTTTATTGCGACGATACGCAATAAAGTCGTGCATGAAGATCATTATCAGTTGGACGACAAACAGAGTTTTTTGGCGGCATGTGATGAGTGTGAAAAAGAACTGACACCAAGAAGTGGCCGATTTATCTGGCGTGTGGCGATTTTACTGATGCTGTCCATGACATTGGGGGCGATGGCTTTTTACTACGCGAACTGGGATGTACTTAGCCAACATTTAAAATAATGGCCGACTGGAGAAAAATGCACTGAGGCAATCCACGGAGCACGCAGTGAGATGTGAACTGAACGTTTGGTCTTGCCATGTCTAATCTGTGTATGAAAGACAATAAAAAACGGGATGCGAAAGCATCCCGTTTTTTATTTAGATTCTGAAACTTAGTACATCATTGGTAGTGTCATTAAACCAACGATAACTGCGATCATTACCAGTCCTTGCTTTTGAGAAGAAGACATCACAACACTACCTCCATAAACGGTTGATGAACTCTATGTGTGCAATATAGCATCGATTTTAAGGCTTGATCAATAGATCTTTTTAAATCTCTTTAAAAAAATAACTTAACTATGAATAATTGACCACGATGTAGCAATAAAACAGTGTTTTTTGACTGCTTTCTTTATGCTCTTATTTGTGTTTTTCTTATGGTTTGCGTTTTAACTTGATGTTTTATATTGGTTTTTTATTAGTGTGATATTGCTCAAATAGTGTTTAGTGCTCTTTGTCTGGTGTTGGTGGTTCTTGGTGCTGTTTTGGCTTAATAGTCATGTTTTTTGATGGTCTTGTTTGAAATTTGAGAAAGTCAATAGAGGCTATGTAGGGGATTTATCATTGGATGAGAAAACAATGATGTGATTAGTGGTCTATTCTGGTTGTACCAGATTGAGTTCGGCTTTTCTTTTCTTTTGTGGTTTAACTATTTGATTTTGTTTTTATTTATAATGTTTTAATCTGCTTTTTTATTTTGTTTTTTCACTCTGTTGTTATTCATTATCCTCTGATAATGTCCGATTTATTTTGCTTTGAGTTGGTTTAACGTTTGCTTTCTGTGTTTTGTCACGCTTTTTATCGAGAAGCTCTGAATTTAAAACGCGTTGCTGTGAGTAGATACTGTAAACTTGCAGTTTTGCTCTAAGCTCTGGCTTGCTTCACAATAAGCAGTGATTCGCAATCAAGATCCAACTTTCGCCTTTTACTGCTTTACATAATCCTCTTGCTACCTAGACTAGCCGCGTAACAAAGAGAAGGGTAATACAGATGTGGAGTTGGCTAGCGATAGGCTTATCTGGAATGACATCCGTTTTGGGTGCTCGTCAAGCGAGTCCATTTCAGTCACTGTTTTTTAAAGTGTTCACTCTGGTGTTGTTATTGATCTTGGTGCTGACCCAAGGGCCAGATTCTGCGCACAGCCATTGGATTGCCGCAGGCTTGTTAGTGTCGATTTTTGCCGACACGCTCCATTCTTTGAAATCAAAAAAAACGCTCTATTTTTCAGGTTTTCTCCTCGCGCAGCTTTGTTACAGCAAATCTTTCTGGTTACAGCTCAATGGTGACATCGTTTGGTGGCTCCTTGCCTTACTGTTGGCAGCGAGTATCGTGGCGTTTTTCTTACTCCTTCCTCAATTGGATTCCTTGGTTTTTCCCGTCGTGATTATGGGCATTATGCTGGTGCAGTTGGCTTGGGCTGCTGGAGAAGTGTGGCTCCAAGCAAGCAACTTCTCCAATGCGATCGGTTTTGCTGGAACGTTAGTCATGATTTATTCTGCTCTGGCGTATGCGATTCACGGCTATCGAAAACCGATGAAGCGTGCCTATGTTTGGGTGTCGGGCAGTTATTTTGTCGCACATGCTTTGATCGTGGCTTCTATCATCTATTGAGCTGTTTTAGGTCAAAACACGATTTTTATAAAAGGTTAAGCTGGGGGTCACTTGACGTGTTACAGGACGCTTAATCCATGAATGATATCCATGCTCACAATCTTCTTCATCTCCTTAAAGAACAGCCGATGGACCGTGCAGAATTGCTCGCGCATTTCGGTGGCGAAACCCGTTTTCATACGTGCAAGTTGCAAGGGCTCGACTTGGACTCACTGCTGAGCTTTTTGTTGGAACGAGAAAAAATCAGTGAGCAGCAAGGAAAATTCTGTGTGAATCTGGCGCGAATCTGCAATCACTAAAGACGCATTCCTTTAGGAGCGAGTCGTTTGGTTGCTCGCTTCTCTCCCTAGTAACGAGCTCATTTTATGCCAGGGCTCGCCCGACTCTGCCTCCCAACGCCATTTGGTATATACTCTCGCCATTGTTGTATTTTGAGAGCACCTATGGACATTCTTGCTGCAGCCACCATGCTGTTCCTTATCATGGACCCGTTGGGGAATCTTCCCATTGTTTTATCTATCTTGAAGCACATTGATGCTAAGCGACGTCGCAAGGTATTGATTCGTGAGTTACTGTTTGCCCTCCTCATTTTGATGTTATTCCTATTTGCGGGGCAGAGCATTATGAAGTTCCTTCAGGTGGAACCGGAAACGCTCAGTATCTCGGGTGGCATTATCTTGTTTATTATCGCAATTAAGATGATCTTCCCCAGTGCAGGCAGCATTACCGGTTTGGCGGCCGGTGAAGAGCCCTTTATTGTGCCAATGGCGATACCTATGATTGCTGGGCCTTCTGTGATCGCAGCGTTGCTGCTGCTTTCTTCACAGCATCCAAATAACTTAACTGATTTGTCGATTGCCGTGCTGATCGCGTGGTTTGCGACCTTCATCATTTTAATGTTCTATAGCTTTTTCCACCGTATTCTGGGTGAGCGCGGCTTAAAGGCGGTTGAACGTTTGATGGGATTGTTGCTTGTGATGATTTCGACCCAGATGTTCCTCAATGGCGTTAAAAGTTATATGGGCGTTGTGAGTTAAATGAGGATGGTCAGCTAACCTGAATGATGGGATAAAACAATGCCGCTCTTGGGAGCGGCATTGTTATTTCTGACGGGAAAGAATCACATCATATATTTGCGTCGAATATCGAGCAGGGCAAAAATACCAAATATCAGGATGGAATTCTTTTCCCAGCGCGTCATGGTAATTTTGTCACCAAAGGCGCCGACGAAGATCAGCATTTGCAGTCCATGCATGATGAACAAAAATGCCGTCATGATATAGAGCACGATGGCGGCGTTACCTGGAAATGGTGACACAATATTAACCAACAGGATTAACCACACAAATGAGATGGCGGCTTTCGCTAAAAATAACAGTGCTTTCATTCCAAGATCCTTTGCTAACTATTGGCGTTCATAGAGGCGATAGCTGACCTGCCCAGCGGTTTTTTCTCGATGCAAATGCCAAGAAGCTGGCAGCGCTTCAACCTGTAACTCTTTTTCTGTCTCAATATAAATCATGGCGTCCTCTGCCAGCCAGCCATTTTGCTCCAGCAAAGTCACGGCTTCGGCGAGGAGTCCTTGGCGAAATGGTGGATCAATAAACACCACGTGATGCGGCGTGCCTTGCTGCTTAAGGAATTGCAGTGCATCGCCTTGAATCACTTTGATGTTATTGGCCTTTAGCGCTGTGACATTTTGTTGCAATTGCGCAAACGCCTTGGGGTTTAACTCCAACATGGTGACTTGCTCTGCCTGACGTGATGCCGCTTCAAAACCTAAGCCGCCAGAGCCGGCAAACAGATCCAAACAGCGAGCGTGAGGGATATCCTGTGCGAGCCAGTTAAACAGCGTTTCTTTGACTCGATCGGTGGTCGGGCGTAAGCCTTCGGCGTCATGCACGGGCAGCTTTCGCCCTCGCCAAAGGCCACTAATGATGCGTACACAGCCAGTTGTTGGCTTATTTTGTGATGTGTTTTGCTGGCGACGTCTTACCATAGATTTTTTGACCGCTAATAAAGTGTTACTATAGCCAATCGCCCAGGCCTAAAGCCTGGATATTGCCCAGAATTTGATAGTGACAAAGTGTACCATTATTCCGCTGAGAAAAACGGATCACATGCGTATACCAGTCGCGATTGTGTCTTTGTCTGTGTACCAGCAAAGATTCAACCCAGTATAAGAAACCAGGATATCTCCCGATGACGGAAAAGAAAAAGCGCGGATTATTATCGTGGCTTGGCTTTGGTGACGATGACCAAGTAAAACAACCAGAGCCTGCACAATCAGAAGAGGTGATCAGCGAGTCTGACGAAAAAACCGTAGAGAGCGTTGAACCGATTGTCAGCCAAGAAGTGGTTGAAGAGGTTGCGGTAGAGCCAATCAGCGAATCAGAAGCTGAAGAGCCCGTTGAAGTGACACCGGTGGTGGTTGAAGCGCCGCGTGTGCAAGAACAAGAAAAACCAACAGAAAGCTTTTTTGCGCGCCTAAAACGCAGCTTGAGTCGTACGAAAGCCAATATCGGCGCTGGTTTCTTTGGCCTATTTAAAGGCAAGAAAATCGATGATGAGCTGTTTGAAGAGCTGGAAGAACAGCTACTCGTTGCGGATGTGGGTATGGATACCACGTTGAAAATCATCGAAAACTTAACAGAAAAAGCGTCTCGCCGTGACTTAAAAGATGGTGAGGCTCTGTATGGTTTGCTCAAAGAAGAGATGGCGGAGATCCTCACTAAGGTTGAGCAACCATTGCAAGTGGACAGCAGCAAAACCCCTTACGTTATCCTGATGGTTGGGGTAAATGGCGTGGGTAAAACCACTACCATTGGTAAGTTGGCGAAACAGTTCCAAAATCAAGGTAAGAAAGTGATGTTGGCGGCGGGCGATACTTTCCGTGCAGCGGCTGTTGAGCAGTTGCAAGTGTGGGGCGAGCGTAACAATGTCCCAGTGATTGCACAGCATACTGGCGCAGACAGTGCATCGGTGATTTATGATGCGATTGAAGCCGCCAAAGCGCGTGGCGTTGATGTGGTGATCGCCGATACTGCGGGTCGCTTGCAAAACAAGAGCAACTTGATGGAAGAGCTGCGCAAAATTGTTCGAGTGATGAAGAAAATCGACGACTCCGCGCCGCATGAAATCATGTTGACCTTGGATGCAGGCACTGGTCAAAACGCCATTAGCCAAGCGAAACTGTTTAGCGATGTCGCGCCGATCACCGGGATCACCTTGACCAAACTGGATGGCACAGCGAAAGGCGGCGTGATCTTTGCTATTGCCGATCAGTTTAACATTCCTATTCGTTACATCGGTGTGGGGGAAGGGATTGAGGATCTCCGCCCGTTTGAAACCCAAGAATTTATCGACGCGCTATTTAGTCGAGAAGAGTAAGCATTAGAGAGGAATAACCGGTGATCCGATTTCAGCAGGTAAGTAAAGCCTATCGTGGCGGCCGTCAGGCCCTGCAAAAAGTCGACTTTCATTTACGTCGTGGCGAAATGGCATTTTTAGGTGGACACTCAGGTGCCGGTAAAAGTACCTTGCTGAAATTGATCTGTGCCATTGAGCGGCCTACTGATGGGCGCATTAGCTTCAATGGCCATGACATCACACGCATTCCGAATAAAGACGTGCCATTTTTGCGTCGCAATATCGGCATTGTTTTCCAAGATCACCGCTTACTGATGGATCGCAGTGTTTACGACAATGTGGCACTGCCGATGCGCATTGAATCCATCTCAGAGAATGAGATAAAACGCCGAGTCTCGGCGGCTCTCGACAAAACCGGGCTGCTTGATAAAGCCCGCTGTTTGCCTAGCCAGCTGTCTGGTGGTGAACAGCAACGTGTCGGCATCGCTCGCGCCGTGGTTAATCGCCCAACCTTATTGTTGGCCGATGAACCAACAGGCAACCTGGACCCTGAGTTGTCCAACCGAGTGCTGCGTTTGTTTGAAGAGTTCAATCGTGCTGGCGTGACTATTTTATTGGCGACACACGACATCAACTTGGTCAACTCTCGTCCTCAGTATCGTCATTTCGAACTTAACCAAGGTTTTCTCAGTGAGGTAGAAGATTATGGCCGCGAATAAACGCCTTAAAAAGCCAGCGAGCAAATCGACCTCGAATCGCCCTAAGACAGACGGTTTTGTTTCGATTCATATCAAACAAGCCAAAGCTTCCTTCAAAGCGATCTGGCATCGCCCGCTGGGGAATATTCTGACCTTAGCGGTCATCTCCATGGCATTAGCCATGCCTGCCTGTTTGTATTTGCTTGGTAAAAACATTGCCGTTGCCACGTCGCATGTCACGTCACCTGCACAAGTGAGCGCCTACTTGCGTGAAGGCGTACCAGAAGCTCGAGTCATGGTGCTCAAAGATGAATTGGAAACGCAGCAAGATGTTGAATTGGTGGAGTACATTTCTCCGCAGCAAGGCTTGGAGCATCTCAGCCAATATTCCGGTTTTGACCAAGCGTTAAGCTTACTGGAAGATTATGCCCTGCCAGGTGTCTTGGTGATCACCCCTGCGGTGGAAGAGAACAACGCCATCAAAGCGTTGGCGCAACAACTGCGCCAAGAAGAAGACATTACGGATGTGCGTCTAGACGAAGATTGGTTAACACGGCTAGATGCAATAAAAACGGTCGCGACAATTATTGTCATGACCTTGACACTGTTAATGTTGGGTGCTGTATTTTTAATCGTTGGCAACACCTTGCGCTTTAATGTGCTCGCCAATAAAGAAGAAATTCAAACCATGAAACTCATTGGTGCGACAGACAACTTTATTCTGCGCCCCTACTTATATTCAGGAATGTGGTTTGGTTTACTTGGCGCGGTATCGGCGTGGTGTTTTACCGCGTTGATTACAGTGTTGTTGAATGGCGCCGTTGCGGATCTCGCGGCTTTATATGACAGCCAATTTCGTCTTATTGGCCTAAGCTGGGATGAATCCTTGTTGCTTGTGATGACAGGGACCTTCTTAGGTTGCGTGGCGGCAAAAGTATCGGCGCAGCGCCATTTAAAAGAAATTGAACCTGTTTAAGTGATGCGGGTCTTATAGTAGGCAATCGTCGCAAAGAATCAAATTTGATTGACTTGTATAGACGATTTGTTTATGGATAATTGCTAACCCTGCTTGAAACTGATTCATCTTCAGTTCAAGATAATGGCGCTAATTTGCAATGTATAACTCCAGATCAGAGATTGATGAGGAATTGAATGACAACTCAAGCGTATCCGATGGCACTAGTAACGCAAGATAGCCTTGATGGCTACATTCGCTCGGTGAACAGCTACCCAATGCTGACCGCAGACGAAGAACGTGATCTAGCTGAACGTCTACACTACAAAGGCGAAATTGAAGCGGCAAAAGGGCTGATTCTCTCTCACCTGAGATTCGTTGTTCACGTTGCCCGCGGTTATTCTGGCTATGGTTTGCCAATGGCTGACTTAGTGCAAGAAGGCAATATTGGTCTCATGAAGGCGGTAAAACGTTTCAACCCAGAAGTTGGGGTGAGGCTGGTTTCTTTCGCGGTTCACTGGATCAAAGCGGAAATTCACGAATACGTACTACGTAATTGGCGTATTGTGAAGATCGCGACCACCAAAGCGCAGCGTAAGTTATTCTTCAATCTACGTAAGTCGAAAAAACGTCTTGGTTGGTTTAACAACGGTGAAGTCGAAACCGTGGCTCGTGAGTTGGGTGTAGAACCGGCAGAAGTGCGAGAAATGGAATCGCGTTTGGCGGCGGTCGATTCGACCTTTGATTTGCCGAATGAGGAAGACGATTCTACCTCGGTATCAACCGCTCCAGTCCTTTATCTGGAAGACAAATCTTCAGATGTGGCGGATAACCTAGAAGCGCAAAACTGGGAAGCTCACACCAATAACCGTCTTGCGATGGCATTGGCTAGCCTTGATGAGCGTAGCCAACATATTGTTCGCTCACGTTGGTTGGACGATGATAAAGCCACGCTGCAAGATCTCGCGGAAATGTATGGTGTTTCTGCGGAGCGAATCCGTCAGCTTGAAAAGAACGCGATGAAGAAACTGAAGATGGCTGTTGGCGAGATTTAGTTCTCTTACCAAACCACTTAGAATCAGCAAAAGCCGAGATCAATGATCTCGGCTTTTTTGTTGCCTGTGACAACATCATGGTGAGTATTTTTGATCGAAATCGAGTTACGAAAATGATCACGAAATGATGCTTAGCCTGTGAATAACTCTGTGAAGTAATTATTTATCAACTGTTCGAAAGCTGGATGAAATCAGGGCTTGAAGGGGAATTTCTTTTGGGGATAGTTATAAAACTACACACAGAAAGATCAAGATCCTTACTACATGTAGTGGATCAATTTTCACGCAGACACTTTATCAACGCAATCCACAGATTTATCCACAAGTGATGAAGAAATAGACGTCATTCAAAGACCAGAAGAACTGTGTGTCTAAGTTTGGCTCTGGATAGGTTACAATCCCAGCAGAACAAAATAACGAAAATGAGAAAGTATATGGAACAGTTCAAGCATATTGATGTACAAGGCGCGCACGCGCTCATCAGCCGTGGAGAAGCACGTTTGGTGGATATTCGTGACCCGCAATCTTTTGCTGTGGCTCATGCCCAGTCGGCCTTTCATCTAACCAATGATTCGATCGTAAACTTCATGCAGCAGGTGGAGTTTGAACAGCCTGTTTTGGTGATGTGTTACCACGGCATCAGCAGTCAAGGGGCGGCTCAGTACCTAGTCAATCAAGGTTTTGAAGAGGTGTACAGTGTTGATGGTGGTTTTGAAGCTTGGCATCGCGCCAGTTTGCCCGTTGAAGCAAGCTGATCCCGTTAGAAGAGAAGGGTTTTTGCCTAACGGCCTTTGATGTGGAAGAATGAGGTCAGATTTTTCGTCTAACTGAGGTTTCTCTATGCAGCGTCTTATTGTGTTGAATAATCCAAGGATGGCGCAGGCTTTTATCGACTACATGGCGTCTCGACAAATTGATTTGCGAATGATGCCTGAGGGTGAAGGGCAGTTTGCCTTATGGCTGATGGACGATCAGCATTGGGTTGAAACCGAAGCAGAGCTCAAACAGTTTTTGGTGAATCCTGGTGACAGTAAATACAGCGCTGCATCTTGGGACATGGCAGAAACGCGCAAGACTCAGTTCAGTTACCGAAGTCCCAGTTTACTGGCGATGGTGAAAGCAAAAGCAGGTCCTGTCACCATGGCGGTGATGGTCGCCTGTGTGGCGGTTTACGTGTTCATGATGTTGGGCTGGGAAAGCCCGCTTTTAAGTGCGATGCATTTTCCTGCGGAAGCCGCGCAACAATGGCAACTATGGCGTTGGGTGAGCCACGCTCTGCTGCACTTCTCTGTGACCCACATTGTGTTTAACTTACTGTGGTGGTGGCAGTTTGGTGGCGACATTGAACAGAGATTGGGTAGCGGTAAACTACTGCAAATCTTTGTCATTTCGGCCGCACTCTCTGGCGCTGGTCAGTTTTGGGTTGAAGGGGCCAATTTTGGTGGCTTATCTGGCGTGGTTTATGCCTTGCTCGGTTACGCTTGGATTTTAGGTTATCGCGTGCCTCATCTCGGCTTGTCGGTCCCTAGGCCCGTGGTCGCTTTTATGCTGGTATGGCTCATTCTTGGTTACGTTCAACCTTTTATGGCGATTGCCAATACTGCCCATCTCGTGGGTTTGTTGTCTGGGATGGGGCTGGCCTATCTCGATTCCACCAAGCAAAAACATCAAAAAGCGGCCTAGGCCGCTTTTTGCTTTATAACGTCAACAGAATCAGCCGAGCTGAACATGCTACTGATAGAGGTATTTGGTAAACAGCAGGTCAGCAATGACGGTTTTGCCCGTTTCTGGCAATAAGATCTCATTGAGTTTTTCGACCAAATGCTTACGCAAATCTTCACGCCCAGCCAGTGATTTCACCGTGTCTTCACTTTGCTGACCGAGCAATTCGACTACTGCGTCTCTGATCAGCGGCTGATGGTGTTCGACCAACGCCAAATCCGCATTGCTCATGACCATGATGTCGATGCGCACTTGGATGTAACCCAGTTTCTTGCCTTTGGTATAAAAGTTGGTGGTGAGGTCTGGCTCAAGGGTGAAATACGCAAGTTGAGGGCCAGTCTGTTCTTCTTCCGCATGCAAAGGTAAAGAAAAGAGCAAGCTGAAGGCGATAATTATTTGGGCTATATAACGTTTGTACATATTTCTGACTTTTCTTTCTTCTGATCACGATACTCGAAACGCTTTTGTCTTGTTACAATAGGCGGTCCAAATGTCACTATAAGTTATTACAATCTTTACGGTGGCTCATTACCGTAAAGTGACGCTTTATTGTACGCACAACGCGACTAAAAGCTACTAATTGAATACTAGTATGAATCAGCCAAACTCGCTCTATCTTGCTTTGTTAACAGAAGCAAAATGGCAAAATCCTGAAGATTTTCACTTTTCTAGTGACTTTGCTAAGCACTGGTTACTGGAGCAAGGCTCCTTGTCTCGCCGTTTAGCGCGTCATTGCCAACATCTGACCGTTGAGTTGATGCGCAATGAAAAAAGTGGTGTAGGCCAATTAACAATGCAAGAGACTCAGGGATTATCCCCTGAGATTTGCTTGATCCGAGAGGTGGTGCTATCCGGTGATCAAACACCGTGGGTGCTGGGAAGAACGTTGATCCCTGAAACCACCTTAGCTGATCAGCCCTACGACTTAGCCACGCTGGGTGATATTCCTTTGGGTCTCACCGTGTTTAGTGCAGAGCAAGTTGAACGTGATGCATTGCAAGTGGCTTGGATTGAAACGCCGCAAGGGCGTTTACTCGCCAGACGTTCTCGTTTATGGATGAACCACAAACCGATGTTAGTGGCAGAACTGTTTTTACCTGATGCACCGATTTACTCCAGGGAGAGTGTGTAAATGTCAGTAGAAAAGGCCAAGGCGTATTGGCAACTGATGAGGATGGACCGACCAATTGGCACGTTACTGTTGCTTTGGCCAACCTTGTGGGCGTTGATCATTGCTGCGGAAGGGACGCCCGATTGGCATGTTTTGCTGGTTTTTGTGTTGGGCGTGGTGTTGATGCGCAGTGCTGGTTGCGTGATCAATGACTTTGCCGATCGTAAAGTGGATGGTCATGTTAAGCGCACTCAGCAGCGACCTCTGCCTTCAGGTCGCGTGACGGCGAAAGAAGCGATCATTCTGTTTTTGCTGTTAGGGATCAGCTCGTTTTTGTTGGTATTGACCATGAACCCACTCACCATCCAGCTCTCATTTGCCGGTATCGTGTTGGCGTTCATTTACCCTTTTATGAAGCGCTATACCCATCTGCCGCAATTGTTTCTTGGCTTGGCGTTTAGCTGGGCAATCCCGATGGCGTGGGCCGCGCAGGCCAATGAGTTGCCTTGGGTGGTGTGGTTTGTGTTTGCGATTAATGCGTTGTGGACCATTGCGTACGATACCCAATATGCGATGGTCGATCGCGATGATGACATCCACATTGGTGTTAAATCGACGGCGATTTTGTTTGGCCGTCACGACAAGTTAATCATCGGCATGTTGCAATTGCTAACGCTAGTGATGCTGGTTTGGCTTGGCTTGCATTACCAATTGGGGCAAAGTTTTTATTGGAGTGTGCTGGCCGCTGGTGCGCTGTTTGTATATCAGCAGCATTTGATCCGTCATCGTCAGCGAGAGTTGTGTTTCCAAGCGTTTCTCAATAATAACTATGTCGGGATGGTGCTGGCGCTCGGGTTATTTGTCGCGTTTTGGTAAACCGCGCTGAGTTCACTTAGCACTCGTTGCACAGAAAAAGAAAAACAAAGGCATCCACTGGATGCCTTTGTTTTATTCGATGCTGGCTTACGCCGATTTGAGCTGGAAGACACTCTCTTCAATCGTGAGCTTCACTTCCGGGTAGAGCAAGGCGTAGAGCAAAGTGGCAAACTGTGCGGTTTTCTCGCTGTCGCAGTTGCCGTCACTATCAAGGTAGCCTTGCTGTTTTAACGTGCTAAACAGAGAGGCGAACACACCTTTGTCGAAGTACTCCGGCGCATTGATGCCATGTAAGCGAGTCAAACGTTGAGCGATATCTTGGCTCTTTTGTTCCAAATCCGCTTTCGCCAATTCAGGATTGGAGACCAGCAGGTTGAAGGCAATCGAGTAGCGCTGAAGCGTTTCAGAGATGGTTCGACCGAGCAAGACAAGCGTTAAGGTATTCGCTTGATTTTTCGCAACCTTATCATCTTTCAGGCTGATCAGATCCTGCGATACCAACTCATTTAGCACTTTCACAACCAGTTCATCGAGATCTTCTTCTTTGTGGCTCAAGAACAGTTCCGCTTTCAGGAATGGGTAAATCTCCGCCACTTGTTGCTGGATTTGGCTCACGGTTAGATTTTCCTGGCGAATGATCATCTGTGCAATCAGCGATGGCAGCGCGAACAAGTGAATGATGTTGTTGCGGTAGTAGGTCATCAAGATCGACTGATTACGATCGAGCGAAATGATGTCGCCCATGGTGTCGGTTTCGATGACAAACTTATCCAATGAAATCGCGTGTTCCACCAGAGTTTCCGCGCTTTCGGAAGGCACAGTATAAGTCTTTGAGTACGGTACGTTCTTCAAGAGCTGTAAATAGCACTCAATCTGATGAATCAGGGAATCTTTAGAAAGCGCACGCTGACGTGAGGCAAGTAATGCGGTGGCACACAAGGTCAACGCGTTCGCGGCCGCAGCGTCGTTAATGTGCGTCATCATCTTGTTCGCCAACTGGTTCACCACTGGATTGATCCATTGAGGTCGGCTTGCACCCATTGGGTCGATGTCTTTGGTCCACTCAGGGGCATGCTCGTTGAGGTATTGGTTGAGCGGAATAGGCTCACCAAAGTTGACATAACCCAAGCCAAAGTTACGCAGTTTGCGCAGCGTGCGCAGCACAAGACCCGCGTTTTCTTTCTCTTTACGTTTACCACGCAACTCTTTGGCGTAGGTTGCTACTTCCATCACGTGCTCGTAGCCAATGTAAACGGGCACTAAGGTGACTGGGCGATTTAGCCCACGCAGCATCGCTTGAATGGTCATTGCCAACATGCCAGTTTTGGCTGGCAGTAAACGACCCGTGCGCGAGCGGCCACCTTCTGAGAAGTATTCTACCGAGTAACCTTTGGCAAAGAGCTCTGCCAAATATTCGCGGAAAATGGTCGAATAAAGACGATTGCCTTTGAAGCTACGACGAATAAAGAACGCCCCACCGCGGCGGAAAATCGGACCCGCAGGGAAGAAGTTGAGGTTTATGCCCGCGGCAATATGCGGCGGCACCATCCCTTCGTGATAAAGCACGTAAGAGAGTAATAGGTAGTCCATGTGGCTGCGATGGCAAGGCACATACACAATCTCATGACCATCTTGCGCTAGACGACGCACCGTCGCGGCGTTGTTGATGTTAAGCCCCTGATAGAGCTTGTTCCAAAGCCATCCCAGCAAGCGATCGCCTTGTTTCACCAAGGAGTAGGAGAAGTCTGCTGCAATCTCATCCATGATGTCTTGCGCTTCTTTACGCGCTTTCTCCATCGAGATGTTTTTGCTTTTTGCTTCTTCCTCAATCGCTTGCTCAATGGCTGGCGATTTCATCAAACGAGCGAACAGAACTTGGCGTGAAGGCAAGTCCGGGCCAGAAGCCGCCAGTTTTTGACGCGAGAAGTGAATGCGTGCTACGCGCGCCAACTTGTGGGCAATCGAGCTATCGGTGCCGTGTGATTGCGCCATGTAACGCAGTGATACCACAGGACTAAAGCGCACAAGGCAATCACGGCCGGCGGTGATCACCGCTTTGGCTTTTTGCAGGCCATTCATCGCTTGTAGGTAAGGCTTATTGTTGCCCTCTTTACCCGGTTTACGCCCCCACAATACAGTGGCAGGGATCACCTGAACATCCAGTTCGCTGTCTTCCGCGTGCAGTGTCAGCAGTTCAGAAAAGAGTGCGATGGAGTCACTTGGCACATCGTTATCGCTTTGAACCAAGGTTGGTCGAGAGGCGATAAACACATAACGTTTGAGTGATTTGCCATGAATCTCAAGCGGAGAAAGTGGATCGGGTAATCCTAACTCGAGTGCATGTTTTTGGAGCGTTAATAAGTCCACGGCCGAGCGAAACGGCAGGGCATAAACAATCGGCTTATTAATATCGATATGGTGATCGTCGATTGGATTAGAAGGAATTGCAGTGCCTTTTACCAACGCCGACAGCGGTAGCTTCAGTAATGAATGTGAAAATGATTGTCCTGAAGACATATAGGTTCACAGCCTCAATAGAATTCAAACATACCCAAACTTATTTCTGTTACTGAATGATTCCAGTAATAGGAATAAATCTGAGCGATAATTTTTAAGCGGCAAGGATACCAGAACTGGTCAAACCTTTTAACTTAATTGAGTATGGATTAGACGAATTTCCTTAAATTGCGTTGAACCGAGCGAGTCAAGCGCGGCGTTTTAAACACAAATGTTCAGCAAAAAGAGAGAAGAAATTAAAAAACAATCAATTGGGTTTCCATTTGTACAATTACTGGATATACTCACAGTTAACTGTATAAAAAGACAGGTGACCTATGAAGCCGTTAACGCCACGCCAACAACAAGTTTTCGATCTGATTAAAAGCAAGATCGAAGTGACTGGAATGCCACCCACTCGTGCGGAAATTGCGCGTGAGCTGGGCTTTCGCTCTGCCAATGCGGCAGAAGAACATTTAAAAGCGCTTGCTCGTAAGCAGGTGATCGAAATTGTCCCAGGAGCCTCTCGTGGGATCCGTATTCTGCTCGAAGAGGAAGCGGCAAATGATGAGCCGGGTTTACCTCTGATTGGCCGAGTTGCGGCAGGGGAGCCTATCTTGGCGCAAGAGCATGTGGAAATGCACTACCAAGTGGATCCGAGCATGTTCCGACCTCAAGCCGATTTTCTTTTGCGCGTTCATGGCGAAAGTATGAAAGACATTGGCATTATGGATGGTGACTTGTTGGCTGTGCACAAAACACAAGACGTGCGCAATGGGCAAGTTGTGGTCGCGCGCGTTGAAGATGATGTGACGGTAAAACGTTTGGAACGTAAAGGTTCAACCGTGCTGCTCCATGCAGAAAATGAAGAGTTTGCGCCTATCGAAGTGGATCTCACTAGCCAGCAGTTGACCATTGAAGGCATTGCTGTAGGCATTATCCGCAATACGGATTGGATGTAATACGCCCAATCATGTGCAAAGCAATGCTCAATAAGCTCCGTTTCTACGGAGCTTATTTGTTTTGTCTCGGCCTCATTTGACGATCGTTTCTCAGTAAGGCGTCAGTGAGGGTGCACCGCATGGATTGAAATTGCAATTGAGATTTATTATCATTAAGTTCTTTTATGGAACGATGAGAAAGGTCTCGTGATGTCTTCAATCAAACAGTCATCGGAAAAGGGATATCCGGTACCAGCAAGATTGTTGCAGCCGTTGTGGCTTCGTAGCCGAGAAAGCTTGGTTGACGGAGGCTTAATCTATGACCCGATTGCCGCGAAAGCCTGTTTAAGTTGCAAGCTTGCGCCTGAGTGTTTATCTGGTGATGTGGCGCAAAAGCAGCTGTTACACGCGACCTTAGCGCAGCAGTGCGATCAACAAGTCTCGCAGTTTTTACAGCAGCACCCAGAAGGGTGGATTATTAACGTTGGTGCTGGTCTCGATACGCGCTTTTATCGTCTTGATAATGGTCGATGCCATTGGGTTGAGTTGGATGTTACTGAAAACTTGCTCTGGCGTCAGCGATTGTTCCACAAGAATGAACGCTACCAGCAGCAGCATGGCAGTGTCGATGACCTCTCTTGCTTAGAGCAACTGGCGATCAACGACAAGACACCGGTATTGATCGTGTGTGAGTTGGCGCTGCTCGATTGCCCATTGGCGCAGGTTGCTAACTTTGTGCAATTGCTAGGACGACGTTTTGTGTCTGCGCAGGTATGCATGGTATTGGCAGGGGACTTAACCGACAGCAGCCTGGGGCAGAAATTGGGCTCGGATCGTTATGCGCATGCCATGGCGGCGCCGGCAGAACAAGTATTGCAGTGGCTCCCTTGGGCCCAATGGGTCAAAGTGTTTTCTCCCTTCGATCGTTTTTGTGCACGTTGGAAAACATGGCAACGTTGGCTAAGTAAAATTCCCATGCTGAAACATCGTCTTACTCCCGTCGTGGTCCATATGAAATGGTAAAAAAACAGCAGGAATTTCCTGCTGTTTTTGTTTGGGGAGCGGGGGAGTTCACACTAGAACAGACGATTTAGTCCATTGAGTGCGGCAACGCGATACGCTTCGGCCATGGTGGGGTAGTTGAAGGTGGTATTGACGAAATACTCGATGGTATTGGCTTCACCTTTTTGCTCCATGATCGCTTGGCCGATGTGAATGATTTCCGCTGCGCGTTCCCCAAAGCAGTGAATGCCAAGAATTTCTTTGGTTTCACGATGGAAGAGAATCTTCAAGCTGCCGATGTCTTTGCCGGCAATCTGCGCGCGAGCCAGATGTTTGAACGAAGAGCGGCCAACTTCATAGGGCACTTTCGCTGCGGTTAATTCTTGTTCTGTTTTACCAACCGAGCTGATTTCTGGAATGGTGTAAATCCCCGTTGGGATGTCATCAATCAGATAGCCATCGGCTTTGCCCTTAGTAATGGCTTGCGCCACAAAGCGCCCTTGGTCATACGCCGCGCTGGCAAGACTTGGGTAACCAATCACATCGCCCACTGCGTAAACGTGTTCCACTTCGGTTTGGTAATTGCCATCAACTTTCAGCTGGCCGCGAGAGTCACCTTGAAGCCCAACCGCGGGCAGGTTCAATTTGTCGGTGTTCCCGGTGCGACCATTGGCGTAGAGCAAGCAATCGGCTTTCATTTTCTTGCCCGACTGAAGATGAACAATCACACCATCTTCGGTGCCTTCAATGCGTTCATAGGTTTCATCATTACGGATCACGACGCCGCTGTTCCAGAAGTGGTAGGAAAGCGCATCGGACACTTCGTTGTCCAAAAATGCCAGCAAGCGATCGCGTGTGTTGATGAGGTCGGTTTTAACCCCCAAACCACGGAAGATGGATGCGTATTCACAACCAATCACCCCCGCGCCATAGATGATGATGTGGCGAGGGTCGTGTTTGAGACTGAGAATGGAATCGCTGTCGTAGATTCGCTCATGATTAAAGTCGACATCGGCTGGTTGATAAGGGCGAGAGCCAGTGGCAATCACAAACTTATCCGCTGTATACACTTCTTCAGTGCCGTCGTTTTGCGTCACGCTAATGGTGTGCGCATCGGTAAAGCGGGCAGTGCCGAAAATCAATTGGCACTGATTGCGGTCATAAAAGCCTTGGCGCAAGCGAGTCTGCTTGTCGATAACGGATTTCGCGTGGCCGAGAATGGTTGAGAACGTGGCGTGTAAACTGGAGTTGTTTTTGCAAAACAGAGGGTTGCTGTTGAATTCAATAATACGGCTAACCGCATGGCGCAGTGCTTTGGATGGAATGGTGCCCCAGTGAGTACAACCGCCGCCAACGCTGCTCTCTTTTTCCACCACTGCGACTTTCAGGCCAGCTTTGGTTAAACCCATTGCTGCCCCTTCACCGCCAGGGCCGCTCCCGATAACAATCACATCGAAGTGATTCGCATGCGCCATGATTTCATTCCTTGTTATATTTGCTTAACATTGCTTTAGCGAGATTTTAACTGATTATACCAGCAGGTAAACAGCAGGCACGGCAGAGAGTGGAAGTGATCACGCACATTTCACGAAAACCAATCAATGGCATGGCGAATGTCGATAAATTGAGCACAAAAGATTGCATAACCGCCTTGGCCAGTAGTAACGTGCTCGCCAAGGCGCATCATCGCTTATCGCTAGCAATGATTCGCGCTATAGTAACGGCCGGAAGCCAATTTAAGATAAGAGCAAACATCATAATGAAATCAATGGGTATTCGCGCACAGCAGAAAGAGAAAACGCGTCGTTCTTTGATTGACGCGGCATTTAGCCAATTGAGTGCTGATCGCAGTTTTTCCAATCTCAGCTTGCGAGAAGTAGCCAGAGAAGCGGGCATTGCGCCTACCTCGTTCTATCGCCATTTTAAAGATATGGATGAGTTAGGTTTAACCATGGTGGATGAAGGTGGTTTGCTGTTACGTCAATTGATGCGCCAAGCACGTCAGCGCATCGTCAAAGAAGGCAGCGTGATCCGCACTTCGGTGGAAACCTTTATGGAGTTTATCGAAAGTAGCCCCAACGTATTTCGCCTATTGTTAAGAGAACGCTCTGGAACCTCGGCTGAATTTCGTGCCGCTGTGGTCCGCGAAATGCAGCACTTCGCGGCAGAGCTCACTGAGTATTTAATTAGCACAGGGATGAACCGAGAAGAAGCGTTGGCGCAGGCTGAAGCGTCGGTGATTCTGGTCTTTAGTTCCGGTGCAGAAGCTTTAGACTTAGACCGACGCGAGCGTGATGAGCTGGCCGAGCGTCTGATTATGCAGTTGCGAATGGTCGCCAAAGGTGCGTACTGGTATCGCAAGGAACGTGAACGTAACCGATTAAAAGGTGAGATAGAATAATGTCTAATGATACTGAAAATAACGTGAATCGCAGTTCGGAAAGGAAGACTCTGGTATTGGCGTTGATCACGGGAATGTGTGGCGATGCTATCCTTTCTTGGCTGACAATGAGCGAAGTCTCTTTCTCCATTTTCCCTATTATTGCCTTAGTGCTGGCTGTGCAGGCACTCTACCGTGAGTATCTCAATCATCCCGTGTCGGAAGAGATTCCTTTGGTTGGGCTGGCGTGCTTTTTTGTCGGGGCGTTTGGTCACTCGGCCTTTATTAAAGCTCAGCATCCTGAAGCGGGCTCGAACTTCTTCGCGATCATGGTGGTGTTACTGCTGTTGGCGTGGATTGGCAGTAAGTTGGGATACATTCGCCGCCCAAGTGCCGATTAGTACGATTTTAGAGCGAAAAAAACGAGCCATTCACGGCTCGTTTTTGTTTGATACTGCTTAGGCTTTACGCTCTAGCATGACACCCGCTTCCATGTGGTGGGTGTATGGGAACTGATCGAACAGAGCAAAGCGAGTGATGTGGTGTGTTTCGCTCAGAATGTCCAAGTTCTCTTTTAATGTCTCTGGGTTACAAGAAATGTACAGGATACGCTCATAACCTTGCACCATTTTACAAGTGTCGATATCCATGCCTGAGCGTGGTGGATCGACAAAAATGGTATTGCAGTTATAGCTCTTGAGATCGATACCATTGTCTTTCAGACGACGGAATTCACGTTTCCCTTCCATGGCTTCGGTAAACTCTTCCGCTGACATGCGGATGATTTGCACATTCTCAATCTTGTTCGCAGCAATATTGTATTGCGCCGATTCCACCGACGGTTTTGCCAATTCTGTGGCCAGAACGCGCTCAAAGTTTTGCGCCAGCGCAAGGGAGAAATTGCCGTTACCACAGTAGAGCTCCAATAAATCGCCTTGGCTTTCTTGGGTGCAATCGACCGCCCACTCCAACATTTTCTCCGCGACTTTGCCGTTCGGTTGAGTAAAGCTATTTTCCACTTGCTGGTAGATGTAAGGCTTGCCGTTGACGTCGAGCTTTTCGACCACGTAATCACGGTCCAGGACGATCTTCATTTTACGTGCGCGACCAATCAAGTTGAGGTTAAAACCTTCGTCATTCAGGCGCTGTTTTAAGGCTTTGGCATTTTCAATCCACGCATCGTCCAATTGGCGATGGTAAAGCAGAGACACCAGAATCTCGCCGCTTAGAGTGGAAAGGAAATCGACTTGGAACAGTTTACGACGCAGCGATTCATTGTCTTTCATCGCATCAATCAATAAAGGCATGAGATCGTTGATCAAGCGGCTTGCTGCCGGAAACTGGTCAACACGGTATTTTTCACGCGTCTCTTGGTTGAACATGATGTAGTACATCTCTTCCCCTTCATGCCAAACGCGGAACTCAGCGCGCATGCGGTAGTGCTGATCTGGAGACTCAAACACTTCCAGCTCAGGGGCTTGATAAGGTGCGAACATATTGGTTAAGCGTTGCACTTTTTCTGCTAACTGTTGCTGATAGCGTTGTGGGTTTACATCAAGAGTCGCCATGAATTAATACCTTTCGGGTGCTTTAGAGATAAAGAGCGCAGATTTTATTCAATCCCTGTTCATTGTCCAGTGCCAAGGGGAAATTGATAAAGACTGCTGTGTAAAAATATAGCTTATGCGAATTCTAACTGGACAAATAATCAATCGCTTAATAGTATGCGCTTCAAGCTGGTGCTATCTAGAAGTATAGATGGCTGAATAGGGAATCCGGTGTGAATCCGGAACTGACGCGCAGCGGTAATAGAGAACGAAAGCTTAATCAGACACTGCACGATGGAATCGTGTGGGAAGTCAGGCAAGTAGGTTAACAGCTCTTGAGTCCGAATACCTGCCAGCAACTGAGCAAACACTGGAAGCCTTATCTTCATGCTCGGTAGGATTTACGCGATTTAGGATTACAAAATGCAAAAGTCTCTTTTAGCGATCGCCATGGCATCGCTGTTTACCCCTATCTCTTATTTACACGCTCAAGAAGTGCAAACCGATGACACTGTTGTCGTGACAGCCAACCGCTTTGAGCAAGTTGAATCTTCCGTTTTAGCGTCGATTAGCGTGGTGACGAAGGCTGAAATCGAGCAACTGAACGTGACCACTGCTCTTGATATCTTGAAAACACTTCCCGGTGTGGAGGTAAATAGTCAAGGTGGTAAAGGGCAAATCAGCAGCCTCTTTTTACGTGGTACTTCATCAAAACACACTTTAGTGCTCGTTGATGGCGTCAAAATTAACTCAGCAACAGCCGGTGGTGCTGAGTTAGGCTTAATCCCAGCTTTCGCTATTGAACAGATTGAAGTGGTGCGTGGGCCTCGAGCGGCAATTTATGGTTCAGATGCTATTGGTGGTGTCATTCATATCAAGACTATCCCAGCAAACCGCCAAACTAAGCATGACGCGAACTTGGGTTATGGCAATGATGACCATTCATCATTGGCATGGCGATCTTCAGGAGAGTTAAATGATTCAACTCAGGCTTCTTTTGTCTTTTCAGATGAGAAAAGTGATGGCTATCGAGTCAATGAAGTTGCACCAAGTGATGACAGTCACGGTTATCAATCTCAAACTTTGTTTGGCTCACTTCGTCATGAGATCAACGACGCTTGGTCTGTTCAGTTTAATGGTTATCAGCTGAGTTCAGATGTTGAATACTCAAACCAGTTTTCAGGTGTGAAGAATGAGAGTAATACTGATTTTTATAGCATTGCTGGTTCATTAAATTTCCATAAAGACAACTATTCTTCTCAGTTGATGGTGTCACGTAGTGATAATGAATCGTGGGATGGTGTCGCCAGCGGTATGGTTGCTAAAACCGCGCTTTTCTCCAGCCGAAATTCAGTCTCGTGGCTGAACCATTGGGTTGTTGTGCCTGCACTCACGTTAGCGGCTGGCGTGGATTATGATCAAGAGAATGCACGCCAAGGCGGCGCGAATGCCACAAATTACAGCAAAACGGAAAAAGACAATAAAGCCGCATATGTTACGGCTCATTTCTCTAAGAACATCGTTACTGCTGAAGCAAGTATTCGCTCTGACGATGATAGCGCATTTGGTAAACACAACACTTGGAATCTAGGCTTAGGCATTGCTCCATCTGATTATGTTGAGTTTATAGCTTCAACGGGCACAGGTTTTAAAGCTCCAACATTTAACGATCTATATTGGCCAGGTTCAGGTAATCCAAATTTGAAGCCAGAAACCTCAAAGTCGTCAGAAGTAGGAATTCGCAGCTATTTGCCTTTTGTGCAAATTGATGTTTCAGCATACAGAAACGAAATTGAAGATATGATCGATTGGGCTCCTACTGGGCCTGGAGGGGCTTGGACCCCTTCGAATATTGATAATGCGAAAATTGAAGGCATTGAAATTGAAGCATTGTTCGAGACAGGTGTGATTGAACATCGTGTTTCTGCAGAATGGAAAGATCCTCGAGATAAGTCAGACGATAGCCTTTTGATCCGCAGAGCGCGCGAAAACTTCAGTTGGGTGTCGACCTATTCGGCGGATCGCTTTGGGCTTTCTGCCGTTGCGAATTACGTGGGTGATCGCAAAGACAGCACGGGCAAAACGATGGATGCGTATACCCTGTTGGATATAAGTGCTAACTACAAGATCACAGAAGCATTAACGCTAGGTGCCAGAGTCGGCAACCTGTTCGACAAAGAGTATCAAACCGCACATAGCTCGGGTGGCAAATACTACGTAGGTGAAGGCCGAAATTGGTTTGCAACGGTCAATTACCGTTTCTAATGTTCAAAGCCGCCTTCGGGCGGTTTTATTTTTCAGAGGGCGTGATGAAAAAGAAGGTTGTTATCAGTTGGTCAAGTGGCAAAGATTCCACGTTGACCTTACTAAGGTTAATGGAAAACCCTGACTATCAAGTCGTCGGTCTTTATACGACATACGTAGATAATGAGGTCCCTTTTCAGGCAACCCCATTAGCAGTGGTTGAGATGCAGGCTCGACTGCTCAACTTGCCGCTGATTAAAATTGCTTTGCCCCAAGTTTTTCCGTCAAACGAGGTGTATCAACAAACAATAGTTCGTGCACTGCAAGCCTCTTCAATCGAGCTTGATGCCGTCGCCTTTGGTGATATGTTTTGCAACGGTATTGCCGATTACCGACGTAGCTATATTGAGCCTGCTGGATGGGAGTGTGTTTTTCCGCTGTTAGGGGAGTCGAGTCTCGATCTGGCCCACGAAATTATTGCTCGAGGGATTAAAACCATACTCGTTACGACGGATGGAAATACACTCAAGCCTGATTGGTGTGGGCGCTGGTATAATCATGAGCTGTTGGCGTCGCTTCCGGCTGATGTTGACCCTTGTGGCGAGGATGGGGAGTTCCATACCCTTGTGGTTAAAGCGCCGGGTTTTGCGGGAGAAATACGTTTGCAGTTGACGGTACAAGAAACCGATGGACGATTTACCTATCAAAGGTATAACGCAACGTTGCTAAATCAGCATGAGAGAGTATGATTTGGTCGTTTTATTCTAAGTAGGTTTATCAGAGTGGAAAGTTCAAATCAGCCGAATGTATTGATTTTTGATTCCGGTGTTGGCGGGTTGTCGGTTTTTCAGGAAATCAACAAACGACTGCCTGAAGTGAACTACTACTATTTGTTTGATAACCAAGCCTATCCCTATGGGGAACTATCGCAAGAAACCTTACTGGCTAGAGTGGAAGCGCTGGTGGTCAAAATGACACAGCAATTTGCGATAGACCTTGTTGTTATTGCCTGCAACACCGCCAGTACCATTGTGCTCCCCACCTTAAGAGCGAAGTTGCCTATTCCCGTTGTTGGTGTTGTGCCTGCGATCAAACCAGCTTCTCTTTTGGCGAATAGAGCGGTGGGTTTAATTGCAACGCCAGCAACGGTGACTCGTCAATACACACACGATCTCATTCGTGATTTCGCGCATGAGAAAGAAGTCGAGTTACTTGGTTCGACTCGCTTGGTGGACATCGCCGAAGAGAAACTAAGAGGGCGTCAAGTAGATCAGCAAGAGCTGGCAATGATACTCAAACCGATGAAACACAAAGTGGACGTGGCGGTACTAGGATGTACCCATTTTCCACTGCTAAAAGAAGAAATACAGCAAGTACTGGGTGATGAGATCATTTTGGTTGATTCTGGAGAAGCGATTGCTCGTCGCGTGCAGAGCCTCCTCCATCAATTATCACCACAAAGTACCAAGACACCGTGGCGCATCTTTAGCACAGCGCAGCCTTGGGATGAAGCTGCGCTGAATGGGTCACTACAAACGATGGGTTTTAACGCTATAGAACTTTATCCTCTATAGAGTGTTTCATTTCATTTGCAATGCGAACTTTCAACGTACGTTGCGCATACTCCTTTTCATTAAGTGCATTGATAGCATTTTCAGCATCCCCACTGGCCATCACCACAAACCCAAAGCCTCTTCTTTTACCCGTACGCTTATCTTTCATCAAACGTACACCATAAACTTGGCCGTGTTGTGCAAACAGTTCGCGAACATGAGTTTCGTTCGCTTTATAGGGAAGGTTGCCCACATAAAGTGTTTTGGTTGGAAGCGAAGAGTCACTATCACTATTAGTAACAGTAAGCGTTGGCGTGTGTGGAAAAAAAGAGATAAGCAAAGTTGTAAGTACAACACCAATAACAAAACTGATGGCTGGAGAAATATCGAGCTGCGAGAAAATGAAACCACCCAAAATGGCCAGAGCGGCACTCGCAATAATTTTTTTAAACGTCATATTGGATTACTACATTAGGGTACAGACAAAAATGAATGCCTATTAACAAAATAGACACACAAATCTTAAGTTTATGCTTAGTCTTTTTCCAACGTAATGGTGTGATGAGGGTCAAATGTGCTGAAAATATATGCAAAAAAGACCAATTTGATGCTTTGTTGACCGAACGAAATTAAATTCAAAAAAAAGTATTGCGCACTGGAAAGAACTCCTTATAATGCCGCCTCACTGACACGGAGTGAGACAAACATCACAAAGTAAGTCAGGAAGGAGATAAAAGAAAGTTTGAAAAAACGCTTGACTCTCAAATAAAGCGTTGTAATATACGCACCCCTAACGAGACGGTGGCAAAGCTACTAAGAAAGTTAGAAGCTCTTTAAAAATTTAAACCTATCAATCTGTGTGGGCACTCGTTGATGATAATCCAAAAGATTTATCAATGAACTGAGTGACCAAAACGATACTAAGTATCGGCACAGTCAATTTATTCAGTATTCATTGAGCTGAAGCGAAAGCTTCAAAAAACTTTTAATTGAAGAGTTTGATCATGGCTCAGATTGAACGCTGGCGGCAGGCCTAACACATGCAAGTCGAGCGGCAGCACAGAGAAACTTGTTTCTCGGGTGGCGAGCGGCGGACGGGTGAGTAATGCCTGGGAAATTGCCCTGATGTGGGGGATAACCATTGGAAACGATGGCTAATACCGCATGATAGCTTCGGCTCAAAGAGGGGGACCTTCGGGCCTCTCGCGTCAGGATATGCCCAGGTGGGATTAGCTAGTTGGTGAGGTAAGGGCTCACCAAGGCGACGATCCCTAGCTGGTCTGAGAGGATGATCAGCCACACTGGAACTGAGACACGGTCCAGACTCCTACGGGAGGCAGCAGTGGGGAATATTGCACAATGGGCGCAAGCCTGATGCAGCCATGCCGCGTGTGTGAAGAAGGCCTTCGGGTTGTAAAGCACTTTCAGTCGTGAGGAAGGTGGTAGTGTTAATAGCACTATCATTTGACGTTAGCGACAGAAGAAGCACCGGCTAACTCCGTGCCAGCAGCCGCGGTAATACGGAGGGTGCGAGCGTTAATCGGAATTACTGGGCGTAAAGCGCATGCAGGTGGTTTGTTAAGTCAGATGTGAAAGCCCGGGGCTCAACCTCGGAACTGCATTTGAAACTGGCAGACTAGAGTACTGTAGAGGGGGGTAGAATTTCAGGTGTAGCGGTGAAATGCGTAGAGATCTGAAGGAATACCGGTGGCGAAGGCGGCCCCCTGGACAGATACTGACACTCAGATGCGAAAGCGTGGGGAGCAAACAGGATTAGATACCCTGGTAGTCCACGCTGTAAACGATGTCTACTTGGAGGTTGTGGCCTTGAGCCGTGGCTTTCGGAGCTAACGCGTTAAGTAGACCGCCTGGGGAGTACGGTCGCAAGATTAAAACTCAAATGAATTGACGGGGGCCCGCACAAGCGGTGGAGCATGTGGTTTAATTCGATGCAACGCGAAGAACCTTACCTACTCTTGACATCCAGAGAATCTAGCGGAGACGCTGGAGTGCCTTCGGGAACTCTGAGACAGGTGCTGCATGGCTGTCGTCAGCTCGTGTTGTGAAATGTTGGGTTAAGTCCCGCAACGAGCGCAACCCTTATCCTTGTTTGCCAGCGAGTAATGTCGGGAACTCCAGGGAGACTGCCGGTGATAAACCGGAGGAAGGTGGGGACGACGTCAAGTCATCATGGCCCTTACGAGTAGGGCTACACACGTGCTACAATGGCGCATACAGAGGGCGGCCAACTTGCGAAAGTGAGCGAATCCCAAAAAGTGCGTCGTAGTCCGGATTGGAGTCTGCAACTCGACTCCATGAAGTCGGAATCGCTAGTAATCGTGGATCAGAATGCCACGGTGAATACGTTCCCGGGCCTTGTACACACCGCCCGTCACACCATGGGAGTGGGCTGCAAAAGAAGTGGGTAGTTTAACCTTCGGAGGACGCTCACCACTTTGTGGTTCATGACTGGGGTGAAGTCGTAACAAGGTAGCGCTAGGGGAACCTGGCGCTGGATCACCTCCTTATACGATGATTATTGCGATGAGTGTTCACACAGATTGATATGGTTTAGAAAGTTTAGAGTATCTTAGTGTCCCGTTCGTCTAGAGGCCTAGGACACCGCCCTTTCACGGCGGTAACAGGGGTTCGACTCCCCTACGGGATACCATGGGTCGTTAGCTCAGTTGGTAGAGCAGTTGACTTTTAATCAATTGGTCGCAGGTTCGAATCCTGCACGACCCACCATTTCCTTCCACGGGAAAACAAATAATGTGGGCGATTAGCTCAGTTGGGAGAGCACCTGCCTTACAAGCAGGGGGTCACTGGTTCGAACCCGGTATCGCCCACCATCTTTAAGGGTTTTTCCTTAAGAATCTTTAAAAATGGTTTTCATTAGAAAATCTTGCTCTTTAACAATTTGGAAAGCTGACAAAACAACAATTTATTGTTGTTTGTAAAGTTCTCAATGTTTGTCTTTATGACAAACACCAACAAACACATTCAAGTGTTCTTGGGAATGTCACTGTTAAGTGACTATTCGAAATTGAGTCCGGCAAAATCAACGCTATCTCGCTCATTCAAATAATGAGATAGCAACTTTGGTTGTTTAACAAAGACCCTTTGGGGTTGTATGGTTAAGTGACTAAGCGTACACGGTGGATGCCTTGGCAGTCAGAGGCGATGAAGGACGTAGTAACTTGCGATAAGCGTAGATGAGGCAGTAACAGCCACTTGAGTCTACGATTTCCGAATGGGGAAACCCACTGGCATAAGCCAGTATCATTGAGTGAATACATAGCTCAATGAAGCGAACCGGGAGAACTGAAACATCTAAGTACCCCGAGGAAAAGAAATCAACCGAGATTCCGAAAGTAGCGGCGAGCGAAATTGGATTAGCCCTTAAGCTTTACATGTGTTAGACGAACGGTCTGGAAAGTCCGACGATACAGGGTGATAGTCCCGTAGTTGACGATGCATGTTCAGTGAAATCGAGTAGGGCGGGACACGTGTTATCCTGTCTGAATATGGGGGGACCATCCTCCAAGGCTAAATACTCCTGACTGACCGATAGTGAACCAGTACCGTGAGGGAAAGGCGAAAAGAACCCCTGTGAGGGGAGTGAAATAGAACCTGAAACCGTGTACGTACAAGCAGTAGGAGCACCTTCGTGGTGTGACTGCGTACCTTTTGTATAATGGGTCAGCGACTTATATTCAGTGGCAAGGTTAACCATCTAGGGGAGCCGTAGGGAAACCGAGTCTTAACTGGGCGCCATAGTCTCTGGATATAGACCCGAAACCGAGTGATCTAGCCATGGGCAGGTTGAAGGTTGAGTAACATCAACTGGAGGACCGAACCGACTAATGTTGAAAAATTAGCGGATGACTTGTGGCTAGGGGTGAAAGGCCAATCAAACTCGGAGATAGCTGGTTCTCCCCGAAAGCTATTTAGGTAGCGCCTCGGACGAATACTACTGGGGGTAGAGCACTGTTAAGGCTAGGGGGTCATCCCGACTTACCAACCCTTTGCAAACTCCGAATACCAGTAAGTACTATCCGGGAGACACACGGCGGGTGCTAACGTCCGTCGTGGAGAGGGAAACAACCCAGACCGCCAGCTAAGGTCCCAAATTACAGCTAAGTGGGAAACGATGTGGGAAGGCTTAGACAGCTAGGATGTTGGCTTAGAAGCAGCCATCATTTAAAGAAAGCGTAATAGCTCACTAGTCGAGTCGGCCTGCGCGGAAGATGTAACGGGGCTAAGTTGTAAACCGAAGCTGCGGCAATGTTCTTTGAACATTGGGTAGGGGAGCGTTCTGTAAGCCGTTGAAGGTGTGTTGTAAAGCATGCTGGAGGTATCAGAAGTGCGAATGCTGACATGAGTAACGACAAGGGGGGTGAAAAACCTCCCCGCCGGAAGACCAAGGGTTCCTGTCCAACGTTAATCGGGGCAGGGTAAGTCGACCCCTAAGGCGAGGCTGAAAAGCGTAGTCGATGGGAAACGGGTTAATATTCCCGTACTTCTTACAATTGCGATGGGGGGACGGAGAAGGCTAGGTGGGCCTGGCGACGGTTGTCCAGGTTCAAGTGCGTAGGCTGAGTGTTTAGGTAAATCCGGATACTCTTAAGGCTGAGACACGACGTCGAGCTACTACGGTAGTGAAGTCATTGATGCCATGCTTCCAGGAAAAGCCTCTAAGCTTCAGATTGTAAGGAATCGTACCCCAAACCGACACAGGTGGTCGGGTAGAGAATACCAAGGCGCTTGAGAGAACTCGGGTGAAGGAACTAGGCAAAATGGTACCGTAACTTCGGGAGAAGGTACGCTCTTGATGGTGAAGTCCCTTGCGGATGGAGCTGACGAGAGTCGCAGATACCAGGTGGCTGCAACTGTTTATTAAAAACACAGCACTGTGCAAAATCGTAAGATGACGTATACGGTGTGACGCCTGCCCGGTGCCGGAAGGTTAATTGATGGGGTTAGCGAAGCGAAGCTCTTGATCGAAGCCCCGGTAAACGGCGGCCGTAACTATAACGGTCCTAAGGTAGCGAAATTCCTTGTCGGGTAAGTTCCGACCTGCACGAATGGCGTAATGATGGCCACGCTGTCTCCACCCGAGACTCAGTGAAATTGAAATCGCTGTGAAGATGCAGTGTACCCGCGGCTAGACGGAAAGACCCCGTGAACCTTTACTACAGCTTGGCACTGAACATTGAACCTACATGTGTAGGATAGGTGGGAGGCTTTGAAGACGTGACGCCAGTTGCGTTGGAGCCGTCCTTGAAATACCACCCTTGTATGTTTGATGTTCTAACGTTGGCCCCTAATCGGGGTTGCGGACAGTGCCTGGTGGGTAGTTTGACTGGGGCGGTCTCCTCCCAAAGAGTAACGGAGGAGCACGAAGGTGGGCTAATCACGGTTGGACATCGTGAGGTTAGTGCAATGGCATAAGCCCGCTTAACTGCGAGAATGACGGTTCGAGCAGGTGCGAAAGCAGGTCATAGTGATCCGGTGGTTCTGAATGGAAGGGCCATCGCTCAACGGATAAAAGGTACTCCGGGGATAACAGGCTGATACCGCCCAAGAGTTCATATCGACGGCGGTGTTTGGCACCTCGATGTCGGCTCATCACATCCTGGGGCTGAAGTCGGTCCCAAGGGTATGGCTGTTCGCCATTTAAAGTGGTACGCGAGCTGGGTTTAGAACGTCGTGAGACAGTTCGGTCCCTATCTGCCGTGGGCGTTGGAAGATTGAAGGGGGCTGCTCCTAGTACGAGAGGACCGGAGTGGACGAACCTCTGGTGTTCGGGTTGTGTCGCCAGACGCATTGCCCGGTAGCTAAGTTCGGAATCGATAACCGCTGAAAGCATCTAAGCGGGAAGCGAGCCCTGAGATGAGTCTTCCCTGATACTTTAAGTATCCTGAAGGGTTGTTCGAGACTAGAACGTTGATAGGCAGGGTGTGTAAGCGCTGTGAGGCGTTGAGCTAACCTGTACTAATTGCCCGTGAGGCTTAACCATACAACACCCAAAGGGTTTTGATGGACTCAAAGCAAGAACGAATTGAATGTGTAGAGAACGCAAACAGCTTTCCGAATTTCGCAGATTTTAGAATTGAAGAATTTGCTTGGCGACCATAGCGTTTTGGACCCACCTGAACCCATTCCGAACTCAGAAGTGAAACGAAATAGCGTCGATGGTAGTGTGGGGTTTCCCCATGTGAGAGTAGAACATCGCCAGGCTTTTAATTCGACTTGTCTTTAATTAGACGAGTCACCATAAAGTTTTAAGCAAAAAGCTTAGAGTTTTATGTTGACTTACAGAGTCAATCGCGTATTATACGCACCTCGCTTAAGTGCTAAGGCGCTGAAAGCAAAGCTCTTTAACAATATAAACCTATCAATCTGTGTGGGCACTCGTTGATGATAATCCAAAAGATTTATCAATGAACTGAGTGACCAAAACGATACTAAGTATCGGCACAGTCAATTTATTCAGTATTCATTGAGCCGAAGCGAAAGCTTCAAAAAACTTTTAATTGAAGAGTTTGATCATGGCTCAGATTGAACGCTGGCGGCAGGCCTAACACATGCAAGTCGAGCGGCAGCACAGAGAAACTTGTTTCTCGGGTGGCGAGCGGCGGACGGGTGAGTAATGCCTGGGAAATTGCCCTGATGTGGGGGATAACCATTGGAAACGATGGCTAATACCGCATGATAGCTTCGGCTCAAAGAGGGGGACCTTCGGGCCTCTCGCGTCAGGATATGCCCAGGTGGGATTAGCTAGTTGGTGAGGTAAGGGCTCACCAAGGCGACGATCCCTAGCTGGTCTGAGAGGATGATCAGCCACACTGGAACTGAGACACGGTCCAGACTCCTACGGGAGGCAGCAGTGGGGAATATTGCACAATGGGCGCAAGCCTGATGCAGCCATGCCGCGTGTGTGAAGAAGGCCTTCGGGTTGTAAAGCACTTTCAGTCGTGAGGAAGGTGGTAGTGTTAATAGCACTATCATTTGACGTTAGCGACAGAAGAAGCACCGGCTAACTCCGTGCCAGCAGCCGCGGTAATACGGAGGGTGCGAGCGTTAATCGGAATTACTGGGCGTAAAGCGCATGCAGGTGGTTTGTTAAGTCAGATGTGAAAGCCCGGGGCTCAACCTCGGAACTGCATTTGAAACTGGCAGACTAGAGTACTGTAGAGGGGGGTAGAATTTCAGGTGTAGCGGTGAAATGCGTAGAGATCTGAAGGAATACCGGTGGCGAAGGCGGCCCCTGGACAGATACTGACACTCAGATGCGAAAGCGTGGGGAGCAAACAGGATTAGATACCCTGGTAGTCCACGCTGTAAACGATGTCTACTTGGAGGTTGTGGCCTTGAGCCGTGGCTTTCGGAGCTAACGCGTTAAGTAGACCGCCTGGGGAGTACGGTCGCAAGATTAAAACTCAAATGAATTGACGGGGGCCCGCACAAGCGGTGGAGCATGTGGTTTAATTCGATGCAACGCGAAGAACCTTACCTACTCTTGACATCCAGAGAATCTAGCGGAGACGCTGGAGTGCCTTCGGGAACTCTGAGACAGGTGCTGCATGGCTGTCGTCAGCTCGTGTTGTGAAATGTTGGGTTAAGTCCCGCAACGAGCGCAACCCTTATCCTTGTTTGCCAGCGAGTAATGTCGGGAACTCCAGGGAGACTGCCGGTGATAAACCGGAGGAAGGTGGGGACGACGTCAAGTCATCATGGCCCTTACGAGTAGGGCTACACACGTGCTACAATGGCGCATACAGAGGGCGGCCAACTTGCGAAAGTGAGCGAATCCCAAAAAGTGCGTCGTAGTCCGGATTGGAGTCTGCAACTCGACTCCATGAAGTCGGAATCGCTAGTAATCGTGGATCAGAATGCCACGGTGAATACGTTCCCGGGCCTTGTACACACCGCCCGTCACACCATGGGAGTGGGCTGCAAAAGAAGTGGGTAGTTTAACCTTCGGGAGGACGCTCACCACTTTGTGGTTCATGACTGGGGTGAAGTCGTAACAAGGTAGCGCTAGGGGAACCTGGCGCTGGATCACCTCCTTATACGATGATTATTGCGATGAGTGTTCACACAGATTGATACGGTTTAGATTAGAGCATCTAGTGGGTCTGTAGCTCAGGTGGTTAGAGCGTACGCCTGATAAGCGTAAGGTCGGTGGTTCGAGTCCACTCAGACCCACCACTCAACGATGGGTTATAGCTCAGCTGGGAGAGCGCCTGCCTTGCACGCAGGAGGTCTGCGGTTCGATCCCGCATAGCTCCACCATCTTTAAGGGTTTTTCCTTAAGAATCTTTAAAAATGGTTTTCATTAGAAAATCTGCTCTTTAACAATTTGGAAAGCTGACAAAACAACAATTTATTGTTGTTTGTAAAGTTCTCAATGTTTGTCTTTAAGACAAACACCAACAAACACATTCAAGTGTTCTTGGGAATGTCACTTTTAGTGACTATTCGAAATTGAGTCCGGCAAAATCAACGCTATCTCGCTCATTCAAATAATGAGATAGCAACTTTGGTTGTTTAACAAAGACCCTTTGGGGTTGTATGGTTAAGTGACTAAGCGTACACGGTGGATGCCTTGGCAGTCAGAGGCGATGAAGGACGTAGTAACTTGCGATAAGCGTAGATGAGGCAGTAACAGCCACTTGAGTCTACGATTTCCGAATGGGGAAACCCACTGGCATAAGCCAGTATCATTGAGTGAATACATAGCTCAATGAAGCGAACCGGGAGAACTGAAACATCTAAGTACCCCGAGGAAAAGAAATCAACCGAGATTCCGAAAGTAGCGGCGAGCGAAATTGGATTAGCCCTTAAGCTTTACATGTGTTAGACGAACGGTCTGGAAAGTCCGACGATACAGGGTGATAGTCCCGTAGTTGACGATGCATGTTCAGTGAAATCGAGTAGGGCGGGACACGTGTTATCCTGTCTGAATATGGGGGGACCATCCTCCAAGGCTAAATACTCCTGACTGACCGATAGTGAACCAGTACCGTGAGGGAAAGGCGAAAAGAACCCTGTGAGGGGAGTGAAATAGAACCTGAAACCGTGTACGTACAAGCAGTAGGAGCACCTTCGTGGTGTGACTGCGTACCTTTTGTATAATGGGTCAGCGACTTATATTCAGTGGCAAGGTTAACCATCTAGGGGAGCCGTAGGGAAACCGAGTCTTAACTGGGCGCCATAGTCTCTGGATATAGACCCGAAACCGAGTGATCTAGCCATGGGCAGGTTGAAGGTTGAGTAACATCAACTGGAGGACCGAACCGACTAATGTTGAAAAATTAGCGGATGACTTGTGGCTAGGGGTGAAAGGCCAATCAAACTCGGAGATAGCTGGTTCTCCCCGAAAGCTATTTAGGTAGCGCCTCGGACGAATACTACTGGGGGTAGAGCACTGTTAAGGCTAGGGGGTCATCCCGACTTACCAACCCTTTGCAAACTCCGAATACCAGTAAGTACTATCCGGGAGACACACGGCGGGTGCTAACGTCCGTCGTGGAGAGGGAAACAACCCAGACCGCCAGCTAAGGTCCCAAATTACAGCTAAGTGGGAAACGATGTGGGAAGGCTTAGACAGCTAGGATGTTGGCTTAGAAGCAGCCATCATTTAAAGAAAGCGTAATAGCTCACTAGTCGAGTCGGCCTGCGCGGAAGATGTAACGGGGCTAAGTTGTAAACCGAAGCTGCGGCAATGTTCTATGAACATTGGGTAGGGGAGCGTTCTGTAAGCCGTTGAAGGTGTGTTGTAAAGCATGCTGGAGGTATCAGAAGTGCGAATGCTGACATGAGTAACGACAAGGGGGGTGAAAAACCTCCCCGCCGGAAGACCAAGGGTTCCTGTCCAACGTTAATCGGGGCAGGGTAAGTCGACCCCTAAGGCGAGGCTGAAAAGCGTAGTCGATGGGAAACGGGTTAATATTCCCGTACTTCTTACAATTGCGATGGGGGGACGGAGAAGGCTAGGTGGGCCTGGCGACGGTTGTCCAGGTTCAAGTGCGTAGGCTGAGTGTTTAGGTAAATCCGGACACTCTTAAGGCTGAGACACGACGTCGAGCTACTACGGTAGTGAAGTCATTGATGCCATGCTTCCAGGAAAAGCCTCTAAGCTTCAGATTGTAAGGAATCGTACCCAAACCGACACAGGTGGTCGGGTAGAGAATACCAAGGCGCTTGAGAGAACTCGGGTGAAGGAACTAGGCAAAATGGTACCGTAACTTCGGGAGAAGGTACGCTCTTGATGGTGAAGTCCCTTGCGGATGGAGCTGACGAGAGTCGCAGATACCAGGTGGCTGCAACTGTTTATTAAAAACACAGCACTGTGCAAAATCGTAAGATGACGTATACGGTGTGACGCCTGCCCGGTGCCGGAAGGTTAATTGATGGGGTTAGCGTAAGCGAAGCTCTTGATCGAAGCCCCGGTAAACGGCGGCCGTAACTATAACGGTCCTAAGGTAGCGAAATTCCTTGTCGGGTAAGTTCCGACCTGCACGAATGGCGTAATGATGGCCACGCTGTCTCCACCCGAGACTCAGTGAAATTGAAATCGCTGTGAAGATGCAGTGTACCCGCGGCTAGACGGAAAGACCCCGTGAACCTTTACTACAGCTTGGCACTGAACATTGAACCTACATGTGTAGGATAGGTGGGAGGCTTTGAAGACGTGACGCCAGTTGCGTTGGAGCCGTCCTTGAAATACCACCCTTGTATGTTTGATGTTCTAACGTTGGCCCCTAATCGGGGTTGCGGACAGTGCCTGGTGGGTAGTTTGACTGGGGCGGTCTCCTCCCAAAGAGTAACGGAGGAGCACGAAGGTGGGCTAATCACGGTTGGACATCGTGAGGTTAGTGCAATGGCATAAGCCCGCTTAACTGCGAGAATGACGGTTCGAGCAGGTGCGAAAGCAGGTCATAGTGATCCGGTGGTTCTGAATGGAAGGGCCATCGCTCAACGGATAAAAGGTACTCCGGGGATAACAGGCTGATACCGCCCAAGAGTTCATATCGACGGCGGTGTTTGGCACCTCGATGTCGGCTCATCACATCCTGGGGCTGAAGTCGGTCCCAAGGGTATGGCTGTTCGCCATTTAAAGTGGTACGCGAGCTGGGTTTAGAACGTCGTGAGACAGTTCGGTCCCTATCTGCCGTGGGCGTTGGAAGATTGAAGGGGGCTGCTCCTAGTACGAGAGGACCGGAGTGGACGAACCTCTGGTGTTCGGGTTGTGTCGCCAGACGCATTGCCCGGTAGCTAAGTTCGGAATCGATAACCGCTGAAAGCATCTAAGCGGGAAGCGAGCCCTGAGATGAGTCTTCCCTGATACTTTAAGTATCCTAAAGGGTTGTTCGAGACTAGAACGTTGATAGGCAGGGTGTGTAAGCGCTGTGAGGCGTTGAGCTAACCTGTACTAATTGCCCGTGAGGCTTAACCATACAACACCCAAAGGGTTTTGATGGACTCAAAGCAAGAACGAATTGAATGTGTAGAGAACGCAGACAGCTTTCCGAATTTTAAGAATTTGCTTGGCGACCATAGCGTTTTGGACCCACCTGAACCCATTCCGAACTCAGAAGTGAAACGAAATAGCGTCGATGGTAGTGTGGGGTTTCCCCATGTGAGAGTAGAACATCGCCAGGCTTTTAATTTAGACTTAGGTCTAACCAGTGCGGAGCGGTAGTTCAGTTGGTTAGAATACCGGCCTGTCACGCCGGGGGTCGCGGGTTCGAGTCCCGTCCGCTCCGCCACTTATTTAGAAACCCAGTCTTCGGACTGGGTTTTGTCGTTTTCAGCGTGATGAATTTTTCTTTCAAGGGAATGCATCTTGCTCATGTCATACCAATCTGGAAAATTAACTGTCAGGTCTATCCATCTTCTCGAGCACATCTGTCTGACTCTGGCCGAACATTCCAAAAAACTCTTCCAAGCCCTACATGCTTTGGAGACAATGTCTTCGTAATCCGCAAAAGATGGATTGGCGAGATAGTGTTGTCTTAACCCACTCTACACTTGTTCTATCGGGTTTAGCTCTGGTGAATAGGGTGGGAGCTTGATGATACTGACATTATCAAATGGCTCAGCAATGTCATTGGTATGCCAACCTGCGCCATCCATAATGACCACTGCGTGACGACCTTTTTCGGTCACCGCGGAGAGCTGTTTCAGATGCTCAACCATAATGTTCTTGTTAACCTAAGGAACGACCATTGCCTCGTCAATACCTCTAGCGGGACATACTGAGCCAAACAAATACGCATATTCAAACTGCTGCTTTTTTACCACTCTTGGTCTTGAGCTACGCTCAGTCCAAAGTCGAGTTGTCGTGTTTTGCTGGCCAACCCGTTCTTGGTTTCTCTTGTAGCCCTTCAAGCCCTTCTTCAAGGAATGTTTGTACCCATTGATTCACACTGGCTCTGCTTACCTTAAGGAACTTAGCCATTTGGGTTCGAGAGTGACCATCTTTAAAATGGGCCAATGCGAGCAATCGCATCTTCATTTGAATAGATTTTTGTTGGCTAGCAAGTTTTTTTAAATCAAGGTTATTGAGACTGTCCATAGCGTCATTTATTACAAAGAAGTAACAGCCTCAATTAGAGTTAGGTTGGTATTATCCTCGCTAGATGGCTATTAAACACCACAGGAGCTTGCCGTCATTCGGGAGAGTTACACATATAAAAAAGCCCAACACGTCGTTGGGCTTAAGTGATGTTTTAATGTGCCGTCAATACTAGAGAATTCTCTTTAGTACGCCATCGGCTTTAATGCGAGTGATTTTGCGGACTAACTTCTGAACCACTGCCGGATATTCTTCGACTTTCTCAAGTTGTTTGTATGTACAAATTAACTGAGTGTGCTGGAGAATGTTGTCGACCTCAGAATCAAACTGTTCTGTTAGTTGCGCAAAGTCATCTCTAATCAACAAACCGTTTTCGAGATCTAACGCCCAAGCTCTAGGATTGAGATTGTTTCCTGTCAGCAGCATGTAGCGTTTATCAACCCAAATGCCTTTAAGGTGGAAGCTGTTATCGCCATCTTTCCAGAGCCGAATAGAAAGGTTTCTTGCTGCTATTTGAGCTTCATAAGCTTTAGCAAACTTGCGTAGGTTCAGCTCATATAAATAGGGTAAACCACCAATCGTTTTGAATTCTTTGTCTGGTGCGATGTAAAAGTCGTTAGCGGTCTTATCGCCTACAACAATCGTCACCTTTACGCCACGTTTTAACGCACGTTTCACGCCCTTTGCGATATCTTTAGGAAAGTTGAAGTAAGGCGTACAAATGAATATTTCACTTTGAGCCGCATCAATCAGCTTAGCGATGTTTTGATTGAGGAAGTTCCGACTCTTTCCTAAACCGACCATCGGGGTGATGGAAAATTGATGTTCGGCAGCCTCGTGAGATTCAAAGCGATACTTGGCGCGAGCTAACGCTGAGCGAAATTGACGAATTGCGGTCTTAATTTCTTTGGTTTCAGGGCGTTCTTCTTTTGCCAAATCATTCACGGCAGGGTGCGCGATCATTTCGTTCTGGACGAAACTGAACATAGTGTCGGCAAGGGATTCATTATGAATCACGTGGTATCGATCAAAGCGATAACGCTCACTGTACTGAAGGTAGACGTTGTTGAGGCTCGCTCCGCTGTAAATCACCGTGTCGTCGACAATGAAGCCTTTTAGATGGAGTACACCAAAGACTTCCCTACCGCGAACTGGAATGCCGTAAACAGGAATTTTGTGTTGATATTTGTTCGCAAACGCTTTGTAAAGCGCAGCATTACCTTCAGATTTTTCTGCACCAATCAAGCCACGTTGTGCTCGGTGCCAATCAACGCATACGCTGATATCTAAACCCGGATTGCGTTGCTTAGCTTCGTATAGCGCTGTCAGTATTTCTCGCCCGGCCTCATCATCTTCGAGATACAAAGCCACTAGGCAGATACGAGAGGTCGCTTTTGCGATCGCATCTATCAAGCGAGTCCTGAAGTCTTTCGCTGTATGAAGAACTTCCAGAGCATCAGCATCCACAGCAATGCTGGGTAGCTGTGCAAAAGGATTCCTGCTAGCCATCATATGGGGTGTATTACCTTCGTTATGTGCAGTATTGCAAGCTGCCGATTCTACCAAATTTATTAAATCCAATACCAGAAAAGCGCGAATTCTTAGCGGATTTGTGCCTGATATTGCATAGGAACGAGATCTTTGCCACTTTCTGAATAGCGTATAAACTTTTGTTTCAGAGAGTTAGGCAACTGCTCGGACGAAATCGTCACGAACGAATGTTGCGCATAAAAAGGTTCGAGGTGTCGATAAGCAAAGCAAAAGACCTTTTCGTCAAGGAGTCTTTCCGCACAGTATTTGAGCAAGCAATGTGCGATCCCTTTTTCTCGTTGGCTGGGTATGACCAGCATACCAGTCATCAGTTGATGTTCTTCAACCCGACGAAAGCGTACAACGCCAATGGTCTGCTTATCTTGCATTGCGACGACAATGTTCTCATCTTTTTTTACCTTCGTGCCCGGATAATGGACCTTATAGAGTTTTTTGATGATAGGAACTTTGATGGGATCCAGTAGTTCAAAGTGAATTGCATGTGTCATGGCACTGTGCCTGCAGGATAAGTGTTGTAGAATGGGCAAAGTTTAAGTTAATACGTTGATGCTATGCAAATTAAGCAAAATATCTCTTTAAAGCCGTACCATACTTTCGCCATTGAGCAATGTAGCCATTATCTGGTTGAAGCGGGTAGTGTGGATGAGCTCATCGAAATTTACGACAACCCAGATTTCTTTGAGTTGCCCAAGCTCATTATTGGTAGTGGTAGCAATGTGCTCTTTACCCAGCCTTTTTCCGGTGTCGTGGTGGTGAATCGTCTTTCTGGTAAAACGTTAAGTGAGGACGAATCGTTTTACTATATCCATGCTCAGGGGGGAGAGGATTGGCCCAACTTGGTGGAATGGTCTGTTCAACAAGGGATTGGTGGTTTAGAGAACCTTGCCTTGATTCCTGGTTGTGCAGGCTCGGCACCGATTCAGAATATTGGTGCTTATGGGGTTGAATTTAAAGATGTGTGCCAGTACGTGGATATTTTGATGCTGGACGATTTTTCTCAACGTCGCCTCAGTGCTGAAGAGTGTCAATTTGGCTATCGTGACTCAGTATTTAAGCACGCCCTTTATAATCAATGCGTAGTGATTGCGGTGGGGTTAAAATTGCCTAAAACGTGGCAAGCGAATAACAGTTACGGCCCGTTGCAGGACATTGCAGAGCATGAACTTTCACCAATCAGTATCTTTCACAAAGTGTGTGAAGTTCGTAGAGAGAAATTGCCAGATCCAAAGCAGGTCGGCAACGCTGGCAGCTTTTTTAAAAACCCCATTATCGATAAAGCCCATTGGCAGCAGCTAAAAGCTCAGTTTCCTCACATCGTTGCGTATCCTGCTGGTGAACAGATGAAAGTAGCTGCTGGATGGTTGATTGACCAGTGCGATTTTAAAGGTGTGCAAGTTGGTGGTGCTCAAGTTCACCCGAAGCAAGCGTTAGTGTTGACTAATGCGCAGTCATGTACCGCGCAAGATATCATCCAGTTGGCCAGCCTTATTTGCGATGCGGTTTGGGATAAATATCAGATTGCACTTGAACATGAAGTTCGCTTTATCGGTGCTGTCGGTGAGACCTGTTTAAGTGAGCTAAGAGTAGAGTCATGAGAAAAGAGCACGTTGTTAAACTGCATTTATTAAAACGCTTAGCCGATGGACAGTTTCATTCTGGAGAGACGTTGGGTCATGAACTTGGTATTTCTCGAGCGGCGATCTCAAAGCACATTAACGCATTGCAGGATTGGGGAGTTGATGTTTATCGAATTCAAGGGCGAGGCTATCAACTGGCTCAGCCTATGACGCTGCTTGATGAGCATCAGCTGGTTGAGCAAAATGCAAATAGTGTTGAACTGATCCCCGTGATTGACTCAACCAATCAGTATCTACTGGAACGTATTGAAAACCTTCAAACAGGCCATGTTTGTTTGGCTGAGTATCAATCACAAGGGCGAGGCCGACGAGGGCGGCAGTGGTTTTCTCCTTTTGGCTCCAACCTGTATATGTCGATGTACTGGCGTCTGGACGCTGGAATGGCAGCAGCGATGGGGTTGAGCCTTGTTGTGGGGATTGCTGCGGTTGAAGCGTTGGAATCATTAGGCGTTCAAGGTGTGAAATTGAAGTGGCCTAATGATGTTTACTACCAAGATAAGAAATTGGCGGGAATTTTGGTCGAGATGACTGGTCAAGCAGGAGGCGCTGCTCACTTGGTGATTGGAATGGGTCTAAACATGCAAATGCAGGCAGATTGCCATTCTATTGATCAACCGTGGACAGCGCTCAGCCAGATTGAATCTGGAGCGAGACTAGATCGAACAGAACTGGCTTTAGCGTTAATGGCGAAATGGCGAGAAGCCCTTTCTGAGTATGAACTATGCGGCTTAAACGGTTTCATCGAGCGTTGGAATCGATTGGATAACTTTAAAGGTCGCCAAGTTAAGTTATTGATAGGTCCCAGAGAAATTCATGGCGAAGTTCAAGGCATTGACAGCCAAGGCGGCGTTATTCTAAAAACCGTGGAAGGGATTCAAACATTTGTTGGTGGTGAAATCTCTTTGCGAGCTAACGATCAGTAGACGAAATTGAATGGTATGCTGAGTCGTTGTTTCTATTTACGTAGCAGAATCTCTTCGACCAAGTGATTTTGGCCCTTACGCAGAATCAGATGAGCGCGCTCTTTGGTTGGCAAAATGTTTTCCGTTAGATTAATGCCATTAATGTCTCGCCAAATCTGTTGTGCTTTCTCGATGGCTTGTTGCTCGCTAAGTTGAGTATAGTGACTAAAGTACGAGCCAGGTTGAGTAAACGCGCCTTTACGGAACTTGAGAAAGCGCTCCACATACCATTGTTCTATCGTATTGCTTTCAGCATCAACGTAAATTGAGAAATCGAGGAAATCAGAAACAAAAACACGATGAGGATCATGTGGGTAGTCCATACCACTTTGCAGTACATTCAGCCCTTCGATGATCAAAACATCGGGGCGATCCACTTTCTTTACTTCCTCCGTAATGTCGTAAGTAATATGCGAGTAAACAGGAACCTCAAGCTCCGGTTTACCTGCTTTGACATCGGAGACAAACTGCACCAGCTTCTTCATATCATAAGATTCTGGAAAGCCTTTCTTATGCATGATGCCGCGTTGATCCAGCTCCTTTTTTGGATAGAGAAAACCATCAGTGGTGACCAGTTCGACTTTGGGATGGTTTTCCCAGCGAGAAAGTAGAGCACATAAGACCCGAGCAGTGGTGCTCTTACCTACAGCCACACTGCCTGCGATACCGATGACGAAAGGAGGAGCGTGTTCATCATTATCCAAAAACTGATGAAGCACCGAATTGCGGCTCTGCCTCGCCTGCACATAAAGATTCAATAAGCGAGAAAGAGGGAGATACACTTCCACCGCTTCTTGCATGGTGAGATTTTCATTGATCCCTTGCAATGCCTTTAAGTCTTCTTCAGACAACGTCATTGGCACTGAATTACGTAATTCAGACCAAGTTGCGCGACTAAATGACAAAAATGGGCTCATATGAACGCTTCCTTTCCATGTGAATCGTGAAAGAGAATGCAAAATACATCATGAGTAACAGAAAGCAAATGACAATAGTGAATCCTCATTGAAAAAAGAGAGAATTGTGTGATTTTGCGTCAGGTGATTCTGTTTTATCAAAAAATCAGATTTTTTTGTAAAAAAGCTATTGCAAGCAAAGAAATGATTCACTAGAATGCGCTCCACTTATGCCGACTTAGCTCAGTAGGTAGAGCAACTGACTTGTAATCAGTAGGTCACCAGTTCGATTCCGGTAGTCGGCACCATTCTCTCCCACTTAATAGTGATTGTAGTGAGAATGGTTGAAAAATTTGGAGGGGTTCCCGAGTGGCCAAAGGGAGCAGACTGTAAATCTGCCGGCTCCGCCTTCGATGGTTCGAATCCGTCCCCCTCCACCATATTCTTTAGGAAATAGCTCTCAGAGTTACGTGTTGCGGGCATCGTATAATGGCTATTACCTCAGCCTTCCAAGCTGATGATGCGGGTTCGATTCCCGCTGCCCGCTCCACTCACAATTTGAGTGCTGATATAGCTCAGGTGGTAGAGCGCATCCTTGGTAAGGATGAGGTCGGCAGTTCGAGTCTGCCTATCAGCACCAGCTCTCAAAGTTATTTCCTTTTGATATAAGATTTACCAATTATCTTTTTTGGTTGCGTGGTCAATTCGGGCCACCTAAATCCGTACCTAGAGGGACTATTCATGTCTAAAGAAAAATTTGAACGTGTAAAACCGCACGTAAACGTTGGTACTATCGGCCACGTTGACCACGGTAAAACAACTCTAACTGCAGCTATCTGTACTACTCTTGCAAAAGTTTACGGCGGTGCTGCTCGTGACTTCGCATCAATCGACAACGCTCCAGAAGAGCGTGAGCGTGGTATCACAATCTCTACTTCTCACGTAGAGTACGACACTCCAGCTCGCCACTACGCACACGTAGACTGTCCTGGACACGCTGACTATGTTAAAAACATGATCACTGGTGCTGCACAGATGGACGGTGGTATCCTAGTTGTTGCTGCGACAGATGGCCCAATGCCACAAACTCGTGAGCACATCCTACTAGGCCGTCAGGTTGGTATCCCTTACATCATCGTATTCATGAACAAATGTGACATGGTTGATGATGAAGAGCTTCTAGAGCTAGTAGAAATGGAAGTTCGTGAACTTCTATCTGAATACGATTTCCCAGGTGATGACCTACCAGTTATCCAAGGTTCTGCACTAGGCGCACTAAACGGCGAAGAGCAGTGGGAAGCGAAAATCATCGAACTAGCTGAAGCTCTAGATACTTACATCCCAGAGCCAGAGCGTGCAATCGATCTACCATTCCTAATGCCAATCGAAGACGTATTCTCAATCCAAGGTCGTGGTACAGTAGTAACTGGCCGTATCGAGCGTGGTATTCTGAAAGTTGGTGATGAAGTAGCAATCGTAGGTATCAAAGATACTACAACTACTACATGTACTGGTGTTGAGATGTTCCGTAAGCTTCTAGACGAAGGTCGTGCGGGTGAGAACGTTGGTGCGCTACTACGTGGTACTAAGCGTGATGAAGTAGAACGTGGCCAAGTACTTGCTAAGCCAGGTTCAATCACTCCACACACTAAGTTCGAATCAGAAGTATACGTACTTTCTAAAGATGAAGGTGGTCGTCACACTCCATTCTTCAAAGGCTACCGTCCACAGTTCTACTTCCGTACAACTGACGTAACTGGTGATATCTCTCTACCAGAAGGCGTAGAAATGGTAATGCCTGGTGACAACATCCAAATGGTTGTTGAGCTAATCTCTCCAATCGCGATGGACGAAGGTCTACGTTTCGCGATCCGTGAAGGTGGCCGTACTGTTGGTGCTGGTGTTGTTGCTAAAATCTTTGAATAAGATTTGACGAACAGCTAGTAAAAAGGGCATCATTTGATGCCCTTTTTCTACGCTCAATATAATTTTTGCTGCTTTATTGTGCAGGGTTATCTTGAGTGAAGAAGAATTGATTGAGAAGTGATGCTTAATCAGAATAAATACGCTGTCGCTAACTGTGTGCAGCGATATGGAGTTTGCCCTGCAACAGCGGGGTTATTGTCGTCTATATTAAGACTTGTGACAGGTTGGTTTTATGAAAGCAAATAATGCTGAAACTCCTGATAGCTCTAATGCAGCAGATACCTTTAAGTGGGTAACCACTTTTGTTCTGCTTGCTGCCGCTGTTGTGGGTAATTACCTGTATGGTGAACTTTCTGTGGTGATTCGCGCTGCAGGTGTTGTTGTACTTATTGCTGCTGCGCTTGGTGTGGCTGCAACAACAACAAAAGGTAAAGAAGCGATTGTGTTTGCCAAAGAATCACGTATGGAAGTGCGCAAAGTCGTTTGGCCTACTCGCCAAGAAACTATGCAAACAACGTTGATCGTTTTGGCTGTAAGTATTGTAATGGCTCTGGTTCTGTGGGGCATTGACGGCATCATGGTTCGTCTAATTGCTTTCGCAACTGGGGTATAGAGGGTTTTAATTCATGAGTGAAGCTCCTAAAAAACGCTGGTATGTGGTTCAAGCCTTCTCTGGATTTGAAGGCCGTGTCGCTCAGTCTCTTCGTGAGCATATCAAAATGCACGGTATGGAAGAGTATTTTGGTGAAGTTCTAGTGCCGACTGAAGAAGTCGTAGAAATGCGTGCAGGTCAACGCCGTAAGTCTGAGCGTAAGTTCTTCCCTGGTTACGTCCTTGTTCAAATGATTATGAATGATGAATCATGGCACCTCGTTCGCAGTGTGCCGCGTGTCATGGGCTTCATTGGTGGTACTTCTGACCGTCCAGCTCCGATTTCTGATAAAGAAGCGGATGCGATTCTTAATCGCCTAGAGAAAGCAAGTGAAGCACCTCGTCCACGTACTATGTACGAAGTGGGTGAAGTGGTTCGTGTCAACGAAGGTCCATTTGCGGACTTTAACGGCACGGTTGAAGAAGTGGATTATGAGAAGAGCCGCCTGAAAGTGTCTGTATCGATCTTTGGTCGAGCGACACCGGTAGAGCTTGAATTTGGTCAGGTTGAAAAACTTGATTAAAAAAGCACCTTAATTGGGCTTGTACTAGGCGCGAATTATGACTATAATTTCGCGCCTTTTTGCTTCTATTGAGCAAAAAGTTTTGTTGATAACGGGGAGCTGATCAGAGATTAGCGTTTGAACCCAAGAATTAGGTATTATCATGGCTAAGAAAGTTGAAGCTTATATCAAGCTGCAAGTTGCTGCTGGTATGGCAAACCCAAGTCCACCGGTTGGTCCAGCACTAGGTCAACGTGGTGTTAACATCATGGAATTCTGTAAAGCGTTCAACGCGAAAACAGAATCAATGGAAAAAGGTCTTCCTGTTCCTGTTGTTATCACTGTATACAGCGACCGTTCTTTCACGTTCGTAACTAAGACTTCACCTGCTGCAGTTCTACTGAAGAAAGCGGCTGGCGTTAAGTCTGGTTCAGGTCGTCCAAACACTGAAAAAGTGGGTACTGTAACTGACGCTCAAATCCAAGAAATCGCAGAAGCTAAAGCTGCTGATATGACTGGTGCTGACATCGAAGCGATGAAGCGTTCTATCGCAGGTACTGCTCGTTCAATGGGCCTAGTGGTAGAGGGTTAATATCATGGCAAAACTAACTAAGCGCATGCGCGTTATCCGCGAAAAAGTTGATGTAACTCGTGAATACGAAATCAACGAAGCTGTTGCTCTTCTTAAAGAACTAGCGACTGCTAAGTTTGTTGAGTCTGTTGATGTTGCTGTAAACCTAGGCATCGATGCTCGTAAATCTGACCAAAACGTACGTGGTGCAACTGTACTGCCACACGGTACTGGCCGTGACGTTCGCGTTGCAGTATTTGCACAAGGTGCAAACGCTGAAGCAGCGAAAGCAGCTGGCGCAGACCTTGTTGGTATGGAAGATCTAGCTGAGCAAGTTAAGAAAGGCGAAATGAACTTCGACGTAGTTGTTGCTTCTCCGGATGCAATGCGCGTTGTAGGTCAACTAGGTACTATCCTAGGTCCTCGCGGTCTAATGCCAAACCCTAAAGTTGGTACTGTAACTCCTAACGTTGCTGAAGCGGTTAAGAACGCTAAAGCTGGTCAGGTTCGTTACCGTAACGACAAAAACGGTATCATCCACACTACTATCGGTAAAGTAGACTTCTCTGCTGAGCAAATCAAAGAGAACCTAGAAGCACTTCTAGTTGCTCTTAAGAAAGCTAAGCCATCTTCAGCTAAGGGTTCTTACCTGAAGAAAGTAAGCATCTCTACTACGATGGGTGCTGGTGTTGCTGTTGATCAGGGTACCCTGAGCACTCAAGCATAATCTATTTGCTTAGGCGCAAAAATTATGTATAATTTTGCGCCTAATATTTGTGGTTGGGGCTGAACTTTGGTTCTTTGAGTACTTTGTTACTCTATGAATTAAGACCCAGTCTCCGTCCAAGACCGTAGGTGCCAGTTTTCGAACTGACTTAATTTTCCTACGTAGATGGTGCCCGAACTGACAGAAAGCTCTATGTAAATAGTTACCTTTCTTCTGGGAAAAGCACCTCAATAGCTCTCACTGTTGTGATAATAGTGAGTGGTGTAACAACAACCAGGAGTTAATCCAAGATGGCTTTAAATCTTCAAGACAAAAAAGCAATTGTTGCTGAAGTCAACGAAGCTGCCGCTGGTGCACTTTCTGCAGTTGTAGCTGACTCTCGTGGCGTATCTGTTGATGCGATGACTACTCTACGTAAACAAGCTCGTGAAGCGGGTGTTTACATGAAAGTTGTTCGTAACACACTAGCACGCCGTGCGGTTGAAGGTACTCAGTATGAGTGTCTAACTGACACTTTCACTGGTCCTTCTCTAATCGCGTTCTCTAACGAGCACCCAGGTGCTGCAGCGCGTCTTTTCAAAGACTTCGCTAAAGAGAACAAAAAATTCGAGATCAAAGCTGCTGCATTTGAAGGCGCGCTAACTGACGCTGAAGTTCTAGCAACGCTACCAACTTACGACGAAGCAATCGCACGTCTAATGATGTGTCTGAAAGAAGCTTCTGCAGGCAAGCTGGTTCGTACTATCGCTGCTATCCGCGATCAAAAAGAAGCTGCGTAATTCGCATTGCTTTTTACTGGTTGCTTAATAAACTTATTGTTGACTTAAAAGAGAATTGTTATGTCTATTACTAACGAGCAAATCCTAGACGCTATCGCAGAAATGTCTGTAACACAAGTTGTTGAACTAATCTCTGCAATGGAAGAAAAATTCGGTGTTACTGCAGCTGCTGCTGTAGTTGCAGGTGGCGCAGCAGCTGGTGCAGCTGTTGAAGAGCAAACTGAATTCAACGTTATCCTAGCTTCTGCTGGTGCTAACAAAGTTGCTGTAATCAAAGCAGTACGTGGCGCAACTGGTCTTGGCCTGAAAGAAGCTAAAGCTCTAGTTGACGGCGCTCCAGCAGCACTGAAAGAAGGCGTTGAGAAAGCTGAAGCTGAAGCTCTTAAGAAAGAGCTAGAAGAAGCTGGTGCAACTGTTGAGATCAAGTAATTATTACTTAGTCTCCTAGCCTAACGGCTAATGGCTGGTGGTTTTTTAACCACCGGCCTTTTTGCGCTGTAGGGTATAGGCGAATTTTCCTGCTGTTTAAGCGCCTTTATCCAAGCAAAAAACATTTCATTCATTCGCAATGAAATGTCACTACAGTAAACAGTTATATTAGTCTCTGTCCCTTACCCCCCTTAAGAAACTAGGAGCGGGCGGACAGTTTGGGTCACTTATCAGCGAGCTGAGGAACCCCATGGTTTACTCTTATACCGAGAAAAAGCGCATCCGTAAGGACTTTGGTACTCGTCCACAAGTTTTGGACATTCCATACCTGCTATCGATCCAGCTCGATTCGTTCGATAAATTTATCGAACAGGATCCTGAAGGACAGTACGGTCTTGAGGCTGCTTTCCGTTCTGTATTCCCTATTCAGAGCTACAATGGTAATTCTGAGCTGCAATACGTTAGCTACCGTCTTGGTGAGCCAGTTTTTGATGTTAAAGAATGTCAAATCCGTGGTGTAACTTATTCAAAACCACTTCGCGTAAAGCTACGCCTAGTTATTTTTGATAAAGACGCGCCTGCAGGCACTGTAAAAGACATTAAAGAACAAGAAGTCTACATGGGTGAAATTCCACTCATGACAGACAATGGTACCTTTGTGATTAACGGTACCGAGAGGGTTATCGTATCTCAGCTACATCGAAGCCCAGGTGTGTTCTTCGACAGCGACAAAGGTAAGACTCACTCTTCTGGTAAAGTTCTGTACAACGCGCGTATCATTCCTTACCGTGGTTCATGGCTTGATTTTGAGTTTGATCCTAAGGACAACCTGTACGTACGTATCGACCGTCGTCGTAAGCTACCATCAACCATCATTCTTCGTGCACTAGGTAAGAGCACTGAAGAGATCTTGGATACTTTCTTCGAAAAAGTGAATTTCGAAGTGAAAGACCAGACGCTAATGATGGAGTTGGTACCAGATCGCCTACGTGGTGAAACGGCAACGTTTGATATCGAAGCAAACGGCACTGTCTATGTAGAGAAAGGTCGTCGTGTTACGGCACGCCACATCCGTCAGCTTGAAAAAGAAGGCGTTGATCAGATCGAAGTACCAGTTGAGTACATCGTAGGCAAAGTGTCGTCAAAAGATTACATCAATGAAGCGACTGGCGAGATCATCGTTGCAGCGAACCAGGAAATCAGCCTTGAAGCATTGGCTAAGCTATCTCAAGCTGGCCACAAGCAGCTAGAAGTCCTGTTTACAAACGATTTAGACCATGGCCCATTCATGTCAGAAACACTACGCATCGACAGCTCTGTTGATCGTATTTCTGCACTGGTAGAAATCTACCGCATGATGCGCCCTGGTGAGCCACCAACGAAAGAAGCTGCTGAAGCTCTATTCGAAAGCTTGTTCTTCTCTGAAGAGCGTTATGACCTATCGACTGTTGGCCGCATGAAGTTCAACAGCTCTATTGGCCGTGATGACGCAGAAGAGCAAGGCACACTTGATGAAACTGATATCATCGAAGTGATGAAGAAGCTGATCGCTATCCGTAACGGTAAAGGCGAAGTGGACGATATCGACCACCTAGGTAACCGCCGTATCCGTTCTGTTGGCGAAATGGCTGAAAACCAATTCCGTGTTGGTCTAGTACGTGTTGAACGTGCAGTGAAAGAACGTCTGAGCCTAGGCGATCTTGACGCAGTGATGCCACAAGACTTGATCAATGCGAAGCCAATTTCTGCGGCAGTAAAAGAGTTCTTTGGCTCTTCTCAGCTGTCTCAGTTTATGGACCAAAACAACCCGCTATCAGAAGTTACGCACAAGCGTCGTATTTATGCATTGGGTCCTGGTGGTCTTACTCGTGAGCGTGCTGGTTTCGAAGTTCGAGACGTACACGTAACTCACTACGGCCGCCTATGTCCGATCGAAACGCCTGAAGGTCCGAACATCGGTCTGATCAACTCTCTATCAGCATTTGCACGTTGTAACGAGTACGGTTTCCTAGAGACGCCATACCGTCGTGTTGTTGATGGTGTTGTGACAGACGAAGTGGATTACCTATCAGCGATCGAAGAAGGTCAATTCGTTATCGCTCAGGCGAACGCGAAGCTGAACGAAGATGGTACTTTCGCCGATGAGCTTATCACTGCTCGTCAAAAAGGCGAATCTGGTCTGCACCCACGCGAACATGTTGATTACATGGACGTTGCAACTAACCAAGTAGTATCTATCGCAGCATCTCTAATCCCGTTCCTAGAACACGATGATGCTAACCGCGCTCTAATGGGTGCGAACATGCAACGTCAGGCGGTTCCTACTCTGAAAGCAGAGAAACCACTTGTAGGTACAGGTATTGAGCGTAACGTAGCGGTTGACTCTGGTGTAACGTCGGTTGCTAAACGCGGCGGTATTATCCAGTCAGTTGACGCATCTCGTATCGTGGTGAAGGTTAATGAAGAAGAGTTGATTCCTGGCGAAGCGGGTATCGATATCTACAACCTAACCAAATACACTCGTTCTAACCAAAACACTTGTATCAACCAGCGTCCATGTGTGATGCCTGGCGAACCAGTACTACGTGGTGATGTGCTTGCTGATGGTCCTTCAACAGACCTAGGTGAACTTGCACTTGGTCAGAACATGCGTATCGCGTTCATGCCTTGGAACGGCTACAACTTCGAAGACTCGATCTTAGTATCTGAGCGCGTAGTTCAAGAAGACCGCTTCACGACTATCCACATTCAAGAACTGACTTGTGTGGCGCGTGATACCAAGCTGGGTTCGGAAGAAATCACAGCGGATATTCCAAACGTAGGTGAATCTGCTCTGTCTAAACTAGACGAGTCAGGTATCGTTTACATCGGTGCGGAAGTGAAGGGTGGCGACATCCTAGTTGGTAAAGTAACGCCAAAAGGCGAAACTCAGCTAACGCCTGAAGAGAAGCTACTACGTGCAATCTTCGGTGAAAAAGCATCTGACGTTAAAGATACATCACTACGTGTACCAAACTCTGTTTCAGGTACCATCATCGACGTTCAAGTTTTCACTCGCGATGGCGTAGAGAAAGACAAGCGTGCGCTTGAAATTGAACAGATGCAGCTGAAAGAAGCGAAGAAAGACCTAACGGAAGAATTCCAGATTCTGGAAGGTGGTCTTCTAAACCGTGTTAAAGCGGTTCTTCTATCAGGTGGTTACTCTGAAGCGAAGCTAGATACAACTGATCGTAAGAAGTGGTTAGAACTGACTCTTGAAGACGATGCACTGCAAACTCAGCTTGAGCAACTTGCAGAGCAGTACGACGAGCTAAAAGCAGACTTCGATAAGAAGTTTGAAACCAAGCGTCGTAAGATCACTCAAGGTGATGACCTAGCACCTGGCGTACTGAAGATCGTTAAAGTTTACCTAGCGGTGAAACGTCGTATCCAGCCTGGTGATAAGATGGCCGGTCGTCACGGTAACAAGGGTGTAATCTCTAAGATCAACCCTGTTGAAGACATGCCATACGATGAAAAAGGCCAGCCTGTTGATATCGTACTAAACCCACTGGGTGTACCTTCGCGTATGAACATCGGTCAGATCCTAGAAGTACACTTAGGTCTGGCAGCGAAAGGTATTGGTGACAAGATCAACCAGATGGTTAAAGAGCAGCAAGAACTAGCGAAATTCCGCGAATTCCTGCAAAAAGTTTACGATCTAGGCGAAACTCGCCAGAAAGTAGACATCGCTTCTCTGTCTGATGAAGAAGTTCGTACTCTGATTGGCAACCTACGTGGTGGCTTACCGATTGCGACTCCAGTATTTGACGGTGCGTCTGAAGCATCAATCAAAGAGCTACTAAAACTTGGCGATCTGCCAGAGTCTGGTCAGCTAACTCTGTTTGATGGTCGCACAGGTGATGCGTTTGAGCGTCCTGTAACCGTAGGTTACATGTACATGCTGAAACTGAACCACCTTGTAGATGACAAGATGCACGCACGTTCTACTGGTTCGTACAGTCTGGTAACTCAGCAACCACTAGGTGGTAAAGCTCAGTTCGGTGGTCAGCGTTTCGGTGAGATGGAAGTATGGGCACTAGAAGCATACGGTGCTGCTTACACGCTACAAGAAATGCTAACGGTTAAGTCGGATGACGTTAACGGCCGTACTAAGATGTACAAAAACATCGTAGATGGTAACCACGCGATGGAACCTGGCATGCCTGAATCGTTCAACGTACTGTTGAAAGAGATCCGCTCGCTAGGTATCAACATCGAGCTAGAAGACGAACAGTAATCCGTCCGGGTTATTTGGTAGAAAGCAGCCAGTTTCACACGGCTGGCTGCTTTTAACTCCTTACAGGAGCTGATTGTGAAAGACTTATTAAACTTTCTGAAAGCACAGCATAAGACCGAAGAATTTGATGCAATCAAAATCGGTCTGTCTTCACCAGACATGATTCGTTCATGGTCTTTTGGTGAAGTTAAAAAACCTGAAACGATCAACTATCGTACGTTCAAACCTGAACGCGATGGTCTATTCTGTGCGCGTATCTTTGGCCCAGTAAAAGACTACGAGTGTCTTTGTGGTAAATACAAGCGCCTGAAGCACCGTGGTGTGATCTGTGAGAAATGTGGTGTAGAAGTTACTCAGACTAAAGTTCGTCGTGACCGTATGGGCCACATCGAACTGGCTTCTCCAGTTGCTCACATCTGGTTCCTAAAATCGCTACCGTCTCGTATCGGTCTACTGATGGATATCCCTCTACGTGATATCGAGCGTGTTCTTTACTTCGAAATGTACGTAGTTACTGAACCTGGTATGACGGATCTAGAAAAATCTCAGATGCTGACTGAAGAAGAGTATCTGGATCGTCTAGAAGAGTGGGGTGACGAGTTCACTGCGAAAATGGGTGCAGAAGCGATCAAGGACCTACTAGGTTCAATGGATCTGCACGCTGAAGTTGAGCAGATGCGCGAAGAGCTAGATACCACTAACTCTGAAACTAAGCGTAAGAAACTGACTAAGCGTTTGAAACTGGTTGAAGCGTTTATCTCTTCAGGCAACAACCCTGAGTGGATGATCCTAACTGTACTTCCAGTTCTTCCGCCAGATCTACGTCCTCTAGTACCACTAGATGGCGGTCGCTTTGCGACTTCAGATCTGAACGACCTATACCGTCGTGTGATCAACCGTAACAACCGTTTGAAGCGTCTTCTAGAGCTAGCTGCTCCGGACATCATCGTACGTAACGAAAAACGTATGCTGCAAGAGTCTGTTGATGCGCTACTGGATAACGGTCGTCGTGGTCGTGCGATCACAGGTTCGAACAAGCGTCCTTTGAAATCTCTTGCTGATATGATCAAGGGTAAACAAGGTCGTTTCCGTCAGAACCTTCTAGGTAAACGTGTAGACTACTCTGGCCGTTCTGTAATCACAGTAGGTCCATACCTTCGTCTGCACCAGTGTGGTCTTCCGAAGAAGATGGCACTTGAGCTGTTCAAACCATTCATCTACAGCAAGCTTGAGACTCGTGGCCTAGCGACGACAATCAAAGCGGCTAAGAAGATGGTAGAGCGTGAAGAAGCGGTTGTTTGGGATATCCTAGACGAAGTAATCCGTGAACACCCAGTACTATTGAACCGTGCACCGACACTTCACCGTCTTGGTATTCAGGCATTCGAACCAGTACTGATCGAAGGTAAAGCGATTCAGCTACACCCACTTGTGTGTGCGGCATACAACGCGGACTTCGATGGTGACCAAATGGCGGTTCACGTACCTCTAACACTAGAGGCACAGCTAGAAGCTCGTACTCTGATGATGTCGACAAACAACATTCTGTCGCCAGCGTCAGGTGATCCGATCATCGTACCTTCTCAGGACGTTGTATTGGGTCTGTACTACATGACTCGTGAAATGATCAACGCGAAAGGCGAAGGCATGTACCTAGCAGGTCCTGCTGAAGCTGAAAAAGCATACCGCACTAAGACTGCAGCACTGCACGCGCGCGTTAAAGTTCGTATCACTGAGACAGTGGTTGATGAAGATGGTCACAGCACAACAGAAACTAAGATGGTGGACACCACTATCGGCCGTGCTATGTTGTGGCAAATCGTACCGAAAGGCCTACCGTTCAGCATCGTTAACCAAAAGCTAGGTAAGAAGCAGATTTCTAACCTACTTAACGAGGCATACCGTAAGCTAGGTCTGAAAGATACAGTAATCTTCGCTGACCAAATCATGTACACCGGTTTTGCTTACGCTGCACTTTCTGGCGTGTCTGTTGGTATCGACGACATGGTTGTACCACCAGCGAAGTACACGGAAATCGCAGAAGCGGAAGAAGAAGTACGTGAAATCCAGGAACAATACCAGTCTGGTCTTGTAACTGCGGGCGAACGTTACAACAAAGTGATCGATATTTGGGCATCGACCAACGATCGCGTAGCGAAAGCGATGATGGAGAACCTTTCTTCTGAAACGGTCATCAACCGTGACGGTGAAGAAGAACAGCAAGAGTCTTTCAACAGCATCTACATGATGGCGGACTCAGGTGCTCGTGGTTCTGCAGCTCAGATTCGTCAGCTAGCGGGTATGCGTGGTCTGATGGCGCGTCCAGATGGTTCAATCATCGAAACGCCGATCACTGCAAACTTTAAAGAAGGTCTAAACGTACTTCAGTACTTTATCTCAACGCACGGTGCTCGTAAGGGTCTTGCGGATACGGCACTGAAAACGGCGAACTCGGGTTACCTAACTCGTCGTCTAGTAGACGTTGCACAAGACGTGGTTGTAACAGAACACGACTGTGGCACGCTAGAAGGCGTCGAAATGATGCCTCATATCGAGGGTGGTGACGTTAAAGTAGCATTGACTGAGCTTGCGCTAGGTCGTGTGGTTGCTGAAGACATCGTTAAGCCTGGTACTGAAGAAATTCTTATCCCGCGTAACACGCTATTGGATGAGAAATGGTGTCAGATCATCAATGACAACTCAGTTGACAAGATCACTGTACGTTCTGTTGTAACGTGTGACTCTGACTTCGGTTGTTGTGCACAGTGTTACGGTCGTGACCTAGCACGTGGTCACCTAGTGAACCAAGGTGAAGCAGTGGGTGTAATTGCTGCTCAGTCTATCGGTGAACCTGGTACACAGCTAACGATGCGTACGTTCCACATCGGTGGTGCGGCATCGACAGCAGCAGCAGAAAACAGCGTTCAAGTTAAGAACAACGGTTCTGTTAAGCTGAACAACGCGAAATTCGTTATCAATAAAGATGGCAAGCTAGTAATCACTTCTCGTGCTTCTGAGCTGACTATCATTGATGAATTCGGTCGTACCAAAGAGAAACACAAACTGCCTTACGGTTCTTCATTGAGCAAGGCAGATGGCGACGCAGTAACTGCTGGTGAAACAGTAGCAAACTGGGAAGCGCACACCATGCCAATCATCACTGAAGTGGCAGGTCGTGTTCAATTCGTTGATATGATTGATGGTGTAACTGTTTCTCGTCAAACAGACGATCTAACTGGTCTATCTTCAAGCGAAGTGACGGATGCCGCGGCTCGCCCAGCAGCAGGTAAAGATATGCGTCCAGCTATCAAACTTGTTGATGCGGCAGGTAACGATGTAATGATCCCTGGTACAGATATGCCAGCTCAATACTTCCTACCTGGTAAAGCGATCGTGAACATCGAAGATGGCGCTGAAGTAGGCATTGGTGACACTCTAGCTCGTATTCCTCAGAAATCGGGCGGTAACAAAGACATCACCGGTGGTCTACCACGCGTAGCTGACCTATTTGAAGCTCGTAAGCCGAAAGAGCCAGCTATCCTTGCAGAACACACTGGTACTGTAAGCTTCGGTAAAGAGACCAAAGGTAAGCGTCGTCTGATTATCACTCGTGAGGGTGGTGAGACATACGAAGAGATGATTCCTAAGCATCGTCAGTTGAACGTGTTCGAAGGTGAGCGCGTTGAACGTGGTGACGTAATTGCTGATGGTCCAGAAGCTCCACACGATATCCTGCGTCTACGTGGTATCCACGCAGTGACCCAGTACATCGCAAACGAGGTTCAGGAAGTTTACCGTCTGCAAGGCGTTAAGATTAACGATAAGCACATTGAGACTATCGTTCGTCAGATGCTACGTAAGTGTACTATTACTCATGCTGGTGACTCTGAGTTCCTACCAGGTGAGACAGTAGAATACTCACAAGTGAAGATTGCTAACCGTAATCTAGAAGCAGAAGGCAAAGAGCCAGCTCGCTTCGAACGTGAGCTACTAGGTATCACTAAAGCGTCTCTTGCAACTGAATCGTTCATCTCTGCAGCATCGTTCCAGGAAACGACTCGCGTACTAACAGAAGCAGCCGTTTCTGGTAAACGTGATGATCTACGTGGCCTGAAAGAGAACGTGATTGTAGGTCGTCTGATCCCAGCTGGTACAGGTTTTGCCTACCACCAAGATCGTCAGGCGAAACGTGCTCAAGAGCAAGAAGGTCCATCTGCTGCGCAAGCAACGGATAACCTAGCGGCGCTACTGAACGCAGGTTTCTCTTCAGACGAGTAATCGCTGATTGAAGCATAAAAAAGGCACCTTTCGAGGTGCCTTTTGTTTATCTATTGCTATCACATCGCTTGTCTAGCCACAAAATAAACCCGCATACAGCGGGTTCATCGAGACAAGTGAAATCGGAGGCGTGATGGATAGCTAAGCGCCCGGTGGGACGGAAAGGCTATCGGCAATCAGTTGAATCAAGTGATCTTCGACCTCAAAGCGTAATTCAATGATCTCGCCAACCTTCGAGAGATCGGGTTCGAAGCTTTCAAGAGGATCATCTTCACCCACACTTGCGTACATATCTGTGAAACTGAGCAAAGGTTCGGTCGTGAGTACGATTTTTGCGTAGGTTTCATTAATCTCTGTCGTGGCTTCAAAACCTGTGGCGCGCCATTTATCCATGACCATGTCATAAATCTTAAAGTGGCCTTCAGAAATATAGTCGACTAAGTGCTGACAGAATTGTTGTAATTCGTGGGGAGAGGGAAGTTCTAAAACGTTGGATTTGGTTGAACAGGGCTGCAGTGCAGCAAGCTTACAATATTCGACAATCAACGATTGACGAGTTTCTAACCAATGGTCAATGACTTCACTAGAGCCACCCCATTGTTCTTGTGTTTGTTTGAATTTTTTTAGCATGACCATGCCCTCATGAGCTCATCACGAAACCGTGATCGTTTCCTTTGCATAGTGAAGCCAGTACCTTGGCAAATTGACCAACCGGATACAAACTCTTGTCCTTCCTAGAATTTATAGCTTGAAACGACATCGTCTACAAATTCTGGTATGAAATTAGATTGCCAGTAAAATGAATCAACTGCAAGCGATGAGGAATAGGAATGTTATCGAATAGTGACAGCAAGCATGGCCAGAAAGCATATTGGTGCGTTGTGTCGGGCAGTGACCTTTGGCTGGTGGATGGGCAACTTCCCCTTGCGACAAGCAATGAGCTCAACTTAGTGGCAGAAAAGGCGCAGCAAATCGGCAGCTATAACCATCATCCCGTCATGTGGCTCAACGAAGCAGATGTCGAGCAGAGTTTAGAAATGCACTCGCTGCGTGAGTGTTTACATTTTCCTGAGCCGCTCTTTTTGCTCATGAGCAAAGCCATTCAATATGGCCATATGACGCAAACAATGCGTTTTTGTCCTCAGTGTGGTGGACGCAATCACCTTAATCACAACCAACTCGCGATGCAGTGTGGGGAATGCCGGACCTTGCATTACCCGAGAATTTTCCCATGTATTATTGTTGCGGTGCGAAAGCAGCAGCGTATTTTGTTGGCACAGCACCCCAGACACCGCAATGGTATGTATACCGTGATCGCTGGTTTTGTAGAGGTTGGTGAAACATTGGAACAGTGCGTCGCTCGAGAGGTGAAAGAAGAAACCGGCATTGAAGTGACCAACATTCGTTACTTTGGTAGTCAACCATGGGCCTTTCCTTCCAGTATGATGATGGCCTTTTTGGCAGATTACCACGCCGGAGAGTTAAAACCAGACTACAGCGAGTTAGCGGATGCTAAATGGTTCGCCAGTGATAATTTGCCCCCCGTCGCACCAACAGGCACGATAGCTAGAGCGTTAATAGAACAAACGTTGCTTAATATGAGATCTGACTCGTAACTGTATAAAATAACAGCACTTAATCATTTTTGAGACACTTTTATTGATACTCTAATCGGGATGTTATTCTGTAATGATAATCTTATAAATAATGGAGTATGAATTATGAAAGCAAGTTATTGGTTAGGTGCCTTAGTCATTCTGACATTGTCAGGAACTGCAAATGCCAGCATTGAGGTCAAAGCGAAGCGGATGCTGACTGAAAAAACCATGACGGAAAATATGGCGAAGGTGCAAAGTGCATGCGGAAACCAAACGCTGCAGGCCAATATCGATTGGAGTGCTTGGGATGGCTACAATTTTGCAGAAGAAAGATTGGATCCGGTAAAAACCACCGGTTGGCTTGGTGGTCTGATCAACTACATCTATGACGATATGGTGAAGCTTTGCACTACGACTGAACATGCCGAATTATACAAAGCAGAGTTCCAAAAAGTAGAGAAGATCCAATTTGCAGGTCAGGAGTCAATTAAAGCTCGCAAGTCCTCATTCGCATTAGCAGATGGTGGCAAAGTGCTGAATGTTTCGTTGAATCCAAATGCCGCGTATGATTCTTCGACTTTGAAGTACATCAAGCAAGCTTGGAACTAATGACATGAAGAAGACCATTCTCTCTCTCTTAGCCATGTCATTAAGTTTTTCAGCCAGTGCGAGCGACGCTTACAGTCTGGAAGATTTGAAGGCGCTGCAAGCTTCGCAAAGTTGGCAAGAATTATTGGCACATGCGAACGATATTCGCCCATCACAGCGTGACACTCAGTGGAAGGCGTTGGTGGAGCAAGCAGCACTGGGGTCTTTTACTCAGTCTATCCAAGCAGGAAATAGCGACAAAGCGATTTACCTTGGACAAGAAGTGCTACAGGTGTATCCATTTTTGAGTCAGTCAGACGCTTTCACGCAAACTTTCTCTGAACAGTTGGTCAAAGCGGCGCAACCGTGCGTGCGTTACTCTGCCGAAAGCTGTGTGGAGAATTATGGCAATCTGCTTGCAACCTTATCGCCTCAAGCGGAGTTGAGCTTTGCTGAAGGGGTTAAAGTTTACCAGAACGTATCTAAGTCTCTATCAGTGCCATTTTTTGCTTCTGCGGTGAAGCAATCATCTCAATACTGTGCGGATGAAAAAGTAGCGAATGCGCTGCTGTACACTTTAGAACGCCCGAAAAATGTGAATTTTGCCTTGGCAAAAGAAGTGGCAACCACCGTTTGTGTCGGGACGGCTTTGGCAAATTTTGAAAATTATGTTATCGAGTCCAAATCGGTTCGAGCGGCTCTTTGTCCGACTTATGTCAGCAAAGGCTATGTAAAAGGCATCATTAAACAAGTGTGTGAATCTTGATTAGATGCAACTTTAATGTGAAAGGCCACCAGATTGGTGGTCTTTTAATTTGTTGAAAAATAAATAAAAAAAACCCTCCGAGAGGGAGGGGGTAAGTAAGATGTCGTTATGAGATGCTGAACACTGAGTGTTCAGTTTGTAATTATAGTTTTCGCTAGCGAACAAATTTTTAACACTGTTATTTGTTGGGTGCAAACTAAGCATTGATTTAAAAGTTAATAACTTGATCCAGGGCGCAAAGCAGGCGGTATTTTGTGCTAAATCAGTGTTAGAATGGCGCTCTTATAAAAAAGCCTAACAACTGGAATTACGGAATGACTGAATTAAAAAATGATCGTTATCTGCGTGCATTACTGAAAGAGCCTGTAGATTGCACACCGGTATGGATGATGCGTCAGGCAGGTCGTTACCTACCAGAATACAAAGCAACGCGTGCTCAAGCGGGCGATTTCATGTCTTTGTGTAAAAATGCAGAGCTCGCGTCTGAAGTGACTCTTCAGCCACTTCGCCGCTTTCCGCTGGATGCTGCCATTCTGTTCTCTGATATCCTGACTATCCCAGATGCGATGGGATTAGGTCTGCGCTTCTCAACAGGCGAAGGCCCGATCTTCGATAACCCAATCACATGCAAAGCAGACGTCGAAAAAATCGGCGTGCCGGATCCAGAAGGTGAGCTGCAATATGTCATGAACGCTGTGCGTCAAATCCGCAAAGACTTGAACGGTGACGTACCGCTGATTGGTTTTTCTGGTAGCCCGTGGACGCTTGCCACTTACATGGTTGAAGGCGGTAGCTCAAAAGCCTTCACTAAGATCAAGAAAATGATGTACGCAGAACCACAAACTCTGCACCTACTTCTCGATAAGCTAGCAGACAGCGTTATCGAATACCTAAACGCGCAAATTAAAGCAGGTGCGCAATCAGTGATGGTATTTGATACGTGGGGGGGCGTACTGACGCCACGAGACTACAACCTCTTCTCACTGCAATACATGCATAAGATTGTGGATGGTCTGATTCGTGAAAACGATGGCCGCCGCGTACCTGTGACGCTCTTTACCAAGAATGGTGGCATGTGGCTAGAGCAGATTGCGGCGACGGGTTGTGATGCTGTTGGTCTTGATTGGACCATCAACATTGCAGACGCAAAAGCACGTGTCGGTGACAAAGTGGCCCTGCAAGGCAATATGGATCCATCGATGCTCTACGCTTCTCACGATCGCATTCGTGAAGAAGTGGCCTCTATCCTAGAAGGATTTGGCCATGGTGGTACTGGACACGTGTTCAACTTGGGTCACGGTATTCATCTTGACGTTCCACCAGAAAACGCAGGTGTCTTTGTTGAAGCGGTTCACGAGCTTTCTAAGCCATACCACCAATAAAAAGCACTGTCTGTTAGCAATTAAAAAACCAGCTTCGGCTGGTTTCAGATTGATGACGAACCCCGCTTTTTAAGTGGGGTTCTTTTTTGGAAGCGACCGTAGGTCGCGATCGTGTTTTTTTTTGTTATATCGTGCGCAGAAGTTTCCATTCATTACATGGGTATACAGAAGCAAGTATCTGCCTTATTTCTGCCATATTTAAGCCCATTTTTCGTAGATAGTTCACCACCAACGCTATCTTCTTGATGTTTTGGGCTGCCGCTGCCAACCAACACTGCATTTGCACATTAGCTAGACCTCTGAATCGTGCATAACGATGACCATGATGTTGCTTAGCGTCTGCAAAGCTCCGTTCTACTGTTTCACTTCGACGTCGATAGGTCTTCTTACCATAGGAAGAAAGCCGCATTTGATTTGCTCTCTCTACGGCATCGCTATAGATATGCCGAGTAATCACTTTCTTCATGTTTTTGCTTTGAGTACAGTCATCCCTCATTGGACAGAACGCACACTCTTTCGGGTCTGAGTGGTATTCTCGGTAGGCATCGCGTGACGTGGTTTTATAAAGCAACGCCTGACCATTCGGACACTGGTAGCAGTCTCTTTGCGCATCGTAAGTAAAGTGTTTCTTTTTGAACGCATTTTTCGTTCTCGATGGACGTCGATAACCGAACACGCCAAGAATACCTCGACGTTCAAGTGACTCCGCCACTGGAGCGGTAAAGTAGCCCGCATCCAGTCCAACGGCTATCGGGTTCAATTGGAATGTAGCAAGCGTGTAATCTAAGCGTTGAACGTAAGGCTGTGAGTCATTGATGTTGCCCGCGGTGGTATAGGTATCGAGGATAATTCCATGTTGACCATCAACGGTTCGATGGTCGAGGTAGAAGAAGCCTTGTGGCTTATTATCACGAGTCATGAAGCCACTCTCTGGGTCAGTGGTGCTGGTTTTGGTATTCTTTGTTTTTGACTCTGATTCACGAGCCTTAAGAGGCTTCTTACCCGCTTTTTCTCGGTCTAACGCGACGTCGTCATCCAGCATATCAAGATAGGCACTCGCGCGAACCGCCGTGACTTTATTGGTGTGTTTATTCTTGTTGGCGTTCGCTTTGAGATGAGTACTGTCCGTAAAGAGCTCTTGACCCGCGACCAAGCCTTTCGTCATGGCTTGCTCTACGATATTGATAAAAATACGTTCGAATACATCCGTGCCATTAAAGCGACGAATGCGGTTTTGGCTTAGAGTCGAAGCGTGGATGACTTTCTCTGTTAATGACATCCGTAAGAACCAACGGTAAGCGACATTCACTTCAATTTCTTTAACGAGCTGACGCTCACTTTTTATACCAAAGATATAACCAAGCAAGATGATTTTGAAGAGACGAACAGGGTCAACAGGTGGACGCCCATTATCTTTACAATAAAGATGAGCGACTTCATCACGAATGAATTCAAAGTCGATAGCATTATCGATTTTGCGCACTAAATGGTTTTTAGGAACTAACTGTTCCATCGTCACCATTTCCAGTTCGTATTGTTGCGGAGTCGGTTCTTGAAGCATATCGGAGTATCCATATTTCGATACCCCTATTAGATCAAAGGTCTAGCTCGAAAGCTAGACCTTTGTCAGCAGTCTGAAACCAGCTTCGGCTGGTTTTTGTTTTTCGCTTCTGCCTCAGCGGTGTACAGCGAAAGGTGCTTTTGGGTTGCCATGATCCCCATGCTTTTTAGCGCTCAACTTTGCTTAGGGAGAGTCGCTGATGTACTTGTTGGCGAAGGTAGGGCACGGTTTGTTCTTCAAACCAAGGATTCTTTCTCAACCACAGTGTGTTCCTAGGCGAGGGGTGAGGAAGTGGCAGGTAATCGGGTAGCCAAGCTTGCCAATTTTGTACCGTTTCAGTCACTGTTTTTGGTTTGTTCGACAGATAACGGTTTTGTGCATATTGACCAATCAACAGTGTCAGTTCGATATTGGGTAAGTGTTTCAGTAAGGCCTCATGCCACAGCGGTGCGCACTCTTTTCGTGGCGGAAGATCGCCAGATTGCCCTTGTCCGGGATAGCAAAATCCCATCGGCATGATGGCGATCTGTTTTGGGTCATAAAAAGTCTGCTTTTCAATGTCTAACCACGCTCTTAAGCGATTGCCACTGGCATCATTCCACGGAATGGATGTGTGGTGGACTTTGGTCCCTGGCGCTTGTCCAATGATCAAAATCTTCGCCTCTGAGTGAGCTTGAACCACAGGGTTAGCACCGAGCGGCAAGGCGGAGGCACACACTTGGCAAGCCCGGATTTGAGTTAACAGCGGCTCAAGCGGCATGCATCAATACCCTTTGGTGAAGCTGACTTGATGGTTGAGTGGGTACCCTTCAAGCCAACGATGGTAATTTTCTGCAAACAGCGCCATCACTTTCTCAGGAAAGCTCAGCGCGGCAATATGCGGCGTGATAGTGATTTGTTTGAGCCCCCAAAATGGATGATCCGTGACGAGGGGTTCTTGTTCAAATACATCCAAGAACGCATGTTCAACCCAGTGATTTTTAATCGCCAAAAGTAGTGCCGCATTGTCAATGACATCCCCACGTCCAACATTAAATAGCAGAGCATGACGACAGTGGCTTAGGCTCGCTTGGTTCAACAAGTGGTGAGTGTGTTCTGTGCTAGGCAGAGTGTTGACCACGATGTGTGCTTTCTTCAAGGCCGCTGCCAGCTCATTGATGTGGTAGGTTTGCTGAAAATGGCTACCGTTCGGCGGAATGCCTGTACGATTGACGCCAATGGTGTGTAACCCCATCGCCGTGCAGGCATGCGCTAGGTGATTACCTATGCTCCCTGTGCCTAAGATGGTGATCGTTTTGCCCTCTAGGGAAGAGTAGGGATGCGGTTGCCAGAGACGTTGCTGTTGCTGCTCGGCATAGCGGGCACAGTGGCGATAGTGTTGAATGGCGTAGCCGATGACGTATTCCGCGATCAAGGGGCCAAAAATCCCACGGACATTGGTTAGCTTGTAATCTCGTCGTAACTCAGGTTGCATGAGCGCGTTCACGCCAGCGTAAGTCGATTGTAGCCATTCGAGCTGGTGGCACTCAGACAAGCGTGGTGCAATGTGAGGTGGCGCCGCGAGGATGATATTGGCTTGCTCGATGTCCTCAGTGAGCGCTAAATCAGGTAACGCGTGATCAGCAAGCAGTTGGCGATAGGTCTCGTTGTCTTCGGTAACAATGAAAATCTTGTGTTTTGACTGATGCATTAACTTTTTTCCCTGTGGCGAATCAAGTACACTTCCGCTGTCTTTTTCCGCAATGATTGAGTGATTATGCTACAGAATCCCCTACAGGTCCGTTTAGAAAAACTGGAACCTTGGCAACAAATAACCTTCATGACGTGTTTGTGTGAACGTATGTACCCAAACTACGCCATGTTTTGTGATAGCACTGGTTTCGCGGAACCAAGAGGTTATCGCAACATTTTAGACAGTGTATGGGAAATTCTCACGGTGAAAAACGCTAAGGTGAATTTTGAGCGTCAACTTGAGAAGTTGGAAGAGCTCTTCCCTAGCGCGGAAGAGTTCGATCTTTATGCGGTTTATCCTGCCATGGATGCGTGCCAATCTCTCTCCACCTTACTGCACGGTTTGCTTGATCGCGACTATCTGTTCGACTCGATGATTAAGATCAGTCAGCAATCGGTGCAAACAGTGGTGGATTTAGAGCAAGCTCAAGGCAGTGAAGCGATCACCAATGAAAACCAGAAAGCGAACGAAGCGGTTTGTGCTGAATGGGATGTGCAGTGGGCGATTTTCCGTCCTTTACGTGAAGCACAAGAGCGTGATATCGACTTGATTAAAGATTTACGCCAAGAGTTGAGGGATGATCCGATCAGCAACTTGGGCATCACTCTGTCGTAATGATAAGCAAAAGGCTCCATTGGAGCCTTTTGTTGTTTTGACACTTGAGCAAGCTACGACTTCGTTTTGTCGTTACTTCCTTCGTCTTCATCGTCGTCGCGGCTTTCGATCATGCCGTGCTTGTTTTTCCAGCGTTCCCAGCGTTGGTAAGCCAGCTCTTGCATGTCTTGGCTCTTATCAGCTTCGTCGATGATCTCTTCCCCGAGTAGATATTCAAAAATATCTTCTAAGGTGACGAGGCCGAGCACGGTGCCATACTCATCAACCACGATAGAAAGTTGTAAGCGTTTTGCCATCATTTGATCAAACGCTTTAGGCAAAGCAAGCGTGTTCATGATGACGTGAATAGGGCGCATCACGGAACCCAGTTGTTTCTCTCCTGCCCCAGATTGCTGCAGTTTGAATAGCTCTAAGCGGTGGACAAAACCAATGATGTTGTCTTTCTGCTCGCTGTAAACCAGTGGGCGAGAGAAAGGTGTCTCTTTGTGCTCAGCGAGAAACTCGTTAATAGTGGTGGTGGCATCCACTCGAAAAACCACAGGTCGAGGTGTCATCACCTGCGTTACCGGTACATCTTGAATACCGAGCAAGTTACTCAGAATTTTAGACTCACCCTCTGCAAACTCGCCGCTTTCGCGTGCTAAGATCGCCATCGCTGATAGTTCATCGCGCATTTTGGGTAGTTCTTGATTGCGTGCTAAACGCTTGGTGATTTGCTCTGAGAACCAAACAAAGGGTGTTAGGGCCCAAACCATCCAGCGCAAGGTGGTGGCGGCGGATGGCGCCAGTTGTCGCCAGTAAGTGGCACCAATGGTCTTAGGGACGATTTCCGAAAGCACAAGAATGCCGAGCGTTAGGACGCCAGAGAATACCCCCAACCATTCGCTACCAAAAACAACAGCCGCTTGCGCACCTGCCGTTGCCGCACCGATGGTATGTGCTATGGTGTTTAATGTGAGGATAGAAGCCAACGGGCGATCAATGTCCGCTTTGAGTTTCGTCAGCGGTTCAGCCGCAGGATGGCCTTGCTGTCTGAGTTGAGCAATATAGCTTGGACTGATGCTCAGTAGTACCGCCTCCAGCACGGAACAGATGAAAGAAATACCAATAGCAATCGAAATATAGAAAGTAAGCAGTAGCATAGTTGCCCTTGAAGAAGTCACGAGTTCACGTCTACACTGAGACAAAGTGCATTATCTAATGGTCGTAGACTCCTTGTAAATAGGTGCTTCGGCAGTGAAAACCAAGCTTCTGGTATGGTTATTCGATAACAATTTGTGAGTTATTACTCAGAAAACGGTTAAAAGTAAGGCACTAAAGCGAAAGATTGACGACAAACCTTTGCCAGACATAGGCTTTATGCTTTAGAGTGAAACGAATTCGATAACCTATGAGAAGGGAAACCTAATGAACAAGACCCAATTAATCGACTTTATCGCAGAGAAAGCAGACCTATCTAAAGCACAAGCGAAAGCTGCTCTTGAAGCTACTCTTAACGGTGTGACTGACGCACTAAAAGAGGGTGACCAGGTTCAACTAATTGGTTTTGGTACATTCAAAGTAAACCACCGCGCAGCACGTACTGGCCGTAACCCTAAAACGGGTGATGAGATCCAAATCGCTGCAGCAAACGTTCCTGCATTCGTAGCAGGTAAAGCACTGAAAGAATCAGTAAACTAATTGCTCTGCACCGGAGATTCTCTCCGGTGCCTTTTTTAATTGCCTGACATCATGAAAAAACGACTTCTCTCCCTGACTGCCCTCCTAATCCTTGCTGGTTGTTCTTCAGCACCAAGACCAAATCTTGAACAATTCACTCATTTCTCTGGTGGCCAGACGATGGGCGATGCGACGAGTTTCTATTGGGTGACGGACAAATTGACAGGGCCGCATAAAGCGTCGGACTACGTTTTTTCTGGAGATTACGGTTGGTACCAAAGCGAATATCGCTGGGATGAAGGCGCATTACGAGAGTTGATTCGAGAAGGTGAGCAGCTTGATAGCAAGTTAGGCTTAGTACCTTATCGAATCCACGTTCGATTTAATGTTGAAGGGGATGCGGTTTATCAACAGTATCGCCTTAACGGGAAGGTTCTTCCTATCCAACAAGAGCAGTTGCAGCGCTACCAATACGAAGCGGATGCATTGGTTAAAGAGACTAAACAACAATCTCGAGAGGGATTGGAGTTGATACAGGGCTATTGGGATGGGGAAACGTTTGAAACCTGTAGTGGAGAGGAATATTCGAAACTTGAGTTTAACCAGACCCTCCCAGGATTTGTGGTTAACCGATTAGCCAGTGTCGACAGCTATGTGGCGTTTTTAGGCAAAAAATCTTCACGTCGTTTGGAGGTCGAGACGTTACTGTTATTAGATGAAGACGATCGAGACTGCGTGGAAAAGCCCGTGTTGCTTGAAGAGTAAGGCTTACTCCGTTAGACGAATGAAAAGACAAAAGGCGCAAAATGCGCCTTTTGTTTTCTTTGCCAACTGATGCTGTTGTTATTTTTGTTGCTCGCGAGCGATTGCACGGTAGCCAATATCGTTGCGGTGGAACATCCCATCCCAACGGATCTGTTTTGCTAGCTCGTACGCGCGTTGCTGCGCTTCTGACACGCTGTTGCCCAGTGCAGTGGCACAAAGAACACGACCACCGTTTGTGACGATATCGCCCTCTTTATTTTCAGTACCAGCGTGGAAGACCTTCTCGCCTTCAATTTCAACTTGAGGTAGGCCAGAGATCACATCACCTTTGTTGTACGCTGCTGGGTAGCCACCCGCTGCAAGCACAATACCGATCGATGCGCGAGGGTCCCACTTGGACTCGACTTGATCCAGTTTCTTGTCGATGGCCGCGAGGCACAATTCCACAAGATCCGATTCCATGCGCATCATGATAGGTTGAGTCTCTGGGTCACCAAAGCGGCAGTTGTACTCGATGACTTTTGGTGTGCCATCTTTGTCAATCATCAACCCGGCATAGAGGAAGCCCATGTATGGGTTACCTTCGGCGGCCATGCCGCGTACGGTAGGGTAGATCACCTCTTGCATAACACGGTTATGGATCTCAGGTGTTACCACTGGTGCTGGTGAGTAAGCGCCCATGCCGCCTGTGTTTGGACCGGTGTCTTTGTCGCCGACACGTTTGTGATCTTGGCTGGTGGCCATCGGCAACACGTTCTCGCCATCCACCATTACGATGAAGCTGGCTTCCTCGCCATCAAGGAACTCTTCGATCACCACACGGCTGCCTGCGTCGCCAAAGGCGTTGCCTGCGAGCATGTCTTTGATAGCCTCTTCGGCTTCTTCTAGCGTCATCGCGACAATCACGCCTTTGCCTGCTGCAAGGCCATCTGCTTTCACCACGATTGGCGCGCCTTGTTCACGTACATAGGCCAGTGCTGGCTCGATGTCCGTAAAGTTCGCGTACGCCGCAGTAGGGATTTGATGGCGAGCAAGGAAGTCTTTGGTAAATGCTTTAGAGCCTTCAAGTTGCGCAGCCGCTTGGGTAGGGCCAAAAATTGGCAGACCTGCTTCACTAAACGCATCAACAACCCCCAGTACGAGCGGCACTTCAGGACCGACGATGGTCAGTTCAATGGCTTTCTCTTTAGCAAATGCCACTAAACCAGCAATGTCTTCAACGGCGATGTTGACGTTTTCTAGCTTAGGCTCAAGTGCGGTACCTGCGTTCCCCGGTGCGACGAAGATTGTCTCCACATTGGGGTTTTGTGCGGCTTTCCAACCTAGTGCGTGTTCACGACCACCGGAACCAATTATTAATACATTCATCTCATCATCCTCAAATCTTGCAAAAAGAGGTACCTTATAAGGCACCTCTGATAAAAATTAGTGGCGGAAGTGGCGCATACCCGTAAAGATCATCGCCATACCGTGCTCATCTGCGGCGGCAATCACTTCGTCATCACGCATCGAGCCGCCTGGCTGAATCACACACTTAATGCCAGCTTCTGCTGCTGCATCAATACCGTCACGGAATGGGAAGAAGGCATCAGAGGCCATGACACACCCTTCAACTTGTAGACCTTCGTCTGCCGCTTTAATGCCAGCAATCTTCGCTGAGTAGACGCGGCTCATTTGGCCAGCGCCCACACCAATGGTCATGTCGCCTTTAGAGTAAACAATCGCGTTCGATTTTACGTACTTCGCCACTTTCCAGCAGAATAGCGCGTCTTTGAGTTCTTCTTCCGTTGGCTGGCGCTTAGAGACGACTTTAAGGTCATCGAGGCTGACCATGCCTTGGTCGCGATCTTGAACCAGTAGGCCGCCGTTCACGCGTTTTACGTCAAAGCCCGTTGTCTTCGTTGTCCACTCGCCACACTCAAGCAGACGAACATTTTTCTTCGCTGCCACCACTTCCATCGCTTCAGCTGATACAGAAGGGGCAATGATCACTTCAACAAATTGACGCTCAACGATCGCTGTTGCCGTTTCTGCGTCTAGCTCTTGGTTGAAAGCGATGATGCCACCAAATGCAGAAGTAGGGTCGGTTTGGTAAGCGCGGTTGTACGCCTCTAGGATGTCCTTACCTAGCGCTACGCCACATGGGTTAGCGTGTTTGACGATCACACAAGCTGGCTCATTAAACTCTTTCACGCACTCAAGTGCTGCGTCAGTGTCTGCGATGTTGTTGTAAGAGAGGGCTTTACCTTGGATTTGGCGAGCGGTTGCAACCGATGCTTCTTGTGGGTTGGCTTCAACGTAGAAAGCCGCTGCTTGGTGGCTGTTCTCACCGTAGCGCATGTCTTGTTTTTTGATGAACTGCTGGTTGAAAGTGCGCGGGAATTTGCTCTCTTCATCACCCTCTTTGTTCTCTCCGTATGAAGGAACCATAGTGCCGAAGTAGTTCGCGATCATGCCGTCGTAAGCGGCGGTGTGCTCAAAGGCTGCGATAGCGAGGTCGAAGCGCGTTTCTAGAGTGAGGGACTTGTCGTTTGCATCCATTTCTGTGATGACGCGATGGTAGTCTGAAGCGTTGACAACGATAGTCACGTCTTTATGGTTTTTCGCCGCAGAGCGAACCATGGTTGGGCCACCGATGTCGATGTTTTCAACCGCGTCAGCCAGTGTGCAGCCTTCTTTGGCGACGGTTTCTGCGAATGGGTAGAGGTTAACCACCACCATGTCGATCGGGTTGATGCCGTGTTTTTCCATGACCTCATCGTCTTGGCCACGACGACCGAGCACACCACCGTGAACTTTCGGGTGAAGCGTTTTAACGCGACCGTCCATCATTTCTGGGAAACCAGTGTAGTCAGAGACTTCAGTGACTGCGATGCCTTGCTCTGCAAGTAAACGAGCAGTACCGCCAGTCGATAAGATATCGACACCGCGCTCAGCAAGAGCTTGCGCAAACTCAACAATACCGGTTTTGTCTGATACGCTGATAAGCGCACGGCGAATAGGACGAGCGTTGTTCATGCTTCCAATTTCCTCAAATTCACGGAGTTAAACTAAAGATATTTGCCAAAAATGAACTTGTTTTTACCTCTTGGGGTAAAATATTGGCCAGTTTTGGAAAAGACCTTTGTCTCGCTTTTCTGGTAAGAAGACAGTCTCCCTCATTTGATGGCGCGTATTCTAACCAATTTATTACATAAAAGCTCGCGCAATCGTTTGGCATCTCAAAAATAATTGCAAAAAACTCGAACTTTAAGAGAAAAAGTAACGAGATAGTTAATAAGGAAAGTTATGTTTCAGATAGGTGAACTGGCGAAACGTTGTGGTGTGAGCGCGGATACACTGCGTTTTTATGAAAAAAATGCCCTGATCAAGCCTGCGGGTCGTAGTGAATCCGGTTACCGTCTTTACAATCACGAAAACCAGAAGCAGGTGGGATTCATTTTAAAAGCCAAAGAACTCGGTTTGAGTTTGGAAGAGATCAAAGAGCTACTGGAGATCAAACTCGAAGCAACAGAACACAGTTGCGCCGAGGTGAAAGCGATCACTTCTGCTAAGTTGGCACTCATCGATGAGAAAATTGCCGAATTAAACAAAATTCGTCGGGCACTGAAAAAAATTAATGATGCGTGCTGTGGCCATGTGGAAGACAATGCCAGCCACTGCTCCATTCTTGCTGCTTTAGAATAACAGACGGCTTAGGCCATCGATGACCTAAGCCGCTCGTAAGCTTGCTCATTCTATTGGCGTTACACCTTGAACGCGGCAAAGTTGACTTGCAATTGCTTACCGCTAGCCATCAACTGCTCGCTCGCTGCAGCGACTTGATTGGCTTGTGCTGCCGTCTGCTCACTGTGATCGACAATTTGCAGAAGGTTGTGGTTGATGAGCTCGGTGGCGGACGTTTGCTCGCCACTGGCACGAGCAATGTGCTGGTTGAGCTGCAAAATGACCGCAATTTGCGCATCGATGTCACTTAGGGATTGCTGTGCCAAGCTGGCTTGTTGCTGGGTTTCGGTGGATTGATGCTGCGTTTGCTCCATCGATAAACAGACATCATTGGCGCGTTGTTGCAACTGCGCGATGATGTGTTGAATTTCATCGGTACTGCTGCTGGTGCGCGTAGCCAATGTGCGTACTTCGTCAGCGACCACCGCAAAGCCACGGCCTTGCTCACCGGCTCGGGCGGCTTCTATGGCTGCATTGAGTGCCAATAAGTTCGTTTGCTCGGCCACGCCGCGGATCACCTCCAAAACAGTACCTACTTTTTGAGTTTCCTTAGCTAACTCTTGTACATTGAGTTCTGTTTGGGTCACGGTGTGTGACAAGGCATGCATGTAGCCAGAGGCTTTTTCAATGATGGCACTGCCTTCTTTGCCTTTCTTTGAGGCATTCTGCGCTGCATTGGCCGCCTCTTGTGCTGAATCGGCCACTTGCATATTGCTATCATGCAGCTGCCTCATTGCGCTGGCGACGGAATCGACCGAGTGTTGCTGGGCGGTGGCTTTTTCGAGAGCATTTCTTGCTACTTGGGTCAACTCAGAGGCAGATCCAGTGACATCACGTGTAACAGGGGCAATGCCTTGCACGATGAGGCGGATCTTGCTGGTGAACTGGTTAAACGCTCGGGCGATTTGCGCTAACTCATCTTGGCCATCGGCAGGTAGCTGTTTGGTCAGGTCGCCATCACCTTGTGCAATATCCTCTAAAGCGCGCTGTGTCGCTCTACAAGGCTGGGTAATGCTGTTGCCTATCCATCCAGCTAGCAACAACATGACTGCGCCAGTCAGGCTCAATTGGAGAAGGGAAGCACGAATACGCTGCCACACCAGCGCTTCAACATCATCGATATAAACGCCACTGCCGGTAATCCATCCCCATGGCTGGAACATTTGCACATAAGAGACTTTTTCCACATCAACGTCCGAACCCGGTTTTGGCCACATGTAATGGACAAAGCCAGCCCCAGATGTTTTCGCCACCGAAACCATTTCAACAAACAGCGCCTTGCCCGTCGGATCTTTCACTGCGCTTAAACTCTTGCCGTTCAGTTGCGGTTTCATCGGGTGCATGATCATATTGGGCTGATCATCGTTAATCCAAAAGTAATCTTCTTTTTCATAGCGCAGCTGGCTAATGGCCGCCTTGGCTTGTGTTTGCGCCTCTTCGCGCGACAAGTGCCCAGCTTGTTCTTGTTGATAATAGTGCTGCTGCAAGCTCACGGCTGCTTCGACCAAATGGCGTGTTTTGACCTGCTTGGCTTCCATCAAATCACTTTGATAGGCATAAAGCAGTGCGATAAATGGAAGCAGCAATAGTGATGTAATCACGAAGGTGAGTACATAAAGCCGCTGTTTGATGTTAATGATGCGCAAGCTGGAACCGACCATACCAATCACTCCTTGAAGGTTGGGGGATACATTTGTTGATTGTTATTGTTTTTTCAATGTAACAAATTGATAACTGAACCGTATATGCGACCAAAGGCGAGATTTGAAAGTGATTACGGTTTTAAAGTAAAGGTTGAGTGGTGTTACAGGAGAAATGTGCTAGCACCCAGCAAAAGGCATAAGAACCGATAAAAGAAAACCGCCCGCGGAAAATTCCAGCGGGCGGTTTGAAAGCGATCAAACTAATCAGGGATTAGTTCATGCCGTATTTTTTCAGTTTCTTACGAAGAGTACCGCGGTTGATGCCCATCATAGTTGCTGCGCGAGTTTGGTTACCGCGAGTGTACTGCATGATGGTATCTAGTAGTGGCTGTTCAACTTCAGCTAGAACTAATTCATAAAGTTCAGTCACTTCTTGACCGTTTAGTTGAGCCAAGTAGTTTTTAAGAGACGCTTTAACAGAATCACGTAGTGGCTTTTGCGTGATTTGATCTTGTGATGTTACGGTAGTTACTGTTAAAGCTTCTGAAGTCAGATTTTGTTCGAACATATTCGGTCTAGCTCTTCTCTTAATTATGATGCAACGTTATCAAAATAACCTTCGAGCGCTTCAAGTTGCAGCATAGCTGCGTCGATAGCGTTGAAGGTACGGCGAAACTCACTCGCTTGCTCATGTTCTTTTAGATACCAACCCACGTGCTTACGCGCGATGCGAGGGCCTAAATACTCACCATAAAACTCATGGAGAGCCTGAACATGACCGAGCATAATGCTTTTCACTTCCTCAATCGGAAGTTCAGGCATTGTGGTGCCGTTTTCCAAATAGTGATGGATTTCCTGGAAAATCCAAGGACGACCCTGGGCAGGGCGTCCAATCATTAAAGCGTCTGCGCCGGTGTACTCCAGTACATACTTGGCTTTTTCCGGGCTATCGATATCACCGTTTGCGATAACCGGAATGGAAACTGCCTGTTTAACGGCTTTAATGCTGTCGTATTCGGCCTCACCTTTGTACATACAGGCTTTGGTTCTGCCATGCAGAGCAAGAGCTTGTATGCCGCAGTCTTCGGCTAATTTAGCGATGTGAATACAGTTTTTGTTTTCTGTATCCCAGCCAGTGCGGGTTTTCAACGTTACAGGAACGTCCACTGCGTCAACCACCGCTTTCAAAATCTGTTCGATAATGTCTGGGTATTTGAGCAGTGCGGAACCCGCCAGCTTTTTATTCACTTTTTTTGCTGGGCAACCCATGTTGATATCGATGATTTGCGCACCATTTTCAACACTGAATTGCGCGGCATCTGCCATCAGCTGTGGATCGCTGCCCGCGATTTGTACAGAGCGAATGCCCGATTCGCCTTCATGCACCATGCGTTGCTTTGACTTCGACGTTTTCCATAGTTGCGGATTAGAGGACATCATTTCACTGACGGCCATTCCCGCACCATAACGAAGGCACAACTCTCGAAACGGTCTATCCGTTACTCCGGCCATCGGCGCTACGATTAGTTTGTTCTTAAGTTGATAATTTCCGATCTTCAAAACGTCGTCACAGCTTCATACCAGCAAGGGCGCGCATTTTACGCATTTTTTTTCTGCGTGAAAAGACTAATATTTGAGCATTGACAAATTGTTTTTGCAATTTGTATGAATTTCAAACAATTAACCCTGAAAGTCTTATCTAGCCTTGCTTGCGACCAGAGATGCGACACCATTCACTTTGCTCAACGATCGGATCAATGTGAAGCTCGTCACGGTAATAGTTGGCTACGTCTTCTGCTTGGGTGTCTAGTACACCTGACATCGCCAATTGACCGTTGGGTTTGACTAGGCCCTTGATGATTGAAGAAAGCTCACGCAGTGGTGCCGCTAAAATGTTTGCAACAACGACGTCCGCAAGCAGACCTTCTGGTTGATCTTGAGGCAGATAAACATCCAGTTGATCGGCAACGCCATTACGTTGAGCGTTGTCTTTCGAAGCGAGAAGTGCTTGAGGATCAATGTCGATCCCGATGACTTTTTCTGCACCCAGTTTGATCGCTGCGATCGCCAAGATGCCAGAGCCGCAACCAAAATCGATAACGGTTTTACCTGAGAGATCAAGCCCTTCTAGCCACTCAAGACACAGTGCTGTGGTTGGGTGAGTACCTGTACCAAACGCAAGACCAGGATCCAGCATCACGTTCACGGCGGTTGGATCGGGAATGTCACGCCAGCTTGGGCAGATCCACAAACGCTGACCAAATTTCATTGGGTGGAAGTTGTCCATCCACTCACGTTCCCAATCTTTGTCTTCTAGCTGCTCAATTTTGTAAGCAAAGCCTTCAGCCAGCATGTTGCTTGCTTTGATTTGCGACATGATGAGTTGAGTGTCTGCTTCCGCATCGTACAGTGCCAGGACATCCGTATCACCCCAAAGACGCGTTTCACCAGGCAGTGGCTCGAAGACCGGGGTATCGTGCGCATCTAAGAAAGTCACTGATAGCGCGCCAGTCTCTTCCATAAGCATATCGCCGATAAGCTCAGCGTTTTCGTTGGTCGCATTGAGTTTGATTTGAATCCAAGGCATGAGTGCATACTCTTAATGTTTAAATTTGGCGCAGAGTTTAGCAGACTTTCCCTGCAAACGAAAAAATCCGCTCAATGAAAAATGCCCACCGAAGTGGGCATGGTAACCAGTGCGTTCAGCTTAGTGCTGAAGGCCGAGTTTTTTCTCTAGGTAGTGGATGTTGGCACCACCGTGCTGGAAGTTTTCATCGTTCATGATGCTCACTTGCAGCGGAATGTTGGTCTTGATGCCTTCAATGAACATCTCACCTAGGGCGTTCTTCATACGTGCAATCGCAACGTCACGGTTTTCACCGTAAGTGATCAGCTTACCGATCATTGAATCGTAGTGCGGTGGCACGGTGTAGCCGCTGTAGATGTGCGATTCCCAACGAACACCCATACCGCCTGGTGCGTGGAAGCGTTCAATCTTACCTGGCGATGGCAGGAAGCGCTCTGGGTCTTCCGCGTTGATACGACATTCAATCGCATGGCCACGGATCTTAATATCGCTCTGCGTGAACGACAGAGGCTGGCCCGCCGCAACGCGCAGCTGCTCTTTGATCAGGTCAACACCAGTTACCATTTCCGTCACTGGGTGCTCAACCTGAATACGCGTGTTCATTTCAATGAAGTAGAACTCACCGTTTTCGTAGAGGAACTCGAATGTACCAGCGCCGCGGTAGCCGATTTCCACACAAGCACGGGTACAACGCTCGCCGATGTACTTGCGCATCTCTTCAGTAATACCTGGAGCTGGTGCTTCTTCAACAACCTTTTGGTGACGACGCTGCATTGAACAGTCACGCTCACCTAAGTGGATTGCGCCGCCTTGACCATCGGCAATGACTTGAACTTCAACGTGACGAGGGTTTTCTAGGAATTTCTCCATGTAAACCATGTCGTTGTTGAATGCTGCTTTTGCTTCTGCACGGGTCATGGCAATCGCCTGAACGAGGTCCGCTTCTTTACGAACTACACGCATACCACGACCGCCGCCACCACCAGAGGCTTTGATGATCACTGGGTAACCAATACGTTTCGCGTGTGCTCGGTTTTTCACTTCGTCGTTATCAAGTGGACCATCAGAACCTGGTACACACGGAACGCCCGCTTTTTTCATTGCAGTGATAGCCGATACTTTGTCACCCATCATGCGGATGGTGTCCGCTTTTGGCCCTACAAAGATGAAACCGCTACGTTCTACTTGCTCTGCAAAGTCTGCGTTTTCAGACAAGAAACCGTAACCTGGGTGGATCGCCACCGCGCCAGTCACTTCTGCTGCTGAAATAATGCGAGGAATGTTCAGATAGCTGTCGATACCACGAGCAGGGCCGATACACACGGTTTCATCTGCCAGCAGTACGTGTTTTAGATCGCGATCGGCGGTGGAGTGCACGGCAACGGTTTTGATGCCGAGTTCTTTACACGCGCGAAGGATACGAAGTGCGATTTCACCTCGGTTCGCGATGACTACTTTATCTAGCATAGCGAACTCCGCTTATTCGATAACTACAAGTGGTTGGTCAAACTCAACAGGCTGGCCGTCTTCAACAAGAATTGCTGTTACCACGCCAGATTTGTCGGCTTCGATTTGGTTCATCATCTTCATCGCTTCAACGATGCACAGTGTTTGACCTGCAGTCACAGATTGGCCCACTTCGATGAATGCTTTTGCATCTGGACTTGGAGAGCGGTAGAAAGTACCGACCATTGGAGAAAGAACTTGGTGACCAGCAGGTACTGCCGCCGCAGCTGGCGCTGCTTCTGCAGTGGCTACAGGCGCAGCTGCAACTGGCGCAGGTTGAGCAACAGGTGCCGCAGCGTAGTGCATTGGTGCAGGCGCTGCCATCATTTGACCGTGGCGACTGATGCGTACCGATTCTTCGCCTTCAGAGATTTCTAGCTCAGCAATGCCAGATTCTTCAACTAGTTCGATAAGCTTTTTGATTTTACGAATATCCATCTTTTTTTTCTCTTTTATCTTGTGAGTAAGACAACCCTAAAGGGTTGCAGAGTGTTGGGTTTACTTTGCCTGCAGACGAGCAATGGCTGCCGACAGAGCGAATTCATAGCCTTGCGCCCCTAAGCCACAAATCACACCGACCGCTTTGTCCGACAAGTAAGAGTGATGTCGGAATGGCTCGCGAGCGTGTACGTTGGAGAGGTGCACTTCAATAAAAGGGATGGCAACACCCAGTAGCGCATCACGTAGTGCAACACTGGTGTGAGTAAAAGCCGCCGGATTGATGATGATGAAGTCGACATTGCCGTATGCGGCATGGATGGCTTCAATCAATTCATACTCACGATTCGATTGCAGGTGTTCGAGCTCGATGCCTGCAGTTTGCGCCTGTTGTGTCAGCATATCGACGATTTGCGGCAAAGTTTGGTGACCGTAATGACCCGGCTCACGCAAACCCAGCAGGTTAATATTTGGACCGTTCAGGACCAGAATTCGTGATTTTGCAGACATGTTGACGCTATCTTCCTTTAACGTGAGTGGAACCAGCATATTCCCAAAAATACGAGAAATCGGCACGAGATTTTTGTAAAAAACGCGCAAATTTTTCAAAATCGACCAAGATTATAGCCAATTCATTACAATTAGCAGCAATTTACTGGTCTAATCTCCCTGTTTGCCGTGGATTTTCTGTAACCAGCTTAACAAAAAACAAGATTAACCTTTCTTACAGTATGGGTAATGATAACGGCAAACAAAAAAGCCACTCTTATGTAGAGTGGCTTTGAGGGTGTTTTGTTTAAAACGGATTAAACCAGTTCGGCTTTTTCTGCGATCAGTTTATCAACTACGCTTGGATCGGCCAGTGTCGAGGTGTCACCCAAGTTGCTGGTATCTCCCGTGGCGATCTTACGCAAAATACGGCGCATGATTTTGCCTGAACGGGTTTTCGGTAGTGCATCCGTCCAATGCAGTACGTCTGGTGTCGCGATTGGACCAATCTCTTTACGGACCCAATCTTTCACTTCTTTGTGCAGCTCGGCGGTTGGATACTCGCCCGCATTGAGCGTGACGTAGGCGTAAATTGCTTGGCCTTTGATGTCGTGTGGAATGCCAACAATCGCTGCTTCGGCAATTTTCGGGTGGGCCACGAGTGCGGATTCAATTTCCGCTGTGCCCATTCGGTGGCCTGAAACGTTTAATACGTCATCCACACGGCCTGTGATCCAGTAGTAACCGTCTTCATCGCGGCGCGCACCGTCTCCGGTAAAGTACATGCCTTTAAAGGTTGAGAAGTAGGTTTGTTCGAAACGCTCATGGTCACCATAAACCGTGCGCATTTGGCCTGGCCAAGAATCGAGGATAACCAGGTTGCCTTCTGCGGCTTGGTCTTCGATCACGTTACCCATGTTGTCCACTAGAGCAGGCTGAACGCCAAAGAATGGGCGCGTTGCAGAACCCGGTTTCAGCGCCGTTGCACCTGGCAGTGGTGTGATCAAAATGCCGCCGGTTTCGGTTTGCCACCAAGTATCGACAATCGGTGATTTCTCGTTGCCGATGGTTTTGTAGTACCACTCCCACGCTTCCGGGTTAATCGGTTCACCCACTGAACCCATGATGCGTAGGCTGCTACGATCCGTACCTTCGATTGCTTCGTTGCCTTTTGCCATCAGCGCACGAATGGCTGTTGGCGCAGTGTACAGAATATTCACTTGGTGCTTGTCGACCACTTCGCTCATGCGGCTGGTGTTTGGATAGTTTGGCACGCCTTCAAAGAGAATGGTTTTGGCGCCGTTTGCCAGTGGACCGTAAACCAGATACGTGTGGCCAGTGATCCAACCCACGTCGGCTGTACACCAGAAAGTTTCGCCAGGTTGGTAGTCAAACACGTACTTAAAGGTCATGGTCGCGTAGACCAAATAGCCGCCCGTGGTGTGCAGCACGCCTTTCGGTTTGCCAGTTGAGCCTGACGTGTAGAGGATGAACAGTGGATCTTCAGCTTTCATCTCTTCTGGTGGACAAATGTCGGAAACTTTTGCAGTTGCTTCGTGCCACCAAACATCACGATGTTCGTGCCAATCAATGTTGCCGCCAGTGCGCTTGAACACCACCACTTTGCTGATGGTTTTCACTTCAGGGTTCGTCAGTGCTTCGTCGACGTTCTTTTTCAGCGGCACCGCGCGACCACCACGAACGCCTTCGTCGGCAGTGATGACGACTTTGGCATCGGAGTCAATGATGCGGCCAGCCAGTGCTTCTGGCGAGAAACCACCAAAGACGATGGTATGCACCGCACCGATGCGGGTACAGGCCAACATGGCAACCGCGGCCTCAGGGACCATTGGCATGTAGAGACACACCACATCGCCTTTGCGTACGCCTTGTTCTTTCAGTGCGTTGGAGAAGCGACACACTTCTTGATGAAGCTGTTTGTAGGTCAGTGTTTTGTCGTCCGCTGGATTGTCGCCTTCCCAAATGATGGCAACGTCATCCCCACGTTCTGCTAGGTGGCGGTCAATACAGTTTGCTGAGACATTGAGCGTGCCATCTTCAAACCAGCGAATATCAACGTGGCCAGTGTCAAAAGACGTTTGTTTGACTTTGGTGAAGGGTTTAATCCAGTCAACAATTTTGCCGTGTTCACTCCAGAAACCTTCAGGGTCAGTGACTGACTGCTGGTACATGGCTAGGTAGGTATCATTATCCGCATGGGTGTGGGCTTTGATGTTCTCTTTTACCGGATAAATGTGGGCTTCACTCATTGTCTTTCTCCTTGTGCCTTTGCCTTCGTGATGCGGTTTGATGATGTTTTAAACACGCCTCAATCACGAAAGGGGGAATCCGTATGCCTCTAACTGTCAATCAGTTGGAGGCTTTCGACAATTAGACTTTAGGATATAGCGGGGTTTGGTTGTGGCATTTAATAAGTGAAATTCACGACGAAACGTAAGGAAATGATAGGCTTGGCAAGTCGCCACGAGTGAGTCGCACAAACACCAAAGCTGCAGCAATCGCATCTTGCAGCGCATCGTGTTTGTCTTGGATGGGTAAATCGAGGTGTTTGCAAATCGCATCCAAACTCAAATCGAAATAGGCGTTGGGTAGGTGTTTTTCCAGCTTGTCATGATAGATCTGGCTGACTTCCACCAGCGGATTAGCTAAGGGAAAACCGAGGTGGCGTAAGCAGGCTAAATCGAGAATCTTCTTATCGTAGCGGATGTGGTAGCCCACCAATGGGCGATTGCCGATGAAATCAATCAGTTTGAGCAGCGCTTCTTTCTCGCTCAGCCCATCGACCAAGTCTTGGTGGCGGATCTTGTGAATTTTCACTGAACCAGAATCGAGAGACTGTGGCGCACGCAAACGCACTTCGAACGGTTTACTGGTGATGATGCGATTGTCGATGATTTTGGTCGCGGCAATGGTGACTAACTCCGCGCGATTGGGATCAAGGCTGGTGGTTTCACAGTCGAGAGAGACATACTCTTTGTTATTGGGCGTGCAAAACAGCGACTGATAGGGCGACCCTTTCAATCGATAGTACCAGTATTGACGACGAAACCAGTTCATACAAAATCCTGCGCGCGTAAGACCTTAGCCGTATAGCCTTTGGTCGTGATGGTCCATTGAGCCAAGTTAATCTTTGATTTGATAGTGATAACCCAGCCACTGTTTGAATTTTTTCACCACGTGCAAACTGTGGCGCAGTAAATCTCGCTCAGTACGATCGAGCAGTTTTAAGTTGAGTTTGTTGTTGCTGTGTTGCTCGGCAAGTTGCTGCGCCAAGCGCAGTTTAAAAAACAGCTTGAGCGCTTCGCTTAGGTTTGCGGCCGTGCTTTTTTCTAACACTTTGCGTGCCACTAACCCCTCAATACGGTCGAAGGTGTTGTTTTCTTGCAGTGCGTACTCCAAGCTCAAAGCGCGAATGCCATGAACAATAGGGAAGATGCCACCTTGTTTGATGTCGAGGCCGCTTTTGTCGGCTTTGACGTTGCCAAAGAGGGTGAGGGGAACTGAAAAGTTCAATGCAGGTCGAGTGAACTCGGTCAAAATCAGTTCTTGATCCGCCATCAACTCGGAGAGGTGCTGTTTCACGGGCTCAAGCAATGCCTTATTGCCCGCCACAGCATGTGCATCGGCAAAAATCGCTAAATCCATCACCGTTTCTGGTTTGGCGCTGCGTACCCACGCGGTGAGCGTTTTGCGCCAATCGCTCTGACTTTTGACCCACTTAGGGTTATTGACCATCACATTGCCAGGGCAAAGCGGATAGCCAAGTTGCTGCAAGGTGTGTGTCAGTTGCTGCATCACCCCGTTACTTTGTTGCCATTCCAAACCATCTTTGATGATCAGTGCGTTGTCTTGGTCGGTTTTGAGGATTTGTTCCCCACGCCCTTCTGAGCCTAAAACGATCAAACAACAGTGATCGTGAAGGGCGGGTGGAACAACCAACTCAAACGCTTTCTCGATAATCTGTTCATTGACGGCGGAAATCAGCTCCATGATGAAGCGGGTGCGAATGCCGTTTTTCAGCAAACTTTCCACTAACTGACGCTGGCGATTCGACGCTAAGGCGAGCTCTTCAACGCAGGAAGCGCGCGCGATGCTCAAAGTGAGCACGTGGGAATGGGTGGAGAAGGCGCTGAGAATTTGCGTCATGTCCAACATGCCTACGGCTTGATGACCATCGCACACCATGAGGCGCTTCATGCGATTGCGTGTCATGGTGATCATCGCATTAAAGAGAAAATCACCATCATCGACATGGAAAACGGGGAAGGTGGCAATATCGCCCACTGGCGTGTCGAGTGGCTTGTCATCCAGCATCACTGAGTGGAGCATGTTGGTGCGAGTGACAATCGCATAAGGGTGAGCGTTGGGATGGTTGAGTAGCCGCTCATCGTCGTCATTGAGGCGCACCAAGGCGGCATCAATGCCATTCTCTTTGAGTGTGCGCGTAACCTGATTGATCGGCATCTCAGGCGACAAAATTTTCGGCGGATGATAAATGGCTTTATCAACTTTGGTGAGAATGAATTCGGCAAGATTTTGTTGCTGCTGCGCTGCCTCTATCAGCTCTTGGCGCTTGGCGAGGTTGTTATCAAAATAAGCGGCGAATTGGCCGTTTTCATTGTACAGCTCGAGAAAAATGGCCTTGGGCAGCAAATAGCTTAAGGTATCTTCGAGCGCGACATACTGATGACGCACGGTTGGTTCAAACAAGGCGCGCACATCAAACATATCGTCATTGGCATAGTGAGCAAACACTTCTTGTTGGTTGGCAGAGCGCTCTTCGACCGCGCCTTTGATCAAGATATGCAGATGCGGAGACGGTTGCCCCGCGGCGAGCACCACATCTTTAGTGCGAAAATAGGCCACATCCAGTGAAGAACGTAAGAGGTGTTGTTGCCCCTCGCTCAAGCGATCAAACGGGGGCGATTGCATATTAAATTTATCAGGCATGGCAGCATCCAAAACCAGCAAGGCATATGCTGTAAGTCTGACAAATTTCTCCTGACTCTCCAGACGACTTTGGTCTAATTCACTCCAATTAGGCCGATTAGAGGAAACAATCTGTGGCGGAGAATTCCCTTTTTCTCATCTACAAGGCAAGTCATAATGACGCCGATTTTTCTCTCGTCAGTTTTTAGGTCAACAGACCCTAGGATCACCATCATGTTCAAACCGTCTCCTTATGGATGGATTTCGCAATATTTTCTCGGTTTCTTTTTTGCCTATGGCGTCTATCTGCCATTTTGGTCGCTGTGGTTTAAAGAACAGGGCGTCTCCTCCACGGACATCGGTTTGCTGGTCGGTATTGGCTTAGCGACACGCTGTGTGGCGAACATGGTGATCACGCCACGTATCCATAAGGCCGAGCACATTATGCCGGCGCTCCGTTGGCTCAGTTTTGCTGCGCTGATTTTTGTCGGTTTCCACTTCTTTACGGGTGGCAGTTTTTGGCTGATGGCGTTAGCGACGGTATTGTTTAACTTGTGTTGTGGCCCAGTCGTGCCGTTATCCGATGCGCTTGCCAACTACTACGCAAGATTGAAGATGCTCGATTATGGTCGCACCCGTTTGTGGGGCTCGATCGCCTTTATCGCGGGCTCGACCGTGGTGGGGTATCTGATTTCCCTCTATGGCACCGACATGATTCTGTACACCGCCTTGGTGGGGGTGTTTGTTTCCTTGCTGTTGAGTATGCGCAGTGCCAATGTGATGCCGGTGACGCGCAGCGAACATCACAGTGAAAGACCGAAGCTGACGCAACTGCTGACCGACGGCCCTGTGGTGAAATTTTTGCTACTGGCGGCTCTGATTCAAGGCAGCCATGCCGCGTATTACAGCTTTAGTGCGATCTACTGGCAGCAAGCGGGCCATTCGGAAGAGATCATCGGCTATTTGTGGAGCCTTGGTGTGGTATCGGAAGTGGCGGTGTTTGCGTTGAGTAAGCGCTTGTTTGCGGGCTGGTCGCTGCGTGCGTTGTTTGTCGCGGCATCGATTGGCGTCATGTTGCGTTGGGGCATTACCGCCTCGACCACGCTGTTGTTGGGTTTGGTGTTGGTGCAGTTGCTGCACGGCGTGACATTTGCGATGGCGCACATCGCTGCCATTCAATACATTCAAAACTCAGAAGAGCACAAAATGGTGGCGCTACAAGCACTGTACAACGCATTGCCACTGGGCGCCTTTATTGCGGCGATGACGGCCTTTAGTGGTTGGGGCTTTGAGCTCTGGGGGGCGAACGTATTCTGGGTGATGGCGGCCATGGGGCTGGTGGCACTGTTTATCAAAGTCGCACCTGTCACCAGCCAAGTTCAGGATATTAGCGTGGCGAAAGCGGAGCCCAATGCACAGAATTAATCCTAAGAGATTGAGATTAAAAACTATCCTTAGTTAAATGAAACCTCTCCCGTATGGAGAGGTTTTTTATTGACCAAGAGAAAGGATGTCACATGCAAGGATGGTTGGTGATACCCGTATCGTTAGCGTATTTAGGAGTGTTGTTCCTCATCGCTTGGTATGGAGATAGGCAAAAAAATTGGTTGGCACGTTGGCGGCCTTGGATCTACAGCCTATCGATTGCGGTTTACTGCACCTCTTGGACGTTTTACGGCACGGTGGGGCAGGCGAGCAATAATCCTTGGTCTTTCTTGCCGATCTACATTGCACCGATTCTGGTCTTTACCCTTGGTTGGCGCGTCTTAGCGCGGCTCATTCTTGTTGCCAAGCGCGAACACATTACCTCGATAGCGGATTTTATTGCTGCGCGCTATGGCAAATCGCAAGGGCTTGCTGTGGTGGTGACCTTGATCGCCGTGGTGGGGATTTTGCCCTATATCGCCCTGCAATTGCGTGGCATCACCATGGGGCTTGAGATTATCGCACCCGATCTCTCGAGCCGTTTTGGCTATCAAGATTCTGGCGTTTCTTGGTTTGTGGTGGGGGCTCTCGCGGTATTCACCATGCTGTTTGGCACCCGTCATATCGACAACACCGAGCATCACCGCGGCATGATGATGGCGATAGCTTTTGAATCGATCGTTAAGCTGGTGGCATTTCTCGTGGTGGGAATGTTTATCGTCTGGCTGGCGATGCAGCATCAAGAGGTCGATCTCAGCAGTGTTGCCGCCGCCACGTATCAATCACCCAATATCGCCACCTTGCTGATCCATACTTTGCTGACCATGCTGGCGATTGTCTGTTTGCCGCGTCAGTTTCACACCATGGTGGTGGAAAATGAACGCGCGCAAGATCTGCATACCGCGCGTTGGCTCTTCCCGCTGTATCTGATTTTGATGGGCATTTTTGTTCTGCCGATTGCGTGGGCGGGGCAAAGCTTGCTCTCTGGCAGCCCTGCCGATACTTATGTGATCAGCTTGCCGATGGCGTTTGGTGCAAATGACATCGCCTTGTTGGCCTTCCTTGGCGGCACGTCCGCAGCCAGTGGCATGGTGATTGTCTCTACCATCGCGCTCGCCATCATGGTGTCCAACGATTTGGTGATGCCGTTACTGCTGCGTCGTATGCGCCTGTCTAACCGTAATCACCACCATTTTTCAGGCTTATTACTGCGCATTCGTCGGGCGTTGATTCTGGTGTTGTTAATTGGTGCGTGGGGCTTCTACCAAGCACTGGACGCGATTCATTCACTCTCAGCGATTGGCTTTCTCTCATTTGCCGCGATCACCCAGTTTGCCCCGGCCTTGATTGGTGGTATGTACTGGCGTCAAGGTAACCGAAAAGGGGTGTATGTGGGCTTGGCGGCGGGCTTTACCTTATGGTTGATTACGTTGATGAGCCAAACCGACATGTTGGCCGGGAATGCGCAGAGCAACTTGCTGATTTGGTTGATTACACCACCAGATGTATTAGGGGAGATGGGCGTTAAGGCCTCTGACTGGGGGATGTTCCTCAGTGTTACCGTTAACGCGCTCTGCTTCCTTGTCGTTTCGATGCTAACCCGTCCAAGCCTAAGTGAGCGCTTACAATCGGCGTCTTTTGTTGGTACGCCATTGCCTGAAAATGAAAACATCAGCCTCTATCAAAGCCGCGTCACCGTGGGCGAGCTAGAGATGCTGGCCTCCCGCTTTGTTGGGCGCAATCGGGTGAAAAATGCCTTTGCTCACTATTGGTCGCAGCAAAGAGAAACCTTATTGCCGAACCAACAAGCTCCCTCAACTTTGATTCGTCATACTGAGCGGGTATTGGCTGGGGTGTTTGGGGCTTCGTCGGCGAAGTTAGTCCTTACTTCGGCGCTACAAGGCAGAAACATGCAATTGGAGGAAGTCGCGACCATCGTCGATGAAGCGTCTGAGTTGTATGATTTTAGCCGTGGTCTACTGCAAGGGGCGATTGAGCATATTGGCCAAGGCATTGCCGTGGTGGACAAACAGCTTAGGCTGGTGGCGTGGAACCAACGCTATTTGGAACTGTTTGAGTTTCCGCCGGGGCTGATACAAGTGGGCCGACCGATTGCCGATGTGATTCGTCATAATGCCGAGCAAGGTTTATGTGGCCCTGGAGATCCAGAAGATCATGTGCGTCGTCGAGTCTACCATTTGGAACAAGGCACGCGGCATACCTCGTCACGCATTCGCCCCGATGGACGCGTGATTGAAGTGCAAGGTAACCCCATGCCCGGCGGCGGCTTTGTGATGAGCTTTACCGATATCACAGTGTTCCGTGATGCAGAACAAGCACTGAAAGAAGCCAATGAAACGCTCGAAGAACGTGTTCATTTACGCACAAGAGAGCTTGAGCAACTGAACAAGCAGTTGGTGGTGGCAACGCAGCGTTCGGATCTGGAATCGCGCTCAAAATCGCGCTTTTTGGCAGCGGTGAGTCACGACTTGATGCAACCACTCAACGCGGCGCGTCTGTTTGCCTCATCACTCTCGGAAGTAGCCAAGGACGATGAAAGCCGCAAGCTGGCGCATCACATTGAAAGCGCCCTTGGGGCTGCGGAAGATTTGATTGGTGATTTGCTGGATATCTCGCGACTGGAGTCAGGCAAGTTGGATGTGCACGTGCATGGCTTTGCTGTCAATGATGTGTTGTCGAATTTGAATGCGGAATTCAGTGCTCTGGCCAAACAACAAGGCATCGAGTTTTGCATGATCCCGTCGTCACTCAACGTCACATCTGATCCAAAATTGCTGCGCCGTGTGGTGCAAAATTTCCTAACCAATGCGTTTCGCTATAGCCCTAATGGCAAGGTTGCGCTTGGGGTGCGCCGAGTCGGTGAACGGGTGCGTATCGATGTATGGGATAACGGGATGGGCATTGAAGAAGATAAGCAGCAAGAGATCTTTGAAGAGTTCAGCCGTGGCACCCAAGTGCGCTCCGATCAAGGATTGGGCCTAGGGCTGGCTATTTCCAAAGGCATCGCGCAAGTGTTGGGGCATGAGATTTCGATGCGTTCATGGCATGGCCGCGGCAGTGTGTTCTCTATTACTCTGGATCGTGCCCAGCAAGTGCAAGCGTTGCCAATGGCGGAGCCTGCCCAAGCGCAATCTGAGTTAAGTCACTTACGTATTCTGTGTGTCGATAATGAGCCCGATATTTTGGTTGGTATGGAGAATCTTTTGGCGCGTTGGGGGTGTGAAGTGAAAACCGCTACTGACATTGTGCAAAGTTTGAAAGCACTGGACGGTGGCTGGCATCCGGATGTGATTTTCTCCGACTATCGTCTTGATGAAGGTCGCACAGGTTTAGAAGTGCTCCAGCAATGTAAGCTTAGATTGGGCAGCCGTTTTGAAGGGGTGATCATCAGCGCCGACCGCACCGATGATATGATGCAAGGCATCAAAGCCAATGGCTTTAGCTTTATTGCCAAACCCGTTAAACCGCTCAAGCTGAGAGCGGTGTTGAATCGTGTAAATTATTAACCCAAAGACCTCATAAGAGGTCTTTTTAGATTCTATCAGGGCTTAGCGGACTGCTAGAATGGCTTGTTTTGCGACTCGGTAGAGTTTACCAATCACAGTTTCAAATACTTTTCGAATAAAACTTGCCGTCATATCTTCAATGGCAACGACTGGCTTTCCTGCAAAAACCAACATATGACCGAGCAAACCGCGGACCTGTATTTCTCTCACTTTTGATGCTTTCGCTACCTTCTCAAGATGCCTAGAAAGTAAGTCATAAAAAGTCAGACCACTCGAGATAGCTGCTTGAGCTGTCACAGTGGCGAGAAGGAGTGTATCTTTCAACAATGTAATGAGAGCCGCACTGATTTTGTTTGCCCAGTATTCAGAAAATGAGGCTTGATTTCTGTGTTCAAATTTCAGTCTGACTGGAGTGTGTAAATATTGGTTCGCTTTGGTTTTTAGTGCTCCCCACTCTTCAGCACTCGCTGTATTTAAGTACCCAGGACTTTCATCTGCAGACATTGCATGAGCGCTTATACAGACTTTGGTTGAACTGTCTAAACGATACTCCTGACCTTGATAAGGGGCGTGGACAAAAGGCCACAGTGGAATCATAGGGACGGGATCACCACCATGAGTGCAGCGGAAAATTTTATCTGCTCTATTACCCGACTTAATAGCGTATTGTTCTAGACCTACACGTGGTGCGCCAAATGTGTAGAGATTGACTCGACAAGCGTACTCACTTTTCAGCCAGTCTGCACAAAGCGATGCTAATGCTCCACCTAGGCTGTGTCCAACACAGTGAATTTTTTTTGGGGTACGATTTTTAGATAAATGTTGATGGAGTTGATTTTTAATACTATTGAATGAATTGATAAATCCGGCATGAGCTATTGAGCCATTTGGAGCACCTTTGTAACCAATATTAAAGTTTGTGATCCAATCATTCGCATTTTGTGTGCCACGAATAGAGACAACGAGTTCATCTTGATACACACCTTTGCCAATACCAATAACCGCAAATGCTTCTGAAGTTCGCATTGCACCTGGAATGACTTTTCTCAGAATAGGAACGCTCTCTAACAGTGGAATACCTCCAGTCTTGCCGCTAAGAGAGTTTTCTTCTGCAAAGGAAAAGTGTTTGGAAAAATATCCTGAAAATGCCATCCTCCCGGAACCAAAGTAAATTTCGTATGGAATATTTGCTATTTGTGATGCCAGTTTTGGTGTTAGAGTTGCCATTTTAATCCTCTTGATACTTTTCTCTACGTTTATATCCCTTAATTTCACATCTGCTTAGTAGCATCAAATCAACGCCATTAGGTACTACAGGGTTTTTAAAATAGTAGAGATAATCAGGTGTGCTGATGTTGCAATTAAGGTTATTTAAGTTGTTTTTAATAAAATTAAATGGTTGTTCGTATCCCAATATGGATTCCCATAGATATGTCTTTTCATTTTCAATTAAAATGTAAATACCAATATAAGAATAAGCCTGATTTAACGGGGATTTCTTCAGCCACTGAGCATGAACCATAGGCTCAAAATGAAAATAGCCATTCAGATCGGTTTGTGTCTTATCGTTATATCGATGTTTTAAGAATCCGCCTTCAAGATAAACGTCTCTATGCGAAAATGCTTGTCCGTCTTGAGTAAGGTGTCCAGAGATCTCTGGACTTAAGACATACTCATTCTTTTTAAAGAAATCAAAAATACTCAACATATTACCTTGGCTTGTTAGTGGGAAAGAAATGAAGAGTAGTGCTGCCATTAACTGAGTGGTGTTCATTATTCTTCCGCTGATAAATGGAGCTTAATATAGCGAATGTTTTTTTAAGGGATAAAGCTAGTTGTTCGTTTTTGGACACGTATCTGAGTTGTGGTGTAATTAATAGATCTCATATTTTTAGTTAAAAAAAAGCCGATGCAGTTGCATCGGCTTTGCGTTTCCTCGGAGCTTAATCCCTACAATAAAGCTCTAAAGTGTGGATTAATGGTCGTGCGCTGCGCCAGCTCCTTTCGGGTAGCGGATGGACTCAACCATTTCTTGTACGTCTGCTGGTACTTCGGCGGTGAACTTGTTCACTACAATCGCTACCACAAAGTTCAGACACATACCGAGTGTACCAATGCCCTCTGGGCTGATACCGAACAACCAGTTATCCGGTGTGCTCGCTGCTGGGTTAATGAACTTGAAGTAAACAATGTAAGCCGCAGTAAAGGTAATACCTGCCAACATACCTGTGATAGCGCCTTCTTTGTTCATCTTCTTGTAGAAGATACCCAAGATGATGGCTGGGAAGAAGGATGAAGCTGCCAATCCGAAGGCGAAGGCCACAACCTGTGCTACAAAGCCTGGAGGGTTAATACCCAAGTAGCCTGCACCGACGATGGCAATCGCTGATGCAATCCGCGCAGCCATTAACTCCTGTTTATCGGTCATATTGGGTCTAAAGCCTTTCTTCAACAAGTCATGCGAAATGGCCGTTGAGATAACCAATAGTAGGCCTGCTGCGGTAGACAGTGCTGCTGCCAGACCACCGGCTGCCAATAGTGCCACAACCCAGTTTGGTAGTTTCGCTAGCTCTGGAGAAGCCAGTACGATGATATCGCGGTTGATCTTCATCTCGTTGCGTTCATCGCCAGAGTAGAACATCTTGCCATCGCCGTTTTTGTCTTCCCAAGCCACTAGGCCAGTGCTTTCCCAGTTTTTATACCAGCTTGGTGCTTCTGTGCCAGCGACACCTTGCATGTCTGGACCATTGATGGTGTCGATCATGTTAACGCGTGCAAACGCTGCCACAGCCGGTGCGGTGGTGTAAAGAATCGCGATGAACACCAATGCCCAACCAGCAGAGATACGTGCATCAGAGACTTTTGGTACGGTAAAGAAGCGAATAATAACGTGTGGAAGACCCGCAGTACCGACCATGAGCGCCGCACAGATGAAGAAGACGTCAACCATGTTCGACCCATCGGTATAGGCGGTGAAGCCTAGCTCCTGCGTTAGACCATCCAGTTTGGTGAGTAGATACTCATCGCTGCCTGCCATGGTCGAACCAAAGCCAAGCTGAGGTACAGGGTTACCTGTCATCATTAATGAAGTAAAGATCGCCGGAACCATGAAGGCAAAGATAAGCACACAGTATTGCGCTACCTGCGTATAGGTGATGCCCTTCATGCCGCCCATAACCGCGTAGAAGAACACGATCGCCATACCGATGATGATACCCATGTTGATGTCAACTTCGAGGAAGCGTGCGAATACCACACCCACACCACGCATTTGACCAGCAACGTAAGTAAACGATACGAAAATAGCACAGAATACCGCAACCAAACGTGCCGTTCTTGAGTAGTAACGGTCACCAATGAAATCTGGCACGGTGAACTTACCAAACTTACGTAGATAAGGTGCTAAACAAAGGGCGAGAAGTACGTAGCCACCGGTCCAACCCATCAGGTATACCGTGCCATCGTAGCCAATGAACGAGATAATACCTGCCATAGAGATAAATGATGCCGCAGACATCCAGTCCGCTGCGGTTGCCATGCCGTTGGCGACTGGGTGAACACCACCGCCAGCAACATAGAATTCACTGGTTGATCCCGCACGGGCCCAGATTGCGATGCCGATATACAGAGCAAAAGTGATACCGACAAGAATAAACGTCCAAGTTTGAATATCCATTTCCTAAACCTCTTAGTCTTCCTGCACGTTGTACTTCTTGTCCAGCGCATTCATGCGGACAACGTAGACAAAGATCAGCGCCACAAAGGTGTAGATCGACCCTTGCTGAGCGAACCAAAATCCGAGCTTGAAGCCACCAAACTGAATGGCATTAAGTGCATCGACAAATAAAATTCCAGCGCCGTATGACACTAAAAACCATACTGCTAGCAGTGATCCCATGATCCCCAAGTTTTCCTTCCAGTAGGCTTGAGCATGTTCTGTTGATTCGAACGCCATGGCCTTCTCCTTGTGTTTCTCGTCTGAATAGATAAGTGTTAACGTAATGTTACGTTTCCTAAGATAGCAGTGTTGAGTCAAGGGATCTGTGCAACTTTAGTCGGGGCGATAAAAAGCAAAAACGCCCGAAAAATGGGCGTTTAGTGAGGTGGATAGCAGATTTTAGGATGTTAATTTGATGTTAAATTAGCCAAAGGTCTAAAACATCACTCGTGCTACAGGTAAAAATCTTTAATGCCTTGGAGCAAATTGTTGAGCGCGACGGCGGCCAAGATCAAGCCCATCACACGGCTGATGATGGCGGCGCCTACATTACCAATCCATTTTTGAATCGTATTGGCACCGAGCAGCAAAACCAGCGTAATCAATAGCACTGCCATCATCACCGCCGCGGTCATCGCTTGGTCAGCAAAGGAATAGCGATGGTTGTCTGTCAGCATCACTACCGCCATCATGGCGCCCGGTGACGCGATCGAAGGAATAGCCAGCGGGTAGACGGCCAAATCTGCAAGGGCGGATTTATCCAACTCTTCGCTCAACTTCTGCTCTTGCTCGGGTTTACTTTCACCGAAAATCATACTCAATGCGAATAGGAGTAGCACAAGGCCACCAGCCGCTTGAAAAGCAGGTAATGGAATTTGCATGGCTTCCAGTAACATTTGTCCGGCGATCAGGAAAAACAGCAATACGCCTGCAGATATTCCTACCGCTTTCAGTGCGACTAAACGGCGTTGTTTGGCGGTCAGGTGTTGTGTTTGTGATAGATAGACAGGAACTGAACCAACAGGGTCGATCACGGCCCATAAAACAACGAATTGCGTGATGAGAATACTTAACAAAGTATAGCCTCCCAGAGTGAATAACAGAGGGATGAAAAGGCAGCGAGGGTGCTGCCGCTGCCGTGCAAGTGTAGCGATAACTTAAGTCTTTTACGTCATAAAAGTGTGAACTTATATAACTAAATCAGCTTAGGTGATGAGGGAGATGACTTATTGCTCTGGCTCTAATTGTTGCAGCATGATCACCGCTTGGGTACGATTTTTCACCCCAAGTTTGCGGAAAATAGCCGTCATATGCGCTTTGATGGTCGCTTCAGAGACATTCAGTTCATAAGCAATTTGCTTGTTGAGCAAACCATCGGAGAGCATGCCGAGCACTTTGTATTGCTGTGGTGTTAATGCGGCGATTTTCTCGGCCAGGTCATTACAGGCTGCGTTATTGGTGATCAATCCTTCAGGGAAGTAAGGATCGCCATTGAGTACTTGGTTTAGCGCGGAAACCAGTGTGCGCATATCACTCGATTTAGGAATAAAGCCAAAAGCACCGTGGCTTTTTACTTGTGTGACCACCGCCGGTTCTTCACTAGCAGAGACCACAACGATGGGCAGGTCGGGATACTCTGCACGGAGATGGATCAAACCTGACATGCCATTGGCTCCGGGCATTTTGAGGTCAAGCAGCAGTAAATCCGGCTCTTCTTCGCGTATAAGAAGGTTCAGCAACGCATCGAGTGAGTCCGCTTCTAGCAAGTTGGCACCACTGACCGCCATATGCACAGACTGAAACAGCGCATTACGGAACAGGGGGTGATCATCGGCGATGATGATGGTGTAGGTCGAATCCATGACGTTAAACACTTTTAACTATTTCGTTAATGGAATTATTGCAGCTTTAAGAGTGTGGACAATCTTTATACGCTAAAAGTCTGATGTAAATCGACTTTTATTAGAGAGTTTGCATATACCTTCGTTGTGAAGGTGAGAATGTGGTAAGAAAAACGCCAGCAAGGTTTTGCTGGCGTTTGAATCGGTTAGTTGGAAATTCGTTGGATATGCGCCAAGAAAGGTGCCGCTTGCATAAACCCAGTGAGTCGGGCGTTTGAAACGGGATTACCTTGCGCATCCCAAAAATCGATCGTCGGTAGGCCGAGCACTTGTTGGGCCTGCAGCAGCTCAATGTCTTGCGCTTGGTTACGTGTTACGTCAGCTTGAAGCAACACAAATTGTTTGAGTTGAGCTGCCACTGCTGGGTCGTGGAAGGTGTATTTCTCGAACTCTTTACATGCCACACACCAATCGGCATAGAAGTCGAGCATCACAGGTTTTTGGGCTTGTTTGGCTAACACTAATTGCTGTTGAAGCTCTTCGACGTTGCGGATTTTAATAAAGCTCACTTCGCTGGTTTGTGCCTGTTGAGTGCTGTCGGCAAACCAATAATTGAGGGCAGGCTGAGCGGAGGCAAATAAACCCAATACGGCAATAATGCCCACCGCGCTTTGCTTCCAACCACCAAACTCCAAGCTATTTTTCACATGGTAAAGCCAGCCAAACGCCGCGATGCCCAAGGCAGACCATAGCGCGGTTGACCACATTTCAGGAAGAATGCGCTCCAATAGGAAGATAGGCGCTGCCAATAACACAAAGCCAAACAGCGTTTTAACGCGATCCATCCAACCGCCGGCTTTGGGGAGCAGTTTATTGCCAAACACGGCGACCAAAATCAAAGGAATCCCCATGCCCATGGCTAAGGCATACAGTGCAACGCCACCCGTCAAGAGATCACCACTTTGTGCCACGTACAGCAGTGCCCCAGAAAGCGGTGCTGTGGTACAAGGCGAGCAGACCAAACCGGAAATGGCCCCCATGGCAAAAACACCCGCACTGCTGCCCCCTTGCTGCTTATTGCTCAAATTGTTCAGCCAGGTTTGCACACCGCTAGGCAGTTGTAGGGTATACACCCCAAACATGGAGAGCGCTAAGGTGACAAAAAGAATACTCAGACCGATCAACACATAAGGGTGCTGCATAGCGGCTTGGAACTGTAAGCCAGCGGAAGCGACAACCAGACCCAGTAAGGTATAGGTCAGTGCCATGCCTTGAACATAGACCAGAGAGAGGCCAAGCGCGCGTCGCTGACTCAGTTTACCGCTGCCTAATACGATGCTGGTCAGAATTGGGTACATCGGTAGTACGCAAGGAGTAAAGGCCAAGCCAACACCGAGTGCCAAGAACAGCAGTGGCGTCCACCAGTTATCGGCTAAGCCTGAAGCCAACTGATCTTGCTCGGTCAGAGGTTGAGGCGTTGAGGTGTTCGTTGTTGATGTTTCAAGGTGGCGGGGAGTTTGTGCCAGTGTCGTTGCTGGTGCCATGTCGCCATTAGTAAACGAGGCAATATCGATCACTCGCGTTTCTGGCGGATAACAAAAGCCCGCTTTGGCGCAGCCTTGGTATTGCACAATCACTTTGGCGCCAGGCTGCCAGTCTTGCATTGGAATGTTGACGAACAATGGATGGGTATAGATGTTCACGTCGCCAAAAAATTCATCTCGGTACGGCTGGCCATCTTCCATCTGAATGTCACCTAAGGTCACGTTTTCAGCACTGAAAGAGAGACGTTGCTGGTAAAGGTAATAACCTTCTTTTACTTGCCAGTCGAGGGTTAAGCGATGATCTTGTTGGAAGAAGTTAAAAGGAAAGGCCTGATCAACAGGAACAAAATCATTTGAGCCAGAGCCAAATGTACTGGTTTGATTGTTGCCAAATAAGGCCATGGCTGGAGAGGAAATCATCAGCCATCCGATCACGAAAAAGGTCAATACTGCGCGCATAATCAACAAGGTCAAAAGATGAATGGAGGTTAGTCTAACTCAATCAGACCTAGAAACGGTGCAGAAAGTTTCAGGGATAGGGAGGTTATGTGCAGAAAATTAAAAAAGGGAGCCGAAGCTCCCATGAGTAAGACTCGTTTTACTTAGATAAATAGGCTACCAAAGGCAAAGCCAAGCGCAACCGCAGAAGCGATGGTCGCTACACCCGGAATAAAGAATGGGTGGTTGAACACGTACTTACCAATGCGGGTTGAACCTGTATCATCCATCTCTACGGCAGCCAATAGGGTTGGGTAAGTTGGTAGAACAAACAGCGCACTCACGGCAGCAAAAGAAGCGACCGCAGTAAGTGGCGCTACACCAATCGCCAGTGCAGCAGGCATAAGAGCAACCGTGGTTGCGCCTTGTGAGTACAGCAGCATAGAGGCAAAGAACAGTACCAATGCCAGCATCCAAGGGTAGTCAGACAGCAAAGCACCAGCGACATCTTTAATGCCATCGACGTGAGCATTAACGAATGTAGAACCTAACCAAGCCACGCCCAGTACGCACACACACGCCGTCATACCTGAACGGAAAGTCGCTGCAGAAGGGATTTTTGATGCATCGATCTTAGTGAACATCACAATCGCTGCGGCGGCAGCCAACATCACTGTCATGATCGCTTCGTTACGGCCAAGCGCTGGGTTTTCAATCAGGCCAACAGAGCTTGAAATAGCCGCTGCGTAACAAACCACAAACGCAATCGCGCCAAGGAAGATGTAAGTCGCGGTTTTTGCAGTTGGTAGGATTTCACGTTGTGTTTCAGTGCTGAGCTTGATAAGACCTTTCGCAAGGCGATCTTGATACTCAGGATCGTCTTTCAGCTCGCTACCCATGTAGTTCGCCACCAAAGCACCGATCATACACGCCACAAATGTGGTTGGGATACAAACCGCAAGCAGTGTTAAGTAGTCCACACCAAACGGCGCCAACATGGCCGCAAACGCCACCACGGCCGCAGAAATCGGTGAAGCAGTGATCGCGATTTGTGATGCGACAACGGCAATCGACAATGGGCGAGAAGGACGCACGCCTTGGCCTTTTGCTACTTCGGCAATAACAGGCAGCGTTGAGAATGCGGTATGACCGGTACCCGCCATCAACGTCATTAAGAAAGTGACGATAGGCGCGTAGAAGGTAATACGTTCAGGATGTTTGCGCAGGAAGTTTTCCGCAATTTGAACCAGCCAATCCATACCACCAGCCACTTGCATTGCGGCAATAGCGGTGATCACAGACATGATGATCAAAATAACGTCAACAGGAATAAATGCTTGTTTGGTTGGTACGCCTAGAATCAGCGACAGGACAATAACACCCGCACCACCAGCGAAACCAATACCAATGCCACCAATTCGTGCCCCTAAATAGATAAAGAGCAGAACGACTAATAACTCGACCGCTACCATAGATTGTTACCTCATATATTTTATTGATTCTGATTAGCGAAGCGCTTTGCCTAAAGCGCTTGAATAATCAGAAGTAAAATAAATACTTGTTATTATTATGGTTATTAATAAAAACGGCAAAAAGGGCCCACTAAGGAGCCCTTTATTTTTACGATTATTCGTAACGTTTTGCTTTGTAAGTTGGGTGCATGAAGTTTTGCACAGACAGGATGTCATCCAATTCTTCAGATGTCAGCAAGCCACGCTCAAGCACTACTTCACGTACGCTCTTACCGGTTTCCGCACAAATCTTACCAACGATGTCACCTTCGTGGTGGCCGATGTATGGGTTTAGGTAAGTAACGATACCGATAGAGTTGTAAACGTAGTTTTCACAGATCTCTTTGTTCACTGTGATGCCATCAATACACTTGTCACGTAGGTTCACACACGCGTTTTGTAGTAGTGAGATCGATTCAAACATCGCTTGACCAATCACAGGCTCCATTACGTTTAGTTGTAGCTGGCCGCCTTCGGCTGCGAATGAAATCGTGTTGTCGTTACCCAGCACTTTGAAACACACTTGGTTCACCACTTCTGGGATAACTGGGTTCACTTTTGCTGGCATGATTGAAGAGCCGGCTTGCATTTCTGGCAAGTTCAGTTCGTTCAAACCAGCACGAGGACCAGAAGAAAGCAGACGTAAGTCGTTACAGATCTTAGACAGTTTCACCGCTAGGCGTTTTAGCGCGCCGTGTGCCATTACGTAAGCACCACAGTCTGAAGTTGCTTCGATAAGGTCTTCTGCTGGAACCACTTCTAGGCCAGTCACTGCCGCTAGGTGTTTCACGGCAAGTGCTTGGTAACCAGGAGGTGTGTTCAAGCCAGTACCGATCGCCGTTGCACCTAGGTTCACTTCAAGAAGTAGCTTCGAGGTGTAGTCTAGCGCGCGGATCTCTTCGTTTAGTGTCACTGCCCAAGCGTGGAACTCTTGACCGACAGTCATTGGCACTGCATCTTGCAACTGAGTACGGCCCATTTTTAGGATGCCGTTGAACTCTTGAGATTTCAGCTCAAACGCACCTTTTAGGTATTCAATCGCTTCCATCAATTTATGGATGCTGTTGTAAACCGCAATACGGAAGCCCGTTGGGTAGGCACAGTTGGTTGATTGGCTCTTGTTCACGTGATCATTTGGGTTCACCACGTCGTAATCGCCTTTCTCTTTGCCCATTAATTCTAGAGCAATGTTGGCAAGTACTTCGTTGGTGTTCATATTCACAGAAGTGCCCGCACCGCCTTGGAATACGTCCGATGGGAACTGATCCATGCATTTGCCAGTTTCCAACATTAGGTCACACGCTTGAATGATGTAATCTGCGACATTCTTAGGAATTGCACCCAACTCTTTGTTGGCAAGCGCCGCCGCTTTTTTGGTCATAACCATGCCACGAACGAATTCTGGCACGTCAGAAATAGTGACATTTGAGATGTTGAAGTTTTCGATGGCGCGCAGCGTGTGAATACCGTAGTAAGCGTCAGCCGGAACGTGACGTTGGCCTAATAGATCTTCTTCAATACGAGTGGCCGGAGTTGATGCTTTTGGAGCTTCAGTTAGGGTAGCCATAACAGGATCCTTAGATAATAATTCTGATATTTAAGTGATTGGTTAGCCATTTTCTGCAATCAGAATCCATTCATCAGAGTATTTGGCTGTAAAATCCGTCCTGACTTATGTGGCACATGATACTGTACCTTGCGCATAAAAATAGTAAGTGGATCACCTTTTTCGCTTTTATTTCGTCAATATTTTGCAAAGTATGAACAGCATATGAATAACTCTAAAGGGGTAGTCAAAAAACACGCATTTTTACAGGATAAATTTGAGTCACAGCACGATTTGCCATTACACTGAAATCAACTAAGGGGGAGCTCGTGTTTCCAATATTATTACTACTGTTTATTTGTGTACCCATTATTGAGATTGCTCTCTTCATTCAAGTTGGTGGCTTCATTGGTTTATGGCCGACAATTGGCTTAGTACTGATTACGGCGTTTGTTGGGGCGTCTTTGGTTCGTAGCCAAGGGTTGCAAACTCTGATGTCGGTGCAACAACGTTTGCAGCAAGGTGAGTTACCTGCGCAACAGATTGTCGAAGGTGTGATGCTAGCGGTGTCGGGCGTATTGTTGCTCACTCCTGGCTTTATGACCGATGCCATGGGCATGATGGTGTTGATTCCTGGTCCAAGAGCTGCGATTGCCCGCTACTTGATGAGCAAAGTAGTGGTGAATGGTTCAGGCGGTGGTTTTCATTCTCACTATCATAGCGAAGGCTTTGATCGTAGCCCGTTCGAGCAAGATCCGTTTTATCGTCAGCCTTTTAATGATGGTAAACAAGGCCAGACGTTCGAAGGGGAATATGAAAGCAAAGACAAACAAGACGATGATCAGAATCGCCTGCGTTAACTCGAAAAAATGTCTCATTTGATGAAATAGAAAAGCCGGAGCATTCCGGCTTTTTTGATCTTGTTGGCTGAGGCGGTAATGTTACTTCGCCCCTTGGAACCCCAACTGACGCCATGCCTCAAAAGCAATGATCGCCACCGCATTCGATAAATTTAAGCTGCGCGCATCAGGCATCATAGGAATACGAATACGTTGTGGCATAGGTAGGCTTTCAATCACCTCCATTGGCAGACCACGTGTTTCTGGACCAAACAGCAGTACATCGCCTTGGCGATATTGCGCATCCACATGATGGCCGGTGGTTTTGGTGGTGCAGGCAAAAATACGATATTCGCCACGCTGCTCGAGATAGTCGAGGAACGCTTGGTAGTTCTTATGGCGTGTGACACGAGCAAGATCATGATAATCCAAGCCAGCACGGCGCACTTTCTTCTCTTCAAGATCAAACCCAAGCGGTTCAATTAGGTGCAAATTTGCGCCACAGTTGGCACAAAGGCGGATGATGTTGCCAGTGTTTGGCGCAATTTCTGGTTCGTATAGAGCAATATCAAACATGGTATCGAGCGAATATGGTCAAAAGAGGGAGCCAGTATATACCCAAGTGTGAAGGCTTGGGTATAAAAGTGCCCGATAAGCGACAGCGCACAGATGAGCGATGATGTTTAGCCTATCGCTTGAGCATAATTTTGCTCCACTGCTCGCCAGTCGACCACATTCCACCAAGCATCTATGTATTCTGGACGGCGATTTTGATAGCGGATGTAGTACGCATGCTCCCACACATCGAGTGCGAGGATCGGCTCACCACGTACGCTGGCAATATCCATCAGCGGGTTATCTTGATTGCTGGTGGAGGCGATATGGATATCACCGCCTTTGACCACTAACCACACAAAGCCAGAACCAAAGGTGTTGACGGCCGCTTGGGAAAAGGCCTCTTTGAATGCAGCAAAAGTGCCAAATTTTTCTTTAATCGCGTGGGCAAGAGCGCCTTGAGGTTCCCCTCCACCATTGGGAGACATGCACTGCCAGTAGAGAATATGGTTATAGTAGCCACCGCCATTATTGCGCACCGCAGGGCTGTGTTGAGAAATGCCAGCGAAGATCTCAGTGAGCGTTTGATTCTCAAGCTCACTGCCTTGAATCGCCGCGAGAAATTTATCGTAATAGGCTTTATGGTGTTTGCTGTAGTGCACTTCCATGGTTTTCGCATCGATGTATGGCTCTAACGCATCGTAGGAATAGGGAAGCTCTGGGAAAGTGTGTGACATGGTAAATCCTCCGGTGATGAAGGATTTACCATAATCTTAATGATAATTATTATCAACTGTGATCTTTGTAAGGGTATTAGCGCATTTTCACCAGTGGGAGAGTGATGGTGACTCGCAAACCGCCAAGGTCGCTACGCTCGGCTTTTATGGTGCCGCTGTGTTGGCGAATCGCGCTTTCGGTAATGCTTAAACCAAGCCCGGTTCCTCCAGAATGACGATCCCGAGCGGTAGAGACTCGATAAAACGGACGGAAAATGGCTTCGAGCTCCTCTTCAGGTACCCCTTCACCATTATCATCGACGACGATATGTAGCGTGTCGTCGATGGCTTGAATCGCGATGTTCACTTGGTCTTTGCCGTAGTAGATGGCATTGCGAATGATGTTTTCGATCGCGCTCATTAGCAGCTTAGGGTTACCGGAAATATGTCGCTCGGGCAATGGGGTATATTGCAAGGCTTTGCCCATTTGTTCCGCTTCAAATTGCGCATCCTGAATGATCTCTTCCCATAGGCTGGCGACGGGCTGCTCTTCACGATCCAAATGGCTGTTCATCTGCATGCGAGAGAGTTCCAGCAGTTCACTGATCATCTGTTCCAAACGTTGCGCTTCAGTATCAATCCGTTGCAGCTCATTACTTTCGCCCTGTTTGCGTGTCGCAAGCGCATTGGCCATTCTCAAGCGAGTCAGTGGTGAGCGCAATTCATGGGAAATATCCGACAGCAACCGTTGCTGACCTGAAATCATTTGATTGACCGCTTCGACCATGCGGTTGAAGCTGGCGCCGGCTTGGCGAAACTCCGAGGTGCCTTTTTCTAAAGAGGGATCGGTGACAAATTCCCCTTTGGCGACCCGTTGCGCCGCTTTTTCTAAGCGTCGTGCGGGTTGGCTGAGTGCCCACGCGAGCCACAGCAGTAAGGGGGTACTGACCAGCATCACAGCCAGTAGTAGCTGAAATGGATGATCAAACATACGCAGCAAAAATGGCGGTGGTTGGTTCCAACGCATTCCGACGTAAAGTAAGTACTCTTTGTTTGCTAGCGTCACTGGCAGTGGCCCTGAGAGCATAAAGCGGCCATACAGCTTTTGCTTGGGCTGATCGGGTTGTTCAATCGAGGTGACGAAGTTTTTCAGTGCCTTGAGCTGAAAATCCCCTTGCTTCAAGGTGGTGAGGATATTGCCATCGTAATCGGTGATGAAAAAGCGCGGCCGGCCATCTCGCCCATGGCGATCGCTGGGGCGCTCCATGCGAAAGAGAATGCGGCCAAGATCAGTTTCGCCACGATATTGCTTTTCGATCTCCTGCTTGGCTTCAATAAAGCGATCGTATTGATCGGCCGGAATATTGCGCGCCTTACGAGGGTCAAGATGAGGCAAAGCCAAGACGGCCATCAACACCAAAAACATGGTAAACCAGAAGATGGCAAAAATTCGCCCATACAAACTGGTGATTTTCGGCAAACGCATCGGTTACTCCACAATCATTAAGTAGCCACGGCCACGTAGGGTTTTAATTCGAGATTTGCCATCCGAGCGTTCAGGGAGTTTTTTGCGTAAGTTTGAAACGTGCATATCAATGGCACGGTCAAAAGCCGCTAGACGTTTACCGAGCACATCCAAGCTGAGGGTCTCTTTGGTTAATGTGCTGCCTGGGTTTTGCATAAAGTGGCTCAGCAAGGCGAATTCGGTCGCAGTGAGGTCCAGCTGAGTGCCAGCACAATACGCTTCCAATCGGCCCGGATAAATTTTCAGGTCTTGATACTCGATGCAATCGCTGCTTTTGGGGGCTTTCGTCGCACTGGTGCGGCGTAAAATCGCTTTGATACGCGCCAGCAGTTCACGATCACTGAAAGGTTTGGGCAGATAGTCATCCGCACCCAGCTCCAAGCCGATGACACGATCGATCTCTTCCCCTTTGGCTGTCAGCATTAATACTGGTGTATCCCACTGTTCACGTAACTTCTTCAACGTATCAATGCCATTGAGTTTGGGCATCATGACATCGAGTAAGATCAAATCAATCTCTGCCGATAAGGCTTGCAAACCCTGCTCACCGTCGTTCGCCTCGGTGACATTAAAGCCTTCATAGCTTAAGACTTCCGTCAGTAAGCTCGTCAGTTCGGTGTCGTCGTCAATCAGCAGGATGTTTGCCATAGTAGGGCCTTTCTCTCAATCAGTTCTCTTTAACAGTTCTCTTTAATATTACTGTGAAATGACCGCAGGGAAGAGGAGCAAAGTCGCTCTTTACGATACTTTACGCTCTCTATACGTCACTTTACCTTGCAGTTTGTATTCTACACTCAAGCGCTGTGAGAACAGCTCAAATGAACCGACATGAGTAAGGAATTGATTATGAAACTTGCAAAAAAAATGGTACTCGCTGCTGTTGTCCTTCCACTAACACTAGGTACTGCCAGCGCCTTTGCTTTTGGCGGCGGTAAAGGCCATCACAAAGGGCCTGATGGCGAATGTGGCATGGGGATGGAACGCGGCATGATGCGTCAACTGGACCTGACCGATGCGCAGAAAGAGCAGTTGGATGCGATGCGTGGCAGCAACCGTGCACAAATGAAAGAGATGCATCAAGGCAATTTCGCAGCGAATCAAGCAGAGCGCCAAGCACAGCATGCCAAAGTACAAGCACTGTTATTGGCGGACAACTTCGATCAAGCCACTGCCAATGAACTGGCAAAACAGATGGCGGAGAAACAGGCAGAGCGCCGTGTGAAAATGCTGGAAAAACAACATCAAATGTTGAGCATTTTGACTCCAGAGCAAAAAGCGAAATTTGTTGAACTTCAAAACGAGCGCATGCAGGAGTGTGGCGACAAAATGCAAAAACGCATGGAAAAGCACGCGAAAAACTGATCTGAGCGTTATCCACTGACTTGAGCAAAAAGGCGATCTTCGGATCGCCTTAAATGTATCGTACTCATTCACGGTTTGGCGCGTTATACTGCGGCTATGGCTTTTTTCATTGAATGATTATGAAACACCAATATGCACGTTTAGTGACGATGGCTGCTTGGACGGCAACCGCAGTCGCAACTTTACTTCTCCTCGTTAAGATAGTGGCTTGGTGGGTGACTGGCTCCGTGAGCTTACTTGCCTCGCTGATCGATTCATTCCTCGATATTGCGGCGTCTGTCGTCAACTTAATTGTGGTGCGTTATGCGCTACAACCTGCCGATGAGGAACACACCTTTGGTCATGGCAAAGCGGAATCTTTAGCCGCATTGGCTCAAGCGATGTTTATTTCAGGCTCTGCGGTGTTTTTGATCCTCAATGGTATTGATCGCTTCTTCCGTCCTCATGAGTTGAATTCGCCCGAATATGGCGTTTATGTCAGCTTGTTTGCCATGGTGGTGACATTCGCTTTGGTCACATTCCAAAAGCACGTAGTAAGAAAGACGGGTAGCCAAGCCATTGCAGCGGATTCTCTGCATTATCAAAGCGACTTGTTGATGAACGCGGCCATTATGGTGGCGTTGGGGCTTAGCTATTATGGGATTGGCCAAGCGGATGCAGTATTTGCGGTGGGCATCGGTCTATTTATTTTATACAGCGCATTCAAAATGGTAACGGAAGCGATTCAAACCTTGCTTGATCGCAAATTGCCCGATGAAGAGCTAGAACAAATTCGCTGCGAATGTTTGGCAGTGGAAAATGTTCTGGGGGTGCATCAACTGCGCACCAGAATGTCGGGGCCGACGCGTTTTATTCAGCTTCATCTTGAATTGGATGACAATTTGCCTTTGATCAAAGCGCATCAAATCGCTGACGAAGTGGAAGAAAGATTGCTGGCGTGTTTCCCAGAGGCTGATATTTTGATCCATCAAGATCCCTATTCTGTTGTTGTGATCAGCGAGAAAGAGCATACAGAACAACAGTGGTAGCGCTCGAAAAAATGCGTTTGTCTTCAGGACAAATAAGCGGTTGTTGACTATCTTTCCAACAGCCTCTATTAAGATTCGTGATCCTGATGTGAATCAACAAAGAGTGAGTGCAAAACTGTAATACTCCTACATAAGTAGAAAAGTTACATAAAATTGTGGGTTTTCATTGGTATTCCTGTAGAGGAAATGTAACATTACGCACAGTTTTTCGGATTATATTGGTAGCTGAATAACAGCTATTTTTAAAGATTATTAAATATTGATTTCTAGAGTTCGAGGGTGAGCATGATTAAGAAGATCGGTGTTTTGACAAGTGGTGGCGACGCCCCTGGTATGAACGCGGCAATCCGTGGTGTGGTACGTACTGCATTGGGTGCGGGTCTTGAAGTGTATGGTATCTATGATGGTTACTTGGGTTTATACGAAGGCCGCATCAAGCCACTTGATCGTTCAAGCGTTTCTGATGTGATCAACCGTGGTGGTACGTTCTTGGGTTCAGCTCGCTTCCCTGAGTTTAAGCAAGTCGAAGTCCGTGAAAAAGCAATTGAAAACCTAAAAGCACACGGTATTGATGCGCTTGTGGTTATTGGTGGTGACGGTTCGTACATGGGTGCGAAGAAACTGACTGAAATGGGTTACCCATGTATCGGTCTACCTGGCACCATCGACAACGATATCGCAGGTACGGATTACACCATTGGCTACCTAACCGCGCTGAACACGGTTATCGAATCGATCGACCGCCTACGTGATACTTCATCTTCTCACCAGCGTATTTCTATCGTAGAAATCATGGGTCGTCATTGTGGTGACCTCACTCTGATGTCTGCTATTGCCGGTGGTTGTGAATACATCATCACTCCGGAAACCGGTCTAGACAAAGAGAAGCTGATTAACAACATCAAAGATGGCATCGCGAAAGGTAAGAAGCATGCAATCATCGCTTTGACAGAACTGATGATGGATGCCAATGAACTGGCAAAAGAGATCGAAGCTGGAACGGGTCGTGAAACTCGAGCCACTGTTCTTGGTCACATCCAACGCGGTGGCCGTCCAACCGCGTTCGACCGTGTTCTTGCGTCTCGCATGGGTAACTACGCCGTTCACTTATTGATGGAAGGCCATGGTGGTCGTTGTGTTGGTATCGTGAAAGAGCAACTTGTTCACCACGACATCATCGATGCAATCGAGAACATGAAGCGCCCAGTTCGCAATGACCTGTTCAAAGTCGCTGAAGAGCTATTCTAAGCAGAATAAGCTGACTATCTGAGCAAAAGGCTGCGTTATCGCAGCCTTTTTCATATTGGTGGTTTTTACCAGATATCAAACCTAAGGCACTAAGGTGGCCAATTGTTGTTTGCGTTGCTTGAGAGCGTAAAGGTAGCTGCATAACCCCACCAAAATGTTGCCCACGGCAATGCCAATAAACAGCCCTTCAATATCGTAGAGCCAACTGCCTAGGTATGCCGCTGGCAGGGTAAAGACAAACAGTCGAATCACGCTCCAACGGAAGGCGTTGAGTGGTTGATGCATAGCATTTAAACCGCTGACTAACATCATGACAATGCCTAAAAACCCATAGCTGATTGGTACGACTAGCAGATAATGCCAAAGCAAATCTCTCACTGCTTGCTCTTGTGAGAACAGAGCAGCAAGCGGAATACTGAGTGGCACCATCATCAAAAAAACCAAACCTTGAAACAGCACCGAAAAGCGCATACTGACGAACAATCCTTGGAACGCTCGTTGTGGGTTTTTCGCGCCAAAGTTTTGCGCCATAAAAGGCGTCAGAGCGGAAGTGAGTGCCATGAGGACCAAAATCAAAATCGATTCAATGCGTTGTGCCGCCCCATAAGCGGCAACAGCCGCCGTGCCGTGGCTGGACAGCATCATCATTAAAATGGCGCCAGAGAGAGGGTTCATTGCGTTGGAAAGCGCAGCCGGCGTGCCGACCTTGAGAATCTGCCGCCAATCCTCTTTTAAGCGCGGCCATTGTGGCAAGCCGAGCAGCCGCTCACGCTTAATCAAAACGTAGAATGATCCTATCAGCGCACCGAGCCAACTGAACGCACTGGCAATCGCTGCGCCTTGAATACCGAGCTCAGGAAATGGGCCGACACCAAAAATCAGCAGCGGGTCGAGCACGCCGTTGATAAGCCCAGCGAGCATCATGATTTTGGCTGGGGTCTTCGTATCGCCGGTGGCACGAATGGCACTGTTTCCTGCCATTGGAATCACCAGTAATGGAATGGTGAGGTACCAGACATGCATGTATTGGCCGATGAGGGGAATCAGTGCTTCTTTCGCACCAAGTAAGGTAAATAAGGGGGTGACGGTAAAGAAGCCAAGCGTAGAAGCGAGCGCAACCAGCACAATCGCCAATAGCAAGCCATGGGTAGTAAAACGTGCGGCTTGATGTGCTTCTCCTTGGCCTAATAGACGACCGATGCTGGTCGACAGTCCGACGCCAATGCCCATCGTGATGCAGTTAACGGCGAAGGTGACGGGAAAGGTGTAACTGATCGCCGCCAGTGCTTCGGTGCCAAGTAGTGAGATGAAAAAGGTGTCGACCAAGTTAAACATCAGGATCGCCACCATGCCAAATATCATGGGGACGGTCATTTTTCGTAGCGTTTCCGCGATGGGCGCGCTCAGCAAGCCATGTTTATCAAGCATCAATCATCACCAGAAGGTGCAAAAGCGCTAGGATACAAGAAATGTGTGCGAGGGGCGAGTGAGCTGTTTTTAGGCAATCCTTTGCCAAAGCCTCGGAACTTTTAACTTAGTCACAAAAAAATCCTCACGCCCCCTTGGGATCGTCATGATCACCCCCTATATAGTTAGCACTAGGCCTAGAAGCCCTGCTTCAGGGTAATTATCAAATAAACATGGAATTTTTCAGGAGAGACGACCGATGAACATTCGTCCATTACATGATCGAGTTATCGTAGAGCGCCAAGAAGTTGAATCTAAATCTGCTGGTGGCATCGTTTTAACTGGTTCTGCTGCGGAAAAATCAACTCGCGGTGTTGTTCTAGCTGTAGGTAAAGGCCGCATTCTAGAAAACGGCACTGTTCAGCCGCTGGACGTTAAAGTTGGTGATACTGTTATCTTTGCAGAGAGCTACGGCACTAAGACTGAAAAGATCGACGGTAAAGAAGTTCTTATCATGTCTGAAAACGACATTATGGCTATTGTCGACTAATAGCAATCGTTGAGTAATTTTTTGCTCTGATTCAAAACGAAATCCAAAACAGAATTTAGAAAGGAAATCAAAGATGGCTGCTAAAGACGTTAAATTTGGTAATGACGCTCGCGTAAAAATGCTAGAAGGTGTCAACATTCTAGCTGACGCAGTAAAAGTAACACTGGGCCCTAAAGGCCGTAACGTGGTACTCGACAAATCTTTCGGTGCACCAACGATTACAAAAGATGGTGTATCGGTCGCGCGTGAAATTGAACTTGAAGACAAGTTCCAAAACATGGGCGCACAAATGGTGAAGCAAGTGGCTTCACAAGCAAACGACGTCGCAGGTGACGGTACGACAACCGCGACGGTACTTGCGCAAGCTATCGTAAATGAAGGTCTTAAAGCGGTTGCTGCGGGTATGAACCCAATGGATCTTAAGCGTGGTATCGACAAAGCAGTAGCGGCGGCGGTTGAAGAGCTAAAAGCGATGTCAAAAGATTGCTCAACCAGCACGGAAATCGAGCAAGTAGGCACCATCTCTGCGAACTCGGATTCAAGCGTGGGTAAGATCATTGCGGAAGCAATGGAAAAAGTAGGCCGTGACGGTGTTATCACGGTCGAAGAAGGTCAAGCACTGCACGATGAGCTAGACGTTGTTGAAGGTATGCAGTTTGACCGTGGTTATCTATCACCATACTTCATCAACAATCAAGAGTCTGGCAGCGTTGAGCTAGAGAGCCCATTCATTCTATTGGTTGATAAGAAGATCTCGAACATTCGCGAACTTCTACCAGCACTTGAAGCGGTAGCAAAAGCCTCTCGTCCACTGCTGATCATCGCAGAAGATGTGGAAGGTGAAGCGCTGGCCACACTGGTTGTGAACAACATGCGCGGCATCGTGAAAGTGGCGGCGGTGAAAGCGCCTGGCTTTGGTGATCGTCGTAAAGCGATGCTACAAGACATTGCTATCCTAACGGGTGGTACGGTGATTTCTGAAGAAGTGGGTCTTGAGCTTGAAAAAGCGACTCTAGAAGATCTCGGTCAGGCGAAGCGTGTTTCTATCACCAAAGAAAACACCACCATCATTGATGGCGTGGGTGAAGAAGCGATGATTCAAGGCCGTGTTGCTCAAATTCGTCAGCAAATCGAAGATGCAACGTCAGATTACGACAAAGAGAAACTGCAAGAGCGTGTGGCTAAATTGGCTGGCGGCGTTGCCGTTATCAAAGTTGGCGCTGCGACTGAAGTTGAGATGAAAGAGAAGAAAGACCGCGTAGAAGATGCACTACACGCAACTCGTGCAGCGGTTGAAGAAGGTATTGTTGCTGGTGGTGGTGTTGCCCTCATCCGTGCGGCTTCTAAGATTGTTGACCTACAAGGTGACAACGAAGAACAAAACGTTGGTATCCGTGTAGCACTGCGTGCTATGGAAGCGCCGCTTCGTCAAATTACCAAGAATGCAGGCGATGAAGAGTCCGTGGTTGCGAACAATGTTCGCGCTGGTGAAGCTTCATACGGCTACAACGCAGCAACGGGTGTATACGGCGATATGCTAGAGATGGGTATCCTAGACCCAACAAAAGTAACGCGCTCTGCGCTGCAGTTTGCGGCATCTGTTGCAGGCCTAATGATCACCACTGAAGCGATGGTGACTGACCTACCACAGAAAGATTCTGGTATGCCAGATATGGGTGGTATGGGCGGTATGGGTGGCATGGGCATGATGTAATCAGCCTACCCGCTGTCAATATTTGAAAAAGCTGAGGAGCGATCCTCAGCTTTTTTTTTATCGCTGAGAATGTGTCGTTTATTCAAGAATATGAACAATATCCGATATAAAATGAGATTCATATTCTACACTGCTACTGGGATGCATATGAATGCAACTTGGTAAGTGCATGAAAAATAGAATGTTTTAAGAAGGCTTTGTCAAATGGATGAAAAAACATTCAGACATTTGACAAAACAATGACTTGGCAAAATTGAACGGCGTACATAATAAGTCGATGGGTACGGGAGTCGGCATCGCGCCACCGGTACTTAACAACTCATAGTCAGTGGAGACTCAACCAATGAAAAAAATCTTAACAGCAGCAGTGGTAACCGCGTTAACGTCAACAGCGGCAATGGCAGCAACGCCTGTAATGTTTTCTTCAATCAATAACTTCAACGCGCCAGATGACAGCGCCGTGGCGGGGGTTCGTGTTGCCGCGCTCTACGGTAAAGTAGATAACTTGAAAGGTGTTGATCTAGCGGTGGTTGGTCTCTCTGAAACCGACACAACAACAGGTGTTAACTTAGGTATCTTTGGTGCATCGAAAGTAAACCAAGAAATGACCGGTGCGTCACTGGGTTTCTTCAACTGGAATACTGGCCAAACAACAGGTGTTAACCTTGGTGCAGTGAACTTGACCAATGATGTTAAAGGCGCAAACGTTAGTTTTGTGAACTACTCGGAAGGCAACACTATGGTCGATGTGGGTGCGGCAAACTTCTCGGATACTTCGACTGTTCAGGTGGGCGTATTCAACAAAACCGCAAAAATTGAAGGCGTGCAAATTGGTCTAATCAACTGTGCGGACAACGGTTTCTTCCCTTGCTTCCCAATCATTAACTTTGCGAAGTAAGCTCAATCGAGAGTGAAGTTCTCGATAGCATAAAGAAACCCCAGTCAATAATGGTCTGGGGTTTTTTATTTTTAGCAGTGAGCAAAGATAGCCATATACTGGTTTATTTAATCAGGCGTGAACTGCGGCGCTGCTGAATTTTTTGGTGAACGCCGCGGCGCAGCGCTTGAATGCGGTTTTCGGCTTTGTCGACGCCGAGCAACACGGTCAGGACAAGTACCGTCATAATCACAGATTGCTGCATCAATCCTAAACCAATCATCATCCCCATCGACGCCAGTACCCAGATAACGGCGGCGGATGTCACCCCGTGAATTTTCCCATCTTGAGTCATCATCACACCTGCACCTAAAAAGCCCACACCGGTAATGATTTGTCCAAGCACTCGGGCTTGATCAAGAGTATTCGGCGAGAGGTAGACCGCCATAGACATAAAAAAGTAGGTACCAGAAATAATCAAAATAGAAGTGCGAATACCCACTGGCTTGCCACGAGTTTGCCGCTCGGCACCGATTAACACTCCATTGACCGCACAGCATAATAAGGCGACCCAACTAAACGGCTCAATATTGAGCAGGGAATCTAAGGTTAATGACATAAAGGCTTCCTAAAAAAGAACAAAGAAAATGCGATGAACAAGCGTGAGTTATTCAAGATAGAGATCCAGTGGGGTTTTGCTTGGACGACCACCGATTTCTCGAGTCAGGGTTGGAACAAGATAGCCAGACACTTGCGTGATCAAGCCGTGCATAATTGCTTTGGCTTCTTGGTCGGAAACATAAAAATGTGCCGCGCCTTGAACCTTATCCAACACATGTAAGTAATAGGGCAAAATGCCGGCATCAAACAGTGCTTCGCTAAGATGCACTTGCGCCTCGACGCTATCATTCACTCCTTTCAGCAACACGCTTTGATTCAATAATGTCACACCTATGCGTTTTAACCGATGCAGTTGCGAGGTTAACTCGGCGTTGATCTCATTGGCATGGTTGATGTGCGTGACCAAAATGACTTGCAAGCGCGTTTGTTCTAGCAGCTGGCACAGTTCTGTTGTGATGCGTGCGGGTATCACAACAGGCAAACGCGAGTGAATTCGTAGTCGCTTGATGTGGGGGATGTCAGCAATACGTTCAATTAGCCACTGTAACTCGTCATCTTTGGCCATCAAGGGATCGCCACCGGAAAAGATCACTTCATTCAGCGCGCTATTTTGTGCAATGTAATCGAGGCTTTGTTGCCAAACCGTTTTGCTGCCTTTGTTGTCTTGATAAGGGAAGTGACGGCGGAAACAATAGCGGCAGTTAATCGCGCACCCTCCTTTAACGATCATCAGCGCACGATTTTGGTACTTGTGCAGCAAGCCTGGAATCGCATTGTCTTGCTCTTCCAGTGGATCGACAGAATAGCCAGGGTGGATCTGGTGTTCTTCATTGAGAGGGAGAACTTGGCGCAGAAGTGGATCATTGGGATTGCCTTTTTCCATTCTTTCAACAAAACTCTGCGGGACGCGCTGTGCGAATAATTTGCGTGCCGAGAACCCGTCTTGCCACGGAGTTGGATCGATTTCCAACATTTTGAGCAAGGTTGCAGGATCAGAGATCCCATTCGCTAGCTGTTTGAGCCAGTTTTGCTCAACAGATTCGACTTTTCGGGTTATTATGTGCGGCATTGAATTTAGCTCTAAGAATGTAAGAGGACAAAATGGCTACAGTTAGCACTAATGAATTTAAAGGCGGCCTAAAACTCATGATCGATAGCGAGCCTTGCGTTATCTTGGAAAATGAGTACGTAAAACCGGGTAAAGGCCAAGCGTTCAACCGCGTTAAAATTCGTAAACTTCTTTCTGGTAAAGTGCTAGAGAAAACATTCAAGTCTGGTGACACTTGTGAAGTGGCAGACGTAATGGATATCGACCTAGATTATCTATATTCAGACGGCGAATTCTACCACTTTATGAACAACGAAACGTTCGAGCAAATTGCAGCAGACGCAAAAGCGGTTGGTGAGAGCGTTAAGTGGTTGGTTGAGAACAACACTTGTATGTTGACACTTTGGAACGGTAACCCGATTGCGGTAACACCACCAAACTTTGTTGAGTTAGAAGTGATTGAAACCGATCCGGGTCTAAAGGGTGATACTCAGGGTACAGGTGGTAAGCCTGCAACACTATCAACCGGTGCTGTTGTTCGTGTGCCGTTATTCATCCAAATCGGTGAAGTGATCAAAGTTGATACACGTAGCTCAGAGTACGTGGGTCGCGTGAAGTAATTTCAGCCCGATAGTTTCTAAAAAGGTCGCCTTGGCGGCCTTTTTTATTTCGGACAGAGTTTGTTGTCGACGTGTGGTGAGGCATCTGTCATTTGGCGCTCGTTTATTGATTGTATGCATCGCCAATTTACATTTGCTAACAATAAGGGATTGATTGCATTTCTAAGTCTCAAAAATGAGTCATTTGTTTTGTTAATATCGACTTACTTTATGGAATCAATATCACATTTATAAAACGGATGACGTTATGACGATGAAACCACTCTCTCTACTCGCCATTATTGCGAGTTCACTCAGCCTTTCAGTACAAGCTGAATCCAATACTGCTAATGCATTTTCAGTAAGTTACAATCAACCCGATAGCGGTTTGTGCCAGTTTAGCGAAGATCTTGGAGCAACCACTTTCGATGTGCGCTCAGGCAAGCTTTGGGCTTGTAGTGAAATGGGGTGGGTATATTTTGAATCTGTTAGCCCATTGCAGTGTGATGGTTTGCGCACAGAAGAAGAGTTAGCAAACTACAAAGCATGGAAAAAAGGCAGCTATCGCAGTGGCGCGTTAGTAGTGCACAACGGCCAACTGTACAAAGCAAGAAGTTGGACCAACGGTGAACCGGGCAAGGCAGAAGAGTGGGAATTAGAAGGTATCTATCCTACGGGGCCTTCACGTTGGAGTTCGGTAGAGCAGTACCATTCAGGTAGCCAAGTGGTTTACATGGGGCATGTTTACCAATCCTCTAGCTGGTCAAAAAACACCAATCCAGCGAAAGAAGCGTACAAGTCAGGCTGGAAAAAATGGAAGTACGTTGGTCCATTTGAGTGCCCCAATTCATAAATCAGATGCAGATATACCAGAAGGTCGCCTTGGCGGCCTTTTTTGCGTTTTGTTCAAAACAATAGCTCTGTCCAATATTCGGAAAAAGTTAATTATTTTGGTGAATCTTTCGACTATTCCTTTCTGTCTTAAATTGTTACATTTGTACCTGTTGTTAATGAGGTAGATAACACCTTGGTTTATTTAGTTTTATCTCATAAACAACCATGCAAAGGAGAATAATAATGAACAACTCAAACCTAGGACAAAGTTTGAAAGTGGAAGAAAGACGTCAGTTGCTTCGCCGTGGCATCAAAACGGCGATTATTGGTGTGCCGTTGTTGGCGCTAGGACTCACCATCAATAGCTCGGTGTTAATGACTGATGCGGGCTATAGCTACGTGCACCAGAACAATATTACTGGTGAGTTGGATGTGTTTACCGAGCCTGGTATTCATTTCCGCATGCCGTTTTTATCGAAAATCACCCAGTATGATCAGGTGATCACGGTGTCGTTTGGTAACAATGCAGGTGAGGATTTCTATCAGCGTTTGGACCCGGTGCAAGTGCGATTTGCCGATACGTATATAGGGCAAATTCCAGTGACGTTCCGCTTTAAGTTGAGCACAGATCCGGAAGCGTTAATCAAAATGCACCGTGAGTTTCGCAACAATAGCAACTTGATTGATGCACTGTTGGTGAAAAACGCGCGTAACGTCACCGTGATCACCGCTACCCAGTACACGGGTGAAGAGTTTTTCCAAGGTGGCTTAAACCAGTTTAAATCGAAACTGGGTGATCAACTACGTGAAGGGATTTATCTGACCGAGCGTCGTCAAGTGGAAGTGGAAGAGTTGGATTTGGCTCCGGTTGGCGTTGATCAATCAAATGCGAATCAGCTACAGCGTACTAATCAGCTAGTATGGAAAACCGTACCAGTGTTGGATGGGACCGGTCAGCCGATTCGCCAAGATAATCCACTGCAGCAATATGGTATTCAGGTTACTCAGGTCACCATTGGTGATCCTCAGCCTGAAAAGCAGTTGGATCAATTACTGGCGGATAAAAAGCGTTTAGTGGCTGATCGTATTCGAGCGATTCAAGAGCAGGAAACATCGAAAGCGCAGGCGGAAACGGAACAACTTCGTAAAGAAATTCAGCGTACTCGTGAAGTACAAGACGCTCAGCGTCAAAAAGAGTTGGCGATCATCTCGCAGCAAAAGGATGTTGAAGTGGCACGCCAAATCGCTGAACGCGAAATTGTCGAAGTGGAGAAAACCAAGCGTCTTGCGGAAGTGGAAAAAGAGAAAGAGCTGGCGATAGCGGAAGCCAACCTTGCGATTCAAAAAGCCAACTCACTTTCTGCTGAGTTTGAAGCGAAAGCGATTTTAGAAAAAGGTCGTGCTGAAGCGGAAGTGCTTAAAGCGAAATACGCGGCATTAGGGGCCAACCGAGAAGTGTATTTGGCTGAGCTAAACCGAGATGTGGCCAATTCGCTGTACAATAATCTGCAAAACTTCCAAGTGCAGATGCCACAGAACTATATTGGTGGCAGTGATGAAACGGGGTTGAAAACAAACTTAGACGTCATTACGGGGTTCGGCGCACTTGGCTTGATGGACCAAACCAAGAAAGTGGTCAATAAATAAAGCAGTTGAAACAATGGCAATAAAAAAGCTGGCGACAAGCCAGCTTTTTCTTTTTCAGTGCGCCATGCTTACAGCATGAAAATGAACACCACCGCCAAGGCTGAAATCAATCCAGCAATCGCGTAACAGGCAATTTTGCCGACCACGCCAGTGTGGAATTTGAGATCATGCATGCCGTGGTGAACACGGTGCATCGCATGCCACATTGGTAAGGCCAGTGTCGCGATGATAAACAATGCGCCGATGATGCTGGTGGCAAAGCTCACCACTCGGTCGTAACTCAGCGCTTCTGCACTGATCACGCCCATTGGCACAAGAATACCCAGTACCAAAACAGTAACCGGTGTGATCATGGCAAACCAAGTACCGCCTGCACCAAACAGGCTCCACCAAACTGGCTCATCAGAACGTTTTGGCGCTCTATCTACGTTGTAATTCGGTTTCATCGTTAAAGCTCCTTACACCACGATAAGTACGATCAGTGAGATAAATGCCACCGCCGCCCACTGAGCGAGCACGATGATTTTTTTATCAACAGGTTTGCCCTTCAAACGAATTGGCATGACCTGAGGCATCATACTGAAGAAGGTGTGAGCATGAAGTAGGCTGCCGAGTAAGGCGACGATGTTAATCGCGATCACCACTGGATTCGCCATAAAGTTCAGCCATGTTTGCCAAGCTTCTGGCCCTTTCACCAGAGAACCCAAACCGACAGTCAAGAACAGGGTGAAGAGAATCAGTGGCAGCACCGTCGCTTCACGTAGCATGTAGAAGCGGTAGAATGGGTGATCTTTCCACCAAGTGCGTTTTACTTCACGAACGTAAGGTTTACGATTACTCATTCTTATGCCTCCTGTGGTTTCAGCATTGCAATGACGAAGTCCATTGATGACTCGACTTTGCCTTGGTTAACCGCGGCAGCAGGATCAACATTCTTCGGACAAACTTCAGAACAGTAGCCAACAAACGTACAGCCCCACGCACCGTTTTCACCATTGATCAGCTTCATACGTTCTGCTTTACCATTGTCACGGCTATCTAGGTTGTAGCGGTGTGCCAAAGTCAGTGCTGCTGGACCAATGAACTCTGGGTTCAAACCGAACTGTGGACACGCTGCGTAGCAAAGACCACAGTTAATACAACCCGCGAACTGCTTGTATTTTGCCAGCTGTTCAGGGGTTTGTAGGTTAGTACCATCTTCTGGTTTGCGGTCGTTGCCAATGATGTAAGGTTTGATCGCTTCTAGGCGCTCGATGAACGGCGTCATATCGACAATCAAATCTTTCTCGATTGGGAAGTTTGCTAATGGCTCGATTTTCACGCCATCTGGGTAGTCGCGCAGGAAGCTCTTACACGCCAGTTTTGGCACGCCGTTGACCATGATGCCGCACGAGCCACAAATCGCCATACGACAAGACCAACGGTAAGAGAGGTTTTTGTCGAGATGATCTTTAACGTAGCCCAGAGCATCAAGTACCGACATGGTTTCATCAAACGGGACTTCGAAAGCTTGAAAACGAGGTTCTGCGTCTGTTGCTGGGTCGTAACGCAGAATGTCTACTTTTTGAATGCGGTTTGCCGACATTATGCTTGCTCCTCTGCGTTTTTCTCTGCGGCCTTAGCGGCTTCTTCAGCGGCAGCTTTCTCTGCTGCTTCACCATACAAACGTGCTTTAGGCTGAGACTTAGTGATAGTCACGTCGCTGTAGCTGATGTTTGGTGCTTGATCTTCTTGGAAGAAAGCCAAAGAGTGCTTGAGGAAGTTCACGTCATCACGATCGGTACAGCCGTCGTCAAGACGTTGGTGAGCACCACGAGATTCTTTACGTAGAATCGCAGAGTGAACCATTGCTTCCGCCACTTCTAGGCCGTAACCCACTTCGATTGCGTAGAGAAGGTCGGTGTTGAACACTTTGCCTTTATCTTTGATGCTGATGCGCTTGTAACGCGCTTTAAGCTCAGTGATCTTATCGATAGTGGCTTGCATCAAATCTTCTTGGCGGTAGATACCACAGCCCGCTTCCATGGTGTGACCCATTTCCGTGCGGATATCTGCCCAGTTCTCATCGCCTTCTTGGTTCATTAGCGCTGCGATACGCTCTTCAACCGCTTTCACTTGTGCAGCGATAGACGCGTCGTTCCAGCCTTTGAATTCAGCCGCGCGTTTCACCGCTTGCTCACCCGCAACGCGGCCAAACACCACAAATTCTGCTAGTGAGTTCGAACCAAGGCGGTTTGCACCGTGCAGACCAACAGAAGCACATTCGCCAACCGCGAACAGGCCTTTAATGCGTGTTTCACACTGTTTGTCCGTTTCAATACCACCCATGGTGTAGTGAACCGTTGGACGAATTGGAATCGGCTCTTTTGCTGGGTCAACGTTCACATACGCTTTGGCAAGTTCACAAATGAACGGTAGACGCTCTTGCAGGTATTCTTCGCCTAGGTGGCGCAAATCTAGGTGTACCACGTCACCGAGAGGGTGCTTGATGGTGTTGCCTTTCTGCTGCTCGTGCCAGAACGCTTGAGAAACTTTGTCACGTGGACCAAGTTCCATGTATTTGTTCTTCGGCTGGCCAACCGGTGTTTCTGGGCCCATGCCGTAGTCTTGCAGGTAACGGTAGCCGTTTTTGTTAACAATGATACCGCCTTCACCACGACAACCTTCGGTCATCAGGATACCGGTGCCTGGTAGGCCCGTTGGATGGTATTGAACAAATTCCATATCGCGTAGAGGAACGCCGTGACGGTAAGCCATTGCCATACCATCGCCCGTTACAATACCGCCGTTGGTGTTACAGTGATAAACGCGACCTGCACCACCGGTTGCAAGCACTACGGATTTCGCTTTGATCGTGACCAACTCACCTTCTGCCATGTGGATGGCGATCAGGCCTTGAACTTCACCGTCATCAACAAGCAGATCCACCACAAAGTACTCATCAAAGCGGTTGATGTTTGAGTACTTCATTGAAGTTTGGAATAGGGTGTGTAGCATGTGGAAGCCAGTTTTGTCTGCCGCAAACCACGTACGCTCAACTTTCATACCGCCAAAGCGACGAACGTTGACTTCGCCATTCTCCTTACGGCTCCATGGGCAACCCCATTGCTCCATTTGGATCATTTCGCGTGTCGCGTTTTCAACAAAGTATTCAACAACATCCTGTTCACAAAGCCAGTCACCACCACCAACGGTATCGTTGAAGTGATTGTCTAGGCTATCCTCATCCTTGATAACTGCTGCTGAGCCACCTTCTGCTGCGACCGTATGAGAACGCATTGGGTAAACCTTAGAAATTAAGGCTACTTCCAGATCCGGGTTTGCTTCAGCCGCTGCAATAGCAGTACGAAGACCAGCGCCGCCTGCGCCGATGACTGCGATATCTGTGATGATAGTTTGCACAGTTATCCTCCAGTGTGTGAGTGCGGAAATCCGCTTGTTATTGTGAGATAGGGGCGTAGACAAACGCATACTCCCCAAAAGTAGTAGTGACAGTGTAGAAGAGCTTTGTGATAGAAAAATTGATGTATTTAGGTTTTTGCTTCGGAAATGCAAATATGAGCATAGAATTTATAGGTTATGTGATAACTGTCACGGCAGCTTGTGTTGAGGATTCAACTGCTTGAGCTGCAAGGTGTTAATTGGATGTTGCCGATGATTTTTATCATCAATAATCGCAACCAATTTGTTGCTGTTTTTAGCTTGTACAACGTTGTTTTTGTGCTCAATAGCGATTGAGAAGTTGCTTGCAAAGGCTGAAGAAGGTGGTAAGTTCCACCGCAGAGTTATTGAGTTGAGAGTCAAAAATGCAAGCCGATTGGAAACCGACCGCATCAATTGAACAGCTGCGTCAACGCGCCGTTTTGATTGCCAATATCCGTCAATTTTTTGCCCAGAGAGGGGTGTTGGAAGTGGATACGCCAGCGATGAGCCACGCCACGGTTACCGATATCCATCTGCATACGTTCCAAACCGAGTTTGTGGGGCCTGGTTATGCTCAGGGGCGTCACCTTCACTTGATGACTAGTCCAGAATTTCATATGAAGCGTTTATTGGCGGCGGGAAGTGGCTGTATCTACCAAATGGCCAAGGCATTTCGTAATGAAGAGAATGGCCGTCACCACAATCCAGAGTTCACTATGCTGGAGTGGTATCGCGTTGGTTTTGATCATCACCAACTGATGGATGAAATGGATGATTTACTGCAACTGACACTCAAGTGTGGGGCTGCTGAACGCATGACGTATCAGCAAGCGTTTCTCTCTGTGCTGGGTGTTTGTCCGCTAGAAGGCTCCATGGCGGAGCTGAAAATCGTCGCAGCAAGGTTAGGTTTGAGTGATATCGCAGAGCCAGAAGAGGATCGTGATACCTTGCTACAACTGCTCTTTAGCATCGGTGTGGAAGCTAAGATTGGTCAGCAGGTGCCGGCATTTGTTTACGATTTTCCTGCCTCTCAAGCGGCATTGGCGAAGATTAACCCGAATGATTCTCGTGTTGCAGATCGCTTTGAGGTGTACTTTAAAGGTATCGAGCTAGCGAATGGTTTTCATGAGCTCGACAACCCACAAGAGCAGCTGACACGCTTTGAGCAAGACAACGCGAAGCGTATTGATATGGGGCTGACTCCACAACCGATAGATTACCATCTGATTGCGGCATTGGAATCGGGTTTACCTGCTTGTGCTGGGGTGGCATTAGGCGTTGATCGCTTGATTATGTTGGCGCTTGGCTGTACTCACATCGATGAGATCACCGCTTTTCCTTTTCCTATTGCGTGAGAATCGCTATGAAAAAACGGTATTTGTTGCTTATTTATGCGTCCTTAATCGCATTTTTATCATTGCGTTCTTCGAGCGGATTACAAGATTGGGGCGACATTCCGAACCTAGATAAGCTGCAGCATTTCATGGCGTACAGCTGTTTCTCGCTGCTCGCGGCAGTCAGTGTAAGGCATTGGTGGCAACGTGGTGTTGCCGCTTTCGCTATTTTGCTCTTTAGCGGTGGGATCGAATTGGCACAAGCTTACGTTGGTAGGGAAAGCTCGTGGTTTGATCTGTTGGCGAACTTATCTGGGATTATACTAGGCTTACTAACGTATAAGCTCTATTGCGTTTATCGATCTCGAAATGTGAAATCGATATACTCCAATGACTAGGTCGTTTTTCTCTTTTTCCTAATATACGATTTTATTCACGGAATAGGATCGGTTAGCAGGGGAAGATAAGCGAGCCCAGTGAGCAAGTTTTATCTTTCTAAGAAAGGGATTACACCACAATAATGAAAACACGTGAGAAGATCGTGCATGCTGCCCTTGAGCTGTTTAATCAGCACGGCGAGCGCAGCATCACCACTAACCATATTGCTGATCATATTGATATTAGCCCAGGTAACCTTTACTACCACTTTCGCAACAAACAAGAGATTGTGCGCGAAATTTTTGCTTTGTATGCGCAAGAACTGATTGAGCGCTTTACGCCAGTTCAAGAAAACCAAGAAAGTTTGGTGTTGTTGAAGCGCTATCTTGATTCGATCTTCACCTTGATGTGGAAGTACCGTTTTTTCTACGCCAATTTGCCTGAAATCCTCTCTCGCGATGAAGAGTTGCATCAACAATACATTGAAGTTCAAGATAAGCTACAAGCCAACCTAGTGGCGATTATGCGCGAGTTTGTTTCCCTTCAACTACTTGAATTAAATGAAGATGAACTCAAGTCCTTAGTGCGAACTTTGCACCTGATTGCGTGCAGTTGGTTAGCGTATCAGTCCGCTATGTCGCCCAAAGTCGCGATCACCGAGCAAATGGTACAGCAAGGCATGTTGCAAATGATTGCCGTGGTGAAGCCGATTGCGACGGAGCAAGGTATGGAGCAGTTACTGCTGCTCGAAGATGGCGTGCGCGCCCTGCACGGCTAAACATCTCACATTCAAGACATCCCTCTTATATATGACCATAAAGCATCATTCATGACTTTATGGTCGTTGACTTCTCTCCCTCACATCGGAAAATATCCAACAAATAATCAAACAGATATGGATATCTTCTCCGATGAATTACGACATCTTTAATGGCGATGCTGATGGCATTATTGCCTTGTTGCAACTGAGACTTGCCGAGCCAACATCCGCGACGTTGGTCACTGGTGTAAAACGCGATATCAAGCTGGTGGAGAAAGTGGCAGCACAGGCGGGCGATCATTTGACGATCCTCGATATTTCGATGGAGAAAAATATCGCTGGAGTGCAAGCCGCCTTAGCGGCCGGGGCGCGGCTGTTTTATGCCGATCACCACAAAGCGGGAGAGATTCCGGCTCACCCCCATCTCGATGCTCATATCGATTTGGATGCCAACATTTGTACAGCGCTGATAGTGGATAAGCTTTTGGACGGACGTTTTCATCACTGGGCCATTACCGCCGCGTATGGCGACAACTTGATCGCGCGCGCTGATGAGCTCGCCATCAAAGCGGGTTTGAATGAGCAACAGAGAGCGCAGTTGTGCGAATTGGGGACGTTAATCAATTACAACGGTTATGGCGAAAAGTTGGCGGATTTGCATTTTGACCCCGCAGAGCTGTTCTTGAGTTTGCTTGCCTACTCATCTCCTTTCGATGTGATTGCCGATGCCATCTCGCCTTACCATCGATTAAAACAAGCCTATGAGCAAGATTTACACGCAGCGCAAGCCGTGTTACCAAAGCATCAAAGTGACAAGTTGGCTTTGATAGAGCTGCCAGATACACCAGCGTCGCGCCGAATCAGTGGGGTGTTTGGGAATTTATTGGCGAATCAGACACCAGAGCGAGCTCATGCGGTTCTGACGCGCAATCAAGATGACTCTTACACTGTCTCTCTACGTGCACCGTTAGCCAATAAGCAAGGGGCGGGCGATATTTGCAGTTCATTTGCCACGGGTGGGGGAAGAGCGGCAGCTGCAGGCATTAATGCCTTAACCGCAGAAGAGTTACCCCGTTTTATTGAGGTCGTGGAAGCCTACTATTAGGTGGCAACGCGAACGAAAAATGGGAGCCTTGGCTCCCATTTTGTTGGCGAGGATTGACGTTGCTACTTCAACGGACGAGCCAGTTACGCGGATTTTGTGCTTCACTATTGCGGCGAATTTCGAAATAGAGTGACGCTCGATCTTGCCCGCCCGTGTCACCAGCAAGGGCGATCACTTCGCCTGCGGTGACTTTGTCGCCTTCTTTTTTCAACAAAGCCTGGTTGTAGCCATACAAGGTCATATCGCCTTTGCCGTGGTCTATCAACACCACGAGGCCATAGCCTCTTAAATACTCAGCAAATACCACCGTACCAGGGTAAACCGACTTGACTTGTTCACCATAGCGAGCCGCGATAACAATGCCTTTCCAGTTGATTTGTCCCGTCTGTTTGGTTCCGAACTGGTGCAGTATTGAGCCTTTTAATGGCCAGGGCAGCTTCCCGGCTTGTTTGGCTAAACCATCCATAGGAATGGCATTGCGTTTAGCCGCTTTAGCAATTTCTGCTTTCAGACGCGTTTCATTACGCTGCAGCTCTGCGAGGTAGTTTTTGTCGCTGGAAATACTTTGTTTGATGTTACCGAGTGTCTTTTTACGTTGGCCTTGAGTTTTCGCCAGTTGTTCGTGTTTCGTCGATTGTTGCTTGAGTAAAGATTCGATCTGACTTTGCTCATTCAGCAACTGCTGCTGACTTTGTTCAAGCTGTTTCTTGGTGGATTCTAACTCGTTGATGGTTTCCGCTCTCGCTTTGGCGAGATGCTGGAAATATTGGCTGATGCGATCTTCTTCGACGCCCTGTTGCAGTAATGAGGCAGAGGCATTGGCTCTTTGGGTGACATAGTAGGTTTGGATGAGGGTTTCTAAGCGTTCTGTTTGCGCTTTCTTTTGGCCTTCAAGTTCATCCATTTTGCGTTGCAACTGCCCCACATTCGCTTTTGCCGTAGCCAGTGCTTGCTTAGTTTGTTTAATCTCTTTCTCTAATTGCGCGATGCTTGTTTCTTGGCTGCGAAGCGATTTTTGCAGCTCGTCGAGCTGCTTCTCTTGATTCGATAAGGCTTTTTGCTGGCGAGAAATTTCATTTTTGACCCCTTGTAGCTCACTTGGACTCGCCGCATTGGTCGGAAAGCTCAGAAAAGTAAGAAGAACGCAGGTGGAAAGGAAAAAAAAGCCTGATTTGTTGGTTTTCTGTTTTGCCACGTACGTTCTTTCCTGAGCTATCAATGAAATCAGCATTGCGCTTGTTATGGCGCGCAGTTAGATGCCGTCACCGTCAATGAAGTTAGGGTATTTCCCGTTAAAGCCTTGATCCATATCGAGAGAGGGCTTGTCGGATTGTGGTCTCCCTACAATTCGTGCGGGTACACCAGCGACGGTAGTATGCGGTGGAACCGGTTGAAGTACAACGGAGCAGGAGCCAATTTTTGCACCTTCTCCAACTTCGATATTGCCAAGGATTTTCGCCCCAGCACCGATCATCACCCCTTCGCGGATCTTAGGATGTCGGTCGCCGCACTCTTTACCAGTACCACCTAACGTCACGTCTTGCAGGATGGATACATCATTTTCGACGACAGCGGTTTCCCCGATCACGATACCTGTTGCGTGATCAAGCATGATGCCTTTGCCGATACGAGCCGCAGGGTGAATATCCACTTGGCATGCCACCGAGATTTGGTTCTGCAGATAGGTCGCCAGCGCGTAGCGGCCTTGTTTCCACAACCAATTTGCCACGCGATAGCCTTGCAAGGCATGGTAACCCTTAAGGTAAAGCAGTGGGATAGAATACATAGAAACCGCCGGGTCACGATTCACCGTCGCACAGATATCGCAGGCGGCAGAATCGGTGATGTTAGGGTCAGCCGCAAAGGCTTCTTCAACCACTTCACGCACGGCCATCGCGGGCATGGAGGCCGTGTTCAGCTTATTGGCTAAAATGTAGCTCAACGCAGCACACAAGCTTTCATGCTTGATGATGGTGGCGTGATAAAAACTGGCGAGCATCGGCTCTTGCTCCGATAGCTCACGGGCTTCTTTGACAATGCTCTGCCAGACTTTTTGTTTTTCACAGTGTTTCATGGCGTATTCTCACTACTTTGGAATGGGGGCCAAAGTGTCCTTATTTTCCTTCGGATTTCTTATCGCGAGCCAGCAGATCTTGCGCTGCCAGGCGCGCATCCTTTCCTTGATATAATACTTGATAGATTTGGTCAACAATAGGCATCTCAACGCCCATACGTTGTGCCAGCATCCACACCTCTTTGGTGTTGCGGTAGCCTTCGACCACTTGGCCAATATCCGCTTGTGCCGTGTCGACGTCTTTTCCTTGCCCAAGTGCAAGGCCAAAGCGGCGGTTACGTGATTGGTTGTCGGTACACGTCAGCACCAAATCGCCCAAACCAGCCATGCCCATAAAGGTTTCTGGCTGTGCTCCCAGTGCGGCGCCCAAACGACACATTTCTGCCAAACCACGAGTGATTAATGCGGTACGAGCGTTGGCACCAAAACCGATTCCGTCAGACATCCCAGCACCAATGGCGATGACGTTTTTCACCGCGCCACCGAGTTGCATGCCAGTAAAATCACTATTGGCATAAACACGGAAGGTTTTGCTGCAGTGGATTTTTTCCTGTAGATCGGCGACAAACTGCGCATCTGGTGAGGCGACAGAAATGGCGGTTGGCATACCTGCAGCCAGCTCTTTGGCAAAGGTTGGGCCTGACAACACGGCCAACGAGTAGTGTTCACCCAGTACATCAAACGCGACGTCTTTTAGAAGGCGACCAGTTTCAGGTTCAAGGCCTTTGGTGGCCCAGCAGATACGAGAGTCATCACGCAGATAGGGTTTTAAGCTATTGAGCACAATACCAAACACATGGCTTGGTACGACAACCAACAGATCTCGGCTTGCTTGCACGGCTTTTGCTAAATCGGATTCCACAATCAGGCTCGCTGGGAACTCAATACCGGGCAGGAATTCTTGGTTTGCGCGATCCGCTTCGAGCTTAGCCATATGCTCTGGTTCATGCCCCCAAAGGACAACGTTGGCACCGTTACGTGAAAGTGAGATTGCTAATGATGTACCGTACGAACCTGCGCCGATCACAGTCATTGAAATCTCTTTGCCGTAGGCGTTATTAACCAGTGTTTGAGTCATGCGTTTACCTGATGGTTGGTTTCATGATGATTGGCAGAGTATACCCTCATTAAAGCGAGCTTGGGTATCGCTTACCTAAGTTAGAGCCAATAAAAAATGCACATAACATCGTGTTTTCGGATGCATGTGCATTTCTTTTAATGCCTTTCACTGCGAACAGTGAGAGGGGAATTCCATACGGAATTAAGCTTGTTCTGCACCTTGTTGTGCAGCTTGCTGTTGTAGGTAGTTCATGAACAGCGCATCAAAGTTTACTGGCGCTAGGTTCAGTTGAGGGAACGTACCTTTCACCACTAGGCTTGAAATGGTTTCACGCGCATATGGGAATAGGATGTTTGGACAGAATGCACCTAGGCAGTGAGCCAATTGACCTGCTTCCATCTTCTCTGCTGTGAAGATACCGCCTTGTTGAACTTCACATAGGAATGCGGTTTCTTCTGCGTTTTTCACTGTGACAGTCAAACGTAGAATGACTTCGTAAACGCCTTCACCTAGCTCACGGCTTTGCGTATCGAGATCCAGTTTCACATCTGGGTTCCACTCTTTTTGGAACATGACTGGTGAGTTTGGCGCTTCGAAAGAAACATCTTTTAGGAAGATACGTTGGATAGCAAAGTGTTGTTGGGTATCTTGTGGTGCTGCTTCAGCCATTTTTAAATCCTTCAATATTCGTTAAATCAGACTTGTCGCTTCAAGCCTTGAATGTGTCTGCCCTGAGACTAACCGAGCCATTCATCAATGACCAGATCAACCCGTCATTACGTGCCAAGTATCACAACTTAGATGATTAACTGCTTTGATAATAACCAGTTATCTGACGGGTTTTAGTGGGAATTAACGTTTGCTACGTACCAAAGGTAAGTTCGCTTCGCTCCACGAAATCAGACCGTTTTTCAATACGCTGACGTTTTCAAAACCCGCTTTAGCCAACAGGTTAGCGCTTTCTTGCGCGGTTTGGCCTGTTTTGCATACTACGATGATTGGGTCAGATTTACGGTTTTCAAGGCTACCGAAGTTACCGTTCTTGATGTCTGATGGCAAAATGTGAACTGCGTCGGTGATGTGACCTTTTTTGAACTCGTCTTTCGCACGAATATCGATCACTTGGCCGTTTTCACGGTTTACCAATGCGGTAAGTTCGTTGACAGTAATGATCTTGTACGCGGCGGTAGCCGATTTCACGAAGCTCATTATCACGGCGATCACTAGGCCAACCCATGCCAAAAACATGATCATATTTTGCTGAATAAAGTCGATGTACTCTTGCATCTTGTTTGCTCTCGAACCATAAGCGGAAAAATAAAGTGGCAAGGAGTATAACGAGGTTAGTCGCGAGTGGCGAGTGAGTTAAAACTTTCTAACCAATAAATGGGATCTTATCTCGCCTCATGTCGGTTTGGGCTATCGAAGTGATTGGCGATATCGACTTTAGAAAAGAGTCGAAGTGGTGGATTATAATGGCAATAAAATCTTTTTGCCCAAGCGAAACTATAATTGGTGGTTGGTTAAGCGCCTTTTTCTTTATGGCCTGTAAGAATACAACGGGGGTTCGCCAACATAATTTGATCTTACCCTACAGTTTTGCTTAAAAAGTGTAGTAAAATTACGCTAGTTTTGTTTCAAGGCAAACAGGGAATGAGCCCTAAGCGCCGAAAGTTACTGAAATTTGACGAGGTCATCACTATGTCTGCTAAGAAGCCTTTGGCTCTAGTTATCCTTGACGGTTACGGTTACCGTGAAGACACAGCAAGCAACGCTATTGCGAACGCAAAAAAACCAGTTATGGATGCGTTGATTGCAAATCACCCAAACACGCTTATCTCTGCCTCTGGCATGGATGTCGGTCTGCCTGACGGCCAAATGGGTAACTCGGAAGTGGGTCACACCAACATTGGCGCAGGTCGCGTGGTTTACCAAGATCTCACTCGTATCACCAAATCAATCCTAGATGGTGAGTTCCAGCAAACGGCAGCGCTTGTTGAAGCGATTGACACTGCAGTGAAAGCGGAAAAAGCGGTTCACATCATGGGTCTGATGTCTCCTGGTGGCGTTCACTCACACGAAGACCACATTCTTGCTGCGGTAGAAATGGCAGCAGAGCGTGGCGCTGAGAAGATTTACCTACACTGCTTCCTTGATGGTCGTGATACACCACCACGCAGTGCAGAAGGTTCTCTACAACGCTTCCAAGATCTGTTCGCTAAGCTAGGTAAAGGCCGCGTGGCATCTTTGGTTGGCCGTTACTACGCCATGGACCGTGATAACAACTGGGATCGCGTTCAAGTGGCTTACGATCTTCTTACTCAAGCGAAGGCAGACTTCACTTATGATTCCGCAGTAGCGGGTCTTGCTGCCGCGTATGAGCGTGGTGAAAACGATGAGTTCGTTAAAGCGACCGAAATCAAAGCGGAAGGCCAAGAAAGTGCTGCAATGCAAGATGGCGACGCAGTGATCTTCATGAACTACCGTGCAGACCGTGCACGTCAAATCACTCGTACCTTCGTCGCTGATTTCGCTGGCTTTGAACGCGCAGCATTCCCAGCGGTGAACTTTGTGATGCTGACTCAATACGCAGCAGACATTCCTCTTGCTATCGCATTCCCACCTGCATCGCTAGAAAACACCTACGGTGAGTGGTTGTCTAAGCAGGGTCAAACGCAGCTACGTATTTCTGAAACTGAGAAATACGCACACGTGACGTTCTTCTTCAACGGTGGTGTGGAAACGGAATTTGCAGGTGAAGAGCGTCAACTTGTTGCTTCTCCTAAAGTGGCGACTTACGACCTTCAACCAGAAATGAGCTCAACTGAGCTGACTGAGAAAATGGTGGCGGCGATCAAGTCTGGTAAGTACGACACCATTATCTGTAACTACCCGAATGCGGACATGGTTGGCCACACTGGCGTTTATGAAGCTGCAGAAAAAGCGATTGAAGCGTTGGATGCAAGCGTTGGCCAAGTGGTTGAAGCGATCAAAGAAGTGGGTGGTCAGCTATTGATCACAGCAGACCACGGTAACGCAGAAATGATGGTTGACCCAGAAACCGGCGGTATCCACACCGCTCACACTAGCCTACCAGTACCACTTATCTACGTCGGTGACAAAGCGGTTGAGTTCAAGGAAGGCGGTAAACTGTCTGACTTAGCACCAACCATGCTGTCTCTAGCGGGTCTAGAGATTCCAGCAGAGATGACTGGCCAAGTATTGGTTAAGTAAGCTTAAACAGCTAAATGAAAGCCCGAGCATGACTCGGGCTTTTTTGTTTCTGTGCGTCACTGAACTAAGATGGCTGTTCCTGTTACCGCGACGAAGGCACCAAGCCACGCGTAACGATTGGGGCGTTGTTTGGTGTAGATCCACAGTATTGGCAATAACATGATTGGGGTTGTCGAGGAGAGTAAGGCAACCATCCCGACATTTCCTTCGCGCAAAGCGTACAGGATCAAGGTCATGCCAACCGCCATGGCGAGGAAGCCGTTAATCGCGGTAATGGTAAAGATGCGACCATTCATTTTTTGTGTTGCCCGAGAAATTTTTGCGCCAGTGGCTCTTAGTAGGCAATGTGCCACAAAGGCGCTGATCATACGGATAGCGGATGCTGCGACAGGGTCGATATCGGTTTGCATCACTGGTTTGGCAATAATTCCCCCTAGCGCTTGGCACAGAGCTGCCAGTAACCCTAAGGCGATGCCGATCCAAGCGGCACCTTTGACGGTTTCCAGTGCATTCTGACTTTGTCCACGTCGGCCAAAAAAGATCGCCAGAACGACGCCGGAAAATACGAGCAGCGATCCGAGTAGCTCCATTGACGTCATGCTTTCGCTAAACAGGAAGTAACCGAGAATGGCGGAAAAGACGGCATGGCAAGAGAAAAGTAGGCCCGCTTGGCGAGGCCCCATGCGATTTAAGCAAGCAAATAGCGCGGTATCGCCAATAAAGATACCAATCAAGCCTGAAAACATCATGGGCGTGATGTGTTCAGCCATGACACTTGACCAGCCTCCGGTAAACAGAGCCATACTGGAGAGCATTACCGCCGTGCATCCCATCCGCCAACGACTGTAAGCAAACGATCCCAAATGCTGAGCCGGCGTGACCGAAAGTAAACTGGCGATCGCCCACAGTAGTGCCGCGGCCAGTGCAAGCCATTCAAATCCCATTGATTGTGTGATCCCTAATTGAAGAGACCGACAATATGCCTCAAGTTATCATCTTGGCAAAGCACAGACGCGACTTTCTTCGCTTTGTCGTCGTGCTTTCTGATTCCCCTCTCTCATTAACCGAGAATCAAAACGGCCCCGTAGACGATGACTAAGCCAATCACACCGATCAGCAAGCCCACTTTTGCCATGTCCTTGCTCTCGATTAGGCCGGTAGAGTAGGCCAGAGAGTTGGGAGGCGTTGACACAGGAAGAATCATCCCGAGCGAGGCTGAGAATGCCACCACCACCAGCAAGCCTTGTAAGCCTCCGACGGCTTCTAAACTGCTCATTGAGGTACCGATGGCGGCCGCGATTGGCATCAACAAGTTGGCGGTCGCGGTATTGGACATAAAGTTCGCCATAAGCCAGCAGACTAAGGAGAGCGATACGATGATGGCAAAAGGCGATAAAGCTTCGTAATTGATTGCGTGCGCTAAGGCTTTCGCCAGCCCTGTTTTTTCCAGCCCGATACCAATGGCAATACCACCCGCGACAAGCCAAAGTACGTCCCAATTGATCAGCTTGAGTTCTTCTTTGCCCATAATGCCCGTCAATGTAAACACTGCCAGCGGAATGATAGCCACCACATAGGTATTCATGCCGTGCAATTGTGTGGTCATCCAGAGCAAAATCGTGGCGGCAAACGTGATATACACCACCATGGCACGCCAGCTTTTCTTAAACTTGCCATCCAATTTCAGCGTCATTTGCGCTTCGCTAGAAGGGAAGAGTTTCTGCAATAAAAGCCAAGCAATGGTCAACTGAACAAGAACAAAGGGTAAACCCATTGCCATCCAACTGAGAAAGTCGATGCTGTTTTCTCCAGTTAAATATTGCAATGCAATGGCGTTGGGCGGGGTACCAATTGGAGTCGCGATGCCGCCTGTGTTTGCTGCTATTGGGATGCACAACACCAGTGCTTTTATGCCCAAATCGCCTTTTGGTGCGGAGGCAACGATGGGCCCCAATAGCGCCAGCATCATGACCGTAGTCGCGGTATTGGACATAAACATTGAAAACACGGCGGTAATCAGCATCAAACCTAACATAATAAATTTGGGTTGCTGGCCAAAAGGCTTGAGTAATACCCGAGCGAGGTTGTTGTCTAACTCGTATTTTGATGCGGCAATGGCGAGCGCAAATCCGCCCATGAAAAGGATGATGATTGGCGAGGAAAACGCGGAAAAAATGTCGGTATAACCAATCAACTCACCGAGATCGTGTCCGGCGGGCGGGGTACGAAACAGGTGTAGTCCTTTATCGGAAATCATGATCAGCTCGAGGGCGATGATCAGAATTGAAGTGGCAAAAACTGGCACGGGTTCTAAAACCCAAAGTAAGGCTGCAAGTAGAAAGATGGCCAGTAGTCGATGTTGAATGAGCGTCAAATCATCGATAGGAATCGCATCGATGGGCATTAACAAAATGCCGATAGGGAGCGCAAAACAAACCAGCAGCTTCCATACCACAGTCATGTTCAATTTCTGCATTCATTGCACCTCAAGATTTCACGTGAAAACTTAGGTTAATTCATTGTGCAAAGAACATCTTAGAGGCGGGTTGAAGTTTCTGAATTCCGTTGATTTTTTATGAAGAGTTTTGTTTTTCGTCAAGAAAAAGCCCCAACGTTTGTTGGGGCTAAAAATAAACTTATTGCTGGTGGGCGTATGGGGTTCCCATCACCGTTGGTTGGCCATTGGCCATCGACTCATCAAAACGAATCGCATCTTTCGCAAAAAGGTTAATGACGGTTGAACCGAGTTTGAAGCGACCCATTTCTTCGCCCTTCTTCAAGATAACCGCATTGTTACCAGAAGCTGGATAATCCCATTTGTATACCGTATTGCCACGAGGTGGGGTAATGGTACCCGCCCATACTTGTTCAATACTGCCAACAATGGTCGCACCAACAAGCACTTGAGCCATCGGGCCAAACTCAGTATCAAAGATACACACCACGCGCTCATTGCGAGCAAATAGGTTGGGTACATTCTCTGCTGTCAGCGGATTCACCGAGAAAAGATCACCAGGAACGTAAATCATTTGGCGCAGAGTACCATTGCATGGCATGTGCACACGGTGGTAATCACGAGGTGACAGATACAAGGTCGCAAAGCTACCGTCTTTAAATTCTTCAGCAAGAGCAGCGTCACCGCCTAACAGCTCTTGTGCAGAGAAGTCATGCCCTTTCGCTTGAATCAATTGGCCGTTGGTAATTGGGCCAAACTGGCTGACGCAAGCATCCGCAGGGTGTGTAATAACCGCTTCATCTTGAGTAATTGGACGTGCGCCTTCTTTTAGCTCACGCACAAAAAACTCGTTGAAGGTTTTATAGTGCTTAGGATCGGCGTGTTTCGCTTCGTCCATATTGACGTTGTACTGCTTGATAAACCAGCGAATGATCGCTGTGGTCAGGCTGCCTGCTTTGGCAGAAGCCAATTTACCCACTAGGCGAGTCAGGCCATGTTGTGGGATCCAGTACTGCAGTCCAACTTTAATCTTATCCATTATAAATACCGATGATGTCTGTTTGATTCTTGTTTCGGGCGCGTGATGTTACTGAAAATTATTCCACTTGTCAGTAATCGGTGACGAAAACTTACACAACAATACGCTTTATAAGTCCGCTTTCTTGTTGCGCGAATATTGGCGATTGGCTTTATTCTCCGCCATGCTTTCAATAATGCGATGGTAATTATCGTAGCGCACTTCGCTGATCTCACCATTTTCTACAGCCTCGCGAATGATGCAGCCTGGGTCATCTGCGTGCTTGCAATCTCGGAACTTGCAGCCGCCCAAGTATGGACGAAACTCAAGATAGGCTTTGGTGATCTCTTCTGGCTCTAAGTGCCAGAGTCCAAACTCACGAACCCCTGGAGAGTCGATCAAGTTACCACCTGACGGAATGTGATAGAGGCGCGCCGCTGTTGTCGTATGTTGGCCCAAACCGGATTGCTCGGAGACTTCCCCTTCTTCGATATCCAACTCAGGAATGAGCGCATTCACCAAGCTCGACTTACCCACGCCTGATTGTCCGACGAAGATATTGATGCGATCTTGCAATTGCGCTTCGAGCTCTGCAATGCCAGCGCCAGAGCGCTTGCTCACATAAAGGATCTTGTAGCCAATTTTCTCATAGTCAGCCAGCCACTCACGATACGTAGCGAGCTCGGCTTCTTGCAACAAATCGATTTTGTTTAACACCAACAGCGGCTCGATACCGAGGGTTTCTGCCGCAATCAAGTAGCGATCAATGATGTTGAGTGACAACTCTGGCAGCACCGATGAGACGATGACCATTTGATCAATATTGGCCGCAACGGGTTTTAAACCATCGTAGTAGTCAGGTCGAGTTAACACGGAAGTACGCGGCTCTACGGCTTCAACCACGCCTGAAATTCCAGCCATTGACTCTAAGCCTTTGCGCCAAATGACCTTGTCACCGGAAACCAGTGATTCAATACCACGACGCAAATTACAGCGCTCAATCAGCCCGGTTTCGGCATCTTCAATATCTGCGTGTTGACCGAAACGTGTGATCACTAGCCCTCTGCGGCTATCGCCCAACATTGCTTCATCCCATTGAATGGTGTCTGCTTGTTTCTTCAGTCTTTTTTGTTGGTTGTCGCGTACACGACGTACTTGACCCTGAGTTAACTTCTTCTTTTTTGCCACGATATCTACTTTATTTGTTCGCTGATAACGAGCTAAGTATGACGACTTTCGCTACATTATCGAAGTATCTTGTTGTTACTATTTTGAGGTATAGTACCTCTTTTAGCAGCAAACAAATAGGCAACTCATCTATGTCCTTTAGCGATCAGAACTTAATTTGGATCGATCTTGAGATGACAGGCTTGGATCCTGACGTTCATAAAATTATTGAAATAGCGTCTATCGTCACCGATAGCGAGCTAAACATCTTAGCCGAAGGACCGGTACTTGCGATTCATCAGTCAGAAGAGGAACTCGCAAAAATGGATGAGTGGTGTACCAATACACACACGGGTAGTGGTCTCGTAGAGCGAGTGCGTGGTAGTCAAATTACTGAGGAAGAGGCGGTTGAACAAACCATCGCTTTCTTAGAAAAGTGGGTACCTAAAGGAGCATCGCCAATCTGCGGTAACAGCATTGGGCAAGATCGTCGTTTTTTGTACCGCCATATGCCTGAGCTTGAAGGCTATTTTCACTACCGTTATATCGACGTCAGTACTTTGAAAGAATTGACTAGAAGATGGAATCCGGAAGTATTGAAAGGTTTTTCTAAGCAGGGAACTCACCTAGCACTCGACGATATTCGTGAATCTATTGCAGAACTCAAGTTCTATCGCCAAACCATTTTTAAGATTTAGCATTGATTTCATGCGGCAGGGCGATGAATTTTTAGCTGCTTTGTGCGCTTTTTCATCGAACGGAAAAAATTTAAGGATTTTTTCAACGAAGGACTTGCATCACAAAAAAATGCTCTTATAATTCGCAGCCCTGAACGACGTAAAACGTTGTTGATTGCGACACTAGCTCAGTTGGTAGAGCGCAACCTTGCCAAGGTTGAGGTCACGAGTTCGAACCTCGTGTGTCGCTCCAAATTTAGAAGTGATGAGACCGCACACGAGGAACCTCGTACTCAGGCTGGTCACGTAACTTCAGATTACAGTTCTCATCGTACTCAACGATGACATGCGACACTAGCTCAGTTGGTAGAGCGCAACCTTGCCAAGGTTGAGGTCACGAGTTCGAACCTCGTGTGTCGCTCCAAATTTAGAAGTGATGAGACCGCACACGAGGAACCTCGTGCCCAGGCTGGTCGCGTCGCTCCAGATTACAGTTTTCATCGTACTTAACGATGACATGCGACACTAGCTCAGTTGGTAGAGCGCAACCTTGCCAAGGTTGAGGTCACGAGTTCGAACCTCGTGTGTCGCTCCAAATTTAGAAGTGATGAGACCGCACACGAGGAACCTCGTGTCTCGCCCGGATTGGGGAAAGCTGGTCGCGTCGCTCCAGATTACAGTTCTCATCGTACTTAACGATGACATGCGACACTAGCTCAGTTGGTAGAGCGCAACCTTGCCAAGGTTGAGGTCACGAGTTCGAACCTCGTGTGTCGCTCCACTTTCTCAAGTGGATGAAATAGCCTTTATCGTGCTTAACGATAATATTACGGACGCGGGATGGAGCAGCTTGGTAGCTCGTCGGGCTCATAACCCGAAGGTCGTTGGTTCAAATCCAGCTCCCGCAACCACTTTCAAAGCTCTCACTGTGCTTAACAGTGACACAATACGGACGCGGGGTGGAGCAGCTTGGTAGCTCGTCGGGCTCATAACCCGAAGGTCGTCGGTTCAAATCCGGCCCCCGCAACCAATTTCACAGCTCTCATTGTGCTTAACAATGACATACATGGACGCGGGATGGAGCAGCTTGGTAGCTCGTCGGGCTCATAACCCGAAGGTCGTTGGTTCAAATCCAGCTCCCGCAACCAATTTCAAAGCTCTCACTGTGCTTAACGGTGACACAATACGGACGCGGGGTGGAGCAGCTTGGTAGCTCGTCGGGCTCATAACCCGAAGGTCGTCGGTTCAAATCCGGCCCCCGCAACCAATTTTCGAACGATGACAATTCCTTGTCTCGTACGAAAGATGCTATTCCGTCACGCAATGAGGCGGTGATCATCACCTTCTGTACTGCTCTTTCAATAATGCTGCGAAGCATGAATCCCTAAAATGAAACCCATGTCCGATACAGATGTTCGGATGTTTTTGTCGTTTCACTTTTCTACCTTAAAAACCACTGTCTCTCTTAGCATAGAAAGATAGGGTCTTTCCATTGTTCATTAACAGACTTATCCACAGAAAATAAAATGTGGATAACTTGGTTGATAACAATGAGTAGACAACATATTCCTCTTGTCAAGAAAGGATCTTTTTTCGTTTTTACAATTAATGTTTAAATGCGTAAATTTGTATTTATTTGTTTTTAAAGGGTTTTTGTGTTTTTTCTTGATTTTGATGACGTTGCTTTTTGATCATTAAGCTCTGCTTTATTGATCCTAGTCATTGATTGGATATGTGTTTAACTTTTTTTGTCTTCGAGTTTGTAAGTAACTTTGCTAATTTTTTCCACATTTTGAAATTTGAGATGGGAATCAAATATTGCAACGCAAAAATGTGTGGTTGTTATCTTGCATCTCTTGGTAGCCCTTTATCGACGATGCGTATTAGCCTTTGCTTTTTTACATCAAGGGACAAGTGGCCAGCTTGAGCTGCTTGTTCCTCTAATGCCCAGTTGATGTGTTCATCCAGTAACTCACTCATTCCCTTGCGAGACTCAAGAGCCGTGACGATTTGTGGAGAGAAAGGTGCGTTGCCCATCGCGATGGCAATGTTTCTGAGCCATTGTAGGTGGCCAATGCGGCGAATCGCGGAGCCTTCCATGTTTTTTAGGAAAGTCGGTTCGTCCCACTGGAATAATGTAATGAGCGAGGCGTTGTTGAAGGACGCTCTTCGGTGGAAGTCATCGTGTTGCGTCAAGTCTGCGTAACGGTTCCAAGGGCACACTAATTGGCAGTCATCACAGCCATAAATTCGATTGCCAATTGCTTTACGAAACTCTGGCGCGATGATTCCGTCGTGTTCGATGGTGAGATAGGAAATGCAGCGACGCGCGTCGACAACTTTGTTATCGACAATTGCTTGGGTGGGGCAAGAGGTGATACAGGCTTGGCATTTTCCGCATGCTTCTTCACTGGCTTGGTCTACTGGTAATGGCAAATCAACCAGCAGTTCGCCTAGGAAGAACCATGAACCTGCGTCTTTATCGAGAATGAGCGAATGTTTTCCTGTCCAGCCGAGCCCGGCTTTTTGAGCTAAGGGGCGCTCTAGGATCGGTGCTGAATCAACGAAAGGGCGATAGCCAAATTGACCCACTTCGGCTTCAATTTTTTTTGCGAGGGCTGAAAGCTGCTTGCGCACTAATTTATGATAGTCACGGCCGAGAGCATAGCGGCTAATATAACCTTGTGTCGGATCCGCGAGATCGGTTGCGAATTGCGCTTGAGGAGGTAGGTAGTTCATACGAACACTGATCACTCTTACGGTTCCTGGTAAGAGTTCGGCTGGGCGCGCACGCATCATGCCGTGTCTTGCCATCCAATCCATGCTGCCGTGATAACCTGCGTCGAGCCATTTTTGCAACTGTGCTTCGTGCTCCGTTAAATCAATGTCGCAGATCCCGACTTTTTCAAAGCCGAGTTCTTTTCCCCATTGTTTGATTTGCTGTGCAAGTTGCTGGTAATCCATGGTGACTGCCTGTTCAAAACGGACGCGGATCTTACTGGATCTTCACGTTAGGTTCTAGCACAACCCTCAATCGAGAGCGATTTTTCGTTGAAATGACATTTGGGTGCTTGTCTCTCAAAATGGACACGGTTTACTATTCGTGTTCTTTTGATTTTTATATAGTCAACTTCGATATTCAGAGATACATGATCATGAACGCAAAACAGTTCGAACTGAAAGATGAGCAGGCGACCATACTGCTTGGAACACAACTTGCCCATCTTTGCTCTCAACAGACCACGATTTACTTGCACGGTGATCTTGGGGCTGGAAAAACCACCTTTAGCCGTGGTTTTGTTAGAGCGCTTGGTCATGCTGGTAATGTAAAAAGCCCAACCTATACCTTAGTCGAGCCTTATCAGTTAGCCGATTGGCAAGTGTATCATTTTGATCTTTACCGTTTGGCTGATCCTGAAGAGCTCGAGTTCATGGGCATTCGCGACTATTTTACTGCGGATGCGATCTGCTTAGTGGAGTGGCCAGAGAAAGGGGAAGGTCTTCTCCCTAAACCGGATCTGGATATTGATATTCGCTATCAAGGCGAACAACGTATTGCTCAGGTAAAAGCAAATAATGACTATGGCCTAAAGCTGCTCAGTAAATTGGAGTTATGTTGAGTTTAAAGCGCATTCAAAAAGCAGCAGTTTGGCTGTCTGCTCTTTACTTTTTGATCCCTTCTTTAGTTTGGGCCAATGTTTTACAAGGTGTGAGGGTATGGCCTTCACCGGATGAAACTCGAGTGGTGGTAGATTTAGCGGACGAAGCAAACTTCAGCTATTTCTCATTGACCAAGCCTGATCGTTTAGTGGTGGATCTGAAAAGTACATCACTCAAAACTAAGCTGCCGATTACCGTCAGTGATAGCCCAGTGCTGTCTCGCATTCGTCAAAGCTCACCGCCAGAGCAAGGCACCTATCGTTTGGTGTTTGAGTTGAAGAAAAGCGCTCCAGCGGAATTGTTCAAGTTGGCGCCAACCCCAGGAGGCGACTACGGACACCGCTTGGTGATCGACTTACCGCACCAAACTCGCAGCACTACGACATCGAGCGGCAGCAATAATGCGAAACCGCAAACGGTGAATAAAGACATTCAATCTGTTCAACGAGCGGAAGAAATTTTGATCGTGATTGATCCAGGCCATGGAGGGGAAGACCCAGGTTCGATTGGTCCGACGCGTCGCTATGAAAAAAATGCTACGTTGAGCATTTCGCATAAGATCGCCGCTGAGCTCGATGCGGTACCCGGCATTAAAACTAGGCTCACTCGATCTGGGGATTATTTTGTCAATTTGAACCGCCGCGTGGCGATTGCTCGTGAAAACGACGCACACCTGTTGATCTCTGTACACGCGGATGCCTTTACTTCACCGCAACCACGTGGTGGATCGGTGTTTGTGTTGAATACCCGTCGTGCGAACACGGAAATTGCACGTTGGGTTGAGAATCACGAAAAGCAATCTGAAATCCTGGGTGGTTCAGGCGCGGCGTTTACGAACATCAATGATAAGAACGTCAACCAAACCTTACTGGATTTGCAGTTTAGCCACTCGCAGAAAGAGGGCTACAAACTCGCCACAGAAATTTTGTCGGAAATGGGAAAAGTTGCACAGTTGCATAACAGCCAGCCAATCAACACCAGTTTGGCGGTTTTGCGTTCCCCACAAATTCCGTCAGTACTGGTAGAAACGGGATTTATCTCCAACCCAAGCGAGGAAAAGCTGCTGTTTCAGCGCGCGCACCAAGATAAGCTGGCCAAAGCGATCTCAAAGGCGGTGCTGAAATACCTGAAAGATAATCCACCGGAAGGAACGGTGTTTGCCTCTAGTGCGAAACCGATTGTTCACACCGTTAAACGAGGTGAGTCTTTAAGTGTGATCGCTGAGCGTTATGGCACTTCAACGCAAACGATCATGAAAGACAATCAGTTAAAATCTTCACGTTTGTCGATTGGTCAAACGTTGAAAATTCACCGTGGTGTGCCTGGACCCAAGGTGATTGCGGCTCAACCGAATACCGTGGAAACCAAGACCATTACCCACAAGGTCAGCAAAGGTGAATTTTTGGGCATGATTGCCGATCGTTACAAAGTGTCGGTCGCCGATATTCGTCGAGAGAATAAGCTCAAGTCTGACACCTTATGGGTAGGGCAGAAATTGAGCATCACCGTGAACTTGAAAGATCAACCGATCCGCAAACACACGGTAGCTCGTGGAGAGTTTCTGAGTAAAATTGCAGCCAAGTATGGTGTGAGTGTTTCGAGCATCCGCCAAGCGAACAACTTGCGTTCCGATGAGCTGGCAATTGGGCAGGTATTGATTATTCCAAATAAATAGGCAGAGAGATGACGATCCGGATATTACCAGCGCGTTTGGCGAACCAGATAGCGGCTGGTGAAGTGGTTGAACGCCCCGCTTCTGTGGTCAAAGAGTTAGTGGAAAACAGCCTTGACTCAGGGGCAACTAAGATTGACATCGATATCGAGAAAGGCGGCGCAAAGCTGATTCGTATCCGTGATAACGGCTCTGGTATTGTGAAAGATGAGTTGGGCCTTGCGCTAAGTCGACACGCGACGTCAAAAATCCACACGTTGGACGATCTGGAAGCGATCATGAGCCTTGGTTTTCGTGGTGAAGCGTTAGCCAGTATCAGTTCAGTCGCGCGTTTGACCCTCACTTCTCGCCCAGCAACGCAAGAGCAAGCGTGGAGCGCTTATACGGAAGGGCGGGATATGCAGGTGAAACTGCAGCCTACCGCTCACCCGATTGGTACCACCGTTGAAGTGGTCGATCTGTTTTTTAACACCCCTGCCAGACGCAAATTTCTTCGAACTGAGAAAACCGAATTTGCCCATATTGATGAGTTGCTAAAACGGATTGCACTCAGTCGTTTTGATGTGTCGATAACCTTACGCCACAACGGCAAAGTGATCCGCCAATATCGTGCTGCACACAATGATCTTCAGGCAGAAAAACGCTTAGCCACCGTTTGTGGTCAAGCGTTTGTACGTTGCATACTGAAAATAGAGCTCGAACATCAGGGTCTCAAACTTCACGGTTGGATCACCACGCCTGAAGGGGCCCGCCAGCAAAGTGATCTGCAATATTGTTATGTTAATGGCCGGATGATGCGCGACAAGCTCATCAATCATGCCATTCGCCAAAGCTACGAGACGAGCTTAAAGCCTGAGCAATTTGCCGCTTACGTCCTGTTCATTGAGCTGGATCCACATCAAGTTGACGTCAACGTTCACCCTGCCAAACATGAAGTACGCTTCCATCAAGCCCGCTTGGTACATGATTTTATCTATCAAGCACTTGCAAGTGCGTTGGCGCAAAGTGACAGTATCGAGCAGCCGCAAATCAATGAGTCAGCTTTTCATTATCAAGTCGAGCCAGAAGTTGAACCACTCGGTCGCTTTCCTGCCGAAAGTAATGAGGTTCCACAATCGGTTTATCACGCCATTGAAAAAGCGCCAGCCTATCCACGAAAAGCAGGACAAGAGCAACCGTTGCAGCAACGGGCACCTTTGGAAAGCTCGCTCTTCAGTGAACAAGGCTGTGAAGTTTCACCTGCGCCACACAATGAGCGCCATGCTTGGATGGAGTCACGATCCCCTGCGCGCCATACATCACCTTCAAATCAGAGTGAACGCTACGGCGAGTCAGCACCCAGCAAACAGCAAGTCAAAGCGTATGCGGAGTTACTTCATACCCCGGATTTTCCGTCCCAGAATGTGGAATGTGCTCCGTCGCCCCCAATCGCCTCTCCAGTCCAAGAGTTAGGGAAGGCGGTGTCCGTGGTGGCGCAACGTTATCTTTTGACGACAACGAAGGCGGGTTGCCAGCTGATTTCTCTTGCTCGCGCAGAGTTCTATCGAACCCTTGGGCAACTGAATGGCGATAAAGCGCCATTGAAGTCTCAGCCTTTGTTGGTGCCGCTTTCGCTAAAACTGGAAAAAGGGTTGGTTCATGCCGCGCAAGAGCATCAAGATCGTTTTGCTCGGATGGGGATCCTCCTTAAAATGCGTAATGAGAAAGCCCTAATGGTGATGGGGGTGCCTGCGCCATTAAGGCAACAAAATTTACAACTTCTTATTCCAGATCTGTTATCTTACGCCGCTTCGCAAGCCCAGAAGGAAGAGCAGGCACAAAATGACACGGCGATGGCGCAGTGGTTGGCGTTGCGTGTGGCAAAAGTGAAAAGCCACTATACACTTTCTGAGGCGATACAAATTATTTCGGAACTCGAACAACTCTGGCAAGAGAAGCTCCCGCTACAGGATGCTCAACTGGTCACGAGTGTCGATTTCTCGGCAACGATTGCACAACTGACATGACACCATGACTGAACAATTACCTTTAGCTCTGTTTTTAATGGGGCCGACAGCATCGGGAAAAACGGAATTAGCAATCCGATTGCGTCAACGATATCCGGTTGAACTTATCAGTGTCGACTCCGCTCTAATTTACAAGGGCATGGATATTGGCACTGCCAAACCTGATGAACGCGAGCAGCAACTGGCACCGCATCGTTTGATCGATATTTTAGATCCGACCGAAGCCTATTCTGCGGCTGATTTTCGTCGTGATGCACTCGCTGCTATGAACGAGATCGTGGCACAAGGCAAAATTCCGCTGCTTGTTGGTGGAACTATGCTGTATTTCAAGGCGTTACTCGAAGGTCTGTCACCACTTCCTGCTGCAAATGCTGAAATACGTCAGCAAATTGAACAAGAAGCATTGACGAAAGGTTGGTCAGTATTGCACGATGAGCTTCAAGAGATTGATCCTGTATCGGCAGCGAGAATACACCCGAATGATCCGCAAAGATTGTCGCGTGCATTGGAAGTTTATCGAATTTCAGGTAAAACTCTTACTGAACTGACGGAAACGAAAGGGGAAAGTTTACCGTTTCGTGTCAAGCAGTTCGCAATAGCTCCCAAGGAAAGGGCAGAGCTCCATCGTCGTATTGAACTGCGTTTCGATAAAATGATGGAAGCCGGATTTGAACAAGAAATGAGAGCCTTGTATACACGCAAGGATCTTCATCCGGATCTTCCTTCCATTCGATGCGTCGGTTACCGACAGATGTGGGACTATTTAGACGGAAATTGCACTTTAGATGACGCGATCTATCGTGGTATCTGTGCAACTCGTCAATTGGCCAAGCGACAAATTACCTGGTTGCGCAGCTGGGATAATTTAACTTGGTTGGATAGCGAAAACATTGAACAGTCACTAGAAACTCTCTCAGAAGCCATAGCATCTGATAGAGATAGCTGTGTATAATGTGATCGTTTTTGCGTGAATACACTCTAAGAAGGATCAGTTTCTGGTAACTTGCTGTTTAGGCTGCTAGTAACTAAGGGTGTTTTTTGTTCGTTTAGCTCAGATGCAAAGGCATTTTCTTTTGCAGTGCACCACTAGCTAAATAATTACAACTACAAATTAAATAAGGAAAATAAAATGGCTAAGGGGCAATCTCTACAAGACCCATTTCTAAACGCACTCCGTCGTGAGCGTATCCCTGTATCGATTTACCTAGTAAACGGTATCAAATTGCAAGGTCAGATCGAGTCGTTCGATCAATTTGTGATCCTGCTGAAGAATACAGTAAACCAGATGGTTTATAAGCACGCAATTTCTACTGTGGTTCCTGCTCGTCCAGTGAGTCACCACAGCGGCGAGCGTGGCTCAGATCGTCCAAGCGAGAAATCGGAAGATTAATTTCGTTATCGATCATTTAAACACTTTAAGGAGTTGATTGCTTGTTTGACCGTTATGAATCCGGTGAGCGAGCCGTACTTGTTCATGTCAACTTCACGCAACAAGGCGAGTGGGAAGACCTTGCAGAATGTGAAATGTTGGTTTCTTCCTCAGGGGTAGAAACGTTACAGGTCATTACTGCAAGTCGTCAGTCACCACACGCCAAATACTACGTCGGAGAGGGAAAGGCTCAGGAAATTGCTCAAGCTGTGCAATTGACCGGAGCTGAAATCGTGATATTTAATCACGCCCTCTCTCCTGCCCAAGAGCGCAACCTCGAAAGATTGTGTCAGTGTCGAGTCATCGACCGTACCGGTCTGATTCTGGATATTTTCGCCCAACGAGCTCGTACCCACGAAGGTAAACTTCAAGTGGAGTTGGCTCAGCTTCGACATATCTCTACTCGCTTAATTCGCGGTTGGACGCACCTTGAGAGGCAAAAAGGTGGTATTGGCTTGCGTGGACCTGGGGAAACTCAGCTTGAAACAGACCGCCGTTTACTGCGTGAGCGTATTAAAGCGATTTTACGTCGTCTAGAAAAAGTAGCGAAACAGCGTGAGCAAGGGCGCCGTGCCCGAAATCGTGCAGAAATTCCAACCATTTCTTTGGTCGGGTATACCAACGCAGGGAAATCCACCCTGTTTAACCGTATCACTGAAGCTGGGGTTTATGCTGCCGACCAATTGTTTGCGACGTTGGATCCGACTCTGCGTAAGATTGAACTGGCGGATGTTGGGCCAGCCATTTTGGCGGATACGGTCGGATTTATTCGACATCTACCACATGATCTGGTCGCAGCATTTAAAGCAACCTTGCAAGAAACGCAAGAAGCTGACATTTTGTTACATGTTGTTGATGCCAGTGATGAGCGTTTTCGTGAGAATATTCAAGCTGTTCACGTAGTACTAGAAGAAATCAATGCTCACGAGATACCAACACTCGTGGTGATGAACAAGATAGACAATATGGAAGACCAACGTCCACGTATTGAGCGCGATGATGAAGGGGTACCCCAAGTCGTCTGGCTTTCTGCGATGGATGGTCAAGGTATCGATCTCCTGTTTGAAGCGCTGACGGAACGTTTGGCTTCAAGCATGGTGGAGTGCCAGTTGCGAATCCCTCCACAACATCAAGGACGGTTTCGTAGTACATTCTTCCAGATGAAATGTATTCAACAGGAAGAATATGATCAGGATGGTAACTTGTTGATCGATATTCGAATGCAGCAAGTAGATTGGTCTAGACTTGAAAAAAGAGAAGGGGCAGTTTTGAGTGACTTTATCGTTACTTAAAGGACTGCTACAGTATAACGTCATATCAAATGATGGAGCTTTCTAATGGCGTGGAATGAGCCTGGAAATAACAACGGCAACAATGGCCGCGATAATGACCCTTGGGGTAACAATAATCGTGGTGGTCAGCGTCCGGGAGGACGAGACCAAGGGCCGCCGGATTTGGATGAAGTGTTTAACAAACTGAGTCAAAAGCTGGGTGGTAAGTTTGGCAACAAGGGAGGGCGTGGGCCTTCAATTGGTGGTGGCGGTGCAATTGGCTTTGGTGTCATTGCCGTTATTGCCGTACTTGTCTGGGTTTTCGCAGGCTTCTACACCATTGGTGAAGCGGAGCGTGGCGTGGTGTTACGTCTAGGTAAATACGATCGTATCGTTGACCCTGGTCTAAACTGGCGCCCACGTTTTATTGACGAAGTCACACCAGTTAACGTGCAAGCCATTCGCTCGCTACGTTCATCGGGTACGATGCTGACTAAAGACGAAAACGTCGTGACGGTTTCGATGGATGTTCAGTACCGTGTTGCGGATCCTTACAAATACCTGTTCCGAGTGACTAACGCTGATGACAGCTTGCGTCAAGCAACAGACTCGGCACTGCGTGCCGTGATCGGCGACTCATTGATGGACAGCATTTTGACCAGTGGTCGTCAGCAAATTCGTCAAAGCACTCAACAGACGTTAAACCAAATCATCGATAGCTATGATATGGGCTTAGTGATTGTGGATGTGAACTTCCAGTCTGCTCGTCCGCCTGAGCAAGTAAAAGATGCATTCGATGATGCGATTGCGGCGCGTGAGGATGAAGAGCGTTTCATTCGTGAAGCCGAAGCGTACAAAAATGAAATCTTGCCAAAAGCAACAGGTCGCGCAGAGCGTCTGAAGAAAGAGGCTCAAGGTTACAGTGAACGCACCATTAACGAAGCGTTGGGTCAAGTGGCTCAGTTTGAAAAGCTGTTACCTGAATACCAAGCTGCACCGAAGGTTACGCGTGATCGCCTCTACCTAGATACGATGGAAGAAGTGTATTCAAGCACATCGAAAGTGCTGATTGATTCTGAATCAAGTGGCAACTTACTTTACTTGCCGATTGATAAGTTGGCGGGTCAAGACTCTCAAACGGATACGAAACGTAAAACGAAATCATCTTCGACTTACGATCAGATCCAATTGGAATCAGAGAGTTCGGCTGACAACACTCAGAACACGCAGTCTCGTTCAACAGGTTCACGTCAAGGGAGATACTAAGAATGCGTAAGTTAATGATCCCTGTACTGGTTCTTGTACTTGCAACCCTATTAATGTCGTTGTTTGTCATCCCAGAAGGTGAGCGTGGTATCGTGGTTCGTTTTGGTCGAGTACTCAAAGATACCAATGACGTTACCCGAGTTTACGAACCTGGTTTGCATTTCAAAATGCCGTTGTTTGATCGCGTGAGAACGTTAGATGCACGTATTCAGACAATGGACGGACGTTCAGACCGTTTTGTGACGTCAGAGAAAAAAGACGTCATCATCGATTCGTATGTGAAATGGCGTATTGAAGATTTCGGCCGTTACTACCTTGCAACGGGCGGTGGCAATACGCTCACCGCTGAGGCGTTACTTGAGCGTAAAGTGACTGACATTTTACGTGCAGAAATCGGTGCTCGTGAGATCAAACAGATTGTGTCTGGTCCACGTAACGGTGATGTATTGCCTGAAAGCGTGACCAGCGCGGAAGTGAGCACTGAAGCGGCTCGTCAAGCTCTGGAGATCGATGGCGAACGTGACCTGATCATGTCGAATGTATTGAAGGATACGCGTGAAAGTGCCATGAAAGACTTGGGTGTTCGCGTGGTGGACTTCCGTATGAAGAAAATCAATCTTCCGGATGAAATCAGTGAATCTATCTACCGTCGTATGCGTGCAGAGCGTGAGTCTGTTGCGCGTAAGCACCGTTCTCAAGGTCGTGAGAAAGCGGAAGTTATCCGCGCTCAAGCTGAGCTAGAAGTGGCGACTATTCTAGCTGAAGCGGACAAGACTGCGCGTGTAACACGTGGTGAAGCGGACGCGAAAGCGGCGAAAATTTACTCTGATTCTTACAACAAAGATCCTGAGTTTTTTAGCTTCATGCGTTCATTGAAAGCGTATGAGAAGTCATTTGGCACTAAGAGCGATATTCTTGTGTTGGATCCAAAGAGTGAGTTCTTCCAGTACATGAACAATGCAAAAGGCGCCGCAGCAAACTAATACGGTGACCTTGTGTTTTAATGAAAAGGCTCCATTGGAGCCTTTTTTCTTGTCTAAAACAGGTGTATTTAGGGGAAACTTAACTCATCATGTAAGCGATAACCGCACCAGCCACGACAAGACAACCTCCAATGCGGCGTAACTGATTATCGGGTTGCTCACTTAATTGTGCCACCATATTTCGCCACCCTCTCGGAGCCAGCAATGGCCCCAATCCTTCCACAATCAGTACCAGCCCAAGCGCCAACCAAAGTGAGTTCGACATTGCATAAATCCGCAGTGAAAATAAAGTGAAATATTATCAGTGATATGATGGTGGCAAAAGTGGCCGTGCTGAGGAATGACTGAAAGGAAGGGATCGCTGTGCACAAAAAATGACTGCAAGATGCCTAATTCGGTGCTAGAATCCTTTTTTAACTATCAATCAGACTTGGAAAGATGGCAAATAACGTAGTCGTTCTGGGCACCCAATGGGGTGACGAAGGTAAAGGTAAAATCGTTGACCTTTTGACTGAAGATGCAAAGTATGTGGTTCGCTACCAAGGCGGTCACAATGCTGGTCACACACTCGTAATCGACGGTGTTAAAACCGTACTTCACTTAATTCCATCAGGTATCCTACGTGATAACGTAAAATGTGTTATCGGTAACGGTGTAGTACTTTCACCTGAAGCGCTAATTAAAGAAATGAAACCTCTTGAGGAGCGCGGTATTCCAGTTCGCGAACGCCTATTCATTTCTGAAGCTTGTCCTCTCATTCTTCCTTACCATGTTGCTATGGACCAAGCTCGCGAAATTGCTCGCGGTAAAAAAGCTATCGGTACAACAGGCCGTGGTATTGGTCCTGCATACGAAGATAAAGTGGCTCGCCGCGGTCTACGTGTTGGCGACCTATTCGATATGGAAGCGTTTGCAGAAAAACTAAAAGAAGTAATGGAGTTCCATAACTTCCAACTAGTTAACTTCTACAAAGCAGAAGCAGTAAGCTATGAAGAAGTGCTTGAGCAAGCGAAAGGCTATGCAGAGCTACTGACTTCAATGGTTATCGACGTTACTGACGAACTAGACGCAGCACGCAAGCGCGGCGACAAAATCATGTTCGAAGGTGCTCAGGGTACACTGCTAGACATCGACCACGGCACTTACCCATACGTAACCTCTTCTAACACAACCGCTGGTGGTGTTGCGGCAGGTTCTGGTTTTGGTCCTCGTTACCTTGGCTATATCCTAGGTATTGCAAAAGCTTACTGTACTCGCGTAGGTGCTGGTCCATTCCCAACTGAGCTTTACGATGGTCAAGAAAAGCAAGATCCAGTGGGTAAACACCTAGGTACTGTTGGTCACGAGTTTGGTGCAACAACGGGTCGCCTACGTCGTACTGGTTGGTTTGACGCTGTTGCAATGCGCCGCGCAATCCAAATCAACTCTGTATCAGGTTTCTGTCTAACCAAACTTGATGTTCTAGATGGTTTGAAAGAACTGAAAATCTGTACTGGTTACCAAATGGAAGATGGTTCTGTTCTCGAAGTTTCTCCAATGGCGGCAGAAGCGTTTGAGAAAGTGACGCCAATCTACGAAACCATGCCTGGTTGGTCTGAGAACACCTTTGGTGCCAAATCTCTAGAAGATCTACCACAAGCGGCGATCAACTACATCAAGCGTATTGAAGAGTTGACTGGCGTACCAGTAGACATCATTTCTACAGGTCCAGATCGCAACGAAACGATCGTTAAGGTTCATCCATTCGAATCTTAATCGCGATATACGTGACAACGAAACCGGCCTCTTGGCCGGTTTTTTGTATTCTCTAATGGGAGTCATTTTCTACTGCACTCAAGCTGGTGAAAAACTATACTAGCTGTGGCAAGCTATTGCCGATAAGCGGCAATTTTTGTCTAAAGCTAAGCGGTCTTTTGCCGATAATGTTATCAAGCCTGTGATTTCAAAGAGACGCGTTGGCTGAGGATAAACATTAAAGAGTGATGAATATGAGATTACGAACAGTAGCTGCTTCGCTACTGTTGGTGTTGAGTGCTCCTTTTTCTAAAGCGAATGTCGCAGAAGTCGGAGCGCCCGTACCGATTTATACCGAAGCAGAGCTTATTAAGCTGATTGAGCAAAATAAGCACCTTGAACGTGTGCGCGCGGATAACTGCCAGCTGGTGGAAGATATCGTGGCGCGGGCAACGAGAATTAACCTACCAGCGTACGAGTTCCTCTATGGCGATATGCTGGCGTGGGGAGTTTGTGTGGAGCAAGATGTCGAACTCGGGCTCTACTACATGGAAAACTCAGCTCACCAAGGGCTACCGGCAGCATTAGAGCAGCTGGGGCGCTACTATTCACGTGGTACCTTAGTACAACAAGACAAAGAAAGAGCGATTCCCTACCTTCGCGAAGCGGCGGCCATGGGTAACCTGAATGCACGTATCCATCTTGCTGAACTGCTGCTGCGTGATTATGGCAGCCCTTTGGATTACGAAGATGCCTATCGCTGGCTCTACAACTCAGTCACTGCTGACCAACGTCAGCACCAACGAATTTCAATGCTGCGCCAAGGTTTAGAGCAGCGCATGCCAGAGAATATTATCGCCCGAGCGAAAAGGCGAGATACGTTCTGGTAATACCTTGTCATCACTCTTCTCTCTTTGAATGTCAAAGCCCACCAACTCGGTGGGCTTTTGTGTCTTATGTGGTTGAGTTCACCGAACCTTGTCGTACTCTAGTACTAAACCACTTTGTGAGGGCCAAAACATTCGTAGTGGAACTGTTGTTCTGGCACTCCCATCTCAAGCAATTGTTTGGCGATGAACTGCATAAAGCCAACAGGGCCGCAGAAGTACACTTGCACATCAGCTTGTTTGAGGACGGTTTCAATCTCATGCAGGTTTACCCATCCACTGAACTGGAAATCGTCACCGATCTTATCGTCTGAGTTTGGTTGGTTGTACCAAACTAATGAATTGAAATGCGTATGCGCTTCAACCAATTGTTTGACGTGTTGTTTAAATGCGTGTTGCTGACCATTTTCAGTTGCATGAATCCAAGTCACCGGCGCTTGATGCTCGGTTAGGCTTTCAAGCATAGAAAGTGTTGGAGTGAGGCCGACACCCGCAGAGATAAGCACGACAGGTGCCGTTGGCGCGGCATCAAGGAAAAAGTCACCGGCTGGCGCCGCGAGTTTGACTTTGTTGCCAACGTCGAGATGATCGTGCAGATAGCTCGAGACTCGGCCGCCTTCTTCACGTTTCACCGAAATGCGATAGCAATCGGGGCGTACAGAGGACGACAAGCTGTATTGGCGAATTTCTTGATTTTCAAACTGCTCATCGTTGATGTAAATCCCCAAGTATTGTCCTGGTTTGAAGCTAACGACAGCGCCACCATCGACGGGCTTAAAGACAAAGCTACAGATGTGCGCACTCTCGTATCGTTTTTCGATCAGTTCAAATTCACGCAAGCCACGCCAGCCGCCGGTCTGTGATTCGTTGTCTTGATAAATTTGCTCTTCTCGCTGAATGAAGACATTCGCCAGCACCCCATAAGCTTCAGCCCAGGCGTCGAGCACGGCTTGCCCCGGAGCGAAAAGTTCATCGATGGTTGCCAACAAGTGACCACCGACAATTTGATATTGATCGGCAGTGATCAAAAAGCTGGAGTGCTTGTGAGCGATTTTTTCCACCGCACCTAAGAGTGCAGGTAGATTGTCTATGTTGCTGGCATAGGCGCAGATGGCGTTGAACAACGCTTCTCGTTGGTCACCATTGCGTTGGTTACTCATGTTAAAGATATCTTTGAGTTCAGGATTGTGCTCAAACATACGCTGGTAGAAATGGGCGGTCAGTTTTGGTCCTGTTTCTGCTAACAGAGGGGCGGTCGATTTTACAATGTTAATGGTGTTTTCGCTGAGCATAGCGGGCTTCCTATTAGGATGATTTGTCTAATTTTAAGTTGCATCTGTAATGCATGTTTAAAGTTGTATCTCAAATGTATCTTTCAATCAAGAAAAGTTTTAGACTTTCTTCACCATAGAGGAGCCCACCATGCAACTGACGAGCTTTACTGATTACGCCTTGCGCACCCTGATTTATCTTGCGTCGTTGCCGGATAATGAACAGACCAATATCACCGATGTGACCGAGCTATTTGGTGTTTCACGTAACCATATGGTCAAGGTGATCAACCGTTTGGGGCAGCTAAACTACATCCAAACCGTAAGAGGAAAAAATGGTGGTATTCGGTTGAATCGTCCGGCGAAGACGATTTTAGTCGGAGAGGTTGTTCGAGATTTGGAGCCGTTGGATCTTGTCAATTGCTCGGTGGAGTTCTGCCACATCACGCCCGCATGCCGTTTGAAGGAGCGCTTATATCGTGCGAAGTTGGCATTTTTGGCGGAGTTGGATGACTGCTCGATCGCTGATCTGTTGGATGACAACGCAGAGCTCCTGATCTTGCTGCAAAAAGCTTAGCTTCCGTTGCCAGTATGCCCTATCCAAAGAGAGAGCATACTGTTGTTGCCAATGTCGGGGGAGTTAACGAATCTCTTCGCCAGAGTCGAGCACGGTTTTACGGACAATGTCAGTAAAGGCCAATGCTTCTTGGCGAATCTGTTCTTCATTCACCGTGTTGATTTGACGCTCTTGCATGATCAGCTTGCCATCAACAATGGCATGGCGCACATTGCCGCTGTTGGCTGAGTAAACCAAAGCAGAGTATGGGTTGTATACGGGCACCATGTTTGGCGCTTTGGTATCGATAACGATGATGTCTGCCAGTTTTCCGACTTCAAGAGAACCAATTTTATCTTCCATGTGCAGCGCTTTTGCTGCGCCCATGGTCGCCATATCGATCACTTTTAGTGGTGGCATGGCCGCACGATCGTGATTGACCAGTTTGTGGACTTTCGCCACTTGGTTGAACTCATCAATGGTGCTGAGCGTGTTGCCCGACATTGGACCATCGGTACCCAAACCAATACGCACGTTTTCGTCGTACATTTTGAGCGCTGGGGCGACGCCTTTGGCAGATTTAATGTTGGCACTCATGTTATGAGCCACGCCCATATCTGCTTTCTTCACTAACTCAATGTCTTTGTCGTCGACCAAAATCATGTGAGCGCCGACGAGGTTGGCATTCAATGCGCCGATTTGATGCATGTACTGCACCGGTGATAAACCGTTTGATCGTTCAGCAATCTTTTCTTGCTCACGGGTGGATTCGGCTAAGTGAATCAAAACAGGTACGTTCTTTTCTAGCGAGAGCTTCGCAATTTTCTGTAGCGTTTCTGTGGTGTTAGTGTAGGGCGCGTGCGGTGCAAACGCTGGGGTAATTCTTGGGTGATCTTGGTATTGGTCGATAAAGTTCAGAGCGTATTGAATGCCTTCATCTGCGTTTTTTGCATCGGCGACAGGAAACTGAATCACACTCTGGCCAAGCACGGCACGCATACCAATTTGGTCGACCGTTTTCGCCACTTCGTCTTCGAAGTAATACATGTCTGCGTAGGTCGTTACGCCGCCTTTGAGCATTTCAACGTTCCCCAAATTTGCGCCGATGCGAACCATATCGCGTGACACCAGTTTGGCTTCTAATGGGAAAATGTAGCGATGCAGGCGGTCTGGCACATCGTCACCTAACGAGCGAAATACCGTCATCGAAACATGCGTGTGCGTGTTGATTAATCCCGGCATCACGATGTCACCATCGACATCAAGCACTTGTTTTGCTTGATACTGCTTTGCTACATCCGCATCACCCACCGCGATGATTTTGTTCTCTTTTACCACTACAGTGCCGTTTTGATACACCACTTTGTCTTGGTTCATGGTGAGGATCATGGCATCGGTGATCATAAGATCTGCAGGTTGCGCGGCAGAACTCATGGATGAAAACAGGCTCATGCCTGCAATGGCAGCAGCAATTACGTTACGTTTCAGCATTCTATTTTCCTTGGAACAGGCATCGGTATAGTTTGCCGCGATAGTAAGAGATCCATGATGAATTGCAAACGTTTGCTCTTCGGTTTGCATACTTCTGTGATCTTGGCACGGAGATGTAAACGAATCAGAAGAATGATGAAAAACTATGAAAAATAAGTGTTAATTTGCTGAAACTGCGACGCGTGGCTGTAGCTTATGAGCAGAGTCAGATATACTACAACCATACCTTCCTTGCTAAATAGGCGTGCCTATGTCAGACGTTATTCAAAACGATCCTTTTGCTGATCGTGAATCAGAAAATTACGAAAATCCCATTCCAAGTCGTGAGTTTATTTTAGAGTTTCTCGAACAAGCTGGCGTACCGATGAATCGCAATGATTTGTTCGAAGCACTGCAGTTAAAAGACGAAGATCAATATGAAGGGCTAAGACGCCGTTTGCGTGCAATGGAGCGCGATGGGCAGCTCGTCTTTACTCGTCGTCAATGCTATGCCTTACCTGAAAAATTGGAAATGATTAAAGGGTACGTGATTGGTCACAAAGACGGCCATGGTTGGGTAAGACCAGAAGGCAGCGTTAGCAAAGACGATGATATTCTGCTGCCTCATCATCAGATGAAGACCTTGATTCATGGCGATTTCGTTTTGGTGCAACCGACGGACAACAGCAAGCGCGGCCGCAGGGAAGGACGTTTAGTGCGAGTGTTGGAAGAGCGCAAAGCACAAATCGTTGGGCGTTTTTTCCTTGAGTACGGCTATTCCTATGTGGTGGCTGACGACTCACGCATCAGCCACGATATCCTGATCCCAAATGAACACAAAGCGGGGGCTCGTATGGGCAACGTGGTGGTGATTGAAATCACTGACCGTGGTGCTCGCTCACGCAGCATGATGGGTAAAGTCGTGGAAGTACTGGGCGAAAATATGGCGCCGGGCATGGAAACGCAAATTGCCATTCGTACACACCAAATCCCTCATGAGTGGCCAGAAGAAGTCGATAAGCAGATCGCGAACTTAGGCGAAGAAGTGCCTGAAGAAGCGAAGGTTGGTCGCGTGGACTTACGTCAACTGCCGCTGGTCACCATCGATGGCGAGGACGCTCGTGACTTTGACGATGCGGTCTATTGTGAGAAGAAAAAAGGCGGCGGCTGGCGCTTATGGGTGGCGATTGCGGATGTGAGCTACTACGTTCGCCCTGACTCGGCGCTCGACAAAGAAGCGATCAACCGCGGTAACTCGGTTTACTTCCCATCTCAAGTCGTTCCTATGTTGCCAGAAGTGCTGTCCAATGGCCTCTGTTCGTTGAATCCTCAAGTGGATCGCTTGTGTATGGTGTGCGAAATGACCATTTCAGATAGCGGTAAGCTGTCAGGTTACAAGCACTATGAAGCGGTGATGAATTCCCACGCCCGCTTGACTTACACCAAAGTCAGCCAAATCCTGGAAGGGGATGAAGAGCTGCGTGAGCGTTATGCGCCATTGGTGCCGCACCTTGAAGAGTTGCATGCGATGTACAAGGTGCTAAAAGAAGCGCGTGATCAGCGTGGGGCGATTGAATTTGAAACCGTGGAAACCAAGTTCATCTTTAACGCTGAGCGTAAGATCGACCGTATTGAGCCTGTGATTCGTAATGATGCCCACAAGATCATCGAAGAATGTATGATCATGGCCAACATTGCCTCTGCCTCGCTGGTGGAAAAAGCCAAAGAGCCTGCGCTCTATCGTATTCACGAATCGCCAGGGGAGCTTCGTTTGCAAGGCTTCCGCGATTTCTTGGGCGAGTTAGGCTTAGATCTGAAAGGGGGCTTGGAGCCATCACCGACAGATTATGCGGATTTGGTGAAGCAAATTGGTGAACGTGCCGATAAAGAGCTGATCCAGACCATGTTACTGCGCTCAATGAAGCAAGCGGTGTACAACGCAGATAACGCTGGTCACTTTGGTTTGGCGTTGCAGCGCTACGCGCATTTCACCTCGCCAATTCGTCGTTATCCGGATTTGCTGTTGCATCGAGCAATTAAATACCTGATCGCCAAAGAGAAAGGTCAGAATCAAGACCGCTGGACCCCAACGGGTGGCTTCCATTATTCATTCGATGACATGGATTTCTATGGCGAGCAGTGTTCAATGACCGAGCGTCGTGCCGATGACGCCACACGCGATGTTGCCGATTGGCTCAAATGTGAATACATGCAAGATCATGTGGGTGATGAACTCGATGGGGTGATTGCCAATGTCACCAGTTTTGGTTTCTTTGTTCGTCTGACGGAATTGCACATCGATGGTTTGGTGCACATTTCGACGCTGGCCAATGACTACTATCAATTTGATCCGATTGGTCAACGACTTATCGGTGAAAGCTTTGGTCACATTTACCGTTTAGGCGACGCCGTCAAAGTGAAAGTGCTGGCGGTGAACTTAAATGATAAGCAAATTGACTTTGAATTGGTGGGAACAAGCCGTAAGCTACGCGGCGAAGGCAAAACGGCGAAGAAGCGCGTCGCGGAAGCAAAAGAGAAAGCCAAAGCGAAGAAAAAAGGTGTCGCTCGAGCATCGAAAGCGCCAATGCGTCACGAACCTGTCGTCGAACCGACCAAGCGTCCGGAAGAGAAAGACGGCAAGAAAAAGAAAGTGAAAAAAGCGCAGAAGAAAAAACCACACAGTAAACCGAAGAAAGCCAAGCGCAGCAAAAACGCAGCGGAGTAAGCGGTCTGGTATCTTCTACGAGTAAACAGGTTAACCCATGAGTAATGAATTTATTTACGGCATCCATGCTGTAAGAGCCGTTCTGGACAAAGAGCCAGAGCGTTTTATTGAAGCCTATGTGCTAAAAGGGCGTCAGGATGACAGACTGATGCCGATCCTCAATGAACTGCAAATGGTGGGCGTGTCACTGCAACAGATGACACGAAAAACCCTAGATGACAAAGCGCACGGCGCAAACCATCAGGGCATCATTGCACGGGTAAAACCGGCTAAGCAGCTGAATGAAAACGATCTGGATGACATCTTGGCCAAGCACACTTCGCCACTGTTGTTGATTCTGGATGGTGTAACCGACCCACACAACCTTGGCGCATGTTTGCGTAATGCCGATGCCGCGGGTGTGGCGGCGGTAATTGTACCGAAAGACAAGTCAGCACCGATGACCGCGACCGTCAGTAAAGTGGCGTGTGGCGCAGCAGAAACGGTGCCTTTGGTGCGTGTGACCAACTTGGCGCGCACCATGCGTCATCTGCAAGAGCAAGGTATTTGGATTGTGGGTACGGCGGGTGAAGCAACGCACGATATCTACCAAGCGAAGCTGACGGGCTCTTTGGCCATAGTGATGGGCGCAGAAGGGGATGGCATGCGCCGTTTAACCCGTGAAACCTGTGATGACCTGATCAAAATCCCAATGGCAGGAGCGGTTTCTAGCCTTAATGTTTCCGTGGCCTCAGGCATCTGTTTGTTTGAAGCGGTGCGTCAGAGACTGGCATCACAATAACCACTTCGGTATAGTGAGAGGATGAAATTGAACACAAGGATGGCAATGACCATCCTTTGTTTTTAGTGAGCCAAGTTTAGTGAGCCAAGTAGTGATGACTCAACAAGAGATAAAATTAATCGCCTTCGACCTTGATGGCACCTTGTTAGACAGTGTGCCAGATTTGGCCGTAGCGGCGGATCAAGCAACACGTGCGGTCGGCTTTCCGGGGGTAACCGAGCTGCAAGTTCGCGATTACGTCGGTAATGGCGCCGATATCCTGATTGGTCGTGCTCTGAGCCAAAGCTTAACCATCAACCCAGAGTTGAGTGATGAGTTGAGAACTGAGGCGCGTGAGCTGTTTGATGATTTCTATCAGCAAACTGGCCATAAGCTTAGCCACCTCTATCCAACGGTGAAAGAAACGCTGAAAGCGCTGCACCAAGCGGGCTTCACCTTAGCGTTGGTGACCAACAAACCCAGCAAGTTTGTACCGGATGTGTTGCAGCAGCACGGCATTGCCGACTACTTTGTCGATGTGCTTGGTGGTGATTCATTCCCAGAGAAGAAACCCAACCCAATCGCACTCAATTGGCTAATGGAAAAACACCAGATTCAGCCAACCGAGATGTTGATGGTGGGCGACTCTAAGAATGACATTCTGGCAGCCCAAAACGCGGGTTGTGCCTCGTTTGGTTTAACCTATGGCTACAACCATGGCGAACCCATTTCCGCCTCTAAGCCGGATTTCGTTGCCGATAGCTTAGCGCAATTGCTTGATGTGGTGCTCGTTTCTGCTTGAAGTGCGATTCGTCTCCGCTCAATGCGGTGAAAACCACTAGAAAAATACTCGTTAATGAGTACACTGAGAAAACCGTGCGCTGAGTCTGCACGGTTTTTCATTTATTTAGATTAAGAAGTCAAAGGAATCATCCCCATGAGCAAACCCATCGTATTGAGTGGTGTTCAACCGTCAGGTGAACTAAGTATCGGTAACTACTTGGGTGCTCTACGTCAATGGCAACAGATGCAAGACGACTATGATTGCCAATACTGTGTGGTAGACCTTCATGCGATTACGGTTCGTCAAGATCCAAAAGCGCTGCATGAAGCGACCCTCGATGCATTGGCCATTTGTCTCGCTGTTGGTGTTGATCCGAAGAAGAGCACGCTATTTGTTCAGTCACATGTACCAGAGCATGCTCAACTTGGTTGGCTTCTTAACTGTTATACCCAAATGGGTGAATTGAGCCGTATGACTCAGTTCAAAGACAAATCAGCCCGTTACGCCAACGATGTTAACGTTGGTTTGTTTGGTTACCCAGTGTTGATGGCGGCAGACATCCTCCTTTACGGTGCACACCAAGTACCCGTGGGCAGCGATCAGAAGCAGCACTTGGAACTGGCACGCGATATCGCGACCCGTTTCAACAACATCTATTCGCCAGAAAACCCAATTTTCACCATTCCTGAGCCGTACATTCCAACGGTTAACGCTCGTGTTATGAGCCTACAGGATGCGACGAAAAAGATGTCGAAATCGGATGATAACCGTAAGAACGTCATCACTCTGCTTGAAGACCCGAAATCGATCATCAAAAAGATCAACAAAGCGCAAACTGATACCGAAACGCCGCCACGCATTGCGCACGATTGGGATAATAAAGCGGGCATTTCCAACCTGATGGGACTGTACTCTGCGGCGACGGGCATGAGCTTTGAAGAGATTGAAGCCAAGTACCAAGGCGTAGAAATGTATGGTCCATTCAAGAAGGATGTCGGTGAAGCATTGGTGGCGATGCTTGAACCAATTCAAGCTGAATATCACCGTATTCGTGAAGACCGTGGCTACATGAACGAAGTGATGCGCCAAGGGGCAGACAAAGCTTCAGCACGCGCAGCGGAAACGCTAAAGAAAGTATACGAAGTGGTTGGCTTTGTTGGTCGCCCTTAATTCGGACATATTTTTTGACTATTTTAAGGTCGCCATTAGGCGACCTTTTTTATTATTATAAATTCACTAATTTATATATTGCTAATATAAGTTGTATTTCATATCACATCTCAATAGTTACAACTGAGTTCTAGCTCTAATTTATTTAAATTTATTTCATATTATTTATATTGATTCTTTTATCTGTTGAAAATATAAATCAGCCCATATTAATAGTTTTATAATTGTGAAACATTTCGCATTTAGACTGCATCTTACTTTTCTTTTTTCACCAAATAGAGACATTACTCTAGTTTATTAATGTGCTGGTTAAACCCCAACCGTTGTCGCCTTCAGATAAGGTGACTGGCTTTGTGCGCCCAAAATTTGACCGATATCTATTTCGTTGGCCAATCACTGAAATAACAGAGCCCTGTTTAACCGATACAAACAAATTCCCAAATTGGATATCGAGATACAAGGAAATAGCAATGTTGAAACGAAATGCAGTGGCAATGGCGATCTCCTCGCTATTGATGGCGTCCGCAGCGCAAGCCGCCACCATCTACGAAAATGAGAATGGAGACTATCTCAAGCTGTATGGTGAGGTGGGTGTGGGTGGCCACATTGGTGCGAACTTTGAGTATGGTGAGTTTTACACCGACGAGAAAAGCTACATTGATGACTCGTTCGCAACCATGGGTGTGCGTGGCAAGAATGGCCGAATGCACTATCGCTTAGAGTTGGATTATGAGCGCGAAAACTGGCAATACGGATCGGGTGATTTAGTCCTGAGCATCGATAAATTGTTCCTCGGCTATGACTTGCTGGAAAGCAACGATTTTAACCAATACATCGAAGTGGGCTTAACCGATACCGCCTTTGACGACTACGACAAATGGGGTGACTTCACGTTTGATACCACGGTAGAAACTGGTGAAGCGGGTGACCAAGATGTGACCATCAAATACGAAGGTCGTTTCTTCTCGGACATCAAAGTGGGTGCGTCTTACACCTACGGTGGTAAATCGTCATCGGGCTCTGAGCTAGGCGATATCGTTAATGGTTACTTGGGTTACTTTGGTGAGCGCTTCTCTGCGGTTGTTGGTCTAGAAGGCCGTGGTGGCTCTGATGGTAAGTCGAAATACGGTGAACAGCAGCTGCTTGGTTTTGGTGCGCGCTTTGCGGTAACAGAGGCGATCCATTTAGGCTTTAACGCCTTCCTTGAGAAAGAAGACGTTGCTCAAGAGAATCATCTGACTTCGGTTGACCCTCAAACGGGTGAAAAACAACAGATTTACAATGATTTCCAAACAGAAGAAAACAAAGGTGCGTTGGTTTCAGCCAAGTACATCTTTAACCCGCAGTGGGAGTTCACCGCATCGTACAACTTCGAACAGTACGAGAAGTGGGATGACAGCAGCGATGTTTGGGATGGCAAAGAGAATAGCTGGGGCAAAGAGCGAGTTTGGGGCACCTTGGGTGTGAACTACAAACCTACCAAGTCAAGTGTGATAGCGCTGGAAATCAACACGGGTGAAGCTGCCCAAGATGCGTACGCGTACGCACGAGTGTACTTCTAATCGTTCAAAGAGGATTTAGGGAAATGAACAAAAAAATGACTTTGCTTGCTGGGGCGATTAGTGGCGTATTAAGTGGCGCAGCGCTGGCAGATATCAACCACATCATCATCACTGAGTATGTTGAAGGTTCAGCGAGTAACAAAGCGGTAGAAATCAGTAATATTGGTACAAGCAATCACACTTTTGATGGCACGCTATCACTGTATTATTCGTCTTATAAAAATGTTATCAAGAATTCAAAAGGTCAGAATGTACTTGAAGGCATCACTTTAGCACCAGGAAAAAGTATCGTGGTTGTTAATGGTGATTCAAGTACAGAGCTTCGCCAGTACGTAGAGCGCCTCGGTGGTAAGGATGCTCTTGTTGTCGCTGGTACTTACGATCAAGTTCAGCATTCAGCAATGAATTTTAATGGTGATGATGCGGTTTGGCTAGGTGTTGGCTCCGATGCTTCTGGCGTTAAAGATATTTTTGGTAACTATGGGCATAGTGGCGACAAGATCTGGGCTGATCAAACCATGCGCCGTAAGTCAGGATCTAAACCATCTACGACTTACCAAGAGGCGGAGTGGGAGAAACTGAGTATCAATGCCTTTGGTGGTTTAGGGCATCCAACGGATGTGAACGATGAGCCACTTCCTCCTCCTCCAGCAAATCTTCCTTGTACTGATGCTGAGGGCACAGTTAGCTACAAAACCATCGGCGAAGTGCAAGGCGAAGCTTACTCCTCTCCTTTGATTGAATCGGGCTTTACTTCAAAAGAGGAATATCTTGTCACGGGTGTGGTCAGTGCTGTAGCCACTTCGTTGGTTAAAGGTTTTTATCTGTACGATGACAACGCCGATGGCAACGTGAAAACATCGGACGGTATTTTTGTGAAAACATCGGGCGCGGTGAGTAAAGATATGATCGGCCAGCAGATTTGTGTGCGCGCTAAGGTCAATGAAGACTACGGTATGACCACGCTGCTGCCAACAGGCAATATCTGGGAAGTTAAAAACAGCACACCAGTTGAAGTGACACCGGTAAAACTGGAGCGTATCGATAGCGATAATGAAACATTCCGTTCAACGTTAGAGCGTCTTGAAGCGATGCCTGTTGTGCTGGTGGAAGATATGGATGCTGCTGAAGGCAACCAGGATATGCGTGTATCACGTACGTTCAGCTTTGACTACAGTGCGAAGCGCAACAATATGGTCATTGCTTATAAGCGTCCAAACCCGCAGCCAAACCAAGACCATGTCGCGGGCAGTGATGCAGCGAAGGCGCAAACCGCGCAAAACAAAGATTACCGCATTGTGGTGGAATCGGATGAAAAACCAGCTGATGGTAAAATCCCTTACTACCCAGAGTTTGCAAGCGACCCACACAACAACTACATCCGTATTAACGATTCCGTTGTAGGCATGACTGGGGTACTTCACTACTCTTACAATGAGTTCCGTTTGATCCCAACGGCGAATGTGACGAAAGCGAATTTTGTTCACAACACACCACGCACATCGTCGCCAGTGATTAAAGAGTCGTACGGGGATGATGGCTTTACCATCAAAGTCGCGACGCAAAACGTGTTGAACTACTTCAACTCGCCATACGGTGGTCATGACAACCAGTTTGGTGACAACCGAGGTGCAGAGTCTCAGCAAGAGTTTGAGCGCCAACAAGCGAAAATCGTTGAAGCGATCTACGGCTTGGATGCGGACATCGTTGGCTTGATGGAAGTGGAAAACAACGGCTTTGGTGATTTCTCTGCGATTCGTGAACTGCTTGAAGCGATCAACGCGAAGTACTACAAAGAAAACTACAAAGATCGTTTTGCGCGTGAGTCGATCCACAACCGTTACGTCTTTGTCGGTTTCGATAAAAACGGCGACCAAGTGCTGGATCAATTTGACACGGTCGGATCGGATGCGATCACCACGGGCATCATTTACCGCCCATCGAAAGTGTCAGTGATCGCCGGTAAAGTGATCCCAATGCCTTGGCAGGACGCACCAATGATCGTCGATGCAGACGGCAAACCAGTAGTAGATGGCAAAGGTGAGTTGGCTGAAAGCGGTAAAAACTATCAGCGTAACACCGTTGCCGCGACCTTCCGCGTGCTCAATACAGGTAAACAGCTAACCGTTTCAGTGAACCACTTGAAATCAAAAGGCTCAACCTGTTGGGATGATTACGTTGGTACCAAAGCGGTCGATGATGATGCGCAAGGCTCGTGTGAAAACTTCCGTGTGGCTTCGACTTACCATCTAGGTCAGGAAATGGCGAAGATTGGTGGTGACCAGATCGTTCTCGGCGACATGAACTCTTACGCACATGAAGATCCAATGTTGGTGCTAACGAGTAACCCGACGAAAAAAGCACTAAAAGCGGCGGATTACATCAAAGTGGGTAACAAGTGGCAGTTCAACGGTGAACAAGGTCCTGTGATTACTCAAACTTTTGGTTTTATCAATGCCGTTGACTACAAGACGCCAGCAGGTGAGACCTCTTGGAGCTACTCTTACAATGACGAAGTGGGCTCATTGGATCACCTGTTGATCACCTCATCGTTGAAATCACGTCTTGTGGACGCCGTCGATTGGCACATCAATGCGCCAGAATCAACGCTGTTTGACTATTCGAACAAGTACAAAGGCGGTGATTCGAATGAAGCGAACCCATTCTACAAAGATGATGCGTTCCGCTCTTCAGACCACGATTCAGCGCTTGTGACCATTGGTTATAAGTACGGTGAAGCGGGTGAAAGCCAAGTGGTGATTGGTACTAAGAGTGATCGTGCTGACGTTTACTTCCCTGTATCAGAAAGCGTGAAGCAAGGCGATGTGGCTGTGCTCACCATTTCGCCAGCGCCACAAGGTGTGGTTCCTCTGCGTGAAACCGTCGGTAAAGATGGTGCTCAGACACTACGCTTCGATGTGGCTGGTTTGCCAAAGGGCGAATACACCATGACTATGCGTGTGCTTCGCTCAGCAGCAACTCGCGCAGCGGCAGAGGAAACGGTGGTAGAAAGCAAATCGATGACTGTCACTGTTGCGAAGCGTGATTCAAGCAACGTCAAACCAGTTGTACCTGCCTATGATGGTTCAGGTGGTGCATTCGGCTTCGGTGCGCTGCTATCACTGTTCGGTTTTGGCTTCTTACGTCGCCGCCGTTCGCTATAAGCATAAAGTGTAAACCCTTAAGGCCAGCAATTTGCTGGCCTTATTTTTGTTCTATCGGTCAAAAGGCTTGCCTTTCGCGACTGGTGCTGCAAAATACCGCCCTTATCTGTCCGTTCATCTTTGAGTGAGTTGTTGTTTTCCAATGCTATTGATCATCGATAATTACGATTCGTTTACTTACAACCTTTACCAGTACTTTTGTGAACTGGGCGCACAGGTGCAAGTGGTACGTAATGATGAGATTGATCTGGCGGGTATCGCACAACTGAACCCCACACATCTGGTGATCTCTCCTGGGCCTTGTACGCCAAACGAAGCGGGGATTTCGCTGGCGGCGATTGAACACTTTGCCGGTAAACTGCCAATACTGGGGGTATGCTTAGGCCACCAAGCGATCGCGCAAGTATTTGGCGCGAAAGTAGTACGAGCCAGACAAGTGATGCACGGAAAAACCTCGCCCATTACGCACAATGGTCAAAGCGTCTTCAAAGGGTTAAATAATCCGCTGACCGTGACGCGTTACCACTCACTCGTGGTGGAGAATGGCTCGCTACCGGAGTGTTTTGAGCTCACCGCATGGACAACCCATGCCGATGGCAGCATGGACGAAATCATGGGTTATCAGCACAAAACACTGGCGATTGATGCGGTTCAATTCCACCCAGAGTCGATCAAAACCGAGCAAGGGCATCAGTTGCTGGCGAACTTTCTCGCGCGCTAATCCTGATCGCGATCACCTTTCTTAACATTTTCTTCATCTTTTTTTGCTTTTGCGATGAGTGAAAAACTATTCGCACCGTTCTGTATTCTGTTTTCATTTTTCTTACCACATCAGCAAGCTTCTGCACTTTTTAAAAAAGTGCTTCAATAATTTACCAACTTGATGCATAAATAGTCATTAATAGTGACTGACAGGATTTACACCCCGAACCAAAAAGAATAAATCACTATTGAAATCGTTAATTAATTGTAAATACAATGCCGCATCAGCGTAAATGCAAGACAATATTTGCCGAACAGTGAAAGTCGGTGTAATTCGCTATCTGCTGCGGTATCGAGAGGGAATGTGTAATGACAGTGGAAATGAAAGTAGAGCGTGGATTGTTCGATGAGGTGATGGTGCCTTGTTACAACCCAATGGAGATGATTCCAGTTAAAGGGCAGGGTTCTCGAATTTGGGACCAAAACGGTAACGAGTATATCGACTTTGCTGGTGGTATTGCGGTGAGCTGTTTAGGTCATTGTCACCCAGTGATGGTGAACGCACTGACAGAGCAAGCGGGTAAGCTTTGGCACTTGAGTAATGTGATGACCAATGAGCCAGCGTTGCGTTTGGCCAAAAAACTGACCGAAGTGAGCTTTGCTGAACGTGTGTTTTTTGCCAACTCAGGCGCGGAAGCCAATGAAGCAGCTCTGAAACTGGCGCGCCGTTATGCCGCAGACGTTTATGGCCCAGAAAAATCAGAAATCATCGCGTTTAAACAAGGTTTCCACGGACGTACTTTCTTCACCGTGACAGTGGGTGGTCAGGCGGCGTATTCGGATGGTTTTGGCCCGAAACCTGGCGACGTTACTCACCTTCCTTACAACGATATTGAAGCGCTGCAAGCGCACATTTCAGACCGTACCTGTGCGGTCATGATGGAACCGCTACAAGGCGAAGGCGGCATCATTCCACCAACAGCGGAATTCATTCAAGCCGTGCGTGAACTGTGTGACAAACACAATGCGCTGCTGGTATTTGATGAAGTGCAAACGGGTAATGGTCGTACGGGTGAGTTCTATGCTTACCAAGGTCTGGGCGTAACGCCCGATATTCTCAGCACGGCAAAATCGCTTGGTGGTGGTTTCCCTATCGGCGCTATGCTCACCACGGCGAAACTGGCTGAACACCTAAAAGTGGGCACGCATGGTTCAACCTATGGCGGTAACCCATTAGCTTGTGCAGTGGCAGAAGCGGTGGTCACAGAAGTGTCTAAACCGGAAACGCTACAAGGCGTGAAAGAGCGTGAACAGTGGTTCCGCGAAGGATTAGCTAAACTGAATGAGAAATACCAAATCTTCGCTGAAATCCGTGGTAAGGGATTATTGCTTGGTGCCGCATTGAATGAGCAATGGCAAGGCCGTGCTCGTGATGTGCTGGTAGCGGCAGGCAAAGAAGGTTTATTAGTGTTGGTGGCTGGCGCAAACGTGGTGCGTTTTACCCCTTCACTCGTCATTACTAAACAAGAAATTGAAGAAGGTTTCGCGAAGCTAGACAAAGCGATCGCTTCTCTAGTCTAAGCGCTGCTTATGCCGAACATTCACCCATGGACACGGGTGGATGTTCGATGCCTTTCCTAGGCTCTAAGGCTTAGAACCTAGGGCCTTCTATACTCTTCCTAATTGAAGCTGCAGGCATGTTGGCTGTATTTGTTACTCCCAATCGCAAAGTCTATCTATGCTGATGGAGATAAAGTCATTTACTGCCTACCTGCAACGTTAATTCGTTTGGGTTTGTGCATCTGGAGGGAATATTGATGCTAGTTGTTCGCCCTATTGCAATGTCGGACTATGAATCTTTGCACACCTGTGCGGTTGAGTCAGGGCATGGATTTACTTCACTACCGGTTAACGAAGAATTGTTAACTAATCGAATTACCCATTCTGAATACAGTTTTGCCAAGGCCAATGTGACCGAGCCGGGAGACGAAGGCTATCTGATGGTCGGTTTTGACAGTGAAACTGGCGAGGTTGCAGGAACCACGGGTATCGAAGCCTCAATTGGCTGGGATGTGCCGTTTTACTCGTATCACATCAGCAAGATTGTTCACTCATCGCCGAAATTAGGCGTCAACAATGTGGTGAAACTGCTGACCTTTGGCAATAACTACACCGGTTGTAGCGAAATTTGTACCCTATTTTTGCGTGAGAAGTTTCGTCAAGGCTTGAACGGTCGTCTGATGTCTAAGTGCCGTTTTCTGATGATGGCAGAGCATCCGCACCGTTTCTCTCAAACCATTTTTGCCGAAATGCGCGGTGTTTCTGATGCGCAAGGCAACTCGCCATTTTGGCAGTGGCTGCAAGAGCACTTTTTCTCAATCGATTTCACCATGGCGGATTACCTCACGGGCATCGGTAAGAAAGGTTTTATTGCCGACTTGATGCCAAAGCTGCCGATCTACATCAACCTGCTGAGCCCAGAGGCGCAAGCGGTGATTGGTCAAGTGCATGACAACACAAGACCTGCGCTGAAGTTGCTGGAAAGAGAGGGGTTTACCAACCGTGGTTACGTCGACATTTTCGATGGTGGTCCAACGGTGGAATGCGATTTACGCAATATTGAATCGGTGCGCCATTCCGTGCGTGCGAAAGTGCGAATCAGTGAGCATTCGAGCTCAAAAGCGTTCTTAATTGCCAATACTTCATTTGAGGATTTTCGTGCGACTGCCGCCAAAGCAGCGTATGACCCTGCAACATCAAGCGTGATTTTATCTCCAGCCGTCGCCGAAGCGTTGAACGTTGAAGATGGTCACTACGTACGCATGTTGCCGCAGTAAACAGAAAGGAAGAGATGATGACACAGTGGATTGCAGGTGAATGGGTCGAAGGTTTAGGTGAAGAGTTTACCTCTCTCTCCCCGTATGACAATCAGGTTGTTTGGCGAGGCAAGGGAGCCACGGCTGAACAAGTAGAGATGGCGGTCAAAGCTGCGCGCCAAGCGTTTGTTGGTTGGAAAAAATTGTCCGTTGCCGAACGAGAAGCAGTGGTGTTGGCGTTTGCTGAGCAAGTGAAAGAGAACAGTGAAGAGATCGCCCAAGTGATCGCCAAAGAAACCGGCAAGCCCCTTTGGGAAACGCGCACTGAAGCGGCGGCAATGGCGGGTAAAATTGCCATTTCGATTCGTGCATACCATGAGCGTACTGGCGAGTCGCAAAAAGAAGCGGCAGGCAATCAGATTGTTTTGCGTCACCGCCCGCTTGGCGTGATGGCGGTTTTTGGCCCGTATAACTTCCCAGGTCACTTACCTAATGGCCACATTGTGCCTGCACTACTGGCAGGGAACACGGTGGTGTTCAAACCTTCCGAGCAAACCCCGTGGACGGGTGAGCTTGCGATGAAGCTATGGCAAGCAGCTGGGTTGCCGCAAGGGGTGATCAACCTTGTACAAGGTGGCAAGGAAACGGGCATTGCATTGGCAGACTCGAAAGGCATCGATGGCTTGCTGTTTACGGGAAGCGCCAACACAGGCCACTTATTGCATCGCCAGTTTGCCGGTCAGCCGGGCAAGATGCTGGCACTTGAAATGGGGGGCAATAACCCTATGGTGATCACCGATCACTATGGCGATCTTGATGCCACCGTCTACACCATTATCCAATCGGCCTTTATCAGTGCAGGACAGCGCTGTACCTGTGCGCGTCGTCTCTACATCCCATTGGGTGAGAAAGGCGATGCACTGATCACCCGCTTGGTCGAAGCGACCAAGAAGTTGCGCGTTGATCAGCCATTTGCAGAACCCGCTCCTTTCATGGGACCACAGATTTCGATGGCTGCTGCAAACTTCATTTTGGCGGCGCAAGCCAACCTGCAATCGCTTGGTGGAGAGAGCTTGATTGAAGCCAAAGCGGGTACGGCGGCATTTGTCACGCCGGGTATTATCGATGTCACCAACATTGCCGAGTTGCCCGATGAAGAATATTTTGGCCCATTGCTGCAAGTGGTACGTTATCAAACACTAGAGCAAGCGGTTGAGCTCGCCAATGATACCCGCTTTGGTTTATCGGCCGGTTTGGTGTCAACCGATGATGGTGAGTGGCAATACTTCGTTGACCATATTCGTGCTGGCATCGTCAATCGTAACCGTCAGCTAACGGGTGCGAGCGGTGATGCACCGTTTGGTGGCCCTGGTGCGTCGGGCAACTTGCGCCCCAGTGCGTATTACGCCGCGGATTACTGTGCCTATCCAATGGCTTCGATGGAAGGGGAGGAGACATTACTCCCTGCAACGTTAAGCCCAGGCGTCGAACTGTAAAATAATAATAAGGGTGCGTTAGTCGCCCAAGGGCGCAGTGGGATCGAGCCTGAGTCACTGTTGCCCAGTGATAAGTGAGGTTTTTACACCTCGGTCATCGCCGTCACAGGTTGATGGCGATGTCGGTTGTACTCTGGACTGCAACCGCCATCGCCATTTTTCCATTTACGCTATAACTGACAACGTGAATCTACAACAACAAGGAGGCGTTATGACGCCAGCTGTTCTCTTTCAATCGCTATGGAATGACTATATTCAACGTTTGTGTCCTTCCGCTGCAAAAGTTCATCAACTGCTTGAAGAAGACGAGCCATTGATTAACGACCACATCGCTTTGCGCACATTTAATGTTGCTCCGCTGGGTATTGAGACGCTAGCTAAGCCATTTCTAGACCTTGGCTATGTGGCGTGTGGTGATTACCTGTTTAAGAGCAAAAAGTTGATTGCCAAGCACTTTGAGCATCCCGACCCTACCCAACCTAAAGTGTTTATCAGCGCGCTCAAAGTGGATGAATGCTCGGAGGCGTTGCAAGCCATCGTCGAAAAATTGGTGGCGCAAGTCGACGCCTCTCGCCTAGAGGACTGTGCATTTTTACACGGTGGCCGCTTATGGGAGCTGTCGTTTGCTGATTACCAAACCCTAGCACAAGAAAGTGAATACGCGTCTTGGTTGGCGGCTCATGGCTATGGTGCCAATCACTTTACCGTCAGTGTTAATCAGCTCAAGGCGTTGGACTCGGTTAAAGGCGTGAATGATCACTTACGCAACGCAGGTTTTGTCATTAATGAAGTGGGTGGTGAAGTCAAAGGCTCGCCAGAGGTGTTGCTCGAGCAATCCTCGACCATGGCCGACAAAGTGGCGGTGCACTTTAGCGAGGGCAGTGAAATCGTTCCTGGTGGTTTCTACGAGTTCGCCAAGCGTTACCCGATGGACAACGGTGAGCTTTACCCAGGGTTTGTAGAAGCTTCTGCCGATAAGATTTTCGAAAGCACTAATGGTTAATAGGACTGGTTAACAGAAGCGGTTAACAGAGTCGCTCACGGCTCTCAATTGCCGTCTCTGTGACACAAAAAAGCCACTCATGTTGCCATGAGTGGCTTTTGAAACTGTTCATCGCTAATGGAAATTAACGAGTACCGTAAACAACGATAGTCTTGCCGTGTGCAGAAATCAGGTTTTGCTCTTCGAGCATCTTCAAGATACGACCTACTGTCTCACGAGAACAGCCAACGATTTGACCGATTTCTTGACGAGTGATCTTGATCTGCATGCCATCTGGGTGTGTCATCGCATCTGGTTGTTTAGCAAGATTCAATAGCGTCTGAGCGATACGACCAGTTACGTCTAGGAATGCCAAGTCACCCACTTTTTGGCTGGTCACTTGCAGACGGCTTGCCATCTGAGCAGATAGACGCATCAGGATGTCAGGGTTTACCTGAATTAGCTGACGGAATTTCTTGAATGAGATTTCCGCGACTTCACAAGGAGATTTTGCGCGAACCCAAGCGGTACGCTCTTGGCCTTCTTCAAACAGGCCTAGTTCACCAATAAAGTCACCTTGATTTAGGTAAGAAAGGATCATTTCTTTACCTTCTTCATCCTTAATCAGTACCGCAACAGAACCTTTTACGATGTAGTAAAGCGTTTCTGCTTTTTCGCCCGCATGAATTAGCGTGCTTTTTGATGGGTACTTATGAATATGACAGTGTGAAAGAAACCACTCTAGTGTTGGATCGGTTTGAGGTTTACCTAGAACCATAATATCTCACTTCCTCTGCAGGGTACGCTTGCCGCTATCCATATTTTAGCGAAGCCTTAATCTTGGCTTCCTAGAATAAGAGCTGTTAACTAAGGCTGCAAGCTATCTTGTGTTTCGGTTTGAAATAGTATCCTTTTTCGAAAACGATTTCTTGATTTTAATCGTGCCGAGTATCGGATTTTTTAAGCAAAACTGTGCACATGATCACGGTATGAAAAGTAATCGCTCTCTGCGCTGGGTTTTTATCCAATTTTGCCCGTTTCAATCAATTGTTGCAGGATAGGCTGCACAATCAATTCCATAGCAAAACTCATTTTTCCTCCCGGCACCACAAGGGTGTTGTGGCGTGACATGAACGAGCCATCGATCATCGCCAGTAGGTATGGAAAATCAACGTTTTTGATTCCTCTAAGACGAATCACCACAAAGCTTTCATCAAGGCTTGGGATACCTTTGGCGTTGAGCGGATTGGAGGTGTCGACCGTTGGGACTCGCTGAAAGTTGATGTGAGTACGAGAAAATTGCGGTGTGATGTAATTCAGATAGTCGTCCATTGAGCGCACAATCGAATCCATCACGGCCTCGCGTGAATGACCGCGATCTCGGGTATCTCGCACGTATTTCTGTATCCACTCTAAGTTGACGATCGGCACCATGCCTATCAAGAAATCGACGTGTTGCGCGACATTCACTTCGCCATCCACGACGCCACCGTGCAGCCCTTCATAAAACAGCACATCGGTATTTTCGGGTAGCTTTTGCCATGGGGTAAAAGTGCCGGGCATTTGGTTGTAGGGTACCGCTTCGTCAAAAGTGTGCAGATAGCGGCGCACTTCACCAGTGCCAGATTTACCGTATTGGCGGAAAAATTCGCCTAGAGCTGGGAAATCGTTGGCTTGAGGGCCAAAATAGCTGATATGACGGCCTTGTTCTTTTGCCTTACGAATTTCGACGTCCATCTCTGGGCGCGTAAAACGGTGGAAGCTATCCCCTTCGACCCATGCGGGCTTGATGCTCATCATATTGAACATCTTGCGGAAAGCTTCGGAGGTGGTGGTGGTGCCGGCACCGGATGAACCCGTGACGGCTATTATTGGGTGTTTTGCAGACATGACAGACCTTGTCGTATTCAAACTTACCTGTTGAGCGGGAATCGGCCTCCCGCGGAGCAATCGTTTGTCCCACTATAGCACGTTCACTTTGCTTGTCATGGGATGGGATTCGGTAAAGTGTGGAGCAGCTAGAATTTTTGTTTTAACTGGATATCCACGGTTTCGTGTAACTCAGAGAAAACCACCACCGCTTCGCCGCATTCCAACTGCTGCTGTACTTGTGCGATTTTTTCTTCAAGTGAGTATTCACTTTCACCGTAATCGGTGCCTTCACGCAGCACAAACTCGCGAATCAAATTGCTCAGCGCCTCAGGGCTGATTTGTTGCCATGGAACGATCATAAATACCTCTTTATTCTATGCTCGTGAGTGGATTTGTTGGCCGATAGCGGCGCTATTATCCAGAAACCGCCATACTTTCATAGTAGGCGGGCAGCGCTTCTTCTAGCCAAAATCGCGGTTGCAGGGCAGTTCCGCTAAGAAAGCCGACATGACCACCGTGATCAAACAGTCGATAATCGATGTTGTCTGGGAGCACAAACTTAGGGATCACTGCGTCGGTCATAAAGGGATCGTCTTTCGCGTGAATGATTTGAGTCGGAATGCGAATATCGCGTAGTTTGTTGAGCCCAGAGCACTGCTGATAGTAATCGGCGGCATCTTGAAAGCCGTGCAGCGGGGCGGTGATCAAGTCATCAAAGTCGTACAGTCTTGTTACTCGTTTAATCGCTTGATAGGAAAGATCGAGTTCGCCAGCCAGCAAATGGTGCTTACGCAGTGCATTGCGTTTGAGCGAGGAGAGTAAGTAGCGACGATAGACGCGCGAAAACCCTTGCTCAATACGTTGCGAGCAAGCGGACAAATCAAGCGGTGCAGAGACGATGGTCGCCGCATCCAGTCGTTCGTCTCCCTGATACTTGGCCAAGTAGTTGGCCAGCATATTGCCTCCCAAGGAGATACCCACGGCTACTTTGACGGTGTGAGGAAACGCGTCGTGCAAATGCGAAAGAAACAGTCTTGCATCCTCTACTTCGCCGGAATGGTACGCGCGCGCGAGGCGATTAGGCTTACCGCTGCAACCACGAAAATGCATCATCACCGCCAGCCAACCAGCGTCAGCAAAGGCTTTCATTAGACCATTGGCGTAAGGGCTGTAGAAGCAGCCTTCAAGGCCGTGAAACAACACAAATAAGGGTTTGTTTTTGGCTTGATCATTGTGCGGAGATTCGCTCCAAGCGAGATCCAAAAAATCACCATCTGGGGTGTCCAGCGTTTGCCATAAAGGTTCGAACAAGGCTTTTTTACGAATTAAGCGCGGCAATAAGGTTTGTAGGTGTGGATTTTTTATCCCAGCTGCGGCGGTAAACTGAGTCATGTGTGTTGCTCTTTGAGTGATTTGGATCAGCGAGGCATTTCACTGACCTTTGTATGCGTGATACGAGTTAATTTAGTCCTTCAGCTCAACTTTTCGTCAATCATTGAGGGGAATGTTTTTTGTGAGACGGGCTCAGGATCACACTTCAACTGAGTTTCTGTGACGGTGAGGCAACGACGAAGGCGTTGTAGAGGTGCGCAGCACCGAGATGTTGGCAGTAGCGCTGTGTGAGCGGCTGTTGCTGGTTGGGAGACAGCGTTAGGGTGTTGATGCAATCAACGAGATCGGATTGTTGCTGCTTTTCCAATTGCAGTTCAAATTGCAGCGCTTCGCGATAGAGGGTATCCGGTAGATGCTGTTTAAACTGACGACGGAGATCGCGGTAGGTATGCAGTAGCGTTTCAGAGCGGCCCAAGCAGGCTTGTACTTGATGCCACTCTTGCTCTTGAAACGTCAGTTGTTGTTCATCGAGCCATTTGAACAGCAACAGTAAGTTGACGTTGCCGTTAAAGTTGTTCTGCAAAGCAAGGCACGCCTCTTTCACTTCTCGAATCGAATAATATTGTAGGCTGAATTGCCACAGCCTTTCGAGGGTAAGTGAAGGTTGGACGTGCTCTGAACTCATTGGCTATTGAACTCCTGTTCCATCTGTTCCAGTACTTCCTGCTGGGCCATCCACTCCATTTCAATCTCTTCGAGATCGGATTTACTTTGTGCTTGCAGCGCCAGTACTTGAGTAAGTTTAGCTTTATTTTCGGCATCATACAGTGAGTTATCAGACAATTGCTGCTCAGCCTCTGCCAACGCTTCGCCCAACTTATCCATTTTCGCTTCTAACTGTGTCAGTTTTTTGCGAATTGGTGCGGTTAACTTACGAAAATCGGCTTCACGACGCTTTTGCTCTTTTTTCGCGGCAGCACTGTTGCTGCTGTCTTTGGTTGGCATTTCTGCGGCCGCTTCGCGACGCTCAGCTTTTTGCTGCTCAGTGAGCCACTTGTAGTAGTCATTGAGGTCGCCATCAAACGGGGCCACTTGGCGATCGTGCACTAGGTAAAGATCATCGGTGGTTGCGCGGATCAAATAGCGATCGTGCGAGACGATCACCATCGCGCCTTCAAAGGTTTGCAGCGCCAGTGTCAGCGCTTGGCGCATATCTAAGTCTAGGTGGTTGGTTGGTTCGTCGAGCAGCAATAAGTTTGGTTTTTGCCAGACGATCAACGCGAGCACCAAGCGTGCTTTTTCTCCCCCTGAAAACGGTGCTACTTTCTCCAGTGCTTTGTCACCGTGAAAGCCGAAGCTACCCAGATAATTACGCAGCTCTTGCTCGGTTTTTTCTGGCGCGATCTGCATCATGTGCTGCAGCGGTGTTTCTTCTGGGTGCAAGGTTTCCAATTGGTGCTGAGCAAAGTAACCAATTTTGACGCCTTGCGAGTAAGTCAAATCGCCACCTTGGGCTTTCAGCTCTCCGGAGAGTAACTTGATCAGTGTTGATTTACCGGCGCCGTTGCGGCCGAGCAAACCAATTCGGCTGCCAGGCACCAGATTAAGACGAATTTTATCGAGGATGAGGTTATCACCGTAACCAGCAGAAACGTCATCCATCATCATGATCGGATTTGGCAGCGCGGCAGGTTCACGAAATTCAAAGCTAAATGGGTTATCAAACTGTGCGGGTAGCACTTTTTCTAGCTTCTCTAGCGCTTTGATGCGGCTTTGCGCTTGGCGTGCTTTGGACGCCTTGTAGCGAAAACGATCGATGTAGCTTTGCATGTGCGCCATCTGCTTCTGCTGCTTCTCAAACATCGATTGTTGCAGGATCAGTTTCTGAGCGCGCTGGTTTTCAAACGATGAGTAGTTACCGGTGTACTCATTGAGTTTCTGGTTTTCAATGTGAACGATGCGATTGACGATTGGGTCGAGAAAATCACGGTCGTGCGAAATCAGCATCAAAGTACCTGGGTAGCTTTGCAACCAACGCTCTAGCCACATGACCGCATCAAGGTCTAAGTGGTTAGTGGGTTCGTCAAGCAGCAACAGATCAGAACGGCACAGCAGGGCTTGAGCAAGGTTGAGACGCATGCGCCATCCACCCGAGAATTGGGTCAGGTTCCAGTGCATCTGTTCTTGGCTAAAACCTAAACCATCTAAAAGCTCTGAAGCGCGCGCACGGATGCTGTAGCCGCCAATGGTTTCAATTTTACCGTGCAATTCAGCAATGCGAGTCCCTTGCTCTTGCGCTTCGGCTTCCGCCAGCTGGCGTTCAAGCTGACGATATTCACGATCTCCATCAATCACATATTCAATGGCGCTGCGTTCTAAAGCGGGCGTTTCCTGAGCGACCCAAGCTAACTCCCAATGTTGCGGACAGCTAAATGAGCCCGCATCAATCGACAGCTCATCTTTGATTAGGGCGAACAGGGTGGATTTCCCACAACCGTTCTTACCGACTAAACCAATTTTGTCACCTGGGTGGATTGTTGCTGATGCTTGATCAAGCAAAGGAGCGCCGCCGCGAAGCAGCTGAATGTCTGAAAAGGTAATCATGTCGTTCTGCTTAAATGAATGCTGTTTATTCGTGCACTTTCTTGCTGCGCATAGTAGGAGGAAAGAGGATAAATGTCGATCATTATGCAAATATGAGTATGATGAGTAACAAGTGAGTAACACTTTGTTTTATTCGCTTCCACGTAAGTTCAAGGGGAGCCGATCACAAAGACGAAAAATGGGACGAACGGAAGACGCCATGATGATCAATAGCGCGATAACAAAAAAACAGCCCAAAGTTTTGGTGATTTATGCCCACCCTGAGTCACACACGTCTGTAGCCAATCAAGTGATGATTAAGAAAATCTCCTCATTGTCGCACGTGACTATTCGTGACCTTTACGCCATCTACCCAGATTTCTTTATTGATGTGAAAGCCGAGCATAAATTGTTGCTTGAGCACGATGTTATTGTTCTGCATCACCCGATGTTTATGTATTCCTGCCCTGCGTTACTCAAAGAGTGGATTGACCGTGTGTTGGGAAAGGGCTTTGCGTTTGGGCAAGGCCAAGCGTTGGCGGGGAAGTATTGGCGCAGCGTCATCACCACCGGTGGCAAAAAAGAAGCCTTTAGCGCCAAAGGCTACAATAAATACCCACTCGAAGAGATTCTGCAGCCATTTGAATTAACCGCGGCACTGTGTCAAATGCACTGGATTGAACCTTTAGTGCTCTATTGGGCGAGAAATGTCTCTGATGTAGAACGCTATCAACATGCTGAGCAGTATCGGCAGTGGCTCAACGATCCGCTAGGAGGTTTTGATGGCTCTCACCAGTGATTTTTTGCAAACCAGTGTGGTCTTTCTCTCTGCTGCGGTAGTTGCGGTGCCACTGGCGCAGCGCTCGGGATTGGGTTCGGTCCTAGGTTATCTACTGGCTGGTGTGGCCATTGGCCCGTGGGGATTGGGGCTTATTAGCGATGTTGACGCCATCTTACACTTTGCCGAGCTTGGCGTGGTACTGCTGCTGTTTCTGATTGGTTTGGAGTTGAATCCGAAAAAATTATGGCAAATGCGCGGTCCTATTTTAGGCTTAGGTGGCGCTCAGGTGGTGATCACCACCTTACTGATTGCCATTATCATCCAATGGTTTGGCGTGAGTTGGAATACTGCGCTGGTGATTGGAATGGGGCTTGCGCTCTCGTCCACCGCGATTGCGCTTAAAGTGCTTGAAGAGCAAGGGCTCGCAAGAACGGAGACGGGTCAGTCTGGCTTTGCCGTGTTGCTGTTCCAAGATATTGCCGTTATTCCTATGCTCGCGTTGCTGCCGCTGTTGGCGGGAAGTGGCATGAGTGGCAATTGGCTGAGTTCCTTACTGACCTTTTCTGCGGTGGTTGGGCTGTTGGTTGGTGGGCACTTTTTATTGCGACCGCTGTTTCGCTATGTGGTGTTAACGGGGGTCAGAGAACTGTTTACCGTCACTGCTTTACTGGTGGTGCTTGGTATTGCGATGCTGATGCAGCAGTTGGGTTTATCGATGGCTCTTGGCACTTTCTTAGCTGGGGTGTTGTTGGCGGAAAGTGAATATCGCCATGAGCTAGAGATTGCGATTGAGCCTTTTAAAGGGTTGCTACTTGGCCTGTTTTTCATTGCGGTCGGCATGGCGGTCAACTTAGGGTTACTGGTGGTCCATCCGATAGAAGTGATTTCTGCGGTGTTGGGATTGGTGGCGCTTAAAGGGGCAGTGCTTTACTTGCTGGGGCGCGTGAGTCGTATGCGTGCGAAAGCGCGTAGCCGTATGGCGGCGATTCTTAGCCAAGGGGGAGAGTTTGCCTTTGTTATTTTTACTGCGGCGAGCAAAGAGGGGGCTGCTCAATCCCAGTGAAGTCTCGTTCTTACTGGTGGTGGTGAGTTTGTCGATGGTCACCACCCCACTATTGCTCAATATTCAAAAATGGTGGTATGCCCGAACGTTAAATCAAGAGAGTGACGTGCTGGCACCGGATGTCGTGGATACGGAGCCGCGAGTGATCATTGCGGGTTTTGGCCGTTTTGGTCAGATTGTCGGCCGCCTACTGTATGCCAACAAGATCAAAGTAACGGTCTTGGAGAGCGATGCTAGCCAGATCCAACTGTTACGGAAATATGGCTACAAGGTTTTTTATGGCGACGCCACTCAGTTAGATTTGCTACGAGCGGCAGGCGCGGCCAAAGCCGAAGCGTTAGTGATTTGTACTGATTCACCGGATCAAGTGATGAGCATTGTTGAGTTGTGTCAGCAGCATTTCCCTAATTTGAAAGTGTTGGCGCGAGCGCGTAGCCGTGTGGAAGCTTATCAATTGCTCAGTCATGGTGTGAGCTCCTATTCGCGTGAGACCTTTTTAGGCGCGCTTGATCTTGGACGTCAAACCTTAGTGGAAATCGGCATGCACCCCTATCAAGCAAAGCGGGCGGAAGCGCATTTTCGCAAGCTAGATAATGCTATGCTTAAAGAGTTATTGCCGCAGCACAATCAAGATAAAAAATTGGCACAGCGTGCTAAAGAAGCGAGAAAAGAACTAGAAGAAATCTTTGCGCATGAGATGGAAAACGATCATCAATCGCGAAATTTCTGGGATGAAAGGTAGTCATGTTAGTAAAAAGCAAAAAACGTTTTATTGCCGGGGCCAGTTGTCCTTCGTGTCAGCAGCAAGACACTCTATTGTGGTGGAGTGAGAACAATATCGAGCTGGTGGAATGCGTCGAGTGTGACTTCAAAGAGCAACGCAAGCCAAAGTCTGTAGATAAAAATAAACACGCGGATCAAGAAATGATCGGTATTTTTAAGCCGGAATAATTGAGTTTCTCAGATTGATCCCCATAATATCGGCATTGATATTTGGTTCTGACTGATTGGGATTGGTCAGGCAAATTAACCTCTCTGGAGTAGTTATGAAAATTGAAAAGAACGTGGTTGTTAGCCTTGCGTATCAGGTAAAACTGGAAGATGGCATTGTGGTTGACTCTTCAACAACCGATGCACCACTGGATTACCTGCACGGTCACAACAACCTAATCACTGGCCTAGAAAACGAGCTTGAAGGCAAAGTGGCGGGTGATAAATTCACAGTGACAGTTGCTCCGGAAGATGCGTACGGCGAGCACAACGATGCGTTGGTTCAACGTGTACCAGCGGAAGTATTCCAAGGTGTTGACCAAATTGAAGTGGGCATGCGTTTCCTTGCTGACACAGACCAAGGTCCAATCCCTGTTGAAGTAACTGAAGTTGATGGCGATGAAGTGGTGGTTGATGGTAACCACATGCTGGCTGGCCAGACACTGACATTCGACGTAGAAGTGGTTGCTGTGCGTGAAGCAACAGCGGAAGAGATCGAGCACGGTCATATCCACCAAGGTGGCGGTTGCTGTGGTGGTCACGATCATGACCATGATCACGACCACGAAGGCGGTTGTTGTGGCGGCGAAGGTCACGGCCACGGCCACGGCGAAAAAGACGGCTGCTGCGGTGGCGGTAGCTGCGGTTCACACTAATTGAACCCATCTCTCGAATAAATCGGGAAAGCTAAGATAAACAAGCGCAAGCGGAGAAATCTGCTTGCGCTTTTTTCTATTCTACGCTCAGATATTGGCCAAGGATTCTTAACGAGTAGAGCCACGATGAACAAGCCTTTTTCCATTGCCGTTCACGGCGGTGCCGGCACCATTTTACGCAGCCAGATGAGTGATGAGCTCAAAGAGACCATTTTGTCCGATTTACAACAAGCGGTCAGAGCTGGATATCAGTTACTCGAGCAAGGTGCTGATGCGCTGGATGCGGTGGTGGCCGCGGTCAAAGTCTTGGAAGACTCGCCGAATTTCAATGCAGGAAAAGGTTCGGTACTGACTCACAATGAAATGGTGGAGATGGATGCCTCCGTGATGCACGGACGAGAGCTCAAAGCGGGTGCCGTTGCTGGGGTTCGCCATATCAAAAACCCGATTGAACTGGCACGTGATGTGATGCAAAACAGTGCTCATGTCCTGCTCATTGGAGAAGGGGCAGAGAAATTTGCTTTTGAGCAAGGCCACCAGTACACCGAACAGGATTATTTCTTTACTGACCGACGCTATGAGCAACTGCTCTCGATGCGTGAAAAAGGCTTGTTTGCGTTGTCAGAAGCCAAATATCCCGATGATAAAAAACATGGCACGGTGGGGGCGGTGGCGCTGGATCAGCAAGGCAATCTTGCGGCCGCCACCAGTACGGGCGGAGTGACCAATAAAAAATACGGTCGCGTTGGCGATTCTGCACTGATTGGCTGTGGCACCGTGGCGGAAAATGGCGTGGTGGCCGTTTCGACCACTGGGGTGGGCGAGTTCTTTATTCGTAAGCGTGTGGCTGAAGATGTTGCGGCGCGAATGCGCTATCTCAACGAAGATGTGCATACGGCGTGCGAGCACATTATTCACGGAGAGCTGAAGAGCATGGGCGGAGAAGGCGGTTTAATTGCGCTTGATGCGCAGGGGGAAATTCACTTTGCCATGAACAGCTCCGGTATGTATCGAGCGGCCATCAATACCCAAGGCGAGCTTTGCGTGAAAATCTACGCTGACGAATAAACAACGCAGCAACCCACCATCTACTATCCGTAACAAAACACTAAGCCCAGCAGATGTGCTGGGCTTAGTTGATTTTGAACTTAACTTTTGAGTTTAGTAATGCGGTGGTGGCGGCTCTTTCGCTGGGTCCACCATGTTTGAGCTATCCATATTCTTCATTTTGCCGACCACATACTTCATCTGATCTTGCATCTTGGCAATTAGCAGTTGCTGCTGCGTCAGAGCGTCGTTCAGTTCTTCAATCGTCTGTTCTTGAAACGCCACCTGACACTCCAAGTCATTGATGCGGTTTTCAAGCAATGCGATGGTTTTTTCTGTCATGCTTAATTCTCCAATGGCCATGCTTGGGCGATGCCTGCAGAGGTCGCCGTAATCACTCGGCGCTGAGCATCAAAAGCGGCATCATACACTACCGCGCGAGGAGGGCGAGCATCTTTTAACGGTTCCACCTCATAACTTTCAATTTGTTTACCGCTGGTGGTATTCCAAACCGCGACTCGACCTGAAGGGGTACCTGTCACCAGTAAACGACCATCATCAGAAAAACGTGCTGTAGAGAAGATTAACTGGCGTGACCAACTTTTTAATTGGCTAATTTGTTGACCCGTTTTCAAATCCCACACAATCGCTTGGTTGCCGCCATCCGAGGTGAAGGCTAGTTGGCCGTCACGTTGTAAGGCAACTCGATTGACGCGCTCTTCGTGCTCAAAGGTGCGCATTACTAATCCGGTTTCGGTATCCCAAAGGTAGGCTTTGTAATCATTTCCGCCAGTCAGTGCGAAACGACCATTGGCGGAGATGGCGACAGAATTGACTTTTTCTCGGTGAGCAAGGAACTCCATTCTCCGTCCGGTGACTAAGTTGACGTAAATGGCTTTCCCGTTGGATAAACCAAGGAGGACTTGTTCGCCGTTACTGCTGATATCAACATCACGGATCAACCCGTCTGAGATCGACCAAAGACCTTCAGACTGGCTTAAGCCAAGATCCCACACCGCAAAGTTCATTTGCGTGGCGGTCACCGCGAAGCGGCCGTTATCAGAGATTCGGATGTTGGACACGACGTTGGCTTCAGGATCTTGCTCGCCGAGTTGGGCAAGTTCTTTGCTCTCGACCAAATCCCACAGCACCAAATGGCGTTGGGTTGAGTAGAGCAACGCAAAACGGCCATCACGACTTAAGGCGAAACTGGTGGAACCTTGTGGTTCGATTTCCCAACGTTGTTCATCCTGCGTAGAAAAAAAACAGCCATTTAACAGAGGAATGACAATTAGCAAGAGTAAGGAATGAAGAATTCTTTGCATCACATCTAATAATCCGGTTTGTGTCCCAAGACATATAGCTAGTATATTGGTATAACAATCGACTTCACCAATCTGTTATGAGATTTGTGGACAATAACCAATGGTTTATCCATTAATTGGAGAGTTTAATGAAATCAGTTTTAAAAGTGTCACTGCTTGCAGCTACTGTAATGCTGGCAGTCGGCTGTCAGAAAGAAGAAGCAAAACCCGCAGCCGCACCACAAGCAGAGCAGGTACAGGCAGAAACCGGTAAAGCGGTTCACTTTAAATCAGAAGATGACAAAGCGGCTTACGCAATCGGCGTGTCGTTTGCTAACTACTTAAGTGCAAGCCTAGACAAGCCAAGTGAAATTGGTATCAACCTAAATAAAGATTTGGTGCTTAAAGGTATCGAGCATGTTTTTGCTGGTAACCCTGAGCTGAATGAAGAAGAAACACGCGCGGCACTAGAAGCGCTAGATAAGCGTGTTGCTGAAACCATGCAGAAGAAAGCGGCAGAAAAAGCAGACGCTGCAAAGAAAGCCGGTGATGAATTCCGCGCTGAGTTTGAAAAACAAGAAGGTGTGGTGAAGACGGATACTGGCCTTCTATACCAAGTGATCACGCCTGCTGAAGGTGAGAAGCCAAAAGACACTGACACAGTTCAAGTTCACTACAAAGGCACATTAACAGATGGTACTCAGTTCGATAGCTCTTACGATCGTGGTGAGCCAGCAACTTTCCCACTGAACCGAGTTATCCCAGGTTGGACGGAAGGCGTTCAATTGATGCCAGTCGGCTCTAAGTTCAAGTTCGTTATTCCACCTGAGCTAGCGTACGGCGCGCAAGATACGCCAAGCATTCCAGCGAACTCAACATTGGTGTTCGAAGTCGAACTATTGAAGATCGAAAACGGCGACAACGCGCAGTAATTTGCAATAGTTTAGCAATCAAAAGGGCTCGAATCATTCGAGCCCTTTTTTGTTCTAAGTCACTAGTTCGTCACTTAGCTAGGTGTTCTGCTCAAAATTTCTGATAAACTTACAGCAATTTGTTGATTATTCGCTCTAAGGCTAAGAAAAAGTGACAACGACAGAAACACTAACTGCAGATATGTTGCTCGAAATGGAGTCCGTTCATGTGAAGCCATTTACTGAGCACGACAAAATCATTCTTCGTTCTTATGAAGCCGTGGTTGACGGGATTGCCAGCCTGATTGGGCCATTTTGTGAGATCGTTTTACACTCGCTGGAAGACTTAAACACCTCCGCGATCAAAATCGCGAACGGTGAGAACACAGGCCGTCAGGTCGGCTCCCCAATTACCGATTTAGCGCTCAAAATGTTGCGTGATATCGAAGGGTCTGAGCGTAACTTCTCACGTTCGTACTTTACTCGCGCCAAGGGCGGGGTATTGATGAAATCGATCACCGTCGCAATCCGTAACGGAGACAATCGTGTCATTGGCTTGTTGTGTATCAACGTCAATTTGGATGCACCATTCTCGCAAGTCTTGCAATCTTTCATGCCAACGGAAGAAGCGAAGCAAGCGGCTTCCTCTGTTAACTTCGCAAGTGATGTGGAAGAGTTGGTGGATCAAACGGTTGAGCGCACCATTGAAGAAATCAATGCCGATAAATCCGTCTCCAACAACACTAAGAACCGTCAAATCGTCATGGAACTGTTTGATAAAGGCATTTTTGATATTAAAGATGCCATCAACCGAGTGGCTGACCGACTGAATATTTCCAAACACACGGTTTACCTCTACATCCGTCAGCGTAAAACTGAGGAAGATGAGAAGTGAGCACGTTACGCTACACTTTGGTGGTGAATGGCTCTGTATATGGTAGCCAATCGGCGCGAACGGCGTATCAGTTTGCTACCGCTTTGATAGAGAAAGGACATACCTTAGTGAGTGTCTTTTTCTATCAAGATGGTGTTACCAATGGCACTGAGCTCACCGTGCCTGCTAATGATGAATTTCATTTGACCAAAGCATGGCAACAGTTGGCAAAGCAACATAATGTAAGGCTGGAGACCTGTGTCGCTGCCGCACTGCGTCGCGGTGTTGTGAGCCAATCTGAGGCCGCGCAGCATGGTCTGTTGCAACATAATCTGGCGGAAGGGTTCGAACAAGCAGGTTTGGGCAGTTTGGCAGAAGCGATGTTAACCCAAGATAGAGTGGTACAATTTTGAGTCAGTTAACGTATCTCTTTCGCACCGCGCCACACAGCAGCTCTTCTGGTAGAGAAGGCGTTGATGCGTTGCTCGCGGCCTCCGCGTATTGCGAAGCGATCAGCGTGGTCTTCATCGGTGATGGTGTCTATCAGTTGCTGGCAGGTCAGCAAACGGCCTCCATTCTGTGTAAAGATTATGCGCCAATGTTCAAGTTATTTGATTTGTACGATATTGAGCACGTGTACGTTTGCCAGCAATCGCTGCAGCAACGTGGCTTAACGAGTGAAGATTTGCTCATTGAGGTTGAGGTGGTTGACACTGCGCGGCTACAAGGTGTTCTTCATAACTCGGCGCAACTGCTTTCATTCTAAGGAATCTCATGCTTCATTTGATTAAGAGCTCTCACGCCTTGGAAGAGGCTCTACTCCTCTGCACTGCATCTGACGCCATCGTCTTATTGGAAGAAGCGGTTTATGCCGCCACATCTGTGCACCCATTGCGGTCACTCTTACCTAAACAGGGCGTATATGTGCTACACGCTGATGTACTGGCAAGAGGCCTTGAATCGCGACTAAGCACCAATATTCCCATCGTGGACTACCACCAATTGGTTGATTTAACGGTGGAACATTCACCTTCACTAACGTGGTCGTAACCCATTCTTCTGTGTTTGTAGAGGAGAGGAAAACGAGTTGGACAAAAAAGATCCGTATATTTCTTGACACACTTCTCACTGCTGCATAGAATTTTGCGTCCCTAACTCGCTTGCGTGGTTGGGGATTAGATTTTTCACAAAGCTTACTTTAAGTAAATCAGGAGCTAGTTAATGGCAACTATTAACCAGTTGGTACGCAAGCCACGTGCGAAGCAAGTTGTTAAAAGCAACGTGCCAGCACTTGAAGCGTGCCCACAAAAACGTGGTGTATGTACTCGTGTTTACACAACTACACCTAAAAAACCTAACTCAGCACTTCGTAAAGTTTGTCGTGTACGTCTGACAAACGGCTTCGAAGTAACATCGTACATCGGCGGTGAAGGTCACAACCTTCAGGAGCACTCGGTTGTTCTTATCCGTGGTGGCCGTGTTAAAGACCTTCCAGGTGTTCGCTACCACACAGTACGTGGTGCACTTGACTGTGCAGGCGTGAACAACCGTAAACAAGGTCGTTCTAAGTACGGTGTGAAACGTCCTAAGTCTTAATGCCCTTCTTGTTACAAGAGAAGCGTTAAGTAAGGCCAAACACTAAAATTAAATTTTAATTTTGAAGAAACTGAAAAGTTTTGGATAACCTGAAGAATAAGACAACGGAGAATATCCATGCCACGTCGTCGCGTTATTGGTCAGCGTAAGATCCTTCCAGATCCAAAGTTCAAATCTGAACTGCTGGCAAAATTCGTTAACATCCTTATGGTTGACGGTAAAAAATCTGTTGCAGAGAAAATTGTTTACACTGCACTAGACACTATGGCTGAGAAATCTGGTAAAGATCACTTAGCTGTATTTGAAGAAGCTCTTGAAAACGTTCGCCCAGCGGTAGAGGTTAAATCTCGCCGTGTTGGTGGTTCAACTTACCAAGTTCCAGTAGAAGTACGTCCGGTTCGCCGTAACGCACTTGCTATGCGTTGGTTGGTTGAAGCTGCGCGTAAGCGTGGTGAAAAATCTATGGCTGCTCGCCTAGCGGCTGAAATGCTAGACGCGTCAGACAACAAAGGTACTGCTGTTAAGAAACGTGAAGACGTTCACCGTATGGCAGAAGCGAACAAAGCATTCGCTCATTACCGCTGGTAATACCTTCTGTGCTGCGAGGTCCTCTCGCAGCACTTTTCTACACTCTAAGGAATCCCTTAGTAAGAGGATACAATCGTGGCTCGTAAAACTCCTATTGAGCGCTACCGTAACATCGGTATCTGTGCTCACGTAGATGCAGGTAAAACAACCACAACTGAGCGTATTCTGTTCTACACTGGCCTTTCTCACAAAATCGGCGAAGTTCACGATGGTGCTGCAACCATGGACTGGATGGAGCAGGAGCAGGAGCGTGGTATTACAATCACATCTGCTGCGACTACGACCTTCTGGCGTGGTATGGAAGCACAATTCCAAGATCATCGCGTAAACATCATTGATACCCCTGGACACGTTGACTTTACTATCGAAGTAGAGCGTTCTCTTCGTGTACTTGATGGTGCTGTGGTTGTGTTCTGTGGCTCATCTGGTGTTGAACCTCAGTCTGAAACTGTATGGCGTCAAGCAGACAAATACCACGTTCCACGTATGGTATTCGTTAACAAGATGGACCGTGCAGGCGCAGACTTCCTACGCGTTGTGGACCAAATTAAAAATCGTCTTGGTGCAAATCCTGTTCCGATTCAACTAAACGTTGGTGCGGAAGAGGACTTTAAAGGTGTCATCGACCTAATCAAGATGAAAATGATCAACTGGAATGAAGCCGATCAAGGCATGACCTTCACTTATGAAGAGATTCCAGCGGACATGATCGAACTTGCTGAAGAATGGCGCAACAACCTTGTTGAAGCGGCAGCGGAAGCAAACGAAGAGCTAATGGATAAGTACCTTGAAGAAGGTGAGCTGACTGAAGCTGAGATCAAACAAGCCTTACGTGCTCGTACACTAAACAACGAAATCGTACTTGCTACTTGTGGTAGTGCGTTCAAAAACAAAGGTGTTCAAGCGGTATTGGATGCAGTGATCGAATACTTACCATCGCCAATTGATGTTCCTGCTATCAAGGGTATCGACGAAAATGACAACGAAGTTGAGCGTCATGCTGACGACAACGAGCCGTTTTCTGCGTTGGCATTCAAGATTGCAACTGACCCATTTGTAGGAACGCTAACCTTTATTCGTGTCTACTCTGGTGTAGTAAATACAGGTGATGCTGTTTACAACTCCGTGAAGCAAAAGAAAGAGCGTTTTGGACGTATCGTTCAGATGCACGCGAATAAACGTGAAGAAATTAAAGAAGTTCGCGCAGGTGACATCGCAGCAGCGATTGGTCTGAAAGACGTTACAACGGGTGATACCCTCTGTAACTCAGACCACAAAGTTGTCCTTGAACGAATGGAATTCCCTGAGCCAGTGATTCAAATCGCGGTTGAACCGCGTTCGAAAGCTGACCAGGAGAAAATGGGTATTGCACTAGGTAAACTGGCTGCAGAAGACCCATCATTCCGCGTAGAAACGGATGCGGAAACTGGTCAGACGCTGATCTCTGGTATGGGTGAACTACACCTAGATATCATCGTTGATCGCATGAAGCGCGAATTCAGCGTGGATTGTAACGTAGGTAAACCTCAGGTTGCTTACCGTGAAACTATTCGTGGTAAATCGGAAGTTGAAGGTAAGTTTGTTCGTCAATCAGGCGGTCGTGGTCAATATGGTCACGTGTGGATCAAACTTGAACCTTCTGAACCTGGTGCAGGTTTTGTCTTTGTTGATGAAGTGGTTGGTGGTGTTATTCCTAAGGAATACATCAGTTCGGTATCGAAAGGTATCGAAGAACAAATGAATAGTGGTGTACTAGCGGGTTACCCAGTACTCGACATTAAAGCGACACTATTTGACGGTTCTTACCACGATGTCGACTCGAGCGAAATGGCGTTTAAGATCGCTGGTTCGATGGCATTCAAGAAGGGTGCTCTAGAAGCGCAACCTGTTATTCTTGAGCCTATGATGAAGGTTGAAGTAACCACTCCAGAAGACTGGATGGGTGACGTGGTGGGTGACTTGAACCGTCGCCGCGGCATCATTGAAGGTATGGATGAAGGCGTAGCTGGTCTGAAGATCATTCGCGCTCAAGTGCCACTCTCTGAGATGTTTGGTTACGCTACCGACCTGCGCTCTGCGACTCAAGGTCGTGCCTCTTACTCGATGGAATTCTTCGAGTATGCAGAAGTGCCTAAGAACATTGCGGAAGCAATTGTCGCAGAACGTGGCTACTAATCGGGAGTATTGATCGTGAAAAAGGTTCTTTTTTGCAGATCAATACGTCCAAATATTGCGCTGACGAGCGTTGGCGCATAAAATAACAATTTCTGGCGCGTCTCGATCAATTCTGATCGTGGCGAATCATAACTAGGAAGGAACACGAACGTGTCTAAAGAAAAATTTGAACGTGTAAAACCGCACGTAAACGTTGGTACTATCGGCCACGTTGACCACGGTAAAACAACTCTAACTGCAGCTATCTGTACTACTCTTGCAAAAGTTTACGGCGGTGCTGCTCGTGACTTCGCATCAATCGACAACGCTCCAGAAGAGCGTGAGCGTGGTATCACAATCTCTACTTCTCACGTAGAGTACGACACTCCAGCTCGCCACTACGCACACGTAGACTGTCCTGGACACGCTGACTATGTTAAAAACATGATCACTGGTGCTGCACAGATGGACGGTGGTATCCTAGTTGTTGCTGCGACAGATGGCCCAATGCCACAAACTCGTGAGCACATCCTACTAGGCCGTCAGGTTGGTATCCCTTACATCATCGTATTCATGAACAAATGTGACATGGTTGATGATGAAGAGCTTCTAGAGCTAGTAGAAATGGAAGTTCGTGAACTTCTATCTGAATACGATTTCCCAGGTGATGACCTACCAGTTATCCAAGGTTCTGCACTAGGCGCACTAAACGGCGAAGAGCAGTGGGAAGCGAAAATCATCGAACTAGCTGAAGCTCTAGATACTTACATCCCAGAGCCAGAGCGTGCAATCGATCTACCATTCCTAATGCCAATCGAAGACGTATTCTCAATCCAAGGTCGTGGTACAGTAGTAACTGGCCGTATCGAGCGTGGTATTCTGAAAGTTGGTGATGAAGTAGCAATCGTAGGTATCAAAGATACTACAACTACTACATGTACTGGTGTTGAGATGTTCCGTAAGCTTCTAGACGAAGGTCGTGCGGGTGAGAACGTTGGTGCGCTACTACGTGGTACTAAGCGTGATGAAGTAGAACGTGGCCAAGTACTTGCTAAGCCAGGTTCAATCACTCCACACACTAAGTTCGAATCAGAAGTATACGTACTTTCTAAAGATGAAGGTGGTCGTCACACTCCATTCTTCAAAGGCTACCGTCCACAGTTCTACTTCCGTACAACTGACGTAACTGGTGATATCTCTCTACCAGAAGGCGTAGAAATGGTAATGCCTGGTGACAACATCCAAATGGTTGTTGAGCTAATCTCTCCAATCGCGATGGACGAAGGTCTACGTTTCGCGATCCGTGAAGGTGGCCGTACTGTTGGTGCTGGTGTTGTTGCTAAGATCTTCGCATAATTCTTTGAATTAAACGAAATCTTGCACTCTTCTTCAATTTGAAGAACAGCGCACAAGAAAAGAGGAAGCTTTAGCTTCCTCTTTTCGTTTATATAAAACATAGCTCGCTTAATAACAAAATAGTCTAAAAACACGCATTACTTATCATGGTAATGAGAATGATTATCCATTATATTTAACTTCGTGGCGGATAAGTTGAGTTGTAATATGTACGTTTGTTTGTGTCATGGTGTTTCAGACAAGAAAATTCGCAAGCTTGTTATTGAGCAAGGTGTTGCGGATATTCGTGGAATCAAGAAGTGCACTGCATTGGGAAGTCAATGTGGCAAATGCATACGTATGGCGAAAGAGATTATCAACGAAACTGCTCCGGCACTATTCAAGCAAGCCAGTTAACCTAAACGGCTTTCTTTTTGACACCTTCTCAATTGGTTCTACAGTTATAGAAGCCAAAGAGGAGGGCTATGTCATGAAAGGCGATCCAATAATTATTCAACATCTCAACAAAGTATTAGGCAATGAACTGATTGCCATTAACCAATACTTTCTCCATGCTCGTATGTATAAAGACTGGGGGCTCAAGCACCTCGCGGACAAGGAATATCACGAATCGATCGACGAGATGAAGCATGCAGACCATCTTGTTGAGCGTATTTTGTTTCTTGAAGGCATCCCAAATCTGCAAGACCTAGGCAAGCTCATGATTGGCGAAGATACCCAAGAAATGCTGGAGTGCGATTTAAAGCTGGAGATGGCTGCTATTCCCGATCTAAAAGCGGCGATTGCCTACGCAGAAGATGTGCACGACTATGTATCACGTGATCTTTTTCAAGATATCTTAGAAGACGAAGAAGAGCATGTGGACTGGCTTGAGACGCAACTAGGCCTTATTCAATTGACGGGTATTGAAAACTACTTACAGGCCCAGTTTGTTGATGAGGATTAATCTGACCTCTACGTCTATCGTACTCAAAAGCAAAAGGCGAGTTTTCACTCGCCCTTATTGTGTTAGCAATACAGTAAAATGTGTCAGTGATGGCGGTTACTCATAGCCATTTGGGTTGTTGGATTGCCAACGCCAAGTATCTACCACCATGGTCTCTAGTGAGCGTGTCGCTTTCCATCCCAATACTTGTTCTGCATAGGCTGGATTGGCCCAGCATTCAGCAATATCACCGGCACGGCGAGGTTTGATTTCGTAAGGAATCGGACGCTGAGCCGCTTTTTCAAAAGCCGCGACCATTTCAAGTACGCTGTTTCCTTGACCGGTACCAAGGTTAAAGATATGCAATCCTGCTTGCTGCCCCACTTTATTCAAAGCCGCCAAATGACCGTCTGCAAGGTCAATGACGTGAATGTAATCACGAACCCCAGTGCCATCTGGTGTTGGATAGTCGTCACCAAACACGCCCAGTTTTTCGCGTCGACCAACCGCAACTTGAGCGACAAAGGGCAATAAGTTGTTTGGAATGCCTTGAGGATCCTCGCCGAGCAAGCCTGACTCGTGAGCGCCCACTGGATTGAAATAACGCAGCAGAGTAATGCTCCAATCAGGATTGGCTTTGTGGAAGTCAGTCAGACACTCTTCCACCATCAATTTGCTGCGGCCATAAGGGTTGGTGGCTGAGGTTGGGAAATCTTCACGGATTGGTACGGAGGCTGGATCACCATAGACGGTGGCGGACGAACTGAAAATAAGGCTCTTAACACCAGCTTTATCCATTTCTCGGACAAGATTTAGGGTGCCTGACACATTGTTATCATAATACATCAGAGGTTTTTCAACCGATTCTCCTACTGCCTTTAGGCCTGCAAAGTGGATGACGCCTTGGATATCGTGCTGAGCAAAGACGTGCTGCAGAATCTCACTGTCACGAATGTCACCTTGATAGAAAGTGGGGCGCACGCCTGTGACCTGTTCAATGCGATCGAGTACCAGCAATTTGCTGTTATAAAGATTGTCCAAAATGATGGGCGTCATTCCTGCTTCGATCATCTGAATGCAGGTGTGGCTGCCAATATAACCGCTGCCACCGGTGACCAGTATGTTCATAGTTGTCCTCTGAAATTATATTTCCAATTATCTAGCCAAATTAACTTTGTGAGTTTATTAGAAAAGATTCTCGATGAACAGGATAGGGCAAAGTCAATTTCGAGAAATGTTGAGGCTAAAATAAAGGGCGTATTCCCGAAGAAATACGCCCTAAATACAAAGATAGGATGGCGTTAAATTACGCTTTCATTTTCGCTGCTGCTTTCGCGATCGCTGCGAAGCTCTTAGCGTCTAGAGATGCACCACCAACAAGAGCACCATCGATGTCTGGTTGTGCGAAGTAAGCTTCTGCGTTTTCTGGCTTAACAGAACCACCGTATTGGATGATCACTTGCTCTGCCACTGCTGCATCTTTTGCTGCGATCATCGCACGGATAGAGGCGTGGATACGCTGTGCATCTTCTGCTGTTGCAGCTTTGCCTGTACCGATCGCCCAAATTGGTTCGTAAGCGATGATGGCACCGTTTAGCGCTTCAACACCGTATGCGTCGATCACTGCGTTGATTTGACGTGCACAAACAGCTTCGGTTTCGCCTGCTTCGTTTTGCGCTTCAGTTTCACCAATACAGAAAACAGGTTTTAGACCGTTTTCTTTTAGGAATGCAAATTTCTTCGCTACAAACTCATCTGATTCATTGTGGTATTCACGACGCTCAGAGTGACCAATAATGATGTGAGTAGCACCAAAGTCTTTTAGCATTGCAGGAGACATGTCGCCAGTGAATGCACCGCTGTTGTTGATGTCAGTGTTTTGTGCACCAAGAATGATCTTGTTGCCACCTTCAGCGATTAGGCGCTCTGCAAGGTCGATGTAAAGTGCTGGCGGCGCTACCGCTACGTCTACACCTTCAACGCCTTCTAGTTCAGCGTTTAGACCAGTTAGCAGTTCAGCAACCATAGTTTTGCTGCCGTTAAGTTTCCAGTTACCCATCACTACAGGACGACGCATAGGAATATCTCCATATCTTTATTGAATCGAAGTCTTCACAGGTGAACCAATGAAGCCAATTTATGTAAAAAATCTACGTAGGAATATAACAGAAATATGTGGATAGATCATGACTCGTGTCATTTCTTGTCGCTTTCTTTGGCTGGTCAGAGCGCGTCAAACTCACTGATATTTCGCTCAGACGAAAACGATTGGTGATCTATCCTGCATAACCATAGCCAATTACTCGGAATTTGTCGGTGAGCTTGGTATTACTCTATGTCAGCGTTACCAATCGAAAATCGGCAACAAAAGGAAGTATCATGCCAAATCTAGTCTTAGAGTATTCAAATTCCGTTGAAGAGCGCGTCAATATTCCCGGTTTATTGGAGGATCTTCACCACATTGCCATCAAAAGTGGCTTGTTCGACGCGCCATCGGTTAAGTCTCGAACGTTGCGCTGCCACCATTGGTTGATTGGAGAAGAAGGGGACAGTGTCGACTTTATCCATGTTAGCTTTGATTTGTTATCAGGACGAACCGAAGAACAAAAACGAGAGCTCTCACGCCAATTGATGGCGGCTCTGCAGGAAACCGCTAGCCATGTGCGCAGTTTGACGGTGAATATTCGAGATATGGATAAGGATAGTTTTCAGAAGGTGGTAAACTGATCCCCATTGCGTTACTTTTTTGGGTAACGGTGGTGTATTTTGTTTGGGATTGCATTTGATGTCGTTAAAAGAACTGCTTTTTTCTTTCCAAGGTCGTATCGGTCGTAAAACATATTGGCTTTGGAATTTGTGTTATTACTTGGGTATTTTGGGTTTTGTGACCGCAGTGTCGAAGTTATTTCCTGCCTATAGCTATATTTTGCTACCGATCTTCTTACTGGCTTTGCTCATCCCAGACTTAGCGGTGACCACGAAACGCTGGCATGACCGTAATAAATCGGCGTATTGGTTAGTACTGAACATACCTTTGATCTTAGGCCGTTTGGCGACGCCTTTGTCTGCTCCTTTAGCACAAGAGCCGAGTGGCATGGAGACATTGATTGGCTCGATAGCGTTGCTGTGTGGTGCTTGGATTTTGCTAGAGTGTGGTTTTCTCAAAGGGACAGAAGGCAGCAACCGTTATGGCGAGCCTGAACGCTAACTGAAAGAGATTGAATCGTATCTGAAACCAATAAGGCCCCATTTTGGGCCTTATTGGTTTTCGCTCGATCTAATAAAAGCCTTTGGGGGCAAAAGGTATCACTTCTGCGCTGGGTGCTTGTAATTCTGAGCCATCACTGTCCAGGGCTTCACGAAATTTGACCATCTGTTTGGTTAACTCATTCATCAAAACCACGTTAGTGTGGACGGGATTTTTGCAACGGCTAATCACTAAATCGATATGGCTTTGCTGTGCAAGTAACCTCTCTCTCATGGCCTCAGAGGCTGATTGAATCATCTCCTGACACATATCTTGCTTGAACTGATTAAACGCATCTGGATTCTCTGCGGCGAGCGCCATCATCTCATCAAACGATGGTAACTGTTGCTCCGTTTGAAGACTGCCCATAACGACTCTCCCTGTGTTCTGCTGTTGATAAAATAAACAGTATCTATACACAAAGCATATGTCAGATTCGGTAAATGGAAAGGGAGGAAATTGCTTGTCCAAAAAATGATACAGTGAGCTCGACTGTGAGATGACCAGAGTTGGATGGTCGATGCAGAGAAAAGGGTCTTTATTCCAGGAGATTATCAAGCCTTTTCTTTACTAACCCTATGGCGCATAATATCTGCACAGGGCAAGAGGGAAACATGAAGACCATAGATAGGATCATTCAATCCATAAAACGAGATGGGGCGGTTACCGCAAAGCAAATCGCGACTGATTTGGGAATGACAACCATGGGCGCTCGTCAACATTTGCAGAGTCTGGAAGAGGATGGTCTGGTGCATTTTCACGATGTGAAGGTGAAAGTCGGCCGTCCAACTCGTCATTGGTCTTTAACGCAAAAGGGACATGAGCAGTTTGCCGATCGTCATGGCGAGTTAACGATTCAAGTTATCGATGCCGTAGAGGCGTTGTTTGGTGCTGAGGGCCTAGCAAAGGTGGCGGCTGAGCGTGAACAAAAAACGTTTTTGCACTATCAAAAGGCGTTAGCTACGTGTTTGGATCTGACCAGTCGACTCGAAATGCTTACCCTGATGAGAGAAGAAGAAGGCTACATGGCAGAGTTAGAAAAGACGGATGAAGGCTATCTGCTGACTGAAAACCATTGTCCGATCTGTAAAGCGGCGCAACGCTGCCCAAGTTTGTGCCAGTCGGAGTTGAATGTGTTCCAAAAGTTGTTTGGTGATGCGTGCCATATCGAGCGCAGTGAGCACATTATCGAAGGTCAGAGGCGTTGTGCTTACCGTATTACAATCGCGAATGGTGGATAGATATTCTGTGTAAGACTTTTAACGAAGAGGGCTGCCTACTAGGCAGCCCTCTTTTCATATTCTCTTTGTATGTTAAAGAATGATCGCTTTCACTTCGTCATCTTTGCGCTCAAGATAATGAATCGACTTGATACGACGAATGGTTCGACAACGGCCACGAATCAGCAATGTTTCGGTGGTTGCAATATTGCCTTGACGGCTGATGCCTTCAAGTAGATCGCCTTTAGTGATGCCTGTTGCTGAGAAAATGACGTTATCACTGCGTGCCATGTCTTCCAGTTTTAGCACTTTGTTCGCTTCCACGCCCATTTCAGCGCAGCGCTTGAGCTCGAAATCCGCAAACTTACGGTTTTCTTCGTTATCGCCTTTTACTTCGTTACGAGGTAAAAGGCGACCATGCATGTCGCCATCCAATGCACGAATGACGGCTGCTGAGACAACCCCTTCAGGTGCGCCACCAATACAGTACATCACGTCTACTTCACTGTCTGGCATGCAGGTAAGAATCGAAGCGGCCACATCACCATCTGGCACAGCGAAAACACGAACACCCATGCGTTGCATCTCCGCGATCACCTCATCATGACGAGGTTTAGCAAGGGTAATCACCACCAAGGTATCAAGCTTTTTTCCAAGCGCTTGTGCGATGTTCTCGAGGTTTTCTTTAAGTGGCTTGTTAAGATCGATCACCCCTTTTGCTCCAGGGCCGACCACCAGTTTTTCCATGTACATATCTGGTGCTTTTAAAAAGCTCCCTTTTTCACCAGCAGCCAATACCGCAAGAGCGTTTGATTGGCCCATCGCGGTCATGCGCGTCCCTTCGATTGGATCGACCGCGATATCCACTTCATCCCCACCTAGGCCAACATTTTCGCCAATGTAAAGCATCGGGGCATCATCGATTTCACCTTCACCAATAACAATTTCACCACTGATGTCAGTTTTATTCAGCAGGGTGCGCATGACTTCTACAGCAGCGCCATCCGCCGCGTTTTTGTCACCACGGCCTAGCCATTTATAACCCGCTAGAGCTGCGCCTTCTGTGACGCGGGAAAAGGCCATCGCTAAATCGCGTTTCATGTTGTCTCCAAAAAAGTGTTAAATCGAAGGAAGAGTAAAATTGGCGCGATTCTAGCACAAAATGCAGGGAAAACGTTTGCTAAATTCAGTTTGAAGGTGAAAATCGAGGTGCGAGGTGCGAGGTGCGAGGTGCGAGGTGCGAGGTGCGAGGTGCGAGGTGCGAGGTGCGAGGTGCGAGGTGCGAGGTGCGAGAGGCCCAAGGCATAAGCGCTCTTAGGGCCTCGTGTTTGGTGTCTAGGGTCTTCCCTAGAAGTGGAGAATTACTCGACGTCTTCCATCTTACCAAGAAGCGCGCGAATGCGTTCTTGCCATTGAGCATGCTCTTGTTGAGTTTGCTGTGCTTTTTGCTCAAGTTGTTCACGTTGAGAGCGTAGTTCATTCGCTTCCGTTTCCAACTTAGCTTTTTCTTCTTTAAGCTCGTCTACTTCCATTTGTAGCAAAGCGATAGTATCGACAGCGGTCTGAATTTTAGCTTCTAGTTTTTCTAATACTTCAAAAGACATCTTGGCCTACCTATATTGATTCGGTTACGAGTGTAGCCCTTGCTACTACTCAAGTCTGTTAGCCTCATTCTACTCAGCACAAGGCCGAGAAACACGCCCTATATTGAATAATTTGCATCATTCGGTCAAAAAAACAGCGCATCTTTACGCCGCGCTGACTTTTGCTCTGTTTTGATTGCTTGCTCAATAGAAAAAAGCGTCAAGGTGACGCTTTTTTCTCTTTAATCTAGCAGCTCTGGTTCTTCTTCAAGATCGGCACTGAGAGGCTCTTGGGAGAGAATGATGCCCGTTGTATCTGCGTAGAGGTAGTCTTCTGGAAGAAAAGTCACTCCACCAAAATTGACCGGAACATCCACTTCGCCAACACCCTGCATGGCAGCACCAACTGGAATAGAGGCTAAAGCTTGAATGCCGATATTCATATCTTCCAGATCATCCACTTCACGCACACAGCCATAGACAACGATGCCTTCCCATTCGTTCTCTTCCGCTATCGCGGCAAGTTCGCCGTCCAGTAATGCTCGGCGCAATGAGCCACCACCATCAACCAAAAGTACACGGCCAACACCATCTTGTTCCAGCGTCTCTCGAATGAGGGCATTGTCTTCAAAACACTTGACTGTGGTGATTTGTCCGGCAAAGGAAGCGCGGCCACCAAAGTTACTGAACATAGGCTCGACTACATCCACTTGGTCCATATAGATATCGCAAAGGGCTGAAGTGTTGTATTCCATGGCATACCTTCTTTGGTCAACGAGATTTCTTTTGAGTATATCCGTGCATTAAGTCATTGCAATGACAATTAATGATTAACTAACAAGAGTTTGAGCTACCACAACAGTTGCAAACAAAATATTAGTGACGAGTGAGCATTTCACTACGACTGGCATCATCGGGGCAATTTGTGCTGGTTTCTCAGTTTGCCAAACGGCTTTACCATGATTAAAGAGCACAATTAGGCTGAGTAAAAATGGCAAACAGAGCCAAATCGAGCTGGGTTGTAGCAGCAAGTAACTCGCAAAGGCCATTAAGGCGCCACCGAGTAAAGCGAAATGGTACTGTTTGGCACGCTGTTGTCCAAGTCGTACGGCAACGGTGCGTTTGCCACAGGCCGCATCATTCTCAATATCACGCATGTTGTTGATATTGAGCACGGCAACAGCCAATAATCCACATCCCAAAGAAGGCAGCAGCAGCGCGGTATCTAAGTGGCCTGTGTGGAGAAAATAAGTGCCTGATACACCCAGTAAACCAAAGAAAATAAACACAGACAGATCACCCAGCCCGACATAACCGTACGGCTTGCTGCCCATGGTATAAGCGATGGCGGCAAAGATGGCCAATACACCGAGTCCAATAAACGCAAGAATACTTTGCAGGCTGCTCAATGCGTAAAACACCAGACACAAGCCGGAGATCATGGTCAAAATGATATTAAACACAATGGCTCGTTTCATCGCTTGAGCAGAAACCGCACCAGACTGCATGGCTCGGATTGGCCCTAAACGTTTGTCGTTATCAGTCCCTTTCACGGCATCGCCATAATCGTTTGCCAAGTTAGACAGGATTTGTAATAGCGTTGCGGTAACAAACGAGAGTAACGCGATTACAGGTGAAAATTGACCGAATGAATAGGCTAATACGCTGCCAGTTAAAATGGAAACAAGCGCTAAAGGAAGTGTTTTCGGACGAGCGGCATCCAGCCAGATACGCAATGACTGATTCATGAATTTTTCGTGCTAGTAAATAGAATCGTCAGTATACGAATAAAAGCGCACTGAAGAAAGGTTAGCTTAAGGGGGCGCAGTACGGATAAATACGGAGGCGTTGGGTAAGAAAGGGAAGAAAAAGGGCGAGAGAAATGATGCTCTCGCCCTTGTTAGTCAGAGGATTACAGGATGAAACGGCTTAAGTCTTCATCTTCAACAAATTCGCCGAGACGTTGCTGAACATACGCTGCATCAATCACAAACTTGGTGCCTGATTTTTCCGTTGCATCGAATGAGATCTCATCCATCAGGCGTTCCATTACGGTATGTAGACGGCGAGCACCAATGTTCTCTGTGGTTTCATTCACGGTCCAGGCGGCTTCTGCAATTTGCGTGATGCCGTCTTCCGTAAATTCGATGTCCACATCTTCTGTTTTCATCAGAGCGACATATTGTTCTGTCAGTGATGCTCTTGGCTCGGTCAGAATACGCTTGAAATCGTGGCTTGAAAGCGCCTCAAGCTCAACACGGATCGGCAATCGACCTTGCAGTTCAGGAATCAGGTCAGAAGGCTTAGCAACTTGGAAAGCACCAGAGGCAATAAACAGAATATGGTCGGTCTTTACCATACCGTGCTTGGTGGAGACAGTGCTGCCTTCGATAAGAGGCAACAAGTCACGCTGAACGCCTTCTCGAGACACATCGGGGCCTGAGCTCTCACCGCGTTTACAGATTTTATCGATCTCATCGATAAACACGATGCCATTGTTTTCTACACTGTAGATGGCTTGCTCTTTAAGTTCATCTTGATTAACCAGCTTAGCGGCTTCTTCTTCAATCAGTGCTTTAAAGGCGTCTTTGATTTTCAATTTGCGCTTTTTACTGGTATTGCCAGCTAGGCTCTGGAACATACCTTGTAGCTGGTTAGTCATCTCTTCCATACCAGGAGGCGCCATGATTTCCACGCCCATCTGTGGCGCAGCGACATTGATTTCAATTTCTTTGTCGTCGAGTTTTCCTTCACGCAGTTTTTTACGGAAGATTTGGCGAGTGTTAGAGGTATCTTCGCTTTGTTCGTTCTGCCCCCAAGCATCACGAGGCGGTGGTAGGAGCGCATCAAGAATTCGTTCTTCCGCGAGCTCTTCTGCACGGAACTTTACTTTTTCCATCGCTTGCTGATGAGTCAGTTTCACCGCCACGTCAGTTAGATCGCGAATAATGCTTTCCACTTCTTTACCCACATAACCCACTTCGGTGAATTTGGTGGCTTCCACTTTAATGAAAGGTGCGTTGGCCAGTTTCGCAAGACGACGAGCGATTTCAGTTTTACCAACCCCAGTCGGGCCTATCATCAGAATATTCTTTGGCGTGACTTCTACGCGCAAGCTTTCTTCAAGTTGCATTCGACGCCAGCGATTACGTAGTGCAATTGCCACAGAGCGTTTTGCGTTGTCTTGACCAATGATGTGTCGATTCAGTTCATGGACAATTTCACGAGGAGTCATTTCAGACATAATCATTCCTTACAATCTGTGGGCGAATTAAGCTTGGCTGAGATTCGGCAATTCTGCTGGGATCTCGAGCTCTTCGATGGTGTGGTTGTGGTTGGTAAACACACAAATATCACCCGCAATGTTCAATGCTTTTTCTGCGATTTCGCGTGCATCGAGTTCGGTATTTTCCAATAAAGCGGTCGCGGCTGCTTGTGCATACGCCCCTCCAGACCCAATCGCGATCAAATCGTTTTCTGGCTGTACCACGTCGCCATTGCCCGTGATGATCAATGACGCTGTTTCGTCTGCCACGGCCAATAATGCTTCAAGTTTACGTAATGCACGATCGCTGCGCCAATCTTTCGCCAGTTCAACGGCCGCTTTAGTGAGGTGGCCTTGATGCATCTGCAGCTTACTTTCGAAGCGTTCAAATAGAGTAAAGGCATCCGCTGTGCCGCCAGCAAAGCCTGCCAGTACTTTGTTGTGGTATAGACGGCGAACTTTACGCGCATTGCCTTTCATTACCGTGTTACCCAGAGATACTTGCCCATCCCCGGCGATGACGACTTTATTGTTACGACGTACAGAAACGATGGTAGTCACGAGTAGGCCTCTTGATTCTTTTCTATATGGAGTTGATCCCTATATGGGGGAGGGTAAAAAAGAAATCAAGGCTCAAGGTTTGGAATGGAAGGTTAGGGGGAAAGGGAGGCAAAGAAAAGGGGCGAATTACAAGCCCCTTTGGATGAGAATTATTGTTCTTCTTGCCAGATGGCACACGGCTCAATTTTGGCGCGTTGCAATTTATGGCGATCGCGTTCAGCGTCACGTTTTAGCTTATATGGTCCTAAGACCACGCGATACCAATCACTGCCTTCTTTCTTTTTGACGGTACTGGTAATGCCTTGAAAAGCGATGTCGAGTTTACGATGTTCCGCTTGTTCACTTTTTTTGTAGGCGCCACACTGCATAATGTAAGGAATCTTAGGCACTTCTTGTTCTTTGGCCACCACTTCGATTTCTCGATTTGGTAAGCTTTCAACGTATTGCCATTTTTCTTCTGGTGGAGGCGGCAGTTCTTTTTTCGCCGGCGGTTTAGGTTTACTCACCGGTTTGTTTTCTACAACGGGTGTTGGCGGCTCTGGGTCATTGCTGAGGGTATACAAACCATAGCCAAAACCACCCAGTAGCACGATAGCTAACAGGCCGGCAAGCCAAGGTTTTTTTCTACGAGGAGCTGCTTTTTTGGTCGGCTTTTTAGGACTACGACCACGTCTTACATAATCTTTAGCCACGGAAAATACAAACAATTGTTATGCTAGCCCGCTATGGTAATGCAGAATGCCAAGCGTTAACAGGGAAACGTCGCAGAAAAGGAAGCGAGGCTGCAAATAACCTCGCTGCCGGTTGGTTTCGGTTAGCGTAAGCCCGGAGGTGCTGCGCTACCACGAACCACCAATTTGGTTTCAAGTAGGCGTGAGCCACTGTGAATGTCATGCCCTTTCAGCAGCTCTAACATCATTAGCATCGCTTGACGACCAATCTCATAGCGTGGTTGTGAGATGGTGGTTAGCGGAGGATCGCAATATTGGGCGAACTGGATGTCATCGAAGCCGACAATCGACAGATCCTGGGGTACTCGGAAGCCCAATTTTTTCGCTTCTTGAATCGCCCCGATAGCCATGGTGTCACAATGACAGAAGACGGCGGTTGGCGCATCATTCATTTCTAGCAGATGACGGATCGCTTTCGCCCCACCTTCAAAAGAGAACTCAGACTCAACACAATATTGTGGGTTCATTGTGATGCCGGCACGGCGCAAAGCTTGTTGATAGCCTTGTTGTCTAAACTGACAAAGTGCTGCGGATTTTGGCCCTGAAATTTGGGCGATGCGTTTGTGGCCCAGTTGAGTCAGGTAGTTCACCGCTTCAAAGGCAGAGGTCAAGTTATCGATATGAACCGTCGGCAGTTCGAGGTCGGGGGCGAACTCGCAAGCCATGACCATCGGAGGAAGATTTTTCTGTTCTGGCTTGCTCACATCAAAAGGTAAGTCAGTACCAAGCAGTAGCATACCATCCGCTTGCTTGGTAAAAACGAGATTGACGAGTGAGCTTTCACGGCGCTTTTGTTGGCCGCTGTCACCGAGTAGAACCAAATATCCCTGCTCAATGGCGGCATCTTCAATGCCACGAATGATCTCTGTGTAGTAAGGATCACAAATGTCAGGAACGATCGCGACGATAGTGCGTGACTCGTTGCGGCGTAAATTGCGTGCCAGCGAATTTGGGGAATAACCAGCTTCCAACACCGCATCTTCCACACGCTTACGCGTTGTGGCGGATACTTTGTCTGGATTCATCAGCGCTCTCGAAACCGTTGCCGTTGAAACTCCTGCAAGCTGGGCAACATCCTTCATTGTCGCCATATACTAACCCTCTCAAAATGTTCGCCAATTATGACGTTTAGTTATTGTTCTGATTCGGAAAATAAAATCGAATTATGAGTTGCCTCGTTCTAATTTGAATAGTCTATTCAATTCTTTATTTAAAGTTACGGGCGAATTAACAAAATCCGCATTTCATTCGTGATGGTCATCACGTAAAGAAGCAAATTGTTGCAATTTTCAACGTTAGAGTGAGGTGGTAAACGTTTGCTAACTCAGATCCTGCGGCTCAATATCCAAGTTCCAACGTACTTTTTTTGCATCTGGTAACAAATCGATAGCAGGTTTCGTGCTCGAGAGTATTTTCTGCATCAAGGAACGATGTTGAGTTTGAAGCAGAAGCTGCCAGCGGTATTTGCCCGCACGTTTGGCCAGTGGGGCGGGTGTTGGGCCGAGCACGAGACAACTGTGATCAAACAAGGGATGAGACTCGAGAGTCATACGCACTTGGCGCAAGAATGTTTCGACGATTTCACTGTGATTGGCTTCTGCGCGAAATAGCGTTAGAAAACTAAACGGGGGAAGTTGGGCAATTTTCCGTTCTTCCAGTGCAGACTGCGCAAAGTGCCGGTAATCCTTGGTCAACAGAGCTTTGAGCAAAGTGTGTTCTGGATGGTGGGTTTGTAAGATCACTTCGCCAGGTTTGCTGGCACGCCCTGCTCGTCCTGCGACTTGAATAAACAACTGAGCCAATCGCTCGGACGCTCGGAAGTCACTGCTGTATAATGACCCATCAACATCCAATAGTGCCACTAACGTCACGTCTGGGAAATGATGGCCTTTAGCCAGCATTTGCGTGCCAATTAAAATTTGGTATTCCCCTTTGCGAATGGCTTCTAAAGCGCTTTCGAGGCTACCTTTGCGTCGTGTGCTATCGCGGTCGATGCGAATTGCTTTGTAGTCAGGAAACAGGGTCGTCAACTGGTTTTCCAGTTGCTCAGTGCCGACACCAACGGTCACCAGTTGTGTAGAGCCACAACCTTGGCACTGGTGAATAATAGGTTGTTGAGAGCCACAGTGGTGACAGCGGATTTCATTGCTGTACTGGTGATAAGTGTAATAGGCATCGCAGCGTTTGCACTCGGCAATCCAACCACATTCATGGCACATTAACGCTGGGGAGAAGCCTCGACGGTTGAGAAATAGCATCACCTGATTGCCCGCTTTTAAATGACGACGCATTTCAGCAATGAGTGGCGCTGAGAGGCCACTTTCCAGATAGAGCCCTTTGACATCCAGCACTTTATTGGTGGTTGGCACCGCCATTCCTGCTCGTTGGGTCAGCGAGAGATGATGATATTTGCCCGTAAGTGCGTTGTGTAAGGTTTCTAACGCGGGCGTGGCTGAACCGAGAACAATTGGAATGCCTTCTTTTGCCGCTCGCATCACAGCCACATCGCGAGCATGGTAACGCAGGCTATCTTGTTGTTTGTATGAAGCGTCGTGCTCTTCATCGACAATGATGATCCCTAGCTGGGCAAATGGGATCAGTAGTGCAGAGCGTGTACCAATGACAATGCCCGCCGCTTTGTCTCGTGCGGAAAGCCAAGCGTTGAGACGTTCAGTATCATTAAGACCAGAATGGATGACGGCGACTGGCACATCAAACCGTTGACGAAAACGATTGATGGTTTGTGGTGTTAAACCAATTTCAGGGACCAACACCAGGGCCTGTTTGCCTTGTTCCAAAATGGGTTTGATCAAGTTGAGATAAACTTCGGTTTTGCCTGAGCCTGTGACTCCTTCCAACAAATAACAGCCAAAGTCTGTCTGGCTGTTTACGGTGGCAATGGCAATGGCTTGCTCTTGGTTGAGTTTCGGCTTATCGACGGGATGTTCAATCGGATTCCCCCAACGAGTTAACTGTGGCGTTTTTTCTTCACAGGTGATCCAGCCTTTTTCTTCCAAGGTGCGTAAGGTTGTGGATGCCACTTCCTCATCGAGAAAGGCTTGGTGAGGCAGAGGGCCATTAGCAAGCATATTCAATACTTTCGCTTGCTTTATCGCGCGACTGTTTAGCCCTTGCATCAACTGGTTTTTGCCTAACTCGGTCAACTGCCATTCTTGTAGAGTCGCAAAGTCAGCCGCTTTACCTTTTCTTAGTGCAGCAGGGAGGGCGTTATGCAGTGTTTCACCTAGGGGATATTGGTAAAACTGGCTACACCAAAGTAATAAACTGTAGACGGAATCGGGCCAAATAGGACGATGATCCAACACTGCTTTAAGGGGTTTAAGTTGCTCGCGTGGAAAGTCTGATTCTTGAACTAAAGCGGTGACAATGCCAATCAAGGTTTGTCGTCCAAACGGCACACTCACGCGACCACCAATGATCGGAAAAAGGTGTCCAGGAACGAGATAATCAAATTGTTTATCGAGTGGCACTGGCAGCGCAACACGAGCAATGGATGGACGCATAACGTGGTGTTTCATGGCAAAAATAATGACTTACAGTCTAATGGAAGCGAGGTAGAAATACGAGAAAAGGGCATGCTCGAACAGAGAGAGGAAAACTGTATAAAAAACTAGCGGAAAATCGCGGAAATAGGTTGATTCGAAAGAGACGATTCATTACTATATCGCGCCTTAAGATATGGCTTTAATTCTATTTTAGCGGTATCTGAGTTTTATTTTTAACTGCGTGTGGTGTGCGGCAAAGACTCGTATAGCGACACGGCCTACTATTTGAGGTTATCCCATGAAAGCTGGTATCCATCCAGAATACAAAGCAGTAAACGCAACTTGTTCTTGCGGCAACTCTTTCGTTTTCAACTCTACTCTAGATAAAGAATCTATCCACCTAGACGTATGTGACAAGTGCCACCCATTCTACACTGGTAAGCAACGTATCGTTGATACAGGCGGCCGTGTTGATCGCTTCAACAAGCGTTTCGGTGCTCTATCAAGCGGTAAGAAATAATAGCGTTAGCTATTGCTGTTTGAGAAAAAAGGTCGCTTATGCGGCCTTTTTTGCATTCAGCGTCTAGGTGACGCTTTCTCTCAAGCACCCTCCCTTATGCCATCTGGTCTTACTTCTATCTTATTCACAATTTTTATAGATTTGCCTCGCAATCTTGGCTAGGAAGATTGACTTATATCAATTAGAATTTCTCTCTAAATTGAACAAAAAGGCAGAGTTTTTGTTCAAGCTAAAGTGTTCCCCCCTTTACCGTACACGCAAAAAGAGAATAACCATTTATGTCCGATGACAATAGCCAGCAAATGACCCCTGAAGAAGTACTTCGCCAACAAGCTCTTGATTATCATGCTTTGCCAACGGCGGGTAAAATTGCCGTCGCTCTAACCAAACCTGCGGAAACCGCTAAAGATCTTGCTTTAGCTTACAGTCCAGGTGTCGCAGAGCCGGTTCGCGAAATCGCACAGAACCCAGACAACGTTTACAAGTACACCTCAAAGGGAAATATGGTGGCCGTTATCTCTAACGGTACGGCAATTTTGGGCCTAGGTAATTTAGGTCCTTTGGCATCAAAGCCAGTAATGGAAGGGAAGGCGCTGCTGTTTAAGCGTTTTGCTGGTCTTGATTCTATCGATATCGAAGTGAAGCATCGCACCATCGACGAATTTGTGGATACGGTAGCGAACATTGCAGATACCTTTGGTGGTATCAACCTAGAAGACATCAAAGCCCCGGATTGTTTTGAAATTGAAAAACGTCTGATTGAGCGTTGCGATGTACCCGTTTTCCATGATGACCAACACGGTACGGCGATCGTGACTGCCGCTGGTATGCTGAATGCGATTGAGTTGCAGGGTAAAAAGTTGAACGAGTGTATTATCGTTTGTCTTGGCGCTGGGGCTGCTGCGGTGGCGTGTATGGAGCTGTTGATCAAATGTGGCGCGATGCGTGAAAAGATCTATATGCTGGATCGCAAAGGTGTGATTCATACACGTCGTGATGATCTCAACGAATACAAGCAACTGTTTGCCAACAATACAGACAAGCGCACACTAGAAGATGTTATCAGCGGTGCGGATCTCTTCCTTGGCGTGTCTGGTCCAAACCTAATGCCAGCAGAAGCGCTGAAGCTGATGGCGGATAAACCGGTTGTGTTTGCGTGTTCAAACCCTGATCCAGAGATCAAGCCAGAGCTGGCGCATGAAGTGCGCAGCGATCTTATTATGGGTACAGGACGCAGCGACTATCCAAACCAAGTGAACAACGTGTTGTGCTTCCCATTTATTTTCCGTGGTGCACTGGATGTTCGTGCTAGTGAAATTAATGATGAAATGAAGTTGGCAGCGGTTGAAGCGATTCGTCAATTGGCGAAAGAGCCAGTGCCAGAAGCGGTATTGAAAGCGGCAGGTGTTGAATCGCTCAGCTTTGGTCCGCAATACATTATTCCAAAACCAATGGATTCACGTTTGTTGCCTCGCGTGGCGAAAGCCGTTGCTCAGGCGGCCGTGGATACCGGTGTTGCTCGTATTCCAATGCCAGAAAACTACATGGCCGAGTAAATCATAGCCTAAACAAACGGGACGCTTTAAGCGTCCCGTTTTTGATCAGATACCACTTTCCCCGGTGTGGTAAAGCTAACGAGGTTTAGTCGTCATACGCTTCAAATTCAATACCCATCGCCGTCATTAATTCTTTGGCTTCTGTTGGGATATCATCCGGGCGATCCTTTCTGAGATCTTCATCCGTCGGCAGTGGCTGGCCTGTGTACGCATGCAGGAATGCCTCACACAACAACTCACTGTTTGTTGCGTGGCGTAGGTTGTTAATTTGACGACGAGTACGTTCATCCGTCAGAACTTTTAGTACTTTAAGCGGGATAGAAACGGTAATTTTTTTTACTTGCTCGCTTTTCTTTCCATGCTCTGCGTATGGACTTATGTATTCGCCATTCCAGTCAGCCATTGCGCACCTTCAGAGTAATAATCGGTTAATAAAAATTGTAAGCGGAGATTTTAGCTGGATTTACCGCCATAAGCAAAGACATATGGACGTCTAGAAGTGTTGACGTCTTAAATTTTGATGGTTAAAGTGACAACTATTAATGGAGAGGAAGGCGTCCGATAACAGTAGCGCATTCTTATTAAGAATTCATCTTCGCAGAAAGGAAACATCATGAGTCACCACAAGCCAGCTACGATTGCCGTTAGAACGGGCATCGAATCCGATACTCAATACCGTGCCGTTGTGCCACCGATCTATTTGTCGACGAACTATGGTTTCTCTGCCTTTGGTGAAGTGCCTAAATACGACTATACCCGCTCAGGCAACCCCAATCGTGGCTTACTAGAGCAAGCGTTGTTTGAGCTTGAGTCTGGTAAAGGTGCGGTGGTTACAAACTGCGGGACATCGGCACTCAACTTGTGGGTTTCTGCTTTTTTAAGTCCTGACGATCTTATTGTAGCCCCTCATGATTGTTATGGCGGTACCTACCGTCTTTTCAATACTCGAGCGAAGAAAGGGGATTTTAAAGTCCGCTTTGTCGACCAATCCGACAGTGCTGCACTGGATGCAGCGTTAGCGCTTAACCCTAAGTTGGTGTTGCTTGAAACACCTTCCAACCCGCTCGTGCGTGTGGTGGACATCGCGGAAGTGTGTGAGAAAGCCCATAAAGTGGGTGCGTTGGTGGCGGTCGATAACACCTTTTTGACACCGGTGTACCAAAAGCCTTTGGAGCTGGGGGCAGACTTTGTGATTCACTCGACAACCAAGTACATCAATGGGCATTCTGATGTGATTGGCGGTGTGGTGATCACAAAAACCGAAGAGCACGCAACAGAGCTAGCATGGTGGGGGAACTGCCTTGGTGCAACTGGCACGCCATTTGACAGCTATATGACGCTGCGTGGCATCCGCACCTTGGGGGCACGTATGCGCGTGCATGAAGAAAGTTCGCAACAAATCCTCTCTTATCTGCAAACTCAAGAGTTAGTCGGCACCATTTATCACCCGAGTTTGCCAGCGCATCCCGGCCATGAGGTTGCTAAAAAGCAGCAATCGGGCTTTGGCTCGATGTTGAGCTTTGAATTTGCTGGCAGCTTCGAGCAATTGAAAGTGTTTGTGAAAGCGCTAGATTTATTTTCATTAGCGGAGTCACTTGGTGGTGTCGAAAGTTTGGTTTGTCATCCTGCTTCCATGACTCATCGTGCGATGGGAGAGGAAGCGCTCGCAGAGGCTGGCGTCACGCAACAGTTATTGCGTTTATCCGTGGGGCTGGAAGATGCGCAAGATCTGATTGCTGACCTCAAGCAGGCCTTTCAACAAGCGAAGGAGAGCTGTTAATGAGTCAAGTTCGACAACTGCACAAATTTGGTGGAAGCAGCCTTGCGGATCCGGATTGCTATCGTCGTGTGGTGAACATCCTCAAAGAGTACTCGGGTGACAACGATTTAGTGGTGGTGTCGGCAGCGGGTAAAACCACCAACCGCTTAATTGAATTTAGTGAGGCGCTGGAGAAGGACGGCCGTTTGGCTCACGAAGCATTGCAAGCTTTGCGTCAATATCAAACCGGCTTGGTGGAAGCACTGATCGCGTCGAACCAGCGTAGCGAGCTGCTTGATCAACTTGCTGATGAGTTCAGCACGTTGGCCGAGCTCTCCGCACCACTCACCACCGCGCAAAAAGCAGCGATCTTAGGCCATGGAGAAGTGTGGTCGTCGCGTCTACTGGCTGCGTTGTTGAACCAACATGATCTCGCTGCGGTGGCTCAGGACGCGCGTGCGTTTTTACGGGCTGAAACAGGCACCCAACCTGAAGTGGATCGAGCTCGTTCTTATCCTCTGATTAAAGAAGTGTTGGCGCAGCACTCACATCGCCGTGTGGTGATCACCGGCTTTATGGCGCAAAACCAAGCAGGCGAAACGGTCTTATTAGGGCGCAATGGCTCTGACTACTCTGCTACCGTGATTGGTGCGCTGGCGGAAGTGGCTAAAGTGACGATTTGGAGTGATGTGGCTGGGGTGTACAGCGCCGACCCTCGTTTGGTCAGTGACGCTTGTTTGCTGCCGTTACTGCGTTTGGATGAAGCCAGTGAACTTGCGCGCTTAGCCGCTCCAGTCCTGCATAGCCGAACATTACAGCCAGTGGCACAAAGTGCCACCGAGCTTAATCTGCGTTGCAGTTACACGCCTGAGTCAGGTTCTACCCGTATTGAACGCGTGTTGGCGTCTGGGCGCGGTGCCAAAATTATCACCTCGCTTGATGATGTTATGTTAGTGCAGTTGAACTTCTCTGCCGGTCATGACTTTGAGCGCCAGCAGCAAGAGGTATTGCGTGCACTCAAACGCGCGCAGTTGGAACCATTGGCGTTTGAAGCACAAAAAGATCAATTTAAGCTGCGCTTAGCGTATACCACAGAAATTGCTGGTGGCGCTTTGGCACATCTGCAAGAGTTGGGTTTGGCCGCCGAGATCAAGCTGAAAGAGGGTTTTTCGCTGGTCGCCGCTGTCGGGGCTGGAGTCACGAACAATGCCAGCCATTGTTTTGGGTTCTACCAACAACTGAAACACTCTCCTGTGGAGTTCATTTCTGAAGCTGAATCAGGATTGAGTTTGGTTGCGGTGATGCGCCGAGTCGATATTCCGGTACTGGTGAAAGCGATCCATACCCAACTGTTTCAAGCCCAGAAGCGTGTGGCATTGGCTCTGTGTGGTAAAGGTAATATCGGATCCAGTTGGTTATCTCTGTTTGCGCAGCAGAAAAGTGAGTTGGAAAAACGCCATGGTATGAACTTTGAGTTGGTGGCCGTGGTGGATAGCCAAACTTATCTGTTCAATGAACAAGGTTTAGATGCCGCAGCAGTACATGCGCATTTTGATGATGACTCGGTACCGAATGATGGGGCCAATTGGTTACAACGATTGAGTTCAATCCAAGACTATGACGAAGTGGTGGTGTTGGATGTCACGGCCAGCCGCGAGTTGGCAGCGCAATATTTGGATATTGCCCATCAAGGTATGCACCTCATTTCCGCGAATAAAATTGCGGGCTCAGCGAGCAGCGATTACTACTACCAAGTGCAAGATGCCTTCAGCAAAATTGGCCGTCATTGGTTGTATAACGCAACTGTGGGTGCTGGCTTACCGATTAATCACACGGTGAGAGATTTACGCGAAAGTGGTGATGAAATCGTGGCACTTTCTGGCATCTTCTCTGGCACGCTCTCTTGGCTGTTCCAGCAGTTTGATGGTTCAGTACCGTTTGCAGAGCTGGTTGATTTAGCTTGGCAGCAAGGGCTCACTGAACCGGATCCTCGCAGCGATTTGGATGGATCAGATGTGATGCGTAAGCTGGTGATCTTGGCTCGCGAATCAGGCTTAGACATTGAGCCTGAAAACGTGAAAGTGGAATCTTTGGTGCCTGAAGAGCTTAAAGAACTGTCTCTTGACGATTTCTTTGACCAAGCCCACTTATTGAGTGAGCGTTTGCAAGAACGTCTCACTAAGGCGCAGCGTCAAGATCAGGTGCTACGCTATGTTGCTCGTCTAGAAAAAAATGGTAAAGCTCGTGTCAGTGTTGAAGCGCTACAAAGAGAGCATGCTTTGGCGAACTTGTTGCCGTGTGACAATATCTTTGCCATTGAGAGTAAATGGTATCGTGATAATCCTTTAGTAATTCGTGGCCCGGGGGCTGGGCGTGAAGTGACTGCTGGCGCAATTCAGTCTGATCTCAATCGCTTAGCTGGCTTGTTCTAAGATAAGACGGATGATTTGATAGGGACCCAAGCGGTCCCTTTTTTCTACTTGAACTATGCTCATTATGAACTTGAGAAAAATTCATAATCACAAGGTTGACATTAAATCGTATTCAATACATTCTGTGGACATATAGACGTCTAAACGTCGATTTAAGGATTGAGATTTATTTTGTGGCGAAGGGTCACAGGGAGAGGAAGATGGGATACACGCACGCTAGTCATATCGACGCTTTAAATCAGAATATCGCTGAGTTATCAGACAATATCAATGTTTCCTTTGAGTTTTTTCCGCCAAGTACGCCGCAAATGGAAGAAACGTTGTGGAATTCGGTACATCGTTTAAAAACACTGCAGCCTAAGTTTGTTTCTGTGACTTACGGTGCGAATTCAGGTGAGCGTGATCGCACACACTCAATCATTAAAGAGATCAAAGCGCAGACGGGCTTAGTTGCTGCTCCACACTTAACCTGTATTGATGCCAGCCGTGAAGAGTTGATCAATATTGCCAACGACTATTGGGCGAATGGCATTAAAAATATCGTGGCACTGCGAGGTGATATTCCTCCTGGTGGTGGTGCGCCAGATATGTATGCGTCGGATTTGGTGACGCTACTTAAGTCATTGCACGATTTTGATATTTCAGTGGCAGCGTTTCCAGAAGTGCACCCAGAAGCGAAAAGCGCTCAAGCGGATCTGCTCAATCTAAAACGTAAAGTGGATGCCGGAGCAAACCGTGCAATCACACAGTTCTTTTTTGATGTAGAAAGTTACTTACGTTTCCGCGATCGCTGTGTGGCGGCAGGCATTGACGTTGAAATTGTCCCTGGCATTCTCCCAGTTTCTAACTTCAAGCAAGCTTCTCGCTTTGCTGCGCAGAATAACGTTAAAGTGCCTGGTTGGATGGCAAAGCAGTTTGAAGGCTTAGAGGATGATCCTGTGACGCGTCAGCTTGTGGGTGCAAGTCAGGCCATTGATATGGTTCGTATCCTAAGCCGTGAAGGCGTGAAAGATTTCCATTTCTATACCCTAAACCGTGCAGAAATGACTTACGCGCTTTGTCATACCTTAGGGGTTCGTCCAAAGAAAGCATAAGTTGACTTTCCATCTCTCCCTCATATAAAAACGGCTCCCTTATCAGGAGCCGTTTTGCTATTTCAAATCATCACCGCCATATTGCCTAGCGTATGTGGCTGGTGGATTAGCCGAGGATATCCAGTTCGGCTAACACTTCTTCTGCCCAGCGTACCCAAGCTTCACGCATCATTAAATTACGGCGCAAGGTGAGGCGCTCTAGGCGGCCTTGCTTATCCAGTGTCGATGGTGTCGCGTAGTACGCGGCTTCAATTTCTTTGTAGTGTGAGACAAGCTTGCGAGACTCTTCTACTAACTCAGCAAGCTGAGCGCGGTAAGGTGTAGAGGGTTGTACTGAGCAAGCCATCAGTTTTGCTGAAAACTCGTCGCGTACAGTTGGGTGGGCTGTCGGTTGATCAAACCACTCACCTAATGCTGAGCGTCCAGCGTCGGTAATTGAATAAACTTTGCGATCCGGCTTGCCTTCTTGCGGTTCCAATACACAAGTTACCAGCTCTTTCTCTGCCATTTTATTCAGCTCACGGTACACCTGTTGGTGACTTGCTTTCCAAAAGTAGCCGATAGAAGCGGAGAATTCTTTAGTGATATCGTAACCGGTCGCATCGCGAGTGCTTAAAACGGTTAGAATTACGTGTGGTAATGACATGTCTTCAATCCAAATGGTCAATAAACTTATGAACAAGCTGCCTGCACGGCGTTTACATTCTTGTTGATGCAATTTGTTTATGTGCAGTCAGCACCAACAATGTTGGTCCTGTCACCTTTAAAGCCGTTTATCACCTAGGGTGGATGGAGCGATTCCATCAGGCTACGGAAATAATATTTGATGTGTGATCCGCAGCGGATGAGTAGTATATCTAAATAATAAGCATAAAGTGGAATAGCAGGACAATATTACCCAAAAAACTAACAAAATGCTCAATAGTGATATTTTGTAGAATAAAGTGCTTTTAATGTGCGTCATTTGGTTTTTAATGTAGCTTTATGTTCTGGTTTTTTGTTGTTGTTCTTACATGGTGATGGTGATCTGGAGCACAGAATGAGTAATTTTTATAAAATGGCGGCAAGAACGAATCGTGGCTGAAATGAGTGCTTGAAACGCCTGATGATGCTTTCCTCTCATTGAGAGATGTGGGGAGAGAATATCAGTGACAAGAGGAAAAATGGCATGAGGCCATTGAAGAGTAGGGGGCAAGGATGGGCTCTGAAACAAAAAGAGCTGGCGTAAGTCGCCAGCTCTTTTACGTCTCAATGAACTTAACCGGTGTTACGCATACCTGCGGCGATACCCGCGATGGTCACCATCAACGCTTCTTCAAGCTCTTCCGATACCACGCCAGCTTGGCGAGTGCGGTAAAGCAATTCTGCTTGAAGCATATTTAACGGTTCGATGTAGATATTACGTAGTCGAATAGACTCTTGACCCCAAGGATCGCTTTGCATCAAGTTCTCGTTGTTTTCGACGTTAAGCACCGCTTTGATGTCGCTTTGTAGCTGATCACGTAAGCGATCACCAAGAGGTAGCAGCGATTTGTCAGCGAGACGTTCATCATAGTAACGAGAAATCTCACTGTTACACTTTAGGTACACCATCTCAAGCATGCCCAAACGCGTGGAGAAAAATGGCCATTCACGGCACATTTCTTCTAAAAGCGCTTGATGGCCTTTGTCAATCGAGTACTGAATCGCTTCACCAGCGCCTAACCACGCAGGCAATAGCAAGCGGTTTTGGCTCCAAGAGAAAATCCAAGGAATGGCACGTAGGCTTTCCACACCACCATTTGGGTTACGCTTAGCAGGACGAGAGCCTAGTGGCAGTTTACCCAACTCCAGCTCAGGTGTTGCTTGGCGGAAGTAAGGGACAAAGTCTGGCTCACCACGAACCACACTTCGGTAGGCTTCGCAGCTTACTTGCGACAGCACTTCCATCAGATCACGCCACTCTTGTTTTGGCTCTGGTGGTGGCAGCAAGTTGGCCTCAAGGATCGCACTGGCGTACATGTTGAAGCTGTTAACAGCCACATCAGGCAAACCGAGTTTGAAGCGAATCATCTCACCCTGTTCGGTTACGCGTAGGCCACCTTTCAAGCTCTTTGGTGGTTGAGACAGCAGCGCTGCATGAGCTGGTGCACCGCCACGACCAATGGTACCGCCACGGCCATGGAATAAGGTCAGCTCAATGCCTTCTTGTTCTGCGACGTTCACTAAAGCTTCCATCGCGTGGTATTGAGCCCAGCCTGCCGCCATTACGCCGGCGTCTTTTGCTGAGTCGGAATAGCCGATCATCACCATTTGATGGTTTTGAATAAAGCCACGATAGAGGTCAATGCTCATCAGTTGTTTGATCACCGCTTCGGCGTTGTTTAAATCGTCGAGTGTTTCAAACAGTGGGCAAACATCCATGCGATAAGGGCAGCCTGATTCTTGCAGTAATAGGTGCACAGCGAGTACATCAGAGGCTGTTTTGGCCATCGAGATGACGTAAGCACCAAACGCTTCACGAGATTGCGCGGCAATGATTTTGCACGTATCGAGCACTTCTTTGACTGGCTCTGAAGGTTGCCAATCACGCGGTAGTAGAGGGCGCTTCGATGACAATTCATTGGTCAAGAAAGCGATTTTGTCTTGTTCGCTCCAGTGATTGTAATCACCAATGCCTAAGTGACGTGTCAGCTCTGAAAGGACATCAGCATGACGGGTGCTTTCTTGGCGAATGTCTAGGCGAACAAGATGTACACCAAACGCTTTGACGCGACGCAGTGTATCGAGCAGTGAGCCTTCTGCGATCATGCTCATGCCACATTCACGTAGTGACTGATAACAGGCAAAAAGAGGATCCCAAAGTTGCTCAACGCTTTGCAGTGGCGCTTTTACCGCCAGCTTCTGGCCGTTAATTTTCGCATCCAGGATCTCTTTGGTATCACTCAGCAGCGTGCGCAGTTGTTTCAAGATGGCGCGGTAAGGCTCGTGTTCATCTTCCCCTGCCAATTGACGAACGGTGTCGTTGCACTTGGTCATTGACAGCTCGCTGATCAACTCATTGATGTCTTTGAGGTAAAGATCCGCCGCTTTCCAGCGCGAGAGGAGTAACACTTCACGTGTCACAGTATGGGTCACAAATGGGTTGCCATCTCGGTCACCGCCCATCCAAGATGAGAAGTGAACAGGGCGAGCATCGATTGGCAAGCCTTGGTCTAGATAGTCTTTGAGCTTTTCATCGAGTTCACGTAGGAAATCTGGCACCGCTTCCCAGAGTGAATTTTCCACCACGGCAAACCCCCACTTCGCTTCATCGAGTGGCGTTGGGCGCTGCTTGCGAATCACGTCTGAGTGCCAGCTTTGTGCGATAAGTTGCTCGAGGCGTTTTTCTGTCTTGTGGCGCTCTTTGTAAGAGAGATCGCTCAGCTCCAACTTAGACAGACACTCGTTGATTTTGACCAGTTTATTGATCATGGTGCGGCGCGTGATTTCAGTAGGGTGCGCAGTCAGCACCAACTCAATGTTCAATTCACGAATCGCTTGGGCGGTATCGAGTTTATTGATGCCGTTTTGACCAAGCTTGGCAAATAGCGTATTGATCGCATCCGGCTCACACACGTGTGCATCGCAATGGCGAGAGATGGTGTGGTATTGCTCGGCAATGTTGGTCAAATTCAGAAATTGGTTAAAAGCGCGAGCCACCGGAGTGAGTTGCTCATCTGGCAGGCTTTTGATTTCTTCAATCAGGTTGTTACGATCAGCCTGATTGCCTGCGCGGGCAGATTTGGAGAGCTTACGAATGGTCTCCACTTTCTCTAAGATTTCGTCACCGTGGGCTTCTTGAATGGTGTTACCCAATAAGTGCCCCAACATGCTGACATTACTCTTGAGCGCGGCGTATTTCTCGTTCATTGTCATCCTGCCTCGTAAAAAAATTACATCCATTGTTCCTTGTTAAGCCACCAATCTAGCGAAATTTAATATATTTAGTCAAATAAAGCAGACTAAGTTTGCAAATATTCGCTCGCTGTTCTGACTTAAAGCAAAGTATTGCTTTGTAAATAAACGATATTGAAAATTTATTACAATTTATAAGGCAGAGTCGCTCTAAGCAACTCTGCCGACATGCAACTAAAAACAGTATTTGCGCATTGCTTTACTGAGCACATCAATTGTCGGGTCGATAAAGTCAAACGCCAGAAATTCATCGGGTTGGTGAGCTTGGTCGATAGAGCCCGGACCCAGTACCAGCGTGGGGCAGAGCTGCTGCAAAAATGGCGCTTCGGTACAGTAGTTCACGGTTTGTGATGGTGTACCACAGAGATCTTCGATGCCATGAATAAAGGGATGATCATGTTGGCACTCGTAACCTGGGATCGGATCGTGCAGCGGCACGATCTCAATCCGCCCCGGCCATTTTGCTTCAACCTCTTTTAGTGCCCCACGCAGCAGATTATCCAAACCGTCGAGACTAATGCCAGGAAGAGGCCTTACGTCATAATGCAATTCACAGCAACCGCAGATGCGGTTGGCACTATCGCCCCCATGAATATGACCAAGATTCAGTGTTGGAGAAGGGATAGCAAACCCTGGATTATGATACTGCTTGATTAACGTATCACGCAGTTGCATCAGCGCGAACAGTACTTCATGCATGATCTCGATGGCATTGACCCCTAATGATGGATCAGAAGAGTGGCCCGATTTCCCTGTGACTCGCACGACATTGGCGACATGGCCTTTGTGTCCACGTACGGGTACTAAACTCGTTGGCTCACCAATGATGCAGTAGTCCGGTTTAAAAGGAGTATGTGCACTAAAGTGACGCGCACCGAGCATGGTGGTCTCTTCATCGCACGTCGCCAGCACATAAAGGGGTTTATTTTGTCCTTTCCAATCCATGCGCTTGGCGGCTTCATAAATAAAAGCAAAAAAGCCTTTCATGTCGGCGGTGCCCAAACCATAGAACTTGTTGTCTTTCTCAGTGAGTTGGTGAGGGTCAAAGCTCCAGCGGCCTTGATCAAAAGGCACCGTATCACTGTGTCCTGCCAGCAGTAGTCCGCCCTCTCCCTGACCTTTCTGTGCCAATAAATTGTATTTACCTGGTTCGACTTCGGTTACATCCACATCAAAGCCCAACGCGGCAAACCAGTCGGAGAGCTTTTCGATCACCGCTTGGTTGCCTTGGTCCCAACTTGGGTCGCTAGAGCTGATGGATGAGGTGGAAATTAAGCCACGGTAAACATCAAGAAAACTCGGTAATTGCATAGATTATTCACTTCCCCTGTTGACAGTTGGGTAACAAAAAGGTAAAACACATATTAACTCATATTTAATGAATAAAAAATCAATATAAAGCAAATTTTAAATATGAATAGTCACTTTTACACTTTCTAAGTTTACGGATGTACTGAGATGTTAAAAACCACAATCATAGGTGCCAGCGGTTACACAGGCGCTGAGTTGGCACTGATGGTAGAGAAACACCCTGAGCTCACGCTAGCAGGTTTGTATGTATCCGCCAATAGCAGTGATGCCGGCAAGTGTATTTCTCAACTGCATGGCAAACTCGCGGGTGTGATTGAAATGCCCGTGTTGCCGCTAACGGATCCGCTCGGGGTAGCCCAAGACTCTGATGTGATTTTTTTGGCGACGGCACATGAAGTCAGCCATGACCTTGCTCCGCTCTTTTTGCAGCAAGGTTGTCAGGTGTTTGATCTCTCAGGTGCATTCCGTGTGAAAGGCGATGATTTCTATACTCAGTTTTACGGTTTTGCACACCAGCACAGTGAGTGGTTGGACAAAGCGGCATATGGTTTGGCTGAGTGGAATGAAGAAGCCATTAAAGCCAGTCAATTGGTGGCGGTCGCAGGGTGTTACACCACAGCGGCACAGTTGGCGATTAAGCCGTTGTTGGCCTCTCAGTTAGTGGATACCAATCAATGGCCGGTGATTAATGCAACCAGCGGTGTTTCTGGTGCAGGTCGCAAAGCGTCGATGACAAGCAGTTTTTGTGAAGTCAGCTTACAACCTTATGGCATTTTTAATCACAGACACCAACCGGAAATCGTTCACCATCTTGGTTGTGATGTGATCTTCACGCCTCACCTTGGCAACTTCAAACGTGGCATTTTGGCGACGATTACTATGAAGTTGCAGGATGGTGTGACGAAAGAGCAAGTCGCGCACGCTTTTGCGCAAGCCTATGACAGAAAACCTGCGGTGCGCCTTAAAGGGGATGTTGTCCCACGCATTCAGGATGTCGAATTTACCCCATTCTGCGATCTTGGCTGGAAGGTTCAAGGTCAGCACATCATTGTGATTTCGGCCATCGATAACCTATTAAAAGGGGCATCGAGCCAAGCGATGCAGTGCCTAAATATTCACTACGGTTTTTCACCACTAACAGCCTTGCTGTAACGCTTTGGGTAAGGAAAAGAAGATGACACAACCAAGCTTAAATCCTCTTGTAATCAAACTAGGTGGTGCGGCGCTATCGTGCAGCCAAACCTTGAGTCAACTATTTGGAGCCATCGCGAGCTATCAACAAAAAGAGCAACGACAAATTGTGATTGTGCATGGTGGCGGTTACCTAGTGGATGAGCTGATGGAAAAGTTACAACTTCCGACAGTGAAGAAAAACGGTTTACGTGTAACACCTTACGATCAAATTCCGCTGATTGCAGGCGCGCTCGCAGGGACTGCGAACAAATTGCTGCAAGGACAAGCGATGGCGGATGGTCTGAATGCCATTGGATTAAGCCTTGCCGACGGTGGATTATGTCAGGTTGAAGAGTTGGATCCAGAGCTCGGAGCGGTGGGCAAAGCGACGCCAGGAGATTCAAGCCTGTTGCAAACGATTTTGAACGCAGGCGCCTTACCGATCATCAGCTCAATTGGTTTAACAGCGCAGGGGCAGCTCATGAACGTCAACGCCGATCAAGCCGCCGTTGCAGTGGCTGGGGCATTAGACGCACAACTGGTCCTTCTGTCTGATGTGAGTGGGGTGCTTGATGGCAAAGGGCACTTAATTAAGAGCTTAAATCAACAAGAAGCCGATGCCTTGATTGCAGGCAAAGTGATTACCGATGGCATGATTGTCAAAGTCCAAGCTGCCTTAGAAGCCGCAAACGATTTAGGGCGCGCGATAGAAGTCGCAACGTGGCGCTATCCAGAAAATCTGGAAAAACTGTTTGCCGGAGAAAGTATCGGTACCCAGTTCTTACCTGCATAACTATTTGAATGAAAAGTTAACTCAACAAGATTAAGAAGTCGTATGGCACTGACCGCCGAGTGCAGGCCAGACAAATGGAGAATGGAAATGAGCAAATTAAATGTCAATAAAGTGGTTGTCGCTTACTCAGGCGGTTTGGATACGTCAGTGATCATTCCTTGGTTAAAAGAGAACTACGATTGTGAAGTGGTGGCCTTTGTTGCGGATGTGGGTCAAGGCGAGGAAGAGTTGGTTGGTATCGAAGAGAAAGCCAAAGCTTCAGGCGCTTCAGAATGTTATGTCGTCGATCTTAAAGAAGAATTGGTCGCTGACTACATCTACCCAACGCTGAAAACGGGTGCCTACTACGAAGGCAAATACCTATTGGGTACGTCCATGGCGCGTCCGGTGATTGCCAAAGCACAAGTTGAAATCGCCCGTAAAGTGGGGGCAGATGCACTGTGTCACGGCTGCACCGGTAAAGGGAATGACCAAGTGCGTTTTGAAGGCGCCTTCGCCGCATTGGCCCCTGATCTGAAAGTGATCGCACCTTGGCGTGAATGGGATCTTGTGAGTCGTGAGCAGTGTTTAGACTACTTGGCTGAGCGCAACATTCCTTGTGCTGCATCGTTGACCAAAATTTACTCTCGTGACGCGAATGCGTGGCATATCTCTACTGAGGGTGGCGTACTAGAAAGTACCTGGAATGCACCGAATGAAGATTGCTGGGTATGGACCGTCGATCCAGAGCAAGCGCCGAATGAAGCGGAATTCGTTACCCTGCAAGTTGAAAAAGGTGAAGTGGTGGCGGTGGATGGCGAGAAAATGACACCTTACAACGCACTGGTTTACCTCAACGAAAAAGGCGCGAAGCATGGTGTTGGTCGTATCGACATCGTAGAAAACCGTCTGGTTGGCATGAAATCTCGTGGTTGTTATGAAACCCCAGGGGGCACCATCATGATGGAAGCGCTGCGTGCGGTTGAGCAGTTGGTGCTGGACAAGACGTCTTTTGAGTTCCGTGAAGAACTGGGTTTAAAAGCATCTCACCTTGTCTATGATGGTCGCTGGTTCACACCACTGCGTAAATCGATCATGGCTGCGGCAGATGAGTTGGCACAGGATGTCAATGGTGAAGTCGTGGTGAAGCTGTATAAAGGCATGGCTACGGTGACGCAGAAGCGTTCAGACAACAGCTTGTACTCTGAAGAGTTTGCCACCTTTGGTGAAGATGAAGTGTACGATCACAGCCATGCTGGTGGCTTTATTCGCCTGTACTCGCTCTCAAGCCGTATTCGTGCGTTGAACAACCAAAAGAAATAAACCCGATTATTGTTTGACAATTACAAGGCTCAGCAGGCATCTGCTGAGCCTTTTTGTATGGAATGTTTAAAAAATAACCATGAATAAATATGTAAAAATAATGAATTTATACTTTATTTTTTGGCGAGTTTATCGTAACGTGGGCACATAACAATACCTGCTTCCTTACCATGAATGGGTAAGGGGCGAGCAACACACTTACACCGGTTAGCAATAGTCATCAGGAGAGACGCAATGGCATTATGGGGCGGAAGATTTACCCAAGCGGCAGATACCAGGTTCAAAGATTTTAACGATTCGCTTCGCTTTGATTACCGACTGGCCGAGCAAGACATTGTCGGCTCTATTGCTTGGTCTAAGGCGTTGCTGTCAGTCAATGTGCTGAGCAAAGAAGAGCAGCAAAAATTGGAGTTTGCGCTTAACGAATTGAAACTTGAGGTGATGGAAGATCCTCATCAAATTCTTCATTCCGATGCGGAAGATATCCATTCTTGGGTCGAGCAGCAGCTCATTGGAAAAGTGGGTGACCTGGGTAAAAAGCTTCATACTGGTCGCTCGCGTAATGACCAAGTAGCCACCGACCTGAAATTATGGTGTCGCCAGCAAGGGCATCAGTTGCTGTTAGGATTGGATAAATTGCAGACGCAAATGGTGAATGTGGCGAAACAGCATCAAGCCACGGTCCTACCAGGTTATACGCATTTACAACGAGCTCAACCTGTGACGTTTGCACATTGGTGTTTGGCCTATGTGGAAATGTTTGAGCGTGACTATTCGAGATTGAGCGATGCACTGACTCGTCTTGACACCTGCCCGTTGGGATCGGGAGCGTTAGCGGGCACCGCTTATCCGATTGATCGTGAGCAACTGGCACAGGATTTAGGGTTCCGTCGTGCGACACGCAACTCACTGGATTCGGTTTCTGATCGCGATCATGTGATGGAGTTGATGTCAGTCGCCTCGATCTCGATGTTGCATTTATCTCGTCTTGCGGAAGACATGATTTTCTACAACTCTGGCGAGTCGGGCTTTATTGAGTTAGCCGATACGGTGACCTCAGGATCGTCCTTGATGCCACAAAAGAAAAACCCTGATGCACTAGAACTGATCCGTGGCAAAACGGGGCGCGTGTATGGCTCTCTTGCGGGCATGATGATGACGGTAAAAGCCTTACCACTGGCGTACAACAAAGACATGCAAGAAGACAAAGAAGGGCTGTTCGATGCCCTCGATACTTGGAATGATTGCATGGAGATGGCCGCGCTTTGTTTTGATGGCATTAAAGTCAATGGAGAGCGTACCCTTGAAGCGGCGAAACAAGGTTACGCCAACTCGACGGAGCTGGCCGATTACTTGGTGGCCAAAGGGATTCCATTCCGCGAAGCACACCATATTGTTGGCGTTGCGGTGGTCGGGGCCATTGCACAAGGCTGTGCGCTTGAAGAACTATCGCTTGAGCAACTGCAATCTTTCTCTCCAGTGATTGAAGCCGATGTTTACCAAATTCTGACCATTGAGTCGTGTCTTGAGAAGCGCAGTGCGTTAGGAGGGGTATCACCAAAGCAAGTGGCGTATGCGGTTGAACAAGCGGACAAGCGTCTTGCAGCACGTGATACTACGTTAGTTAAGGTACGTCCTGCGCGCATCACCGATATTGAAACCTTAGAGAGCATGGTGGCTTACTGGGCAAACTTAGGGGAAAATTTACCGCGTACACGCAGTGAGATTATCCGCGATATTGGTTTGTTTGCGGTGTCTGAACATCAAGGCTTGGTGACGGGGTGTGCATCCCTTTACATCTACGATTCTGGTTTGGCAGAGATACGCTCTTTAGGCATCGAAGCTGGCTGGCAGAGACAAGGTCAGGGGACAGCAGTGGTTCAATATCTGATTGATAAAGCCAAAGACATGGCCATCAAAAAGCTGTTTGTGCTGACTCGTGCCCCTGAGTTCTTCCTAAAACAGAACTTCGTGCAAACCTCGAAGTCGCTGCTTCCTGAAAAAGTCTTGAAAGACTGCGATCAATGCCCAAGACAGCATGCGTGTGACGAAGTCGCGCTCGAATTTAATTTAAGTGAGCAGATTATTTCTCAGATTAAAGTTGCATAGTGTTTGATTTCATTGGGAATTTAATTTGACTGATAAGAAAGATCAAAAAAGATCGTATTTTATGGGAACTATCAGAAAGCAGTGCAGTCTATAAAGTTACCACTGCTTTTTCTTAGAAATATCTAGGAAGACCCCGACACCGAGATTGGTAGCGGGGTTTTTTTATTTCTGCTTATCACGCTGTTTTTCACTAAGCTTGCGAGCCTGCCAAGGCAAAATCACGTACCTCATCCATAAATGCAAAAAGAGCAAAATGTTAAAAGCAAACCCAGCCACGATCAGGGCAACTGATTCGATTGAGGTGGGGTTGTCTCTAAATGCGAACCACCAAATGATCCAGCATACAACGGACAACACGGTCAATTGATCGAGGCAGCGCTGGCATCGACCCATCTTTTTCCAAAACCAGTGTTGAGAGCAATCGTTACATGACATGTGGTCAATTCCATGGATAAATTGAGTAAAGTTTCATGACAAAACCTGCCGCCTATTAGGTATAGTATAAAAGTAACGTACGGAAACTTAAGTACAATATGAAATAAAAACCGCTGTGAGGCGGTCGTTATTTGCTTGCGGCAAATTTCCTTTGTTCTAGCGTCGAGAATGAGATGAAGATGAAACATCTCATCATTAAACACGACGAAAATTTTTGATAGTTATTAGAATCTGATGTTATGTTTTTGATAGCTATATTCTATTGAGGTGGGTATGAACATTCGCGATTTCGAATACCTAGTGGCTTTGGCAGAGCATAAACATTTCAGAAAAGCAGCTGAAGCGTGTTTCGTGAGTCAGCCGACACTAAGCGGACAAATTCGTAAACTGGAAGAAGAAATAGGGACAACGCTGCTTGAGCGTAGCAGTCGCAGAGTGCTTTTTACCGATGCTGGTTTGCAACTTGTTGAGCAGGCAAAAAGCATTCTCAAAGAGGTCAAAACCTTTAAAGAGATGGCAAGTGGCCAAAGTGGGGCGATGACAGGGCCGATGCATATTGGCTTTATTCCAACGCTAGGGCCTTATTTATTGCCAAAAATTGTCCCTCAACTCAAAGAGCGTTTCCCTGAGCTGGAGCTGTTTTTGCACGAAGCGCAGACTCAGCAATTGGTTCGCCAGCTGGAAGATGGCAAGTTGGACTGTTTGGTACTGGCATCCGTTGCTGAAACGGAACCGTTTAAAGAGATTGAAGTGTATAACGAGCCATTAAGTGTTGCGGTGCCATGCCATCATGAATGGGCTGCACTCGAACAACTGGATATGTTAGAGCTCAATGGAAAAACCGTATTGGCGCTTGGGGATGGTCATTGCCTTCGCGATCAGGCGTTAGGATTTTGTTTTGCTGCTGGTGCACGTGATGATGAACGCTTTAAAGCGACCAGCTTGGAAACCTTGCGCAATATGGTCGCTGCGGGGGCTGGGATTACCTTGCTGCCGGAGCTCTCGGTACCAAAAGAGAAGCAAAAAGATGGCGTGTGTTATATCAAAGCGGTCAATCCGGTGCCTTCTCGAACGATCGTGGTGGTTTATCGTCCAGGCTCTCCACTGCGTGCGCGTTTTGAGCAGTTGGCAGCAACCATCAAAGAACTGCTCGTCAACGGCTCAGAACAGTAATGTTTGTTGCGCCAATAAATAAAAAGGTTGCCCCCAGTGGCAACCTTTTTTGTGTTTGATTGGCTAACTTAGAACAGTGCTTCTTCATCACTGGAAGAAGAATAGATGCTTTCTTCTTCGACGCTAGAAACATACTCAGTTGGCTCTGTCCCTTTAATGAAGTACTCAAACATAGCGCTGTCATCGGTCTTGTTGGTTAATAACCCTGTTTCACGATCGATGCGTACACGAACGATATTCGCGGGTAACACTTTTTCATGTTCGGGCACGCCTTCTAACGCCAGTTTCATGAAGTCAATCCATGCTGGTAATGCCGTTTTCGCTCCAGACTCTGCCCCAGAGGTTTGTTTACCATCTAAATTGGCGTTAGTGGTGGTTTTACCAAGCGTGCGGCTATGGTCATCAAAGCCCACCCAAGAAATCGCGACCACACCAGGGCCATAACCGTTGTACCAAGCGTCTTTGGAATCGTTGGTTGTGCCGGTTTTACCGCCGATATCGCGTCGGCCCAACGTTTGTGCACGCCAACCTGTGCCATTCCAACCTGTGCCTTCACGCCAGTTACCGCCACCCCAGATGTTGCTGTACATCATTTCGCGCATGATAAAGGCATTCTGCTCGCTGATCACTTGCTTGGCAAATGGCTGAGTGATCTCGGTGCTTTCACCATTCTCATTCTCTACAACGGCTTCCGTGGCCACAGTGCAATCTTGCTGACAGATGGTTTGCGGCTGAGACTCAAACACGACATTTCCATAAGGATCTTCAATATGGCTGATGTAATAAGGCTCTACATAGTAGCCTCCATTGGCAAAAACCGAGAATCCCTGTGCCATTTTCATCGGCGTTAAACTACCGGCACCAAGTGCTATGGTTTCTGAACGTGGAAGCTGATCCAGTTCAAACCCAAAGCGAGTGAGGTATTCACGAGTTTCGTCTAGTCCCACTTCTCGCAGAGTACGAACTGCCATGACGTTTTTCGACGTTGCTAAGCCGATACGTAAACGAGTTGGGCCAATATAAGTCGGAGGTGAGTTCTTAGGGCGCCATGCCGTACCTTGGCTCTCATCCCATTTGTTGATTGGTGCGTCGTTGATCAACGTGGCCAGAGTCATGCCTTTATCAATCGCCGCCGAGTAAATAAAGGGTTTGATACTCGAACCTACTTGGCGAACCGACATGGTGGCACGGTTGAACTTGTTGTGAACAAAGTTAAAGCCACCCACGAGGGAAAGTACCGCGCCATTATCAGGATTCATGGCGATAAAGGCGGTATTGGCGTTAGGAACTTGACTTAAGTGCCAGCTTTCCTGGCTTTCGCCTTTGTCATCGGTAGTCACTACTTTGCGGACCCAAATTTGCTCGCCCGGCGCTAAGATGTCTTGGGCTGAGTTCGGTGCGCTGCCTTGACGTTCATCGGTGATGAACTTGCGTGCCCAGTTCATGCCTGACCATGCGATGGTTTGGCTTTGTTCGCGTTTAACCCAAATGGTGGCGTTTTTGCCTTCAACGTTGGTCACAATCGCTGGAATCAATTCGCCGTAAGTCGGTTGGTTACTCAGATGCTCGTCCATCTTCGCTTCATCCCAAGCGGCTTCACCTGCTTTCCACAGAACACTTTCTTCACCACGGTAGCCGTGACGCTCATCGTAGGCCAACAAGTTGTCAATCGCGGCTTTGTTGGCTGCAGCTTGGAGCTTGGAGTCGATGGTCATGTAGACATTCATTCCTGACGTATAAGCTTTCTCTTCGCCGTACTGCTGTACCATCCATGCTCGCGCGAGCTCAGCCACATAAGGCGCACTGACCTCGATCTCCGCGCCATGGAATTGAGAGATTAATGTTTCCGCTCGTGCTGCGTCATACTCTTCTTGGGTGATGTATTTTTCATCCAACATGCGCATTAAGACGACGTTACGACGATTGGTTGCGCGTTCTAACGAATAGATAGGGTTCAGTGTCGATGGTGCTTTTGGCATACCCGCCAAAGTCGCAATCTCGCTTAAGGAGAGATCTTGCAAATCTTTGCCAAAATAGACGCGCGCTGCCGCCCCAAAACCGTATGAGCGATAACCAAGGAAAATTTTATTAACGTAAAGCTCCATGATTTCCTGCTTGCTCAGCAGTTGCTCAATGTGGATGGCAATAAAAATTTCTTTCACTTTACGCATTAACTTCTTCTCATTCGAGAGGAAGAAGTTACGTGCCAATTGCTGAGTAATGGTACTTGCACCCTGCTTAGCGGAGCCTGACATCGCGACAACCAACGCCGCTCGGGTGATTCCAATCGGGTCGATACCGTAATGATCATAGAAACGACTATCTTCAGTCGCGATCAGTGCGTGGATCAGCGATTGAGGTATTTGGTCGTAGGTCACTGGAATGCGACGCTTTTCACCAAATTGCGCAATTAATTTCCCATCTTGGCTAAACACCTGCATCGGAGTTTGTAACTCAACATTTTTGAGTGTCGCCACATCTGGCAGTTCTGGCTTAACGTACTGATAAAAGCCAAAAATTGTTGTGACTCCAAGAATTATGCAAATTAATGCAAATATAAGTAAACGCTTTATGAACTTCACCGGAGAATCCCTGTTTAGTTGAGGCTGTATGACGGCAAACCCTTGTACTCTAGGCTAAAAAGTTAGCTCTGCTGCTATTAACTCTTATTTGACGGTTAATAACAACCTCTGAGCTAAAGAAAATGGGAGCTGTTTTGAGATGGGTAAACCGTTCGTTACCGGAATTGATATTGGTCATCGTAGCCTCAAGGCTGTCATTCTGAAACCTTATGGAGAGCACTACGCCCTGTTAGGGTACAAAGAAATAATCATTAAAGACGGTATTTTCTCAGATAACCACACTCTGAATCATCAAGAAATTGTCAATAGCCTGAAAGAACTGAAGAAGGAGTTGCCTCTTTTCCGTTATCAGGTGTCACTGGCGGTACCCGATAGTTCAGTGATTAGTAAGATGTTATCGATCGATGCGGAGTTGGATGGTCGAGAACGAGAGTTCGCTATCCTTCAGGCGTTTGCACATCAGTCGCCATTTCCTGTCGATGAATTATCGATTGATTATGTCCAATTGGTCGAAGAAACCAGCAAAACGAATCATAGCTATCAAGTTTACGCCACCAAAAAAGAGGTGGTGGAAAGCCGAGTGCGTGTCGCAGAAGAAGTGGGACTGAAACCCGTGCTGGTAGATGTACATGCGCATAGCCTGTGCAACATCTTAACGTTAGCGGCAGAGCGCCATCCAGACAAAGCCAGCTATTGCTTGTTGGATGTGGGTTATGACACCACCTCTTTGGTGATGTCGCGTCGCAACGAACCACCTTTGGTTAAAGAGTTTGCCTATGGGGTGTCTCACCTCAATGCGTCGATAGGCGACGATCTGACTTCTCCTGATGCTCATGAGAAAACCGACATCTTTAATAAAGAGCTGACAGAGCGAGTTCGTCGGCAATTGCAGTTGTTCCAATCCATGGATAGCCAAAGCAAAGTGAATGGCCTTTGGATCTGCGGTGAAGGCGCGATTACGCCGTTGTTGAGTGAAACTTTGCAGAGAAAGCTGAGTTTGGAGTGTGAAGTCCTTAATCCTCTGGCTCTATTTGAGCAAAAAACGGCGAAAAGAAAGCGCCGTATTGTTGATTGGCACCATTTTTCGGTCGCCGCGGGATTAGCGATTGGTGGCATTCAGTGGCTGGAGGATAGCCATGCAGCATAAGATCAACCTGTTACCTTGGCGTGAACACAAGCGTGAGGAGCATAAACGTCGTTTTGTCAGTCTGGTCGCATTAGGTGCCTTGATCGCGGTCGGTGTTCAGTGGGGCATTGGCCAGTACTTTTCATACCAACAACGTTTGCAGCAAGAGCGTCTCGATTATCTTACCCACTATATCGCACAGTTGGATCAGCGTATTCAAGCGATGAACATTGCCAAGGAAGAGCATAGCCAGATTCTCGCTCGACTCAAGGTTGTCGAGTCGCTTCAAGCGGAGCGCAACAAAACCACCGCATTTATGAACTTGATGACGGAGCTGATCCCAGAGGGGGTGTATGTCGACAAGATCAAAATGAACACCAACGACGTTGAGTTGGCAGGTATAAGCGATAGTACCGCTCGACTCGCCACCATGTTGGATAATTTGGAACGTTCCTCCTTCCTGAAAGAAGTGGAAATGCATTCGATTGTTCATGACAAGAAGCGTTTTGGTAAGAGCTTCCAGACGTTTACCGTCTCTTTTGTGTTTGATGAACATGCCGATTCTGCCAATACGTTGGCCAAGGAGGGGAATCATGGCTAGTTGGCAAGATCTCGATATTGATGAAATCACAGATTGGCCGATTTTACCGCAGGCGGCGGTTGTCGTGTTGCTGATGTTGATCATTCAAGGTTTTGGCTATTGGTTCTATCTCAAGCCGGAAACGGAAGTGTTGCAAAGGATGGTCACAGAAGAGCAAACGCTGAAAATCTCGGCTCGAATTAAGGCGACCAAAGTGGCGGCATTGCCGCAACTTCAATCGCAACTTGATGAACTGACTCAGCGCTATGAATTCTTACTTAAGCAACTGCCCGTGCAGAAAGAGTTGGCGACGATGCTAGCTTCGGTCAATGAACTCGGCATTCAAAGTAAGCTCACGTTTACACGTATTGATTGGGGGGAGAAGCAAACCAAGGATTTCCTTTACCAACTGCCTTTGAATATTGAGTTAACCGGGGATTATCACGATATCGGTGAATTTTCTGAAGCGATTGCTCGCCTGCCTCGCATTATCAGTTTTACCGATGTGACTTGGCATCGAGTGAGTATGGAAAGCAGCACCTTGCACTTCCGAGTAAAAGCGAACACCTATCAGTTCAAGTCGGAGGCTGTCCATGAGAAGTAGTTTATCGCTCGTCGCTGTGCTGATCTTGCTATCGGGTTGTCGAGCGAATACCGAACCGATGGAAGGTTTTATCCGCCAAGTTGAATCGGAAGCGCGTCAAGAAATGGCCAAGTTACAACCAGAGCGTGAGTACATCCCGATTGATTACGTAGCTCGAGAAAATCGCCGTCCTTTTGAGTTACCTAAGGAAGCTGTGATTGCTTCTCAACCTGTCGTTAAGAAAGACTGCTGGCAGCCACCATCGCGGGCTAAAAATGGCAAGTTGGAGCGCTATCCACTTAGCCAATTACGTCTGAAAGGGGTGATGGGGAGTGGCAATACCATTGCCGGTCTCGTACAGACCCCTCAAGGCAAAGTGGAGAAAGTACACCCAGGGCAATTTATCGGCCAGAACAATGGCAAAGTGACCGTAGTAACGCCGTCTTACATATTGATCAATGAAACCCTTCCTGATGGTTTAGGTTGCTGGCAGCAACGTAAAGTCAGACTGGCATTGAGATAGGCAAGAAATTTTAGTGATTTGTGAGTTGATGATGAAAAACAAAATCCAATTGTTTCCGGGAATGCTTTCCCAATTCGTCTGCCTGTTGTCTGTTTGCATCTTTACCACTTTTGCAAACGCACAATCTGAAGCAGAAAATGCGCTCAAGAGCATCGATTTCAGAACCAATGCAGCCAAAGATGCGATTATCATCGTTGAATTGGCAACGCCTGCAACCGTGGTGGATTTGAAACCAGTGGCAGAAGGATTGAGCATCGAGTTGATCAATACCTCGGTTAAAGATGAGCAGCTCTATCTGCTCGATGTCAAAGATTTTTCGACCGTGGTTGAAAGTATCGAAGTATTCAGAGAAGTGTCCAAAACCCGTCTTGTTGCGAATGTCAGCGGTGAATTTCGTCACGACTATCGTCTTTCTGGACGCTATCTCGAGGTGACAATTTCTCGCATCAAATCGGAGCAAGAAGCCCGTGAACAAAGTGTGTTGGAAAAAGAAGGCAAGCTGATTTCTATCAACTTCCAAGATATTCCAGTGCGTAACGTTTTGCAGCTTATCGCAGACTACAATGGCTTCAACCTCGTGGTGTCTGATTCTGTCACTGGTAATGTGACGCTGAGATTGGATGGGGTACCTTGGCAGCAAGTGCTCGACATCATTCTTCAAGTGAAAGGTCTAGACAAACGTGTTGAAGGCAATGTTGTGCTCATTGCTCCTCAAGATGAACTGGATTTACGAGAGAAGCAGCAGCTTGAGAAAGAACGTCTGGCGGAAGAGCTTGGCTCCCTCAAATCGGAAATCATTAAAGTCAACTTTGCCAAAGCGTCAGACATTGCTGAGATGATCAATGGCAAAGAGTCGGTCAGCATGCTGTCAGAACGTGGTAGTGTGGCGATTGATGAGCGGACAAACTCTCTTTTGTTGCGTGAGTTACCCGAAAACATCGAAGTGATTCGAGAAATTATCAATTCGTTGGATATCCCAGTCAAACAGGTACAAATTGAAGCACGCATTGTCACGGTGAATGAAGGCAATCTTGATGAGCTTGGTGTCCGTTGGGGGTTCACCTCCATCAACGGCAGCACAACCGTCGGCGGTTCTATCGAAAACAACCTAGCAACCATTGGTCTCTACAATGCAGGCAGTGGGAGTGGCAGTGGTGACTCAGGTAGCGGTGGCAGTGGTGATGAAGGCGGGTCGAACTCCATTGATGATTTCCTCAATGTCAATCTTGCTGCGACTTCTGCAAACGCCTCAAGTATTGCTTTCCAAGTGGCTAAATTGGGGTCGGATTTGTTGTTGGATCTCGAGCTATCAGCACTGCAACGCGAATCAAAAGCGGAAATTATTTCTAGCCCTCGTTTGATCACAACCAATAAGAAGCCTGCTTATATCGAGCAAGGTACAGAGATTCCTTATCTAGAGTCTTCCTCCAGTGGAGCGACCACGGTTTCCTTTAAGAAAGCTGTGCTTAGCCTGAAAGTAACCCCTCAGATCACGCCTGACAATCGTCTCGTGTTGGATTTAAGCGTTACACAAGATAGACCTGGCGAAATTGTCAAAACAGGTACTGGGGAAGCGGTTGCGATTGATACTCAGCGCATCGGTACACAAGTCTTGGTCAATAATGGTGAAACGGTAGTGTTAGGCGGTATTTTCCAACACAGCATAACCAATACCACGGACAAGGTTCCTCTGTTAGGTGATTTACCCTTATTGGGTGCGCTTTTCCGCCGTAGCTATGAAAACGTGGGCAAGCGTGAATTGCTGATATTTGTCACACCTAAGGTTATCTTGCAGTAGTGCTGATATTTGTCACACCTAAGGTTATCTTGCAGTAGTGCTGGTGGAGATTTATCGCGAGTGACAGAGCAATTAGATTAAAAATAAAGTTGCAATAGCGGCACCATACCTTGATAATTTCGGGTCTTATCACGAGTATCTGTGAGGAATTGGTGCCACAAGCGCATATTGAATCGGGGTTCATCCGAATTATTCTTGTGGCGATGTCATTGAATTAACGTTGTAAATTACTGCTAAACATGGCTGAGAAACGTAATATTTTCCTTGTTGGCCCAATGGGCGCTGGCAAAAGCACAATTGGTCGATACCTAGCTCAACAACTCCACATGGAGTTTTTGGATTCTGATACTGTTATTGAAGAGCGCACAGGCGCTGACATCTCTTGGGTATTTGATGTTGAAGGTGAAGAGGGTTTCCGCAAACGTGAAGAAGCGGTTATCAATGATCTGACACTAGAGCAGGGTATCGTCTTGGCAACGGGCGGTGGCTCGGTGAAAAGCCGCGAAAACCGCAATCGTCTTTCTGCACGTGGTATTGTGGTATACCTAGAAACGACTATCGAGAAACAGCTAGCTCGTACTAACCGTGACAAAAAACGTCCGTTACTACAAACGGATAATCCACGTGAAGTACTAGAATCACTGGCTGGTGAGCGTAACCCTCTTTACGAAGAGATCGCGGATTACACCGTTCGCACTGACGATCAAAGTGCAAAAGTGGTAGCCAACCAGATCGTAAAAATGCTAGAAGAAAGCTAAGTTAAGTCTTTCTTTTATTGTGGAGTGCAACCATGGAACGGATTACGGTCAATTTAGCTGAACGTAGCTACCCAATCACAATAGGCGCCGGGTTGTTTGAAGATTCGGCGCACCTATCTTCTCTCACTGCTGGACAGAAAGTGGTCGTGATTACCAATGTCACGGTAGCTCCTCTCTATGCGGATAAAATTCTTTCTTTGTTGCAATCTTTAGGTTGTCAGGCCTCGTTGCTTGAACTGCCTGATGGAGAGCAATACAAGAGTTTAGATACCTTTAACCAAGTGATGAGCTTTCTTCTCGAGGGAAGCTTTGCCCGTGATGTTGTGGTTATCGCACTAGGTGGTGGTGTAATTGGTGATTTAGTCGGTTTTTCTGCCGCTTGTTATCAACGTGGCGTGGATTTTATTCAAATTCCAACCACGCTGTTATCCCAAGTGGACTCTTCTGTTGGTGGAAAAACGGCAGTTAACCATCCACTAGGCAAAAACATGATTGGTGCATTCTATCAGCCTAAATCGGTGATTATTGATACCAACTGTTTGAAAACCCTTCCTGAACGAGAGTTTGCTGCTGGTATTGCTGAAGTGATTAAATACGGCATCATTTATGACGCTGAGTTTTTCACTTGGCTCGATGAGCATCTTGATGCGCTGTATTCATTAGATGAACAAGCATTAACTTACGCCATCGCGCGCTGTTGTGAAATTAAAGCCGAAGTGGTGGCGCAAGATGAAAAAGAGTCAGGCATTCGTGCTTTATTAAACTTGGGCCATACGTTTGGACACGCGATCGAAGCTGAGCTCGGCTACGGCAACTGGTTACACGGTGAAGCCGTTGCCGCGGGTACGGTCATGGCGGCACGCACCGCACAGTTACAAGGTATGATCGATCAGCAGCAATTTGATAAGATTTTCTCTATACTTAGCAGAGCGAAGCTGCCAGTACATACACCAGAAAGTATGACGTTTGACGATTTCATGACTCATATGATGCGCGATAAGAAAGTGCTATCAGGGAAACTGAGATTAGTCTTACCAAGCAGTATTGGTACCGCTGAGGTCGTGGCTGATGTGCCTCAAGAGGTCATTCGTCAAGCCATAGAAGATTGTCGCACAATCAATTAATCAAACCTTAAAATAGCTCCATCAGGGGCTATTTTCACAAGGAATCGCTGATGAGCCGTGCTTTGCCGAATGTACTTGAACTGGATTCTCAAACTGAGCTTTTAGAACGTCTTGAGTTATTGACTAATTTTGGCTCCAACCTTATCACTATTAATGGTGCTAAAGGATTTGGTAAGTCTTGGTTGGCGCAACGTTATCTAGAGCAGTATGCTCAAGAAAAAAATCAATGTTTAGTTTTGTGCCATCCTAGTCAAGATGAAAGCCAGCATCGTACGCTTATCCTTAGCCAGCTTGTCAGTGAGCCGTTGTTTAATCCACACGATGCTTTGATTGAAAGTGCGGAGCGCCTTTTTGCTGATCAAGCTTGTGACTTTGCCATAGTTATTGATGATGCTCATCTATTAAGTGAGGCGCTCGTCTCAGAGCTATGGATGTGGGTGCTGGAAGCTCAGGCTAACCCTCAATGGACCGTCAACGTCTTGATGTTTAGCGAATCAGGTCAATTAGAGTCACTGTTGACGCGTTTAGGCTACGGGCAGGAGCATAAACCAGTCGACCTTGATATTGAAAGGCTGAGTGAAACGGAAGCGATGCGCTTTTTTGAAAACCTAGTGGTTCGTTACATCGACGAAGCCAATGAGAAAAAAGTGCGTGCCGCGTTTAAGAAAGTAGACCCGATTCCAGGGGCAATTATGGCTTTAGGAGATCTCAAGGTGGAAAAAAGGATCATTATCCGCTCGATTGTGGCATCACCGGTAAATATCGTGCTCACCGTACTGATATTATTGCTGCTCGCAGCGGCCGGTTATTGGTGGATGTTCAGTCAACCCACTGCCGATGAAAAAGCGCAAGAGATTTCACGCACGCTGGAACAAACAGTGATTCCCACTTTAGAACCCACTGCCGAAACCCAGGTGATAGAAGCCGAGCAAAAAACGGAGCTGGCTCGACAGCAAGCCGAGGCATTGTCTTTACAAGGGGCACAAGATGATACCGATGCACTCCCCCCTGCGGTGAAAGAGATGACGACCAGCGTTGGCATTAGCGATCAAGATCAGCAACGTGTTGTGATTGAGTCAGATGTGGTGGACGCATTGTTGGAAAATAAGCCACAGCAGGCTGATACCAGTAAGATGGATGCCTTGGTGGCCGCGAACACGCAAACGACCCCTGTAATCGAAACGGATGCGCCAGAAAAAATCAACCATACGCTAGAACAGGATCAAGCGCCTGCGGTTGTGCGTTTTTCCTTTGCTCGTGAAGAGTTGAAAGCGTTGTCACCCAGAGGTTACACATTGCAATTGGCGGCGATGACGTCGTTGCAAGATGTTCAAGCCTTTTTAGATAAACACCAGTTGCAAAATCAAGTCCGTATTTATCCGACGTTGAGAAACGACACGGAGTGGTACATCGTGACCTACCACGATTATCCTACTATTCAGATGGCTCGAGATGCGGTGAATGAACTGCCGAAATCTCTCCAGTCGCTTGGTCCATGGGCAAAATCGCTCAGTCAGGTGCACCGAGAGATAGACCGAGTGAAATAAACCTGAGTTTCGTGGGAAAATATGTTACATTCCGCACCCTTGAAATTGGGTTGATAGATAGAGCAGTAAAGAGCATTCGATGAAAAAGCAGCGAGCCTTTCTAAAATGGGCAGGCGGAAAATATGGCCTTGTGGAGGACATCCAAAAGCACCTACCGCCAGCTCGTAAACTCGTAGAACCTTTTGTCGGAGCGGGTTCCGTATTTCTCAATACGGATTATGACCATTATCTTTTGGCCGATATCAATCCCGATTTGATCAACTTGTACAATTTGCTCAAAGAGCAACCAGAGCTCTACATCCGTGAAGCAAAGCGCTGGTTTACGCAAGAGAATAATCGTAAAGACGCGTACTTGAGCATCCGTAGTGAGTTTAACAAAACCGATGACGTGATGTTTCGCTCGTTAGCGTTTCTCTACATGAACCGTTTTGGTTTCAATGGTCTATGCCGTTACAACAAAAAAGGCGGCTTCAATGTGCCTTTTGGTTCGTATAAAAAACCGTATTTCCCTGAAGCAGAATTAGAGTTTTTTGCGGAGAAAGCGCAGAAAGCAACGTTTGTCTGCGAAGGATATCAAGAGACATTTCGTCGTGCGCGCAAAGGGTGTGTGGTGTATTGCGATCCACCGTATGCGCCACTTTCAAATACAGCCAACTTTACGTCATACGCAGGTAATGGTTTTACCTTAGACGATCAAGCCGCATTGGCGGATATTGCGGAAAAAACCGCGAGTGAAAGAGGCATCCCAGTACTTATTTCAAACCACGACACCAAACTGACGCGCCGTTTGTATCATGGCGCAGAGCTGAATGTCGTTAAGGTCAAGCGTACTATCAGCCGCAATGGCGGGGGGCGTAACAAAGTAGATGAACTGATGGCGCTTTTCCATAAGCCAGACGCCAGTTAACCCTATCGATTCATTTGTCACATTCACACTATTTCACCGAAATGGTGGATCTCCACACTGGCTTCGGTAAAATTGCGCGCACATTGGTTTGCTGTTTTGCTCGTGATTACTGAGGTCAGGTATGAAAGATTTTCTTATTGCTCCATCCATTTTGTCTGCAGATTTTGCTCGTCTAGGTGAAGATGTTGAAAAAGTCTTAGCGGCTGGGGCGGATGTTGTCCATTTCGATGTGATGGATAACCACTATGTTCCGAACCTCACTTTCGGCGCGCCAGTGTGTAAAGCGCTACGTGATTATGGCATTACCGCGCCGATTGATGTGCATTTGATGGTCAAGCCGGTCGATCGCATCATTCCCGATTTTGCCAAAGCGGGTGCATCGATGATTACCTTCCATATCGAAGCGTCTGAGCATGTCGATCGAACTTTGCAATTGATCAAAGAGCACGGCTGTAAAGCGGGCGTTGTACTTAACCCTGCGACACCGTTGGCGCATCTAGAATTCATCATGGATAAAGTGGATCTCATTTTATTGATGTCGGTGAACCCAGGCTTTGGTGGGCAGTCATTCATTCCTCACACTTTGGATAAGCTACGAGCAGTGCGTAAGATGATTGATGCGACAGGGCGTGATATCCGCTTGGAGATCGATGGCGGTGTGAAAGTGGAGAACATTCGTGAAATCGCCGAAGCGGGCGCGGATATGTTTGTTGCAGGTTCAGCCATTTTTGGCCAACCAGATTATAAAGCTGTGATTGACGAAATGCGTGTAGAACTGGCTAAAGCGTAAATTCCAGAAGCGAGGTTGCTAGATGAATCGCTTCCTCGCATTCTCGTTTTCTCGTTTTCTCGTTTTCTCGTTTTCTCGTTTTCTCGTTTTCTCGTTTTCTCGTTTTCTCGTTTTCTAGCTCCCTAGCTCCCTATCTTCCTTGCTTTCGGTTGTTTAAAAATACTCCTTGCTTAAACTGAGCCCTTTCTGTACTATTTGCCGTCCTTAAACTCGGTCAATAACCCTTAGTTCCTTGCTTCCTCTGGATGACTGAGCCAAATGTGGAAGCTAATAATCCGTAAGGAGCAAACAATGCGTCATTACGAAATCGTATTCATGGTGCACCCTGATCAAAGCGAGCAAGTTGCTGGCATGATCGAGCGTTACACAGGTTCTATCACTGAAGCTGGCGGTAAAATCCACCGTCTAGAAGACTGGGGTCGTCGTCAACTGGCTTACCCAATCAACAAGCTTCACAAAGCTCACTACGTTCTAATGAACGTTGAAGCGGACCAAGCTGTAATCGATGAGCTAGAAACTGCTTTCCGTTACAACGATGCAGTTCTACGCAACATGATCATGCGTACTAAAGCAGCTATCACTGAGCCTTCAATCATGCTTAAGCAGAAAGAAGAACGCGCTCCTCGTCGTGAAGCTGAAGCGAAAGAATTCGCTGCTGAGTAATTGATTTTATGACCAATCGAATGGAGCTGAGCGGCACCGTCGTGAAAGATCCGATTCGAAGCCAAAGCCCTGCTGGAATCACACATTGTCGATTTTGGCTCGAGCATCGCTCGGTAGCGGTAGAGGCGGATTTACCAAGACAAGTTTTCTGTCGAATGCCAGTAGTTGTCAGCGGTAAAGGGTCACAAGAGATAACTCAACAAATAGTTTTGGGCAGTAACATTAAGGTAAGTGGCTTTGTTGCTTATCAGACCGGCCGAAATGGCGTAGGTAAATTGGTGTTACATGCCGATGACATAATTCATATTTAAGATCAGGAGATAGCCCATGGCTCGTTTCTTCCGTCGTCGTAAATTCTGCCGTTTCACTGCAGAAGGCGTACAAGAGATTGATTACAAAGACGTAGCAACTCTTAAAAACTACATCACTGAAGCTGGTAAAATCGTACCTAGCCGTATCACTGGTACTAGCGCTAAGTATCAGCGTCAACTAGCTCGCGCGATCAAGCGTTCTCGTTACCTAGCTCTACTACCGTACACTGACAAGCATCAGTAATCGGTACCGTTTATTAAGAAAGAGGATTAAACAATGCAAGTTATTCTACTTGATAAAATCGGTAACCTAGGTAGCCTTGGCGACACAGTAAACGTTAAGTCTGGTTACGCTCGTAACTTCCTTATCCCTCAAGGTAAAGCAGTTATGGCTACTAAAGGCAACGTTGAGATGTTCGAAGCTCGTCGTGCTGAACTTGAAGCGAAAGTTGCTGAGCAACTAGCTTCTGCACAAGCTCGCGCTGAGAAAGTAAATGCTCTAGAAGCAGTTGTTATCTCTTCTAAAGCTGGTGACGAAGGTAAACTATTCGGTTCTATCGGTACTCGTGACATCGCTGATGCAATCACTGCAGCTGGCGTTGAAGTTGCTAAGAGCGAAGTTCGCCTTCCTGAAGGTGCTCTACGTACAACTGGTGAGTTCGAGATCAGCGTTCAACTTCACTCTGAAGTTTTCGCGACTGCTAAACTACAAGTTGTGGCTGAGTAATTTTCAGTTTCAAGACGAAATTTTAAAGCACCTCTTTGAGGTGCTTTTTTTATTGCTCGAGTTTACGGTATCAGAGGCTTGAGATTAGAAAGCAAACAGCAGATTGACGGAGAACACGCTGTCAGCTTTGCTTAGACCATCGGGCACTCGGTCGTGGTATTGACGAGAGTGGGCGATCTTAAGGGCAATGTCTTCGGTTATGTTATTGGTTAAACTTAAATCACTGTCGGTTCGCGTATTGCTGTGACCACTGACGACGGTAATATCAGCCGAGAGACTCAGATTCTCTAACGCTTGCCAGCTGGTTTTTAAATTGCCACGGAAAATCCCTTCTTCGACGATTTCAGGAAAAATAATGTCATCGTCATCAATTTCATCCAAGTTAGGTTCTTGATAACGAAAGCCAGGACCGAATTCGAACTCAAGCACAAAGGTGTCCGTGCTGGCAAATTGATAACCCAAACCCGCTGAGATTGTGTGGTCTTTGAAGTACGCACTGTAGCGTGAATCAATGCCTTTAAAGCTGCCGTAAAGATAGGTCTTAGGGGATAACTTGTAGTCTGATTGCAGGCTGTAAGTTGACGTGCGCTTATCTTCTTCCCCATCTTTGTATAAATTGTAGAATTTCCACTCTCCATTTGAGCGGTGGCGACCTTCCGTGTATTCCCCACTGAGGCGTGCGTTGAGCGCTTTAGAATCCGAGTTGCCTGAGTGAGCTTGATAGCCAAACTCCACTTCACTTTTCCACGGAGAGGGCAGGGCGATGTCCTTATCCAAATTATCTTCAGCATAAGCAGTTAGGCTAACGGCGTATAAACCTAACGACAGAAACCAGCGATTGGACACGAACACCTCTTATAATGTGAGCTTATGGCTCAGGATAGTACGAACATACGAGAATAGGTGCGTCAGCCTAAAGTTAAAACTTGTCAGATGGACAACAAACTCTGCATGCGGAGGCGCACATCTTAAACCATTTTGAGTATAATGACGCTAAACATAAGTTACAGAGTGTAGTCATGGCGGATAATCGAAAACGCAAAATTCCGGATAGCCAAGTAGATGCAATAAAAGTTCCTCCTCATTCCTTAGAAGCTGAGCAATCGGTGCTTGGTGGTTTGTTATTGGATAATGAACGTTGGGATACGGTTGCTGAGCGTGTGGTCAGCAAGGATTTTTATAGTCGTCCCCACCGTTTGATTTTCGATGCCATCAAAAGCATTTTGGAAGAGAACAAGCCGCTCGATCTGATTACCCTGTCCGAACATTTAGAGCGCCGTGAGCAGTTGGAAGATGTCGGTGGTTTTGCGTACCTTGCCGATTTGGCGAAAAACACGCCAAGTGCTGCCAACATTAATGCTTATGCTGATATCGTTGCGGAGCGAGCTTTAGTACGTAATCTGATCAGCGTTGCCAATGAAATTGCGGATGCGGGTTATGATCCTCAAGGCCGCAGTTCGGAAGATCTGCTCGATCTCGCTGAGAGTAAAGTGTTCGCCATCGCGGAAGAACGCACCAGCGAAAACGAAGGCCCACAAAATGTCGATTCCATTCTAGAGAAAACCTTAGAACGTATCGAGCTACTGTACAAGAGCCCACAAGATGGTGTCACCGGGGTGGATACTGGCTTTACGGATCTGAATAAGAAAACCGCAGGTTTGCAAGGCTCTGACCTTATCATTGTCGCCGCACGTCCATCGATGGGTAAAACCACCTTTGCAATGAACTTGTGTGAAAACGCGGCGATGGTTCAAGACAAGCCTGTGCTCATTTTCTCACTGGAGATGCCCGCGGAACAAATCATGATGCGTATGCTGGCCTCTTTGTCTCGTGTTGATCAGACCAAGATTCGTACCGGTCAGCTGGACGATGAGGATTGGGCGCGTATTTCTTCGACCATGGGTATTTTGATGGAGAAGAAGAACATGTACATCGATGACAGCTCTGGTCTAACGCCAACGGAAGTGCGTTCACGTGCGCGTCGTGTGGCGCGTGAGCATGGTGGTTTATCGATGATCATGGTCGACTACCTTCAGTTGATGCGCGTGCCGGCTCTCTCTGATAACCGTACTTTGGAAATTGCGGAGATTTCTCGCTCACTAAAAGCATTGGCGAAGGAGCTGAATGTCCCCGTGGTTGCCCTGTCGCAGTTAAACCGCTCGCTAGAGCAACGGGCAGACAAACGTCCAGTGAACTCGGATCTACGTGAATCAGGCTCTATCGAGCAGGACGCCGACTTAATCATGTTCATCTATCGAGACGAAGTGTATAACCCTGACAGCGCGCTGAAAGGAACCGCGGAGATCATTATTGGTAAGCAGCGTAACGGTCCTATCGGTTCGGTGCGTTTGACATTCCAAGGACAGTGGTCTCGCTTTGACAATTATGCCGGCCCGGCGTTTGATGATGAGTAACACGATGAATTACATGAAAGCCGCCACGGCTTGTATTGACCTTGCGGCTTTACAACACAATTTGCAGTTGATCAAACAGCAAGCCCCGCGCAGTAAGTTGATGGCGGTGGTTAAGGCAAATGGCTATGGTCATGGTTTGCGTCACGTAGCTAAGCATGCGGTTGGTGCGGATGCCTTTGGGGTTGCGCGAATTGAAGAAGCGCTACAACTGCGAGCGTGTGGTGTCGTTAAACCAATCCTGCTTTTAGAAGGGTTTTACTCTTCGGGTGATTTGCCTGTCTTGGTGACCAACAACATTCAAACGGTGGTGCACTGCGAAGAGCAGTTGCGTGCTTTGGAAGAGGCAGAGCTTGAAACTCCAGTGATGGTGTGGCTCAAGATCGATAGTGGCATGCATCGCCTAGGGGTGCGCCCTGAGCAATACCAAGCGTTTGTTGAGCGTTTGCATCAGTGCCCGAATGTAGCCAAACCTTTACGCTATATGAGCCACTTTGGTTGTGCTGACGAGATGAACAACGAGATGACGCCGAAACAAATCGAGCTGTTTTTGTCGCTAACTCGAGGTTGCAAAGGTGAGCGCTCACTCGCCGCTTCCGCCGGATTACTCGCTTGGCAAGAAAGTCAATTGGAGTGGGTACGCCCGGGCATCATTATGTATGGTGTTTCTCCGTTTGGTGATAAGACCGCCTCCGAGCTGGGCTACAAACCAGTGATGACGTTAAAGTCTCATTTAATTGCAGTTCGAGATGTAAAAGCGGGCGAGTCAGTGGGATATGGCGCAACCTGGATCAGCGAACGCGATACCAAAGTGGGGGTGATTGCTATTGGTTATGGTGATGGCTACCCACGTACCGCACCCAATGGAACTCCCGTGTTAGTCAATGGCCGCAAGGTGCCGATTGCTGGTCGAGTCTCTATGGATATGCTCACGGTGGATCTCGGACCCGACGCAACCGATCATGTCGGTGATGAAGCAATTCTTTGGGGTGCTGATTTGCCAGCGGAAGAGGTGGCGCAGCATATCGGCACCATCGCTTATGAGTTAGTGACTAAACTTACTTCACGCGTTGAAATGTCTTATAGCGAATAAATCACTAATGAAATCAAAACCTGTTTTTCGCTTGGTGCTTGCGGCAACTGGCTTGTGTGCTCTGCCAACTTGGGCTGATGGCTGGCCAAGTTGGTCTCCAGACACGGCCGTAGTTCCTTACTATTTTGTCAGTGATAGCATGGGTAATACTCTGGGTGTTGCAGGACTTGCAAAGCACGTAGGGCAAGCCAATGCTTCTGTGTTGGGGACTGCGCTTTATTCTGACAAAGGAAGCTATGTCACTTATCTTTCTGCATCAAATTACCAAGTGGGTGATTTCTGGTTGCTGGGTGCGGAGAGCTATCAGGGGAAGTTTGTTGATTACGACTATTACCTTGGTGCCAACGCCAGTAATGATTCAACAGCGGCCGATCGAACGATAGCGACAGGTAAAGAAGCAATCACGCGTTTCTCCTTCCGTTATATTGTGCCTTGGGGGCATGCGGCGTTTCGTGGAGCGCGTGCTGCATTAGAACCCACTCGGCAAATTAAAGGCTTCTCGCCAGATCGCAGTGGTATCACCACCATTGAGTTTCAGCCGTTTCATACCTCTCGAGAAATTAATGCTATTGCTGGCCAAGATAGCGATTCTACCGGGCTCAGTTTGAAGTTGGATTGGGATAACCGAAATGATGTTCGCAACCCGACTCAAGGTTTCCGCACTCGACTGGATATCACCTACGCAGATGAAAACTGGGGTAATGACAACGATTGGTTGAAATATGAGTATTCCAGTAGTGGCTTTTGGAATCTAGGTGGTGTCGATGATCTTCTCGACCAACAAGTGTTTGCGTTTAACTTTTATATTGCCGATACGCCTACTTGGAATAATTGTAATACTCAAACATGCCAAAGACCGCCAGAGTTTGATCAGGTGAGTCTAGGCGGTTTATACCGATTGAGAAGTTTCTCCTCAGGGCGCTTCCATGGCAAATCGGCCATCAACTACAGCGCGGAGTACCGCGTTTTACCCAAATGGCAACCTTTGGATGATATTCCAGTGCTGAATATCTACGATATCCCTTGGTGGCAATGGGTCGCTTTTGTCGATATGGGACGAGTGAGCGACGAAAGTAGTTTCTCCGAGTTGCACAGCGATATGCAGTGGAGCGCCGGTGGCGCGGTGCGTTTTCAAGTGGAAGGCATTGTGGTGCGAGCCGAAATGGCATGGGGAAGTGAAGAGAGCCTTTTTCGTGTAATGGTCAACCAGCCATTTTAACGTTTGTCACCTCTTATGATGACTCAAGCCGAGCTAGTTGCTCGGCTTGTTTTTTATTCCCCATAGAGCGTGGCCATTATACGCCGTTGTCCACCATGATCTCGATGTTCGCCTAAGTAGATCCCCTGCCAAGTGCCTAACGCTAAACGCCCCTGAGAGATAGGAATAGTGAGATGGCATCCTAATGTCGAGGCTTTTATGTGGGCGGGCATATCATCATCGCCTTCATAATCATGCTGATAGTAAGTGGCCCTTTCAGGAACAAAGCGATTAAAGTGTTGCTCCATATCATGTCGAACGGTGGGGTCTGCGTTCTCATTGATGGTTAAACTGGCTGAGGTATGTTGGATAAAAAGATGTAACAAACCAACGGACAATTTTGATAATTCTGGTAATTGTTGTTCAATTTCATCAGTGATCAGATGAAATCCACGCTTTCGGGCGGGTAGGGTTAAACACTTCTGATACCACATATCTCATTCCTTATAATCTATTTGGCAAATGGATAATTCAACGCTATCTTTGGTTGCAGCGTATTAGAGAGACAACACACTATAGTGAGCCATCATGCTAAGTGGCTTGCTCAAAACAGAAACGGTTTACGTGACTTAACTCAAAGAGCGCGCAGCACGAGTGCGTCATAATTGCACTCTGAAAAAAAATTACAAACTTAAGGTTGTCTTGCGCGAGAGTGCAGTCGACAATCACAATTATTTTTTGCTAAATCGGGGATTCCACCAGTTTTCGCTAGACTGTATGGAATGGAACCTACTGTAACATCGGGATAAATACCATGTTGAAAACTATTAATCCAACGCAAACACAAGCTTGGAACGCGCTGACAGCGCATTTTGAATCTGCACAAGATATGGATCTGAAAGATCTTTTCGCTCAAGACGCAGCGCGTTTTGATAAGTTCTCAGCACGTTTTGGCAGTGATATTCTTGTCGATTACTCAAAGAACCTTATCAACGACGAAACGTTAAAACACCTATTCGCACTAGCGAAAGAAACGGAACTAAGTGCTGCTATTAAAGCAATGTTCAGTGGTGAAGCGATCAACCAAACGGAAGGTCGCGCGGTGCTGCATACGGCGCTACGTAATCGCTCAAACCAGCCAGTCCTGGTTGATGGTGAAGACGTTATGCCAGCGGTAAACGCAGTGTTAGAGAAAATTAAATCATTCACTGAGCGTGTTATTGGCGGTGAATGGAAAGGTTATACAGGTAAAGCGATCACAGATATCGTCAACATCGGCATTGGCGGTTCAGACCTAGGTCCTTACATGGTGACGGAAGCGCTTGCACCATACAAAAACCACCTAAACTTACACTTCGTATCTAACGTTGATGGTACTCACATCGTTGAAACACTGAAGAAAGTCGATCCTGAGACAACACTCTTCTTGATTGCGTCTAAGACGTTCACGACGCAAGAAACCATGACAAACGCTCACACTGCACGTGATTGGTTCCTAGCTACGGCTGGCGATCAAGCACACGTTGCTAAGCACTTTGCGGCACTTTCTACTAATGCTCCAGCGGTATCTGAGTTCGGTATTGATACTGACAACATGTTTGAGTTCTGGGATTGGGTTGGTGGTCGTTACTCTCTATGGTCAGCCATCGGTCTTTCAATTGCACTTGCTGTCGGTTACGACAACTTTGTTGAGCTTCTAGAGGGTGCTCACGAGATGGACAACCATTTCGTCTCTACAGAGCTAGAAAGCAACATTCCTGTGATTCTTGCTCTGATTGGTATTTGGTACAACAACTTCCATGGCGCTGAGTCAGAAGCCATTCTACCTTACGACCAGTACATGCACCGCTTCGCGGCGTACTTCCAGCAAGGTAACATGGAGTCGAACGGTAAATACGTTGACCGCAATGGCAACCCAGTGACTTACCAAACCGGTCCAATCATCTGGGGTGAGCCTGGTACTAACGGTCAGCACGCGTTTTACCAACTGATTCACCAAGGCACCAAGTTGATTCCTTGTGACTTCATTGCACCGGCTGTGAGCCACAACCCAGCTGGTGACCACCACCAGAAACTGATGTCGAACTTCTTTGCACAAACAGAAGCATTGGCATTTGGTAAAGATGAAGAAACCGTCAAAGCGGAATTGGTTAAAGCCGGTAAAAATGCAGAAGAAGTGGCGGCGATTGCCCCATTCAAGGTATTTGAAGGTAACCGTCCAACCAACTCTATCTTGGTTAAGCAAATCACGCCTCGCACACTGGGTAACCTGATCGCCATGTACGAGCACAAAATCTTTGTTCAAGGCGTGATTTGGAACATCTTCAGCTTTGACCAATGGGGTGTGGAGCTAGGTAAGCAACTGGCAAACCAAATCCTGCCTGAACTTGCTGATGGTTCTGAAATCAGCTCACACGACAGTTCAACCAATGGTCTTATCAACGCATTTAAAGCGTTCAAAGCGTAATGTGCGAATAGAAAAACAAAGGTCAGCGTTTGCTGACCTTTTTTATGTTCGTAATAGCGAAACAAAAAAGGTTGGACCAAGCCAACCTTTCATTTATTGATTATTCGAAACAGATTTCGATGAAAGCGTTACCCCACTGAGAGGAAAACGGCATGATGATGATCGAGCCTTCGCACTTGTGGCGAATCGTGTGTCCTTTGCCTGAGACCACAACGGGTGTCGCCATATCAAAATCAAAGCCACTTTCAGCGAGAATACGTTTTGCTCCACCAGTAACCATATTGGTGATTTCACCCACCATATCGGTTACTTCTTCATTCAATCCATTTGGTCGCTCACCCAGCATGTTCTGCATGATTTCGAGCGCAAGCCCTTCATCAAAGGTAATTGACATCGAGCCGCGTGTTTGCGCCCCGACCATACCAATAAGGCCAGAAACATCACCACGGGCAATCTCATCTTTTTTGATTCGTGGTTTCTGAGGCTTCAATTCCAGTGAAGCCATCGTTTTTAGAACATTCATTAGAGATGCTAAAAACGGGTTTACAAATTCAGCGCGCATAACGTTCTTCTATATCTTTATTCTTTCACTCTGAGAGACAAGTTTTACAGGTACCGTGAGTTTCGATCACTTGATTGGTCAATTTAAAGCCGTATTTCTCAGCATTATTAGCCAACAAGGATATCAGTGTATCATCCTGAAGTTCAACGACATCCCCACATTTATCACAAATAAGTAATTGGAAAAAATGTTGGTTCGCGTTGCAAGAGCAGCAGGAGATAAAACTGTTGGTCGATTCAACCCGATGAATAAAGCCCTGCTCCATTAAAAATTCCAAAGCGCGATAGACGGTAGGAGGTTTGGCTTGAGGTTCGCTCTCCTTGAGCTGCTCCAGTAATTCATAAGCGCTGGAGGCTCTTGAGTTTGAACAAATGAGTTCAAAAACTCGCTTACGTTGCGGAGTCAGTCGGACTCCTCGTGCCGAACATATGCCTTCTATTTGCTCAACTAGTGTCTGGTCCAAAGCTTTCACCATAATGATTGGACTTTCTTAATAATAAACTATTTCTATACGAAGATCGTTGAGAAACCGATAAAAATCCAAATAAGCTTTTATCTTTGTCACAAACGGTCAGTGTTCGCCCAACAATAAAACGAAACCTGACTCAGGTAAAGCGAGTGTAGCGCATCCCGACATGAACCATTACAATATCGGACCAAAATTTTGATATGAAGCCAACCCGAATAATTAACCGTGCAAAATATCAGCACTTTGCGCCGTTACTTATGCGGATTGCTTCGGCTCCTTTGTTGTTAAGGTAAATACTTATGACTCACTCTTGTCGTCTTTCTGTCGCTCCTATGCTCGATTGGACCGATCGCCATTGTCGTTACTTTCATCGCTTGATGACGAAAGAAACCTTGCTCTATACCGAAATGATTACGACTGGAGCGATTATTCATGGGAAAGGGGACTTTCTTGCTTATAACCAAGAAGAGCATCCTGTCGCGTTGCAGTTGGGCGGTTCAAACCCTCAAGATCTCGCCATTTGTGCCAAGTTGGCAGCAGAGCGAGGCTACGACGAAGTGAACCTGAATGTCGGTTGCCCGTCAGATCGCGTCCAGAATGGACGTTTTGGTGCTTGTCTTATGGCTGAGCCTCAATTGGTTGCGGATTGTGTCGCTGCAATGAAAGAGGTCGTCGATATTCCGGTGACGGTGAAAACCCGTATTGGTATCGATGACCAAGACTCTTACGAGTTTCTCACTGACTTTGTCTCCATGGTTTCTGAAAAAGGTGGCTGCGAACAGTTTACTATCCATGCGCGTAAAGCATGGCTGAGTGGTCTAAGCCCGAAAGAAAACCGTGAGATCCCACCACTGGATTACCCACGAGCTTACCAACTGAAGAAAGACTTTTCGCATTTGACAATTGCAATTAACGGTGGCGTGAAATCCTTAGAAGAAGCGAAAGAACACCTACAGCATCTAGATGGCGTGATGATCGGTCGTGAAGCGTATCAAAGTCCTTACTTACTCGCGTCAGTGGACCAAGAGTTGTTTGGTAGCCAATCGCCAATTAAGAAGCGACGTCAGATCGTGGAAGAAATGTATCCTTACATCGAGCAGCAGCTTACCAATGGTGCTTACCTTGGTCATATGACTCGTCACATGCTAGGGCTATTCCAAAACATGCCAGGTGCACGTCAATGGCGTCGTCATATCAGTGAGAATGCTCACAAGCCAGGCTCTGGTATTGAGGTGTTACAGCAGGCTTTAGCCAAAATACCGCAAGAACTGGATGTGTAAATTTCACCACTAGGTGGTAAAAATTACCAATCCACTCTTTATCTTGAAGCCCTTAGCTTTTATGCTTAAGGGCTTTTTCTTTATTTTTTATATGGTTACTTAATTTTTAAAAGTTGGTACAGATTCTGCTCCTTACAAGAAAACAAAGGAGATAGATGATGTTAGAGCTGATTTTTGTTTTGGTTTTCGCAGCAACCTTGTTGGTGACGGGGATTACAATGATGACGGTGTTTGCTGCAACAGGTATTGCGCTGGTGGTGATGATTTTGCTCGGTATGCTTGGGTTTGTTTTGAAGTTATTGCCTTGGTTAATTGTTATCGCCGTGGCTATCTGGTTTTTTAAGCATGTGGTCGCGCAGCCCAGATACAAATCGTAATTGGAGCGGATTTTGTTGAGTGTGTGAGCTGAGATTGTGATAGGATCGCCGCTCAGCTCATCCAAGGTTAACTCAGTAAAATCGGAGTATTACTCTCATGCGTAATAAAATCGCTACCATTTGTGCACTATTGGCACCATTAGGCCTGTTTTCTGCGACCTGCCAAGCCAGTGTGGAAACCACGGTAGGCGCCGAATTTTGGAATGTGAAAACGAAAGTCAATGAAGTTGACCGTGATCGTGCCGCCACTGGGACCTATTACGCATCGATTGAGCATGAAGTAAAATATTTGCCAGACATGCGTGTGCGTTACACTTCGGTTGATGCCGATTACATGGCATTCGATAAGCTGGATCTAACGCTTTACTTTAATTTGCTTGAGCACGATTTGATGCACTTTGATGCGGGTATCACCTTCAGCGATTTGAGCAACACCAAGTATCTCAATGTTGCGGACTTAGCCGCAGGCGAGTCTTCGTTTGATGAGATGATTTGGGCTTGGTATGGCTACGGTGAAATTAACGTACCAAAAACCAATTTTGATGTGATTGGTGAGATGAACTTTGGTAACAACAAAGGCATCAAGAGTACAGATTTGATGGCAGGCATGCAGTATCGATTGCCTTTTGAGGGGTCGGAAGTGGCTTTACGTGCGGGTTACCGCGTGATTGACTTGGAAGCCGATGCTTTTGCTTCCTCTTTGGGTAAATCATTTATCTTCGCCCATGGCTGGTTTTTAGGCGCGCAATATCGCTTTTAATCACCAATGAGAATTTGAAAAGGCCGCTAAGTTATAAGCGGCCTTTTTTTATATCTCTTATCTATAAAACTCGGCAAATAATTCGCATTGGTGGCAAATTCGTCCATGCTTATTGATGTCATCATCAAAAGTCAGACAGGGACCGTGTATGACCATTACCGAGTTAAGAAACTTATATCGAGAGAAGCAGTTGGTTGAGGCGATCATTGAACCTTCAATACAGGAGGGGGCGTGGGTGGTGGAGTTTCGCCATGCGAGAGGTGGCTTTGTTTTGCTGACAGACAGCCATGGCGAAGAGTGCCAGTATCAAGATCTTGATGAAGCGTCCAAATCCGCAATGGCGGTCGGCTTTCAACAAGTCAGAGTGGAAACCCGCTGATCTCTCAGGCTTTGCTTACTTCCAAAAAGTTATAAAACATTCACTTCTATTCTTTCTTGTTATTAAAAAGAGTGGTTAATCTATCGTCACGCAATGAATAGGGATGTCGTGACTATGTCTTCTCAAAAGAAAGTGTCATCAGGAAACACTACTCCATCAGGATTGGCTGGCTTAGCTAGCCCACTCAACGATCAACAAATTAATCTATTACAGCAGATTTCAGATTTATCACCGCAGCAATTGGCTTGGGTGAGTGGCTACTTTTGGGGATTGTCGCAAAGTGCCGCGCCATCCGCTGTCACGCCTATCGCTCAAGCGGTTTCGGCTGTGGCTGCTAAACCCGCAGGAAAACTGACGATTATCTTTGCGTCTCAAACCGGCAACGCCAAAGGGGTTGCTGAAGCGCTGGAACAAGAGGCCAAAGCAGAAGGTATTGCTGTTCAGTTATTTGACGCGAGCGATTACAAAGGTAAAAACTTAGCCAATGAAACTCATGTCATTATTGTCGCGTCCACCAATGGTGAAGGTGAAGCGCCAGATAATGCCATCGAATTGCATGAGTTCTTGCAATCGAAGAAAGCACCGAAGTTGCCAAACCTACAATACGGTGTGATTGGTTTAGGTGACTCAAGTTACGAGTTTTTCTGTCAGACGGGCAAAGATTTCGATGCCTATCTTACCAAGCTGGGTGCGACGCCATTCATCGAGCGTGTCGATTGTGATGTTGATTATGATGCATCGGCAGCACAGTGGCGTAAACAGGCGCTAGAAAAAGTAAAGGATGCGTTGTCTGCGGGAGTTGAAGCTGACGTGGTTCAATTGCCAGTCGCGCAATTGGCAGCAGGACATGCTCTCTATACTAAGCAAAACCCTTATGCTGCGACGCTACTGACCAGCCAAAAAATCACAGGCCGAGATTCTGGTAAAGACGTTCGTCATGTAGAAATCGATCTCGCTGGCTCAGGCATCACTTATCAGCCGGGAGATGCCTTAGGGGTGTGGTTTGAGAACAGTGGTGAGTTAGCCAATCAAGTGCTAGCCAAAGTGGGATTATCTGGAGTAGAAAGCATTGATGTGGACGGTGAAAGTCTCTCTATTCACAGTGCTTTGGTGAGTAAGTTTGAAATTACCTCTTCTAATCCTCAACAAGTGGAAAAGTTTGCCCTGCTTTCCGGTAGCAAAAAGCTGCTAAAACTGGTGGAAGAGAAAGACAAGCTGCGCGAGTACGCAGGTAATACGCAGCTTGTGGATCTGTTAGCGGAAAAGCAAACCAAACTTACGGCAGAGGAGTTGGTGGGACTACTGCGTCGCCTTACTCCAAGGCTGTACTCCATTGCCTCGAGCCAAACGGAAGTGGATGAAGAAGTCCATCTTACAGTAGGGCTAGTAGAGTATGAGTTCAAAGGCGAACAACGCTTTGGTGGAGCCTCCAGTTATTTAGCCCAACGTCTAGAAGAAGGTGAGCAAGTAAACATCTTTGTAGAGAACAACAATAACTTCAAGTTGCCAGTAGACGATAATGTCCCAGTCATCATGGTTGGACCTGGTACGGGTATTGCGCCTTTCCGCAGTTTCATCCAAGAGCGTGATAACCGCGGTGCTGAAGGCAAAAACTGGTTGTTCTTTGGTGATCGTACCTTTACACAAGATTTCCTCTACCAGGTTGAGTGGCAGAAGTATCTGAAATCTGGCCTGCTGACAAAACTCGATGTCGCTTTTAGTCGTGACCAAGCAGAGAAAGTCTATGTACAGCAACGCATCTTAGAAAATGCAGCGCAAGTATGGCAGTGGATTCAAGAAGGCGCCTATCTCTATGTCTGTGGCGATGCGAACCGAATGGCAAAAGATGTTCATCAGGCATTCGTCGCTGTGGCAGAACAAGAAGGTAAGATGTCACGCGATGACGCAGAAGAATTTATTAACGACTTACGTAAAGCAAAACGTTATCAAAGGGATGTGTACTAATGACTTTTTCTATTGAAAATAATAAGCAGATTGTATTAGGCGAAGAATTAGGAAAGTTGTCTGATAACGAACGTCTTAAAACGCAGAGTAACTTCCTACGTGGCACGATAGAGCAGGATCTACAAGACCGAATCACAGGCGGATTTACCGCGGATAACTTCCAGTTGATTCGCTTCCACGGTATGTATCAGCAGGATGACCGTGATATTCGTAACGAGCGCGCAAAACAGAAACTTGAGCCTCTACATAACGTGATGCTACGTGCACGTATGCCGGGTGGTATCATTACGCCCAAACAATGGTTAGCGATTGACAAGTTTGCTACCGAGCACTCGCTTTATGGCAGTATTCGTCTGACCACGCGTCAAACGTTCCAGTTTCACGGTGTACTTAAGCCGAACATCAAGCTAATGCATCAGACACTAAATAGCATTGGTATTGATTCGATTGCGACGGCGGGTGATGTTAACCGTAATGTGTTGTGTACAACCAACCCGGTTGAATCGGAACTTCATCAAGAAGCCTACGAATGGGCGAAAAAAATCAGTGAGCATTTGCTGCCTAAAACCAAAGCGTATGCAGAGATTTGGTTAGATGGTGAAAAAGTGGAAACCACGGAAGATGATGAGCCGATCCTAGGTAAAACCTACTTACCGCGTAAGTTTAAAACGACCGTCGTGATCCCTCCACAAAATGATGTGGACGTTCATGCCAATGATCTTAACTTTGTCGCGATTGCTGAAAATGGCAAATTGATTGGCTTTAACGTGTTGGTGGGCGGTGGTTTGGCGATGACACATGGTGATACGTCGACTTACCCACGTCGTGCTGATGATTTTGGCTACATTCCGCTAGAGAAAACACTGGATGTGGCTGCTGCTGTCGTCACGACGCAACGCGATTGGGGTAACCGCTCGAATCGTAAAAATGCCAAAACCAAGTACACTTTGGACCGTGTGGGTACAGATGTCTTTAAAGCGGAAGTGGAAAAGCGTGCTGGGATTAAGTTTGAAACCAGTCGTCCGTATGAGTTCACTGAGCGCGGCGATCGCATTGGCTGGGTTGAAGGGATTGATGGTAAGCACCATCTCACCCTGTTTATTGAGAATGGTCGTCTACTCGATTATCCCGGCAAACCCCTGAAAACAGGTGTGGCAGAAATCGCTAAAATTCATAAAGGTGATTTCCGTATGACCGCTAACCAAAACTTAATTGTGGCTGGTGTCTCTAAGAGCAACAAAGCCAAAATAGAGAAGTTGGCGCGTGAGCACGGTTTGATGGATGACGGCGTTAGCGAGCAGCGCAAGAACTCGATGGCGTGTGTGGCATTCCCTACCTGCCCGCTAGCAATGGCGGAAGCAGAGCGCTTCCTGCCTCAGTTTGTTACCGATGTAGAAGGTATTCTGGACAAGCATGGCCTAGATAAAGAAGACAACATCATTTTGCGAGTCACGGGCTGTCCGAATGGTTGTGGCCGTGCAATGTTGGCGGAAATCGGCTTAGTTGGTAAAGCGCCAGGTCGTTACAATCTCCATCTTGGTGGCAACCGTGGTGGTACACGAGTGCCGAAGATGTATAAAGAGAACATCACCGACACGCAAATATTAGATGAAATTGATGCGCTTGTTGGCCGTTGGGCGAAAGAGCGTTTGGATGGCGAATGCTTTGGTGATTTCACTATACGTGCTGGCATTGTTGAAGAGGTCATCATTTCTAAAAGGGATTTCTATGCTTGATTCTGTTGCTTCAACGCTGCAGCTATCAGAATTGCTCACGTTAACCAAGGCGGAGCAAAGTCTCCGCCTTGCCGAAATCAACGTTGAGTTAGAGATGCTGTCAGCTCACGATAGGGTCGCTTGGGCTCTGCAAAATTTAGAAGGGGCACACGCTGTTTCGTCGAGTTTTGGGATTCAAGCGGCTGTCATGCTGCATTTGGTATCGAAGCAGCAAGCCGATATTCCCGTCATTTTGACCGATACGGGCTACCTATTTCCTGAAACGTATCAATTTATTGATGAGTTAACTGAATCTCTAAACCTAAATCTCAAAGTATACCGAGCGAATGAGAGTGCAAACTGGCAGGAAGCTCGATATGGCAAACTGTGGGAGCAAGGTATAGAAGGTATAGAGAAATACAATAAGCTTAATAAAGTCGAACCTATGCGTCGGGCACTGAATGAGCTCAATGTTAAAACCTGGTTTTCCGGGTTACGTCGAGAGCAATCTCAATCCCGAGCCGGTCTACCTATTCTTTCGATACAAAATGGTGTGTTTAAGTTTTTACCTGTAGTGGATTGGAGTAACAAAGACGTACACTACTATTTAAAAGAACACGGTCTTTCATATCACCCCCTTTGGGATCAGGGCTATCTTTCTGTCGGGGATACGCATACAACCCAAAAATGGGAGCCAGGGATGAGTGAAGAAGAAACTCGTTTCTTTGGCTTGAAGCGTGAGTGTGGTCTTCACGAAGAAGATAATGAACAAGATGGTTCTGGTATTTAATAATAGAGAAGCTAAAAGGCCGCAGATGCGGTCTTTTATTTAGCTGCAAAACGGGCTTTGTGGATAACTTTGTGGGTATTTTGTTGGTTTGTTTTGGGTAAAGTTGGATAAATGGCGCTTTGAATGGATTTTGTTCGTTTAAGCTTTGTTTTTGCAATTTTCTCAAAATAACACTTGCCAATGTGAGCGGGATCTCTATAATGCCACCTCATCGACAGGGCGAGGGCTCACAAGGGTTTCAAGCTTGTTCGATAGGCCAGAAAGAAAAATGAAATAATTTTGAAAAAGTGTTTGACACTGAAAATTATCTCGCTAGAATGGCCGCCTCTTCCGAAGTGATGTGATTCGCAAAAGAAGAAAGCTCTTTAACAATATAAACCTATCAATCTGTGTGGGCACTCGTTGATGATAATCCAAAAGATTTATCAATGAACTGAGTGACCAAAACGATACTAAGTATCGGCACAGTCAATTTATTCAGTATTCATTGAGCCGAAGCGAAAGCTTCAAAAAACTTTTAATTGAAGAGTTTGATCATGGCTCAGATTGAACGCTGGCGGCAGGCCTAACACATGCAAGTCGAGCGGCAGCACAGAGAAACTTGTTTCTCGGGTGGCGAGCGGCGGACGGGTGAGTAATGCCTGGGAAATTGCCCTGATGTGGGGGATAACCATTGGAAACGATGGCTAATACCGCATGATAGCTTCGGCTCAAAGAGGGGGACCTTCGGGCCTCTCGCGTCAGGATATGCCCAGGTGGGATTAGCTAGTTGGTGAGGTAAGGGCTCACCAAGGCGACGATCCCTAGCTGGTCTGAGAGGATGATCAGCCACACTGGAACTGAGACACGGTCCAGACTCCTACGGGAGGCAGCAGTGGGGAATATTGCACAATGGGCGCAAGCCTGATGCAGCCATGCCGCGTGTGTGAAGAAGGCCTTCGGGTTGTAAAGCACTTTCAGTCGTGAGGAAGGTGGTAGTGTTAATAGCACTATCATTTGACGTTAGCGACAGAAGAAGCACCGGCTAACTCCGTGCCAGCAGCCGCGGTAATACGGAGGGTGCGAGCGTTAATCGGAATTACTGGGCGTAAAGCGCATGCAGGTGGTTTGTTAAGTCAGATGTGAAAGCCCGGGGCTCAACCTCGGAACTGCATTTGAAACTGGCAGACTAGAGTACTGTAGAGGGGGGTAGAATTTCAGGTGTAGCGGTGAAATGCGTAGAGATCTGAAGGAATACCGGTGGCGAAGGCGGCCCCCTGGACAGATACTGACACTCAGATGCGAAAGCGTGGGGAGCAAACAGGATTAGATACCCTGGTAGTCCACGCTGTAAACGATGTCTACTTGGAGGTTGTGGCCTTGAGCCGTGGCTTTCGGAGCTAACGCGTTAAGTAGACCGCCTGGGGAGTACGGTCGCAAGATTAAAACTCAAATGAATTGACGGGGGCCCGCACAAGCGGTGGAGCATGTGGTTTAATTCGATGCAACGCGAAGAACCTTACCTACTCTTGACATCCAGAGAATCTAGCGGAGACGCTGGAGTGCCTTCGGGAACTCTGAGACAGGTGCTGCATGGCTGTCGTCAGCTCGTGTTGTGAAATGTTGGGTTAAGTCCCGCAACGAGCGCAACCCTTATCCTTGTTTGCCAGCGAGTAATGTCGGGAACTCCAGGGAGACTGCCGGTGATAAACCGGAGGAAGGTGGGGACGACGTCAAGTCATCATGGCCCTTACGAGTAGGGCTACACACGTGCTACAATGGCGCATACAGAGGGCGGCCAACTTGCGAAAGTGAGCGAATCCCAAAAAGTGCGTCGTAGTCCGGATTGGAGTCTGCAACTCGACTCCATGAAGTCGGAATCGCTAGTAATCGTGGATCAGAATGCCACGGTGAATACGTTCCCGGGCCTTGTACACACCGCCCGTCACACCATGGGAGTGGGCTGCAAAAGAAGTGGGTAGTTTAACCTTCGGGAGGACGCTCACCACTTTGTGGTTCATGACTGGGGTGAAGTCGTAACAAGGTAGCGCTAGGGGAACCTGGCGCTGGATCACCTCCTTATACGATGATTATTGCGATGAGTGTTCACACAGATTGATACGGTTTAGATTAGAGCATCTAGTGGGTCTGTAGCTCAGGTGGTTAGAGCGTACGCCTGATAAGCGTAAGGTCGGTGGTTCGAGTCCACTCAGACCCACCACTCAACGATGGGGTTATAGCTCAGCTGGGAGAGCGCCTGCCTTGCACGCAGGAGGTCTGCGGTTCGATCCCGCATAGCTCCACCATCTTTAAGGGTTTTTCCTTAAGAATCTTTAAAAATGGTTTTCATTAGAAAATCTGCTCTTTAACAATTTGGAAAGCTGACAAAACAACAATTTATTGTTGTTTGTAAAGTTCTCAATGTTTGTCTTTAAGACAAACACCAACAAACACATTCAAGTGTTCTTGGGAATGTCACTTTTAAGTGACTATTCGAAATTGAGTCCGGCAAAATCAACGCTATCTCGCTCATTCAAATAATGAGATAGCAACTTTGGTTGTTTAACAAAGACCCTTTGGGGTTGTATGGTTAAGTGACTAAGCGTACACGGTGGATGCCTTGGCAGTCAGAGGCGATGAAGGACGTAGTAACTTGCGATAAGCGTAGATGAGGCAGTAACAGCCACTTGAGTCTACGATTTCCGAATGGGGAAACCCACTGGCATAAGCCAGTATCATTGAGTGAATACATAGCTCAATGAAGCGAACCGGGAGAACTGAAACATCTAAGTACCCCGAGGAAAAGAAATCAACCGAGATTCCGAAAGTAGCGGCGAGCGAAATTGGATTAGCCCTTAAGCTTTACATGTGTTAGACGAACGGTCTGGAAAGTCCGACGATACAGGGTGATAGTCCCGTAGTTGACGATGCATGTTCAGTGAAATCGAGTAGGGCGGGACACGTGTTATCCTGTCTGAATATGGGGGGACCATCCTCCAAGGCTAAATACTCCTGACTGACCGATAGTGAACCAGTACCGTGAGGGAAAGGCGAAAAGAACCCCTGTGAGGGGAGTGAAATAGAACCTGAAACCGTGTACGTACAAGCAGTAGGAGCACCTTCGTGGTGTGACTGCGTACCTTTTGTATAATGGGTCAGCGACTTATATTCAGTGGCAAGGTTAACCATCTAGGGGAGCCGTAGGGAAACCGAGTCTTAACTGGGCGCCATAGTCTCTGGATATAGACCCGAAACCGAGTGATCTAGCCATGGGCAGGTTGAAGGTTGAGTAACATCAACTGGAGGACCGAACCGACTAATGTTGAAAAATTAGCGGATGACTTGTGGCTAGGGGTGAAAGGCCAATCAAACTCGGAGATAGCTGGTTCTCCCCGAAAGCTATTTAGGTAGCGCCTCGGACGAATACTACTGGGGGTAGAGCACTGTTAAGGCTAGGGGGTCATCCCGACTTACCAACCCTTTGCAAACTCCGAATACCAGTAAGTACTATCCGGGAGACACACGGCGGGTGCTAACGTCCGTCGTGGAGAGGGAAACAACCCAGACCGCCAGCTAAGGTCCCAAATTACAGCTAAGTGGGAAACGATGTGGGAAGGCTTAGACAGCTAGGATGTTGGCTTAGAAGCAGCCATCATTTAAAGAAAGCGTAATAGCTCACTAGTCGAGTCGGCCTGCGCGGAAGATGTAACGGGGCTAAGTTGTAAACCGAAGCTGCGGCAATGTTCTATGAACATTGGGTAGGGGAGCGTTCTGTAAGCCGTTGAAGGTGTGTTGTAAAGCATGCTGGAGGTATCAGAAGTGCGAATGCTGACATGAGTAACGACAAGGGGGGTGAAAAACCTCCCCGCCGGAAGACCAAGGGTTCCTGTCCAACGTTAATCGGGGCAGGGTAAGTCGACCCCTAAGGCGAGGCTGAAAAGCGTAGTCGATGGGAAACGGGTTAATATTCCCGTACTTCTTACAATTGCGATGGGGGGACGGAGAAGGCTAGGTGGGCCTGGCGACGGTTGTCCAGGTTCAAGTGCGTAGGCTGAGTGTTTAGGTAAATCCGGACACTCTTAAGGCTGAGACACGACGTCGAGCTACTACGGTAGTGAAGTCATTGATGCCATGCTTCCAGGAAAAGCCTCTAAGCTTCAGATTGTAAGGAATCGTACCCCAAACCGACACAGGTGGTCGGGTAGAGAATACCAAGGCGCTTGAGAGAACTCGGGTGAAGGAACTAGGCAAAATGGTACCGTAACTTCGGGAGAAGGTACGCTCTTGATGGTGAAGTCCCTTGCGGATGGAGCTGACGAGAGTCGCAGATACCAGGTGGCTGCAACTGTTTATTAAAAACACAGCACTGTGCAAAATCGTAAGATGACGTATACGGTGTGACGCCTGCCCGGTGCCGGAAGGTTAATTGATGGGGTTAGCGTAAGCGAAGCTCTTGATCGAAGCCCCGGTAAACGGCGGCCGTAACTATAACGGTCCTAAGGTAGCGAAATTCCTTGTCGGGTAAGTTCCGACCTGCACGAATGGCGTAATGATGGCCACGCTGTCTCCACCCGAGACTCAGTGAAATTGAAATCGCTGTGAAGATGCAGTGTACCCGCGGCTAGACGGAAAGACCCCGTGAACCTTTACTACAGCTTGGCACTGAACATTGAACCTACATGTGTAGGATAGGTGGGAGGCTTTGAAGACGTGACGCCAGTTGCGTTGGAGCCGTCCTTGAAATACCACCCTTGTATGTTTGATGTTCTAACGTTGGCCCCTAATCGGGGTTGCGGACAGTGCCTGGTGGGTAGTTTGACTGGGGCGGTCTCCTCCCAAAGAGTAACGGAGGAGCACGAAGGTGGGCTAATCACGGTTGGACATCGTGAGGTTAGTGCAATGGCATAAGCCCGCTTAACTGCGAGAATGACGGTTCGAGCAGGTGCGAAAGCAGGTCATAGTGATCCGGTGGTTCTGAATGGAAGGGCCATCGCTCAACGGATAAAAGGTACTCCGGGGATAACAGGCTGATACCGCCCAAGAGTTCATATCGACGGCGGTGTTTGGCACCTCGATGTCGGCTCATCACATCCTGGGGCTGAAGTCGGTCCCAAGGGTATGGCTGTTCGCCATTTAAAGTGGTACGCGAGCTGGGTTTAGAACGTCGTGAGACAGTTCGGTCCCTATCTGCCGTGGGCGTTGGAAGATTGAAGGGGGCTGCTCCTAGTACGAGAGGACCGGAGTGGACGAACCTCTGGTGTTCGGGTTGTGTCGCCAGACGCATTGCCCGGTAGCTAAGTTCGGAATCGATAACCGCTGAAAGCATCTAAGCGGGAAGCGAGCCCTGAGATGAGTCTTCCCTGATACTTTAAGTATCCTGAAGGGTTGTTCGAGACTAGAACGTTGATAGGCAGGGTGTGTAAGCGCTGTGAGGCGTTGAGCTAACCTGTACTAATTGCCCGTGAGGCTTAACCATGCAACACCCAAAGGGTTTTGATGGACTCAAAGCAAGAACGAATTGAATGTGTAGAGAACGCAAACAGCTTTCCGAATTTTAAGAATTTGCTTGGCGACCATAGCGTTTTGGACCCACCTGAACCCATTCCGAACTCAGAAGTGAAACGAAATAGCGTCGATGGTAGTGTGGGGTTTCCCCATGTGAGAGTAGAACATCGCCAGGCTTTTAATTCGACTTGTCTTTAATTAGACGAGTCACCATAAAGTTTTAAGCAAAAAGCTTAGAGTTTTATGTTGACTTACAGAGTCAATCGCGTATTATACGCACCTCGCTTAAGTGCTAAGGCGCTGAAAGCAAAGCTCTTTAACAATATAAACCTATCAATCTGTGTGGGCACTCGTTGATGATAATCCAAAAGATTTATCAATGAACTGAGTGACCAAAACGATACTAAGTATCGGCACAGTCAATTTATTCAGTATTCATTGAGCCGAAGCGAAACTTCAAAAAACTTTTAATTGAAGAGTTTGATCATGGCTCAGATTGAACGCTGGCGGCAGGCCTAACACATGCAAGTCGAGCGGCAGCACAGAGAAACTTGTTTCTCGGGTGGCGAGCGGCGGACGGGTGAGTAATGCCTGGGAAATTGCCCTGATGTGGGGGATAACCATTGGAAACGATGGCTAATACCGCATGATAGCTTCGGCTCAAAGAGGGGGACCTTCGGGCCTCTCGCGTCAGGATATGCCCAGGTGGGATTAGCTAGTTGGTGAGGTAAGGGCTCACCAAGGCGACGATCCCTAGCTGGTCTGAGAGGATGATCAGCCACACTGGAACTGAGACACGGTCCAGACTCCTACGGGAGGCAGCAGTGGGGAATATTGCACAATGGGCGCAAGCCTGATGCAGCCATGCCGCGTGTGTGAAGAAGGCCTTCGGGTTGTAAAGCACTTTCAGTCGTGAGGAAGGTGGTAGTGTTAATAGCACTATCATTTGACGTTAGCGACAGAAGAAGCACCGGCTAACTCCGTGCCAGCAGCCGCGGTAATACGGAGGGTGCGAGCGTTAATCGGAATTACTGGGCGTAAAGCGCATGCAGGTGGTTTGTTAAGTCAGATGTGAAAGCCCGGGGCTCAACCTCGGAACTGCATTTGAAACTGGCAGACTAGAGTACTGTAGAGGGGGGTAGAATTTCAGGTGTAGCGGTGAAATGCGTAGAGATCTGAAGGAATACCGGTGGCGAAGGCGGCCCCCTGGACAGATACTGACACTCAGATGCGAAAGCGTGGGGAGCAAACAGGATTAGATACCCTGGTAGTCCACGCTGTAAACGATGTCTACTTGGAGGTTGTGGCCTTGAGCCGTGGCTTTCGGAGCTAACGCGTTAAGTAGACCGCCTGGGGAGTACGGTCGCAAGATTAAAACTCAAATGAATTGACGGGGGCCCGCACAAGCGGTGGAGCATGTGGTTTAATTCGATGCAACGCGAAGAACCTTACCTACTCTTGACATCCAGAGAATCTAGCGGAGACGCTGGAGTGCCTTCGGGAACTCTGAGACAGGTGCTGCATGGCTGTCGTCAGCTCGTGTTGTGAAATGTTGGGTTAAGTCCCGCAACGAGCGCAACCCTTATCCTTGTTTGCCAGCGAGTAATGTCGGGAACTCCAGGGAGACTGCCGGTGATAAACCGGAGGAAGGTGGGGACGACGTCAAGTCATCATGGCCCTTACGAGTAGGGCTACACACGTGCTACAATGGCGCATACAGAGGGCGGCCAACTTGCGAAAGTGAGCGAATCCCAAAAAGTGCGTCGTAGTCCGGATTGGAGTCTGCAACTCGACTCCATGAAGTCGGAATCGCTAGTAATCGTGGATCAGAATGCCACGGTGAATACGTTCCCGGGCCTTGTACACACCGCCCGTCACACCATGGGAGTGGGCTGCAAAAGAAGTGGGTAGTTTAACCTTCGGGAGGACGCTCACCACTTTGTGGTTCATGACTGGGGTGAAGTCGTAACAAGGTAGCGCTAGGGGAACCTGGCGCTGGATCACCTCCTTATACGATGATTATTGCGATGAGTGTTCACACAGATTGATATGGTTTAGAAAGTTTAGAGTATCTTAGTGTCCCGTTCGTCTAGAGGCCTAGGACACCGCCCTTTCACGGCGGTAACAGGGGTTCGACTCCCCTACGGGATACCATGGGTCGTTAGCTCAGTCGGTAGAGCAGTTGACTTTTAATCAATTGGTCGCAGGTTCGAATCCTGCACGACCCACCATTACTTCAAGAGTTGGGGCTATAGCTCAGCTGGGAGAGCGCCTGCCTTGCACGCAGGAGGTCTGCGGTTCGATCCCGCATAGCTCCACCATTCTTGAACGCAATGGGCGATTAGCTCAGTTGGGAGAGCACCTGCCTTACAAGCAGGGGGTCACTGGTTCGAACCCGGTATCGCCCACCACTCTTTAAATATTTTTAGTGTTTCTTAATGAAAACCACCTTCTTTATGTCTGTGGTTGATTTTTCGACGCTGAAAGTCTTTAAAAAGTGTGTTTCTCATAGAGAATTGCATTGCTCTTTAACAATTTGGAAAGCTGACAAAACAACAATTTATTGTTGTTTGTAAAGTTCTCAATGTTTGTCTTTAAGACAAACACCAACAAACACATTCAAGTGTTCTTGGGAAGGTCACTTTAGTGACTATTCGAAATTGAGTCCGGCAAAATCAACGCTATCTCGCTCATTCAAATAATGAGATAGCAACTTTGGTTGTTTAACAAAGACCCTTTGGGGTTGTATGGTTAAGTGACTAAGCGTACACGGTGGATGCCTTGGCAGTCAGAGGCGATGAAGGACGTAGTAACTTGCGATAAGCGTAGATGAGGCAGTAACAGCCACTTGAGTCTACGATTTCCGAATGGGGAAACCCACTGGCATAAGCCAGTATCATTGAGTGAATACATAGCTCAATGAAGCGAACCGGGAGAACTGAAACATCTAAGTACCCCGAGGAAAAGAAATCAACCGAGATTCCGAAAGTAGCGGCGAGCGAAATTGGATTAGCCCTTAAGCTTTACATGTGTTAGACGAACGGTCTGGAAAGTCCGACGATACAGGGTGATAGTCCCGTAGTTGACGATGCATGTTCAGTGAAATCGAGTAGGGCGGGACACGTGTTATCCTGTCTGAATATGGGGGGACCATCCTCCAAGGCTAAATACTCCTGACTGACCGATAGTGAACCAGTACCGTGAGGGAAAGGCGAAAAGAACCCCTGTGAGGGGAGTGAAATAGAACCTGAAACCGTGTACGTACAAGCAGTAGGAGCACCTTCGTGGTGTGACTGCGTACCTTTTGTATAATGGGTCAGCGACTTATATTCAGTGGCAAGGTTAACCATCTAGGGGAGCCGTAGGGAAACCGAGTCTTAACTGGGCGCCATAGTCTCTGGATATAGACCCGAAACCGAGTGATCTAGCCATGGGCAGGTTGAAGGTTGAGTAACATCAACTGGAGGACCGAACCGACTAATGTTGAAAAATTAGCGGATGACTTGTGGCTAGGGGTGAAAGGCCAATCAAACTCGGAGATAGCTGGTTCTCCCCGAAAGCTATTTAGGTAGCGCCTCGGACGAATACTACTGGGGGTAGAGCACTGTTAAGGCTAGGGGGTCATCCCGACTTACCAACCCTTTGCAAACTCCGAATACCAGTAAGTACTATCCGGGAGACACACGGCGGGTGCTAACGTCCGTCGTGGAGAGGGAAACAACCCAGACCGCCAGCTAAGGTCCCAAATTACAGCTAAGTGGGAAACGATGTGGGAAGGCTTAGACAGCTAGGATGTTGGCTTAGAAGCAGCCATCATTTAAAGAAAGCGTAATAGCTCACTAGTCGAGTCGGCCTGCGCGGAAGATGTAACGGGGCTAAGTTGTAAACCGAAGCTGCGGCAATGTTCTATGAACATTGGGTAGGGGAGCGTTCTGTAAGCCGTTGAAGGTGTGTTGTAAAGCATGCTGGAGGTATCAGAAGTGCGAATGCTGACATGAGTAACGACAAGGGGGGTGAAAAACCTCCCCGCCGGAAGACCAAGGGTTCCTGTCCAACGTTAATCGGGGCAGGGTAAGTCGACCCCTAAGGCGAGGCTGAAAAGCGTAGTCGATGGGAAACGGGTTAATATTCCCGTACTTCTTACAATTGCGATGGGGGACGGAGAAGGCTAGGTGGGCCTGGCGACGGTTGTCCAGGTTCAAGTGCGTAGGCTGAGTGTTTAGGTAAATCCGGACACTCTTAAGGCTGAGACACGACGTCGAGCTACTACGGTAGTGAAGTCATTGATGCCATGCTTCCAGGAAAAGCCTCTAAGCTTCAGATTGTAAGGAATCGTACCCCAAACCGACACAGGTGGTCGGGTAGAGAATACCAAGGCGCTTGAGAGAACTCGGGTGAAGGAACTAGGCAAAATGGTACCGTAACTTCGGGAGAAGGTACGCTCTTGATGGTGAAGTCCCTTGCGGATGGAGCTGACGAGAGTCGCAGATACCAGGTGGCTGCAACTGTTTATTAAAAACACAGCACTGTGCAAAATCGTAAGATGACGTATACGGTGTGACGCCTGCCCGGTGCCGGAAGGTTAATTGATGGGGTTAGCGTAAGCGAAGCTCTTGATCGAAGCCCCGGTAAACGGCGGCCGTAACTATAACGGTCCTAAGGTAGCGAAATTCCTTGTCGGGTAAGTTCCGACCTGCACGAATGGCGTAATGATGGCCACGCTGTCTCCACCCGAGACTCAGTGAAATTGAAATCGCTGTGAAGATGCAGTGTACCCGCGGCTAGACGGAAAGACCCCGTGAACCTTTACTACAGCTTGGCACTGAACATTGAACCTACATGTGTAGGATAGGTGGGAGGCTTTGAAGACGTGACGCCAGTTGCGTTGGAGCCGTCCTTGAAATACCACCCTTGTATGTTTGATGTTCTAACGTTGGCCCCTAATCGGGGTTGCGGACAGTGCCTGGTGGGTAGTTTGACTGGGGCGGTCTCCTCCCAAAGAGTAACGGAGGAGCACGAAGGTGGGCTAATCACGGTTGGACATCGTGAGGTTAGTGCAATGGCATAAGCCCGCTTAACTGCGAGAATGACGGTTCGAGCAGGTGCGAAAGCAGGTCATAGTGATCCGGTGGTTCTGAATGGAAGGGCCATCGCTCAACGGATAAAAGGTACTCCGGGGATAACAGGCTGATACCGCCCAAGAGTTCATATCGACGGCGGTGTTTGGCACCTCGATGTCGGCTCATCACATCCTGGGGCTGAAGTCGGTCCCAAGGGTATGGCTGTTCGCCATTTAAAGTGGTACGCGAGCTGGGTTTAGAACGTCGTGAGACAGTTCGGTCCCTATCTGCCGTGGGCGTTGGAAGATTGAAGGGGGCTGCTCCTAGTACGAGAGGACCGGAGTGGACGAACCTCTGGTGTTCGGGTTGTGTCGCCAGACGCATTGCCCGGTAGCTAAGTTCGGAATCGATAACCGCTGAAAGCATCTAAGCGGGAAGCGAGCCCTGAGATGAGTCTTCCCTGATACTTTAAGTATCCTGAAGGGTTGTTCGAGACTAGAACGTTGATAGGCAGGGTGTGTAAGCGCTGTGAGGCGTTGAGCTAACCTGTACTAATTGCCCGTGAGGCTTAACCATACAACACCCAAAGGGTTTTGATGGACTCAAAGCAAGAACGAATTTGAATGTGTAGAGAACGCAAACAGCTTTCCGAATTTTAAGAATTTGCTTGGCGACCATAGCGTTTTGGACCCACCTGAACCCATTCCGAACTCAGAAGTGAAACGAAATAGCGTCGATGGTAGTGTGGGGTTTCCCCATGTGAGAGTAGAACATCGCCAGGCTTTTAATTTAGACTTAGGTCTAACCAGTGCGGAGCGGTAGTTCAGTTGGTTAGAATACCGGCCTGTCACGCCGGGGGTCGCGGGTTCGAGTCCCGTCCGCTCCGCCACTTATTTAGAAACCTCGCTGATTAGCGGGGTTTTTTTAGATATAAGTAAAATTTAGGGGTGTAGCTCCAATTGGCAGAGCAGCGGATTCCAAATCCGCGTGTTGGGAGTTCGAATCTCTCCACCCCTGCCATATTTAAGGCTCTGAACGAAAGTTCAGAGCCTTTTTCATATCCTATTTTAGAGTATGTAAACTTCTGTTGTTGGTGACTATATCATCGACCCCATATTTCCTTTCGCCCCCTCTTTGCTTCTGCAAGCTCCTCTCTTGTTTGCTTATTTTATTCCACCCTCCGTATTTGCTCTTGAATGATAGGCAAAAGCAACTAACTTTAATTTAAAGGGATGGGGGCGCATCATGAAGATTGAGCAAATTGTATGGCAAGAAGGTCATTGGCAAGGTTTATCTTCCTCTAGCCAACTAGATAGCATAAATACATTAATCATCGTGTTTGGACGAGCGAGTGATGCGTCGCTTGTGCAGTTAAGTGCAAAGATGCCCCACTCCCAAGTCATAGGTTGTAGCACAGCAGGAGAAATTATTGACAATACGATTCTTGAAAATGCTGTCGTTGCAACCATCATACTATTTGAAAAGTCGACAATTCATCTAGCGAGTGCACACATCGAAGAAGGAGTGAGAACAAGTTTCAACATCGGAGTTCAGTTAGGTCAGGAGTTATCTTCTCACAAGGATAATTTAAAACACGTCTTTGTTCTGAGTGATGGATTGCTCATTAACGGGGGCCATCTTGTTGAAGGTTTTCATTCTGTCTTGCCGAAAAACATTAAAGTGACTGGTGGTTTAGCGGGCGATGGTGAGCGGTTTGAACAGACTACTGTAATTTTTGGAAACCGATCCAGTTCTGGGCTTGTGGTCGCGTTAGGGTTGTATGGTGAGCAATTGTCGGTGGGTTATGGTTCACGTGGTGGTTGGTGTCCTTTTGGCATGGAAAGAAAGGTAACACGTTCAACCGATAATGTTCTCTATGAGCTCGATGATCAGGATGCTTTGTCTATATACAAAACGTATTTAGGAGACTTAGCACAAGAACTGCCCGCTAGCGGTTTGCGATTTCCCCTAGAGATCAGTGTACCTGGTCAAGAGATAAAACTTGTGCGTACTTTACTCGCGATTGATGAGACACAAGGATCGATAACATTTGCGGGTAATGTACCCAAAGGCGTCACTGCTAAATTGATGAGAGCCAGTTCAGAATCGCTTATTGAGGGAGCACGTAATGCCGCGAGTTTGTGTCATCACGATAGTTCATCCCCGGCCTTGGCCATCTTAATCAGTTGTGTAGGAAGGCGCTTACTCTTGAGGCAGTTGGCTGAAGACGAGGTTGAGGCGGTGAGCGAAGAGTTAGGCGAAAATACTCGGGTATGCGGTTTTTACTCTTATGGTGAGATTGCCCCTAGCTCGGAGGAAGGAAGCGCAGATCTGCATAATCAAACCATGACCATTACTACTCTGTCGGAAATGTAGTATGCATCGCTTACTGCAGCGACAGCTCAGAAAAGTATTTCCGCAAGGTCTTCCCGATGACCCTAAAATTCAATTGTTGGTTGAGTTGGTGGAGTCTGGCTATCAATCCTTCTCAGAGCAACTCACGATATTAGAGCGTTCACTAGATATCAGTAGTGATGAGCTCAATCAACGCAATCAAACCTTAAATTCGATTTTGGACTCTTTGCCTGACATGAGTTTATGGATGGACAGAGATGGCATTATTCGAGATGTCCGAATTGGTCATTTTGACCCTCCACTACTTAGCCCTGATACCAATACGGATTGCATTTTTGAGCTCCCTTTCATCAAAGCATCTAGCGAGTTTCAAGCTTTTCTTGAGAACTACCAAACACGTGGTGGAAGAAGCGAAGATATCGCATTTCAGTTGAACAACAACGAATATAGAGTGAGGGCGAACATTACAGCCGTTGGGAATCACCGTTGGCTGCTTGTATTACAAGACATCTACCTGCGTAAAAAGCTCGAAGAGATGCAATACCTGCGTTTACAACAATCGAAACGTGCTGAAAAACAGCTACAGCAGCTCGTAAACTCAGCCCCTATTGGTATTTTGATTTGCGATCTTCGATTGAATATTTTGATGACGAATGATTTCATTTGTCACCTATTTGGTATGTCTGAGCAAGATGTGTTGTCCCACCATCCAATGGATTTTATCTCTTTGCGCAGCCGGGAGTTATTCCAGCGTTATATTCAAAAAACCATTAACGAACAAGATAGTCAGGAAATTACCCGTGCGGATTTGTTACTCATGCTGCCGGAAAAGAAAGATATTCCGATTGAGATGGCCTTCAGTCGCTTGGTTTTTGAAGGCAAACCTATGATCATCATGTCGATCACCGATATCAGTGAACGTAAAAAACTCGAAGCCATGTTGCGTAATCTGGCTGCGACCGATCCGCTTACTGGTGCATTTAATCGCCGTAGTTTTATCGAGCAAGCTGAAAAATCGATCAGAACGTGTCAACGTTGGAGCTGTCCACTGTCAATCATGATCCTAGATATCGATCACTTTAAAAAATTCAACGATAGCTATGGTCATGCCGCTGGTGACTTGGTTCTTGTTGAACTTGTTAAGATGGCTGATCTCTCAACACGAGAAATAGATGTTATCGGTCGTTTAGGAGGAGAAGAGTTCGCCGTTGTGTTACCGGGATTAGGCGAAAAGGAAGCATTTGACGTGGCTAATCGATTACGAAGCGTTGTGGAAAACATGCAAGTCCACTATGAACAGCAACTGTTACAAATGACCATTAGCATTGGCGTGGCAACATTGCAGCCGTCGGAGCTTAACACACCTCTCGAACAATTGATGAAACAGGCTGATGAATGCCTCTATCATGCAAAAGCGCATGGTCGGAACTGTGTAATCGCGTCCCAGTAAGGACTGTAATGTAAAAAAGGGCTGTTGCCAGCCCTTCTCAATTATGATGAAAGCGATTGTTGATTCACTTTACTTTCTGATTCTACTTTGTTTTGTTCTTCAAAATCGATTTGTGCTTTCTTCGCTTTCTCAATCATTGGAGTGATGGTTGAGCCCTGAACCAATATTGAAAAAACCACCACCGCGTAGGTCATTACCAGAATAATCTCTTTCACGTCGATGAGCTTATCTGGAATAACCCAGATACCCGATGGAATTGAGAGTGCCATCGCTAAGGCTAAACCACCGCGCAATCCACCCCAAGTGAGGATTTTAATTGACCACGGGTTGTAGCGACGAAAGCGATTAAAGCCGATGTATGAGAGAAAGACGCTGAGGTAGCGAGCTGCTAATACAAGAGGGATGGCAATTGCCATTAAGATCCAGTCCTCTTGGTGGAACTTAAACAGCAACATCGACATACCAATCAGAAGGAAAAGCACACCGTTCAGAAACTCATCAACGAGCTCCCAGAAATGGTCGAGATGATCTTCACTCTCTTTAGAGAAGCCGATGAAGCGCGTCCAGTTACCAATCATAATGCCAGAAACCACCATGGCTAAAGGACCTGAAACATGGAGCACTTCTGCAAAAGCATAGCCTGCTGTTGGAATGCCAATAGTGAGTAGTAGCTCCATTGAGTGGTCATCTGTGGCACAGATAAGATAATGGAAGAGTAACCCCAACGCGAAACCATACAAAATACCGCCGATCGCTTCCTGGATAAACAGCATGGTGACGCTGCCTACCGTGGGGGTTTCGTGGCCAAATGCGATGGTAAACAAAGTCACAAAAATCACGAGACCAAAGCCATCATTGAACAGTGATTCACCTTCAATCTGGGTTGAGATTCGACGCGGTGCCTTGAGTTTTTTCACGATGGCTAAAACGGCTATCGGGTCGGTCGGTGAAATGAGTGCACCGAAAAGCAGGCAGTAAATCAGATCAAACTGAATGCCAATGAGCTGGCAAATGCCATAAAGAGCAAAACCAATAAAGAAAGTAGAGAAAAGTGTCGCTCCTAAGGCTAACACGGTAATTTCCCATTTTTGATCTTTAAGATTGGGTAGTTTGATGCCTAAACCACCGGCAAACAATAAGAAGCCCAAAATACCTTTGAGGAGGAAATCTTCAAAGTCGATGCTCGACATGGTTTGTGTAGCGATTTCAGTTAAGTGGAACCAGTTGTTCTGACCAGCAATTAAAATAAGTAATGAGAGCACCATTGAACCCGCGGTAATCGCGATGGTAGTCTGCATTTTGCCTATCTTGCTGTTTACAAAAGCAATCAGCATTGCTGCAGCGGATAGAAAGCAGAGAGTATAGTAGACCGACATACAGTTCTCTATTTGTAACAATTTGTGAACGAAATTCTCCTCGTTTGATGAGCAAATAGCAATCTCTTTTTCCTAGTAAAATGGTCCAATAAGATTGCAGGCAAAATAGTCAAAATTAGTGTTTTTAGACGTCTAGACTCCTGAAAATTGTGTGATAGGATGTCGATATTAGAAAAAGGAATGAGGCGGTATTGTGGGAAGTAATATTAGAGCGCAGATTGAAGCACAACTGAAGCAGCGAATCTTATTGATTGATGGTGGTATGGGCACCATGATCCAAGGCTACAAGTTGCAGGAGCAAGATTATCGTGGTGAGCGTTTTGCTGATTGGCATAGCGATTTAAAAGGCAATAACGACTTACTGGTGCTAACTCAGCCGCAGTTGATTAAAGAAATTCATCATGCCTATCTAGAAGCGGGTGCTGATATTCTTGAAACCAACACCTTTAACGCCACCACCATCGCGATGGCTGACTACGATATGGAAAGCCTGAGCGAAGAGATCAACTTTGCTGCCGCGAAGTTAGCACGTGAAGCCGCAGATGAGTGGACAGCCAAAAATCCCGCGAAACCGCGCTATGTTGCGGGAGTGCTTGGTCCAACCAACCGTACTTGTTCCATTTCGCCAGATGTAAACGACCCGGGCTATCGCAACGTCAGCTTTGATGAGCTGGTAGAGGCCTATTCTGAATCGACTCGTGCACTGATCCGCGGTGGTTCTGATCTCATCCTTATCGAAACTATTTTTGATACCTTGAATGCGAAAGCGTGTGCGTTTGCGGTGGATTCGGTGTTTGAAGAATTAGGTTTCGCACTCCCTGTCATGATTTCGGGTACCATCACCGATGCCTCAGGTCGAACGCTTTCCGGTCAGACGACGGAAGCCTTTTACAACTCTCTTCGTCACGTACGTCCTATCTCTTTTGGCTTAAACTGTGCGCTTGGACCCGACGAACTGCGCCCTTATGTTGAAGAGCTTTCTCGAATTTCTGAAACGTTTGTTTCCACTCACCCGAATGCGGGCCTGCCGAATGCCTTTGGTGAGTACGACCTCTCTCCAGAAGAGATGGCGGAACACGTCAAAGAGTGGGCGCAAAGTGGTTTTCTCAACCTGATTGGTGGTTGTTGTGGCACCACGCCAGAACATATTCGCCATATGGCAATAGCGGTGGAAGGAGTGAGTCCTCGTGTCTTGCCTGAGATTCCAGTCGCCTGTCGTTTATCTGGCTTAGAGCCGCTGACTATCGCCAAAGATACCCTTTTTGTTAACGTGGGTGAGCGTACTAACGTTACTGGTTCTGCGCGCTTTAAACGCTTGATCAAAGAAGAACTGTATGATGAAGCGTTGGACGTTGCACGTGAGCAAGTTGAAAACGGTGCGCAAATCATCGACATCAACATGGATGAAGGGATGCTCGATGCAGAAGCGTGCATGGTGCGTTTCCTTAACCTATGTGCATCTGAACCTGAAATCTCCAAAGTGCCGATCATGGTCGACTCTTCTAAATGGGAAGTGATTGAAGCTGGCCTCAAGTGTATCCAGGGCAAGGGCATCGTGAACTCTATTTCTCTCAAAGAGGGGAAAGAGAAGTTTGTCGAACAGGCGAAGTTGATTCGTCGCTATGGCGCCGCTGTGATCGTAATGGCATTTGATGAAGTCGGCCAAGCGGATACGCGTGAACGCAAACTGGAGATCTGCACCAAAGCCTATCGTATTTTGGTTGATGAAGTCGGTTTCCCACCGGAAGATGTTATCTTCGACCCCAATATTTTCGCCGTTGCAACGGGCATTGATGAACACAACAACTACGCGGTCGACTTTATTGAAGCGGTGGCAGACATCAAACGCGATTTGCCACATGCGATGATCTCAGGCGGGGTATCGAACGTTTCCTTCTCATTCCGCGGCAACAATTACGTCCGTGAAGCGATACACGCTGTATTCCTTTACCACTGCTTTAAGAACGGGATGGACATGGGCATCGTGAATGCTGGCCAGCTCGAAATTTATGACAACGTGCCTGAAAGGTTACGTGAAGCGGTCGAAGATGTCGTACTGAACCGCCGCGACGATGCCACTGAACGTTTATTGGAGATTGCCGAAAAGTACCGTGAAAATGCCGTAGGCAAGCAAGAAGACGCATCGGCACTGGAGTGGCGTACTTGGTCTGTCGAGAAACGTCTTGAGCATGCTTTGGTTAAGGGGATCACCGAGTTCATTGTCGAGGACACCGAAGAAGCACGCTTAAACGCCAGCAAGCCACTGGAAGTGATTGAAGGTCCTCTGATGGACGGCATGAACGTGGTGGGCGATCTGTTTGGTGAGGGCAAAATGTTCTTACCACAAGTGGTGAAATCAGCACGCGTCATGAAGCAGGCGGTGGCTCACTTGGAGCCCTTCATCAATGCATCAAAACAAGCAGGTTCTTCAAACGGTAAGATCTTATTGGCGACGGTGAAAGGGGATGTACACGATATCGGCAAAAACATTGTTGGCGTAGTACTGCAATGTAACAACTACGAGATCATCGATCTCGGTGTGATGGTGCCGTGTGAGCAGATCTTGAAAGTCGCGAAAGAGCAACAAGTCGATATCATCGGTCTTTCTGGTCTGATTACCCCATCACTCGATGAAATGGTGCACGTAGCCAAAGAGATGGAGCGTCTTGGCTTTGACTTGCCTTTGCTTATTGGCGGCGCGACAACATCCAAGGCGCACACTGCGGTGAAGATTGAACAAAACTACTCACATCCGGTGGTATACGTGAATAACGCCTCTCGCGCAGTCGGCGTGTGTACCTCGTTGCTCTCTGATGAGTTACGTCCTGCGTTTGTTGAACGCCTGCAGGCCGATTATGAGTTGGTTCGCGATCAGCATAATCGCAAGAAGCCGCGTACTAAGCCTGTGACGCTAGAAGCAGCACGTGCGAACAAGGTGGCGATTGATTGGCAAAGCTATACGCCTCCTGTACCTAGCCAGCCAGGTGTGCACGTGTTTGACGACTTTGATGTGGCGACGTTGCGCCAATACATCGACTGGACACCATTTTTCCTCACGTGGTCCCTAGTGGGCAAATACCCAACCATCTTTGATCATGAAGAAGTGGGCGAAGAAGCGAAGCGTTTGTTTGAAGATGCTAACGAGTGGCTAGATCGTATCGAACAAGAGGGGTTACTCAAGGCGCGTGGTATGTGTGGTTTGTTCCCCGCGGCAAGTGTTGGTGATGACATTGAAGTCTATACCGATGAGTCTCGCACTCAAGTAGCGAAAGTGCTGCACAATCTTCGTCAACAGACGGAGAAACCCAAAGGGGCGAATTACTGTTTGTCAGATTACGTTGCTCCAAAAGAGAGTGGCAAAAATGATTGGATCGGTGCTTTTGCTGTGACGGGTGGTGTGAACGAGCGTGAACTCGCAGATCAGTTCAAAGCACAGGGGGATGACTACAACGCGATCATGATTCAAGCGGTTGCCGATCGTCTAGCGGAAGCTTTTGCAGAGTATCTGCATGAACGTGTCCGTAAAGAGATTTGGGGCTATGCTGCCGACGAAAACCTTTCAAACGAAGAATTGATCCGTGAGAAATACCAGGGGATCCGTCCTGCGCCGGGTTACCCTGCCTGTCCTGAGCACACCGAGAAAGGGCCGTTGTGGGAACTGCTTAACGTAGAAGAAACCATTGGCATGTCACTCACCAGCAGTTACGCGATGTGGCCGGGAGCTTCGGTATCAGGATGGTATTTTTCTCATCCCGATTCGCGTTATTTTGCCATCGCACAAATTCAGCAAGACCAAGTGGAAAGCTATGCTGAGCGTAAAGGTTGGGATTTACTGGAAGCCGAAAAATGGCTTGGTCCAAACATTAATGGCTGATACTGGCCAGCGTTGAGAAAAAGAAAAGGTCACAGCGATGTGACCTTTTCTCTTTGGATCAATGTGATCTTAAAACGATGTTTAGCGCTCAAAAAGATCTTGATGCAGTTTTTGGATCACACTCTTTGAGTCGTGAGCATCGACTAAGAAGCAAAGGTTGTGATCACTTGCCCCGTAGCAGATCATACGTAAATTGAAATCCCCTAAGGTGCTGAAGACTTCTTTAGCGTAACCCTTGGTTTCCATATGGTTACCAATCAATGCCACCAAACACAGATTGTGTTCAACTTCGACCGTACACAGTTCTTCCAGTTCTTGACGAGCGGCTTGTGGTAGCTCAGGTGCACCACCAGAAGTATCCGTTTTGTCTAGAGTGAGGGAAACGCTGATTTCTGATGTGGTGATCAAATCCACGGAGATTTTGTGTTTCGCGAGAATTTCAAACACTTTGGCAAGAAAGCCGTATGCATGGAACATCTTCGCACTGCGTAACGTCACCATGGTTTGGTTGCAGCGCAGCGCTAATGCACGGAAAAGTGGTGAACTCTGAGCTTCGTGGCGAATCCAAGTACCGCCTTTTTCTGGCTCTTTTGACGATCCGACAAAAACGGGAATGTCGTGACGAAGGGCTGGAACGAGGGTTGAAGGGTGCAGGATTTTTGCACCAAAGTTCGCCATTTCAGACGCTTCTGCAAAGCTGATTTCTGGAATTGGCGCCGCTTTCGCTGCAATGCGCGGATCCGTGGTGTAAATCCCAGGGACGTCAGTCCAAATTTCTAACCCGGTTGCTTTCAACCCTTCAGCTATCAAGGCCGCACTGTAGTCACTACCACCACGACCTAAGGTGGTGGTATTGCCTTCCTCATCCGATCCGATGAAGCCTTGAGTCACTACCACGTAATCGCGGCAAAGTGGCAAAAGCTTCTCTTGCGCCAGCTCTGCAATCTTCGCCACGTCCGGCTCTGCGCGGCCAAAGTTGTCGTCTGTGCGTAGCACCTCTCGAATATCAAATCGCACTGCATTGACACCGCGTTCACGCATCAACTGGGCCAGAATATGGGTCGACATCAACTCGCCACACGCGACCAAGTGGTCGGTGAGTTTATTGCTGGCTTGAATGGATGCCGCTTCAGCAAGGCTAGTAATGGTATCAAGAATCGCATACACCTCTGCTGCCGCTTCGGTGGCATCTTCCAATTGATTGAGAATCGCATCATGAATTTCAGCCAATTGGGCTAGAAGTTCAGCGCGTCTTTCTTGTGATTGAACACCATTGGCTAACTCTACCAATAGGTTAGTGACACCAGTGCATGCACTGCTTACGACTAAGCGTGTCTCTGGATTGTTTTCAATAATGGCCGAGCAACGACTCATTGCCTCAAAGTTTGCAACACTTGTTCCACCAAATTTCGCTACATTCAATGCGCTCACGGCATTTCTCCCACGACTTCCGAAAAATATTAACCGTTGGTAATCCAACATCCGATGTTTGTTTTGGTGAGGAAAGGGGCAGAGCGGTTTAGAGAGGTCAGTTTGAATAATCAGAAAATCCATCTCAGAAGCTCTTCATCAGGCTGAGCTGATGACAGTTGATGGGACTCAACCCAAGTCAACCGACAGATCAAATCCTGCAATTTTGATCTACCTCGGCACTACTCCCCCTGAATGTTCTGTGTTGGAGTTGCGGCTCCACAAAACATCTGCCTGGGCAGTGCTCCTCTTCTGCAAAAAGCTTAAACATTGAACGTTTTTCACACTCCAATGTCAACGCTTAATTCGATCTTGATTGAAAGTTTTTATTAACAAATTTGTGACACTGGTTTGACCTCTAAGACTGTCGGCTAATTGCTGTCGTTGCTCGTTTGCTTTAGTGTGGAGAAACATAATTTGCATTAAAACGATTACGCTGTCCGTTAACCTTTTTCACGCTTAGCAAGGAGCCGGTATGTCAATTCAAAGCTTTATTCCACCACGTCGTATTTTAATGGGGCCAGGACCGTCTGATATTTCCCCGCAAGTACTACAAGCACTAAGCCGCCCAACGGTTGGGCACTTGGATCCGTTGTTTATTCAGATGATGGATGAGCTCAAACAACTGCTTAAATACGCCTTTCAAACTGAGAATGATTTTACCATTGCAGTTTCTGCACCAGGTAGTGCGGGAATGGAAGCGTGCTTTGTGAACCTGATTGAGCCGGGAGATAAAGTCATCGTCTGCCGCAATGGGGTGTTTGGTGAGCGCATGCGTGAAAATGTCATTCGTGCTGGCGGAGAGGCGGTATTAGTGGATGATGAATGGGGAACGCCAGTCTCGGTTGAGAAGGTCGAGCAGGCCTTAACGCAACATCCGGATAGCAAAATTTTGGCTTTTGTTCATGCAGAAACATCGACAGGCGCAAGAAGTGATGCGGAGACATTGGGGAAATTAGCAAAACAATATGGTGTGCTGACGATTGTTGATACGGTCACTTCGCTGGGAGGTATCCCGCTTAAAGTCGATGAATGGCAACTTGATGCTGTGTATTCCGGTAGTCAAAAATGTCTGTCTTGTGTCCCTGGTCTTGCTCCTGTGACGTTTTCTTCTGCCGCCATTGAGAAAATTCAATCACGCAAAACACCCGTGCAAAGCTGGTTCTTAGACCAAAGCTTAGTGTTAGGGTATTGGAGTGGGGAAGGAAAACGCAGTTATCATCATACTGCCCCCGTTAATAGCTTGTATTCACTGCACGAAGCGTTGTTGATGCTGAAAAATGAAGGCTTGGAGAACGCTTGGGCACGGCATGAAGAAATGCACAACAAGCTGAAAGCAGGTCTCGAAAAGCTGGGTTTCCAATTTGTGGTGGATGAAGAGTACCGTTTGCCTCAATTAAACGCGATCTATGTGCCTGAAGGTATCGATGAAGCGAAAGTGCGTAGCCATTTGCTTGAAACTTATAACTTGGAAATTGGCGCTGGTCTGGGAGCGCTCGCTGGTAAAGCGTGGCGTATAGGCTTGATGGGTTACGGTGCGAGAGAGGAAAATGTCGCGTTATGTTTAAGAACGCTTGAAGAGTCGCTCACTCAATAGTCTTTGGTCAATGAACAATAAAAAAGCGAAGCTGGTGAGCTTCGCTTTTTTATTACACGACAAATTACTGACTGGATGAAACGGAGTTAGACAATGCCGCCGACGGTGGTTGATAGTGAATGTTGCTAAAGTCGTTTTTAGGGAAGAGGAACTCAGCTTCCGCCTTTACTTGTTCTGCCTTACTCAAATCGTCAAGCCCTTGGTAGGCTAAGATCAAATTGGAATAAAACGCAGGTCTTGGCTTGGTCTTAATGATCTCAAGGGACCAATCGATATAAGGTTGAATCAGCTTAGCGTCCTGTGTTGCTAAACCAATATTGAGGTAGGTGCTGTAGACATCCCAGTCGAAGCGATCTTTCCACACTACGGGGTTGGTGACGCGTTGTAAGAGCTCTGGATTAACCGGGCGAGTGGTTTCAAACTTGGTCAGCACGTAGTTAGTATGCAGGGCGCTCAGCATGTAGAAAGTGGTCAGTATCGGCACCACTAAACTGGCGACTCGTAACGCCGTTTTACTGATGCGAGAAAAACTTACGCTTTTGACTTTCGCTACACGTTGATCAACCCAATAGATGAGCATGATGAAGATCAGCCAGTGTGCCGCGGAGTGATAAAAAGGGTACTCCAGTTGACTGTGAAGTACGATCGGCACAAACAAGGCAAACATGGCCAAACGCGTGCCTTTCTTGGCACTGTAGATTCGGTTCAATACCAAAATGGCGGCGAGAAAAATCCCCAATAGCGGAACCAGCCCGCCTTCTACGCCCCAATAGAGCAGCTCGTTATGTGGATGATCCATCGCTGGAAGTGCTGGTGGATATTGCTTGTTGAGCAAGTGCTGCCTTGCCGTGTACAAGGTGTAGGCAGACTCAAAATTGCCGTAACCGTAACCAGTGAAGGGCTTCTCTATCAGCATATCGAGTGCTTGCGGGAAGGTATAGGCTCTTGCTGATTCTAAGTTGGTTTTCTGCCCCGCCAAATTGCTCTCGGTGCTGTGAAGTAGTGCACCGGATAAGCTTAACCCCAGAATAATTGACCCCAGCCAACCCCAAAAACGAATTTTAGTACCAAATCGGTAGAGATAGGGCAGCAGCAAAAGAGTGGCAATCATGGCGGCTAGCCAACCGGTACGAGAGGCTAACACCACGATCAAAGGGACTGTGAGCAGTGGAAGCAAATAGAGTAAAGTGATTTCGCTCAGATGCTTATTGTATTTGTGTGGTTGTCTCGCTAGTAGGTAGCCAGAAATAATTAACCCTGTTGCAAGAAAGCTTGCCATCACATTGGGCTGCTGGAATATACCATAGGGTCGATTTGACAGCGTGTCATACCCCATCCAATTACCGGGTTTGAGCCAAAGGAACTGGTAATAGCCGATGAAGGACTCGACCACGACTGCCAATACGATGAGCCATAACAAGCGTTGTTTGTGTTTATTACTAAAGCTGAATTGTTGCAGCAACACAAAGAAGCCAAAGCCAGCCCAGAGACCAACTAAGCGACCCACTGACTGCATGTAGTGACTGTTGGCATAAAAAAGTGGCACGGTCAGAATGAGACAACTGACAAATAGGCCAATGGTCAGTTTGGAATAACGTAAAGATTGCTGACTAGCAAGTTGGTAGCAACCCAGAGCAAAGACAAAGGAGAACGCAATCCAAGTGGTTGGGTTGAAAGAGAGCGCAAGCCCTGCGCCTCCAGGATTGGGCATAAAGAAATGCATAGCGACGAGAAAGAGGATCGCCAGTGCCAGTAAAAACTTTTTGTTGAGAGGCACTTGTGCCTTAGGTTCTGCTAATTGCGTACCGCTTACGTGTATCGTTGCCATAACGTGAATCTTAATCTGAAAAAAGAAACCAGCTTTACGCTGGTTTCATCACTTTACCTGTTTTTTCTATTTCAACATAGGCTTAAGGAAGCGTGCGGTATGCGAACCTTCGATCTGCGCCACATCTTCAGGTGTTCCTTGAGCAATGATTTCCCCTCCACCTTGGCCGCCTTCTGGACCTAAGTCGATGATCCAGTCGGCCGTTTTGATCACATCTAAATTATGCTCAATCACGACAACGGTGTTGCCATGATCGCGCAAGCGATGCAATACGGTCAAAAGTTGCTGGATATCGTGGAAGTGTAGGCCCGTCGTTGGTTCATCCAAAATATAAAGGGTTTTTCCCGTATCGCGTTTGGACAACTCACGGGCCAGTTTCACCCGTTGTGCTTCACCGCCAGAGAGGGTGGTGGCCGCTTGACCTAAACGGATATAAGAAAGACCAACATCCATTAAGGTTTGCAACTTGCGCGCAATGACGGGAACTGGGTCGAAAAAGTCTCGAGCATCTTCCACCGTCATTTCCAGAACTTCATCAATGCTCTTCCCTTTATAGTGGACTTCTAACGTTTCTCGGTTGTAGCGCTTGCCCTTACACACATCACAAGGCACGTACACATCGGGTAGGAAATGCATTTCAACCTTGATAACACCATCACCTTGGCAAGCTTCACAGCGGCCACCACGAACGTTAAAGCTGAAACGCCCAGGTTTATAGCCACGTGAACGAGACTCTTGGGTGCCGGAGAACAACTCTCGAATCGGAGTGAAAATCCCCGTATAGGTCGCTGGATTCGAACGCGGTGTGCGACCTATCGGGCTCTGGTCGATATCGATGACTTTATCGAAGTGCTCTAAGCCTTTAATAGACTTATAAGGCGCTGGTTGAGCAGTGGTTGCCCCATTGAGTTGAGTATGCGCAATTTTGAAGAAGGTGTCGTTAATCAGTGTTGATTTACCTGAACCAGAAACCCCGGTGATACAACTGAATAGCCCGACAGGCACTGAAAGATTGACGTCTTTAAGGTTGTTGCCACTGGCTCCAATGAGTTCAACCGTTTTGTTCTTATCTCTTGGTGTGCGTTGGGTCGGCACAATAATCTGCTTGGCACCGCTTAAGTATTGTCCGGTCAAGGAATCTGGATTGGCGAGAATCTCGGCCATTGTTCCTTCGGCAACCACTTGGCCACCATGTACGCCAGCGCCAGGGCCAATGTCAATCACATGGTCGGCACAACGAATCGCATCTTCATCATGCTCTACGACTAATACGGTATTGCCGAGATCGCGTAAGTGCGTCAGTGTTTTGAGTAAGCGCTCATTGTCACGCTGGTGAAGGCCTATTGATGGTTCATCGAGCACATACATCACCCCAACCAAACCGGCACCGATCTGACTAGCTAGACGAATACGCTGTGCTTCGCCACCAGACAAGGTTTCAGCGCTGCGAGACAAGTTCAAATAATTGAGGCCAACATTGACTAAAAACTGCAGTCGATCGTTGATCTCTTTCATGACCTTCTCAGCAATTTGAGCTCGCTGCCCGTCAAGCTTTAAGGTGGCGAAAAAGGTCAATGCATCAGCGATACTCAACTCGACGATTTGCGGCAATGTCGTGTCATTAATAAACACATTGCGAGCTTCTAGGCGCAGACGTGTTCCGCCACAACTGGCGCAAGGTTTGGTGGAGATATATTTTACCAACTCCTCTCGTACCGAGTTAGATTCTGTGTCGCGATAACGGCGTTCGAGTGTATTGAGAATGCCTTCAAATGGATGACGTTTTAGACGAATGTCGCCTCGATCGTTGATGTACTTAAATTCGATTTCAGTGCGCCCTGAGCCTTTTAAGATCACTTCTTGGATGCGTTTTGAAAGCGAGTTAAAAGGGACATGTAAATCGAAATCGTAATGCTCAGCCAGCGATGTGAGCATTTGGAAATAGTAATAGTTTTTCTGATCCCAACCACGAATCGCCCCTTGCGCAAGACTTAAATTGGCATCTTGAATCACTCGGTCAGGATCAAAATATTGTTGTACCCCGAGGCCATCACAAGTACCACATGCACCGGCTGGGTTATTGAACGAAAACAAACGTGGCTCAAGCTCTTGCATACTATAACCACAGTGGGGACACGCAAAGTTGGCGGAAAAAACGCTCTCTTCACCGTCACCCTCCATAGGGGCAATCACAGCGATGCCGCCTGAGAGTTCCAGTGCCGTTTCAAAGGATTCTGCGAGTCTTTGTTGTAAATCGCTACGCACTTTAAAGCGGTCAACCACCACTTCAATGGTGTGCTTTTTGTGTAACTCTAGCGTTGGTGGATCGGTGAGGTCACAGGTCTCTCCGTCAATACGAGCACGGATAAAACCTTGAGCAGCAAGGTTCTCTAATGTTTTAACGTGTTCGCCTTTGCGCTCTTTTACTATGGGGGCGAGCAACATCATTTTGGCACCTTCAGGCAGCTCCAGAACTTTGTCGACCATTTGACTAATGGTTTGAGCGGCTAAAGGGACTTGATGTTCAGGACAGCGAGGCTCACCAACGCGGGCATACAGTAGGCGAAGGTAGTCATACACTTCTGTGATGGTCCCTACGGTTGAACGCGGGTTGTGTGAGGTGGATTTCTGCTCGATAGAAATTGCTGGCGAGAGGCCTTCAATGTGGTCAACATCGGGCTTTTCCATCAAAGAGAGAAACTGGCGAGCGTAGGCTGACAGGGATTCTACATAACGTCGTTGACCTTCAGCGTAAAGGGTATCAAAGGCCAAAGAAGATTTCCCTGAACCCGATAAGCCAGTAATGACGATCAACTTATCTCGTGGGATAGTGAGATTAACATTTTTGAGATTATGGGTACGTGCTCCGCGAACTTCTATCTTGTCCATCTTTGATGCTCTGTGTAATACCAACAAGTTGAGCAAGTATTACATAGTGTGAGAAATGTGCAATAAAATACTGGATAAAAAAACAGTTAAAAATAAGGCGCTTTATCCAAAGCGCCTTACGTATCGGTTTAGAGGACGTTGATCACTTCTCTTTTTGCGTACTAAATTTACCCAGCTCAGATTTCTTTTCATCTTTCAGATAAAGGTTTTGGTAGCAATAGTTGGTTGCTTCGATATAGCCTTCAACGCTGCCGCAATCAAAACGACGACCTTTAAACTTGTATGCAAGCACACAACCTGCTTTTGCTTGTTTGAGTAGCGCGTCGGTGATTTGAATTTCACCGCCTTTACCTGGCTCTGTTTGCTCAATGAGATCAAAAATATCTGGGGTAAGAATGTAACGACCAATAATCGCAAGATTACTTGGCGCGGTGCCAGGTTCTGGCTTCTCCACCATGTTGTCTACGCGGAAGAGATCGTCTTTGATCATCTCACCAGAGATAACGCCATATTTATGGGTTTCATCTTCAGGTACTTCCTGAACTGCAACGATGGAACAACGGAACTGCTTAAACAGCGCGACCATTTGTGCCAAGACACCTTGTTCTTCATTGACACAAAGGTCATCGGCTAACACCACGGCAAAAGGCTGATCCCCAACGAGCTCACGGCCCGTTAAGATGGCGTGCCCTAAGCCCTTCATCTCACGTTGGCGAATGTAGGTAAAGTTCGCGGAGTCGATCAAAGCTCGTACATCTTCCAATAAGGCTTCTTTGTTGGTGCCACTAATCTGATGTTCTAGTTCGTAGTTTTTATCGAAGTGATCCATGATTGAATGCTTACCACGACCCGTCACAATGCACATTCCGTCCATACCCGCTTGGATGGCTTCCTCCACACCGTATTCGATCAGAGGTTTGTTCACCACTGGCATCATTTCTTTTGGCATCGATTTGGTCGCAGGTAAGAAGCGAGTGCCGTAGCCAGCGGCAGGGAAAAGGCATTTTTTAATCATTGAATAGTGTCCTTATCAAATCGAACTCCTCACCGAAACAATACGCACGTAAAAATTAAAGCCGAGCGCGCAGCATTTCCTTTGTGGTGTGTCGTTTCATAAACAGTTAGTTATCATTACGGGCGATTCTAACCTGTTATTTTGTCATACGTTACACTCTAAAGGAAAATTCGCGATCTTCTTACTTATGAGATCAAATTTTGGTCAGCCCACGCGGCAGCTTGGACACGATTCTTCACGGAAAGTTTTCTAAAGGTTTGATAGAGATGCGACTTTACGGTGAACTCGCTAATGAAAAGATCTTCGGCGATTTGAGAATTTGATTTGCCAGACTGCACGCAGCGTAGCACTTGAATTTCTCTCATCGTGAGATCCACATTCACTGGTGAAGTGTGTGAGCAAACCATATTTCGATAGTAGTGGATGAGTTGTGCGCTGACGTCGCGTGGCAGCCAGCTCTTACCATTAATCACCGAATTTAGTCCTTTGGTCATGTCTGCAATGGTTGTGTCTCGGTAGAAGATCGCTTTGCACTGGCCAAAGCCAATCAGTTCCTCAGTCGTCAATCGGTTAGGTACATTACACAGGACCGTTTCAAACCCTTTCCATATTAGCGGTAGGTTTTTAATCTCTCTCAGCAGCACCTTATGTTGCTGATGATCAATCAATAAGATGCGATTACGATGATTGGGATCGGCTTGCATGAGCGTTGCCGGGGTAATCACAGGGATTTCCATTTGAATCTGTTTCGCTAATACAGTAACGAACTCAGGAGTTTGTTCGTTTTGCAAACTGATAAAAAATGGCTTCCGCGCGTAAGAAGATTTTCTCATAACAACCTCCATTTATGGTTAATTATTGAATAAGTCGAGTGCGCGGGTGCAACGTTGGCATCATTAAATCGCACAGGCTACTGCAAGAATGGCGAAATGCGTATAATTTCATATGGATAAGTAAATGAGAGATTTATTAGCGCAAAAAAACGTTTAGTCGCTCCTAAATCTTGCAATTTTTAGCTTGGTCTGAGGTGATGGATAACACACAATTTGGCGACTATTTTTACCATAGCTAAAAGCGTGCTATTCTATTGCGCTAACTATTTATTAATACCGAAAGTTAAACGGAGCACATCATGGCCAGCCGTGGAATTAACAAAGTAATCTTGGTAGGGAACTTAGGTAACGACCCTGAAATTCGTTACATGCCAAGTGGCGGTGCGGTGGCGAATATCACCGTTGCAACTTCAGAAACTTGGCGCGACAAAGCGACAGGCGAGCCGCGTGAGAAAACAGAATGGCACCGTGTGACGTTATACGGCAAGCTGGCAGAAGTCGCGGGTGAATACCTACGCAAAGGTTCTCAAGTCTACATTGAAGGACAACTGCAAACGCGTAAATGGCAAGACCAAAATGGTCAAGACCGTTATTCAACGGAAGTCGTTGTACAAGGCTACAATGGCATTATGCAAATGTTGGGTGGCCGTCAGCAGCAAGGTGGCGCTCCAGCGATGGGCGGTGCTCCGCAGCAGCAACAAGGTGGTTGGGGTCAGCCTCAACAGCCAGCCGCACAGCCGTCTTACCAAAAACAGGCTCCAGCGCAACAACAGCCAATGCAGTCTCAGCCTCAGTACAATGAGCCGCCAATGGACTTTGACGACGACATTCCGTTCTAAGCCGTCGCTTAATTATATAGACGAAAGCCGCGATTCCCGCGGCTTTTTCAATGACACTTCTCACATCTACTGAGAGTAGATTGTTAACCATTCACTTATCAAGTATATAGAAATAAACGGTATATGATGAATGGAAAAGGAATTCGGTGTTCATGAGGTATACCCCGACTCTCAAACTCAGTACTCGACTTGTAGCCTTCGTTACAATGATCGTTATCAGTGCCATGTTTATCCTCTTTATTGGTGGCACTCTCTCATTTAAAAAGCTTGGTCAGGAATATCTCAACCACTATTTGGCGGGTATTGTCGAAGTGTTGGATAAAGAGATGGAAGATCCTGATGCCGCATATTCTATGCAGCGTTGGATGCCGAAAATGCTGCAAGCTTCCAATATCGTGGAAATGAAGCTTTCTACTGATACTGGGGTGGTCTACCGTTTCAAGGACACCTCGCCGCAAATTGATGTCAATCGCCTTTATGAACAAAGTTATGTGCTGCAGCGCAATCCTGGGTACCGCGTCGAGTTCAAAGCGACACCGCCTTACGTTGGCTTTGGCTATTCGTTTCAAGCGTTGTGGTCGATTACCTTAGCGGTTGGCCTGATCATTTTTTGTTTAATGCGTGGTGTGAAATGGCTGAAAGAGCAGTTATATGGCTCAGAGCTATTGGAAGAGCGCGGACGCATGATTTTGGCTGGGCGAGTAGAGCAATACGCCAAAGGTGACGAGCGAGAGTGGCCATACACGGCAAGTGAAGCGTTAGACGTGCTGATTGAAGAGCTGCGCGATGCACGTCAAGAGCGCAGTCGCTTTGATACGTTTATTCGTACCCAAACTTTTCTGGATAAATTGACGGGCACGGCGAATCGGGTGCTATTTGACAATAAACTGGAATCAGCGCTGCATGAGAGTGGAGCGCAAGGTGCGGTGTTATTGATGCGCATTGCGGATTGGAAAAGTGTGTCAGAAGAAAATGACAAACAAATGGCCGATGAATTTGTTATTGAAGTTGGCAGCCTCATTTCCAATTTGGTTCAGCGTTTTCCTGAAGTGGTCTTCTCACGCTATTACCCGTCCGATTTCGCTCTCTTTATCCCCCATTTAGGGGCCAAAGAAGTGGCCAATCTGGCGTCGCAGTGCATTCGTCAGTTGGAGAAGCTCAATCCTCCTTACCCACTGGATAAAGAAAACTGGTGTCACATTGGTGTCACTATGTATCAGGAGGGGGAACGACACAGCCAAATTATGGATGAAGCGGAAACCGCACTGCGAAGTGCTCAATTACAGAGCAATAATAACTGGAGTCGATTTAAGAAGTGGAATCATATTGACGAAACAAGAGGCAGTGTGAGGTGGCGTACCATTTTTGAGACAGCTATGTCGACTGAAAATGTGCTAGTCTTCGGACAATTGTCTTATTTATTAGACGGTCAGCAGTTAAATCCGTTGCATACTGAGTTAACATGTCGAATTGTTGATCCAGAAAACGGCATTGTGAAAGCCTCTCACTATATGTCTGCTTTGAAGCAGGTTGGGTTTGAGAGTCAAATGGATCGAGCGGTCATCGGCAAAGTGTTTGCTCATTTACGTGCGAATTCTGAGAATATTGGCAAATTGTCACTGAACTTGCACGTCACGCCGTTTGCCAACCGTCATTATTTCAAATGGTTCCGAGACGAACTGCTACAGTTACCTAGTGAGTATCGAACAAAATTGAGTTTTGAGTTTGTTGAAAGTCACTTAGTAAGGCATCTGGATTATATGAGACCTGTAGCAAAAATGTTGTCGGGTTTGGGTTGCCAACTGGTGGTCGGGCAAGCTGGTAGAACCATTGTGAGTACGCATTATTTGAAAGATTTGGGTGTGGATTACTTAAAATTACATCGAAGTCTGACAAAGAAAATAGAACAACGCCATGAAAACCAGTTGTTTGTTCGTAGTATGCTGGGTGCAGGCGCAGGGACGAAAGTGAGAGTCATTGCGGTTGGCGTTGAAACCAAGCAAGAGTGGTCAACGTTGGTTGAGCTTGGCATACATGGTGGACAAGGGCGCTATTTCTCCGTTGAAAATCAGTGGTTACCGCCAGTCGTGACTACTGTGGAAGAAAAACAAACGAAAACGGCAAGACGCAATCGCTGGCGTCGAAAATAAGAAGAAAAACAGATGAATGTGAAGTCATTGCTCGAAAAATTGAGAGGCCAAGCTAACGGCGGGGAGCAGCGTTTTGTCATGCTTCAGCCTGATGCTGTCTACTTTGCCGCTCAAGGCGAGTTGAGTAGCGAAAGTGCCACGTCTCAAGCGCTTTTCGAACTTATCGATGAGAGTTGGGAAAAGGCACTTGAGACAGTATTGCAGTTACAGTTTACGCCTGGTGAAAAGGTGACTGTGTTACTGGCCAGCCATCATTACCAAGTTTTTCAAATAGAAAAGCCAGCGATTCCACGAGAAGAGTGGCCGTCGGCTTTACCTTTCCTAGTCAAAGATCTTATTTCTGAACGCCCAACCGAAATTGTCGCTGACGGACGTTTACTTCCGAATAGCAACAAGCTGCAAGTGTATGTTCTGTCGAAAAAGATCGTGGATAAACTGCTGGATTTGATTGTTCGAAATCAGTGCGAGTTACATTCAATTGTTCCCGAAGATGAAATTTGGGCGCACAGTGCTGGTGAGTTGGCCAATTTTCTTCTACTGCAACGCAGCGCCAAAGGGCAATTCAAACTCGGGGCCTTTGTTGAACATACGCCGATGTTCCAACGAACCATTCGTTCCGTTTTTCCTCCATTAACTGGTGAAGCCGCCAGTGCCCTGCAGCTTGATGGGTTGGCACTGGAGCTACAACGTTCCATCGATTATCTGTCATCACAAATTAAAGGCGTCTCGCTCAATCAGCTTAAAATTTGCTGTGATGAAGAAGATCACGCAGAACTTGTCTCGGCGCTCAACGAGCGCTTAAGTGCGAATGCATCAGTATTAGATGAAGAGGGAAGGCTCTCTGGCAACATCGTTGTGGATTGTGCAGCGCAGCTCGGTATGGCTGAAATCAATCTGTATCCTGAGCACCTTAAGCCTAAAAAAGAGCTGTTCACGCTCAACAATGTAGTGGCGGGCTGGGGGGGGATCGCGGCGATTTTCTTGATGGTGTACGCCTTCGCGTTATGGCAGCAGCGCGCCGTCGATAATCAACTTGCCAGTGTGCAAGCGGAATCCCAACAACTGACTCAGCAGCATAATCAACTGCAAGCCAAGTTAGACCAGCATAAACCTTCTTCAGAAAAAATGGCGGCGGTGGAGCGTTTAAAAGTAAAAGTTCGAGCGCAAGAAGCGTCGTTAAACGCGATTAGCCAATACGATACGTCATTGCAAACAGGGTATTCTGGCATGATGTTGTCGTTAGCGAAGCTCGGTAGGAATGACATTTCGCTGACGGACATCAGTGTGGTGGGGGCGAATTTAGACGTGAAAGGCCTTGCGATCAGCGCCAATGCGGTGCCGAACTGGGTAAACCAGTTTAAGCATGAACTGCCTCTGGTTGGTCGCAGCTTTGATAAGGTGAAAATCGGACGTAACGAAGACGATGTCATCACGTTCGAACTCAAAACGAAAGCAGAAGGTAAAGGCCAATGAAGCAGCAGTGGAATGCTTGGAATGACAAGTTTCTTGCCTTAAGTAGCCGAGAGAAGTGGCTGATTACGCTCTGTGGTTTGGTGGTGACTGTACTGCTGTTGTTTACCTTGGTGATTGAGCCTGCTTGGAAGCAGTTAGCGGCGAAAAAAGAACAATTGAGTAGCACCATTCAGCATAATCAGAAGCTACAAGGCGACATTCTGGTAATTCAGGCTAAGCTCAATAAAGACCCAAATAGAGAAATTGACATCGAAATGAAGAGCTTATTGGCGCGAAGTCAAGAACTCGGCATGCAGTTGTCCGAAGTGATTGGCAATCTGCTTTCTCCTAGCCAAATGGCGGAATTGCTGGAGACGGTGCTCGATAAAAGTAGTGGTGTTAAGTTGATTTCATTGGAGTCGTTGCGTGCAGAGCCAATAGAGGGTAACCCAGAAAATTCTGAGTATTCGGGGTATTACGTTCACCCTGTACGATTAGAAATGACAGGCGACTTTTTCGCGATTCAAGGCTATTTGAGTAAGCTTGAGAATTTGCCAGTGAAATACTATTGGCGACGCTTCCACTACCAAGTAGAGGAGTATCCTCAAGCTCGTGTGGTGTTGGAAGTTTATACGTTAGGAACAAGACAGGAGTTTATTGGTGGTTAGATTTCTTCTGTTATCACTGTGTTTCGCTGGTGGAAATGCGTATGCGACTCAAGATCCAACGGCTCCGCTAGGTTGGACGAAGCCCGCTCAAACCAAGCCAAGTGCACAGAGACAATATCGCTTACCGACGTTACAAAGCATCGTATGTCAGTCACCGAAAGAGTGTGTCGCGATTTTAAATGACGATGTGGTCAGTGTGGGCGAAACCATACGCGGTTATAAAGTCACTCAAATTGATTCTGATGTGGTGACATTAAAGCGAGGCTCCAAGCTGTGGAAATTAGAGCTTTTTAATCTGGATATAAAAGAATAATAAGGTTTGAATCAAATGCGCAAGATTGTAGTTGGAATTATCATTGCCTCGCTAATGGGGTGCTCTATGGGGCACAGAGATCCCGTTGAAGTCAAACAGACCTTAAACCAGTCCATCAATGAGGCAAATAGCCGAGCACTGGATCAGTTGCCACCTTCTGTGGAAGAGGACTTAATGCCGGAGCTGGAAGCGGCCAATACGGCAGGCAGCAATACGGTGAAGCGTTTTCGCATTAAAGCCAGTGGGGTTGAAGCTAGGCAGTTTTTCACCTCCCTGATTAAAGGCACGGAATTCAGTGTCGCAGTTCATCCCGATGTAACAGGGCGTATCACGCTGAATGTCAGCGATGTGACGCTCGATGATATCTTATTGATCGTACAAGATATGTATGGCTACGATGTGATTAAAACGGGCAAGGTTATTCAAGTTTATCCTGCGGGTTTACGCACCGTGACCATCCCGGTCGATTATATCCAGTTTCAACGTTCTGGTCGCTCTTTAACCAGTATCGTGACCGGCTCTGTGACCTCGACGGGCTCTACCAGCTCCGGCGGTGATTCTGATTCTAATTCCAATAACAGTTCGAACAACTCCAATAACAGCGGAGACAACACAACCACAGCCAGTGGTGGCACCCGCATTGAAACCATTACGGAAAGTGATTTCTGGCCGTTATTGCAACAAGCGGTGGCGGGCTTAATTGGTTCTGGTAAAGGACAAAGTGTCGTCGTGACACCTCAAGCTGGGGTGATTACTGTTCGTGCTTTCCCAGATGAGATTCGCGAAGTAAGGCAATTCCTCGGTATTTCTCAAGAACGCATGCAGCGCCAAGTCATTCTTGAAGCCAAAATTCTTGAAGTCACCCTGAGTGACGGCTATCAACAGGGGATCAATTGGTCGAACATCTCGGCGTCGATTGGTAATTCTGGCAGCATCGTAGTGAACAGACCGGGCTCTACCGTATTACCTGGCTTAGATGCCATTGGTTCACTGCTCGGTGGGCAAACCAATGTAACGATCTCTGATGGTAGCTTTGAAGCGGTATTAAGTTTCATGTCTACTCAAGGTGACTTGAACGTGCTTTCTAGCCCGCGTGTTACCGCATCGAACAACCAGAAAGCGGTCATCAAAGTGGGTAACGATCAGTATTACGTCACTGCACTTTCGAGTAATGCAGGCAATGGTGAAAACTCCAATGCCGTCCCTGAAGTGACGCTCACGCCATTTTTCTCGGGTATTTCTCTCGATGTGACGCCACAAATTGACGATAAGGGCAATGTGTTCTTGCATGTACACCCTGCGGTGATTGAAGTGGAAGAAGAAACCAAACAATTGAATCTGGGGGGCGACTTCCAAAACGTCACTCTTCCCTTAGCCAAAAGTTCAATTCGTGAATCTGATTCGGTGATTCGTGCTCGTGATGGTGACGTGGTGGTTATTGGTGGTTTGATGAAATCGAACACGATTGAACGTGTGTCTAAAGTACCATTTTTGGGTGATATTCCAGCCTTGGGCCACCTGTTCCGCAATACATCGAACTTAACGCAAAAAACGGAACTGGTTATTTTGCTTAAGCCAACGGTAGTGGGTGTGAATACTTGGCAGAAAGAGTTAGAGCGTTCAAGGGATCTGCTTCAAGAATGGTTCCCTGATCAGCAGTAGTTTAACCATGTATTTGCAGCACTTTGGTTTTCACACTCAGCCTTTTTCGCAAACCCCAAACACCGAGTTGTTTTTGGGGTTAGCACCGCACTTTGAAGCGATTCAAACCGTCATGGCGGCGCTGGACATGGGAGAGGGGATCGTCAAAGTGACTGGGGAAGTGGGCACAGGTAAAACCATGGTATGCCGCATGTTGATTGATCAACTCAGTGATAAGGTGAACTTGGTTTATCTGCCGAATCCCGTGTTGAGTGGCCATGAAATGCAAATGGCTATTGCGCGCGAAATGGGGCTAAAAACCTATGACAGTGTGAGTTTGGTACCACAGATCCAAGACCGTTTGATAGGCATGCGCCAGCGTGGTATGCGTACTGTGTTGTTAGTGGATGAAGCTCAAGCATTACCGCTCGAAGCGATGGAAGCATTGCGTCTGTTTGGCAACTTAGAAACCGAGCAAGAGAAATTGTTACAGATAGTGCTGTTTGGTCAGCCTGAGCTCGATGAACGTATCGCCCAGCATGAGTTAAGGCAATTTCGTCAGCGTATAACGTTTAGCTGCCAACTACGGCCACTGACGATTGAAGAAGGCGTTGCCTTTATCGATAGTCGCCTAGCGAAGGCGGGAGATGGTGATCAGCAATACCTCACCACAGAGCAAAAAAAAGCACTTTGGCGCGGGGCCGGTGGCATTCCTCGTTTAATCAACCAGTTGTGCCATAAGGCGTTTTTGTTGGCCTATATGCAACAACAGAAAAATGTCACTAATCAACATTTATTTACCGCGATTCATGACACTTATGATGCGTGTAAACCTTTGTTTAAAACCCCGGTACTGTGGGGATGGAGAGCATCTTGAGCGAAATAAACAAAGCGCTTGCTGAATTGGCAAGTCAAAAGTCGCAACCTGCTCAATTGCAAAGAGCGGAGCTGCCAAAAGTGACCTCGGTGAAACCGATTGTATGGATTGCCACTGGATTCGGTTTGAGCTTAGCCGTTGGGGGCTGGGCAATCACACAATCCGCGCCTGGTAGCCAAAATTACTCTGAGCCTGTGACTACGACGGTTGTTACGGTTGCCGAAGAAACCTTACGCTCTCCGACACAAAAAACACCATCCGAGGGCGCGCAAAGTGTCACTGTTTCTCAGCCGAACATTGTCACGACTGCGCGAGTGGAGAAGGCAACATCAGTCGCTCCCTCTTCAGTAAAACCTGCAACAGCGCCAAGCAAGTCGGAAACAACGCTGGTAGCAAAAGCCGTTACGAAACCATCGGCTACGGAAAATCAGTCGGTTTCTCACGCAGCACAAAGCCAAGAGAAGGCTCAAGCCCCCGCGGTGCAGAATGCGCCTGCTGTGGAAAACAGCATGTTGGTTGAACAAGTTGAGTTAACCCAAGAACAGCTAGCCGAAAAAGCCATTGGTCGAGCGGAAAAAGCGCTGGATGCCAATAACTTGCAAAATGCTTTGTCTGCCTACAGCGACGCTCTGCGCCATACACCCAACAACGAAGTGGTGAGACAGAAATTAGCGGCACTCTATTTTGGTAAAGGAGACAGCCGCAAAGCGTATGAATTGCTTCAGGCTGGGATTGCTCTCAATCCAGAGGGGGAAACCTTACGCATTGCATTAAGCAAAATGCTGATCAAAGCCAATCAAAACGAAGCTGCACTAACCCCATTGGTGGCACTTTACGATGATTCTGGGAAAGAATATCTCGCGATGCGCGCCGCGTTAGCACAAAAAATTAAGAAAGATGACATTGCATTAGAGAGCTATCAGCGCCTAAGCCAAATGGACAGCGAAAATGCACGCTGGTGGCTGGGATTGGCGATTCAACAAGAGCGGGCATTGGATTTCAAATCGGCGCAAGTGTCTTATCAAGCCGCATTGAGTAAAGTTGGAATATCCAATCAATCACAACGTTTTATCAAAGATAGACTCGCGCTGTTACAAAATTTGGAGAGTGCACAATGAAAGTAAGATTAAGAAAGCGACTTGGTGATCTTCTTGTTGAGGAAGGCATTATCAATGAAGCGCAACTTGATCAAGCACTCGGCGCACAAAGAAGTGGTGGGCGTAAGCTTGGCGATACGCTGATTGATTTAGGTTTTTTGTCTGAGCAACAGATGCTGGCGTTTTTGTCTCAGCAACTTGATCTGCCTTTAATTGACTTAAATCGAGCTACGGTCGATATCGATGCAGTGCAGTTGCTACCAGAAGTGCATGCTCGTCGTTTACGTGCATTGGTGATAGGCCGTAACGGCGACACGCTGCGCATTGCGATGAGTGATCCTGCCGACCTTTTTGCACAAGAAGCGTTGATCGGTCAGCTAGGACAATATGGCATTGAGTTTGTTATCGCGCCAGAAAGGCAGCTGGTGGAAGGCTTTGATCGCTATTATCGCCGTACCAAAGAGATCGCCAACTTTGCGGAGCAGTTGCAAGCGGAACACCAAGTCAACGACGCATTTGATTTCAATATTGAAGATGACGACAGTGATGAGGTGACCGTCGTTAAGCTCATCAACTCGATGTTTGAAGACGCCATCCAGGTGGGGGCATCGGATATCCATATCGAACCGGATGCCAATGTATTGCGTTTGCGCCAGCGTATTGATGGCGTGCTACACGAAACCTTGCTAAATGAAGTCAACATCGCGCCAGCATTGGTACTGAGATTAAAACTCATGGCCAACTTGGATATTTCCGAAAAACGTCTGCCGCAAGATGGCCGTTTTAACATCCGCTCCAAAGGTCAGTCGGTGGATATCCGTATGTCGACCATGCCAGTTCAGTATGGTGAATCGGTGGTGATGCGTTTGCTCAATCAATCTTCCGGAGTCAGAAAATTAGAAGACTCAGGTTTGCCGGACGATCTTTTAGTGCGCCTACGCCGACAGTTGAAACGTCCGCACGGCATGATCCTCGTAACTGGCCCTACGGGTTCTGGTAAAACCACTACGCTGTATGGTGCTCTAACAGAACTCAACCAACCGGGCAAGAAGATCATCACGGCGGAAGATCCGGTCGAATATCGTTTGTCACGCGTCAACCAAGTGCAGATCAATCCAAAGATCAACCTTGATTTCTCCACCGTGTTAAGAACGTTCCTCCGTCAGGATCCCGATATCATTTTGATTGGTGAGATGCGTGACCATGAAACGGTTGAAATTGGCCTGCGAGCGGCGCTGACCGGTCACTTGGTATTGAGTACCTTACACACCAATGACGCCGTAGACAGTGCGCTTCGTATGATTGATATGGGTGCTCCGGGTTATCTGGTCGCGAGTGCTGTACGTGCTGTGGTCGCGCAGCGATTGGTGCGCCGTGTCTGTCCGGATTGCAAAACAGAAGATCACGTTGGCGAGTCACGTAAAGCGTGGTTGGCACAGCGATTCCCGAATCAAGTGGAAGCAGGCTTTGTGAAAGGGCGCGGTTGTCAAAACTGTAACTTAACAGGTTATCGCGGCCGTATTGGTGTGTTTGAAATGCTGGAACTTGAACATGGAATGATGGACGCGTTGCGCGCCAATGATGCCGTCGAGTTTGCGCATGCTGCGCGTCGTTCTCCTGGCTATAAACCTCTGTTAGCGTCGGCAATGGAGCTGGCGCTACAAGGCGTAGTGAGCTTAGAAGAAGTGATGAATTTAGGCGAAGGTGACTCCTCTGGGGTTGCTGAAGCGATCATTATGTAAGGTTAAACCATGGCAACCTTTCATTACCAAGGCAGAACGCTTGATGGCAACAAAGCCAATGGACAAATCGATGCGGTGACCTCAGAAGCGGCTGCTGAGCAACTGATGAACCGGGGGATCATCCCAGTATCGATAACTCAAGGTAAAACGGGGGCTGGGCTCGATTTTGATCTCAATGCGTTATTCGCTCCAGCGGTGCCATTGGAGATCTTGGTGCTCTTTTGTCGCCAGTTGTACAGCTTGACCAAAGCAGGGGTGCCATTACTGCGTTCGATGCGTGGTTTGGTGCAAAATTGTGAGAATAAGCAACTTAAGGCTGCCCTTGAAGAGGTCGTGGCGGAATTGACCAATGGTCGCAGTTTATCGGCGTCCATGCAGTTACACTCAAAAGTGTTTAGCCCTTTATTCGTCTCAATGATTCATGTTGGGGAAAATACGGGTCGACTGGATCAGGCTTTATTGCAACTAGCCAATTATTACGAGCAAGAGCTGGAAACGCGTAAGCGAATTAAAACCGCCATGCGTTACCCAACTTTTGTGATCAGCTTTATTGTGGTGGCGATGTTTATCCTCAACGTCAAAGTGATCCCACAGTTTGCGTCGATGTTCAGTCGATTTGGGGTGGATTTGCCATTGCCAACGAGAATTCTGATTGGCATGTCAGAATTTTTTGTTAACTACTGGATGCTGTTGGCGGGATTCATCGTAGGGCTTATCTTTGGCTTCAAAGCCTGGGTCGCGACGGCGGATGGCCGAGAGCGTTGGGATAAATGGCGATTAAAGTTCCCCGTGGTTGGCGGGGTGGTCAACCGTGCTCAGCTGTCGCGTTTTTCACGCACGTTTGCGCTGATGCTCAAAGCGGGCGTGCCACTGAATCAGTCACTGGCATTGTCGGCAGAAGCGATGGGCAACCGTTACTTAGAGCTGAAGATCCTTAAAATGAAAGCCGACATTGAAGCGGGTAGCCAAGTCTCTGTTACGGCGATAAACAGCGGTATTTTTACCCCTTTGGTGATTCAGATGATTTCCGTTGGGGAAGAGACGGGTCGTATTGACGAGCTCTTGATGGAAGTAGCGGATTTCTATGATCGAGAAGTGGATTATGATCTGAAAACCCTTACGGCTCGCATTGAACCGATTCTATTGGTGATCGTGGCGGGCATGGTATTGGTGTTGGCGCTGGGTATATTCCTACCAATGTGGGGAATGCTCGATGTTATCAAAGGTTAGCGTGTGATTCGGGATAGTCATCGTGCCAGCCTAGTGCTTTGGTTGGCATTAGTATTGGTGATGATGGCGGTATTTGTGCAGTGGTGGCGACCGGTTGAATCGGAGGCATCTAAAACGGCAGCCCAAGTCTCAGTCAAGAGAATGTTAGAGCGAGCAAACCTGTATAAGCAGGAATGGCTCTTGCAGGGAAAACCTAAGCAGATAGAGATGGATGGACAAGCCATTCCTCTTTCTACTTATGGGTGGGTGCCCTTAATTAGTGAAAATGGGCAGCCAGATTGTCAGAGATGGTTAGACTTTCACTCTCCAGAACGTCGTATTTTGGAATCTCATTTAACCAATGTAAGCGAAAGTAAGATAAATGAAGCCTATCAATGTCAATTTAACTACCAGAATGGCTTATTGATTGTGGTAAGTCAGCAACATAAGATATTGAAAATTAGTGTCGAAAATATGGCAGAATGATATTTTTTGACGCATTAGTCTATTTTGATATTCAAAGATAGGTATAATAGCCGAAAACCTATAAGTGAAAGGTTGAGTATGAAACAAAATCAAAACGGTTTTTCTTTGGTTGAATTGGTTGTGGTGATTGTGGTTGTCGGTTTATTGGCAGTTGCAGCGCTACCACGATTCTTGGATGTCACTGACGCTGCGAAGAAAGCCAGTATTGAAGGTGTTGCAGGTGGATTTGCGACGGGGGTTTTATCTGCGCGCGCGCAGTGGGAAGCCGAAGCTCGTCCGTCAAGAAACATCAATAGCCAAGAGCAAAATACCGTCAACTACGATGGTGTCGATTTTTGGTTAACGCGTTCTAAAGACGCTTCGAATGCCGATACGGGCTTCCGAGATGGTTATCCTTGGGGCTTGGCGGGCAACTTTGCGAGCTATCCAGCAGCGCTAACTGGCCAAATGTGTGTAGACTTAATGGAGAACCTTCTACAAAACCCACCAAAGGTTGGTATTGAAGGCTCAGGCACCACAAGTGATAACGGCTTCAAATATTCCGCATCGGCTGACTCAGCAAATGCTAAATGTACTTATATTCAACTTGACGGCAACACTAAGCATCAGTTTGAATATGAAGCGAAAAATGGTCGTGTGACCGTAACTTTGCAGTAACCCTGCGCGATTTAAACATAGAGAGAGAACACTATGAAAAGACAAGGCGGTTTCACCCTGATTGAGTTAGTTGTGGTGATTGTAATTCTAGGTATTTTGGCAGTAACTGCGGCTCCGCGTTTTCTAAATCTGCAGGATGATGCGCGTTCAGCAGCTGCGGAAGGACTTAAAGGTGCCATTGCTGGCGCTGCTGGTATTGTTTATGGTAAATCGGCGATTAACGGAACTGAAAATGCTCAAACATCATCTGTGACCGTTGATGGCACTGTTATTGCTACAACATTTGGCTACCCTGCGCAAACATCAGCAGCACTTTCTGCTGTAGTTTCTGGTTTGGCTACAGATTGGACATTGGTGAGTGGTGCAACTAATGGCATTGGTTATGGTTTTACTGCGTCTAATGCAGACTGTCATGTAACTTACCAAGCACCAGCAAGCAGTGCTGGTGAGCCTACAATTTCTTTAGTTAATTGTAACTAAGTTATCGAAATAAAAGGCCAGCTTAGCTGGCCTTTTATTTCTGCCGAACAGCGTAAGCTATGATAAAGCGTGCACAAGCTGGTTTTACTCTCGTCGAGCTGATCGTGGTGATTCTACTGATCAGTATCGTCTCTGCTTATGCTGCCAGTCGCTATATTGGCACTGGCAGTTTTTCTGCGTATGCCGCGCAAGAGCAGGCGATTTCGATCATTCGTCAGCTTCAAGTCTATCGTATGCAGTCCAACACCACGAATTCTGCCAATCCAAATTTTGAGTTAACCGCCAGCGGTGGTTGTTTAGGCTCAACCGCAGGTTGTTCTGCTGCCGCCACGCCTCAGGCTGCGGAATCACGTAGTGATGTGATGCGCCTTGATGGTGTTTCCGTCTCCTCGACAATTTCTCCTATTCGCTTTGATTTGCGTGGTAATCCATTGCAGACCAACGGTTCTGCTCTTAACAGTGTCACCATTACCTTTACGGCTTCCGGAGAAAGTGCGGCAGTTTGTATCAATAGCCAAGGCTACGTGAGTGGCGGGAGCTGCTGATGAAAAAACACCAAGGAATGACGCTCATCGAAAGTATTGTGGCGATGGTATTGATTGCCGTTGCTATGGTGACCTTGACCAGTTTGCTCTTTCCCAATGTAAAAAATTCCGCTGCGCCGCACTACCAAACGCGTGCCATTGCCCTAGGACAGGGTTTTATGAGCCAAATTCTCGCACGCGGTTTTGATCACAACAGCAATTTTGATGGTGGCAGTACACGTTGCGGTGAAGACGGTGTGTTGTGCACTGCTGCTGATGGTTTAGGCGCAGAAGAATCACAAGTGATCGATTATAACGATGTCGACGATTATATTGGTTGTTGGTATACCACCAATACCCAATCTCAATGCCCTGCAGGTTCGGTTCAAAAATCATTAGCGGATGTCTTTGGCAGTACCATCAACACGGAATATCCAAATTTTCGGGTTGATGTGCGTGTGTTCTACGATGGCAACATGGATGGCAGTGAAGATGGGGCGGTGAGTACGTTAAAGCGCATTGAAATGGCAATACACGCCGGTCAATACGGGCCGTATCCTCTCGTGGCGTATAAGGGGAACTACTGATGAGTTCTCGTGGTTTTACCCTAGTGGAAATGGTGCTGACGTTAATTGTCGGTAGCATTTTGGTGCTGGGCATTGCTGGTTTCGTTGAGCTCGGGACAAAAGGCTATGCGGACTCAGTAGACAGGCAGCGTATCCAAACACAAGCCCAATTTGTGTTAGAGAAGTTGTCTCGTGAATTTCGTCATGCTGTGCCGAACAGTTTCAGTGGCAGCGGCAATTGCTTGTCTTTTTATCCAATTGTCTATTCGGGCTTTTACGCCGTGAAAGGCAACGATATTCAATTTTTGATAGGCAATACGAGTGTCACGCCACCGTTGGCTAACGGGCTAAGCTTGGTCATTAATCCAAGTCGTCAGCAAGACCTCGTTAGCGATTCATTTGATGTCTCAGGGTTAATTAACGACGCGGGTTATTTTGCGGTGTCAAACCAAGCCGCCAGCTTAGAAAGTAATTCCATCAACCGTCGACACTATATTTTTAACGCCAATGGCCGTGTTGAATATTGTTTTACCGCAGGGCGGATCAGTCGCAATGGTGTGCAAGTCGCCGATAGTGTTTCCGCAGCAAGCTTCAACTACCTAGAGCCGACACTGCAGCGTGGTGGGTTAGTGCATATCAAGCTGACGTTTACGCAAAATGATGAATCGAGTCATTACCAACAAGATGTGCAGGTGCTCAATGTCCCCTAATCGACGTAAGCAACAAGGAAACATGCTGGTGGTCGCCATCTTCGTCATTGTGGTGATGGGTTTTCTCGCCTCTTCATTGACGCGTATTAACTGGTCTAACAGCGATAATTTAACGCGTGAACAGTTAGGGACTCAAGCATGGCTCATGGCGCAATCGGCCAATGAGTGGGCGTTAACTCAGCTCTACCCACTTGGCGTATCAGCCTCGGTGTCTACTGCGTGTGCTACCATTCAAGGTGCAACGCCAAGTGTCAGCGTCAATAGCCCTTGCCGCAATCCACAAATTAGTTGCCAATCCATTGGTACATTGCAAGGTGAGACTTTTTATCGCCTTGAGGCGAGCGCAGTCTGCGGGAGTGGTATAGTTGAAGTAGAGCGCCGGCAAGAAGTATGGGTGAAGGAATGAGTAAAATCAAAGTGATGCTTCGTTGTTTTGGATTGATTCTGATATTTTTTAGTCAGTTCAGTGTAGCCGCTAGTTGTTTAGGGCATAAAAGCTTTACCGTGAGTTTTGAAGTAACCGCAACAGACGACAATCAATATGTCCAAATGATGAAAAACGGCAATCAGCCTAAGGAAGTCATTTGGTATACGAAGGCGACAATTGCTCCTGCCACAGAGCATATTTTCCAAGAAAAATCGCTCGTAACTGGTCACAAGTATGAAGTAATTATCACACAAGACCAAACGTTGGGGGTGAGTCAATACTATTTAAGGCAGTTGACGCCTTTGTTAGGTAGCTGGGAACTCAAACAGCAAAGTGATAAAGGTTTTACTAATGGTTATCTTGAACCATCAGAGTCCGATTCTATTCTGATTGCAGATACAGATTGTCAACCTGTGATCTCTCCTCCTATCGTACCGCCTTCATTTTTCGATGATGCACGCTTTGAATTTGGAGAAATAAAACAAAGTGATTGCTACAGTGGATGCTCTATTAATTTTATAAAAGAATATAGAACAACCCCCATTGTTATATTGATGCCGTCAATTGATGGGGTTGACTTATCAAATGACGAGCCATCTTCTGTGTTTGTGAAAGCTATCGGACTTGATGGTGCTTCAATCGTGCAGAAAATGCCCGCATCAGTCAGCAATAATCCTACCGCTATGCAGCCAGTTTACTATTTTGTCGCAGAGCCGGGGTATGTCACATTAGACTCGCGCTTAGGAAATAGTTTTCGTGCTCAGGTGGGTAGTTATAACATCACTGATTATCAAGCCAAAGGGGCAGACGCAGGAGAAAGTTGGTTCGATGCCGATTTTTCAGCCAACTTTGCTTCCGGAACACCTTTAGTACTTACTCAACTGCAAAGTTCACATCAACCTAATCTTTGGGCCACAACGGCAGTTAGAAATGTGACTTTTCGGGATTTTGATGTGGCTTTAGAGATAGGCCAGCAAGCCATTAAACCCTCCTCGCCACAGAAAGTGGGATATTTTGCGGCAGTCCCACAAACGGGTTTAACAACGGAGGGGCAAAAATATGAAATAGCGTTGCCTTCGGGATTATATGGGCAATCTAATGGCAATAATACTGAAGAGTACTTGCAATGGTCATGTAGTAATAATTACCTTAATTTTTCGGATTCATTTGATAAATATGGTGTTATCGTCAACAAACAAACGCGAAACGGTGGAGATGGTGGCTGGCTTAGGTTGTGTGATTTAAGTAAGAAGGATAGTTTTAGTTTTGTATTTGATGAGGATAAGGGCAGCCGTCGACACGGTGAAAAAGAAAAGGTAGGTTTTTTTGCTTTTGAATTAGAGCACGATTTTTCGTTGGATATTTGTCCTTATGTTCCATCTGTAGCGCAGTCGAATGCGTATCACAATGGTGCTCTATACGATGGTGGGCTAGAGTTTACCAATGGTACTGGCAATATTGCAGTGATACCAGAGAACGATTTGGCTCTTTCATTCGCCTTTAATACTGCGGATATTGCTCAATGTGTTTATCCTAATGGTCAACGTTCTTGTTTGGTTGATAGTGCATTAGTTTATGATCATTTCCCTATCAATCTTAACTCGTATGATACAAGTGGAAGATCCAATATTAGCTGCAGTTCTAGTTCATGTCTGCCGTTAAATGCTGGTATTTATAATAATGTCAACATAAATAAAGATGCGACATTGGTGCTTAATGGTGGTGTGTATTATTTCAACCAGTTGAACTTTAGCGATGATGGTGGGCAGATTACTATAAATGGACCTGTTGAAATTCATTACAAATCTATCCTGCTGCAAAAAAATAATATAAAAGTAAACCAAAGGGGTAACCCAAATAATTTATTAATGATTGGACATGGTCAAAATGCTTTCGTAGAGATAGGTGGAGATAACCTTGAATTTTATGGGTATTGGTATGTCGATTATTTGGCCACCAATAAAGGTGGATTCGATATCTCTGGGGATAACAATAAACTGTATGGCGGTGTTACGGCTTACAGTCTTCGAATGAGTGGATGGACGAACATCTTAAATGGCCAAGTTCCCAGTTCCTGTGACAATCCGCCTCAAGACAATTACACCCTAGAACTCGTGCGAAGTAGTGGTATTGCCTTGACCTGCGAAACCCTAACGCCGACGGTGCGTGTGCTTAACCATGGCGTGTTAGCCACCAATTTCACTGGTTCAGTGACGGTACTTGTTGATGGTGTTGCTCAGCAATTAACACCAGTGAATGGCGTTTTATCACAAACACTGACACTAAGTACAACTCAAACGAAAACGGTGGCGGTTGAAGCTTATATCAATGGCGATCAAGCAAACTCCACAGTCACGGGACAATATGAGTTTGTCCCCTTCAAATTTGCCATTGATGACCAGTATGTTGTCGCGAGTAAGCCTCAATCTGTTGAAGCCCAAGTCATGGCGTGTGACTCAGGAAACGTGGTTGATATTGGCTACAATGGTACGCCCGTTATCACATCAACATTGACCCAGCCATTAGGCGGTATGGGCGTACTGACTTATTCTCCAGTATTTGCTTCTGGTACTAGTACGAGCGATTTGACCTTCACTGATTCTGGAGTTGTGCAAGTGCAGTTGGAAGATGGAAGCTTTGATTGTACTGGAGTGCAAGGTTGCCCTATCGAAGGTTCAAGTACATTAAAAGGCCAGTTCGTTGTGAACTCACGCCCGTGGACGTTTGCTATCTGCAACGCTGACGCTCCCGTGTTGCCCATGGATGGTACTTCATCCTCGGGGACTAAATTCAAACTTGCCTCTGAGCGATTTAACCTTCACGTAAAACCGATTGTTTGGCAGAGCGGTGGTGCTGTCTCAGGAGAGATTGAAACCAGCGGCTACTGTAATGCAGCGATTACCCAAAACTTTTTTGACATAAATGCGCCCAGTGCGGTTGTAGCGATGAACAGTGCCTTGCACTCCCCTTCGGGAGGAAGCACAAGTGTGTTACTTCAAGGAGACAATGGGTTAAGCAAAGTACACAGCAGTGGCAGCGGTAGTGGTACAAATCAATACTATGATTTTACTCAGCTCTATTGGGATGAAGTGGGCAGCTTGAAAGTCATGGCGGATGCGCAGGCTAATTATCTGGGAATGGACATTAACTTGGGCTACCGCAATATTGGCCGATTTGTGCCTGAAAAATTGGTGTTAGCGAGCAATAGTTGGACGTATGCGACCGGGCATTCGGGATTCGCGTACATGAACCAACCCATTGACCATGCTTTTAGTGTTGAGGCACAAAATGCCTCAGATCAAGTGACACAGAATTATGGCTTGTTCGATTCAGCGTATGTTTCAACCGTCTCTTATTTCAATGTTGATAACGCACACAAAGAAATCGTTGATCGGGTGAAAGATTACTCGACGTTAACTTGGCAACAACCTGCTTGGTCTTTAGGGGCGCTCAATGTCACCTTGACGCAGTATGAGTTTGCAAAGAAAGCCATTGCGCCTTCACCTTACACGACTCAAGTCGATGGGCCATATACTCAAGGTTTTGGCTTGTGGACCAGTACGGTGGTGGATGGCGTTGATTTCGAGAATAAAGAGTTGGAAGTGCATGATGGTGGCGCCATCGTCAAATCGGGCAAAACATTTTCTGAGCAGCCAGATTTCCGCTATGGACGCATGCGCTTGCAAGACGTGGGTGGCTTTACTGGCAATCAAATTGAAGTGCCGTTAAGTGCGGAATATTGGAATGGCAGCCAGTTTGTGACCAATGGGGACGATTCTGGCAGTGACTTCGATGGTAGTCAGTTCTGTCGTCAGCTGATTTGGCATAGCCAACCGCAAGCCAGCAGTAATGCTTCGCTCAGTGGCAGCGACACCGTCTCGGCTGGCCGCTCGGATCAACTGTCTGCTCGCCAGTCGACAACGGACATTAATAATCAAATCCGTGAGCAAGTGCGCTTTTGGCTGCGCGTCAGCGATACCAACTTACAAAAAGTCGCTACCACCGATAACGATATTCAGTGCAATGGCAGCGGTGCTCGCCCGTGGCTTCGTTTCAATTGGCGCAATTTAGGCGATGAAGACCCTAACGCTGTCGTCACCTTTGGAATTAACCGTGGAAACGATCGGGTTATTTACAAAGGTGAATCTGGCTTAACGGGCCAATAAATAATGTGGATTTTTTGCGCTAAGTAAGGAATCTGTCAGAAATTGGGGCTTTGAGCCCATGTTTATACTCCAATGCCTTGCTGTCACAGCAAGGCGTTGGTACATTTAGGACAATTTTTATCTTCTATTTTCTTGCAGGATGAGCGAAGAATATGTTTAAAAAACTTCGTGGCATGTTTTCCAACGACCTATCTATCGATTTAGGTACCGCCAATACTCTTATTTATGTGAAAGGCCAAGGCATTGTGCTTGATGAGCCTTCAGTGGTTGCAATCCGTCAGGATCGTGCAGGTTCAGCGAAAAGTGTCGCAGCCGTTGGTCACGCAGCTAAGCAAATGCTTGGTCGTACACCAGGCAATATTTCCGCGATTCGTCCGATGAAAGATGGCGTGATTGCTGATTTCAATGTGACAGAAAAGATGCTTCAGCACTTTATTAAGCAAGTGCACGACAACAGCATTCTCAAGCCAAGCCCACGTGTTCTAGTGTGTGTGCCTTGTGGTTCGACGCAAGTTGAGCGTCGCGCAATTCGTGAATCTGCGTTGGGCGCAGGGGCTCGTGAAGTCTTCTTGATTGATGAACCAATGGCGGCGGCAATCGGTGCGGGTCTGCGCGTTTCTGAACCGACCGGCTCTATGGTGGTCGATATCGGTGGTGGTACCACAGAAGTGGCGGTGATCTCGCTAAACGGCGTGGTGTATTCTTCTTCTGTGCGTATCGGTGGTGACCGTTTTGATGAAGCGATCATCAACTACGTACGTCGTAACTACGGCAGCTTAATCGGTGAAGCGACGGCAGAAAAAATCAAGCATGAAATCGGTTCTGCTTACCCTGGTGATGAAGTGCATGAGATCGAAGTTCGTGGTCGTAACCTTGCCGAAGGTGTGCCACGTAGCTTTACCCTAAACTCAAATGAGATCTTAGAAGCGCTGCAAGAGCCGCTATCAGGCATTGTCTCGGCTGTGATGGTTGCGCTAGAGCAGTGTCCGCCAGAGCTGGCGTCAGATATTTCTGAAAACGGTATGGTACTCACTGGTGGTGGTGCACTACTGAAAGATCTTGATCGTTTGCTGACAGAAGAAACAGGCATCCCTGTAGTGATCGCAGAAGATCCACTGACTTGTGTGGCTCGTGGCGGCGGTAAAGCACTAGAAATGATCGACATGCACGGTGGCGATCTATTCTCTGAAGAATAACGGTGATGGTTAAGCGCCATGGCGTTTAACCTTCAAACCTAAGGTTCTAAAACAAAATGAAGCCAATTTTTGGTAGAGGTCCTTCTCTACAATTGCGTCTTTTTTTTGCTGTCATTACATCAGCCAGCCTTATGCTGGCTGATGGTCGCTTAGATGCTTTCTCTGGTGTTCGATATTTCCTCAATAGTTTAGTCGCACCGATCCAATATACTGCTAACTTACCACGCAGCATGTTTGACGGTGTCTATGAGCGTTTTAGTACCCGTCAGTCTCTGCTTGAGGGGAATCAAAATCTCAAGCGAGAAGTATTGAGACTGAGAAGTGATCTTCTGCTACTGGAACAGTACAAAGAAGAAAACCAGCGCCTGCGTAAGCTTCTTGGCTCTTCGTTTGTGCGTGATGAAAAGAAAATGGTCGCCGAAGTGATGGCGGTCGACACCTCTCCTTATCGTCATCAAGTGGTGATCGATAAAGGTGGCATCGATGGTGTCTACATCGGTCAACCGGTGATCAACGAAAAAGGTATTGTTGGTCAGATCACCTTCGTTGCGGCACACAATAGCCGAGTATTGCTGTTGAGCGATGCGAAGAATGCGATTCCAGTGCAAGTTGTGCGCAATGATATTCGTGTGATCGCTTCTGGCAATGGCAGCATTGATGAGATCCAGTTAGAGCATATCCCAACCAGCACCGATGTTCAGGTCGATGATCTATTGGTGACATCTGGCCTTGGGGGCGTTTATCCAGAGGGTTACCCCGTGGCTTACGTTACCTCCGTTGAGCATGACACTCGCCGAGAGTTTGCGGCAATAAAAGCCAAGCCTGTGGTGGAGTTTGATCGCTTACGTTACCTATTGCTGGTTTGGCCAAATGAAGATCGCCAACATAAAGTGCTGAATGCCAACGTAGAAGAAGAAGCGACGCAAGAGGTGAAAGATGGCGAATAGCGTATTGCGTAGCAAGATGGTCATTGGGGTCAGCTTTTTTATTGCACTGGTGCTGCAAACCATTCCTTGGCCGGGGGCATTAGATCTTTTCCGACCGGCTTGGCTACTTTTGGTAACCTGTTACTGGGTACTGGCACTGCCGCATCGTGTTAACGTTGGCAGTGCGTTAGTGCTTGGTCTTTTGTGGGACCTCCTGATTGGCTCGACATTAGGCATTCGAGGCATGATGCTGTCGATCGTCGTGTATTTGGTCGCGTTGAATTTCCTTGTTATTCGCAACATGGCATTGTGGCAGCAAGCCTTGCTTATCGCCTTCTTAAGCGTGTTGCTAGAAGTATTCATATTCTGTGGTGAATATTTGATCCAGGACGTAGTATTCAACCCATTATCGCTATGGACCGCAGTAATTAACTGTATACTTTGGCCATGGGTGTTTTTACTGTTACGGCGCGTTCGTCGTCACTGGCATGTAAGGTAAGACGATGCACAAGCTGGTTTTAGCCTCAGGCTCACCAAGGCGTAAAGAGTTATTGGCGCAACTTGGTTATACGTTTGATGCCGTGTTACCGGATATCGAAGAATGCAAGGCGGAACAAGAGACGGCCGCTGAGTACGTTTTGCGCTTGTCGCAACAAAAAGCACAAGCAGGGTTGGCTTTAGTGTCAGAGTCCTCCATCGTGGTGGGCTCCGATACTGTTGTGGTGTGTGATGGCCAAGTCTTAGAAAAACCACACCATTTTGCTGATGCTCAGCGAATGCTCACGCAACTTTCAGATCGTCGTCATCAAGTGATGACGGCGGTGACTGTCGTAAGTGCAGAAAAACAACACTCTGTCGTCGTAACGACAGAGGTGTGGTTCAAGAAACTGACTCAAGAAGAAATCGAACATTATTGGCAGTCAGGTGAACCATGCGATAAAGCAGGCAGTTATGGAATTCAAGGTTTGGGTGGACGTTTTGTTACCCGTATTGAGGGCAGCTATTCCGCTGTCGTAGGACTCCCTTTGTATGAAACAGACCAACTGCTGCACGAATTCATATAATTTCAAACATTGAGGTGTGCACATGAGTGCAGAGTTGCTGCTAAACGTGACCCCGAGTGAAACTCGCGTGGCCATGATTGAGGGTGGGGTACTCCAAGAAGTCCATATTGAACGTGAAGCCCGTCGTGGCATTGTCGGAAACATCTACAAAGGCAAAGTGAGCCGAGTCTTACCAGGTATGCAAGCGGCTTTCGTTGATATCGGTTTGGATAAAGCCGCCTTCCTCCACGCGTCTGATATTGTTCCTCATACCGAATGCGTTGCTGAAAATGAAAAGCAGCAATTCCAAGTGCGTGATATTTCTGAACTGGTACGTCAAGGGCAAGACATTGTCGTGCAAGTAGTGAAAGATCCGTTGGGCACCAAAGGGGCTCGCCTCACCACTGACATTACGCTGCCTTCTCGTTATCTCGTCTTTATGCCAGGAGCTAGCCACGTTGGTGTTTCACAGCGTATTGAAAGTGAATCGGAGCGCGAACGTCTTAAGAAAATCGTTAGCCATTACTGTGATGAACATGGTGGCTTTATTATCCGCACGGCGGCGGAAGGCGCCGATGGCAAAGAGTTGTCACAAGATGCGGCATTTTTGAAACGCCTGTGGCTCAAAGTGATGGAGCGTCGTAGCAAATACAAAACCCGTTCAACGTTGTACGGTGAGTTGGGGTTAGCGCAACGTATCCTTCGCGACTTTGTCGGAACCGAGCTGGATAAGATTTTGGTCGACTCTCGTCTAGAATTTGAAAACTTGAAAGAATTCACGTCAGAATACGTTCCTGAATTGACGGATAAGCTCGAGCTTTACGAAGGGGATAAACCGATTTTCGACATGTACGATACGGAGAACGAGATTCAACGTTCTTTGGAGCGTAAAGTGGAGCTGAAATCGGGTGGGTATCTGATCATTGATCAAACCGAAGCGATGACCACAGTGGACATCAATACCGGGGCATTTGTTGGCCGCCGTAATCTTGAAGAAACGATTTTCAACACCAACATCGAAGCGACGCAAGCCATTGCACGTCAACTGCGTTTACGTAACTTAGGCGGCATTATCATTATCGATTTCATTGATATGTCGTCAGAGGAGCATCGTAAGCGAGTGCTTACCTCGTTAGAAAATGCCTTAAGCAAAGATCGAGTCAAAACCAACATCAATGGCTTTACTCAGCTTGGTCTGGTGGAAATGACCCGTAAGCGCACACGCGAAAGCATTGAGCACATTCTCTGTTCAAGTTGTCCAACGTGTGAAGGGCGCGGCAGTGTGAAGACGGTAGAAACCGTATGTTATGAAATTCTGCGTGAAATCACCCGAGTCAACCGAGCTTACGATGCGGACAAGTTTGTCGTGTACGCCTCGCCAGCGGTGGCAGACGCTTTGCATGGTGATGAGTCCCATGCTTTGGCAGAGTTGGAAGTCTTTATTGGTAAGCAAGTACGCATTCAAGCCGAGCCTTTGTATATCCAAGAGCAGTTTGATGTCGTGATGATGTAATGGATAGTTTGTGATTTCTGGTTTTACCCTATTTTGGCGAGCGGTGTTGTGGTTATTAGTGACCCTCTTGTTGCTGCTCGCCATCTTGGTCACTGGGCTGCGCATTGCGTTGCCGCAGATGAACCAATTTCAAGATGAAATCAAAACCTGGGTCAAGCAAGGCACCGGGTTGGATGTCTCTATTTCCAGTGTTTCGGGTTCTTGGCGTAACAGCCACCCTTCGGTCGCTCTTCAGGGCTTTGAAGCTTTCTTATCTGGAGAGAAAAAGGTCAATATTTCCGTTGATGAAGTGCATATTGAGTTTGACCTACTGGAATCCATTCTGCGTCTGCAACCTGTAGTCGCCAATCTCAATATGAGTGGTTTGGCGCTCGATATTCGCTCGATAGAGCTTGTCGCCGCGGAAGGTCCTCCTACTCGAGAAGCCTCTTCTGAATCGCAAGAATCGTCTAACTTAATCAAGCAATTGGATAATCTTTTGCTGCGTCAGTTGGAAGAGTTCTCCGTCACGCAATCTAAAATCTGGTACCAATCGGTGTCGGGCGAAAACCGCCGTCTTGATATTGACCGCTTACGCTGGCGCAATCAAGGTTCGCACCATTTAGCAGAAGGCGTGGTGAGTGTCGCGGGTACCAATCTTAATGCACTATTAGTGAGCGCTAACTTTGTTGACCACGGCTCTTTGTTAGATGTCAGCGGAGAGTTTTACGTCAATGCGGAAGAAATTGCGATCAGACAATGGCTCACTCGCTATGTGAAGAAAGAGACGGGGATTGATTCAGGCAAGATCAGTTTGAAATCTTGGTTGACGTTACAACATTCTCAGCCACGCTATGCGTTTGTCGAATTGCTGCCATCTGAGTTGAGTTGGACGGAAAACGGCCAGCATGAGCTCACTCTGGAGTCTGGTATTTTAAAACTCTCTCCCGACGGTGAAGGCTGGAAGGTGAGTGGTCATTCACTGACGCTCCGTACTGATGAGATTGAATGGCCTCAATTGGACATTGCTTTTGATTGGCAACCACAAGGATGGAAGCTCAATTTATCCCAATTGAGCCTTGAAGCGCTGCTGCCAATGGCCAAGTTGTTACCCGACTCTGATCAAACCACCCAAACACTGCAAAAACTGCAGCCAAGTGGTACGGTGGAAGATATCCGTGTGGCCATGTCAGGCAGTGATCTCGATTCGTTACGTTATTCTGCAGAACTAGACAGTTTGGCAATGCAGCAGTGGGATCTGCTACCGGGCTTTCATCATGTCAGTGGGAGGCTGTTTGGTGACGTGAAACAAGCCAAAGCGTCGATATCGGTGATTGATGATGTTTTCCCATATGGCGAGGTATTCCAAGCCCCACTTAATATCAAGCAAGGACAAGTGGATATTGTTTGGCAAAACGATCAAAACGGTTGGCGTTTATGGGCCGACAAAGTCACAGCAGCAACACCAGATCTTCAGGTGTTGGGGGCGTTTCGTCTTGATTTTCCAAAAGATAAAAGCCCATTTTTGTCTTTCTATGCCGAAGCTGATGCCTATAACGTCGGTGAAACGTGGCGCTATTTACCCACGTTAGCGTTAGGACGGGAGCTAACGGATTACCTTTCTACGGCCATTCAAGGCGGCAAGGTCAATACCGCGAAGTTACTTTGGTATGGTGAACTGGCGGATTTCCCATACGCCAACAATGACGGCATGTTCCAAGCTTGGGTGGGCTTAAAGCAAGGCAAATTTAGCTTTGATACCGCTTGGCCACCCATCACCGATTTGCAACTGGATCTGCTATTCCAAAATGATGCCATGTATTTGGATTCCAAATCCGCCACGCTAAAAGATGTCAAAGCGAGTCGAATTACTGGCCGTATTCCTGAACTAGCGGAAGGTGGACATATTGAGATTGAAGCGAAAGCGACCGCAGCAGGTAATGCAGTGCGTGACTACATGACCGCCACGCCATTGGTCGATTCGGTTGGCGCGGCGTTAACGGCTTTGCAAGTTCGTGGCCCAGTGAAGTCAGAGTTTCAGCTCAATATTCCGTTTACCAGTGACAAAGAGCCGCGAGCGTGGGGATATGCGGAGTTAAAGGGCAACCGAGTTGACATTGATGCACCACCCATGACGTTGGAAAAAGTCTCGGGAAGGATTGAATTTGATAATGATGTGGTGAAAGCGTCTGGGCTTTCTGCTCGTTTGTTAAAGCAGCCTATTGCCATCGATTTTGCTGGAGAAAGTGCAGATTACGGCTATAGCGTGGTGATCAACACCTTGGCGGATTGGGATGTAAAACCGTTGGTGCCTTACGTGGGTGAGCAATGGCTGGGCCGACTTTCTGGTCACGCGCCTTGGAGTATGGATATCGATCTGCAATTAAACGATGTTGGCTTTACCTACCAAGTCGATCTCAATGCCAAGTTGAACAGCGTTGCGAGCCGATACCCCTATCCACTGAATAAGAATGTTGGTGAAGCGTGGCAAGCTCGCATGCAGGCATCGGGCAATCAAGAGTCGATCACTGCACGTTTGCAAATGCCCAATGCCAAGTACCAAACGGAAATTGATATTACGGGCAAAGTGCCCGTATTGAGTGCAACCAATCTGGTGCTGGGCAGTGGTGGCTTCAAAATTAGCCCAGTGGTGGGCCACCATGCCTTGATTCGTACCGAATACTTTGACCTCGACCAATGGCTGAGTGTGTTGAGTCAACCGCCAAAAGGCGCGACATCGAAACTGGCACAAATGGATACGCCAGAGATTCCATTGCCAACACGCATCAAAGTCGAAACGCCAACCTTAATGCTCAGTGGCATCGAGTTTAATGATGTGGATTTCTCGGCACGGAAGAAAAATCTCAATTGGCAGTTCAACCTTAAAAGCCAAGAAGCCGTAGGACAGGCGAACTACCTTGAACCTTACGACTTAGCGGTATCATTAGAGCGTTTGCATCTTTATGTGCCAGGGTTGGATGAGAAAAAAGCACAGGGTGAGTCCTTGCTTACCGCGGAGAGTCCGGAAGCGCCATTGATCAGTCAGTTTGATCGCGAATTTCATCAACTGATGCCAAACTTAACACTGAACATCGATGATTTTTGGTTGCAGGGCTACAAAGTCGGCAAAGTGAACATTGATTTGCAGCGCCAAGGCAAAGCTTTGGTGTGGAAAAATATTTCACTGGTCAGTGGCTCAAACCGCGTGGATGTGAATGGTGACTGGACATTGGATGGGGAAACCAGCCAATCGCGCATGAATCTCAAGGTGAAAAGTGATAACAACAGCGATTTGATGGAGCGATTTGGCATTACCTCCGGCATTCAAAAAGCGCCGTTTGAAATCACCTCACAAGTGACTTGGGATGGGGCGCCTTGGTCGATGCGGGTAAATACGCTCGATGGTGATGTGCAAACCGAGTTTGGCAAAGGCATCATTACTGACGTGAGCGGCGCGGCTCGTTTGTTGGGGCTATTTAGTCTCGATTCCATCATTCGTAAAATGCAGCTCGATTTTACCGATGTGTTCGACAAAGGCATGGCATTTAACTCCATCAAAGGCACGGGCAAGATCCAAGATGGCGTGTTTGTGACCAATGACATTGAGATGGATGCCTTAGCTGGCGCGATGAGAATTCGCGGGCTTGCCAACATGGTGACTCGAACGGTAGACGCGGAAGTGCAATTTACCCCAGATATTACCTCTGGTATCCCGATGTTGACGGCGTTTGCGGTTGCGCCACAAACAGCACTCTACGTGCTGGCAATCTCAACGGTGATTTCGCCGGTTGTGGAAGTATTTACCCAAGTTAACTACTCCGTCAAAGGGCCGCTTGACTCTCCAACGGTCAGTGAAATTTCGCGTAGCCGTGGTGAGTTTGAACTCCCAGAAAAACTGCGCAAAGAAGCGCAAGAATAAGGAGCGAATGATGGAAAGGATCGCCATTATTCAAATGACGTCAACGTCAGACTGTACAGACAATGTGGCTTATATTGAGCATTGGGCAGAGCAGGCGGCGCTTCAGGGGGCAAGCTTGGTGGTGACCCCAGAAAACGCTTTGCTGTTTGGTGGCCGAGAGGATTACCATCGGCATGCCGAACCGCTTGGTGATGGCCCATTGCAACAAGCCATGGCGCAGCTTGCGCAGCGGCTGTCAGTGACCTTAGTGATTGGCAGTATGCCGATTCGTCAAGGGCATGACGTTACCACCACCAGCTTGGTTTTTGGCCCCAATGGCGAACGTCTTGGTCATTACAGCAAGCTGCACATGTTTGATGTGGAGGTCAGCGATGGCCATGGGCACTACCGTGAATCAGACAGCTTTTTGGCTGGTGATCGCTGCAGTGTGGTGACCACGCCCATAGGCCGTTTAGGGCTTTCCATTTGCTATGATGTTCGCTTTCCAGCGTTGTACCAAACACTACGCCAACAGGGAGCGGATATTTTGTTGGTGCCAGCGGCGTTTACGGCGGTGACTGGAGAGGCGCATTGGGAAATCCTTTTGCGCGCTCGAGCGATAGAAAATCAGTGCTGGGTGATCGCCGCAGCACAAGGCGGAATGCATTCCGCCAGTCGTGAAACGTGGGGCCACTCTATGGTCATTGACCCTTGGGGGAAAGTCGTCGCACAATTACCGCAACAAGGTGATTTGCTGCTTGCAGAGATAGACTTAGCCTTAAGTGACACGATTCGACGTAAAATGCCAGTGGTGAAACACAGCCGTTTTACTCATTTACTAGACAATAAAGATTGAATAACAAGGCAGAGCCAAGCTTATGAGCATAAATCAGATTGAAGAAGCGCTGTTAGCACCCGGGGGCCTGACGGCAGAGGATATCGCTGCTACGTTAGGCAGTATTGCGACGCGTCAAATTGACTATGCCGATATCTATTTTCAATCCAGTTGGCATGAGTCACTGGTGTTGGAAGACAGCATTATCAAAGATGGCTCATTTAACATTGATTGTGGTGTCGGCGTGCGTGCCGTGACGGGCGAGAAAACGGGTTTCGCCTATTCCGATCAAATTCAGTTGGATGGTTTAAAGCAAAGTGCGATTGCGGCACGAGGCATTGCTCAACAGGGGCAAAATGGCCAAGTTCACGCGTTTAAACGCAGCGAAAACCAGCGCTACTACGCTGCAGTCAACCCACTGACGGAGTGGGAAAAACAACAGAAAACCGAACTGCTTAAATCACTGGATGCTTACATTCGTACGAAAGAGCCGCTGATCAAAGAAGTGTCGATTAGCCTTAGTGGCGTGCACGAGCAAATGCTGGTGGCGGCGACGGATGGAACGTACGCAGGGGATATTCGCCCGTTAGTTCGCCTTTCAATCAGCGTATTGGCGGAAAAAGGCGAACGACGCGAGCGTGGTAGCTCGGGTGGTGGTGGTCGTTTTGGCTACGATTTCTTTATCGGTGATGAAGACGGCGTCCAACGCGCGTTTCATTTTGCCGATGAAGCAATTCGCATGGCGTTGGTGAACTTGGAAGCCGATGCCGCGCCAGCGGGAACCATGCCAGTCGTTCTTGGTTCTGGTTGGCCGGGCGTTCTTCTGCATGAAGCGGTTGGTCATGGTTTGGAAGGCGATTTCAACCGTAAAGGCTCTTCGGTTTTCTCTGGCAAAGTCGGTCAGCAAGTGACTTCTTCTCTGTGTACCATTGTTGATGATGGCACCTTAAAAGATTTGCGCGGCTCACTTAACGTCGATGATGAAGGGGTGAATGGCCAGTACAACACGCTGATCGAAAATGGTGTGTTGAAAGGTTACATGCAAGATAAGCTCAACGCGCGTTTGATGGGAGTTAACCCAACCGGCAATGGCCGCCGTGAATCGTACGCCCATTTACCGATGCCGCGTATGACCAATACCTATATGTTGCCAGGTCAGCATACCCCAGAAGAGATCATTTCGACGGTGAAGAAAGGCTTGTACGCACCGAACTTTGGTGGCGGTCAGGTGGACATTACTTCCGGTAAATTTGTGTTCTCCACCTCAGAAGCGTATTTGATTGAAGACGGCAAGATCACCCGCCCTGTGAAAGGGGCAACCTTGATCGGCTCGGGGATCGAAGCGATGCAGCAAGTCTCGATGGTGGGTAACGATCTCAGCATCGATCGCGGTGTCGGCGTATGTGGTAAAGCTGGGCAGAGCATTCCTGTTGGTGTTGGTCAGCCAACCCTCAAGCTGGACTCGATCACCGTGGGTGGTACCGAGTAATCCAAGAAATCAAAGGGGCGACGTGTTCGCCCCTTTTTCTTTGCGAGTAAACTTGTTTACTCATTTCAGCTCTAACAAGTACCCTAGCTCCTAGTTCCTAGTTCCTAGTTCCTAGTTCCTAGTTCCTAGTTCCTAGTTCCTAGTTCCTAGTTCCTAGTTCCTAGTTCCTAGTTCCTAGTTCCTAGTTCCTAGCTCCTAGCTCCTAGCTCCGTTCTCCACTACAAATTCTCCTCGGCAAATTCAGCTAAGCGGCTGCGTACCACGCCATTAAGGTGAATGTTGGCGCTGCCTTCAAAGTTCTTAAAGCGCTCAACCATGTAAGTTAACCCCGAAGTAACGGGGGTGAGGTAGTGAGAATCGATCTGTGCAAGGTTACCGGAACAGACGATCTTCGTCCCTTCGCCGCAGCGAGTAATAATGGTTTTGATCTGTGAGGCGGTGAGGTTTTGACACTCATCGAGCAGAACAAATGCATTTTGGATCGAACGGCCGCGCATAAAGTTGATCGACTTAAACTGAATGTTGGCTTTGTCGACAATGTACTTCAAGGATCCTTCGGTGCAGTGATCGTGCTTGTGCAGTGCTTCTAAGGTATCGGTGACCGCCGCCAGCCAAGGCATCATTTTCTCTTCTTCCGTACCCGGTAAGAAGCCGATTGACTCGCCAATGTCTGGGGTGTTTCGCGTAACGATGATCTTATCGAACATGCCTTTTTCAATGGTTTGTTCAAGCGCTGCCGCGAGTGCCAGCAAGGTTTTACCACTGCCCGCCGCGCCAGTGAGGATCACGAGATCGATGTCGGGATCGAGCAAGGCGTCCAATGCCATCGCTTGGTAGATGTTTTTCGGTGTGATGTCCCATGCTTTGCGGTGCATCAGGCGCTCACGGCTGAGATCGAGCAGCGTCAATTTGTCACCATCGATGGTTTCGACACGGCCAACGAAATCACTCTCTTCCTCATCCACCACGTATTGATTGATAAACGTCGGATCAAATGGAGCACGATCCAACTTATGAAAAGTGCGCCCTTCCAACGCGTAGCTTTCCACTTGATCCACTTGACTCCAAAATTCGCCTTCTCGAACTTGGTAGCCTTTGGTGAGGTATTGAATGTCATCAATCAATTGGTCGGTGCGGTAATCTTCCACATACCGCACCCCTGCGCCTTTGGCACGTAGGCGCATGTTGATGTCTTTGGTGACCAACACCACTTCGCGTGGGGCACGCTTGTTTTGCAGGTAGAGCACAGCATTAAGGATACGGTTGTCGCCCGCTTTATCGGCGAACGCTTTGACGGTTTCTTGCAATTCAAAATCGGCCAGAATAGAAATGGTGCCGCGGCCTTCGCCCTCTTTCGATACAGGAATACCGTCTGAAATTTCATCCGGTGTCGCGTCTTTGAAAAGATCTTCCAACGCCCGAATGGCCACTCGAGCATCACGGGCCACATCTCGTTTGCTGTCTTTGATTCTGTCGAGTTCTTCGAGCACCGTCATAGGGATGACGACGTCATGCTCTTTAAAGGAATAAATAGCGAAGGGTTCGTGTAGCAGTATGTTGGTATCAAGTACAAACAGTTTCCGATCGGTATCGCCCATAGCGTCTCCTTGCCGTAAAACCGGCTTTGCTCAAAGTACACTAAGCGGAAGAGTTGGCTTCCTGCTTAGCATCTTGCCTGCAGCAGAGGTCGTGAGCATACGGCGTAATATACCGACAGAGGCACCAATTGGGGCGCTTATGGCATGTCAACCGAGTAGCGAGACGACTTACTGCAAACCCGTGTTGATCCAAATCGATTACGTTAAAGCTAGCATGAATTGTGCCGAGTTATTTTTCTGACGCGTTCATGCTGGCTTAATTCGAGTATACGTCATTTTTGGAACACCAGGACTCACAAATGACACGCTTTGTTTACATTTTGATTTCATCGTCACGCCTTGAAAAAAATATCGAGATTCCGAGTGTTTGAGCGTGACCTCCATCACGCCATCAAGTAAGATTAGCGACCTTTTTCTGCGGCGAATTATTCATCGATTGATAATTGATTTGTCCCGTTTGGCGGTGACAAAAAGCAGAACTAAGCTTTTAAGATTCACAATTAAAACGAGGTAGTCTATTCATGGCATTTGCTTTGGGGCAGCGCTGGATCAGCGATACGGAGAGCGATTTGGGTTTAGGTACGGTAGTGGCGTTAGATGCTCGCACCGTGACACTGATGTTTGCAGCATCAGAAGAGAACCGAGTTTACGCCAGTAACGATGCGCCGGTAACCCGAGTAGTTTTTAATGTCGGTGATGTGGTTGAGTGCCAAGAAGGTTGGTCACTCAAAGTGGAACAAGTGGTGGAAGAGAATGGGTTATATACCTACCTTGGCACGCGTGAAGACACTGAAGAAACTGGTGTTGCACTGCGTGAAATCTTCCTGAGCAACCAAATTCGTTTTAATAAACCGCAAGACAAAATGTACGCCGGTCAAATCGACCGCATGGACAACTTTGTGTTGCGTTACCGCGCACTCAAAAATCAATACGAGCAACACCGCAGTCCAATGCGTGGCCTCTGTGGCATGCGTGCGGGCTTGATCCCCCATCAGCTTTACATTGCCCACGAAGTGGGTCGTCGTCATGCGCCACGCGTATTGCTGGCGGATGAAGTGGGTTTGGGTAAAACCATTGAAGCGGGCATGATCATTCACCAGCAAGTGCTGCTTGGCCGTGCTGAACGCATCCTGATCGTGGTGCCGGAAACGCTGCAACACCAGTGGTTGGTGGAGATGATGCGTCGTTTCAATCTGCATTTCTCTATCTTTGATGAAGAACGCTGTATCGAAGCGTTTGCCGAGTCAGATAACCCATTTGATACCCAGCAGTACGTACTGTGTTCACTCGATTTCTTGCGTAAAAGTCGCAAGCGTTTTGAGCAAGCGCTTGAAGCCGACTGGGATCTGCTGGTGGTAGACGAAGCGCACCACCTTGAGTGGAGCCAAGACAAACCAAGCCGTGGCTACCAAGTGGTCGAAGGGCTAGCAGAACGCACCCCTGGTGTGTTGCTGTTGACCGCAACCCCAGAACAGCTTGGCCGTGAGAGTCACTTTGCCCGTTTGCGCCTTCTCGATTCAGACCGTTTCTACGACTACGCTGCGTTTGTTGAAGAAGAAGCGCAATACGCCCCGGTTGCGGATGCGATTACTGCGTTATTCTCCGGCGTGAAGCTGGCGGATGAGGCGAAAAACCAAATCACGGAACTGCTTTCCGAGCAGGACGTTGAGCCGCTGTTCCGCATCATTGAAAGCAATGCGGATGAAGAGAGCAAAGCGATCGCTCGCCAAGAGTTGATTGATAACTTGATGGACCGCCACGGCACTGGGCGTGTCTTGTTCCGTAACACCCGTGCGGCGATCAAAGGTTTCCCTGTGCGTAATGTGCACCTGTTGCCGATGCCGATCCCAACCCAATACACCACCTCGATGCGTGTTTCGGGCATGATCGGTGGCAAGTTGGCCCCAGAAGCGCGTGCGATGAAAAACCTCTACCCAGAAGAGATCTTCCAAGAATTTGAAGGGGAAGAGTCGAGCTGGTGGCAGTTTGACTGCCGTGTAAACTGGTTGCTGGAAAAACTGAAAGCGCAACGCAGTGAGAAAGTTCTCGTGATCGCTTCGCGTGCCAGCACGGCGTTGCAACTGGAACAAGCATTACGTGAGCGTGAAGGCATTCGTGCTACCGTTTTCCATGAAGGCATGTCGATTCTTGAGCGAGACAAAGCTGCGGCTTACTTCGCGCAAGAAGAGGGCGGCGCGCAGGTGCTGATTTGTAGTGAAATCGGCTCTGAAGGTCGTAACTTCCAATTTGCTAATCAGTTGGTGATGTTTGATCTGCCATTCAACCCAGATTTGCTTGAACAACGTATTGGCCGTTTGGACCGTATTGGTCAAAAACGCGATATCGATATTCATGTGCCTTACCTGCAAGGAACGGCACAAGAAGTCTTGGCGCGTTGGTTTAATGAAGGCCTCAATGCATTTGCTGAAACTTGCCCAACAGGCCGCACGGTCTATGACCAAGTCTCTGATCAACTGATCGAGATGTTGGCATCGGGTTCCAATGAGGCGTTGGATGATGTGATTGCGGAATCCGCCAAACTGAATCAAGCGTTGAAAGCCGATCTAGAGCAAGGGCGTGACCGTTTGTTGGAAATGCATTCCAACGGTGGTGAGAAAGCACAGCAAATCGTGGCGGAGATTGCCGCCAAAGATGGCGATACCAACCTAGTGAGTTTTGCGCTTAGCTTGTTTGACACCATTGGTTTGAACCAAGATGACAAAGGTGAAAATGCCATCGTGGTAACGCCATCGGAGCACATGATGGTGCCGAGCTACCCAGGTTTGCCATACGAAGGCGCGACGATTACCTTCGACCGTGATACGGCGTTGTCACGCGAAGACATGCACTTTATCAGTTGGGAACACCCAATGATCCAAGGTGGTATGGATTTACTGATGAGTGAAGGGGTGGGCACTTGTGCCGTTTCTCTGCTCAAGAACAAAGCATTGCCAGTCGGCACTTTGCTGTTGGAGCTGATTTATGCGGTGGACGCGCAAGCGCCGAAACGCAGTGGTATTGGTCGCTTCTTACCTCGCACGCCAATTCGTTTGATGATGGACGCTCGTGGCAACGATCTCTCTGCCCAAGTGGAATTTGAAAGCTTTAACCGTCAATTGAGCCCAGTGAATCGCCATTTGGCGAGCAAATTGGTTTCGTCGGTGCAAAACGATATCCATCGTTTGATTGAAGCGGGTGACCAGTTGGTGGTGGAAAATGTCGAAGCAATTCGTCAGCAAGCACAGCAAGAGATGCAGCAGAGCCTAAATAGCGAACTTGAGCGTCTGCAAGCATTGAAAGCGGTCAACCCGAACATCCGTGATGAAGAAATTGAAGCGATTGATTCGCAAATCAAAGAGTTGAACGGTTACATCGCGAAGGCGCAGTTCCAGTTGGATTCACTGCGTCTGATTGTGGTGAGCCATAACTGATCCCGAGTGATCCGCTAAACGACCATCGGCTCCTTTACTGGAGCCGTTTTGTTATTACAATATGCCCGTTAATTTTGCAGTGAGACTTTGTCATGGCAATGCTTGAGTACCTTCCACCGACCGATCCTTGGACGGAGATTATTTTCGAAGATGACCATATTTTGGCGGTCAACAAACCTTCGGGATTGCTTTCGGTTCCGGGGCGCTTGCCAGAGCATCACGACAGCATGTGGAGCCGCTTGCAAGAGCAGTATCCGGAGATCCAAGTGGTGCATCGCCTGGATATGTCGACCTCAGGTTTAATGGTGTTTGCCAAGAACAAGCGCGCAGAAGCGGCATTAAAGAAGCAGTTTCAATACCGTTTAACGCATAAGGTCTACTACGCACGCGTGTGGGGCCATGTAGAAGCAGATTCAGGCATGATTGATTTGCCACTGATTTGTGATTGGCCAAACCGCCCGATGCAGAAGGTGTGTCATGAACATGGCAAGCCATCGCAAACGGCGTTTCAAGTTGCCAAACGCGAAGTGCATGCCAATGGAGCACAAACCACGATTATGCGTTTACTTCCCGTAACGGGGCGTTCGCACCAGCTGCGCGTACACATGCAGGCATTAGGGCATCCGATCGTCGGCGATGAATTTTACTCCCAAGGTGACGCGTTTACCTTCTCCGATCGTCTTGAATTGCATGCCGCAGAGCTGAGTTTTTATCATCCTAAGAGTCATTGGCTACGCAGCTTGTTCGTTCCTTGTGACTTTTATCCGGATGCCGAAGAGATGATCTTTTCATATTTCGATCCTGCGCGTAAATTACCGGATTACAAGTCGCTGCCCAAGAGCTAGGCTCTCGCCTTTCACATTTTCGATTTCTTTTCACTGGCAGTGCGTAAGGAGTTTTTATGTCGCTGCCTGTTGTGGTTTTTCTCGACCGTGCCACCATTCCTGCCCACATTACCCTGCCGACCTTGGCGTTTGAGCATCGCTGGGTTGAATACGATTTCACGTTGCCAGAGCAAGTCCTTGAGCGTCTGCAAGAGGCCGATATTGTCATCACCAATAAAGTGCTGCTCAATCAAGCGGTGTTGGCGCAATTACCGAACTTGCGGATGATTGCAGTCGCCGCAACTGGATTTAACAACGTCGATGTGGAGTATTGCGCGGAACAAGGCATTGCCGTCGCGAATGTGCGAGGCTACGCAACGCGATCAGTGCCTGAACACGTGATTGCTATGCTGTTTGCGCTGCGTCGCAACCTGTTTGGCTATCATAAAGATATTGCTGCCGGAGTATGGCAAAAGGACAAGCAGTTTTGCTTTTTTAGCCACTCGATTGGCGATATGGCGGGCTCGACGTTAGGCATTATTGGTTCTGGCGCATTAGGGCAAGCGACGGCTCAGTTGGCGCAAGCTTTGGGTATGAAGGTGCTGTTTGCCGAGCGAAAAGGGCAAAACGATTGTCGTCAGGGTTATCACCCTTTTGAAGAGGTGCTGGCGCAGGCTGATGCGATTTCTCTTCATTGCCCGCTTTCCGCGCAAACACAACATTTAATTGGCGCGGCAGAGTTGGCCAGCATGAAAAGCAACGCGATTTTAATCAACACTGGGCGTGGTGGTTTAGTCGATGAACAGGCTTTGGTCGAGGCGTTGAAAGAGGGTGACATTGCGGCGGCTGGCGTGGACGTGTTTACCGCAGAGCCTGCCGATGAAACCAATCCACTGCTCGCAAACATGCATTTGCCAAACTTGCTGCTCACGCCGCATGTGGCGTGGGGCAGTGATTCTGCGATTACTCAGTTGTGTGAGATTTTGCTGGAAAACATCAACGCCTATTGGCGAGGTGAAACGCTCAACCGTTTGGTGTAGCGAGCACTCATGAAAAAGGGTGACTTAATGTCACCCTTTAAAATCGGTTGGATTGGCGATTATTTACGAACCGCGATCGCTTCGATTTCGATGCCCACGTCTTTTGGTAGACGAGCCACTTCCACACATGAACGTGCAGGGTAGTGCGCGACGTTGTGCTCGTCGAAGAAGTTACCATACACTTCATTTACTGTGCCAAAATCGTTGAGATCTTTAACGAATACCGTCATTTTCACGATGTCGCCTACCGTCAAGCCAGAGGCTTCTACCACCGCTTTGACGTTGTCGAGTGATTGGCGAGCTTGCGCTGCGATGTCTGCTGGCACTTCGCCTGTTGCTGGGTTTACTGGGATTTGGCCAGAGGTCAGTACCATATTGCCTAGGTCTACGCCTTGGATGTATGGGCCGATTGCAGCAGGTGCTGAGTCTGTATGAAGTACTTTAGTCATTATTATGTTCCGTCTTGATTGCAAGGAAAACAAAGAGCGTTCAGTGTGCCGTGAAAGAAATGATTGGTAAAGAAAAAATCCCCGCTAGGTAGGCGGGGATCGTATCGATTAACGCTCAGTGACGATCTCTCGGGAGAAGACTTTTTCACAATATTTACACTTCAAACGTACGTCGCCTTTTTTCTCAAACACGCGAAAGTTACTCGCAACTGGCTCATTGTGCGTAATGCAGTTGGTGTTTGGGCATTCAAACACATCACTGACAAACTCAGGCAGCTCCAACGCGAGCTTCTTCACCACTTGGTAATCTTCAATTTGATTGACGGTGGCGTGAGGCGCGTAAAGGGCCAATTTGCTCGCTTGCTCTTCGTTGATAAACACGTTTTCAATCTTGAGCAAATCTTTGTTACCCAGAGCGGATGAAGGCAAATTTAAGCCAATGGTGACACGCTGCGATGAGTTGTGCATATCAAACAATTTGAGCACCTTGATGCCTACTTGTGCTGGAATGTGGTCGATCACTGTACCGTTTTTAATCGCTTCAACCTGCAATTTTGTCTCTTTGTTCATCTTGATTCTCCTACTTACAGTGATTCGTTCAGTACCAGTGCCAACAAGGCTTCACGGGCGTAAACGCCGTTTCCTGCTTGCTGGAAGTAGTAAGCGTGCGGTGTTTTGTCGACGTCAGTGGTGATTTCATCCACACGTGGCAGTGGATGCAGCACTTTGAGGTTCTCACGTGCGCCTTCCAATAGCGCTGCGGTGAGGATGTAGGCCGACTTAATGTGCGCGTATTCCGATTCATCGAAACGCTCTTTTTGTACGCGCGTCATGTAGAGAATGTCCAGCTCAGGGATCACGGTTTCCATGTCGGTGTGCAGACTGTAGCTGATGCCAGCTTCATCCAGATCTTCAAGAATGTAATCTGGCATCGCCAACGCATCCGGAGCCACAAAGAAGAAGCGGATGTTGCTGAATTTTGCCAAGGCTTGAGTCAACGAGTGTACGGTGCGGCCGTATTTTAAGTCACCGACAAACGCCACATTCAAGTTGTCCAAACGACCTTGCGTTTCGGAGATGGTGAACAGATCAAGCAGCGTTTGGGTTGGATGCTGGTTAGCACCATCACCGGCGTTGATCACCGGAACGCCGTTAGAAAATTCAGAAGCCAGACGCGCGGCCCCTTCTTGTGGGTGACGCATGACAAAAGCATCCACATAGTTTGAGATGACTTGCACGGAGTCAGACAGCGTTTCGCCTTTTTTTGCCAGCGAGGTGTTGCCACCATCGTCAAAACCAATGACATCGCCACCGATGCGTTGGATGGCCGTTTCAAACGACAAGCGAGTACGGGTGGAAGGCTCGAAGAAACAACTCGCGACGACCTTGTTCTTTATCAGTTCTGGGTTTGGCTCTGCTTTTAACTGACCTGCCGTTTTGACAATCAATTCCAGCTCAGCGCGGCTAAGCTCTGGAATGGAGATAATGTGCTTCTTATAAAGCGAGTTTGTCATAATCGTCTTCCCTATCTGAATGTTTCAGGCATAAAAAAGCCCCCCATTACGGGAGGCTTCAAAATTCTATTGGTTGAACAAATACAATGGCAGAAGAAACGACGCCATGCAGGTGGGATTGCGTACCTGCTCGTCGTGTTTTGTTACTGCGATGATCCATTGTTATTTACCAACCCTCGGACAAATTGCCGAGCATTATACGCATAAGAAAAGCGAGCGCAAGCGATTACATCAAGCTTTAGGTCTGAAATGTAATCGATTAACTGCCTAAAGTTGCAACCATCACGGCTTTGATGGTGTGCATGCGATTTTCGGCTTCATCAAATACAATCGAGTGCTCAGATTCAAACACCTCTTCGGTTACTTCCAAGCCTTTCATACCAAACTTGTCGGCCACTTGTTTGCCAATGGTGGTTTCGTCGTTGTGGAAAGCAGGTAGGCAATGCATAAATTTGACATTCGGATTGCCAGTTTGCTTGAGGACGTTCATATTGACTTGATAAGGCTTCATCAAGGCTACTCGCTCATCCCAAGCCTCGGGTGATTCCCCCATGGAGACCCAAACATCGGTATAGAGGAAATCACAGCCTTGTACCCCTTCAGCGACACTTTCGGTCAGAGTAATCTTGCCACCGGTTTGTTTGGCAATGGCTTGGCAGGCGGTCACGAGTTCTTCATCGGGCCAATAAGCTTGCGGGCCAACAAGGCGAACATCCATGCCCATTTTGGCAGCGCCCACCATCAACGAATTGCCGACGTTATTTCGCGCATCACCAAGGTAGGCAAACTTGATCTCAGCAAGTGGTTTTCCTTGGCTGTGTTCAAGCATGGTCAGAAAGTCAGCAAGAATTTGTGTAGGATGAAATTCGTCAGTTAAGCCGTTCCATACCGGAACACCAGCATAAGCGCCAAGTTCTTCGACGATCGCTTGGCCAAAGCCACGATATTGAATGCCATCGTACATGCGACCCAACACTCGCGCAGTGTCTTTCATCGACTCTTTATCGCCGATTTGCGAGCCAGAAGGGCCGATATAGGTGACTTGTGCGCCTTGATCAAAGGCGGCGACTTCAAAAGCACATCGGGTACGAGTTGACGCTTTCTCAAAGATCAATGCAATGTTTTTGCCCAGTAGTTTCTTCTGCTCAGTGCCAGCGTATTTGGCTTTCTTAAGATCAGCAGACAGATCGATCAAAAACTGGATCTCTTTTGTCGAGAAGTCCAACAACTTGAGGAAGTTGCGATTCCGGAGATTAAATGCCATGACTCGTTCCTTATTTATCCATCGTCATGGCGCTAGTAAAACATAGAAATGCTACTTTTGTGAATAATTATTTTAAATTTGAGAATAAAAAAGCCAAGTTCAAAAGTTGGCTTTAGTGAGAACATGAGCACGAAGTTAGATATCATCACGCTCAATCGGGCAACTCATGCAGCGTGCACCACCACGGCCACGGCCTAATTCATTCCCCGGAATAGTGAGCACTTCAATGCCCGCTTTATCGTATTTCTCATTGGTGTAGACGTTTCGTTCATAACCAATCACCACGCCTGGTTTCACGGTTAACACGTTATTGGCATCGTTCCACTGTTCACGTTCTGCCTCATAACTATCACCACCAGTGGTAATGATATTGAGGTGATTCAAGCCCAGTGCACGTTCAATGGCGTGCAAATAGTTATGCAACGCTTCTACGTGCATCTCGCCATTGCCTTTTGGCGTTAAGCGCCAAGTGTGCAGATCTTTACGCATGATCTCTGGATAAACAGAAAAAGTATCAACATCCATGTGCGTCATTACCGTATCTAAGTGCATGCACGAACGATGTTTTGGCAGCTCAATGGCGATCACTTCCTTTGCTTGGCCATGTTTAAACAGGTTAGCTGCTAAATTTTCCACCCCTTGTGGTGTGGTGCGCTCTGACATGCCAATCAGCACAGCGCCTTTACCTATCACTAATACATCGCCCCCTTCAATGTTGGCGTTGTCGTAATGCAGGTCTTCGTTGCCAAAGTATTTGATGAAATCTTGCCCCGCGAAGATGGGGTGCCACTGATAAATTGCCCGCAAATGGTTGGTCTCACGTTGACGTGCGGGTTTCATCATTGGATTGAGCGATACACCGCCATAAACCCAACATGACGTATCACGGGTAAAGAGGTGGTTCGGGAGCGGTTCAATCACGAAGTCTAATGGCTGCTTCATGCGCGGCAGCATAGAGGCCGATTGAATGGGTAATTCAGAGTAAGCCAGACCACCCAGCAAAATAGTTGCAAGGTGTTCATTGTCCATCTCCGAAAGGTAACGGCGTAAGTCGCGCGCAAAAATCGGGCCGTAGCGAAAATCGGAGATTTGAACATCTAACAGCCATTGCTTAGCTTCAGGCACGGCGAGAGTATCCACCATCAAATCGTGCAGAAGTAGCACCTCAACACCTTGTTGGCGCAACGTATCGGCAAACGCATCGTGCTCTTTACCTGCCGCTTCAACCAGTAAGACATCGTCAAACAGCAGTTCATGACAATTTGAAGGGGTAAGGTGGGTTAGGGCTCTTTCTGGTCGATTAAGAAGGACTCGGCGCAACTGACCGACTTCAGAACCTACATACAACTTACTCATTTTGCATCCTTACAGTTTATCCTGGCGCTATTTATGACAATCTTTTGTATAAGATGCAAATCATATAACTTTGTTTAAGTTCGGTATTTTTGGTCATTTTTGGTTTTAAATTCCGAATTGATTGTTGTTCTTGGATGTTTGCTTTTCGGTTTGGTATTTAAAAAAAGCACGGTAGGATTGATTTTTTATGCGTAAACGGTGCTTTGCTTACTTTGAGTCATTTTGAATAAAACGTGACTTTTTATTCAAAAAACTGCATTTTATCGTTCAGCTTAGGCGTTATTCATGCTAGAAGCGCATTTGCTTACTGCATGAAGTGGCGCGATAAGGGCAATTCTATTTATCTATATTTCATCTTCTTGGCGTTAGGATGTTCTGAATATTAATAAATTGGCACTATTGTTAAAAATGTGTTGTTTTGTATTGTGGTGAAGGTCCATTTTTAGGTTAAGCAGCAAAAGATAGGTTGTATGTCGCTTTGTCGGTGGCTTTTCTGGGCGATCCATGCCATATTTCACCGCAACAAATAGATCCAATTTAGAGTAACGATTCCGGAGCTAAAACATGTCTCACGAAGATGAATATCTATCAGTAGAAGAGTTAATTGAGATTCAAAAGGAAGAGACTCGCGATATTATCGCTGCTCTGCTTGAAGATGGCAGCGATCCTGAAGCACTGTATGAAATCGAGCACCACCTATTTGCTGAAGATTTCGACACCCTAGAAAAAGCGGTTGTTGAAGCATTTAAGATGGGCTTTGAAGTACTTGAAGCTGAAGAAACTGAAGACGAAGATGGCAATAAGCTGCTTTGTTGTGATGCAACCATGCAGTCGACCTTGGACGCTGAAACCATTGACGCTCAAGTAGAGAAGTTGGTTCATCTCGCTGAAAAATACGACATCATCTATGATGGTTGGGGCACTTACTACGAAGGTGAAGATGCGCTATACCAAGATGACGACGAAGACGAAGACTTCGAAGACTAATAAAACAAGAGCCGGCGATTGCCGGCTTTTGTTTGTGTTCCGTTTGCTCGCATAGCGTTGTTATTCATCTTGTTACACCCACACAGAGAACAGCACTCGCTCATTAGCAGGGTTGTGTATATAATGCAGCAAACTTGATCTAGCTCAATTATGATATGCAACTCTCACTCACTGGTTATTGGCAACTTTCCCCGCTTACCGATCTCTCTATTCCACAAGATGATCTCTGCTTTCCCGCGCCACTGAGCGAGATTTTACCTGCTTCCCTCTCTGAGCAAGCCATTGCAGCGCAAGAATGGCACTTGATGCACGACATCGAAGTGGATGACAGTTTGCTGGCTTATCCTGCGGTTGAGATGGTGCTTGCTGGAGTGGATTACCATGCCGAAGTGCGCTTAAACGGCATTGCTGTGTTTGATTGTGATAAAAGTCAGTTTGAGTATCGCAAAGATATTCGTCCTTATCTGCAACATGGACGCAATCGCTTTGAAATTCTTTTTCTCGAAGAGGAAGAAGAATTGCTGTTTGAGGAAGACAGACTGGCATTGTGCGAGTTAGGGGCAAATGCCTATCAACCCAGTGATGGAAGAATGGGGATCTGGCGAGAGCCCTATTTGCAGTTTATCCGCCACGTTCGTCTTGATCGCGTGACGACCGAGCAAATCTGGCACCATGGCGGTGGGTGCGAATTTAAAGTGGATCTCTACTATCAAACCTACGCATCAGGTTTGATTTCAGCCTCAGTTAAGTTTGATGGCCGCCGCTACAGTATTCCTTTGGATCTGCGCAGCGATCACGCCAGTGCGCTATTCCAAATTGACGCACCGAGCCAACAGCACGAATATCAATTAGAAATTGAACTTGATGGGCAGATCTTGAGCGCACCAGTTGCTCTCGATGAGGCAACTTCGGTTACCCACTTTATTCGCTAGTTGCCTTATAAACGGCAAATCATCACCACTTCACAAGCGTCGTGTCCGGTTTGCCCGAGTGGCGCTTGCAGATGTTCAAATCCCAGCTTTTCATACAGGGCAATGGCTTCTTTCAAGCAGGCGGTCGTTTCTAGGTAACAGCGTTGATAACCCATCTTTTTCGCGGCGCTGCGGCTGAGCGAGACGATTTGCTTAGCCAAACCCTGCCCACGGCAAATGGGTAAGAAGTACATTTTTTGTAATTCGCAAACGCCTTCGACCCCTGCTAGCGCGGCAAAGCCACCGCCACCGACGATCTTCCCTTGATGTTCTACCACCCAATAGGCGGCATTTGCTTGTGAGTAGATGCTAAAAAGATCATCTAGGGTTGGATCGGCAACACTGTAGCCTTTATCGGCGGTTAACCCATACTCCGCCGAGACTTGACGAATCACATTGGCGATTGAGGCGTTGTCTTCAACGGTGATTGGGCGTAAGACAAAGTCCATTTTTTCTGACATAAGACCATTCGTATTTCAAATTATGATGGCCAAAACTATAGAGTCACTACACGGTTGGGTGCAAACAAAAACTGTGCGAATCGAGTGTTTGTTTTGCCGCGCTGTGGCGCAACCAAACCTTCTCGTGGAAGTAGTACACCACGGTGTTTATCGACGGCTCGAGTAATGCCATCACCCCACCGACAAATGCATCACCCGTCAACAAGTAAACCACGCTAAATGCCACGCTGAAATGTACGGTAGCAAAACTGGCGGTCTTGATTTTCGTCATCCACTGACGCGCTTTGAGCGCTGGCACGGTGGACCATGCTTTTTCATGGAAGTAAAACGCAATGGTATTGACCGCCGGTTCAATCATCGCAATCAAACTGCCGATGAGGATATCGCCTGTTAAGACGTAGGCGACAGTGAAAGCGACCGTAAAATGAAGCGCTGCAAAGGTAATGGTCTTTTTCATAATCTTATCTCTCATGATGCGTTTGGCTCGTTTTGCCACTGGTGACAGTATCATGGGAAAAGCATGAAAGTTAAAGTCGATTGAATTTATTATTTCAATAGTTAAATGCTATTAATTGTGTTTATTGATTGATTTATATAAATAATCAGTTGATAAAATAAACCCTTGTCACTGAATGTATTTCGGACGTTCGGTTAAAATTACACGCTTTTTATAAAGTTAATGTTTGATTAATCAATAATAAATCGAAAAAACAACGTCAGGATAAAAATGAATGGACACTAAGCACATCACGAACTCAATTCAATTTAAAGGCCAAGGAGGGGAGTTCTTTGGTATCTGGATCGTCAACATCTTATTGTCGGTGATCACGCTAGGTATTTACTCTGCTTGGGCCAAGGTTCGCACCAAGCGCTACTTTTATGGCAACACCTTCATCGCGGGTGATAACTTCGAATACCACGCGCAACCGATGCAACTTCTCAAAGGGCGCTTGGTGGCGCTCGCTCTAGTGCTGATTTGGGTGGTAGCAAACTCATTTTTTCCATTAGCATCGTTGGTGTTGTTTGCGCTGTTCTATGTGGCGCTCCCTTGGCTTCTCTGGAGCAACGCCCGATTTGATTCTGCGATGACCAGTTACCGAAATGTCCACTTTGCTTTTAATGGCTCGTTGAAAGAGGCTTATATGTCGATACTAGGTCGCGGTCTGGCATCGTTGCTTATTATCGCGATTTACATCGCTATTGTGGTGGCTTCAGCCAATGCGTCCGCGATGGTAGCCACATTATTGGGTTTTGGTACCTTGGTACTGATGTTTGTTTTGTACGCTTGGGTCGTCGCGGGTATTCATCAATATTTTGCCTCGGGTTATCAGTATGGGGATTGGAAGTTTGTCGCTAAGATTGAAACGGGCTTCTTCTTGAAAACGTACTGTAAAGCGATGTTGATTGGTTTCTTAACCGCAGTGGCTTTTATGATTGTGATGGGCACGTTTGTGTTGGGCTCTGACATTATGAATATCTTTGCTGGCGAAGTGGACCTGCTGGAAGGGAAAGGGGATTTTGCGTATGTGGTGCTGACTTATCTGGTGACGATTACGATGTCACTGGGCATCACCGCCTATACCACGACTCGTATCCGCAATTATGTTTTCTCGAGACTGACCGCAACGGCAGAAACTCAGTTGGAGACGGAGTTTCGTTTTGCGTCAACCTTTGGTGCTTGGGATTACATGAGTTTGATTGTCACCAACTTCCTGTTGCAAGTGATCACGCTTGGCTTGGCTCGTCCTTGGGTGATGGTGCGCACCTCTCGCTACGTCGCTAGCCATACTGGTGTCATTGGCGATATGGATACGCTGAAAGCAACCGATCAAGATTCTGCGGTGAAGAACGCCATCAGTGATGAAGTGGCGCAAGCGTTTGATCTTGGTCTCAGTATCAGCTAATGCGTATCTTTGGAACCGCGTTCCCGCCTCGTAGCTCAGAGCGCTGTGAGGCGGAGATCGACACTTCTCAACCACACTTGCTTGCTCTGCATGTGAATGGGGAGATTTTCAGTGCTGATTACCATTACCTGAAAATCAGTGAGCCTGTAGGTCGCTTACCAGTGCGTATTTCCTTTCCGAATGGTTGGGTGTTTGTCACAGAGCCCAGTACGGCGTTATCGAAATGGCTGGGTTTTCATAAAAAACAAAGCTTTGTTGACCGAATGGAAGGCAACATCCCTGCTTGGATTCTCTCTGTCATGGTGTGTTTGGCGGTGATCGCGGGGGGCTATTACTATCTGCTGCCTTGGGGAAGTCAGAAGATCGCTGAGAGCTTACCGGATTCCTTATCGATCGCCGTTGGAGAGCAGGTGCTGGATTCGCTTGATTTGCAGTTGCAACCCAGTCAATTACCTGAAGAGGAGCAGAGTGCTATTCGTCAAAGAGTTCAACAGTTTGCGCAGGTATTGCCAGAGTTGCCGTATGACATCAAGGTGGAGTTTCGTTCAATGCCAGAAGGCGCCAATGCGTTTGCGCTCCCCGGAGGAACGATTGTTTTGCTTGATGAGCTGGTGGCGCTTGCACAAACCCAGCAACAGTTGGACAGCATCATTCTGCATGAGATGGGCCATGTCCATCATCGTCATATGATGAAGCAGGTGGTTCACTCCACCATTCTTTCGGTAGCGGTCTCTCTCATCACAGGCGAAAGTTCTGGGATTGTTGATAACCTAGCGGGGGTTGGAGTGTTTATCGTCTCCAATGGTCAGTCTCGTGAAGCGGAAACGCAAGCGGATCTGTACGCGAAAAAGGCAATGAAACAGATCTATGGCACGAGTGCGCCATTGGCTGAGATGTTCGAGCTGTTTCAAACGCAGGAAATGATGGATCTTCCGGAGTGGTTTAGTTCTCACCCTAATTTTGCCGAGCGAATTGAAGCCGCAAGGGAAGAGTAACCAAGCATGCTTTGCTGAAATCGCGGTGCACCGTAGAGGATCAATACAAAAAGGCAGCGATAACGCTGCCTTTAGTTTTTATGAAGCTAACTCGAATTACAGTGCCGCGATGGTCGCTTTTTGTTCTTCAAGTTTTGCCAAGGTTTCTTGGTAGCCTTCCAGTTTCTCACGCTCTTTCGCGATAACCGCTTCAGGGGCTTTGGCGACGAAACCTTCGTTACCCAGCTTACCTTCGATGCGTTTGATTTCACCTTGCGTCTTCGCGACTTCTTTATCCAAACGAGCAAGCTCTGCATCTTTGTCGATCAAACCCGCCATTGGGATCATCAGCTCAGATTTCGCCACAAGTGCTGTTGCACAGGCTGGTGTTTTTTCGCCTGCAGCCAACACACGAACTGACTCAAGTTTCGCTAGTGACATCAATACTTGTTTGTTCGCTTCTAGGCGCGCTGCATCTTTCTCGTCGGCTTTTAGCATCACTTCCAGTGGTTTACCTGGGTTGATATCGTATTCAGCACGTAGGTTACGGATGCTAGTAATGAACGCTTTCACCCATTCGATGTCGTCTAGCGCTTCTTGGTTGAAGTTCGCTTCATCGTATTGAGGCAGAGATTGCAACATGATTGTCTCGCCTTCAACACCGTCTACGAGTGGCTTGATGCTTTGCCAGATCGTTTCGGTGATGTAAGGAATCACTGGGTGAGCGAGACGTAGCGTTTTCTCAAGCACTGTGATGAGTGTACGGCGAGTACCGCGTTGTTGCGCTTCAGTACCTTTCCATAAAACTGGTTTGGTCAGCTCTAGGTACCAGTCACAGAATTGGTTCCAGATGAATTCGTACAGCGTGTTTGCCGCCATATCGAGACGGTAGTTGTCGATATGGTTGTTGAATGCTTTCGCTGCCAGTTCAAACTGAGACTCGATCCACTTGTCCGCTAGTGAGTATTCGATCTCACCTGCGGCAAAGCCACAATCTTGCTCTTCTGTGTTCATCATTACGTAACGGCTTGCGTTCCATAGCTTGTTACAGAAGTTACGGTAACCTTCAAGACGCTTCATATCCCAGTTGATATCGCGACCTGTTGATGCCATTGCAGCAAGAGTGAAACGTAGTGCGTCAGTACCGTAGGCTTCGATACCGTTTTCAAACGTTTTACGCGTGTTTTTCTCGATCTTCGCTGCTAGCTGAGGCTGCATCATGTTGCCACAACGCTTCTCTACTAGAGACTCTAGGTCGATACCATCGATCATGTCGATTGGGTCAAGTACGTTACCTTTCGACTTAGACATCTTGTCGCCGTTTTCGTCACGGATCAGACCGGTAACGTAAACGGTTTTGAATGGAACTTGTGGTTTGCCGTTTTCGTCTTTGACGAAGTGCATGGTCATCATGATCATGCGCGCAACCCAGAAGAAGATGATGTCGAAACCAGTCACGAGTACGTCTGAAGGGTGGAAGACTTTCAGATCGTCAGTTTGCTCAGGCCAGCCTTGCGTGCCGAACGTCCATAGTGCAGAAGAGAACCAGGTATCCAGTACGTCTTCGTCTTGGTGTAGTTCAATCACAGACTCTAGGTTGTGGTTTTGACGAACTTCTTCTTCGCTGCGACCGACGTAAACATTGCCTTGGTTATCGTACCAAGCAGGAATACGGTGACCCCACCATAGTTGACGAGAGATACACCAGTCTTGAACGTCACGCATCCAAGAGAAGTACATGTTTTCGTATTGCTTAGGCACGAATTGGATGTCGCCATTTTCTACGGCTTCAACCGCTGTTTTCGCTAGAGGCGCAGTACGCACGTACCATTGGTCAGTCAGCATTGGTTCGATAACCACACCACCACGGTCGCCGTAAGGCACTTGTAGATCGTGATCTTTCACTTCTTCAAGCAGACCCAGTTCATCGAACTCCGCCACGATCGCTTTACGCGCTGCAAAACGCTCCATACCGTGGTACTTAGCTGGTAGCTCTGTGCTGTAAGCGTCGCTTGCTTCACCGTTGGTCGTGAACACTTCTGCCGCATCACGGATGTTGGCATCAAACGTCAGAATGTTGATCATTGGTAGCTGGTGGCGCTTACCCACTTCGTAGTCGTTGAAGTCGTGCGCTGGGGTGATTTTCACACAGCCAGTCCCTTTTTCCATATCGGCGTGCTCATCGCCCACGATAGGGATACGGCGATCAACGATAGGCAGGATGATGTCTTTACCGATCAGATCTTTGTAACGTGGATCTTCTGGGTTAACTGCCACACCCGTATCGCCTAGCATGGTTTCTGGACGAGTTGTTGCAACAACGATGTAATCTTTGCCATCTGCTGTTTTAACGCCATCGGCTAGTGGGTAGCGGAAGTGCCACATGTGCCCTTTGGTGTCTTTGTTCTCTACTTCTAGATCTGAGATCGCTGTGTGCAGTTTAGGGTCCCAGTTAACTAGGCGCTTACCGCGGTAGATGAGGTCATCTTCGTATAGACGAACGAATACTTCCTGAACGGCGTTAGACAGGCCTTCATCCATGGTGAAGCGCTCACGATCCCAGTCTACTGATGCGCCAAGACGACGAAGCTGCTTAGTAATCGTGCCGCCTGATTCGCCTTTCCATTCCCAGATTTTGTCGATGAAGGCTTCGCGGCCGTAATCGTGTTTGGTTTTGCCTTCTTCTGCAGCGATCTTACGCTCAACAACCATCTGAGTAGCAATACCAGCGTGGTCAGTACCGACTTGCCAAAGGGTATTTTTACCTTTCATACGCTCACAACGGATCAGTGTATCCATGATCGTATCTTGGAACGCGTGGCCCATATGTAGGCTACCAGTGACGTTCGGTGGCGGGATCATGATGCTGTATGATTCTTTTGACGTGTCACCGTGTGGCTTAAAGTAGCCTTGCTCTTCCCAAGTCTTATACAGATCTTGTTCGATTGAGGTTGGGTTGTATGTTTTTTCCATGGGAGCTTAATCTGGTTAAGTTAATCTAGGTCAATCTTTATAAGTGAACTCTCTATTGGGAGAGCTTAACTATAAGGATTGACCGCTAGTTGTGTTCAATTTCGATTGTTTGCAGTTGGTAACCTGCTTGACGGTAGATTTTATACCTTTCTCGCGCGAGCTGTTTAGCTTTTTCTTCGCAAGGGACGAAGTCTACCACCTCAGCAAACTTGTTCGCAAAGGTTGTCTCATTTTTCGCCAAATTTATTACCAGTTGGCGGTTCCAGCTTGGCTTGACACCTTCGTGACCTATCTCAATATTGGTGGCGTATTTGGGGCCTTCGCCGACCAAATTATGCGCAACAAACTGAGCGGGCTCAACTTGCCAAAAGTATTCTGCAATTTGCTCTGCGTGCTGTTTACTTTCTCCATTGAGATACACCTTCGCCCCTTGCTTGGCAAAATGGTGGGCAAGGAACACCACATAGTGAGCAAGACCTTCCGGCGTTGCTTGTGGAGTGTGTTCTCGGACAATGTAAAACGTAGCTCTTTGCATGTCTTGTTCGTCTCTTTGGCGATGAAAAAAGGGCCTTGCGGCCCTTTTTACATTGACTTGAATTATTCTTCAGTCTCTTGGCCACTGCGATTTAGCAGGAATTGGACCAGCATAGAGACAGGACGACCCGTCGACCCTTTGGCTGCGCCAGACTTCCATGCTGTGCCTGCGATGTCTAGGTGTGCCCAGTTGTATTTCTTAGCAAATTTAGACAAGAAGCATGCTGCAGTGATGGTGCCACCAGGACGGCCACCAATGTTTGCCATGTCGGCAAATGGGCTCTTTAGCTGTTCATGGTATTCATCCGCCATTGGTAGGCGCCAAGCACGATCGCTAGATTGTTCAGAAGCATTGACGAGCTCGTGAGCAAGAGGATTGTGGTTAGACAGAACACCAGTAATGTGGTGACCCAATGCAATAACACAAGCGCCAGTGAGCGTCGCAACGTCAACCACGCAGTCAGGCTCAAAACGCTCAACGTAAGTCAGTGCATCACACAGTACCAAACGACCTTCTGCATCGGTATTGAGTACTTCTACGGTTTGACCTGACATAGTCGTTAGGATATCACCTGGACGGTAAGCGTTGCTGCCTGGCATGTTTTCACAACCAGCAAGCACGCCAATCACGTTGACTGGTAGGTTCAGTTTTGCCAGCGCTTTCATCGTGCCGAATACGGAGGCTGCGCCACACATGTCGTATTTCATTTCATCCATGCCTTCGCCTGGTTTCAGTGAAATACCGCCTGAATCGAATGTTAGGCCTTTACCGACAAGAACAATCGGTTTGGCTTCTGAATCTGGATGGCCTTTGTATTCGATGATAGACATCATCGATTCATTTTTCGAACCGCGACCGACCGCGAGGTAAGAAGACATACCCAGTTTTTCCATCTCTTGCTCACCAATGATTTTGGTGGTGATGGTTTCGTAGTCATCCGCTAGACGACGCGCTTGAGAGGCGAGGTAAGCTGGGTTTGCGATGTTTGGTGGCATGTTGCCAAGGTCTTTACAGGCTTTCACGCCTGAAGCAATCGCCAAACCGTGAGTGATGGCTTTCTCACCCAGGTTCAGTTCACGACGAGTTGGTACGTTGAAGACGAGCTTACGTAGTGGGCGACGTGTTTCTGGCTTCACGCTCTTGAATTGATCAAAGGTATACAGGCCATCTTTCGTTGCTTCAACCGCTTGGCGCACTTTCCAGTACGTGTCACGGCCTTTAACGTGCAGTTCAGTTAGGAAGCACACCGCTTCCATAGAGCCTGTTTCGTTAAGTGTATTGATGGTTTTCTGAATGATCTCTTTATATTGGCGTTCACCAAGCTCACGCTCTTTACCGCAACCAACTAAAAGAACACGTTCAGAAAGCACACCTGGAACTTGATGCAGCAGTAGCATCTGACCTGGTTTACCTTCTAGATCACCACGGCGAAGTAGTGAACTGATGTAACCGTCACTGATTTTATCGAGTTGTTCGGCTACTGGAGAAAGGCGACGTGGTTCAAACACACCAACAACGATACATGCGCTACGTTGTTTCTCTGGACTGCCACTTTTTACACTGAACTCCATGCGTACTCCTACATCCTGAAGACAAATAGTTCTAAATGTTAGATAATGACCGCTTACTTGTTGAATTCTATTCTCGGTCTACTCTGTAAGTTACAGATTAACATTTAGTCAGTTTTTTTGAAAAATAAAAGGTTCAACGGGAAATTATAGTGATTCGACCAAAAAAACAAGTTTTGTATAGGTAATTTCAGCGTGATTATTGTTAGATATTTGATCCGCGAAACACTCAAGAGCCAATTTGCGATCTTTTTCGTACTTTTTTTGGTGTTTCTCAGCCAGCAGTTCATTAGTGTGTTAGCAGATGCGTCGGATGGCGATATTCCGGCCAGTTTGATCATGTCGATTGTCGCGTTGAACATGCCATCGATGGGACTGTTAATGCTACCACTCAGTCTGTATATCGGTATTTTGATTACCTTTGGTCGACTTTACGCGGAAAGTGAAATCGTGGTGATGAACGCCACGGGTATTGGCAATAAGTTCCTGATTCAAGCTGCATTGTACTTGGCAGTGATCACCTCCGGCGTGGCTGCGTTCAACTCATTGTGGTTGTCTCCTTGGTCGATGGACCGTGTTGAGCAACTGACCGAACAGGTGGCGGCTGAAAATAGTGTCGATTTATTAAAGAAAGGCCAATTTCAGTTCACTCCTGATCGCTCTTCGGTGGTTTTCATTGATGATATTAAAGATAAACAGCTGTCTAATGTGTTTGTCGCACAGCTTATGCCCAGAGATTCCATTCTACCGAGCGTGATGTTCGCTAATGGCGGTGAGGTGAAAGAGCTGTCTGATGGTCGTCAGATCATCTCTATGAAGCAAGGGACACGCTACGAAGGCGTGCCAACTCGCGTAGAGTACATGATCACGGAATTTGAACAGTACGATGGTTTAATTGGTCAACGTTCTGTCAAACAGCGAGGGCGAGATTGGGATGCGATTCCAACGCTAGAGCTGATTGGTCATCCTGACCCAGAAGCGCAAGCTGAACTGCAATGGCGAGTTTCCCTATTCGTTTGTATCCCTCTACTGACCATGCTGGTTATCCCACTTTCAGCGGTGAACCCGCGTCAAGGGCGATTTGCCAAAATGGGGCCGGCTATCCTTATTTATCTTGCGTATTTCTTGTCGATCAGTGCAACGAAATCTGCGTTGGAAGAGGGGGATATTTCTGCCTCGATTGGTATGTGGCCTATTAATGGTTTGCTACTGCTGGTGGCGATTATGGCGAATTTCATGGACAGCGTTGCCGTTAGACGAATCAAAGACAATTTTAGAAAGAAGAGGCTAGCGTAAATCGTGTTTAAAATTTTAGACCTTTACATCGGTAGAACGATCGTAGCAACCACCTCTTTGGTATTGGTCACCTTTGTTGGCCTTTCTGGCATCATTAAGTATGTTGAGCAATTGCGTAAAGTGGGCAAAGGGACATATGACCTCTTGCATGCGCTGTACTTTGTTGTTTTGAGCATTCCTCGCGATATCGAAATGTTTTTCCCAATGGCCGCCTTGCTTGGTGCTCTGATTGGGCTTGGCATGCTGGCGTCAAGTTCAGAATTGGTGGTGATGCAGGCTGCTGGTTTTTCTAAGCTGGATATCGGCGTCTCCGTGTTAAAAACCGCAGTACCGTTAATGCTGGTGGTGATGGCTCTGGGTCAATGGGGCGCACCAGACGCACAGAAAATGGCCCGCGATTTGCGTTCATTTGCCTTATCTGGCGGTAGTATTGTTTCCGTGCGCAGTGGTGTCTGGGCCAAAGATGCTAATGATTTTATCTTTATCGGTAAGGTAGATGAGGACAAGCTCTACGGGCTTAACATGTGGAAGTTTGACCAGAATAAGAAGCTGCAATCGGTCATTTTTGCCGAAGAGGTTGATTACCAACAAGACAATCGCTGGTTGATGCGTTACGTGCAAATAACCGATATGCAAGATGAGAAAGTCATTTCCAAACATTCATTAGAGCAGATGGAATGGGAAACCTCATTGGCTCCCGATAAGTTAGCTGTTGTGACGGTAAAACCGGAAGAGCTTTCTCTTAGTGGCCTTTATGACTATGTGACCTATCTCAAAGCCTCCGAGCAAGATGCTTCTCGCTACGAGTTAGCGTTTTGGCGTAAGTTGACTCAGCCCATTTCGATTGCAGTGATGATGTTGATGGCATTGTCATTTGTGTTTGGTCCGCTTCGAAGTGTCACTATGGGGGCGAGAGTGATCTCAGGTGTGATTGCGGGTTTTGCTTTTTACATTTCCAGCGAGTTCTTTGGGCCTTTGACGTTGGTGTATGGTATTCCACCAGTGTTTGGGGCAGTGGCTCCGAGCATTGTGTTCTTTATCGTTGCAGTGATGTTGTTGAACCGAAAACTGCAATAAATAATGGGATTGACTTGCGAAAGAAAAGAAGATGGAAGGCAATATGCCTTCCATTTTTTATTGTGTTTTTAACTCGAGCGCCTAGATTGATCGGTTTTGGATTATCTTACTTTAGGAAGCAAAACGACTTCCGTTTTGGCCCAAATGTCGTGAAAGCCCCTTTTCTTCGGGTCGATTGGTACAGTGAAATTTGCCAAACCAAACGCAGAAGTGGCAATGCGTATTAGAGCTTGAGTTGAGGTAATCATCGAACCGTCGTGATTACGTACTTGAATCTTCCATGCTCGCATTCCAAGCGTTTGGCCTGCTCGAGTCCAAAAATAGACTAAGAAGTAGATCCATACAGCGGCAAGATAGAAAGTAAAGAGCGGGCTGATGATTGGGTGTCGGCTGAGTAAATCAGCGGCATCCACATATTCGCCATAACTGATCAAGCCCATCCCATTCAGTGCAAACAGGATGGCCATCACGACCCCGGCCGCCATCATTTCTAAAGCAATAATAATCAAAGCGTCATAAAAAAGTGCCGCAAGGCGACGAAAAAGCCCAGCAGGCGGTAATGTTGTTGTAGTCATCATCGTTCACTTACCATTCAAATTGTGCGTCAGGATATAGATTCAACCCTATGAAGAAAAGAGAGCTAGAGCACACTGTGTTCATTTGTGGCGAAAACTTAGGCAAACGGTAATTATTTCAATCTTTTGCTCTTGCACAACCGAAAAGCTTACGTATAATGCCAAGCATCGAAAGGCAATAGCCTAAAGATGCCGGTGTGGTGAAATTGGTATACACGACGGATTCAAAATCCGTTTCCTTCGGGAGTGGCGGTTCAAGTCCGCCCACCGGTACCATACATAGAAAGGTCGCTTTTATAGCGGCCTTTCGTCGTTTTGGGTTTTTGAAAAACTCTCTTTGCTCTCTTTGCTCTCTTTGCTCTCTTTGCTCTCTTTGCTCTCTTTGCTCTCTTTGCTCTCTTTGCTCTCTTTGCTCTCTTTCTGCATTTGTATTGCTTTCTCTCCTATGCCGCCGCTTTTCTAGCACTAAGTGTTCAATCAAGCAGACTTTGTCACAAGTACCTCAATTTAAAATACTTCAATCACTTCGTTGAGCTCTTAAGCGAGTTGCGTTTCTCCGACATAAACAAAAAAAGCGCGGAGAAGACTCCGCGCAAACTATCTACATTGTGATAGCAGGAACAGCTTATAGAGCTGTGAATAAGGTGTTCTGTGTGTCAGGTGTCCACGTTACTTGTGAGACATGCGGAACATTGACGAGATAGCGTACTCCTTTGTAACTCACCACATCGCCTTGAGCGTACTCCACATTCAACATCCAGTTTGTTGCTGGATCTGCATTGGTCCATAGGCTAGAGGTTGCTGAGGGGGCCCAATCAGCTTGCGCTGTGTGGCTGGTGACGGCTTTGTAAACCGTCCCTTGATGAAGGACATAGGCGCCTGTTGAGTAGGTTGTATTAACCTGCCACTCTGGTGTGTAGTTGTCCATCGTATCAAAGACGTATCCTGCCTCTTTGGCAATACGGATGAATTCTGCCAGTTTCGGTAGGTTTTGTGTTGCCCCCATACCGCGTTTGCCATCTTCGAATAAGAATTCATGAGTTAAGACAATCACTTTGTCCGCATGTAATGGCGTACCGCAAGGGAATTGTTGGGCTTTAGAGTTAATCGGATTGATGGTGGTAGGAGCACAGCTGTTTAAAGCTGCGTCAACATAGCTCAAAAATGGAACCGCTTCCGTTAAGCTGTTTGCAGGCATCGCAATTCCCCAGTTTTCTGGTGCCCAATCCACATCCCAGCCGTGTGTTTGATAGCCTTTATTGGCCAACATATTCTGTACTTCAATGGATGCTTTGACACTGTTTGAAGGGTTGTCGGGATCACAAACATAACCGGGCTCCCATGGTTTTAGATTGTCCGATGTTGCACAGAGACCATCTGCTTTAAAGCTTTTCGTCACACGCCAGCCGTTAGTGTAGGGAAGACGAGCAAGCTCATCACCCTTGTAGTTCGGGTAGCTGCTAATAGAAGGGAAGTAGCGCTCCAGAACCGCAAGGTTTTGTTCAAAGGTTGCGGCATCATAAACAGGATCTTGATAGGAGTTGATTTGATGATTGCCTGTTGCATTACATTCAGCTCCGCTGTTTGGGCCAAATTCTTCCACGCAGTTATGGATCATGTGGTCGTAACTGTGGTTCCCCACGACATGACCAGAGTCGAGAGCCAACTTGAGCGCCTCAAGTGCTCGGTCTTCATTTTCATCCCCAATTCCATCTAAGTGCCAAGCATTAAAATAGAATGTGGCTTTAATTCCGCCTTCATTGAGCACTCGAATGACATCAAGGCTCGCGTTAATTGGGCCGTCATCAAAGGTCAAATAAATCGTGCCCTTTGGGCTTGTTTGTGCCAAAGCACTTCCTGAAATAACGATACTCGCAGCAGTAAGTAAAGCCAGTTTTTTTAATTTCATTTTTATATCCTTTTTGAAATTAATTAATAATGACGTTGCTAGTTTTATATTGATAGAAATGTTTTTATATTCGCTAATTAAATAACGATTAATCAAAAGCGTTGCTCTCTTCTTGGTTATTATCCTATCCATGATTGCCAATCTAAAAATAGGGTTAATTGTTCGAAATGAGATTTCGTTCACGAACAATGCAACCGGTTGCGCTTTTTTGCATGGATTTATTTTGCTACAGTTTTTAGGTCAGATTTTGAACAAGGGAAAATAAGCAATGAAAAAGATTTTGTTATGCTGTAGTGCGGGCATGTCAACGAGTATGCTGGTCAAGAAAATGGAGCAAGCTGCCGCGAGCAAAGGGATTGAATGCAAGATTGATGCATTATCGGTCAATGCCTTTGAGGAAGCGATTAAAGAATACGATGTTTGTCTGTTAGGGCCGCAAGTGCGATTCCAACTCGAGTCTTTGCAGAAGACAGCGCAGGAGCATGGTAAGAATATTGCGGCGATCTCTCCGCAAGCGTACGGAATGATGAAGGGTGATGAAGTTCTTCAGCAAGCGCTAGATTTAATTAACTAATTCGCGAACGTAAAAATTTAAGGAGTTAATCAGGCTATATATTAAATATGGCTAATGGTTGCTTTGTCTAAAAATAAGGAAGGATTCTATGAAGCTTTATGATGCGATAATTGGAGTGGTTGAAAAATATATTGCTCCAATAGCGGCTAAAGTTGGTAATCAGCCTCACGTGAGAGCGATGCGTGATGGTTTTATCGTGGCCATGCCATTTATTATAGTCGGTAGTTTTATTTTAATTTTTGCTTTTCCACCTTTTTCAGAAGATACCACTAATACTTTTGGTCGAGTGTGGTTAGATTTTGCTACTAAGCACTTCGATACCATTATGATGCCCTTCAATATGTCGATGGGGATCATGACGATATTTGTCTCGTTGGGGGTCGCTTACAGTTTAGCGAAAGCTTACAAAATGGATGGCATCACGAGTGCTGTGTTATCACTGATGTGCTTTTTGTTGGTGGCAGCACCAGCTAAAGATGGTGCTTTATCGATGGCACACATGGGCGGAACGGGAATCTTCACTGCAGTGATGTGTGCCTTCTTCGCGGTGGAGCTCTATCGCTTTATGAAAAAGCACAACATTACTATTCGAATGCCAGAACAAGTTCCTCCTGCGATTGCACGATCCTTCGAGGTTCTACTGCCAGTCTTAGCAATTTTTATTACGCTCTACCCACTGAGTTTATTCGTGCAAGCCCAATACGATATGTTGATTCCAGATGCGGTTATGGCAATGTTTAAACCTCTGATCAGCGCATCTAATACACTTCCTGCTATTATTGGTGCCTTGTTGGTATGTCAGCTATTGTGGTTTGCTGGTATTCACGGTGCGGCCATTGTTGTTGGCCTGCTGTCTCCTATCTTCCTAACGAATATCAGTGCAAACATTGATGCGTTCGTCGCCGGACAGCCCGTTCCAAACGTCTTTACTCAACCATTCTGGGATTTCTACATCTTTATTGGTGGCTCTGGTGCGACATTAGCGCTAGTGATGTTGATGTCTTTCAGCCGTTCAGCGCATTTAAAGAGCATTGGTCGCATGAGTGCGGTACCAGGACTTTTCCAGATTAACGAACCCGTTATCTTCGGTAGCCCTGTGGTGATGAACCCAATTCTCTTCCTACCATTTGTTTTTGCTCCAGTGATTAACGCCACTATCGCTTACTTTGCTGTTCAGTTTGGTTTTGTTGGCATGGGCGTAGCGACAACGCCTTGGACAACCCCGGCCATCATCGGTGCATCATGGGGAAGTGGCTGGACATTTACGCCGATTCTCCTCGTTGTTGGGCTACTAATTCTTGATCTCTTCATCTATCTGCCATTTTTCAAAATGTTTGAGAAACAGATTCTGGAGCAAGAGCAACCCACGACAGAATCTCAAGAGCAGCCACAAGGCAGTGGCCAAGGTGTTACCGCTTAATTTATCGAGATTTGAGGCTGCATAGTCGCAGCCTCTCTTTGGAGGAGAGAAAAATGGAACAAGAACTGGTGGTGATGGAAATCATTTGTAATGCCGGTGAAGCAAGAAGTTTGTGCTTTGAAGCATTGAAATTATCACGAAAGAAAGAGTTTGCATTGGCAGACGAAAAACTGGCTCAAGCAAAGGAGTGTTTGAACAAGTCACACCTAGTGCAAACGCAACTGATTGAAGAAGATCAGGGTGAAGGCAAAGTGCCTATGACATTGGTCATGGTGCATGCACAGGATCACCTTATGACGACAATCTTGGCTCATGAGCTTGCAGTAGAAATGGTCGAACTTCATAAGCAGTTGGCTGGATGAGGAAGTCTTATGTCTAGAAAAGGACTAAAACTTGCGATTATCGGGGGAGGCAGTAGCTATACCCCAGAGTTAGTCGAAGGTGTATTAAAAAGAGCAGCATTTCTGCCAGTAGAGCAAATCCATTTTGTCGATATTGAGGCGGGTGCAGAAAAACTGGAGATCATTCGTCAGTTATCGCAAAGAATGGTGGATAAGGTTGGCGTTAAAATTGAGATCAAAGCAGGCTTTGATCGTAGAGAAGCGATCTTGGGTGCCGATTTTGTCATGACACAATTTCGTGTAGGCGGATTAGCCGCTCGAGCTAGCGATGAGCGCATTCCATTGAAGTATGATGTGATTGGTCAAGAAACCACAGGGCCAGGTGGTTTTGCTAAAGCACTGCGCACCATCCCGGTAATCCTCGATATTTGTCGAGATATCGAAGAGTTAGCACCTGAGGCTTGGATGCTGAACTTTACCAATCCAGCAGGGCTGGTTTCTGAAGCGGTAAGTAAGTACTCCAAGGTGAAAAGCATTGGCTTATGCAATGTGCCAGTTTCGATGCAAATGATGATTGCAGAGATGATGGATTGCGAGCCCAAGGAATTGCAGCTTGAGTTTGCTGGCCTTAATCACTTGGTATGGGTACATAACGCTTGGCTAGACGGAAAAAATATCACGGAGACCGTGTTGGAAAAAGTTGGTGATGGTGCCAATTTCAGCATGAAGAACATTTGGGAAGAACCTTGGGATCCCACCTTCTTAAAAGCCTTAGGGGCCATTCCTTGCCCTTATCATCGCTACTTTTATCAAACAGACGCAATGTTGGCTGAAGAGAAGCAAAGCGCGTTAGAAAAAGGCACGCGAGCTGAGCAGGTGATGGAAACTGAAAAAGCGTTGTTCCAGCTTTATCAAGATCCCAGTTTAGACCATAAACCTGAAGAGTTAGAGCAACGTGGTGGGGCGTACTATTCAGATGCGTCACTAAACTTGGTGGATGCGATTTACAACAACCGAAACAGTATCCATGTGGTTAACGTCTTAAATAATGGTGCGATAAATACGTTGCCGGATAACGCCGTGATTGAATGCAGTTCAGTGGTAGGAAGTTGGGGAGCTAAGCCGATTGCTATAGGCACTTTGTCACCAAAAGTCAGTGGACTGTTACATCAAGTGAAAGCATATGAACAATTAGCGATCGAAGCTGCTGTTCATGGCGATTACCATCAGGCCTTGATGGCATTAGCGAATAATCCATTGGTTCCTGATATTGGTAGAGCTAAGCTGATTTTGGACGATATTCTCCAAGAAAATGCAGAGTACTTACCGCAGTTTAAGTTAACCTCTCTTTAATAATAAGGTGGATGCTGAGATGAAAGTTATTTTTAACGCTGACGATTTTGGCCTCACGCGAGGGGTAAATGATGGCATTGTACAAGCTCATTTAGATGGCGTAGTGCGCTCAACTACGATGATGGTTGGCATGCCAGCAGAAGCGCATGCGGTTGAGTTGGCTAACCATTTGCCGGAGTTAAAAGTAGGCCTTCATCTCAGATTCACTGCGGGGAGACCGCTAACGGAAGGGCAAAACCTAATCGGCAGAGACGGCGATTTCACTCCTTATGGGCAATTTTGGCATCGACGAGACTACGATCCTATTGCGATACACAACGAAGCAGTGGCACAAGTTGAGTACTTTTTGGCGCTGGGATTGAACTTGAGCCATATCGATAGTCACCACCATGCTCATACTCATCCACAATTTGAACCCGTCATTTACGACATTGCGAGAACCTATCAAGTACCGCTGCGAAGCACGGGATTGGCTGGTGAAGAAGAGTTTGGTTGCCGCTATCACTTCACCGATCATTTCTATGACAAGCGAGTAGGGCACGAGTCGCTGATAAAACACTTGTTGAAGTTAAAAGAGCACTATGACGTTGTAGAAGTGATGTGCCACCCCGCCATCGTGGACACTGAGCTAGAAGCTTGCAGTGGTTATGCGAAACAAAGAGAACTTGAACTGGCCATTTTAACCAGTGATGAACTCAAGCTAAGTTTGAGAAAGCATGATATCGAAGTCACGGATTATTCCGAGTTGATTTTTGCACCACTGCACAGCTGTGTATGATTAAGACTGCCAGCATCGCCCCCTAGTCACCTTTCAAGTTGCTGGCAGTCACTTTTTATTGGAGAAGCTCTGAGCGCTTCGAATTGGGTTGAAGGAATGGCAAGAATTAAAGATGTAGCAGAGCTTGCTGGTGTAAACCGCTCTACCGTATCGCGCATTATTAATGGCGAAGGCAAATTTAAAGAAGAAACCAAGAAGAAAGTTGAATGGGCGATGGCGCAACTCAACTACCGACCAAGTGCTATAGCGCGTTCACTGGCCACATCTTCTTCCAATATGGTGGGGCTATTAGTTACCTACTATACAGGTGGTTTCTTCGGAGAAATGATGGACCGTGTTCAAACTGAGTTAGATCAACACAATAAATTCCTCATCACCGCTCAAGGGCACCATTCCGCGCAAGGTGAACGAGATGCAATACAACGCTTTCATGACCTACGTTGTGATGGCTACGTCTTGCACAGCCGTTACTTATCTGATGATGATTTGAGAGAGTTAGCTCAGCAAACAACACCGTTCGTCTTATTAGATAGATACGTCGAAGGATTGGAAGAACGTTGTATTACCTTCGATCATCGAGCGGCTAGTTTGATCGCCGTGAATCATCTAATTCACCAAGGACATCGTCAAATCGGTTGCATTACTGGCCCAAGCCAACGGTATAACAGTCAACTGAGAAAACAAGGCTATCTAGATGCAATGAAGCAGATAGAGAATCAAGGAGGGAGAGCATTATGCATTGAAGGCGATTATGGTCGAAAAAGTGGCTACCGCGCGATGCAAGTTTTGCTTGAACGTGAACCTAGATTGACGGCGGTATTTTCTTGCAGTGAAGAAATGACGATTGGTGCACTGCAATATTTGCATGAGAAGAAAATTGCAGTTCCAGAGCAAATATCTATAGTCAGTTTTGATAGTGTCGATCTGTGTGAGAGCCTTTATCCGACCGTGACAGCGGTGCATTTCCCTATTAGTGAAATGGCGGAAGTGGCGGTTCAAACCTTGATACATCTCATTAAAGATCAACCACTCACCCCTATAGACGGTTTTCAGCCGATACTAAAAAGGCGGAATGCAGACCGTACAATTTAATCGAATCAGACACCTGCAGTAAGTTGAATTGTTGACTATCTTTGTAAGAGACATAACAAGGAGAGAGATATGTTTCAACTTACTCCCTACCTTTACTTTGCCGGACGCTGTGCAGAAGCCCTCGAATTTTATCATCATTGCTTTGGTGGACGTGTAACAAACATCCGTTTGTTCAAAGATGCCCCTCAATATATTGAATCGGTAGAACCTGATTGGATTATGCATGCCGAATTTGAAGCGAATGGTATCCATCTGATGCTCTCCGACGGTGTCGTTGCCAAGGAGTTAGCGGGAAACAATATGGCGTTGTCTCTGCGCGTTGATGATCTCGACATACAATTAAAGTTGTTTGACCAATTGGCTGATGGTGGGCGAGTGATGATGCCTTTAACTGATACCTTTATTGGCAGTCGTTTAGGAAAGGTTGAAGACAAATTTGGTGTTCGTTGGATGATTCACTGTAAATTTACAAATTGATAGTGATTGGAAATGTGAATTGTTATTGATGAATTAATTGACAAAATCCACTAAAATTTCGCCTTTGTTTTAGAAATTTTGGTCTTAACGAGAAGTGGCAACTATCAAAATTACAGTAGATCGTATTCAACCTGGATTACATATACGTCTGCCGTTGAAGTGGAACGAGCACCCTTTTCTATTTAATAGCTTCAAGATCAAGGATCAAGAACAAGTGGAGATGATTCGCCACTTGGGTGTGAAGTGGGTCTTCCTCAATGTTAATCAGAGCGATACGCAGCCATTGCCTGCTAATCAGCAAAACCTTTCTGAAAGTGAACAGCAATCTGAAAAACTTGATGGCGAAACCAAAAAGCTTTGGGATGAAAAGCAAAAGCGTATCGAGAAGTTAAGTTCTTACCGACGTCGTGTCATTCAATGTGAAAAAGAGTTTGAACGTTCGTTGGCGAGAATGCGCTCTGTAATGACCAAAATTCGCAATCGTCCGACCGATGCGGTTGATGAAGCGAAACAACTCATCGATGACATCGTTGAAAAATTGATGAGTGATGACAATGTAACCCTCCATCTCATGAATGGGAAAAGTGAATTTGAAGATATTTATTTTCACTCATTAAACGTGTCCGTCATCGCTATGATGATAGGCCGTGCAAAAGGGTTTAGTGCCGCACAGCTAAAAGAACTTTCATTTGCCGCTTTGTTTCACGATATCGGTAAAATAAAAATTCCCTCTGCGATTGTCCGTAAGCAAACGCCACTCACAGATCCTGAGTTTAATTATCTCAAACTGCATACCAAGTACGGATTGGATTTAGCCAATACAGTAGAAGGTTTTCCTGATAGTGCGAAAAAGGTTATTGCGCAGCATCATGAGCTCAATGATGGTTCCGGTTATCCTGATGGTTTAAAGGAACATGAAATTGACGAGCTGACACAAGTGATTGCGGTGGCGAATGCTTTCGACAATTTATGCCATCACAACATTCCTACAGAACAGAAAATTCCCTACACCGCACTTTCTCATCTATATAAGAACTGCAAGCACCTTTATAGTGCCGAGAACCTGAATATCCTCATTAAGTTCATGGGAGTGTTTCCACCAGGTACGGTCGTACAACTTTCTAATAACATGGTCGGGTTGGTCATTTCCGTCAATGCGGCACATCTACTGTATCCCAATGTTTTGATGTACGACCCAGCAGTACCAAGAACTCAGGCGCCCATCATCGACTTAGCGGATAAAGATATAAAGATCGTCAGTGCCATTCATCCTAATAAATTACCTGACAAAGTGAGAGAGTACTTAAATCCTCGCTCACGAATTTCATATTTCTTTGATAGTGACGATTAGTTATCCACAGGATTTTGTGAATATCTTCTTTATATATTGAAGATAAAACCACAACAAATAAACGTTTGAGTGAATAATCATCACTCGAACGTTTTTTTTAGAAAAAACGGCAAATAGCACTTGCCAAAGAAACTGCCTTCCCTATAATGCGCATCCACCGACACGGCAGACGGCGTAAGGCCTCAGCAACGTCGGGTGAGGTAAAAGCTTCTGAGAAAATAAATTTGAAAAAGTGTTTGACTCTTCAAATTAACTCGCTAGAATGCACCTCCGCTTTGAGAGAAAAACTTCTCGAAAAGCAAAGCTCTTTAACAATATAAACCTATCAATCTGTGTGGGCACTCGTTGATGATAATCCAAAAAATTTATCAATGAACTGAGTGACCAAAACGATACTAAGTATCGGCACAGTCAATTTATTCAGTATTCATTGAGCCGAAGCGCAAGCTTCAAAAAAACTTTTAATTGAAGAGTTTGATCATGGCTCAGATTGAACGCTGGCGGCAGGCCTAACACATGCAAGTCGAGCGGCAGCACAGAGAAACTTGTTTCTCGGGTGGCGAGCGGCGGACGGGTGAGTAATGCCTGGGAAATTGCCCTGATGTGGGGGATAACCATTGGAAACGATGGCTAATACCGCATGATGCCTACGGGCCAAAGAGGGGGACCTTCGGGCCTCTCGCGTCAGGATATGCCCAGGTGGGATTAGCTAGTTGGTGAGGTAAGGGCTCACCAAGGCGACGATCCCTAGCTGGTCTGAGAGGATGATCAGCCACACTGGAACTGAGACACGGTCCAGACTCCTACGGGAGGCAGCAGTGGGGAATATTGCACAATGGGCGCAAGCCTGATGCAGCCATGCCGCGTGTGTGAAGAAGGCCTTCGGGTTGTAAAGCACTTTCAGTTGTGAGGAAGGTGGTGTCGTTAATAGCGGCATCATTTGACGTTAGCAACAGAAGAAGCACCGGCTAACTCCGTGCCAGCAGCCGCGGTAATACGGAGGGTGCGAGCGTTAATCGGAATTACTGGGCGTAAAGCGCATGCAGGTGGTTTGTTAAGTCAGATGTGAAAGCCCGGGGCTCAACCTCGGAACTGCATTTGAAACTGGCAGACTAGAGTACTGTAGAGGGGGGTAGAATTTCAGGTGTAGCGGTGAAATGCGTAGAGATCTGAAGGAATACCGGTGGCGAAGGCGGCCCCCTGGACAGATACTGACACTCAGATGCGAAAGCGTGGGGAGCAAACAGGATTAGATACCCTGGTAGTCCACGCTGTAAACGATGTCTACTTGGAGGTTGTGGCCTTGAGCCGTGGCTTTCGGAGCTAACGCGTTAAGTAGACCGCCTGGGGAGTACGGTCGCAAGATTAAAACTCAAATGAATTGACGGGGGCCCGCACAAGCGGTGGAGCATGTGGTTTAATTCGATGCAACGCGAAGAACCTTACCTACTCTTGACATCCAGAGAATCTAGCGGAGACGCTGGAGTGCCTTCGGGAACTCTGAGACAGGTGCTGCATGGCTGTCGTCAGCTCGTGTTGTGAAATGTTGGGTTAAGTCCCGCAACGAGCGCAACCCTTATCCTTGTTTGCCAGCGAGTAATGTCGGGAACTCCAGGGAGACTGCCGGTGATAAACCGGAGGAAGGTGGGGACGACGTCAAGTCATCATGGCCCTTACGAGTAGGGCTACACACGTGCTACAATGGCGCATACAGAGGGCAGCCAACTTGCGAAAGTGAGCGAATCCCAAAAAGTGCGTCGTAGTCCGGATTGGAGTCTGCAACTCGACTCCATGAAGTCGGAATCGCTAGTAATCGTGGATCAGAATGCCACGGTGAATACGTTCCCGGGCCTTGTACACACCGCCCGTCACACCATGGGAGTGGGCTGCAAAAGAAGTGGGTAGTTTAACCTTCGGGAGGACGCTCACCACTTTGTGGTTCATGACTGGGGTGAAGTCGTAACAAGGTAGCGCTAGGGGAACCTGGCGCTGGATCACCTCCTTATACGATGATTATTGCGATGAGTGTTCACACAGATTGATACGGTTTAGATTAGAGCATCTAGTGGGTCTGTAGCTCAGGTGGTTAGAGCGTACGCCTGATAAGCGTAAGGTCGGTGGTTCGAGTCCACTCAGACCCACCACTCAACGATGGGGTTATAGCTCAGCTGGGAGAGCGCCTGCCTTGCACGCAGGAGGTCTGCGGTTCGATCCCGCATAGCTCCACCATCTTTAAGGGTTTTTCCTTAAGAATCTTTAAAAATGGTTTTCATTAGAAAATCTGCTCTTTAACAATTTGGAAAGCTGACAAAACAACAATTTATTGTTGTTTGTAAAGTTCTCAATGTTTGTCTTTAAGACAAACACCAACAAACACATTCAAGTGTTCTTGGGAATGTCACTTTTAAGTGACTATTCGAAATTGAGTCCGGCAAAATCAACGCTATCTCGCTCATTCAAATAATGAGATAGCAACTTTGGTTGTTTAACAAAGACCCTTTGGGGTTGTATGGTTAAGTGACTAAGCGTACACGGTGGATGCCTTGGCAGTCAGAGGCGATGAAGGACGTAGTAACTTGCGATAAGCGTAGATGAGGCAGTAACAGCCACTTGAGTCTACGATTTCCGAATGGGGAAACCCACTGGCATAAGCCAGTATCATTGAGTGAATACATAGCTCAATGAAGCGAACCGGGAGAACTGAAACATCTAAGTACCCCGAGGAAAAGAAATCAACCGAGATTCCGAAAGTAGCGGCGAGCGAAATTGGATTAGCCCTTAAGCTTTACATGTGTTAGACGAACGGTCTGGAAAGTCCGACGATACAGGGTGATAGTCCCGTAGTTGACGATGCATGTTCAGTGAAATCGAGTAGGGCGGGACACGTGTTATCCTGTCTGAATATGGGGGGACCATCCTCCAAGGCTAAATACTCCTGACTGACCGATAGTGAACCAGTACCGTGAGGGAAAGGCGAAAAGAACCCCTGTGAGGGGAGTGAAATAGAACCTGAAACCGTGTACGTACAAGCAGTAGGAGCACCTTCGTGGTGTGACTGCGTACCTTTTGTATAATGGGTCAGCGACTTATATTCAGTGGCAAGGTTAACCATCTAGGGGAGCCGTAGGGAAACCGAGTCTTAACTGGGCGCCATAGTCTCTGGATATAGACCCGAAACCGAGTGATCTAGCCATGGGCAGGTTGAAGGTTGAGTAACATCAACTGGAGGACCGAACCGACTAATGTTGAAAAATTAGCGGATGACTTGTGGCTAGGGGTGAAAGGCCAATCAAACTCGGAGATAGCTGGTTCTCCCCGAAAGCTATTTAGGTAGCGCCTCGGACGAATACTACTGGGGGTAGAGCACTGTTAAGGCTAGGGGGTCATCCCGACTTACCAACCCTTTGCAAACTCCGAATACCAGTAAGTACTATCCGGGAGACACACGGCGGGTGCTAACGTCCGTCGTGGAGAGGGAAACAACCCAGACCGCCAGCTAAGGTCCCAAATTACAGCTAAGTGGGAAACGATGTGGGAAGGCTTAGACAGCTAGGATGTTGGCTTAGAAGCAGCCATCATTTAAAGAAAGCGTAATAGCTCACTAGTCGAGTCGGCCTGCGCGGAAGATGTAACGGGGCTAAGTTGTAAACCGAAGCTGCGGCAATGTTCTATGAACATTGGGTAGGGGAGCGTTCTGTAAGCCGTTGAAGGTGTGTTGTAAAGCATGCTGGAGGTATCAGAAGTGCGAATGCTGACATGAGTAACGACAAGGGGGGTGAAAAACCTCCCCGCCGGAAGACCAAGGGTTCCTGTCCAACGTTAATCGGGGCAGGGTAAGTCGACCCCTAAGGCGAGGCTGAAAAGCGTAGTCGATGGGAAACGGGTTAATATTCCCGTACTTCTTACAATTGCGATGGGGGGACGGAGAAGGCTAGGTGGGCCTGGCGACGGTTGTCCAGGTTCAAGTGCGTAGGCTGAGTGTTTAGGTAAATCCGGACACTCTTAAGGCTGAGACACGACGTCGAGCTACTACGGTAGTGAAGTCATTGATGCCATGCTTCCAGGAAAAGCCTCTAAGCTTCAGATTGTAAGGAATCGTACCCCAAACCGACACAGGTGGTCGGGTAGAGAATACCAAGGCGCTTGAGAGAACTCGGGTGAAGGAACTAGGCAAAATGGTACCGTAACTTCGGGAGAAGGTACGCTCTTGATGGTGAAGTCCCTTGCGGATGGAGCTGACGAGAGTCGCAGATACCAGGTGGCTGCAACTGTTTATTAAAAACACAGCACTGTGCAAAATCGTAAGATGACGTATACGGTGTGACGCCTGCCCGGTGCCGGAAGGTTAATTGATGGGGTTAGCGTAAGCGAAGCTCTTGATCGAAGCCCCGGTAAACGGCGGCCGTAACTATAACGGTCCTAAGGTAGCGAAATTCCTTGTCGGGTAAGTTCCGACCTGCACGAATGGCGTAATGATGGCCACGCTGTCTCCACCCGAGACTCAGTGAAATTGAAATCGCTGTGAAGATGCAGTGTACCCGCGGCTAGACGGAAAGACCCCGTGAACCTTTACTACAGCTTGGCACTGAACATTGAACCTACATGTGTAGGATAGGTGGGAGGCTTTGAAGACGTGACGCCAGTTGCGTTGGAGCCGTCCTTGAAATACCACCCTTGTATGTTTGATGTTCTAACGTTGGCCCCTAATCGGGGTTGCGGACAGTGCCTGGTGGGTAGTTTGACTGGGGCGGTCTCCTCCCAAAGAGTAACGGAGGAGCACGAAGGTGGGCTAATCACGGTTGGACATCGTGAGGTTAGTGCAATGGCATAAGCCCGCTTAACTGCGAGAATGACGGTTCGAGCAGGTGCGAAAGCAGGTCATAGTGATCCGGTGGTTCTGAATGGAAGGGCCATCGCTCAACGGATAAAAGGTACTCCGGGGATAACAGGCTGATACCGCCCAAGAGTTCATATCGACGGCGGTGTTTGGCACCTCGATGTCGGCTCATCACATCCTGGGGCTGAAGTCGGTCCCAAGGGTATGGCTGTTCGCCATTTAAAGTGGTACGCGAGCTGGGTTTAGAACGTCGTGAGACAGTTCGGTCCCTATCTGCCGTGGGCGTTGGAAGATTGAAGGGGGCTGCTCCTAGTACGAGAGGACCGGAGTGGACGAACCTCTGGTGTTCGGGTTGTGTCGCCAGACGCATTGCCCGGTAGCTAAGTTCGGAATCGATAACCGCTGAAAGCATCTAAGCGGGAAGCGAGCCCTGAGATGAGTCTTCCCTGATACTTTAAGTATCCTAAAGGGTTGTTCGAGACTAGAACGTTGATAGGCAGGGTGTGTAAGCGCTGTGAGGCGTTGAGCTAACCTGTACTAATTGCCCGTGAGGCTTAACCATACAACACCCAAAGGGTTTTGATGGACTCAAAGCAAGAACGAATTGAATGTGTAGAGAACGCAAACAGCTTTCCGAATTTTAAGAATTTGCTTGGCGACCATAGCGTTTTGGACCCACCTGAACCCATTCCGAACTCAGAAGTGAAACGAAATAGCGTCGATGGTAGTGTGGGGTTTCCCCATGTGAGAGTAGAACATCGCCAGGCTTTTAATTTTTAAAACCCGCTTTCAGAGCGGGTTTTTCAAGTTTTAAATGCTGATATGGCTCAGTCGGTAGAGCGCATCCTTGGTAAGGATGAGGTCCCCAGTTCGATTCTGGGTATCAGCACCATGATTTTGCTTAGCGACCATAGCGCTTTGGACCCACCTGATTCCATTCCGAACTCAGAAGTGAAACAAAGTAGCGCCGATGGTAGTGTGGGGTTTCCCCATGTGAGAGTAGGACATCGCTAGGCTCTTATTTGTTTTGACTTTTAAAAAGTAAAATAAAACTTAGACTCAATAGTCTAACCAGTGCGGAGCGGTAGTTCAGTTGGTTAGAATACCGGCCTGTCACGCCGGGGGTCGCGGGTTCGAGTCCCGTCCGCTCCGCCACTTATACCAAGCCTCAGTTGAAAAACTGGGGCTTTTTTACATCTAAATATTCGGCTTCACTCTAAGGTTGAGTGAGTTCCGCTTTAACGCAATTCTGGTCGTCCCCGTCACTCTCAGTTGTGTTTTGATGTTTGCGATTCGTGGTCTCTCTTACTGAAGGAGATTGTCTCGCCGATAGCCCGTCTGATTTGCATAGCACGCTTTCACTATAGCTTCATTACCTATTTAGTACGTTACTCTGAGAGTCACTTAGGCATTTATAGGCCGCAACTTTCTTTAGACTCCTCATTTTCTGTCTTTTTAAGTTTAAGAGTTGGGATAACTGCAATTAAACTGCAATGCCGACTTCTAGCTTATCTAGCCAATCTAAAAAGCGTGGCACGTCATCACCACGGAAAATACCGCCGTGTTGCGGGCACATCATCTCTATATCCAGTTGGCTTACCTTGTCAATCCATGCTGATTTGGCTTTTTCCGATGGCATCCAACGTTGATGAAAATAGGCCATTTTTTCGATATGGCTACCAAAGTCTTCAACGAAAAGTGGTGCATCGATACGATCAAGTGCGGCGCCAATATCTCCGGACATTAATATCTTTGCTTCAGGGTCATAGACGGAAAAGTTTCCTGAAGAATGCATATAGTGGGCAGGAATAAATTGAATATCTAACCCTGCTAATGACACTGTTCCACCTTGATCTTTGATCGGAGCAAAGGTGATAGATTCCATACCAAAATGACGAATAAAGCCTTCCCAAAGCCAAGGTGAATGGAGTGTTGCTGAGGGGATGGTTTTGTCCCAAAGTCCAAGGGAGGAGATGATGTCGGGATCTTGATGCGATGCAAATAGATGGGTAATTTGCTCGAGTGATATTTCTTTCACAACACTGCTGAGCATGGCAGAGAAAAGCTCGATGCCACCAGGGTCGAGGAGCATCGCCTGGCCGTTGTGTACCAGCATATACTGATTAGTATCGATGATTTTGTCAGGTTTATGAGGATCTCTACCAAACATCAACCAACGATGGGAACCTTCTTCATAGAGAATTTCTGAGCGCATAATTTCTAATGTCCTTATTACAAAAAGAGCGAAAAGAGTTTAAGAGAGAGTGAAACATGATGGCGAATAGCATCAGAGAATTCCGTTACACTCTCAGCAATAGCGTTGAGTTGAACTCGGTAACGCTCATCAACTTTAGATGCTTCAACGCTGAGCATGGTCGATATGATCTGAGCGATGCGCAGTTGGTCATATAGCTCTTGAAGGGCTTCCTTTAGGGATTTAGCTTTGAGAGTAAACAAGGTATTGAGTTGCTGATAATCTTTGTTAGCACGCTGTTTGGCTTGGTTTAAACTGGATAGAAATTTTGCTTCTGTGGATCTTTGTTCCACGTGATTTAGCTGCTTTACCACACACTGAGCACGAGTTCGCTCTGTGGCAATTTGACTGAGTTGTTGAGCTTGTAGATTGATGGTATTTGAAGAGTGGAATGTCAGGAGGACGAGTTCATCAATGGAATCGGTGACGGGTCTAAATCCCGCTGCACTTTCTCCCGCTCTTAGCGCGAGTGCTCTGGCATTACTGGCGACCAGTTGGAGTTGTTTCGCTATTTTTACCCCTCGATTTAACTCTGCTGATACTTCAGCAGCAATAACGAATAAGGGTTTTCGCTCAATGGTGTCTCTCATTAAAACTCGCCCAATACACAGTTTGTTCTTATATAGGTATAGAGCTGAGTTGCATATTTGCCAATGCCTGTGGTTCTGAAATTGGCAACGAGAAAAAGGAATTGAATGGAGATGAATTAATGACGGATGTGAAAAAGCCGCATCAATGATGCGGCTTTCTCTAAGGTGGCTCCTCCTGCTGGGCTCGAACCAGCGACCTGCGGATTAACAGTCCGTCGCTCTACCGACTGAGCTAAGGAGGAACTATTCTGTCTCTCTTGCGATGCAAGAGTGATTTGTAAATGGTGCCGACTACCGGAATCGAACTGGTGACCTACTGATTACAAGTCAGTTGCTCTACCTACTGAGCTAAGTCGGCGCCTAAACAACAAGCTTTAGCTTATCGTTTGAAAGTGGCTCCTCCTGCTGGGCTCGAACCAGCGACCTGCGGATTAACAGTCCGTCGCTCTACCGACTGAGCTAAGGAGGAACTATTCGGTTATTGTGTGTTAGCACAACTTAAAATAAGTGGTGCCTCGAGGCGGAATCGAACCACCGACACGAGGATTTTCAATCCTCTGCTCTACCGACTGAGCTATCGAGGCAAAAGAATGGTGCCGACTACCGGAATCGAACTGGTGACCTACTGATTACAAGTCAGTTGCTCTACCTACTGAGCTAAGTCGGCGCACTATATTCTTTTTAAATTGTCGTTCGTACGTTAAGCACCAACGACTTTTAATTCGTGGTGCCCGGAGGCGGAATCGAACCACCGACACGAGGATTTTCAATCCTCTGCTCTACCGACTGAGCTATCCGGGCGACGAGGTGTATTAAACGGTTTTTCGCTTTCTAGGTCAATATAAAAATGCAAAAAAAATATCGTTTGCTGCTTTTGTGCCCGCAATGGGGTGTTTTTATTCGTTTTAAACGATGGAAGTACAGTATATAAACATCTAAGCGACATTTATTTATCAGATTTAATGGGATGAACGGCGATTCCTGCAATAAAAAAGCACGCGATAAGGCGTGCTTAGTTAGAAAACAGGTTTAGTTTAATGCTTTACGGAAAACTTATTGACCCAGTTTTCGAGTTGGTTCGCTAAAGTCGCCAAGCTGCGCGTGCTGTTGTGGCTCTCTGTTACGACACTGGTAAGCTGATTGCCGCTGTCTTCAATCATGTTGATACGCTGTGCGATATCATCACTCACTTGTGTTTGTTCTGCGGCGGCGGTCGCAATTTGTTGGCTCATGGTACTGATGGATTCCAATGCTTGAACGATCTGTTGCAACGCTTCTGAAGCTGTTTGCGATTCAACAACGGTGCTTTGGCTGGTCTCCGCACAGATTTCCATGGTTTGGATGGCATTGCGAGAACCTTGTTGCAAGTTATTGATCATCAACTGGATCTCTTTAGTGCTGGATTGGGTTCTTCCTGCAAGGTTACGTACTTCGTCCGCAACGACGGCAAAACCTCTTCCTTGCTCGCCCGCTCGCGCCGCTTCGATCGCAGCATTGAGCGCGAGCAGGTTAGTCTGCTCCGCAATATCGCCGATCACATCGAGCACTTTTACAATGTTGTTCACGTCTTTATCGAGATCCGCCACCGCTTGGCTAGCGGTGCCTAACTGGCTTGCCAATCCCTGGATGTTGCTGACGGTATTGTGAATCAACTCCTGTGTATGTTTACTCTGTTTGTCGGCTTCATCCGTATTGTTGGCCGTATCACTGGCGGAATCGGCGACGTGATTTGCAGAAGAAGCCATTTCTGTCATCGCTGTTGCTATCATCGCAGTCGATTGTTGCTGTGTCGCAGTGAGGCTGGAAATGGTATCGCTACGGCTTTCAACGGACGCCAGTTCGTCACGCAGTGCGTGCATTGAACGTTCTAGGTTGCTGATCATCTCGGCTAACGAGAGGCTCATCTCTTGTACTGCCTGGTAAATACTACCTTGCGGCGCTTTATTGTCGAAACTGGTTTGAATGCGACCTTTTGCCACGTCTTGTACGGCGTTGCGCACATCATTTGGCTCACCACCCAACAGATTGAGCATTTTGTTGATGGAAACAATCAGACCACCCAGAATCGTGCCAGCGATCACAAGGCAAAGGAACAACAGCCATTGCGCAGTAGACCAAAAGCGAGCATTCACTTCATTGAAGCCGATGCCCGTACCGACAACCCAACCCCAGTGTGGAGTTCTTTCCGCGATTGAGAGTTTTTCTTCAATCGAGCCATCGGCCAGTTTTTGCGTCCAAGTATATTCCACCAGTTGGCCTGTTTTTCGGCCAAGTACATCTAGGATTAACTGGCCAACGCTGTTGCCATTGCCATCTCGAAAATCATGAAAACTGGTGCCATGAAGTTGTGGATCTAATGGAGTGGCAATAAACATCATTTTTTCATCGGCAACGTAAACATACTCATTGTCTTTGTAGATGTTGTTGCGTAGCAGGCGTGTGGCGAGTGCTTTCGCTTCTGGCTCAGACATTTTTCCTTCTACGGCCATTTTCTCGACTTCGGTCAGGATGCTATAAGCGCTGCGAAAGAGTTCGGTTACTCGTGCTTTGTTATCTAGATTACTGGCGACTCTTAGAGTCCAAAGGCCAGTCGCGGTTAATGCGAGTAGGGCAATTAAGATAATTCCCGATAATAAATAAGCTTGTGTCTTAAGTTTCATAAAAATGCTCATATTGTAGTCACAATGAACACGGCAAATGCTTAGTTTGTCCGTTTAATTGAAACGAAATATTAATGCAGCATAACTGAAACAAATAGCAGCTTAGCCTGAAAGCATGATCGTGATTAAATTTATAGCGTGAAAAAAGTACAAATGGAGAAATAGTGATGGGCTGGCAGGGAAATAAATTGCAGAAAAGAAAAAAGCCAAGTCTTTCGACTTGGCTTTTAAAGGTGGCTCCTCCTGCTGGGCTCGAACCAGCGACCTGCGGATTAACAGTCCGTCGCTCTACCGACTGAGCTAAGGAGGAACTATTCTGTTTCTCTTGCGATGCAAGAGTAATTTGTAAATGGTGCCGACTACCGGAATCGAACTGGTGACCTACTGATTACAAGTCAGTTGCTCTACCTACTGAGCTAAGTCGGCACACTATATTTTTATCGCTCGTACATTTTGCACCAACGATTTGAATTCGTGGTGCCCGGAGGCGGAATCGAACCACCGACACGAGGATTTTCAATCCTCTGCTCTACCGACTGAGCTATCCGGGCAACGGAGCGCTATTAAACGGATTTTCATCTCGCTCGTCAACCGATTTTTGGAAAAAAACTCAAAAAAAAGCGTGAGTGTTTAGAAAGTAGACTCGCGTCAACTAAAGTGATGCTCCTTGGTTAAAGTCTTGCTTGAATTTGGTTACTTTTTCCAAATAACGGCGAGCCTCTGCATTGGGGTGTTTTTTGGTTAATGCCCAATACACTTGATTGGGTTGCAGTGAATTGAGGTCGCGCATCGCCCGTTTGCGATCATTACGGTTAAAGGTGTTGAGTACTCCACCTGTGCCACCGTTGTAGGCAGAAATCATCGAGTACTCGAGCGATGTTGGATGATTGACCTCTTTTAGATAGCGATTTTTTAGCAGATAAAAATAGGCCGTTCCGGTGTCGATATTGTTTTCTGGGTTAAAGAGATATTCCGGGCTAGGTTCGCCACTGCGATTTTTAACCAAGTTGAACACATCACGGCCTGCGGTTTTTGGTACGACTTGCATTAAGCCATAGGCGTTTGCCCAGCTCACGGCATAAGGGTTGAAACTGCTTTCGGTTTTGATGATGGCGTAAATCAGATCTTCGGGAATGTCGTACTTTCTTGAGGCGCGGCGTACGATATCGGCGTATTTATAACTGCGTTTGTCCGCGTGGTCTGCCACCATGGGTATTTCAACGTAGTAGGCTTTCTTAAAATCAACCGTGCGTGTCTTGAGTTTATTCGCGATGAGATAATCGGCAAAGCGATTGGCTCGCCAGCTCCACTGGATAGCTTGTTTGTCTTGATCCAACACTTGATTGTAGAGAAAAGGTTGCCCTTCCAAGCGAATCTCTTTGGAGGAGAAAAGATCGACATTGGCTGGATCATCTGGAGTCAGCAGAGTAGTGATAATGGCATTTTTTAGATGCTGTTCTGGTTCCGTTGGTGAGACGGTCTCTATGACAATGGTACCATTGGTAAAGTTAACATCGGCTCGGCTGAGGTAATTATCTATGTATTTCACATAGTTACTTTTTCCGGCCATTTTGATTTCTCGGCTCCCCCAGCGTTTTTCAATATTGCCTGAGAAGCTGTTGATCAAAGCATCCAGTGCCGCCGTGTCTTTTTCGAATTGTCCTGGCAGCTCTGCGAGATTTTTAGCAAAGCGGTTGGTCGGTTGGTAATTGACGTCATAGATGTTTTCGATAAATTCGCGGCTACAACCGGTGAGGAGTAATGCTGCTAAAAAATACCCAAACTTATTCATCGTTTACCTATTCAAACCTAAAAAAATGACATCAAAGCGTTGGCTATGATGTCATTGATTAACCATGAAGAAAACCAGATTATTTGCTCGGTGGTGTGTAACCTTCGATATGGACTTCTTTACCTTCAAAGAGGAAGTTGACCATTTCAGTTTCGAGCAATTTGCGATGTTCAGGATCCATCATGTTGAGCTTTTTCTCATTGATCAACATGGTTTGCTTATGCTGCCACTGACCCCAAGCTTCTTTAGAAATGTTGTCAAAGATGCGCTTTCCAAGCTCTCCTGGGTACAACTGAAAATCTAAACCATCAGCTTCTTTGTTTAGACGAGCACAAAACACAGTGCGGCTCATAATGACTCCTTAAATAAAGCATTAACGAAGTTCATGGGGCAAGCTCTCCAGCAATTGTTTGACGGGAGCCGCTAACCCAACTTCTTCGGGATTGGCTAAGTTATACCAAAGACCATTGCTGGCTTCCATCACCATGTCAGGTTGCTTTGATAGGTCCAGCAAAATCGGGGTGATGTCGAGATGGTAATGGCTAAAAGTATGGCGAAAAGCAATTAAGGTTTTTTGTGTGCGAATATCACCCTCTTTTATGCCTCGTTTCTCGAGCAGTGCTTCAAGTTGTGCATGCTCATTTTGCGGAAAGCAAAACAATCCGCCCCAAATGCCACTTTGTGGCCTTTGTTCTAACCAGACTTGATTGTTGTAGTGCAGCATGGCAAACCACGTTTCTTTAACGGGTTTCTCTTTTTTAGGCTTTTTACCGGGGTAGTCCAGTGGGTTACCTTGTTTGTTGGCTTGGCATAGCTCGGCCACAGGGCACAATGTGCATTTGGGTTTGCTGCGTGTGCAGACCATTGCCCCCATATCCATCATCGCTTGGTTGTATTTATCGACATCGGTATTGGGTGTGTGTGCTTCCGCTAATTGCCACAATTGGTTTTCGACCGTTTTTTGCCCAGGCCAACCTTCAACGGCAAAGGCGCGAGATAAGGTGCGTTTCACATTGCCATCAAGAATGGCATGTGGCTGTTTGTGAACCGAAGAGAGCACGGCAGCGGCGGTGGAGCGGCCAATCCCCGGCAGGGCATTCATCTGCTCGAGTTCCAATGGAAATTCACCATGATATTGCTCGGCCACCATTTTTGCGGCTTTGTGCAGATTGCGTGCGCGAGCGTAGTAGCCTAACCCCGTCCAGAGATGAAGCACCTCATCTTGCTCGGCGTTGGCGAGATCAACCACGCTCGGAAAGCGCTGTAAAAAACGTTGGTAATAGGGAATCACGGTCGCAACTTGCGTTTGTTGCAGCATAATTTCCGATAACCAAACGCTGTAGGCGCTCTTATTGTGTTGCCAAGGAAGGTTTTTTCTTCCGTAGGCGTCATACCATTTCAAAATGGCGCTGGCAAAAGGTGTCACGACATGCTCTGTGTTCTATTATTTGTAGGCAAAATTGCACCACAGATTGTGGTGAAAGTACAACCGACAAAGTGTGGGGATAATGGTTTTTATTGATAACACTTGCACCAAAGAAAATTCTTTGGATAATCCCCGCTTTGATTAATCAATGTGCAGGCAGAATCCATGAGTGAAGTCACCACTAACGAATACAATGAAGACGGCAAGCTGATCCGCAAAATCCGCAGTTTTGTTCGTCGCGAAGGCCGTTTAACCAAAGGTCAAGAAAATGCGATGAAAGAGTGCTGGCCAACAATGGGCATCGATTACCAAAAGCAACTTCTTGATTGGAAAGAAGTATTTGGTAACGATAATCCTGTCGTGCTTGAAATTGGCTTTGGTATGGGCGCTTCTTTGGTTGAAATGGCGAAAAATGCCCCAGAAAAGAACTTCTTTGGTATTGAAGTGCACAGCCCTGGCGTTGGTGCCTGTCTGTCAGACGCTCGTGACGCAGGCATCACCAATCTGCGTGTGATGTGTCATGATGCGGTTGAAGTGTTTGAGCACATGATTCCGAACGACAGCCTAGCGACGTTGCAATTGTTCTTCCCAGACCCATGGCACAAAAAGCGCCATCACAAGCGTCGTATTGTACAGCTTGAGTTTGCGGAAATGGTTCGTCAAAAGCTGATCCCGAATGAAGGTATCTTCCATATGGCGACGGATTGGGAAAACTACGCTGAGCACATGATTGAAATCATGAACCAAGCGCCAGGTTACAGCAATATTGCCCAAGAAGGCGATTATATTCCACGCCCTGAAGAGCGTCCGCTGACCAAATTCGAAGCGCGTGGTCATCGTCTTGGCCACGGTGTGTGGGATATTAAATTTAAGCGAGTGAGCTAATCGCAGATTTATTGTTTGACTGGTTTTTATAAAATCAGCACACTGCGAAAAAGAAGAGCCAACATTGAGAAATGTTGGCTTTTTTGACCCTACAATAAACACAATAATGGTTTGGTAAAGTCTGTCATGAAGCCAACAAAAGAACTGCTCAACGAAATTTTGCATGAAGTTCGCCCTCTGATTGGGCGTGGGAAAGTCGCCAACTATATTCCTGCTTTGGCCAGAGTGCCGGCGCATAAGCTTGCTATCGCGGTGTACACCAATCAAGGTGAGGTGATCAAAGCGGGAGATGCCGATGAGGCGTTCTCGATACAATCCATTTCTAAAGCGCTGAGTTTAACGCTTGCCATGGGCCTATATCAGCCGGACGAAATTTGGCGTCGAGTGGGTAAGGAGCCTTCTGGGCAAGCGTTTAATTCGCTGATTCAGTTAGAAATGGAACAGGGTATTCCGCGCAACCCGTTCATTAATGCGGGGGCGATTGTGGTGGCCGATCTGCTCGCCAGCCGTTTATCTGCGCCACGCCAGCGTTTGCTGGAATTTGTCCGTCAGCTTTCAGGTGAAACGCATATCTGTTACGACAAAGTGGTGGCAGCCTCTGAAATGATGCACAGCGACCGCAATGCGGCCATTGCTTATCTGATGCGTTCATTTGGCAATTTTGAGAATGACGTTATCCCTGTTCTACATAACTATTTTCATGCCTGTGCGTTAAAAATGAGTTGCGTCGATTTGGCGAAGACCTTTAGTTATTTAGCCAATAAAGGCGTGTCGGTACACACAAACCAACGCGTTATTAGCCCTGTGCAAACCAAACAGCTCAATGCCTTATTAGCCACTTGTGGCTTGTACGATGGGGCGGGGGAGTTTGCGTATCGTGTGGGGATGCCAGGCAAATCGGGCGTGGGCGGTGGGATCATCGCCATCGTGCCGGGGGAGATGACCATTGCGGTTTGGTCACCAGAGTTAGACCCGTCAGGAAACTCGTTAGCGGGCACGAAAGCGCTAGAGTTGCTTTCTGAGCGAATTGGGCGTTCGATTTTCTAAAGAAGCGATGTCACGAATAAAGGAAAGGGTTGGTGTCCGTGTGCCAACCCTTTTGTCATTTATCGAACTGGCTTAATCTTCTTCAGCCATAAACGCTTCGAGCAAGTCGTTTAGGAACAGCTTACCTTTCTCTGTGATTTGCCAACTGGTTTCGTTGTCATTCAAATAGCCCATCTCAACGGCCCATTGAATGGTTGTCTCGATAAAACTCAGTGGTAGCCCGGTTGTGTCAATAAAATCTTGTTTCGGGCACGCTTCCATCAATCTAAAGCGATTCATAAAGAACTCAAACGGACGATCAATCTCTTCGACCAACTGTTCGCTATCAAGATAAGGTTTGACCATATTTTGATGCGCTGCCAAGTAGCCCTTCGGATGCTTAATTTTGGTGGTGCGAATGATGCGTCCGTCAGCAAAACTCAGTTTGCCGTGTGAGCCACAGCCAATCCCTAAGTAATCGCCAAAGCGCCAGTAGTTAAGATTGTGCTGACATTGATAACCGGGTTTGCTGTAACCGGAAATCTCGTACTGCACGTATCCTGCTTGTGTGAGTTTCTGATGGCCTTGCTCAAAGATGTCCCACAACTGGTCGTCGTCGGGGAGAACCGGCGGCTTGTAGTAGAACATGGTATTTGGCTCAATGGTGAGCTGATACCAAGAAAGATGAGGCGGATTAAGCTCAATCGCTTTGTCCAGATCGGCCAGAGCTTGTTCGATGCTTTGATCGGGCAAACCGTGCATGAGATCGAGGTTAAAACTGTTCAAGCCAATTTGATGAGCCAGTCTCGCTGCGTTCACGGCTTCATCTTGGCCGTGAATACGTCCCAAACGCTCAAGCTTTTGCTGCTCAAAACTTTGTACGCCGATGGAGATGCGTGTGACCCCTGCTTTGCGATAGCCGGCAAAACGCTCCGCTTCGATGGTGCCGGGATTGGCTTCCATGGTGATCTCGATCGAAGGCGTAAAGGGAATGCGTTTTTCGATCCCTTGCAAAAGATCTCGAATGCCTTCTGCTGAGATGAGGCTTGGTGTGCCACCGCCGATAAAAATCGAGTGCAGTGGCCTTGGTGCGCGGTGAAGCTGATACTTTTCGATGTCACGGTCAAGATCTTCCAGCAGCGCATTGATGTACATCTGCTCTGGAATCTGCTCTTTGAGTGCGTGAGAGTTGAAGTCGCAATAAGGGCACTTTTGTACACACCATGGGATGTGAACATACAAACTGAGTGCTGGGGGCGTTAACATGCGAGTACCTTACACCAAAGGCTGTTCACGTAGCGTAGCAAAAAGCTGTTTCAAGGCTTTGCCACGATGAGAGAGTTGTTTCTTGCGCGCAGGTTCAAGTTCGGCAGAAGCGCAGTTGTCTTCTGGGACGAAGAAGATGGGGTCGTAGCCAAAGCCATTGTCACCGTGTGCTTGCGTTAGAATGTGGCCTTCCCATTTGCCGTGGCAGATAATAGGGGTTGGGTCGTTTTCGTGGCGCATCAACACCAACACGCAATGGAAACGCGCGGTACGTTGCGCTTCTGGCACGCCTTCCATCGCTTTTAAGAGCTTTTCTAGGTTCTCTTGATCTGAGGCTTTTTCTCCTGCGTAACGTGCAGAGTAAATTCCTGGAGCGCCCTGAAGAAAATCCACTTCTAAACCTGAATCATCCGCAATCGCTGCAAGCCCGGTCTCTTTAGCGGCGTGACGCGCCTTGATGATGGCATTTTCAATGAAAGTTGTGCCCGTTTCAGCCACTTCAGACACATTGAATTCGCTTTGTGCGACGACATCAAAACCGAAATCGGCAAGTAGGTCTGCCATTTCGCGAACTTTGCCTTGGTTACCTGTGGCTAATACGATCTTTTTCATGGTGTTCTCGTTATTCTTCAACATAAAACTTTTGGGTAAATTTGAGTTTGCCTGCGCCTTTGATGCCTGCGTTGACATCAAGATCGAAGGTCAGGGTCTCTTCGTGGCTGATCGGCAACTCCGCTAAATAATAAATCGCGCTCCCTTCTTGGACACGCTTAAATTCCAGAGTACGAATCTGGCCGAGTAAATTCTTGGCTTGGCCCGATATGGTGGCGTCGAGTGCTGGTTTTCCTACACGGCTTTTGTCCAACACACTGATGTTGATAATGGCACTGTATTCGTTACGTTTTAGCCCATAGCTTCTCGCCACTTTTGGGGTTAAAAAGGTGGAATTGAATGCGACGTAATGCACTTCCGCATCTTTAATGGTTTTGAATTGTTCTGCCCATGTTGGTAGAGCCATCAGACAACTCAGTACTGCAACCATCCATTTGTTCATTGTAGACTTCCTTACTCGTTATTGGCGGTAAACAAAAAGCCATCACAAGATGGCTTTCACTTCGTCTGGTATTTGTTGTGGAGCGTGAATACGCACTTGTTTGTGCCGTCCGAGTTCTCCTTTTTCTATCGTGACCAGACTTTTAGCAACTTTAAACCACTTACCCAGTAACTTGGTTAAATGCCCATTTGCTTTCCCATCAACGGGGGGCGCGGTGATGGCAATTTTCAGTTCATCACCATGCAAGCCAAGGATTTTATCACGACTTGCTTTGGGTTGGATGTAGAGACGAAGCACCACATCCTCACCATCAAGCCAAACCGCTTGGCTCATTACAACTGATACCAAATCGGGCCAATCACATCCCCCATCAAGAAGTTTGCGAATTGCAGAGCGATGAACAGCACTAGCACGCTTAAGTCAAAGCCCCCCATGGCGGGCAAAATACGACGAATCGGTGCCAGCATAGGTTCAGTTAATTGATGGAACACGTATTCGATAGGGCTGCGACCTTGGCTCACCCAGCTCAGAATCGCACGAATCAACAGTACCCAGAACAACAGACCACCAGCGGCTTTCACCAGCGACAGTAAACCAAGGTAGAGGAAATCGGCACTAAAGGTGACGGAACCACCAGAAGCAATCAGGATCAGCGCAACAAACTTCAACACACACAAGACGTAGGCAAACAATACGGTTGCCAGATCTAGGCTACCAATGGATGGGATCACACGGCGCAGCGGGCCGATTACGGGTTGGGTTGCTTTGACGATAAATTGCGAAAATGGATTGTAAAAATCCGCACGCGCGGCTTGCAGCCAAATTCGTAAGATCACGACCATGATATAGAGATCAAACAGCGTCGAAATCAGAAAACTCATTGCATTCATAGATGCCCCTCAAAACGTAGAGCTGCTAAGCAGCCAGGTGATTAAAACAGTTTTTCCATCTCTTGCGCACGAGCCACTGCCGCTTGCATGGCCTTGGCTACGATATCAGAGAGTTGATGTTCATTGAAAGTACGTAATGCTTCGGCGGTCGTCCCTCCTTTGGAGGTGACGTTCTCGCGTAGAGTCGCCAGTTCGGTGTCTGGGTTTTCCACCACCATACTGGCCGCCCCCAATGCGGATTGCTGAACCAGCAAACGAGCGGTTTGCTTATCAAATCCTTGTGCCATCGCTTCAGCTTGCATGGCTTCCATAAAGAGGAAGAAATACGCAGGAGCACTGCCTGCCGCCGCAATGACATGATTAATGCCCGATTCTTCATCGACCCAGCAGGTTTTGCCGACCGCTTGCATCAACTGTTCGGCAAAGTGGCGATCTTGCTCTGCCACTGAGGTTGGAGCATATAAGCCGCTCATGCCTAACCCGAGTTGCGATGGGGTATTGGGCATGACGCGCACTAAGTTGAGTTGAGTGGCCAGCATGTCATTTAATCGCGCGCAGCTAATGCCAGCAGCAATCGAAATAACCAGCTTATTGGAGAAGTCGACGGATTGTAGCGGTTTGCACACTTCTTCCATCATTTGCGGTTTCACAGAAAGGACGATCACGTCTGCTTGCGTTGCTGCCATAAAATTATCGCTGGTGGTCTGAATGCCAAACTGCTGCTCAAGGGGCAAACGACGCGTCTCGCTGGGTGCGGTGGCGGTGATTTTATCGGCAGGGTAACCGTCCGCCACTAAGCCAGAGACAATGGCTCTCACCATATTGCCAGCACCGATAAAAGCGATGTTCTTATGTTCCATATTTCTGTTCCGCTAGTAAGTAAAAGTCGCCGAGTTACGCTTTATTGCTGTAATCGCGATGGCCAAAAATGGCGGTGCCAATGCGCACCATGGTTGAACCTGATTCGATGGCGGCATCCATGTCGCCGCTCATGCCCATCGATAAAGTATCCACGCTTGGATAGCGTTGAGCTAAGCGTTGTTGTAGCGCAGCAAGCGGTTGGAATGCCGCTAACTGAGCAGCGTGGTCATCGACGTTTTCAGGGATTGACATCAACCCCCTTAAAGTGAGGTTGGGCAAGCGTGAAATCAACTCAGCAAGTGCAAATATTTCCTCACCGGATACACCTGACTTAGAGGCTTCGCCGCTGGTGTTCACTTGGATCAGCACTTGCAGTGGTGGGAGCTCTGCTGGGCGTTGATCATTTAAACGTTGAGCGATTTTGTCACGATCAATGGTATGTACCCACGCAAAGTGCTCCGCCACTAAGCGACTTTTATTCGATTGAATAGGACCGATGAAATGCCACTCGATGGATTTCTCAGGGTGTTGCTCGGCAAAAAATCGGACTTTTTCTACGCCTTCTTGCACGTAGTTCTCACCAAAAGCCCTTTGACCAGCATGATAGGCTTCGAGAATCGCCTCGACAGGTTTGGTTTTACTGACCGCTAAAAGTTGCACTGAGTCTCGAGCTCGTCCACACTTTTGCGTAGAGTCGTGAATCTGTGTGGTGATATGTTCAATGTTTTGTTGAATACTGTTCATCGCAAGTCTTTTAAGGGAAAAATAATGGATATCACTGAGTTACTGGATTTTAGTGTAAAACATAACGCATCAGATCTACATCTTTCTGCGGGTGTGCCTCCTATGGTACGCATAGATGGCGATGTAAGAAAGCTCGGTGTGCCCGCATTTAATCATGCTGATGTGCATCGTTTGGTTTTTGAGATCATGAACGATTCACAGCGCAGTGAGTTTGAAGAGAAATTGGAAGTCGATTTTTCCTTTGAATTGCCTAACGTAGGTCGCTTTCGTGTTAACGCCTTCAACCAATCTCGTGGCTGCTCTGCGGTGTTTCGTACCATTCCAACCAATATCCCTACCTTGGAAGAGCTTGAGTGCCCGCAAATTTTTGAAAAAATTGCGAAGTGTGAAAAAGGCTTGGTGCTGGTCACCGGGCCGACAGGTTCAGGTAAATCAACCACGTTAGCGGCGATGGTGGATTACATTAACCGAAACTACAACAAACACATTCTGACCATTGAAGATCCGATTGAATTTGTTCACCAAAATCAGAAATGTTTGATTAACCAACGCGAAGTTCATCGCGACACTCACAGTTTTAAAAATGCGTTGCGCAGTGCCTTGCGTGAAGACCCGGATGTGATTTTAGTGGGTGAGTTACGTGACCAAGAGACCATCAGCCTAGCGCTCACCGCGGCAGAAACGGGCCACTTGGTGTTTGGTACGTTGCACACCAGTAGTGCAGCAAAAACCATTGACCGTATTATTGATGTGTTCCCTGGCAGTGACAAAGACATGGTGCGCTCAATGCTTTCTGAATCACTGCGCGCCGTTATCGCCCAGAAACTGCTGAAACGCATTGGAGGCGGGCGAGTGGCGTGTCATGAAATCATGATGGCGACGCCTGCCATTCGTAACTTGATCCGTGAAGATAAAGTGGCACAGATGTACTCCATTATCCAAACAGGGGCTGCGCACGGCATGCAGACGATGGAACAGAATGCGCGTCAGTTGATGGCACAGGGCAAAGTGGCCAAAGAAGAAGTCGACGCCAAAATTGAGATTGAAACTATCCAGTTTTAACTGAGGTCTGCAATGAGCATGGATTTAAACAAGATTTTAGAAGGGATGATCACGCTTAAAGCGTCGGATCTTTATATCACGGTTGGTGCCCCCGTGCTGTTTCGTGTCGATGGTGAGCTGCGGCCGCAAGGCGAAAAATTATCGCAAATTGAAGTAGCTCAACTGCTGGATGGTGCGATGGACGAAGATCGGCGCGCTGACTTTCGCAAAAGCCGCGAGTCAAACTTTGCCATTGTGCGAGATTCGGGCCGTTTTCGTGTCAGTGCCTTCTACCAACGAGAGCTTCCTGGTGCGGTGATTCGCCGCATTGAAACCAATATTCCAACCTTTGAGGAGCTTAAGCTGCCTCATGTTTTGCAAGACTTAGCGATTGCCAAGCGTGGATTGGTGCTGGTGGTGGGGGCAACGGGCTCGGGTAAATCGACCACCATGGCTGCGATGACAGGCTATCGAAATACCCACCGTGGTGGACACATTTTGACGGTGGAAGACCCAATTGAATTTGTTCACGAACATAAACGCTGTATTGTCACCCAGCGAGAAGTCGGCTTGGATACGGAAAGCTATGAAGTCGCACTAAAGAACTCGCTGCGTCAAGCGCCAGATATGATTCTGATTGGTGAGATTCGCAGTCGCGAAACCATGGAATACGCCATGACCTTTGCTGAAACGGGTCACTTGTGTATGGCGACACTGCATGCCAATAACGCCAACCAAGCACTGGAGCGCATCTTACACTTGGTGCCTAAAGAACAAAAAGAGCAGTTTTTGTTTGACCTTTCCATGAACTTAAAAGGGGTGGTGGGTCAGCAGTTGATTCGTGATAAAAATGGTAAAGGTCGTCACGGTGTGTTCGAGGTGTTACTTAACAGCCCGCGCGTGTCGGATTTGATCCGTCGTGGCGATTTGCATGAGCTGAAAATGACTATGGCGAAGTCGAAAGAAGTCGGTATGCAGACCTTTGACCAATCACTCTATACATTAGTAGTGGAAGGCAAAATCAGCGAAGAAGACGCCATGCACAGTGCCGATTCGGCCAACGATTTACGTTTGATGCTGAAGACGCAGCGAGGTGATATTAGTTCCCCCGGCTCATTGGCGAACGTGAAGATTGATATGGATTAGTTCGACAGTGCTAAAACACCATGAAAAAACGAGAGACCAGAAGTCTCTCGTTTTGTGTTTAGGGAGTGCGAAGGTGAAGAGTCTTCTGTGAGTTAGCCCCACTGAGCTTCAAACCAACTCTCTAAAATAATCACCGCAGATTGGCAATCGACGTTACCTTTGCTCAAAGCTTTGTAACCGCCCATAGAGAACAGCTCAGAACGCGCTTCTGTGGTTGATAGACGTTCATCATGCAATTCAACCGGAAGACCAAAGCGCCCTTGTAGGCGTTGCGCAAACTTCTTCGCGCGTGGGGTAATGGTTTCTAAGGCCTTGCCGTGTAAATCTGTCGGCAGTCCCACCACCAATAAATTGGGTTGCCACTCTTTGATTTGCTTTTCAATCTCATCCCAATTTGGAATGCCGTCATTGGCTTTGAAAGCCTTGAGTGGTGATGCGGTGCCAGTAATTTCTTGGCCGATGGCACTACCAATGCTTTTAGTGCCAAAATCGAATGCCATGATGGTGCGTGACATAAATAACCTAAATCAAATGGGTTAAGCGTGACCAGCTTGATCGGAAAGCTGAGACGCGTGAATTCCAAGCATTTGCACGGCTTTTTGCCAGCGCATTGCTATCGGTGTATCAAAAATAATATCAGGATTGGCTTCAACCGTGAGCCATGAGTTTTCCGCTAACTCGGCTTCGAGTTGTCCAGCACTCCAGCCTGAGTAACCGAGTGCGACGATGTAGCTGCTTGGTTCCGCTTCTGTGCCAAGCACAGTCAAAATGTCTTTTGAGGTAGTAACCGAGATCTGCTCGGTCATTTGTAAGCTCGACTCATAGAAATCTTTCGGTCTATGGAGAATGAAGCCGCGATCTTCAGCGACTGGCCCGCCATTGTAGACTGGCTTGGTCAGACTTGAGGTGTTCAACTGAGGATGAACAGGCTGGACATCGACTTGCTCGAGCATTTTGCCCACGGTGATATCAATAGGCGCGTTGATCATTAAGCCCATTGCGCCTTCTTCATTATGTTCACAGATATAGATGACGCTGTGCTGAAAGTAGGGATCTTTCATACCCGGCATCGCAACCAGAAAATGATTTGTCAGGTTCATACAGGACTCCAATCTGTTACAGCAGAGCCATCGCTGGCTCTGCAACACTCATGTTTAAGCTTGAGCTTGTAAACGACGTTCAATTGCGTCCATTAGTTTACCAGTAATCGAGATATCGAAGGCTGCTTCAATTTCGCGAATACAGGTTGGACTGGTGACGTTAATTTCCGTCAGTTTATCGCCTATCACATCCAAGCCAACAAAAATAAGCCCTTTTTCTTTTAATGTTGGAGCCACTGCGTTAGCAATTTTTAGATCGGTTTCGCTCAGTGGACGAGGTTCGCCACGGCCACCTGCAGCCAAGTTACCACGAGTTTCCCCTTTAGCAGGAATACGTGCTAAGCAATAAGGCATCGGTTCGCCATCCACCACCAAAATACGTTTGTCACCATTACTGATGTCAGGCACGAAAGTTTGCGCCATTGCGTAATTTTGGCCATGGTTGGTCAGTGTTTCGATGATCACAGAAACGTTAGGATCATTCTCCTTCACACGGAAAATAGAAGCACCACCCATACCATCCAGCGGTTTTAAAATGATGTCGCCATGCTCTTGGCGAAACGCTTTAATTTTCTCTGCTTTGCGCGTCACGATCGTGGTTGGCGTTAGTTCTGGGAACCAAGCGGTAAAGAGCTTCTCATTGCAATCGCGTAAGCTTTGAGGCTTGTTGACGACCAATGTACCTTGATCTTCTGCACGCTCAAGAATGTACGTCGCGTAAATGTACTCTGTATCAAACGGAGGATCCTTACGCATCAAGACCGCATCCAGTTCCGCCAACTTGATGGTTTGTTCTGATGTGAACTCATACCAACCATTCGGATCTTCTTTCAGTTGCACCACTTTGGTGTCAGCAATAGCAACGCCTTGATCTAAGTGTAGATCATTCATCTCCATATAATGGATTTCCCAACCGCGACGTTGAGCTTCTAGCATCATGGCGAAGCTAGAATCTTTTTTAATGTTAATGGACGAAATTGGATCCATTACGATGCCGAGTTTGATCATCACTGTTCTCCGTGTTATCCCAGATCGCCGAAACGAACCTGTAAGGCGGTAATTGCGGTTAACGCTGCCGTTTCTGTGCGCAATACACGTGGTCCTAGCAGCGTTTCTTCGAATTGATATTGTTGTGTCATGTCGATCTCTTCAGAAGAGAGACCGCCCTCAGGACCAATCAGCAAGCGTACTTTTGTGACTGGCTCTGGCAGGGTGTTTATGGAGTATTTTGCGCGTGGGTGTAGATTGAGTTTAAGTCCATCGTACTCTTCTGCACACCACGCTTCTAAAGACATGATTGGGCGAATTTCAGGAATGGTATTACGGCCACATTGCTCACACGCACTGATCGCAATTTTTTGCCATTGTGCGAGTTTTTTCTCGAAACGTTTTTCATCTAGCTTCACACCACAACGGTCAGAAATCAGCGGAGTAATGGTGTTCACACCCAGCTCTACCGATTTTTGAATAGTGAACTCCATTTTTTCACCACGGGAAATGACCTGCCCAAGATGAAGATCGAGCGGGGACTCACTGTTACGCTCAACCCTTTCACTGAGTTCGACCATCACACTCTTCTTACCCACTTCACTGATCACGGCGGGAAACTCAGCGCCACTGCCGTCAAAGAGCAAGACTTCTTGGCCTTCTTTCATGCGTAATACACGTCCGATATGGCCTGCAGCGTCGTCGCATAGTGCGATAACACCTAGATGTTGAATGGTTTCTGGATGATAAATTCGAGGGATACGCATGGTATTTCAAGTTCCTGACTACGCGAATATTTAGAGACTAACATGGATGCTGCGAGGGCAAAAAACAAGTCAGTTAAGTAATTTAAGCGTGAGTTCATAATTTGAGGAGGATTTGATTGTAATTCATTCTTGGTGTGAATAATTTCTTTCGTTCTTGATGCTTCTGCTTTTGCGAATTTACTCAATGGCTTAGGTGTTTAAGAGATAAACAATAATGAAAAATAATGGAAAGTGTTATGAATAAGACCAAACTGGCAATGGTTTGTGCATTGCTAACAACGATGGCTGGGTGTAACTCAGGATCATCTTCTGATGGCCCTGGTGAGCTTGGTAGCCCCAACATCAAAGGGGATCCTTCACTGGATAAAATTTATTCTTACCAAGAGAGTGATTTATCCACCACGGCCATCGAGTGTGCCAAGATTTACAAACAAAACCTGTCTTGCTCGTTGGAAAAAATACGCCCAATCGGTGCTAATCGAGCTGATGATATAACCCTTGAAGAGATTCAAAGTAGGCTGCTCGTATCACATCAATGGATGGCAGAAAGCTTTATCGCAGCGCTTAAAGCGATAAATGATCAAGATTTGCTGAATTTGTTCAAACCACTGAACACGATAGTCCTGAGTTATGACATCCGTCCTTCTTTTTATCATCCACGGACGGCATCAATGTACATTGATGCGCGTTACCTTTGGCGAGATTACTCCGATTGGAGAACGATTCATCAACAAGATGATTATCGTAAGGAGTTCGCTCGGGAGTTTACGTACGAAAATGCGTCTCGCTATGTCTATGGCCAGACACTTAACTACGTAACAGTCTCCAATCAGTATGATTCGATGCGAAATAGCACTCGCAGTGCAGAGAAGATTGCCCCCGGCCTGTTTAGGCTGTTGGCGCATGAGCTGGCACATGCCAATGATTTGCTTCCCCCCAACGACCTACTTCAGCTCGCTAGCCGTGGCACTATCCTTAATGAGGTTGAAGATGCCAATCATATCTACTCTCAGCTTAGCTCCACACACGGTTTAACGTCGCAACTGCTTCTTGAGGCGGCTGCGACATCGTTTCATGGTAAACCGATGACGGACCTAGTGCGAAATTCAACGGGAGAGCAGGCTGGAGGAGAATTTGAAACAGACGGTGCCGCTGCCTTTTATGGCTATTCGACCGATCGAGAAGATGTCGCAACGTTGTTTGAAAACTATATGATGCACAAAAAATATGGCGCTATTAATGAAGTGGCCTTTGTAAGCGTTCCCCAAACAGAAGCATACACCTGCGATGACTGGAAAATACTTTGGGGACAAAGAGATCGTTTATCCGATAAAAATGTACGTAGTAGAGTACTGTTTGTTGCTCAGCAAATTCTCAATCAAACGCCTCAAGTGATCGAGGAGAATTTGCCTCCCGTTTCCTCAGTGCCAACGGCGATGCCAATAGGAAAAGGGTGGTGTGAGACTCTAGGGGCTAATTATGATAGTGCCGCCGGTGCTCGTTTTGCTGCTCCGTATTCTAAAGCAGGAGAGCGCTTTGGTTACCTAGAAGATATCGGTGCTAAAGAGTGATCATTTGCTCCTAACATATATCCCAGCCAAAGCGCTGGGATATTTTTATCTCACGGTACAGGATTGCTGCACAAACGGATTATGATTGCCTTGAATCTTGGCAATGCGATCATCTCTTGTGCACTCCCATTTATCAACGGGGTATGATTTGTTCCAAGCCTGCATCAGTTGCTGTTGTTGCTTGGAAAGCTGAAAGCCATACTCTTGGCTCATGTAAAGATAAGTACGTGCAATAGAGCCGCGTGCTCTGTCTGGCGGCATGACTTTACGTTGTTTGAAGTTGACCTGCATTTCACAGCGCCCATAACTGACACCATCTACGCCATTCCATTGACTGAAATTGAAGTTTGAACGATCGCCATTGACTTCGCCGATCGCTGGCGTGAGGTTGTGTAAGTCCGCCTCCATCAAGCGAAACTGTTGATCATTTTTACTGCAGTTTTTGCGTCCACCTTTTTGCCAGCATTGACGCTGGTGGCCAAACTGCCAAGCAGGGACGACATGTTCCCATTCAATACGCGATGCGCGAGTTTGCTGTTTGCGTACTTGGTAACCGCATGCCTCCAAGTTGGGAACCCCTTTCTTACCTTGCCATTCAATGTCGCAGCCACAGTAAAAGCTAACGGGATGATCTTGGTAGATCTTCACCGCCTGTTGTTTGGCGGCTGAGAAGGAGCTGGGTGGTGCGGCCTGGATCGCAAAGGCAGTGAACGAGGCAATAAAAATGAGTAATCGTTTCATGCTAAAAGTCTTTAAAAAGTATGACTTTTAGCATTCTAGCACGCGTATTTTATTCAATGTAATAAGTAAGTTAATAATAAAAACAGGGGAGAGTGCCACGCTATGAGAGTTGGATGCCAGTGAAGATCAAGGCTTGTCGGCACTTTTGGCAGGTATAGCTGGCCTCATTACGCAGAACTTTGTTGTGGCGACGGATGGTTAACGGAAACTCGCGACATTGGCAGCGATATTGGAAGGTTTTTCCTTGCACGGAAGCAACTGCAAATTGATGCGTTGTGTTTGCGGGCAAGAGAAAGACGCCTTGCATGATGGATTGCCATTCTGCGCCATGAGGTTTAACTCGGCCATATAACTGATAAGTGAGCAAGTGAGCCACTTCATGAGGAATCACTTCTTCCAAGAAAGCCGTTTTGTTCTCTTTGAACAAAATCGGGTTAAGACGAATTTGATTGAGTTGCAGATACGCCTTACCCGCCGCTTTGCCTCTTAATTGATAGCTAAGAAGTGGCATTGGAAACTGGCGCTGAAAGTAGTGGTTGGCTTCATCGATACAAGCGTGCAGTGCTTTTTGAGCTTGGTAGTGCAGCTCAAACTCGATCTTTTTCATCAAAAATTTGCCCTCATGGTGTGATGAGGGCAAATAATAGCATTATCTATTGATGCTTCTAGAGGCAATGAGCCTAGTGGTGTTTTTTCTTGATGGTTTCATGGTAGGCGTGCCACGTGGCGTAGCCAAGTATCGGCATGGTGAAGATCATACCAATGCCGTAAGTGGCAAAGCCAATCAGAATGCCACCAGCAATAATGGCTGCCCAAACAATCATTGCCGGAATGTTGGATTTCACGGCATTAAAGCTGCTGAAAACCGCTGTCATCATATCGACTCGGCGTTCCATCATCATCGGAATCGAAAACGCAGAGATGCTGAAGACAATGCTGGCTAGGACGAAACCAACGAGTGAACCAATCACTAAGAAAGGAAGAAACTCTGTAAGTGGTGCGCCTTGTACAGAAGGGTAGAGGGCATGGAGTAAAGCGGCAATGCGCATCCAGAAAATCATGCACACCGCTAACAGCACCGCAAAGGCCCATTGAGAAGAAGAGTTGCGTCCAATGGCTTTCATTGAGTGGAGTAGGCTGGCGCTATGGCCGCGTTCTCTTTCCCAGCTGGCATCATACAAACCAAGCGCAAGAAATGGGCCGATGAGCATGTATACCACCAAGCTGGGCATTACCACCAAATGAGTTCCTTGCCATTCAACCAGCAGCACAATACCGATGGCGGCTGCCATGAAGCATAAGCCATAAAAGGCGCTGATAAGTGGCATTCGAATGAAGTCATGCAAGCCAAGTGCTAGCCAGTGAAACGGGGCGGACACACTGAGTTGGTTACATGGAATAGTGCGAGCGTATTCGTGATCGGGCACGTCCTTTCGTTTTTGCTCCAGATCCGATGGGTCTACGGTACGAGGCATAGCTCCTCCTTGATCGATTCACTGTCAGACTGACGTTGACTGTCAGTAGGTTTCAGATGCGGGGCAAGCTCTCTTTTATTACCGTTAGCATCTGTTTTGTTGTCGTTAAGATGAGAGATAAATCTCATTTAACATTTATTTAACTATCGTTGGAGTTAGTTAAAAATACAAATGCTATGGCGAATTTTTCGTCGCACAAATGAAAAAGCCTTCGCATTTGGCGAAGGCTTTGGAGAATGGGGTGAGTTGTATCTTACTTGATACCAGCAAACTCGCGCAGTAGTGCTGCTTTGTCAGTCGCTTCCCATGGGAACTCTTCGCGACCGAAGTGACCGTATGCTGCAGTCTTCTTGTAGATTGGCTGAAGTAGATTCAGCATTTCTTGTAGACCGTATGGACGTAGGTCGAAGAACTGACGTACCGCTTCAATGATGATGTCGTGAGATACTTTCTCGGTACCGAACGTTTCAACCATGATCGAGGTTGGATCAGCAACACCGATTGCGTAAGAAAGTTGGATTTCACAACGGTCAGCCATACCAGCTGCGACGATGTTTTTCGCTACGTAACGCGCTGCGTATGCGGCAGAACGGTCTACTTTCGATGGATCTTTACCGGAGAAAGCACCACCACCGTGACGAGCTGCGCCGCCGTAGGTATCAACGATGATCTTACGACCAGTCAAACCACAGTCACCCATAGGACCACCGATAACGAAGCGCCCGGTTGGGTTGATGAAGTATTTGGTTTCTTTGTTTAGCCATTCAGAAGGAAGAACTGGCTTGATGATCTCTTCCATAACCGCTTCGCGAAGATCTGGAGTGGAGATAGAATCGCAGTGCTGAGTTGAAAGAACAACCGCATCAATACCAACAATTTTGCCTTGCTCGTATTGGAAAGTAACCTGTGATTTTGCATCAGGACGCAACCATGGCAGTGTGCCATCTTTACGAACTTTTGCTTGACGCTCCATCAAACGGTGAGCGTAAGTGATGGGTGCTGGCATAAGAACTTCAGTTTCGTTACATGCGTAACCGAACATGATGCCTTGGTCGCCCGCGCCTTGCTCTTTAGGATCGGCTTTATCAACACCTTGGTTGATGTCTGGAGACTGTTTACCGATAGTGTTCAGTACTGCACATGAGTTTGCATCGAAACCCATATCTGAATGTACATAACCAATTTCACGCACAGTTTCACGAGTTAACTCTTCGATATCAACCCATGCAGAAGTGGTGATTTCACCACCGACCATTACCATGCCAGTTTTTACGTACGTTTCACATGCAACACGCGCTTTTGGGTCTTGTTCAAGAATCGCATCAAGAACCGCATCAGAAATCTGGTCTGCAATTTTATCTGGATGACCTTCTGAAACCGACTCAGAAGTAAACAGGTGCTTAGCCATGAGAGCTCCACTTTTATTAATCTAATCTGCTGTGAGAATGCATGCTCCAGCAGTAGGAAATACAATAATTTTTGTAGGTGTTTCTACATCTAGACGTCTATTCTAGTTTTGAATGCTCGAATTACAAGCTCTTTTTTATTATTAGCGAAAACCAAACGTTTGCTTAATCGAGTGAGAAAATGTTTTTTTCTCAGTGAAATGGCATTAAGTCGCTTACATTTCCACAAATTGTTCAGGTAAATCGTTTGCAGTCGAGAGATTGCTTTGCGAAAATAATCGCCACTCGATTTTCTATGTTATCAATTCGCTTAATGCACTCAGGAGCAGACATGCCTTCTCGTAAACATCTCGCTAATGCAATCCGCGCACTCAGCATGGACGGCGTACAAAAAGCAAACTCAGGCCACCCAGGCGCACCTATGGGTATGGCGGACATCGCTGAAGTTCTTTGGCGTGGCCACCTAAACCACAACCCATCAAACCCAGAGTGGGCTGATCGCGACCGTTTCGTACTCTCTAACGGCCACGGCTCGATGCTGATTTACTCGCTACTGCACTTAAGCGGTTACGAGCTTTCTATCGATGATCTGAAAAACTTCCGTCAATTGCATTCTAAGACTCCGGGCCACCCAGAATACGGCTACGCGCCTGGTATCGAAACAACCACAGGCCCTCTAGGTCAAGGCATCACCAACGCGGTTGGTATGGCAATGGCTGAGAAAGCGCTCGCAGCGCAGTTCAACAAACCTGGCCACGACATCGTTGACCACTTCACTTACGTGTTCATGGGTGATGGCTGTCTGATGGAAGGTATCTCGCACGAGGCTTGCTCTCTAGCGGGTACGCTAGGCCTTGGTAAACTGATTGCATTCTGGGATGACAACGGCATCTCTATCGACGGCCACGTTGAAGGTTGGTTCTCTGACGATACGCCTAAGCGTTTCGAAGCGTACGGCTGGCACGTTATCCCAGCAGTGGATGGTCACAATGCTGAAGCGATCAACGCAGCAATTGAAGCCGCTAAAGCGGATCCTCGCCCAACTCTAATCTGTACTAAAACTATCATCGGTTTTGGTTCACCAAACAAATCGGGTTCACACGACTGTCACGGTGCACCACTAGGTGCGGAAGAAATTGCCGCAGCTCGTGAGTTCCTAGGTTGGGAACACCCAGCATTTGAAATCCCTGCTGACGTTTACGCAGAGTGGGATGCAAAAGCAGCTGGCGCGGCAAAAGAAACCGCTTGGAATGCGAAGTTTGATGCGTACGCAGCAGCGTACCCAGTCGAAGCTGCGGAGTTTAAACGCCGCGTAAATGGCGAGCTTCCAGCTCAGTGGGAAGAGAAAGCAAACCAAATCATTGCAGATCTTCAAGCAAACCCAGCGAACATCGCATCACGTAAAGCATCGCAAAACGCGTTAGAAGCGTTTGGTAAAATGCTGCCAGAATTCATGGGCGGCTCTGCTGACCTAGCGCCTTCTAACCTCACCATGTGGTCGGGTTCTAAGTCGCTAGAAGCAAACGACTTCTCTGGTAACTACATCCACTACGGTGTACGTGAATTTGGTATGACAGCGATCATGAACGGTATCGCGCTACACGGCGGTTTTGTTCCTTACGGCGCAACCTTCCTGATGTTCATGGAATACGCACGTAACGCAATGCGCATGGCGGCTCTGATGAAGATTCAGAACATCCAAGTGTACACGCACGATTCTATCGGTCTTGGCGAAGATGGCCCAACTCACCAACCGGTTGAGCAAATCGCATCGCTGCGTCTAACGCCAAACATGAGCACATGGCGTCCATGTGACCAAGTGGAATCGGCAGTTGCATGGAAACTGGCGATTGAACGTAAAGATGGTCCATCGGCACTGATTTTCTCTCGTCAAAACCTAGCACAGCAACCACGCAGTGCTGAGCAAGTGGCAGACATCGCCAAAGGTGGTTACATCCTGAAAGACAGCGATGGTAAGCCTCAGCTGATCCTAATCGCGACGGGTTCTGAAGTTGAGCTAGCAGTGAAAGCGGCTGAACAACTAACCGCTGAAGGTAAGAAAGTACGCGTGGTTTCAATGCCTGCTACTGATACTTTCGACAAGCAAGACGCGGCTTACCGTGAATCTGTATTGCCATCAGACGTAACAGCACGTATCGCTATCGAAGCGGGCATTGCGGATTTCTGGTACAAGTACGTTGGCTTCGACGGTCGCATCATCGGTATGACAACATTCGGTGAGTCTGCGCCAGCTGACCAATTGTTCGAAATGTTTGGTTTCACGGTAGAAAACGTAGTGAACACAGCAAAAGAACTGCTAGCGTAAGCTGTAGAAGATAAAAGAAAAACCGAGCGTCAAAGCTCGGTTTTTTTGTGCCTATTCAAATTCTTTTCCCCAGTTGTCTTTCTCTTTGTGCCCACATTCCTTGCAGGTGACATAGCGATCCATATCGTAATAGTGACCGCCATTTATCAGGGTATGAGCCCAAAGCTTTAAAGTTCCAAGAATCGTTTTATCCGTATCATAGCGACTTGGCTTACGGACCAGCACTTCTGAGTGCGGTGTTTCTTGATTGCATCGCTTGCAAAAGTGAGCAGCGGGAAAACCAGACATACGCATTTCCTTTTGGTGATCAAACAAGGAACTAAAGTGCCAAGTGAAATACGCGACGCCTCAATTAAATATATTGGCGAAGTGAATGTTTCGTGAAGTGAAAAGAGAGTTTACCGCGACTGAGATCACTTACTTAATGCGTTTAGCCTGCGTATCGGGTACTATCTGTGACACGAAATTTTTGGTGAGGCGAAGGATAGATGCTAAAAGTTGCGATCAATGGATTTGGACGTATCGGTCGTAATGTTCTGCGCGCCGTGTATGAAAGCGGTAAGCATCAACAAATTAAAGTGGTTGCGGTTAATGAGCTTGCTCAGCCAGAAGCCATGGCTCACTTGCTGCAATATGACACCAGTCATGGACGTTTTGGCAAGAGAATCTCCCACGATCAAGAACATCTCTACGTTCACCATGACGCTTGCCCTCAAGGTAAGGGCGAGTTCGATTCTATCCGTATTCTGCACCTTTCCGAAATCAATCTTCTGCCTTGGCGTGACCTCGAGGTCGATCTGGTCCTCGATTGTACTGGCGTGTTTGGTTGCCAAGCTGATGGGTTAGAGCACATCAAAGCCGGAGCGAAGAAAGTGCTGTTTTCGCATCCAGGTGCCAGTGATCTCGACAACACCATCATCTATGGTGTTAACCATGAAACCTTGAAAGCCGAGCACAACGTCGTTTCCAACGGTTCGTGTACCACTAACTGTATTGTGCCGATCATTAAAGTGTTGGACGAGGCATTTGGCATTGAATCTGGCACCATTACCACCATTCACTCTTCGATGAATGATCAACAAGTGATTGATGCCTATCACAGCGACTTACGCCGCACTCGAGCCGCAAGCCAATCTATCATTCCGGTGGATACCAAGTTGCATAAGGGAATTGAAAGAATCTTCCCGAAATTTTCCAACAAATTTGAAGCTATTTCAGTGAGAGTGCCGACAGTAAACGTCACTGCAATGGATTTAAGTGTCACGATTAATACAAATGTGAAAGTTAATGACGTAAATCAAACCATTGTTAACGCATCTCAGTGTACATTACGTGGCATTGTTGACTATACTGAAGCGCCGCTCGTTTCCATCGACTTTAATCATGATCCCCATAGCGCGATTGTCGATGGTAGCCAAACTCGAGTCAGTAACGGGCATTTAGTGAAAATGCTGGTTTGGTGCGATAACGAATGGGGCTTTGCGAACCGTATGCTGGATACTGCGCTCGCAATGCAAGCTGCCAAATAGTCGTATCGGCAGCGTCGGAGAAAATTTATTTTTAGCCTTGAAATAAATTTGTAATGACTCCATATCAATAACCAGTTTGAAGAATTAACAGGCTTGGCAGGGTTGCCGAGTTTTCAAAAACTTTATTTTTAATATTTGAGAGGACACATCATGTCTGTAATCAAGATGACTGACCTGGATCTAGCAGGTAAACGTGTATTCATCCGTGCTGACCTAAACGTGCCAGTAAAAGACGGTAAAGTAACTTCTGATGCACGTATCATCGCATCTCTTCCTACTATCAAGCTATGTCTAGAAGCTGGCGCGAAAGTAATGGTCACTTCTCACCTAGGTCGTCCTACTGAAGGTGAATACGCAGAAGAGTTCTCTCTACAACCAGTGGTTAACTACCTAAACGACGCGCTAGATTGCGAAGTGAAATTGGCTAAAGATTACCTAGATGGTCTTGAGCTAAACGCTGGTGAACTTGTTGTTCTTGAAAACGTTCGCTTTAACAAAGGCGAGAAGAAAAACGACGAAGCACTTTCTAAAAAATACGCGGCACTATGTGACGTATTCGTAATGGATGCATTCGGTACAGCTCACCGTGCACAAGCGTCAACTCACGGTGTGGGTATGTTTGCTGAAGTAGCGTGTGCGGGCCCTCTACTTGCTGCTGAACTAGAAGCACTCGGCAAAGCAATGAGCAACCCAGAGCGTCCTCTAGTTGCTATCGTTGGTGGTTCAAAAGTGTCTACTAAACTAACGGTTCTTGAGTCACTATCTAAAATCGCTGACCAACTTGTTGTTGGTGGTGGTATCGCGAACACATTCATCGCCGCTGAAGGTCACAACGTAGGTAAGTCTCTATACGAAGCTGACCTAGTTGAAACGGCTCAAAAGCTAATGAAAGAGTGTGCAATTCCTGTTGCCACTGACGTAGCGTGTGCGAAAGCATTCGACGAGAACGCAGAAGCGGAAATCAAACATGTTTCTGAAGTACAAGACGATGACATGATCTTCGACCTTGGTCCAGAATCAACGGCAGCACTAGCTGAAATCATCGCAAACGCGAAAACTATCCTTTGGAATGGCCCTGTAGGTGTATTCGAGTTCAAGAACTTTGAAGCGGGTACGAAAGGTATTTCTGAAGCGATCGCTCAGTCTCCTGCATTCTCTGTAGCTGGCGGTGGCGATACTCTAGCGGCTATCGACAAGTTCGGTATCAAAGCGGACGTCTCTTACATCTCTACTGGTGGCGGTGCGTTCCTTGAGTTTGTAGAAGGTAAAGTACTTCCAGCTGTTGAAATGCTAGAAGCACGCGCTAAGTAATTAAACGAAGGCGGGGGTTACTCTCCCGCTTTCTTGTTTGCGGCACATCTCATTTTTGCTAGAATAGCGCGAGTTGTGAGCAAACGTTTGCAAGAATTTAAACTTAACGAGTTTTATTTTTAAAACGACAGATAAATAGGATTACATCCATGTCTAAGATCTTCGATTTCGTAAAACCAGGTGTTATCTCTGGTGATGACGTTCAGAAAGTATTTGAAGTAGCAAAAGAAAACAACTTCGCTCTTCCAGCTGTAAACGTAGTAAACACTGATTCAATCAACGGTGTTCTTGAAGCAGCTTCTAAAGTGAAAGCGCCAGTTGTTGTTCAGTTCTCTAACGGCGGTGCTGCTTTCTTCGCTGGTAAAGGCGTGAAACTTGAAGGTCAAGGTGCTCAAATCCTTGGTGCTATCGCTGGTGCGAAATACGTACACGCAGTTGCTGAAGCTTACGGTGTGCCAGTAATCCTACACACTGACCACGCTGCTAAGAAGCTACTTCCATGGATCGACGGTCTACTAGACGCAGGTGAAGAGTTCTTCGCTCAAACTGGTAAACCTCTATTCTCTTCTCACATGATCGACCTTTCTGAAGAGTCTCTAGAAGAGAACATCGAAATCTGTGCTAAGTACCTAGCTCGTATGGAAAAAATGGGTATGACTCTAGAGTTTGAACTAGGTTGTACTGGTGGTGAAGAAGACGGCGTAGACAACTCTCACATGGATCAGTCTGAGCTTTACACTTCTCCAGAAGACGTTGCTTACGCGTACGAGAAACTGATCCCAATCAGCCACCGTTTCACTATCGCAGCATCTTTCGGTAACGTGCACGGTGTTTACCAAGCAGGTAACGTTGTTCTAACTCCAACTATCCTACGTGATTCTCAAGCTTACTGTTCTGAGAAATTTGGTATCGCTCCAAACGCACTAAACTTCGTATTCCACGGTGGTTCTGGTTCTTCTGAAGCAGAAATCAAAGAGTCTATCAGCTACGGTGTTATCAAAATGAACATCGATACTGATACTCAGTGGGCAACTTGGGACGGTATTCGTCAGTACGAAGCGAAGAACCACGATTACCTACAAGGTCAAATCGGTAACCCAACTGGCGAATCTGCGCCAAACAAGAAATACTACGATCCACGTGTATGGCTACGTGCTGGCCAAGAGTCAATGGTTGCTCGTCTAGAGAAAGCATTCGCTGACCTTAACGCAGTTGACGTACTGTAATTCTGAACAGAATGATTTGCAGACAAAACCCGCTCTCTGAGCGGGTTTTTTTATACCACTTGCTGACGGATAGAAAAACTCTGGCACAGTTTGAAATAATTGCTTAATCTTGATCAGCGATATTGAACGGAGTGTAAATCTCTGTTTTGACAGCTTTTGCAAAAACCTGACTTTGCAAAATGTCAAAAATGAGATATCGTGCCAAAATTCTGACGCATATTCAGATGACTAACAAGAACGGGCGTATATATAACGCCAGTACCATTTTTAAAGTCATAACTTGAGGAATAACATTATGGCAGGTGAAACAGTGGGGATTGATACCTCATTAGTGGATGGTCTAAATCAGGCTGAAACTTGGCTAACCAACAATTCAGATCTACTGATTCAGTACGGTGTGAACATTATTTCTGCGATCGTCATTCTGTTCATTGGTAACATCATTGTGAAAGCCGTTGCGAACAGTGTATCGAAAGTTCTTAATAAGAAAGAAATGGACAAAGCGGTGGTAGAGTTTATCCACGGTTTAGTTCGTTACTTGCTGTTTGTTATCGTATTGATTGCCGCTTTAGGCCGTGTTGGTGTTGAAACCGCCTCTGTTGTTGCAGTGATCGGTGCGGCGGGTCTTGCTGTTGGCCTTGCTCTACAGGGTTCTCTATCAAACTTTGCTGCTGGTGTTTTGATCGTTGCATTCCGTCCGTTTAAATCGGGTGACTACGTGGAAATCGGTGGTGTAGCGGGCTCTGTTGAAGCAATTCAGATTTTCCAAACGGTCTTGAAAACCCCTGACAATAAGATGGTGGTTGTGCCTAACTCAGGTGTGATTGGTGGTGCGATCACTAACTATTCTCGCCATGCCACACGCCGTGTCGATCTCATGATCGGTGTTTCATACAAATCGGATCTGAAGAAAACCAAACAAGTGATCCGTGAGACGCTAGAAAAAGATACGCGTATTTTGAAAGATCCAGACATGACAATCGGTGTTGTTGCTCTGGCTGATTCATCGGTGAACTTCGTGGTACGTCCATGGTGTAAAACGGAAGATTACTGGGCAGTATATTTTGATTCGATGCAGGCTATTAAAGAAGCATTGGATGCAAATGGTATCGAGATCCCATTCCCACAAATGGATGTACACCTAAACAAGGTGGACTAAATCCAAATCTAAAAAAGCGAGGTTACGACCTCGCTTTTTGTTTCCGTCAAACCACGCTTTATTGCAGTTATGCCAAAAGAGACTTAGTAAGAAGCGCAGCGATGGTAAACATCATAGCCGCCACCGCAATGTCTATCCCTCTCTTCACTTTGGGCTTTGATAATGTTGGCCCTAGTTTTGCGGCACCCATGGAGAGTGCGTAGAACCAAGTAAACGATGCCAGCGTGGTTCCAATCGCAAAGGCAATGCGATCATGCCCCTCAAATTGGCCGCCAATCGAGCCTAAAATCACCACCGTATCCAGATACAGATGTGGATTTAATACCGTAACAGCCAAAGCTCCCAAAATGACCGTTCTGCGTCCACGAGCAATCACTTCGTGATGCTTCTCAACTTGTTCTATGGGTTTAAAAGCGCTTTTGAGCGACATCAAACCGTACACACTGAGAAAGGCAATGCCGCCCAATGTCACCGCGGTAAGCAGTAGCTCATTTTGCGAGAGAATGGCACCACCGCCAAAAATACCCAGAGAAATAAACACCATATCTAAGACACTGCAAACCGCTGCAGTCGTTAAATGGTGGTTACGTTTGATGCCCTGATTGAGTACGAAGGCATTTTGAGCCCCAATGGGAATAATCATGGTGGCACCTAAACCAAAGCCTTGCAGTAACACCCAAAAATTCACGATAAACCTCGGTAACAATGATCTAATGATAAAGAGAATGTGAGCAAGGTATCGTTTTAACTGGCATAAGTATAATTAATGATTTTAATCCTATATAAGCAATACTGATTTGTTTGAGGGAAGTGCAATGCGTGGTTTAGATTACAAATGGATAGAGGCGTTAGATGCGGTCGTTGCACAAGGTGGATTTGAGCGAGCTGCGGAAGAGTTGTACATCTCTCAATCGGCGGTATCGCAGAGAATTAAACAACTAGAGCGCTTTTTGGCGCAACCAGTGCTAATACGTGAACAACCACCTAAACCAACACTTGTGGGAAAGAAGTTGTTGGGCTTGTATCGACGCGTGCGCATTCTTGAACACGAGCTCATTCCTGAGCTCATGAACGATGACACAGCAAAGCCCATTCAACTGGCGTTGGCAACCAACGCGGATAGTTTGGCCACGTGGTTATTGCCAGCACTCAAAGAGGTGATGACACTGCGACAAGTAGAACTAAATTTAGCCATCTATGGAGAATCCCGTTCCATTGAAAAGCTAAAGAGTGGTGAAGTGGCTGGCGCGATCAGCCTTGAGTCGCAACCTATTGCGGGGTGTAAAGCCGACTACCTTGGGCGCATGGACTATGTGTGTGTCGCCAGTCCGGATTTTTATCAACGTTATTTTTCTGCAGGGGTGAATTACCAAACCTTGCGGAAAGCGCCAGCGGTGTCCTATGACCAATATGATGATCTTCATAACCGTTTTTTGCACGACCATTTCAACATCTCTCGCGATTCCATCATCAATCATAATGTTGGAAGCTCAGAAGCGTTTGTCCGCCTTGCCGTTTCAGGAATTGCTTACTGTTTAATTCCCAAGCTGCAAATCGAACAAGAGTTGGCGTCGGGCGCACTGATGGACATCACGCCAGGATTTTTATTGTCTTATCGTATCTATTGGCATCATTGGCAGCTAGAAAGCGGGGTGTTGAAGGAAATTTCGCAAGCGATTGTTGAATACGCACGAGCTCATTTACCCCAGTAGAGGCGACTCGGGAGATCATTAGTACAGGGATAACAGAGTCAAAGTTGTGTAAGAAGTGTTCATGAGATATTGGTTAATCTGCTAAACCTTCTATTATCAAGACAGTTTCTTTACAGAAGGTTTATGGCATGAAATGGTTTCCTACAAGCGTGGTGCTTTCGGCAAGTTTGGTCGCGGGTTATGCAATGGCAGAGGCCCCCAGCTTCGCTCACCTGTCAACCACGGGTTATGGTGAAGTGGTTGCAAAACCGGATATGGCGATATTTACGGTGAAAGTGGTGGATTCGACCATGACCGCAGAATCCGCCAAACAGTCAGTTGATACCACAGTGGATGCTTTTTTAGCGGCTTTAACCAAGGCGGGAGTGGATAAACAGCAAATCACCAGTACCAATCTCTATCTTGCTCCTCAATATCATTACCCGAAAAATGAAAAGCCAGACCTCGTTGGTTATCGCGCTTCTCGTAGTGTTACGGTGAAAGTCGCCAACTTAGCAAACCTTAATGCCTATCTCGATCTTGCGTTGAATGCGGGGATCAATCAGGTAGATAATATTCAGTTGTTGGTTAGCAACGAGGCGGAATATCAGCAGCAAGCTCGCCTTGAAGCGATTAAAGATGCGCAGCAGAAGGCGGGATTCTTGGCGAAAGGGTTTGGTAAGTCGCTAGGGGAAGTATGGCAGATCAACTACAACCAACCTAATGTGCAACCTGTGCTGATGCGCACTATGATGATGGACGCAAAATCGGAAAGTAACAGCTATCAAGACTCAAGCTTAATCATTCGTGACCAAGTCGATGTGACGTACAAGCTTAATTAAATTTTAGCAACATGATGAATAAAACAAAGGGCAGGATAACCTGCCCTTTGTTGTTTCTATTAGTGAAGGATTCGAGCTCGAATTGTGCCTTCGATCTCTTTAAGTTTGACCAGTGCTTCTTCGGAGCGCTCAGTTTCTACGTCAATCACCACATAACCAATATCGGCTGAGGTCTGCAGGTATTGACCCGCAATGTTGATGCCTTCTTCAGCAAAAATGGTGTTAATTTGCGTCAGAATGCCCGGACGGTTTTGGTGAATGTGGAGCAAGCGTGAGCAGCTACGATGTTCTGGCAGTGAAACTTCTGGGAAGTTAACACTGGATAGCGTTGAGCCATTGTCTGAGTATTTCGCCAGTTTGCCAGCCACTTCAACACCAATGTTCTCTTGTGCTTCTTGAGTTGAGCCGCCAACGTGTGGAGTAAGAATCACATTGTCAAATTTTTGCAGTGGAGATTCGAATGCTTCAGCATTGGTGGCCGGTTCAACCGGGAAAACGTCAATCGCTGCACCAGCAATATGACCTGATTCGAGTGAATGGCATAGCGCTTCAATATCGACCACGGTGCCACGAGCTGCGTTGATGAAGATAGAACCCGGCTTCATGCGAGCAAACTCTTCTGCACCCATCATATTTTTGGTTTCTGGCGTTTCTGGTACGTGTAGAGAAATCACGTCACACTTGTTGAGCAGTTCGCTCATGGTTGGGATTTGAGTTGCATTACCTAGCGAGAGCTTGTTCTCGATATCGTAGAAGTAAACACGCATACCTAGGTTTTCAGCAATAATACCAAGCTGAGTACCGATATGACCGTAACCAATAATGCCTAGACGTTTCCCACGAGCTTCGTAAGAGTTGTCGGCACTTTTTTTCCAAATTCCGCGATGAGCCAAAGCGTTCTTTTCTGGAATACCACGTAGAAGCAGCAGGATTTGGCCAAGAACCAGCTCCGCCACACTGCGAGTGTTTGAGAAAGGCGCGTTAAAGACAGGAATACCACGTTTGGATGCTGCATTTAGATCCACTTGGTTGGTACCAATGCAGAAACAACCGATCGCAACCAGTTTTTGTGCCGCATTGATCACTTCTTCAGTTAAGTTGGTACGAGAACGAATGCCAATGAAGTGCGCGTCTTTAACCGCTTCAAGAAGAGCATCGTCAGAAAGTGAGCCTTTGTGGTATTCGATATTGGTGTAACCCGCAGCTTGCAGCACTTCTACCGAAGAAGGGTGGAGGCCTTCAAGAAGTAAGATTTTTATTTTCTCTTTTTCCAGTGAAACTTTGGCCATTGTTTTCGTCCTTAAAATGGAAAGGTGGGCTAATTTGGCGCACGTTAAACAAAATCGTTAAGAGCAGTGAAATTAACAGTTTTGGCGGAGGACAAACGTTTCCTTGTGCGTCTTCTGCTCAATAAAGTAACAAAAAATTTTTGTTTTGGGTAAGAAAATTACGGAATAAGAGATAATTTTCTTCAAGAAAGTCATAAAAAACGGCGCCCTTGGGCGCCGTCTGTAATCAAATAACGGAAAATAGCGCAAAACCAGCTATTTATTCCTCAATTTTTGCACCTTCTGGAGTGCCGGTAATGACCACGTCAGCACCGCGATGAGCAAATAGGCCGACAGTGACGACACCTGGGATGCCGTTGATCTGATCTTCCAGTTGTTTTGGATTGGTGATCTTCATACCGTAAACATCAAGGATGACGTTACCGTTGTCAGTAATCACTCCTTCGCGGTAACAAGGATCGCCACCAAGTTTAACCAATTGACGCGCAACGTATGAGCGAGCCATTGGGATGACTTCAACAGGAAGAGGGAAGGTCCCAAGAACATCGACAGCCTTTGTACCATCAACAATACAGATAAATTTGTCCGCAATCGCCGCAACGATCTTCTCGCGAGTGAGCGCCGCGCCACCGCCTTTTATCATTTCACGATCTGCGTTGATTTCGTCCGCGCCATCAACGTAAATGTCTAAAGAGGCGACTTCATTGCAGTCAAAAATTTTGATGCCTAGCGCTTCAAGTTTCTCTGTTGATGCAACAGAGCTGGATACCGCACCTTTGATCTCTTCACTCATGGTTCCAAGAGCATCGATGAAGTGATTAACCGTTGAGCCTGTTCCTACGCCAACAATGCTGCCTTTTTCCACATATTTGAGCGCTGCCCAACCAGCGGCTTTTTTCATTTCATCTTGAGTCATGCTCATCTCCTGAATTGATGAAGGATAGTTCGTGCCGCGCGATTATAACGAGTTAAACGTCGTTTTCCCATTGCCAGATTTGGCTTGGGGTCACGATCTTAGGCAAAGGAATATCCCAAACTTCGCAAGGTAGCTGCTCAACATGCTGGCAATCATGGGCGATACCGATAGGCTTGGCACCTAAGCCAGTGCGAAACCAACGCTCTAAGGTGCGGTCATAGTAGCCGCCTCCCATACCGAGCCTTTGCCCCGCGCTGTCAAAGGCGACCAGTGGCGTACAAATTAAATCAAGCTCTGCGAGTGGGATGATATGACGTTTATCAAGCTTGGGCTCAAGGATACCGTAGCGGTTGTAGATCAAATCGGTGTGGTGATGGTAGTGAAGAAAAAGAAGTTGCCCTTTGGAAAAAGGGTGTATCACCGGGAGGTACACTTGCTTACCCAGCTCCCAAAGCCATTCAATCAACGGTTTGGTATCGAGCTCTCCGTCAGCAGAAAGATAGAGGGCGATGTGTTGCGCGTCAGTGAGTTCATTGAGCTGGGCAAAGTGGGCAGTCAAATCCAGCGCAGCTTGATATTGAGTATCGCTGCATAATTGATTGCGTCTTTGACGGATAAGTGTGCGGATGTCTTGCCGGGAAAGATTTTGCATAGAGGATACCCCAGAGTGCCGTCGCGGATTGTGGCCCTTGAACCAGCTGGTTCAAGGCGGATCGGCAATGATTACCGTAGGCTTCTCGGTACGGGCCAAGCTTGCTCAATAGCGATCAAGTACCAACCCTTTGGTGTTGCTTATCGGCTCAGGGACTTTAATCCGGCTGACAAACACTCTAGGGTAAATGCTGTTATTGCGCCGATCCTTGCGTGACTTTCATTAGCGCTTTATCAAGCGAATCGGTGAGCTGTTCCATTCGCTCTACAATCAATTGTTGCTGTTCATTGCTAGCACTGCTCTTGCTGTTGAGCTCATAACAGATGTTCAGTGCCGCGAAAGTCAGTAACTGGATCTCATTAGTTACCTTAGTACGTTCGCTCATCTCTTTCAAACGAGCATCGAGATCTTGAGCGGCTGCGACCAACGCCTCTTCCTGCCCTGAAGGACAGTTAACACGGGTGATTTTGCCAAGAATTTCAACGTCTACCGCTTGGTTGCTCATGATGGATTAACTCTATAACGCGCGAACTGAGATGCTGTACTCAACAACGACTGAGGAACAAACTATAGGTAAAGCGCTATCAAGATTCAAGCATTTCACAACGTCTTGAGATAAATGTGACAACAAGAAGTCAGTTATTGGACAATTTGCTCATTTGCTATGCAGAAAACGCGTTTATCATCGTTTTCGCTCAAGGCGCTAAATGGTAGGATTACTCCCCACAGATGATCACTATGAAGAAAGACAATGAGTAAAAATCAACTTCCAAGCTACCAAGTCGTTGCTGATGAAATGAAAATGGCCACTCTGGCGGTAACCCCAGCGGAATTGCATGGATTACTTGCAGGCATGATCAGTGGTGGTTTGTCACAGCAAGATCACAGTTGGCAGCCAATGTTGTTTGATTATACCAATGATGGCATGGGTTGGCCGAGTGCGGCGTTGGAACAGGCGCAAGCGTTGTTTAACGTGACTTCAGCTCAGTTAACCAGTGATGAGATGGTGTTAAACCTGTTGTTGCCAAACACAGAAGGTGAAGACGCCATTTTTGCGCTGGCGGACACTCTTTCTGATTGGATTAATCATTATATTTCTGGTTTGGGCTTAGCGGGAGCCGCACTCGACAAGGCGTCAGAAGAGGCGAAAGAAGCACTGGCGGATCTCGAAGAGATGGCTCGTCTCGGTGTTGATGAAGACGACGATTTGCAAGAGCAAGCAGAGCTGCTGGAACACGTTATTGAGCATGTTAAAGCATGTGCGTTGCTGATCCATGCGGAGTTTGGCGCCAAAACGCCTTCCCCTGAAACCCCGACCATTCATTAATCTGAGGGGCGGAAATGACGCAATATGATGTTGTAATTGCTGGAGGAGCAATGGCTGGGGCGACGCTTGCTTTGGCACTTTCGCACCTGACGGACAACCAATTGAAGGTCGCAGTTGTCGAGCCTTATCAGGTGGATACCAGTCACCCAGGGTTTGATTCTCGCTCAATAGCACTCTCATATGGCACCGTGGATATTTTGCGTCGTTTCCAGCTTTGGCCATCGATAGCACCTTGTGCCACGCCGATTACGGATATTCACGTATCTGATCGCTCTCATCTGGCAATGACCGATATTTCTGCGCAACAAGTTGGCGTTGACGCACTGGGTTATGTGGTGGAGCTGGCGGATGTTGGGCGTATCTATCAGTCGTTATTGCAGCGTTGTGAGTCCATTTCTCTCTACTCCCCTGCCGCAGTCGACCGCGTTGAGCGATTCACCGATAGCGTTTCGGTGCATTTGAATAGTGGAGAAACGCTGCAAGCGAAATTGCTGGTGGCCGCTGATGGGGCAGTCTCCAACTGTTGCCAGCAACTGGGCATGAACCTAGCGCAGCATGATTTTGAACAAACCGCTGTCATTGCCAATGTTGTGACAGAACAGGTGCATCGTGGGCGTGCGTTTGAACGCTTTACTGAACATGGCCCAGTAGCGTTGCTGCCGATGTCTGACAATCGCATGTCTTTGGTATGGTGTCTGCCTCCGGATTTAGCCGAGCAGGTGATGTTGTTATCTGACGAGCAATTTTTGGAACGCTTACAGCAAGAATTTGGTTGGCGGCTAGGTCAAATGCAAAAAGTGGGCATGAGGGCGAGTTATCCGCTGATATTACGCCATCGAGAGCAGAACATCTCTCATCGCTTCGCGGTGGTGGGTAACGCGGCGCAAACCCTACATCCGATTGCTGGGCAAGGGTTTAATCTTGGCATTCGTGATGTGGCCTCACTGGCCGAAGAGATCACCAAGCAGCTTGATGATGTTGGGGCGTATTCTTCTCTTATGCGCTTTAAGCAGCGCCGTTGTAGTGACCGACAGAACACTATATGGATGACGACCAGTTTGGTACACCTTTTCTCTAATGATTACCTTGCACTCAGAGTGGCTCGCAACCTCGGGTTAGTGGTGATGGATAATCTTTCTGGGCTGAAACAGCCACTATTACGCCAGACATTAGGTCTGGTGAGCCGATAGCGAGTAAAACAAAATGATACAAAGTGTGGATGTGGCGATCGTTGGCGGTGGCATGGTCGGACTGGCGTTGGCCGCGGCATTTAAAGAGAGCGATTTGCGTGTCGCAGTGATTGAAGGGCAGGCTCCAAATCTGCAAATGAATGAACTGCCGGATGTGAGAGTTTCCGCGCTCAGTCGTTCCAGCGAACATATCTTAAAAAATCTGGGTGCTTGGCAATCCATTGTGGAAAAACGAGCCTCTCCTTATGTGGCGATGGAAGTGTGGGATCAAGACAGTTTTGGCCACATTGACTTTAGTGCGGATGCGATGGCACAGCCGGATCTTGGCCATATTGTTGAAAATCGCGTCATTCAACTGGCACTTTTGGAGCAGGTTAACAAGCTGGATAATGTGATGGTGCTGATGCCTTGTCAGTGTCAATCGATGAGTGTAGGAGAGAGCGAAGTGTGGTTGTCGCTCGACAATGGTCAGGCGCTTACGGCCAAATTGGTGGTTGGTGCTGATGGCGCCAATTCTTGGGTTCGACGTCAGCAGGATATCCCGCTAACCCATTGGGATTATGGCCATTCTGCGATTGTAGCCAATGTTCGCACCGTCGAGCCACATTGCTCCGTTGCACGTCAAATTTTTACTCCTCAAGGACCGTTGGCCTTCCTGCCAATGTCTGAAGAGAACATGACCTCGATTGTGTGGTCGACTGAATCCCTGCGCGCAACGAGTTTGATGGCGATGTCAGACAGTGAGTTCAATAAGGCGCTGAGTGCCGAATTTGATATGCGTTTGGGGTTGTGTGAAGTCGTTGGGGAGCGCTTTAGCGTACCCCTGAAAATGCGTTTTGCTCGAGATTTTGTCAAAGAGCGTGTCGCCCTTATCGGTGACGCTGCACACACAATCCATCCATTGGCGGGGCAAGGCGTGAATTTGGGCTTGCTGGACGCAGCCAGTCTAGCGCAAGAGATTCTCGCACTTTGGCAACGTGGTGAAGACATTGGGGCCAAACGAAACCTGCGTCGTTTCGAGCGTTGGCGTAAAGCGGAAGCGGCGCAAATGATTGCCGCGATGCAAGGTTTTCGAGAGTTGTTTGCCGGCTCTAATCCGTTGAAAAAGTTCTTACGTGGCGTTGGTTTGACAATGGCAGGGCACCTTCCGGGTGCTAAAGAGCAAATAATGAGACGTGCGTTGGGGTTGGATGGCGAGCTTCCTGAGTTGGCGAAACGTCGTCAACCAGAGCAGATTCGCTCATCGTGATAATAAAAAGAAAGGGCTGAAAATCAGCCCTTTCTCTTTTCGAATTCAGCGGGTTATCTTGTTTTATCGACAAGACAATTAAGCGTAAGCACAGCGCAGCTTCATGATCTCCTGATTGACTTCTTTCACGGTTTGAAAATGCTTTTGCTCAGCTTTTGCTGGCAGGATCAATTTACCATTATCAAACTCAAATTTTCCTACGCCGTAAATGTAAATTCTTCCCTTAAATAGTCGACTCACGTGTTTAGCAATCATACCTGGTGTATAGCGCTTAAACAGTCTCATACTTACTTTCCTTTTTTCTCAATCAGCTCCGCTAGTCTAACAGTTACTGTGACTTAAATGTGTGACATCTCTGGATTAAAATAGAGCTATGTCTTTTGTGTTTAGATAATTGTGCTGAGCTAGACAAATTTCCCGATAATTGCCCTCAATTTAGTGAGGTTAAGCTCAAAATGGTCATGCAAACGGAACCTTAATGTTATCTGTCTCTTTTCGAATCATGGTCACTCATGTTTTACGTGACGCATTAAGCAATAGTTTTGTTACAAGAATAAGAATAGTTGGTAATTATTTGTTACGCACTATGAGGTGGCTATTTATGGGGAAAAGATTCACTCGAATAGGTTGGGTCCTAAAAAAAAAGCCCGCAACAGCGGGCGAATAGTCACAGATGCATTACACAAAAGTGGATTTCCTGACCAAGGTCAGTGGATTCACTTGGGTCAACTGAACACTCATTGAGCGGTCAATCAACAAATTCAGGTTATCCTAAAATAACCGCATTGACTATTTATGTTTTTAATGTGACTAAAAATTCCAGTGGAATTTTTCTGTTGATTTGAGGTTGATCACAATTTGTGAGCGAAATCGATTAATTTTGGTGAGTCAATAATGTGCCTAGTTCACTAGAACGACAAATGTCAGCCCAGATGGGAGAGGTGAGTTGGGCTAGGTGTGTTAACGATAAAGCCAGTCCTGCCATATTGTTTCCACTGCTGATGGTGACCATCGACTCCGCTTGAAGTGCATGGTCGAAGACAATCGGCATGGTTTTTTTGAGTAAGAGGGGAGTAACCGTGCCCAGTTGATATCCTGTAATTGCATAAATTTGCGAACTGTCGACGCATGTCATGCGCCGATAATCCATTAATGCTCTGACTTTTTTCGGATCAACAGAGCGATCGCCTGGTGCACACGCCAGTACATAGCGATCACTCATATCACGCAGCAAAATGCATTTGACCATTTGCGCAGGACGAATCCCCCGCTGTTTGGCTGCGTCTTCGATGGTGGTGGCTGGTGTTTGATGAGGCAACAGACGATAGGGCACCTGTTGCTCATCAAGATAGCGGGTCAATGCTGTCGACAAATCACTATTCGTCATCGAGGGAATACGGTAGGGGCTCTCGTTGCCACAGTTGCTCGCTTTGACCTGCCAGGCGAAATTGCGTCTCGGGCTCTAGGTCATTTGGTAGCACAAAAAGTCCGGTCGCTCGTCCATCATCAAAGTGATAACTCACCAATGCTTCACCAGCCGCGCGCCAGTTATCACCCACACTGCGTTCCAAGCTGATCGTTGTCTCTGTGGCTGATGATTCTATGGCGCCGGAGAGTCGATACAGAGCTCGCTTGTTGATGCCACGATATTTGGCTCGTGCAACGGTCTCTTGGCCGGTATAGCAGCCCTTTTTAAAGCTGATGCCATTTACCGCCTGCAAATTTACCGCTTGAGGAATGTGCTCATTTTGGGCAAAAGCAGGGATGCGTGGAGAGACTTCTAGGATATCGTAAAGATCCCAAAGAGAGTGGTCACACAACTGTGCTGTCGCCAACATGGTAAGCACTTCATCTTGTTGGTTTGCGTCTACGACCAATAACCAGCGCTGTGGTGAGATCTTTACCGCTGTCCCTTGGGCAAAGCTTACCACTGCCGCCTCTGCATTGTTGGTCAGTTTCGCGATGGCTTGCTCCGCTTGTACACCGCAAACGCCCAGCAAGATGGCATCGCTAACATTGATTTCAACTTTGGCAAAGATGGCGTATTTTTTGAGTTCACGCAACTCCACGTCAATGGCTGACTTATCTTGCAACATTGCGTAGCCGTCGCCGTAATGAAACAGACGAAAGGCACTCCACAGCTTGCCTTTTGCATCGCAGTGGCCACCCCAAGTCACTTGATCCGCTTCTAAGGAAACAACGTCACAAGTCACCTGACCTTGAAGGTACGATTTTTTATCGTTACCTGTCATGGTAATCAGACCAAGATTATCTAATAAGCTGACGGCGAGCTCTGGTAACGCTTGTTGGCTGCCAAGTGCACATCGTTGGATTGGTTGAGTCGATTGCATGTTATTCGCTATCCATAAAGTCGATTTATTGAGGTATGTTAATCTGCAAGTGACCATTTGTCAGCAGAGGAAATGTAGGGACTTCCCTTTGTTGAGATGCGATTGCTACTCAGTTTGTGACATATCTACTAGTGGCAAATCGGTAGCCTTGTTACACTCCGCGCTAAATTATAAATACTTTGGTGGGGAATAGCCGATGTACACTACAGAAGAAAAAGCACGTATCCGCTGGGCGTGTCGCCGTGGCATGTTAGAGTTGGACGTGGTTGTTATGCCTTTCTTTGAAGAGTGTTTTGAGAAGCTCAGCGAACAAGAACAACGTGACTTCGTCTCTTTATTGGAGTGCGATGATCCCGATTTGTTTACTTGGGTGATGGGGCATGGACGAAGTGAGAATCTTGGTCATGCGTCAATGGTAGATAAAATTGTCGCGCACAACCTCAGTAAGGTTCGTTAACCTTAATCTCAATGACTCTCGTGGCGCTCGGATGGTTGATGGCTTGATTGCTATCTGCATCATCTGGGCGTTACTTTTTTCTCCCTTTCCGCTTATTGTCGCAGTCGCCCTGTTTTACCCCCTCTATCAATTTCAAACCATACATGGTTTCTGCTATCCCTCATGGCAAGGTGCGGTGTCGGTAAACGCGTCTGGGGCCATTAAATATCAACAGCAGGTTGAGCATATCCAGTCATTGAGTTTGTTGTTTTATTGGTGGTTCGTTTCAATAAAGCTGGCCAATGGGCGGCGCTATTTGATTTGGCGAGATAGTTGTCAGGATTCGGACTATCGACAGTTAATGATTGTGCTAAAACAGTGGCAACAAAAAGGGGAACTGAATTCGTCCCCCAAGTCATAAAAAAGATAAACAGCGATAAAAGTGGTTTACTCTTCTGGGCGCAAAATCGTCGGGCCACTGTTTTCAAGTTGCTCTGGGTAATCGAGAGTGTAGTGTAAACCGCGACTCTCTTTCCTTTGCATCGCACAACGTACCATCAGCTCGGCGACTTGCAGTAAGTTACGCAGCTCCAATAAGTTATTGGATACGCGGAAGTTACTGTAGTATTCATGCGTCTCTTGTTGCAACATTTGAATGCGACGCAGTGCGCGCTCAAGGCGCTTGTCAGTGCGTACAATGCCCATGTAATCCCACATAAACAGTCTCAGCTCATGCCAGTTGTGTTGGATGATCACTTCTTCATCACTGCAGGTCACTTGGCTTTCGTCCCAGCTTGGTAAGCTGGACGCTAAGTCGACTTGTTTGTGTTTTTTCAAAATGTCTTTTGCTGCCGCCCATGCATAAACCACACACTCCAACAAGGAATTTGAAGCCATACGGTTTGCTCCGTGTAGGCCAGTGTAGCTCACTTCGCCGATAGCATAGAGATTGTGCAAATCTGTTTGCCCTTTGGTATCGACCATGACACCGCCACAGGTGTAATGTGCGGCTGGAACGATGGGGATCGGCTCTTTGGTCATATCAATACCCAAATCCATCAGACGTGAGTGGATCATTGGGAAGTGTTTGGTAATGAATTCCGCGGGCTTGTGACTGATGTCTAGGTACATGCAATCCGCACCCAAGCGTTTCATTTCGAAGTCAATTGCACGTGCCACGACATCACGAGGAGCCAGCTCTTCACGCGGGTCAAAATCGGGCATGAAGCGTGATCCATCCGGACGACGTAAATAAGCGCCTTCACCGCGTAGCGCTTCGGTGAGGAGGAAGTTGCGAGCTTCTGGGTGGTATAAACAGGTTGGGTGGAATTGGTTAAATTCCATATTGGCCACGCGACATCCTGCGCGCCAAGCAATCGCAATACCATCGCCAGAAGAAACATCTGGGTTGGAGGTGTACTGATAAACTTTTGATGCGCCACCGGTCGCGAGCACGACAAACTTCGCCTTAACGGTTTCTACATGCTCTTGGTTTCGGTTCCAGACATACGCGCCGATCACTTTATTTTTATCGCCGCCAATTTTGTCTTCAGTGATCAAGTCGAGGGCATTATGACGCTCTAAAACATGAATATTAGGATGGTTGTGAGCATTGTCTTGCAGCGAAGTTTGCATCGCCATGCCTGTGGCATCGGCTGCGTGCAAAATACGGCGATGGCTATGGCCGCCTTCGCGGGTTAAGTGATAACGCGGTTCGTCGTCAGAGTCGTCCTCTTCACGATCAAAGGGCACACCGCCATCAATTAACCATTGCACACACTCTTTGGCGTTTTCAGCGATAAACTTCACCGTTGCTTCTTCACAGATGCCGTCTCCGGCGATCAGAGTGTCTTGAACGTGTGACTCAATACTGTCTGATTCATCGAATACCGCAGCGATCCCACCTTGAGCATAGTAGGTTGCTCCCTCGCTACGAGGTCCTTTACTTAACACGATAACTTTGCAGTGATTGGCGACGCGCAAGGCCAACGACAAGCCAGCAGCTCCGCTGCCCACCACTAACACATCACATTCATGTTCACGGTTTGCGTTCATAAAATTTTCAAAATCCCGGTCTAAAGTGAATGAGTTCACTTTGTATAAATCCGCACATCATGTGCTTCCAGTACACGCAAAAACGCCGATTTACATCGGCTAGAAAGGCAATCTGAGATTAATGCCATTGCTTTTCTCACTCCGTCCCTCCAAAATCAGCGACAGAGAGTGTTTATTACATCACATTGCGCCTCAATAATTGACAAAAAATTTCACTTAAGTGGGAACTTTCTTGATTGGCGCGAGTCACAATAGTGCTCAAGTAAGCAGTGGTGTCAATACTACATTTTGCATAATTATTGCCCATATCTGAGATATGTGGAGCATAACGAATAGGAGTATCCGCTCGAATGAACGAGCAGTTGACCGATCAAGTATTGATTGAGCGAGTTCAGAGTGGCGATAAGCAAGCATTCAATCTTTTGGTGGTGAAGTACCAAAACAAAGTCTGCAATCTTATTTCCCGATACGTTAGTAATCCTGGTGATGTCCCTGATGTAGCACAGGAGGCTTTTATTAAAGCTTACCGAGCTATTCCAAGTTTTCGTGGCGAAAGTGCCTTCTATACTTGGTTGTATCGCATCGCAGTGAATACGGCGAAAAACCACATTGTTGCCCAGAGCCGTAGGCCACCCGCCAGTGATGTGGATGCTGATGAAGCTGAATTATATGAGACAGGTAACGCTTTGAAAGAAATTTCGAACCCTGAGAACCTCACGTTGTCCAATGAGTTGAAGCAAGTGGTTTTTAGTGCGATCAATGCGTTACCAGAAGATTTAAAAACAGCAATGACTCTGCGAGAGCTTGATGGCTTGAGCTATGAGGAAATTGCAGAAGTAATGGATTGCCCTGTAGGAACGGTACGTTCGCGTATCTTCCGTGCTCGTGAGGCGGTGGAAAAGAAAATTCAACCTCTTTTGCAACGCTAGTACCAGTAACAACAATGGTGAATTAGAATGGCTGACAAAGAAAAGCTTTCGGCGCTCATGGATGGCGAAATTGTCGATAAGGCTTTGATCAAAGAGATCGCTCAAGACGATGACGTTTTGGCCTCTTGGCGCAATTACCACTTAATTGGTGATGTTATGCGTGGTGAAGCACCGCAACAGCCCGAGTGGAATATTGCTGAAAGTGTCGCATTAGCGTTGGAAAACGAACCCGCGCACAGTTTACATCAGCAAAAAGTCATTGAGCTTACTCAGATGCCTCCAGAGTCACAACCTTTGCCACAACAGGCAAGAAGGCAGTTACCAGCGTGGTTGTCTCAGTTTGGCCAAGTCGCGGTTGCGGCGTGTGTGTCCCTTGCGGTCATCCTTGGCGTGCAACAATACGGTGGCAGTGATCCCGCGGCGCCTCAAGCGGATCAATTACCTGTGTTGCAGACAATTCCGTTTGCCGGCAGTGCTGAGCCAGTGAGTTTGACGCGTGAATCGGTCGAAAAATCGATGAGCGAATCGTCAATTCAAGAGCAGCGTAAACGCGTTCATGCTATGTTACGTGATTATGAGCTCCAGCTAAGATTAAATAGTGACTCATCTCATATTGCAGGTGAGCAATCTACATCGGAAATTGAATGAAGAAATTCCTGTTCAGTGTCTGTGCTCTGTTCAGTGTGATGACTCCCCAAGCCTTTGCCAGCGATAAGCCGGCGGAGGCTTTATTGCATCAAATGAGCGAAGCCAGCCAAAATTTGAGCTACGAGTTAGCTTATATTCTTATCAAGAAAAACAGCATAGAGCCTTTACTGTATCGTCATGCCAGTAAAGAAGCGCAGCAGTATGCGCATCTGATTTATCTTAGTGGTCCTGTGCGCGAAGTGATTAAACGTGGCCATGAAGTCAGCTATATAGAACCAGGTGTGGAGCCGTTTACCATTCAAGCCGGAGAAATGGTGGCCCCGGTCATGCCAATGTTAGGCAGTGACATTGATCAACTGCACAAGTTTTATGATTACGTGCAAGTTGGCCGAGCACGTGAAGCCGGCTCTCCTACGCAAGTGATCCGTATTGTGCCGAAAGATGGGTTACGTTATTCCTACGTGGTTTGGATTGATGAGCAGAGCAAGCTGCCCTTACGCGCCGATCTAGTGGATCGTGACGGTGAGGTGATTGAGCAGTATCGTGCCATTACATACACTGTGAATCAGAAAATTGCCGACCTAATGAGTGGTCTTGAAGACGTGCAGCTACCTGCTGTTCTGACTTTACCGAAAGGGGAAGTGGAGAAGAGCAACTGGCGTGTGTCATGGACTCCGGAAGGATTTGTTGCCAACGATCTAAGCCGTTATCGCTTGGCATTGACGGATCAATTGGTGGAAAGCCAGCTTTTCACTGATGGCTTGTTTAGTTTCTCTGTTTATGTCGCAGAGAAAGACGATCATTCATTGAAAGGCCAATTGGTACGTCAAGGCCGCCGTACTTTACATAGTGTGGTGGTGGGTGAGCATGAGATTTCTGTGGTAGGAGACATTCCGCCAGCCACTGCGCAGCGTATCGCTCAATCGGTCACCTTCACGGCTGAACTTAACCAGAATAAGGCAAAACCGCAATGATGACCGCACTCGCCACCGTCACCCAAGTGACACCGAATGACCATGGGTTTGAGGTGGCGTTGAGTTGTGAGCAACAAACCAGTTGCAGCAGTTGTTCTTCACAAAAAAGCTGCGGAACAGGGGTTGTCAGTAAAGCGTTTGGTAACAAAAGTTTACTTTGGCATTTAGAGACCCAGCGACGACTTCACGTTGGTCAAGTGGTTGAAATAGGTATTCCAGAGCAAAGCCTTCTTCAATCGGCGATATTGGTTTATCTGCTGCCTATCGTTGCGATGCTGCTGGGGGCTTTGTTTGGCCATTTGGTGCTTTCTCCATGGCTAGAGATGGGAGAAGGGGCGGTGGTACTGACCTCGATGCTTTTTGCGTTTATCGGCATTCTCTTAGCCAAAAAGCTGGCTCAGCCGCTTGAGCAGAAAAGTGCTGCTCAAGTTGAATTGATGAGAGTGTTTGGTGAACCTATCGCCTAAATTATGATGCGCCCAGAGTTGAAATTGGGTAGAATCTGCCAACTTAACTGAAATGCCGCCAATGAGCGGCGTTTCTATGTCCCAGAATAACAGAGTTTAGTCACCCCAAATCTATGAAGCACATTCGTAATTTTTCGATTATCGCCCATATTGACCACGGCAAATCGACCCTATCAGACCGTTTAATCCAAGTTTGTGGTGGATTGAGCGACCGTGAAATGGCAGAACAAGTTCTAGACTCCATGGAGCTAGAGCGTGAGCGTGGAATTACCATTAAAGCTCAGAGTGTGACCCTCGACTATAAAGCCCAAGATGGTGAAACTTACCAGCTTAACTTTATCGATACTCCGGGACACGTTGACTTTTCTTACGAAGTATCTCGCTCGCTGGCCGCGTGTGAAGGGGCTTTGTTGGTGGTGGATGCAGGTCAGGGTGTTGAAGCTCAAACGCTTGCAAACTGTTACACCGCAATTGAAATGGATTTGGAAGTCGTTCCAATCCTAAACAAGATTGACCTTCCGGCGGCAGAGCCTGAGCGTGTGGCGGAAGAGATTGAAGACATCGTTGGTATCGATGCGATTGATGCGGTTCGCTGTTCAGCCAAAACTGGTCTTGGCGTTGATGACGTGCTAGAGAAGATTGTTTCTGCGATCCCAGCACCAGAAGGCGATCCTGAAGCGCCACTGCAAGCACTGATCATTGACTCATGGTTTGACAACTACCTTGGCGTTGTCTCTCTTGTGCGCATTAAACACGGCAAGTTAAAGAAAAACGACAAGATCAAAGTGATGAGTACGGGCCAAATCTGGGGTGTTGACCGTTTAGGTATCTTCACACCAAAACAGATCGATACAACAGAACTCAACACTGGCGAAGTAGGCTGGGTGGTTTGTGGTATCAAAGACATTCTTGGCGCACCTGTTGGTGATACGTTAACTCTGGCGAAAAATGGTGCAGAGAAAGCGTTGCCAGGCTTTAAGAAAGTGAAACCTCAGGTATACGCAGGTCTGTTCCCGGTTTCCTCTGACGATTATGAAGCGTTTCGCGATGCACTAGGCAAACTCAGCCTAAACGACGCGTCACTTTTCTATGAGCCAGAGAACTCGGCTGCACTCGGTTTTGGTTTCCGTTGTGGCTTCCTTGGTATGCTGCACATGGAGATCATTCAAGAGCGTTTAGAGCGTGAATACGATCTCGACCTGATCACCACTGCGCCAACGGTAGTTTACGAAGTGCTGACCACCAGTAAACAGACTATCTATGTTGATAGCCCTGCGAAATTGCCTGCGGTGAATGACGTGGCAGAAATTCGTGAGCCAATCGCACGCTGTAATATTCTTGTGCCAGCGGATTACCTAGGTAACGTGATTACCTTGTGTATTGAGAAGCGTGGTACTCAGGTAGACATGGTTTACCACGGTAACCAAGTTGCATTGACGTACGATATTCCAATGGCGGAAGTGGTGCTGGATTTCTTCGACCGTTTGAAATCGACCTCGCGTGGTTATGCGTCGCTTGATTACGGATTCCAACGTTTTGAAGAGTCGAACATGGTGCGTGTAGACGTGTTGCTAAACGGCGACAAAGTCGATGCTTTGGCGATCATTACTCACAAAGATCAGTCCCAGACTCGTGGCCGTCAATTGGTTGAGAAAATGAAAGAATTCATTCCTCGCCAGATGTTCGACATCGCGATTCAAGCCGCAATTGGTAACCACATTATTGCGCGCTCTACCGTAAAACAGCTACGTAAAAACGTATTAGCGAAGTGTTACGGTGGTGACGTGAGCCGTAAGAAGAAACTACTGAAGAAGCAGAAAGAAGGTAAGAAACGCATGAAGCAAATCGGTAACGTTGAGCTACCGCAAGAAGCTTTCCTAGCGATTCTCCATGTAGGTAAAGATTAACAGTTTGAACTTACATCTTGCTTACCAGTCATAAGACGGTAGATATCCAAATAAGTGAAAGGGTTACGGCTCTTTCACTTTCGTATTTTTTAGATAAGGGAAGTCCATGGCGAATACATTCTCACTGATTTTGGTCATCGTCACGCTGATCACAGGTGTGGTTTGGTTGCTCGAAAAACTGGTTTGGGCCAAGAAACGCCAACAAAAAGTGGCGGAGATTGAAAGTCAAACGGTTAATGGGTTAGATGCACAAACTCTCGCAAAGGCGAAAATGCAGCCTTGGTGGGTGGAAAACAGTGTCTCTATCTTCCCGGTTATCGCCTTTGTTTTGGTGTTACGCTCGTTTATCTATGAACCGTTTCAGATCCCTTCAGGCTCAATGATGCCGACTCTGCTTGTAGGCGATTTTATTCTGGTAGAGAAATACGCTTATGGCCTGAAAGATCCGGTTTGGCGTACCCAGTTAGTGGAAACGGGTAAGCCAGAGCGTGGCGATATTGTTGTCTTCAAATACCCACCGTCACCTAACATCGACTACATCAAACGAGTGGTCGGTTTGCCTGGTGATACGGTACGTTATAACCGCCAAAAAGAAATCTGTATTCAGCCAAAAGGTGAGAGCGTCTGTCATATGGCGATCCGCAATAACGTTGTGGAAAGCGAATTTATTCAAGACGGCATCAACCTGACGCAGACAGATGAACAATTGGGCGAAGTAAAACACCAAATTTTGGTTAACCCACTGCGTCAAGACCGCGTAGAAGCGTATGCGCCTCGTGCTGGTGTGAGTGAATGGGTGGTACCACAAGGTCAGTATTTTGTGATGGGTGACAACCGTGACAACAGTGCTGATAGCCGTTACTGGGGCTTTGTACCAGAAGCTAACCTAGTAGGTAAGGCCGTGGCGATTTGGATCAGCTTCGAGTTTGATCGTGGTTCAGATAGCGTGCTGCCTTCTTGGATCCCTACTGGCGTGCGTTTTAACCGCATCGGCGGTATTCACTAACTTTGATGATTATCGGAAAAGTATGAATTCTCCAATTGAGAAACTAACCAGACAGCTCGGCTATCAATTTCAAGATGACGAGCTGCTCAATTTGGCGCTGACTCATCGCAGCGCCAACAGCAAACATAATGAACGTCTTGAATTTCTGGGCGATTCAATTTTAAGTTTTGTCATTGCTGATGAACTTTATCATCGTTTCCCGAAAGTGAATGAGGGAGACATGAGCCGCATGCGAGCGACGTTAGTGCGCGGTAATACATTGGCAGAGCTAGGCCGTGAATTCGGTTTGGGAGATTACTTAAAATTAGGTCCAGGCGAGCTGAAAAGTGGCGGTTTCCGTCGCGATTCGATTCTGGCTGATGCCGTTGAAGCCATTATCGGTGCCGTTTATCTAGATAGCGATCTAGAAGTGGTGCGCGGTATTGTGCTCAATTGGTACACCTCTCGTTTGGAAGCCATCAAGCCTGGTGTTTCACAGAAAGATCCCAAGACACGTTTGCAAGAGTTCTTGCAAGGCAGAAGAAAACCGCTGCCTGTTTACACAGTGACTAATATTAAAGGTGAAGCACACAATCAGGAATTCACGGTTGAGTGTGATATCGCGGGTATGGATAAGCCCGTTGTCGGTAGAGGTACCAGCCGCCGCAAGGCAGAACAAGCGGCTGCGGAATTGGCTCTGGAGCAGTTAACCAATGGCTGATAATGAATTTGATATCGATGCGTTTTTCTCTACAGAGAAGAAAAGCACGTCTTCTGAAAACCAGCACTGTGGTTTTATCGCCATTGTTGGTCGTCCTAATGTGGGCAAATCGACCCTACTGAACAAAATTCTTGGTCAGAAAATCTCGATTACCTCGCGCAAACCACAAACCACGCGTCACCGCATTATGGGCGTGGATACTGATGGCGATTACCAAGCGATTTACGTCGATACTCCGGGATTGCACATCGAGGAGAAACGCGCCATCAACCGTTTGATGAACCGCGCAGCCAACTCATCACTTAGTGATGTGAACTTGGTGTTTTTCTTGGTCGATGGGACCCATTGGACCAACGACGATGAAATGGTGCTCAATAAACTGCAGAAAGCGAATTTCCCAGTCGTATTGTGTGTCAACAAAGTTGACAACGTACAAGATCGCAATGAAGTCATGCAGCACATGATGGAAATGTCGAAGAAAATGAACTTCGTCGATGTGGTGCCTATTTCTGCTAAACAGGGTAAAAACATCGATGTGCTGCGTAAGCACGTTCGTGACCACTTGCCAAAAGCAGTGCACCATTTCCCTGAAGAGTATGTGACGGACCGTTCGCAGCGCTTCATGGCGTCTGAAATCGTGCGTGAAAAACTGATGCGTTTCACCGGTGACGAACTGCCATACTCAGTGACCGTGGAGATCGAACGTTTTGACTACAACCCGGAAACCGATGGTTTCCACATCAACGCGTTAATTTTGGTTGAGCGTAGCGGCCAGAAGAAAATGGTGATTGGTAAAGGTGGTGAGAAAATCAAAACCATCGGACGCGAGGCACGCCTCGATATGGAAGAATTGTTTGGTCGCAAGGTTTACCTAGAAACTTGGGTGAAAGTGAAATCCGGTTGGGCAGACGACGAACGTGCGTTGCGCTCACTGGGTTACATTGACGACCTCTAACTCGGTTAGCGAGACTTATCGCTCCGATCGTATCTTGTTAAGGAGCCTAAGTGGCTCCTTATTTTTTGTGGAATAGAAGCACAGCATGAACGCGCCTGACGGTTTACAGCGATGTTTTGTTCTCCATCGTCGCCCTTATAGCGAATCCAGTCTGATCTTGGACGTATTCAGCGAAGAGTTCGGCCGCATCACCTTGATGTCGAAAGGGGCACGCAGTAAGCGATCAAATTTAAAAGGGGCACTCCAACCGTTTACCCCCTTACTGCTGAAATGGTCTGGCAAAGGTGCAATGAAAACCTTACGCCAAGCTGAGCCGATCAGTTTAGGCCTGCCTCTAACGGGTATCTACCTCTATTCCGCGATGTATGTGAATGAGTTGGTTGGCCGTGTTTTGATGCAAGAAGTGCCGATGCCGGGACTGTTCCATGACTATCTATTTGCCTTAACAGAGCTTGCCCAAGCGGACAATCCTGAACCGGCTTTGCGCCGTTTTGAGCTCGCGTTGCTGGCCGCGATGGGATACGGCGTGGATTTTTTGCATTGTGCTGGCACTGGCGAGCCGATTGATCCGCAAATGACTTATCGTTACCGAGAGCAAAAAGGGTTTATTGCTTCAGTGCGGCGAGACAACCTGACGTTTTTGGGCAATGAATTGATTGCCATCAGTGAGCGTCGCTTTCTCACGAAAGAGCAACTTCAAGCGGCAAAACGCTTTACACGAATAGCCTTAAAGCCGTATCTTGGCGGCAAACCTTTAAAAAGTCGGGAATTGTTTATACAGATGAGGATTCCCCGAACACGGAGTATGGAAAAATGAGTTCAATTTACCTGGGTGTTAACATCGACCACGTCGCCACTTTACGCAATGCCCGCGGTACTAAGTATCCTGATCCTGTCCACGCCGCAGAAGTGGCAGAGCGAGCGGGCGCGGATGGCATTACCATTCATTTACGCGAAGACCGTCGCCACATTACTGACCGTGATGTTCGTATTCTGCGTGAAACCCTGCAAACACGTATGAATTTGGAAATGGCTGTCACCGATGAAATGATCGAGATAGCCCTCAAAACGCAACCTGAATATGTTTGCTTAGTCCCTGAAAAGCGTGAAGAACTTACCACCGAAGGCGGATTGGATGTCGCAGGCCATTTAGACAAAATCAAAGCTGCGACGGAAAAATTAACCGCAGCGGGCATTAAAGTTTCCCTGTTCATTGATGCAGACCGTGAGCAAATTGATGCCGCCAAAGCGTGTGGCGCGCCTTTTATTGAGCTCCATACGGGGCATTACGCGGATGCTGCGACCGAAGCAGACCAACTGGATGAGCTGAAGAAGATTGCTGCAGGCGCAAGTTACGCAGCGGATTTGGGTATTACGGTGAACGCGGGCCATGGTTTGACTTACCACAACGTCGCACCAATTGCGGCATTGCCTGAGATTTACGAGCTGAACATCGGTCATGCGATCATTGGTCGAGCGGTATTTGATGGTCTCCATAAAGCGGTAGCGGACATGAAAGCCATTATGGTTGCGGCTCGTCAGTAAATGGCCATTGTTGGACTGGGTACCGACATTGCTGAAATCGAGCGAGTGGAAAAGGCACTTGCTCGCAGTGGTGTGGCGTTTGCAGAACGGATCCTCTCTGTGCAAGAGATGGAAACGTTTGTCAGCTTAAAGCAGCAAGGACGTTTTCTTGCTAAGCGTTTTGCGGCGAAAGAAGCGGCTTCTAAAGCGTTAGGAACCGGGATTGCTCACGGCGTCTCTTTCCAAGACTTTACCATCAAGAATGATGACAATGGTAAACCCTATCTGCAGCTTGCTGGTCGAGCAGCAGAACTGGCCCATCAAATGGGGGTTTGCCACACACACCTTTCTCTCTCCGATGAGCGTCACTACGCTGTCGCAACGGTCATCTTCGAATCTTAATTAGAAGCGCTTTATCGATATTTCAGCGAGATAAAGCGCTTTTATAAACTTTTCATATTTGTCTGTCTTTTCACAAATTCCAAAAATACTCTTTTAGTAAGTGATCTTTGTTCCAAATGAACATGTCGATTGTTGATTAAATTGCATATACTCTAATGGTGCAGGGTTGTTAAATATAAAAATTATAAATGCAAGGTTGGCCAGTTTATCCTTTTTTATTCGCTAATTTTTAACTTGAATGGGTCGGTTTAAAAGCAGTATAGCGATGATTTCATTAAGAAAGGCGGTGCCATGTTGAGTGTTGCTTTTTGGCCTTTTAGGCTCTCTTTTCTCGCCATGTTGGGTCTTTTACTCAGCAGTTCATGTACTGCTTCAACGAATGAAGTGGCAATTTCAGGTTTCGGCACTGTAGGCTATAGCTACGAAAATGAGCCCGATATCGGCTATTTGCGTAATATTTCTCAGCCGCCTGATGTTGAACGCAATGGCTCATTCCTTCCAGATTCAAATTTTGGTGTACAGGTTGATTGGGCGCTGAATTATCAATGGTCGCTCACTGCGCAGTGGGTGCTAGAAGATCGCGTTGAGCAAGACTTTAATAACGTCACCGAGCTGGCGTTTATTCGCTATTTACCCAATGCCAACTGGGATTTGCGCATCGGCCGTTTTGGCTTAAATGCCTATACTGCAGCAGACAGCCGACGAATTGACTACGCCCACCTCTGGGTTCGCCCTCCTCAAGAGCTTTACGGCAGTATTTTTTATGACTCAATTGATGGTCTTGATGTTACGTACCGCTCTTCCATTAACGAGGTGAACTGGTCTGCCAGCTTACAATATGGCGTCATTTCTCAAGTGATCGAAGATGAGCGAACAAAAGATCATTCAGAGGCCAGCTCAGATCATACGCTAGCCATTGCACTGATGTTTGATTACCACGAGTGGAGTGGGCGTTTTTCTTTTGTTGATGTGGCGGATTTAACGGTCTCACTTGGTCCAAACAGCCAACAAGCACAACTGGGTATTGCCCAGTTAGCGCAGGCAGGATTGGGGGCGGCCAGTTTGGAAGCGGCTGAGATTTACGCCCAATCCAACATTAATGGAGACATCGGTAAAGTACTGGCAGGTCGGGCTTGGTTTTTGATGGCAGTGGCAGATGCAGTCCGAGCTTTTTATGTGGCGGGTATGAAACAAGCCATCGGAACGCCTCCAGCGGTGGCTATCTGATGTTAGGGCGAAGCATTCATCGCGTTACGCCTTATGCAAGGTAGCGGTGGCTATCTGATGTTAGGGCGAAGCATTCATCGCGTTACGCCTTATGCAACCGTATCGTTTTTTGAGCCAGCAAGAGACATCGTTAAAGCACAAAGCGATTGGGGGGGCATCTCTCCTCAGTTAGGGCAATTTCAACAACTCATCATTAGCGGCATCAATTCCACTTACATCGATCAGAATACCTACTCCTTAGGCATACGCTGGGATATTCACCCGCAAGTCGCAATCAAAGGGCAATTTGACTACATCCAGATTCAAGATGTGGGGTATGGCCTTTGGGCGGCTGACGGTCGTTCATCAACTCAAGGGCGCGACGTTCAGCTTTACACCCTTAGTGTGAACTTTATTTTTTAGGGGAGGTGAAGATGAGATATCTAACTTTCCTCCTAGCCAGTTTAGTGATGATGCCCGTTTACGGCGAAATTTTTGTGGTCGTTAGCCATGAGAGCGCCATTCATCAAATGCACGAAAGTGAAGTGGCGGATGTGTATTTAGGCAGAAAACGCTCTTTTGGCCGCGTAGACATTACGCAAGTTTTTGACCGCAGTGATGAGGTTCGAGCGCGTTTTTTTGGCAAAGTGGCCAATATGCGCACCAGTCAGATTAACGCGTATTGGGCTAAGCTTAAATTTTCAGGACGGATGCGAGCGCCTGATGTGATTGAAACCGACATTGAACTGGTTGAGCACTTGCTTGCCAACCCAAATGCCATTGGTTATATGCAAACTTCGCCTCCTGAGGAGTTAAAGGTGGTTGCCACAATTTATGAATAACTTGCCGAGACATTCATTAGCGAATCGCCTGCTGAGATTTGTCTCGATATGCGCGATTGTCTATCTAGTGCTTTTGCTGGCGCTGATGATTCCGTTTGGCTTTAAAAATGCGATGCAAACGCATACGGAGTTAGAACAAAAATTGGTATTGTCTCTCTCTAACTCGGCGGCCATCGCGTTGTATGTCAATAACCATGAGATTGCTGAAGAGGTGATTGACTCTTTGCTGCTGCATGATGAAATCAATGCTGTACGTCTTGAAAGTTTAGAGGGCGTGACGTTTGACAAAATTAAACCGGGGCAGTTTGAAAAAGACATGTGGCTGCACGCGAATCAATACCCTTTACTCTCACCAGTGGATGCCAAACCGTTGGGAATTCTGTATGTGCACGACAATCATTTGGTGATTCAACGTAAAACTCTCGACAAAGTGCTTTACCAGATTTTGTTTGTTTTGCTGCAGTTTTTGATGACGTTTGTGGTCATTGCGTTGGTGGTAAAACGCATCATCGGTAAGCCATTGAGGGCGCTCTCGATTGCGGTGTCTCGTGCCACTCCTGGGCAGGTGAAAACCGTTGAAGTGGATGATATTAATCGCAATAACGAAATTGGTTTGGTGGCCAATAGCATCAATACCTTTATTGAAAACTCGCATCAGGCACTGATCCGAGAGAAAGAGCTACGCTCTCAGATTGAACGTTGGGAAATCTACTACCGTGGTATGGCGGAGCAAGATACCTTAACCGGTCTCAAAAACCGTTTGGGTTGTGAAAAATACTTTTCACACATGAAACACAGTGAGGCTTATTTGTCACTGTTACTCATTGATTTGGATGGTTTTAAAGCCGTCAATGACAGCCATGGGCATGCAGTGGGTGATGCCGTGTTATCCACCATTGCGAATCGTTACCTTCATCTGACCCAAGAGCATTTTAATCAAAGTGTCGTGGGTCGGATTGGTGGGGATGAGTTTGTTATCTACTTGCCACATCGTGATGGGCCAGAAAAAATGGAAGCCTTTTTATTGGCGTTTGCAGAGCAGTTAATTGAGTCGAGCAATACGCCGATTGAAGTGAAACAACTGCAAGTACATGTTGGTTGCAGTATCGGCATTGCGACGGCAACGGCCGCAAAAGCCGATATGGAGAAGTTGCTGCTTCAAGCTGATAATGCAATGTACCTTGCCAAACAGGATGGGAAAAACACTGCGCGTTTTTTTCGCCGACCGGTTAGCCAGTCGGTAGGTAACTGATCCGTTAAATGGTTTGTCGCAGGGCCGTGAATAGAGTGGTTGTTGAGAAAGAAAAGAAAACCGCCATGACGGCGATTTTCTTTTAATGGCATTAGGCGAGATACAACTGCGCGGTGGTGGATACCTTGAGCATCTCATCTTGCAGTTCAAACAGTTCTGGCTCGACATCCATCAGCTCTGCATTACTGCGTAAAGATTGTTCTATGGTGGCGCAGAGCGCCTTTAAGCGTGGCACACCACAGTAAGAGCTGCTGCCATGAAGCTTATGGATGACATGAATCAGTTCGTCACGCGGGTAGTCTTCCTGCTCTAACGCGAGCTCGACAACGCTCTCCACTTCAGGAATGAATTCCACCAACATTCTCAGCATATCTTTTGCCAAATCTTCCTTGTTAGCAGATTGCTTCAGTGCTGCTTGCCAATCAATGATGATGTCGCTGCTGCGTGCGATGTTCTGATCCACACTGCTCTCTTCGGCCGCAATATAGCTTGGAGAGATCTTTTCAACTTGGCTATCGCAGGTGTTGGGATTCCAGTGGATCAGCACTTGCTGCAAAATATGCTCTTCGATGGGCTTGGTGAGGTAATCATCCATGCCAGCCTTGAGTAGGCGGTCACGCTCACCGCTCATGGCGTGTGCCGTTACCGCGATGACTGGCGTGTTGGCATTGAGTTCGGTTTGTTTGATCAACTTACAAGCCGTCACCCCATCCATTTTCGGCATTTGAATATCCATAAAGATCAGATCAAAGTGGCGGCTGGTGGCAATATCGACGGCGTCTTGGCCTGAACTGCAAGAGGTGACCGAAACCACTCGTTCTGCGAGGAGCGCGGTGATCAGTTTTAGGTTGGCCGGGTTATCATCCACGGCCAGTACCGACAGGGAAGAACGTTCTGCTTGCGTGTTTTCAGGCGCCGGAAGCAAAGGTTGTAAGGTTTGTTTTGCCGCGAGGCTTTGCAGCAGTTTTCTTCGACCTAGCGGCTTGGTTAAACATTGAATGCCAAAACGTTCGGTCAATTGATCCGCCAGAGCTAACTCAGTGCTAGGGATAGCCAAAATGGTGTTGGCAGAGATGTGCAGTGCTCGGCTTAACCAGTTTTCAATGGTTTCTAATTCGTACACTTGGTTTACCGCTAAACTCAGCAGGACAAAATCGTAGCCTTTGGCATTGTCTGGTAAGAGCGAGCGGTAGGTGACATTGATGCCTTCTTGCGTTAAGACTTGCTGGGTGACCGCCGCCGCTTGCATGTTTGGCTCAATCAACAGCAGTTCTTTGCCTTGCAGATAGTCGGCTTCTATCGAATCGCTCATCGGCATTTGCGTGGAGTGCAGACGCAAGGTGAACCAGAAGGTTGAACCTTGGTGAAGTCGGCTTGTAAGGCTGATCTCACCGCCCATTTGACTGACCAGTTTCTGGGTAATAACCAACCCAAGCCCAGTGCCACCGTAGCGACGAGAAATACTGGCGTCGGCCTGACTAAAGGCTTGGAAAAGCTGCGCTTGCTGTCGCTCAGAAATACCGATACCCGTATCTTTCACCATAAATTGCAGGTCAATACTGTCGCCCGATTGAGCGCGCATTTCCACACTGACATCGATATTGCCGCGCTCTGTAAACTTAATCGAGTTACCCACCAAGTTTGTCAGCACTTGCTGAATACGCAGTGGATCGCCCACGACACCTTCAGGAATCCTCGGATCAATCTTAAGGGTAATCTCCAGGCCTTTTTCATGTGCACTGGTGGCTTGAAGGCTGATAACCTCTTCTAGGCTTTCACGGAAATCGAATGGAATGTTTTCCAGTGCTAACTTGCCTGCTTCCAGTTTCGAGAAGTCTAGAATGTCATTGATGATATTGAGCAGGTTGTTGGCCGACTTTTCAATGGTCTGCAAATAGTCGGTTTGGCTGTTAGTCAGCTGCGTTTTGAGCATCTGACGAGTAAAGCCTATCACGCCATTGAGTGGAGTGCGAAGCTCGTGCGACATGTTGGCAAGAAACTCGGATTTCACTCTTGCCGCTTCTTGGGCGCGTTTTTTGGCGATATCCAGCTCAACGTTTTGAATCTCGAGCTGCTCGAGTGTTTCTCGTAAGTCGGAGGTGGCTTGGTCAATGCTGTGCTGCATCTCAACGTGATATTCCGACAACGAAATCGCCATCGCGTTGATACCGTTTTTCAACGAATCCAATTCGCCGTGCATTTTGCCTTCAATTCGCACATCTAATTGACCACGGCGAATGCGATCGACCACGTTCTTCATGTGCGTAATCGGTTGGGTAACATCCTGCATTAGGCGCGAAGCAAACACGCTCGCCAAGCCCAAACCAAGGATTAGCACGAGGAAAGCAGAGAAGACTTCTTGGTACTGTTGTAGACGCAGCGAAGAGAGGTCTAACTCAACGGCAATGTAACCAATGGCTCGGGTGGCTTCACCTGGTTCGGCCAAATCACTCAAATAGTGGCCTTCAGAGAGGACAGGGACACGCAAAATCATGGTGTCGCTGCGGATTTCTGCGTTGCCCAAAAGCGGGATCGGTTGGTCTTTCGGGTAGGTTAACGACTCAAAATCAGGATGAAAGTTAGAGGTAACGAACAGTTCGTGTTTGCCATCAAAGACCGCAATACTGCGCACCAAATTGGAGTTTTTGCGGTGGGCATAGCTGACTAAGCGTCTCACGGCCTCTCGACTTTCAGAAAGCAGATGAGGCTCGCTGGCGATGGCGATCGGCTCAATAATGCTGTTGCCAGTGGTGATCACCTGACGTTCCAGATCTTGATAGCGATTGAAAGAGAAAAAACTACTGAGCAACAACCCTATGATCAAGGTTGGCGCAAGGGTGAGCGTAATTACACGTGCTCGTAAGCCATATCTGGTCATGTTATCTAATTACATCAAGGTCTGGATATGGGAAAATAGGCGCCACTAGTATGTCAGTGACCCAGCCGGATAGTCGCTAAGCATAATCACAACCGCTCACCGGCACAACGATTGCGCAGCAGAATAGTGAAGCGGTAAAACAAATTTGAGTAAATCATTCAGGTAATTGAGCATGGCACGTTTTTTCCAACCGAAAAAGAAACTTCAACCCGAAAGCAAACATCAGCAGGTGTTGGTGGAAAAACTCGACCATCAAGGGGCCGGGATCGCCTATCTCAACAAAAAGCCGCTTTTTATTGATGGCACTTTGCCAGGGGAAGAGGTGGTGACACAGCTTACGGAGAGCAAGAGTAAGTTTGCGCGCGGCAAATTGATCAAATTGCTCAAACCGGCGGCGGAGCGTGTTGAACCATTCTGTCCTCATTTTAATCAGTGTGGTGGTTGCGACATGCAGCACATGGATTACCAAGCCCAACTGGCTTATAAGCAGCGCACTCTGCAGCAATTAATGAAGAAATTTTCCGGCAGTGAGATCCTTTTATCACCACCAGTAACGGGGCTTGAGAAGGCGTATCGTCGTCGTGCGCGCGTCAGCCTGTTGTGGGACAAAAAATCGCGTCAGTTGCAGTTTGGATTTCGCCGTAAACAGAGCAAGCAAATCGAAAATATCACTCAGTGCCCGGTATTAGTTGCTGAGCTTGAGTGCTTGCTGCCAGAGCTTAAAGCGATCTTGAGCGATTTCCATCATCCTGAGCACTTAGGCCATGTTGAACTGGTGGCGGCAGACAACGGTGCGGTCATCACGCTCCGACATACAGGCCCATTGTTGGATGAAGACCTGGCTAAGTTGCGTCAATGCGCAGAACAACATCAAGCCACGCTTTACCTTATGCCCGCAAGCGATCAGCTCGAGCGTATTTCTGGCGAAGCACCGTACTACCAAGAAATTGGCTTTAAAGTGCCATTTGAGCCCAACAACTTTATTCAGGTGAACCAAAAGGTAAACCAACAGATGGTGGTTCAAGCGCTTGAGTGGTTAGACCCGCAAAGCAGCGATCGTGTGTTAGATCTCTTCTGTGGTCTAGGAAATTTTAGCTTGCCGATCGCCAGTAAAGCTAACTCAGTGACCGGAGTGGAAGGGGTGGATGAAATGGTGCAAAAAGCAGCAATCAACGCGTCTTTGAACCAAATCAATAACGCGCAATTTTTCCACGCTAATCTGGAACAGGATTTTGTCGGGCAGCCTTGGGCGAGCGAGAAGTTTGATAAGATTTTACTCGATCCAGCAAGGGCTGGAGCAAGTGGTATCATCGAGCAGGTTTCCGCACTCGGTGCGAAAAGAGTGGTTTATGTTTCGTGTAATCCTGCTACCCTTGCAAGGGATAGCCAAAGCCTGTTGGAGCAAGGTTATCGCTTAACCAAATTAGGTATGTTGGACATGTTCCCTTATACCAGTCACCTTGAATCGATGGCGCTGTTTGAAAAGTAAACCATATGGTGAGAAAGCCATCGTTTGATTGGGACAAAACGAACTAACTGGGATGTTGTTAGTCGAAACTGAAAAAGCAATATTAGGATAATAAGATGGTTGCGGTAAGAAGCGCACATTTGAATCAAAACGAACAGTTTGAGCTGGAAAGCTGGGTGGCAAGCCTGAAACAAGACGCGGGCGTCTCCAAGCGTCTTATTGAAGTCTATCGCCATTGTCAGACCATTCTGCAAGGTCATGAACACGCCGAACTTCTGTTATGGCGGGGACGAGAAATGATTGAAATTCTCGTCACCTTATCCATGGATAAGGCCACCTTGGTTGCCGCGCAACTGTTCCCATTAGTCTCAAGTGGTGCTTTTGCACGCGAGCCATTAGAAGAGCACTACAGTAAAGAGATCATCAAGCTGATTGATGGTGTGGATGAAATGGCGGCGATTGGCCAGCTAAACATCACTCTTGAAGGCAGTGCGGCTTCGGCGCAAGTCGACAATGTACGTCGTATGTTGCTGGCGATGGTGGATGACTTCCGCTGCGTGGTCATCAAATTGGCTGAGCGTATCTGCAACCTGATTGAAGTGAAAAAAGCGCCGGATGAAGTGCGCCGTGCCGCAGCTAAAGAGTGTGCTAATATCTATGCGCCGCTGGCCAACCGTTTAGGCATTGGTCAGTTAAAGTGGGAAATTGAAGATTACGCTTTCCGCTATCAACAGCCAGATACCTACAAGCAAATTGCCAAACAGTTATCTGAGCGTCGTATTGTGCGCGAACAATACATCAAAGACTTTGTCGATGACCTTTCTGAAGAAATGAAAGAGTGTGGCATTAACGCCGAAGTCAGTGGGCGCCCTAAACATATCTATAGTATTTGGCGCAAAATGCAGAAGAAGAGCTTAGAGTTTGATGAGCTGTTTGACGTGCGTGCGGTGCGGATTATTGCCGATAAACTGCAAGATTGTTACGCCGCATTAGGTGTGGTGCACACCAAATATAAGCATCTGCCAAGTGAGTTCGACGACTATGTCGCCAACCCAAAACCGAATGGTTATCAGTCGATTCACACCGTGGTGCTCGGCCCAGAAGGCAAAACCATCGAGATTCAAATCCGCACCAAGCAGATGCATGAAGATTCGGAACTCGGGGTAGCCGCGCACTGGAAATACAAAGAAGGCAGCAGCAGTGGCCGCAGTGGTTACGATGAGAAAATCACCTGGCTACGTAAACTGTTGGATTGGCAAGAAGAGATGTCAGATTCTGGCGAAATGCTCGACGAGCTGCGCAGTCAAGTGTTTGATGACCGCGTTTACGCCTTTACCCCGCGTGGTGATGTCGTCGATTTGCCAATGGGCGCAACGCCACTCGATTTTGCCTACCATATTCACTCAGAGGTGGGTCATCGCTGTATCGGCGCCAAGGTGGCAGGGCGCATCGTCCCATTCACCCACAAACTCAACATGGGCGATCAAGTTGAAATCATCACCCAGAAAGAGCCGAACCCGTCCCGCGATTGGTTAAACCCCTCATTGGGGTTTGTGACTTCAGGCCGTGCTCGGGCGAAAATCAACGCTTGGTTCCGCAAACAAAGCCGTGAGAAAAACCTCGAAGCTGGCCGTGAGATCCTTGAAAACGAACTGGCGAAAATTGGTGCAACGTTAAAAGACGCAGAGCAATACGCCGTCAAACGTTTTAACGTGAAGTCAGCCGATGAGTTGTACGTGGGGGTCGGCAGTGGTGATTTGCGTATTAACCAAATCTTGAATCACATTAATGCCCTGGTGAACAAACCAACGGCAGAAGAAGAAGATCGTCAAGCGCTCGAAAGACTGCAAGAAGCGGGCAATAAAGCCGCAGTTAGCCCAACACGTCCACGCAAAGATGCCGTGGTTGTGCAAGGGGTTGATAACCTGATGTCTCACTTAGCCCGCTGCTGTCAACCAATACCGGGTGATGAGATCTGTGGTTACATTACGCAAGGTCGTGGCATTTCAGTACACCGAGCCGACTGTGAACAGCTTGAAGAACTGCGCCACCACGCCCCAGAACGTATCATAGATACTGTTTGGGGAAGTGATGTTGTGGGCTCTTACATGCTGACCGTGCGCGTTGAGGCGATGGAGCGAAGTGGTTTGCTAAAAGACATCACCACCATGTTGGCGAATGAGAAAATCAAAGTCATCAGCATGAAGAGTAGGCTTGATTACCGCACCCATCTCAATGTGATGGATTTCGAACTCGAAGTGACCAACATCGAGGTGCTGACTCGCATCATGAAGCGTGTTGAGCAGATCAAGGATGTGATGTCGGTGAAACGCCTAGGCTAAAATTCTCGTCATACTTGAAGCTGATAGCGTTGTTGCCTGCGCTCACTCGCTCCATCACATAGGCAAGCTATGCTCAGGAGTCTCGCTCGCTTGTCGCCTAGCTACAGCTTCAATTATTTAGAGAATTGATCAACATATAATAAAGGTGAGTGGTTTTGACTACTCACCTTTTTCTTTAGATAGAAAGGGTTAAGGAACAGAAAATGAGTCATCCAATTGAACAATTAGAGCAAATCATGGCGAAGCTACGCGACCCGAAAAGTGGTTGTCCTTGGGATTTAAAGCAGAGCTTCGACACCATTGTTCCTCACACTATCGAAGAAACGTACGAAGTGGTGGATGCGATTCATAATCGCGATTGGCCTAATTTGCAGGAAGAGTTGGGCGATCTGTTGTTCCAGGTGATTTTCTACAGCCAGTTAGCAAAAGAGCAGGGGTTGTTTGATTTTTCCGCCGTGGTAGAAACCGTGAACGAAAAACTTACCCGCCGTCATCCCCATGTGTTCGGCCAAGTCGAATTTGAGACAGAAGCAGAAATAAATGCCAATTGGGAAGCGGAAAAGGCCAAAGAGAAAGCGCAAATAGGCAAAAATGAGCAAAGTATTCTAGACTCAATACCAAACTCTCTACCTGCATTAATGCGTGCTACAAAGATCCAGAAAAAATGCGCCCATTATGGTTTTGATTGGGATTCACTTGGGCCTGTGGTCGACAAAGTCAAAGAAGAAATTGATGAAGTGGTGGAAGAGGCGCTTCAAGTCGATGTCGATGAGGAAAAAGTGGAGCTTGAGCTGGGGGATCTGCTGTTCGCCACCGTCAACTTAGCGCGCCATTTACAGGTTAATCCAGAAGCCGCATTGAGTAAGGCAAATCTCAAGTTTTCTAATCGATTCAAACAAGTAGAGCAAGGTGTGCACGCTAAGGGTAAGAAGCTTGAAGAGTGTGATTTAGCAGAGTTGGATGCCATTTGGGAGCAAGTGAAACGCGCGGAACGCGGTCAAGCGGCTGAGTAGAAATTTGAGACACATTTGACTCAACTATTTTTTATTCAACTCGATTGGTGTTTATCCACTTTGATTTGAAGCAAAAAATAAAAAATTGGCGTGTGATAGATTTCACGTTGTGGCGGTTAGGGTCTTCTGGTATATTTTCGTCCCGTCCAGAAGAAATCCGTTTCCCTCATTCAACCAATTTCAGGTTAAACATGACGACAAATTACATTTTTGTTACTGGCGGGGTTGTATCCTCTCTAGGTAAAGGTATTGCAGCAGCATCTCTTGCAGCGATTTTAGAAGCTCGTGGTCTTAAAGTGACTATGATGAAGCTTGACCCTTACATCAACGTTGATCCAGGCACAATGAGCCCAACTCAACATGGTGAAGTGTTCGTTACAGAAGATGGCGCCGAAACAGACCTAGACCTTGGTCACTACGAGCGTTTCATCCGCACTAAGATGACTAAGCGCAACAACTTCACTGCAGGTCGTGTTTACTCAGACGTTCTCGCGAAAGAGCGTCGCGGTGACTACCTAGGTGCAACTATCCAAGTTATCCCTCATATCACAAACGATATCAAAGACCGCGTGATCAATGGTTCTCAAGGCCACGACGTTGCGATCGTTGAAGTCGGTGGTACTGTTGGTGATATCGAATCTCTACCATTTATGGAAGCGATTCGTCAGCTAGCCGTTGAAATCGGCCGTGAACGCGCTATGTTCATGCACCTAACACTCGTTCCTTACCTTGCAGCTGCAGGCGAAGTGAAAACAAAACCGACTCAGCACTCTGTTAAAGAGCTGCTATCAATCGGTATCCAACCAGATATCCTAGTTTGCCGCTCAGATCGCATGATCCCAGCGAACGAGCGTAAGAAGATTGCGCTGTTCTGTAACGTTCCTGAGAAAGCGGTAATCTCAATGAAGGACGTAGACTCTATCTACAAGATCCCTCAACTGATCAAATCTCAAGGTCTTGATGATCTCGTTTGTGCGCGTTTCGGCATTTCTGCTCCTGAAGCGGACCTGTCTGAATGGGAACAGGTGATTTACGAAGAAGCGAACCCAACTGGTGAAGTTACTATCGGTATGGTGGGTAAATACATCGAACTACCAGATGCGTATAAATCGGTAAACGAAGCGCTTAAACATGCAGGTTTGAAAAATCGCTTGAGCGTTAACATTAAATATGTAGACTCTCAGGACGTAGAAACCAAAGGCGTTGAAGTTCTTCAAGGGCTTGACGCAATCCTTGTACCTGGTGGCTTTGGCGACCGTGGTATCGAAGGCAAGATTCTTGCGGCGAAATACGCTCGTGAGAACAAAGTTCCTTACCTAGGTATTTGCTTAGGTATGCAAGTGGCACTGATTGAATACGCGCGCAACGTTGCGGGTATGGAAGGTGCACATTCAACAGAATTTAACAAAGACACCAAGTACCCTGTGGTAGGTTTGATCACTGAATGGGTGGATAGTGAAGGTAACGTTGAAGAACGTACTGAATCATCGAATCTTGGTGGTACTATGCGTCTAGGTTCGCAACTCTGTCACCTAGCGAAAGGCACTAAAGCTCGTGAGCTATACGGTAGCGATACGATTCATGAACGTCACCGCCACCGTTACGAAGTGAACAACAATCTTCGTCCACAAATTGAAAAAGCAGGCCTAAAAGTATCAGGTCTGTCTGCGGACAAGAAACTGGTTGAGATGATCGAAAACCCGAACCACCCATGGTTTGTGGCAGCTCAGTTCCACCCAGAGTTCACTTCTACGCCACGTGACGGTCACCCACTGTTCTCTGGCTTTATTAAAGCAGCGGGTGAAAACGCGCGCGGCGAACTGAAGTAAAAGGATACGGGCGGTTGCAAAGGTTGTGCTGCCGCCCTTTAAATTTGACATTTATATTTGAACGAGAGGAAACATTAATGTCTAAGATCGTTAAAGTTCTAGGTCGTGAAATCATCGACTCACGTGGTAACCCAACTGTTGAAGCTGAAGTACACCTAGAAGGCGGTTTCGTAGGTATGGCAGCAGCTCCATCTGGCGCATCTACTGGTTCTCGCGAAGCGCTTGAGCTACGTGACGGTGACAAAGCACGTTTCCTAGGTAAAGGTGTTCTTAAAGCTATTGAAGCGGTAAACGGTGCAATCGCTGACGCTCTAGTTGGTAAAGATGCGAAAGATCAAGCAGCAATCGACGCTATCATGATCGAGCTAGACGGCACTGAAAACAAATCTAAGTTTGGTGCGAACGCTATCCTAGCTGTTTCTCTAGCTAACGCTAAAGCTGCTGCTGCTTCTAAAGGCATGCCTCTATACGAGCACATCGCTGAGCTAAACGGTACTGCTGGTCAGTTCTCTATGCCTCTACCAATGATGAACATCATCAACGGTGGTGAGCACGCAGACAACAACGTTGACATCCAAGAGTTCATGATCCAACCAGTTGGCGCAAAAACTCTGAAAGAAGCAGTTCGCATGGGTGCGGAAGTATTCCACAACCTAGCTAAAGTTCTTAAGTCTAAAGGTTACAACACTGCAGTTGGTGACGAAGGTGGTTTCGCTCCTAACCTTAAGTCTAACGCTGAAGCGCTAGAAGTTATCGCAGAAGCAGTTGCAGCAGCAGGTTACGTACTAGGTAAAGACGTTACTCTAGCTATGGACTGTGCAGCATCTGAGTTCTTCGACAAAGAAGCTGGTATCTACAATTTGAAAGGTGAAGGCAAAACGTTCACTTCTGAAGAGTTCAACCACTACCTAGCTGGTCTAGTTGAGCAATTCCCAATCGTATCTATCGAAGATGGTCTAGACGAGTCTGATTGGACTGGTTTCGCACACCAAACTCAACTTCTAGGCGACAAGATCCAACTAGTTGGTGACGATCTATTCGTTACAAACACTAAGATCCTAGCTGAAGGTATCGAGAAAGGCATCGCTAACTCTATCCTAATCAAGTTCAACCAAATCGGTTCTCTAACTGAGACTCTAGCTGCAATCAAGATGGCTAAAGACGCAGGTTACACAGCAGTAATCTCTCACCGTTCTGGCGAAACTGAAGATGCAACTATCGCTGACCTAGCGGTAGGTACTGCAGCAGGTCAAATCAAGACTGGTTCTATGAGCCGTTCTGACCGTGTTGCTAAGTACAACCAACTAATCCGTATCGAGGAAGCTCTAGCTGGTCGTGCTCCTTTCAACGGTCTTAAAGAAGTGAAAGGCCAAGCTTAATTCGCAACAGAATTAACGTTGGTTATCTAACTGTAAAACCCTCGCTACGGCGGGGGTTTTGTTTTTAGAGAATAGAGTTAAAGAGCGATGAGCCGTTCTGACCGTGTTGCTGCTATGCCTAAAAGAAAGCAACCAACGAATCCGTATCGAGGAAGCTCTAGCTGGTCGTGCTCCTTTCAACGGTCTTAAAGAAGTTAAAGGTCAAGCTTAATTCGCAACAGAATTAACGTTGGTTATCTAACTGTAAAACCCTCGCTACGGCGGCAATGTAGTTCACTTAAGAGGAGCTGCCTTGCGATTAACAGGATATCGGGTCTTTGATATTTTTACCGCCCTAGGCCGATTTGGCTTAGGGCGTTTGTCTATAAAAAGGATGGATAAGTCTCCGCGCAGACTTTTTAGACGCTTCGGTGTATTACCTGGAGATACCGCTTTGCTCATTACTTTCAGTTGACTAGCGATGAACTGACAAGCGTATTTAAAACTGATTTCATTGGCCATTCGACCATGTGCTACGGCCGCTTGACTGGCTTCTCGTCTTACCAAGTTATAACCAAGCAACAGCCCCCATAACTCTTGATAGACAAGCTCGACCGTCTTACTCCTCAGCACTAACGCGTTGTGCTGCATCGAACTTTTTATGTCTCTGTACCCTAACTCAATTTCCCATCTCTCATGGTAAAGCTCGGCTACTGATTCCGCATCGTACTCTTCCCTAGGCAAAGACGTAAACACTGTTTTGTGCTTACCTTGTACTTGATAAGTAACGGCTCTGACTTGCCATTTTTCAGGTAGGTTAGGATTTTTCTTGCGAGCCTGTGGAGAGACTTTCATTTCTACCAACATGTCGTCGCTCTCTTCATCGTCCAGAAGTCTGAATTTCACCCCTTTCTTCGCTGGTAACAACCAATGCCTGTTGGAGCCACTATTTTGGAGAGAAAGAAGTAAGTCTGCGCCATAAAACCCCTTATCTAGTAAAGTCACTGAGTTATCAGGTAGAGAGTCAATAAAGGGCATTGCAAGCGGTATTTCACCACGACGATAGGGGCTTATAGCTGCGTCTACAATGACATGTGAGCGAACATTCATCATGGTCACCACCCTAAGTACTGGATGAGGTGTCTGCCTCTCGCTGGATGTATTACCTGACCCAAAATGTTCTCTTAGTTCTGATGTATCAGCGGTTCGAAAAAGAGCCCCATCAATAGCGAAGACTTGTAAGCCTTGCCAAGTATCCTCGGGGTAACGCTCTAGACCCCATGTGTGACTGCATTGTCTAAACAACCATTCTGGAGCAGCTTTACCAAGGCGTTGCCTTGCTTGCGTTAAAGCACTTTTAGCTAGCAGTTCCTCATCGGCTAAGCCCTCGGCACAGACATTCATTCGCCGTGCGACTTCTGCAATAGACTCATTGCGGAAAAACGCCATTCCAACAATAAGCCAAAGAACCATATCACTAGGTAAACGACGTCGACGAATTGTCGCTTTATCGGAAAGTGTTGCCGCTTTAGCAACCCACTCATCAGGAATATGCTCGGAGAAGGTGGTTAGCTGAGCGACATCAACAGGACTCTCTTCAAGAAAGTCAGCAAAATAGTTTTGGATAGACATAAAAAATCGGAAACCTATAAACAGGTTTCCGATTGTCTCTCATCAGAAGGATCGGTCAACCGATCCTTATCTGATCTACATTGCGCTACGGCGGGGGTTTTGTTTTTAGAGAATAGAGTTAAAGAGCGATGAGCCGTTCTGACCGTGTTGCTGCTATGCCTAAAAGAAAGCAACCAACTAATCCGTATCGAGGAAGCTCTAGCTGGTCGTGCTCCTTTCAACGGTCTTAAAGAAGTGAAAGGCCAAGCTTAATTCTCAACAGAATTAACGTTGGTTATCTAACTGTAAAACCCTCGCTACGGCGGGGGTTTTGTTTTTAGAGAATAGAGTTAAAGAGCGATGAGCCGTTCTGACCGTGTTGCTGCTAGGCCTAAAAGAAAGCAACCAACGAATCCGTATCGAGGAAGCTTTAGCTGGTCGTGCTCCTTTCAACAGTCTTAAAGAAGCGAAAGGCCAAGCTTAATTCTTCATTGAATTAATCGCTTAGATTGAAGCTTTAAAAACATCCCGCGCTTGCGGGGTGTTTTTTTATCGCCAATATCTCTGCGAGTCTCCCTATCGCCGATCAATAGAAAAGTGGCTGTGCATAGGGCTATGTCATTCTCTTCACTTGCTTCTGTCTAACCCTCTCTAGAGCCAATGAGCTAATTGTGCTATAAACAGGGCTTGATCAATCTTTCCTTCTAATAAGTCATAAGTAAATTGCCATGCGACTGTTTATTCTCGTTTTAACCTTACTGTTTGGTTGGCTGCAGTACACCCTGTGGTTTGGTAAAAATGGGGTTTCCGATTACTACACGATTGAAAGTGATATTGAAGCGCAGCAATTGGTGAACACCAAGTTGCAGGCAAGAAACAGCGAAATGTACGCAGAGATAGATGACTTGAAGCAAGGGCTCGATGCCATTGAAGAGCGTGCTCGTCACGAGCTGGGTATGCTGAAAGAAGGGGAGACATTCTATCGCATTGTCGGTGAGGAGAATCCATAATGGCGCGTAGTATGACGTCATTGGTCGCCGTTGTACCAGCCGCTGGTGTCGGCAGTCGAATGAAGGCAGACCGACCAAAGCAGTATTTGCAGATCCACGGCAAAACCATTTTAGAACATACCATCGAAAGGTTGCTCTCTCACCCGGCCATTACACAAGTCGTCGTTGCCGTGAGTGAAGACGATCCTTATTACCCAGAGCTCCCTATTGCGCAACATCCCGATATCATTCGTGTTGCTGGTGGAAAAGAGCGTGCAGATTCGGTGTTATCGGCATTGCGTTTCCTTTCGCAGCAGCAACAAAAAGCAGATTGGGTTCTCGTGCATGATGCTGCAAGACCTTGTGTTGCTCATCAAGATATTGATGCCTTGATTGAACGCTGCTCCTCGCATGAGACGGGGGCGATTTTGGCGACGCCTGTGCGTGACACGATGAAGCGCGCAAACGCACAACACATGATCGACCATACGGTGGATCGCAATGCACTTTGGCATGCCTTAACGCCGCAAATGTTCAAAACCGAAGTGCTGACAGACGCGCTAAGCGATGCGTTGGCACAAGGTGTGGCGATTACCGACGAAGCCTCTGCGTTAGAATGGCGAGGAGAGCTGCCAGCTTTAGTTCAAGGGTGCTCGAGTAACATCAAAGTTACTCAACCTGAAGATCTCGCTTTAGCGGAATTTTATTTGAGCCGAGAAAAGGATAGAAAATGATGAGAATTGGTCATGGTTTCGATGTACACAAATTTGGTGGCGAAGGCCCGGTTATCATCGGTGGTGTTGCGGTTCCTTATGAACAAGGACTGATTGCTCACTCCGATGGTGATGTTGCTTTACATGCGTTAAGCGATGCTCTGCTGGGGGCGATTGCCGCGGGTGATATTGGCCGACATTTTCCAGATACGGATGACAAATGGAAAGGGGCAGACAGTCGAGAGCTCTTGAAAGACGTTTATCGCCGAGTCAAAGAACAAGGCTACAAACTGGGGAATGCGGATGTGACCATCATCGCGCAAGCACCCAAAATGGCCCCTTATATCGATGCCATGCGTGAAGCCATCGCTCACGACTTGGAAACCGATATTCGTAATATTAATGTCAAAGCGACAACAACCGAGCGTTTGGGTTTTACAGGACGCAAAGAAGGTATTGCAACGGAAGCCGTTGTGTTACTGATTAAGCAATAATATTAGCATTAGCAAAACTGGCAGTGGATAGTTCTATGACAGACACTTTGGCTTCTCTGGCCTATTTAGCGGGTAAACCAACCGCACAAGCAAAAATCAAAGCAAAACCAGAACATTTTCAGGTAAGAGAAGACTTAGGTTTTGAGTTCACTGGTTCTGGTGAGCACCTGATGGTACGCATCCGAAAAACTGGCGAGAACACCTCCTTTGTTGCCAATGAATTGGCGAAAGCATGTGGCGTGAAATCAAAAGACGTCAGTTGGGCTGGCTTGAAAGATCGCCACGCGGTGACGGAACAATGGCTTAGTGTTCATTTGCCTAAAGCGGAAACGCCGGATTTTTCCGCTTTCCTCGCGCAATACCCATCGATTGAAATCCTCGCTACCGCTCGTCATAACAAGAAGTTACGACCAGGGGATCTTGTTGGGAACGATTTCGTCGTGACGTTAACGGAAGTCTCAGATGTGGACGATGTGCTCAAACGTCTAGAGACGGTCGCAAAACTCGGTGTTCCAAATTATTTCGGTAATCAGCGTTTTGGTAACAATGGCAATAACCTGCAAGAAGCAAAACGTTGGGGCAGAGAAAATGTTCGTAGCCGCAATCAAAATCAACGTAGCCTCTACTTGTCTGCTGCGCGTTCGTGGATCTTCAATTTAATTGTCTCGGCGCGACTTGAGCAATCACTGTTCGATAAGGTTTTGCTTGGCGACATCCTGTTTAAGGGGGATGAACAGCTATTGGTGAGTGCAGAAAATCATGCGGATCTCCAGTCTCAATATGATGCTGGCGACTTGGTGATCAGTGGTGCTTTGGCTGGCGATAATGCCTTGCCGACTCAAGATGAAGCGTTGGCGTTAGAGCAAGTGTTCTTAGATGCTGAACCTGATCTTATGGCGCTGATTCGCGGCAATCGCATGAGACACGATCGTCGAGCGATCGCATTGAAGCCGGCCAATCTCAGTTGGCAAGTGGATGGTAATAGCATCACCCTGACTTTCTCGCTCGATGCAGGCTCTTTTGCAACGTCCATTATCCGCGAGCTAGTGCAAGAAATCGCGTTTGAAAGAGAATTCTAATTATCATGGAAGATAAGCAAACTAAACCGCTGCGCATTTTGCTGAGTAATGACGATGGCGTTTTTGCTGAAGGTATTCGCACGTTAGCTAACGAACTAAGCACATTGGCAGAAGTGATCATCGTTGCACCGGATCGCAATCGCTCAGGAGCGTCAAACTCGTTAACGCTGGAACAGCCACTGCGAGTGACCTGTGTTGAAGAAAATGTTTATTCAGTGCAAGGCACGCCCACAGATTGTGTCCATTTTGCTTTAAACGAACTACTGAAAAATGATCTCCCAGACTTAGTGTTAAGTGGCATCAATCATGGCGCCAATCTAGGGGATGATGTGCTTTATTCGGGCACGGTCGCTGCAGCGATGGAAGGGCATTTTCTTGGTGTGCAGTCGATCGCTTTTTCTCTGGTTGGTAAAAGCCACTTTAAAACCGCAGCAACCATTGCCAAGCAGATCGTTGAGCAACATTTAGCGAAACCTATTCCGACTAATCGTTTATTGAACATCAATATTCCGGATCTGCCGCTCGAGCAGCTCAAAGAGATACGAGTGACTCGTTTAGGCGCACGCCATCATGCAGAGAATATGATCAAGCAGCTTGATCCCCGTGGTCATGAAATCTACTGGTTAGGCCCTCCGGGCAAAGAGCAAGATGCGGGAGAGGGAACCGATTTCCACGCGATTGAGCAAGGCTATGTGTCTATTACACCACTGCAAGTTGATTTAACTGCCCATGAATCACTCCGAGCGATGGATACTTGGCTAAAGGAAAAGTAATCATGAGCAATCCTCAAGCAGAAAGATTGGTTCACTTCTTAGCGGTCAATGGCATCCGTGATAGCGAAGTTTTATCTGCCATCGCTCGTGTACCGAGAGAGTGTTTTTTGGCACAAGCTATGATGCATCAGGCTTATGACAACAACGCTTTGCCTATTGGTCAAGGTCAGACAATCTCTCAGCCCTACATTGTGGCCAAAATGACGGAACTTTTGCGTCTTAAAAGAGACAGTAAAGTATTGGAAATTGGCACTGGATCGGGTTATCAAACCGCAGTATTAGCGCTTCTGGTTGAGCATGTATATTCTGTTGAGCGCATCAAATCTTTACAGTGGGATGCAAAACGTCGCTTAAAACAGTTGGATATCTACAATGTCTCGACTAAGCATGGCGACGGCTGGCTTGGCTGGGAAAATAAAGGACCTTTTGACGCGATCATTGTGACCGCCGCAGCAGAAAGTGTTCCACCGGCGTTACTTCAACAATTGAATGATGGTGGCCGCATGGTACTCCCTGTCGGTACGGATGAGCAGCATTTGATCTTGATTGAGCGTCAAAAAGATCAGTTTGTTTCCCAAGTGATCGAAGCGGTGAACTTTGTGCCGCTGATCGCCGGAGACTTGGCATAATTTGAGATTAGGTGTGAGTAAGCGTCTTTATTTACGTGGTTCAATGATTCTCAGTACAGCTTTACTGGTAGGCTGTGCTGCGCATACTCCTGCGCCGGTCACGGGATTGAGTAAAGACTATAACACGGTTGATCGTGGTAGCTATCGCGGCAGTTATTACGAGGTTGAAAAGGGCGATACGCTGTATTTTATATCCTACGTCACAGATAAAGATGTAAATGAGTTAATCCGTTTCAATAATTTGACAGAGCCTTACACGATTTATCCGGGCCAGAAACTCAAGTTGTGGGCACCTGCTTATGTCGCACCAAAATATGGCCAAACGGTAGAAACCCCTGCTACAACTGTGGTTGCTGCGTCAACGGTTGCGGTGGTGGCTCCCAAACCTACACCGACAACACCAAAAGAATCGAGTAATAACTCTACTCAGAAGCCCGCAAAACCTGCGCCTCAAGTGGTTAAAAAAGATCCAGTTAAGGGTGTTGATCAATCCAAACCAAAGGAGTATGTTGGTTCAAAAGGTAAAGGAAATGTTAAAACCACCACTTCACCACCACCGGCAAATAACCAAAAAATAGCCAAGTGGCAGTGGCCAACAAAAGGGAGAGTAATTAAAAACTTCTCTGCAGGAGAACAAGGAAATAAAGGCATTGATATCGCAGGACAGCGAGGTCAGCCTATCGTTTCAACGGCAGGAGGTACCGTGGTTTATTCGGGTAACGCGCTAAGAGGTTATGGCAATTTAGTCATTGTTAAACATAACGATAATTACCTCAGTGCGTATGCGCATAACGATCGGTTGTTGGTATCGGAAGGGCAAAGTGTTAAAGCTGGGCAACAAATCGCCACAATGGGCAGTTCTGGAGCCAAAACAGTGATGCTGCACTTCGAAATTCGTTACCAAGGTAAATCAGTGAATCCAAAGCGCTATTTACCGTAAATCAACTTTGAAACAACTTGCGACACAACTAGCGACATTTAAAGTTGTAATGTCTTGCTAACTCGCCATGGGGAGGCGTTATGAGTATCAGCAACACAGTCACCAAAGTTAAAGATCTCGATGTTAATCAGATGGATGATGATTTTAACGACGATATCGAGATGAATGAAAAAGAAGATCTTACCGAAGAAAAAGTCACACTTCGCGAGGAGTTTGACGCCAGCAACAAGAGCTTAGACGCGACACAGCTCTATCTAGGAGAAATTGGCTTTTCTCCACTATTAACCGCAGAAGAAGAAGTGCTTTATGCTCGACGTGCATTACGAGGCGATGAAGCCGCGCGTAAACGTATGATTGAAAGTAACTTACGTCTAGTGGTTAAGATTTCCCGCCGTTACAGTAATCGCGGTCTTGCACTGCTTGATTTGATTGAAGAGGGTAACCTTGGTTTGATCCGTGCGGTAGAGAAATTCGATCCAGAGCGTGGTTTCCGCTTCTCGACTTACGCAACATGGTGGATTCGCCAAACCATCGAACGCGCTTTAATGAATCAGACTCGAACCATCCGTTTACCTATCCATGTTGTTAAAGAGCTGAACATTTATCTGCGTACGGCGCGTGAGCTTTCTCAAAAACTCGATCATGAGCCAACCGCTGAAGAGATCGCTGCGCAACTGGATATTCCGGTTGACGATGTGAGCAAAATGCTGCGTTTGAACGAGCGTATTAGTTCTGTTGATACGCCGATTGGTGGAGATGGAGAGAAGGCGTTATTAGATATTATTCCTGATGCAAACAACTCTGACCCAGAGGTTTCAACGCAAGATGAAGACATGCGTGTTTCCTTGATTCATTGGTTGGAAGAGCTCAATCCAAAACAAAAAGAAGTGTTGGCACGTCGCTTTGGTTTGTTGGGCTATGAGCCTTCAACACTGGAAGAGGTTGGACAAGAGATTGGTTTAACTCGTGAGCGAGTGCGCCAGATTCAGGTTGAAGGGTTACGTCGCCTCCGTGAAGTTCTGATCAAACAAGGTCTGAATATGGAAAACTTGTTTGATATCGATATGGATTGAGTTTGCATTCTCCAATAGAAAAAAGGCTATGGATTCATAGCCTTTTGTCATTTTAGTGATGTTCGTTTTAAAATGTTAGAGCATTTTCTTTAAACGATATAGCGCTTCTAACGCTTGGCGTGGGGTCAGATCATCTGGATCGATGCTGGCCAAAGTTTGTTCTACTTCACTTGGCTCTGGAATGAGGCTCAATTGGTTAGCGATATCCACCGTTCTTGCTTTTGGCTGAGAACCCTCTGCGCTGAGCAGCTCAAGTTGAGACAACTTTTGACGGGCGTTTTTAATCACCGTTTTTGGAACACCCGCCAACCCCGCAACCGCCAAACCGTAGGATTTGCTTGCCGCCCCCTCTTGTACGGCGTGCATAAAGGCGATGCTGTCACCATGCTCAACCGCATCAAGATGCACGTTGGCCAAGTGAGGAAGTTGATTAGGCAGTTCTGTCAGCTCAAAGTAATGCGTCGCAAATAACGTCATCGCGCCAATCTGAGTCGCAAGCCAGTGTGCGCTTGCCCACGCTAGAGAAAGGCCATCATAGGTACTGGTACCACGTCCAATTTCATCCATCAAAACTAAGCTATTTGCTGTCGCGTTGTGCAAGATATTAGCTGTTTCTGTCATTTCTACCATGAAGGTTGAACGTCCTGACGCGAGATCATCCGATGCGCCAATTCGAGTAAATATGCGATCAATTGAGCCAATGGTGGCAGATTCGGCAGGAACGTAAGAACCAATGTGCGCCATTAAAGCAATCAATGCGGTTTGGCGCATGTAAGTGGATTTACCCCCCATGTTAGGACCAGTGATGATCAACATTTTCCGTTGGCTGTTCAGTTCTATTGGGTTGGCAATAAAGGGATCGGAAGTGACTTGTTCCACCACAGGATGACGACCCGCGGTAATGTGAACGACGGGATCTTTGGTTAAATTTGGTCGACAATAATCAAGCGTATCAGCACGCTCCGCCAAATTCTGCAATACATCCAATTGTGCAACCGCTGCTGCCAACTCTTGCAAACGGGCTAGGTGAGGTAGCAACAGATCAAAGAGCTCTTCCCACAGTTGCTTTTCAATGGCTAACGCTTTGGATTTTGAGTTGAGAACTTTATCTTCGTGCTCTTTCAGTTCAGGAATGATGTAACGTTCAGCGTTTTTCAGCGTTTGACGGCGAACATAGTGTGGTGGAACCAAATGGCTTTGGCCGCGGCTTACTTGGATGTAGAAACCGTGGACATTGTTGTATCCCACTTTAAGCGTATCGATGCCGTGGCGATCTCGCTCTTCCTCTTCGAGTTTTTCCAAGTAGCCAGTGGCACCGTCTGCAAGATCGCGCCATTCATCCAAATCTGCGCTGTACCCTTCGGCAATGACACCTCCATCGCGAATCACTACTGGCGGGTTTTCTTTAATGGCACGCTCGAGCAACTCACACACATCATCCATTGGAGCGGCTGCCGTGGCCAGTGATTTGAGATGGCTATTACCCAGTGAAGACAGCGCTTGAGCTAATTCGGGTAGTTGTTGCATCGCATGACGTAATCGAGCGAGATCGCGTGGACGTGCGGAGCGGAGTGCTAAGCGAGCCAAAATACGTTCAATATCGCCGATTTGTTTCACCACGGGATGAATATCGCTAAATAGAGCTTGTTCTTTCAATTCGGCGATGGCGTCTAGGCGATGCTCTCGCGTGGTAATACAGCGCATTGGTTGATGGATCCAGCGTTTTAGCATCCGGCTTCCCATTGGCGTCGCGCAACGATCTAAAACCGCAGCAAGCGTGTTGTCACTTCCGCCAGCGAGGTTTTGAGTCAATTCGAGATTGCGTCTGGTCGCGGCATCAAGGATAACCGAGTCATCTTGGCGATCATAAGTAAGCGCGCGGATATGAGGAAGTGCTGTACGTTGAGTATCTTTGACATACTGAATCAAGCAACCTGCGGCGCACAACCCTAACATCGCATTTTCTATGCCAAAGCCGACCAAGTCTTTGGTGCCAAATTGCTGGTTGAGCTGTTGTTTGGCCGTTTCAAGTTCGAACTCCCAAACTGGACGACGACGGTTGCCGTTACGGCCTGTCATCAAATGAACGGGCTCAAAATCTTCAGGGAAGAGTAACTCACGCGGAGAGGTGCGTTGTAGCTCAGCAGCCATTGCCTCTTCTGACTGAGGTTCAACCAATTGGAAACGACCAGAGGTGACATCCAAGGTGGCGTAGCCGAATTTGCCATTGTGGTGATAAATCGCGGCAATTAAGTTATCCAAACGTTCAGACAGTAAAGCTTCATCTGTTACTGTACCCGGCGTGACAATACGAACGACTTTGCGCTCTACGGGGCCTTTACTGGTGGCAGGATCACCAACTTGCTCGCAGATCGCGACGGATTCCCCAAGCTGAACCAATTTCGCTAAATACCCTTCAACGGCATGAAATGGCACACCAGCCATAGGAATGGGTTCACCTGCCGAAGCGCCGCGCTTGGTGAGAGAAATATCCAGCAACTGCGACGCCTTCTTTGCATCGTCGTAAAAAAGTTCGTAGAAGTCGCCCATGCGATAAAACAGCAAAATATCGGGATTTTCTGCCTTCAATCTGAGGTATTGCTGCATCATTGGGGTATGTTGTTGTTCAGCTTTCACGGTTTTTATCTTTAGTTTGGACTGTTTGCGGCTTAGGATACGTGAATCACTGATAGTGTAAAAGAGAGAAAAGGGAAATCGGCATGCAATCACTAATACAATTATCAGAACAACTGGGTGAGCGCCTTTTGCAACAAGGTGAAGTGTTGGCTACCGCCGAATCGTGTACGGGCGGTGGCGTTGCAAACATGGTCACGGAAGTCGCGGGCAGCTCGGCTTGGTTTGATCGTGCATTTGTCACTTATAGCAATGAAGCAAAACAAGAAATGTTGGGAGTGGCAGAAAAAACCTTGGCCGATTTTGGTGCGGTCTCGGAGGCGGTGGTTAAAGAAATGGTACTGGGGACTTTAGCCCATTCGAATGCCACTATCGCGGTGTCCATTAGTGGCATTGCTGGGCCTAGCGGTGGTAGCGCGGAAAAGCCGGTTGGCACCGTTTGTTTTGGTTTTGCTGATAAATATGGATGGCTACGGTGTGAGACCTGCTATTTTGCCGGCGATAGAGCAAAAGTTCGCATACAAGCGATTGAATACAGTTTAAAAGTCTTGTGTGATGCGCTACTGAAAAATGGCAGTGAACGTAAATAACAGGCGAAATTTTTTATACAGGGGTAGACACTGTACAAATCAACAGTATAATGAACCCCAACATGACAAACATTGTCGACCCTATTTCGACATAATTACCTATCACCTGAGAGTGACTATCTGGAGAGAGTAATGGACGAGAACAAACAGAAGGCACTGGCCGCCGCGCTAGGTCAAATTGAAAAGCAGTTCGGTAAAGGTTCAATCATGCGCCTAGGTGACAACCGTGCGATGGATGTTGAAACCATCTCGACAGGTTCACTATCTCTGGATATTGCGCTGGGTGCTGGTGGCTTACCAATGGGCCGTATCGTTGAAATTTTTGGTCCAGAATCTTCAGGTAAAACCACGTTGACCCTTGAGCTGATCGCTGCGGCTCAACGTGAAGGCAAAACTTGTGCGTTTATCGATGCTGAGCACGCGTTAGATCCTGTGTATGCGAAGAAACTTGGCGTTAATATCGACCAATTGTTGGTATCTCAGCCTGATACTGGTGAACAAGCATTGGAAATCTGTGATGCTCTTGCTCGCTCAGGTGCGGTTGACGTTATTGTTGTCGACTCTGTGGCCGCATTGACACCAAAGGCAGAAATCGAAGGTGAGATGGGCGATTCGCACATGGGTCTGCAAGCTCGTATGCTCTCTCAAGCGATGCGTAAGTTAACGGGGAACCTAAAACAGTCTAACTGTATGTGTATCTTCATCAACCAGATCCGTATGAAGATCGGTGTGATGTTTGGTAACCCAGAAACCACAACAGGTGGTAACGCACTGAAATTCTACGCTTCTGTTCGTCTTGATATTCGCCGTACTGGTGCGATCAAAGAAGGCGATGAGGTAGTGGGTAATGAAACGCGTATCAAAGTGGTGAAGAATAAGATCGCTGCGCCGTTTAAAGAAGCCAACACTCAAATTATGTACGGCCAGGGCTTTAACCGTGAAGGCGAACTGATTGACCTAGGCGTGAAATGTAAGCTGATTGAAAAATCAGGTGCTTGGTATAGCTATAACGGCGACAAAATTGGCCAAGGTAAAGCGAACGCATGTAAGTACCTGAAAGAAAACGTAGATGTAGCAAAAGTACTGGATACAAAATTGCGTGAATTGTTGCTTTCTTCAGCAAACATCAACGATGACTCGGCAGAGTTAGTCGAAGAAATGCCAGAGCAAGAAGAGTTTTAATTTCAGCCTCTATTTCATCAAGCCCTGCAATGCAGGGCTTTTTTCTTCTTTTCTCTTTTCTATTTCGGATTCATTTTCTTTACTTATCCCCCCTATTTAAGGAGTTCTGATGCATCATCGCTTTACGCCGCCAATGATGAGTTGCAAAGAGACGGCGATTCAGCTGCTCAGTCGACGAGATCATGGTCAGTATGAGTTAAAACAAAAACTCACTGTGAAAGGATACGCTAGCCAAGATATTGAAAATGCGCTGCATTTTTGCTTGGAACATGGTTATCTCGATGATCTTCGTTATGCCAAAAGCCAAATCCGACAACACGTTGGAAAAGGGCATGGAGAAAGACGCATACGACAGGAGTTATCGCTTAAGCAAGTCGCCGATTCTGTGGTTGAAAATGCATTTACGGAAGAGCCACAAGATTGGTTTGAGCTAGCCAAATCCGTTGCAATGAAAAAGTTCAACGGAGTAAAGGCCAAAGAACAAAAAGAGTATGCAAAACAAGTTCGCTTTCTCCAATATCGTGGTTTTTCATTTGAACAGATACGCTATGCGCTAAGCGATGAAGCATAATGTTTCCGTCCATTCCCTCCTAACTTTTCTCTCCTCACTTTCGTAAAGAAATCATGATTTCTCGCTATTAAACGATTTTTTCATTTCATCCGCTCTTTTCCATAAGAAAACTAGTCGAAGCTTTAAGCATGATCTACAATACGGCAAAATTCTAACTCGACTATTTTCAGGAAGAGCTGCATGTACATGAGCACTGATGAGGTTCGTAACGCGTTCCTCAAGTTCTTTGAGAGCAAAGGACACCAAATCGTAGAAAGTTCATCGTTGGTTCCACATAACGATCCGACCCTGCTATTTACTAACGCGGGTATGAACCAATTCAAAGATTGCTTTTTGGGCGCAGAAAAGCGTGCCTACACTCGAGCAACGACGGCTCAACGTTGTGTACGTGCAGGTGGTAAACACAATGACCTAGAAAACGTAGGTTTTACCGCTCGTCACCATACTTTCTTTGAAATGCTAGGCAACTTCAGCTTTGGTGACTACTTCAAAGAAGACGCGATTGCTTTTGCTTGGGAATTCCTAACTGAGACGCTAAAACTGCCAAAAGATCGCCTTTTGGTCACAGTTTACGAAACGGATGATGAAGCTTTTGATATCTGGAACCAAAAAGTTGGTGTTCCAGCTGATCGCATCATTCGCATCGGCGATAAAAAGGGTGGCAAGCAGTACGAGTCAGACAACTTCTGGACTATGGGTGACACAGGGCCTTGTGGTCCTTGTACTGAGATCTTTTATGACCACGGTGAACACATTTGGGGCGGTCGTCCTGGCTCTCCTGAAGAGGATGGTGACCGTTTCATCGAAATCTGGAACAACGTTTTCATGCAGTTCAACCGCCATGCCGATGGTACGATGGAGCCGCTACCTAAGCCGTCTGTTGATACGGGCATGGGCATTGAGCGTATTTCTGCCATCATGCAGGGCGTCCATTCAAACTATGAAATTGATGTATTCCAAAAGCTAATCAAAGCGACAGCTGAGATCGTCGGTTGTGAAGACCTATCAAACCAGTCGCTACGCGTTATCGCAGACCACATTCGCTCTTGTTCATTCCTAATCGCGGATGGCGTGATGCCTTCAAATGAAGGTCGTGGTTACGTGCTACGTCGCATCATTCGTCGTGCCGTTCGTCACGGTAACAAGCTAGGTGCACAAGGCGTATTCTTCCACAAACTTGTCGGCGTGTTGGCTGAAGTGATGGGCAGTGCCGCTGACGAACTTAAGAAACAACAAGCGGTTGTTGAAAAAGTGCTTCGCATCGAAGAAGAAAACTTTGGCCGTACACTCGAGCGCGGCATGGTTATCCTCAATGAGGCACTCGATGCACTTGAAGGTAAAGAACTGGATGGTGAAACGGTATTCAAGCTTTATGACACTTACGGTTTCCCTGCTGACTTAACGAACGATGTTGCTCGTGAACGAGATTTCACTATCGACGAAGCTGGTTTTGAGAAAGCGATGGAAGAGCAACGTCAGCGCGCTCGTGAAGCAGGTCAGTTTGGTACCGATTACAACGCGAAAATCAAAACTGAATCTGAAACGGAATTCTGTGGATACACAGGCACTCAAGGTAACAGCGTTGTTGCTGAAATCTTCGTTGAAGGTGAAGCGGCTGACTCTCTATCGGCTGGCGACAAAGCGATCATTATCCTTGGTGAAACACCATTCTACGCAGAGTCGGGCGGTCAGTGTGGCGACTCAGGTGTATTAAAAACAGAATCAGGTCTATTCCAAGTGGAAGACACCCAGAAATTAGGTAACGCAATTGCGCACCACGGCGTTCTAGTTGAAGGTGTACTAGCAAAAGGTGATCAAGTTTCTGCGATCGTGGATGCTGAGCGCCGCGCTGCAATTTCACTCAACCACTCAGCAACACACTTGCTTCATGCTGCTCTACGCCAAGTTCTAGGTGAACACGTAGCGCAAAAAGGCTCATTGGTGAAGGCTGAGAACTTACGTTTTGACTTCTCACATCTAGAAGCTGTCACAGCAGCAGAGTTGAAAGAAGTTGAACGTCTAGTGAATGCTCAGATTCGTCGTAACCATGTCATTGAAACTAACATCATGGACATCGAATCGGCGAAGCAGAAAGGCGCTATGGCGTTGTTCGGTGAGAAATACGATGACGAAGTTCGTGTGTTGTCTATGGGTGATTTCTCTACCGAACTTTGTGGTGGTATTCACGCATCAAATACTGGTGATATTGGCTTGTTCAAGATCACTTCAGAAGGTGGTATTGCTGCGGGTATTCGCCGTATTGAAGCGGTAACTGGCGAAGCTGCGCTTGAGGCGATTGACGCACAAGCTCGTAAGTTTGAAGAGAAACTTCAAGATGCAGCGAATAAAGCGAAGTCGCTAGAAAAAGAAATTCAACAGCTTAAAGACAAGCTGGCTTCACAAGCAAGCGCAAACTTGATTGATCAAGTAAAAGAAATTGCGGGTGTGAAAGTCTTAGTAGCGAAACTTGACGGTGCTGATAACAAAGCGCTGCGCGGCATGGTGGATGAGCTGAAAAACCAAATGGGCAGCGGCATCATTATGTTGGGTAACGTTGCTGATGATAAAGTGGGTTTGATCGCGGGCGTGACCCAAGATTTGACTTCAAAAGTGAAAGCAGGCGAGCTTGTTAACATGGTTGCGCAGCAAGTGGGTGGTAAAGGTGGCGGCCGTCCTGATATGGCACAGGCTGGTGGTACCGATAGCTCGGCTCTACCTTCAGCTCTGGCATCTGTCGACGCGTGGATCGCTGAACGTCTTTAATTTATAAATCATAACGCTCAATCAAAGTTTTTTTGATTGAGCGTATTTTTTTTGTGTCAACCAAGTGGTTTAATTGGCGGAAATTTAAACAGACCAATTAAACTGCTTGGTTTTTTATGTAACTACTGCGGAATATTTGTCAGATCAAATAGGAAGTGGTCCGAATGAGACTTTGGTCTTGGGAAGGTGAAGACTGGTGAAAAAATCCCTTATCGTGCAAAAGTTCGGCGGAACCTCTATGGGTTCGATTGAAAGAATTCATACAGTGGCTGAACACATCATTAAGGCGAAAAATGATGGTAATCAAGTTGTCGTTGTTGTCTCTGCGATGGCAGGTGAAACCAACCGACTATTGGACTTGGCTAAGCAGGTAGATAGTGTACCTACGGCCCGGGAACTTGATGTTTTGCTCTCTGCTGGTGAGCAAGTGTCTATGGCACTGCTAGCAATGACGCTGAATAAATTAGGCTATGCAGCGCGCTCACTTACCGGAGCACAAGCGAATATTGTGACGGATACTCAGCACAATGACGCGACGATTAAACACATTGATACGACGCCAATTAACGAGCTGCTTAAACAAGATCAGATCGTGATTGTCGCAGGTTTTCAGGGTGTGAATGAAAATGGGGATATCACCACTTTAGGTCGAGGCGGCTCCGATACGAGTGCCGTGACATTAGCTGGCGCATTAGCGGCTGATGAATGTCAAATCTTTACCGACGTTGATGGTATTTATACGTGTGATCCACGTGTGGTTAAAACGGCTCAGAAACTGGACATTATTGATTTTCCTTCCATGGAAGAGATGGCCAGAAAAGGAGCTAAAGTACTGCATTTGCCTTGCGTTCAATTCGCTTGGGAAAATGAGGTGCCGCTACGCGTGCTTTCGACCTTCGAGATTAATGAAGGGAGTCTGGTTAAAGGAGAAACTGGCACACAAGCTGTATGCGGTATAGCACTGCAACGCGATCTTGCCATGATTAAGGTCTCTAAAGAGTCTTTATCCAGCCTGACAAAGCAATGTCAGATGTTGGGTATTGAAATTTGGAATGTGATCGAAGAAGCAGATTGGGCAGGTATCATGATAAAACAGGATGCTTGTGCTAAGTTGGATCTGGTTTTCAGCGATAAAATCCGTAATAGTGAAGCAGTAAGCTTGTTGACCGTCGTCGGTCTTGAAGCAAATTCATTGATGCAACATGCATGTGATGCACTGACAACACAAGGTATAGCGATTCGTCATCAATGTGTGACGCCGTTGTCCAGTATGTTAGTTGTATCTCCTGAGAGTGTCGATCAGGCAGCAAACATACTGCACGATGCTTATATTAGTTCTAACGAAGCCTTAAATATTCAGCAGAAACAAGCCTTTTTAGGTTAATTTTCACAAACATGGTAGTTTACGAAAATATAACTTTTGTTGGATAATAGCCTCGTAGCTAGAGATTTAGAGATTACTCAAGGAGCAAAGAATGCTAATTTTGACTCGCCGCGTAGGCGAAACACTGATGATTGGTGACGAAGTGACAGTAACGGTACTGGGTGTTAAAGGCAACCAGGTTCGTATTGGTGTGAACGCTCCTAAAGACGTTTCTGTACACCGTGAAGAGATCTACATGCGCATTCAGGCTGAGAAAGGCAACGTTACCCCAGGTAACTACTAAGCTTAATCTCTGAATGATAGAGGCTGGCCATAAAGGTCAGCCTTTTTTATATCTGCATTTTCTTGAATGCTTTGTTCCGGGGGTGAGAAAACAAGGTGGTGAAACACCTTCCAACTTGGCAATTTAAGATGGGGTAGCTTTGTGTTTAGCACAAGAAAGTTTTGTAAGTGATTGCTCAGATAATTTTGCTCATTTGGTCGTGCATTTCATCGCACGGCAATAAGGTCATTTTCTTGCTTAAAGGTTGTTTTTACAGCAACAAAGTTCATTAATTACACGTATTGATTAAATAGGCAACGCTTGAGCGGTATTGCGCTATTTTTTCAAAGAAAATGTTTGACTTATTTTTGGTAAATCGTAATATGTGCCTCCGCAAGACGGTGAGGTGGCCGAGAGGCTGAAGGCGCTCCCCTGCTAAGGGAGTATACGGTTTATCCCGTATCGAGGGTTCGAATCCCTCCTTCACCGCCATTCTTGCACAATCGTTTTACGATGAATTGCGCGCTCGTAGCTCAGCTGGATAGAGTACCTGGCTACGAACCAGGCGGTCAGAGGTTCGAATCCTCTCGAGCGCGCCATATCGTAAAACGGAACAAAAGACGGTGAGGTGGCCGAGAGGCTGAAGGCGCTCCCCTGCTAAGGGAGTATACGGTTTATCCCGTATCGAGGGTTCGAATCCCTCCTTCACCGCCATTTATTGACAAGTGAGTCAATTTTTTTGTTCCAAAAGAAATTATTTGTGATAGACTTCACAACTCTCTTGGTAGAGAATATTGCGCGCTCGTAGCTCAGCTGGATAGAGTACCTGGCTACGAACCAGGCGGTCAGAGGTTCGAATCCTCTCGAGCGCGCCATCTCTTCTACTGGAAATTTCTTTTACAGAATAAAGGGGCTAAGCTCCTGATATTGGAATAGCGAAAGCGGTTTTGATATCAAACACCTGCGCGTCCGTAGCTCAGCTGGATAGAGTACCTGGCTACGAACCAGGCGGTCAGAGGTTCGAATCCTCTCGGACGCGCCACCTTCTCTTTCGAAGGTGAAAAGGTAAATTAAAGAATATATTGCGCGCTCGTAGCTCAGCTGGATAGAGTACCTGGCTACGAACCAGGCGGTCAGAGGTTCGAATCCTCTCGAGCGCGCCATTTCTTCAAATGAATATTCTTTTAACGATTAAAGGGGCTTCGCTCCTGATATTGAAATAGTGTAAGCGGTTTTGATATCAAACACCTGCGCGTCCGTAGCTCAGCTGGATAGAGTACCTGGCTACGAACCAGGCGGTCAGAGGTTCGAATCCTCTCGGACGCGCCACTTTCACTTATGGAAGTGACAAGGTAAACAACAGAATATTGCGCGCTCGTAGCTCAGCTGGATAGAGTACCTGGCTACGAACCAGGCGGTCAGAGGTTCGAATCCTCTCGAGCGCGCCATTATTTAAAACCCTGCATGAAAATGCAGGGTTTTTTCTTATGTCTACGTTTTGTGCTTGTGAGCATTGGATTTTAAAATCCCCTTGATCTTCATTTCTGGACAATCGATTTATTCTTAGCGAGTGTTTCTCATCTCGCTCATCTCGCTCATCTCGCTCATCTCGCTCATGAATGCCATTCTTTACTACTCCAAAGAAACAATATGCATTTAAATGTTTCTAAAATGTTAAATTTGTTGTTGTTTTTAGTTCTTATAATTCAAAAGCTTATTGATGTTTTTTTATCTCTATCGCAGTTTTGTTCGAACTTCTGCAGTAAATTGATGAATGTCCATATTAAGTATCAGGAATTTGGGCAAATATTTTAGTTTATGTGATCTGTGTGGTGAAAAAGCAACCAAGAGTGCTGGATGCTCTGAAACCTTTTTAAACAAAATTGACAATATTTAACCAATCTAGATAATCGATTGGTCGGGATTGTGTATAAATCATGTCCTGCGTTATGTCAGGATGACACAGAAAGGAAGCAAGATGACAAATATTGGAAGCCTCTTAGTTGATGCGGCAGCCCTAATGGTAACGGGAATGGGGGTCGTATTTATTTTTCTCACCATTCTTATTTTCCTCGTTCGCTTGATGTCGAAATTGGTACCGCAAGAAGTACCACCACCGATCACAGCGCCTAAAGCGGCAAAGAATCAAACCAACCACACTTCAACAGTGAGTCCACAGGTCGTCGCGGCAATTTCTGCAGCGATTCATCAGCATCGCGCCTCGGTTGCGAAGTAGTACAACAAAGGAATAAAAGGAGTTTATGAGCATGTCTAAGCCACTAGCAATTACGGATGTGGTCCTACGTGACGCCCATCAATCACTGTTTGCGACTCGAATGCGCATAGAAGACATGCTGCCTATTGCAGCAGAGTTGGATAAAGTGGGTTATTGGTCGCTCGAAACCTGGGGTGGTGCCACCTTTGATGCGTGTATTCGTTTTTTAGGGGAAGATCCGTGGGAGCGTTTGCGTGAACTGAAGAAAGCAATGCCGAATACACCAATGCAGATGCTACTACGTGGTCAAAATCTGCTGGGTTATCGTCATTATGCTGATGATGTGGTTGAGAAGTTTGTTGAACGTGCTCATGCCAACGGTATGGATGTTTTCCGTATCTTTGATGCGATGAACGACGTGCGTAACTTCCAAAAAGCAGTTAAAGCAACGGTGGACGTTGGTGCACATGCGCAAGGAACGCTTTCTTACACTACCAGCCCAGTTCACAATACCGATACTTGGGTCGATCTCGCCAAACGTTTAGAAGACTTGGGTTGTCACTCGCTTTGTATCAAAGACATGTCTGGCTTACTTAAGCCTTATGAAGCGCAAGAATTGATTACGCGCATTAAAGCCTCTTGTGATATCCCATTGGCACTGCACTGCCATGCCACTACGGGTTTGTCGACCGCGACGGCAATTAAGGCGGTAGAGTCGGGCATCGATATTTTGGATACTGCGATTTCATCTATGAGTTGCACCTACGGGCATACGCCAACGGAAACCGTTGTGGCGATGTTGCAAGGTACTGAGCGTGATACCAATTTGGACCTTGCTCAAATAGAACCTATTGCAGCGTATTTCCGTGAAGTTCGTAAGAAGTACGCTAAGTTTGAAGGGCAATTGAAAGGGGTGGATTCTCGCATTCTGATTGCTCAAGTTCCTGGTGGTATGCTGACCAACATGGAAAGCCAATTGAAAGAGCAAGGCGCGGCGGATCGTATCGACGAAGTCCTTGAAGAGATCCCTCGCGTGCGTGAAGATCTTGGATTTATTCCATTGGTGACCCCAACCTCGCAAATTGTCGGCACTCAAGCGGTCATCAACGTCCTGACGGGCGAGCGTTATAAGAGCATCACCAAAGAAACGGCAGGCGTTCTCAAAGGCGAATATGGCGCCGCACCTGCTCCAGTGAATGCGCAGTTGCAAGCTCGTGTACTAAACGGCGCTGAAGCTGTCACTTGTCGACCTGCTGATTTACTTGAAGCGGAATTGCATACATTGACAGACGAACTGTTGGCAAAAGCACAATCAGAAGGCATTCAATTGGCTAAAGAGAGTGTTGATGACGTTCTAACTTACGCACTCTTCCCGCAAGTTGGCCTGAAGTTCCTTAAGAATCGTGGTAATCCTGATGCATTTGAGCCAGCACCAACTCTTGAGGTGGCTCAGCCAACGGCGACCAAAGCCGCTAATGGTGCCGTTGAAGCTTATAGTGTCCGTGTTGATGGTCAGGTATTCCATGTTGAAGTAGGGCCAGAAGGTCAATTGACATCGGTGACACCAGCCGCTGCGCCAGCGAGTACTCCTATCGCGGCTCCTGTTGCGGCAGCACCAAGCGATGCAGAGGCTGTATCGGCTCCGCTTGCAGGTAACATCTTCAAAGTTCATGTTCAAGCAGGAAGCTCGGTTGAAGAGGGCGATATTCTGCTGATCCTCGAAGCGATGAAAATGGAAACTGAAGTCCGCGCTGCTCGTAGTGGTGTGGTGCATGAACTGAATGTGAAAGAGGGAGATGCCGTGACAGTAGGCTCACCTCTACTGAGTTTGGCGTAAGGATGTACCATGGATGGATTAATCACGCTTTGGTCTGAAACGGGAATTGCCCACTTTGAACTCGGGCAAATCTGTATGATCGCAGTAGGCTGTGTACTGCTGTTTTTAGCCATTAGCAAAGGCTTTGAGCCTTTACTTCTGCTGCCTATTGGCTTTGGTGCCATTTTGGCTAATATCCCGAATGCGGGCTTTACCGAGCCGGGTGGGTTGCTTTACTACGTCTACTACATTGGTATTGAATCTGGCGTTTTCCCACTGCTTATTTTTATGGGCGTGGGGGCAATGACGGATTTTGGTGCCTTGATTGCCAACCCTAAAACCTTATGGCTCGGTGCCGCCGCGCAGTTTGGTATTTTTGCTACGCTGTTTGGTGCGATTCTATTGAACTATGTGCCGGGCATGGAGTTTTCCATGGAGGATGCGTCGTCCATCGCCATCATCGGTGGCGCGGATGGTCCAACGGCCATTTTCCTCGCAAGCCGTCTCTCTCCCGATTTACTCGGTGCGATTGCGGTAGCGGCATACAGTTACATGGCTTTGGTTCCTATTATCCAGCCGCCTATCATGAAGGCGCTCACGACACCGGAAGAGCGTAAGATCAAAATGGCTCAACTTCGCCATGTCGGAAAAGTGGAGAAAGTGCTTTTCCCATTGGCGGTATTGGTGATGACCATCTTGTTCCTTCCCTCTGCAACACCGCTGGTAGGGATGTTCTGTCTGGGGAACTTGATGCGTGAAGCGGGTGTGGTGGAGCGTTTGTCGAAAACCGCGCAAAATGAGCTGATCAACATCGTGACGATTTTCCTGGGTTTAGGCGTAGGCTCGAAGCTACAAGCTGAGCACTTCTTGAATGTGGAGACTTTGGGCATTCTTGCATTAGGTGCTGCAGCGTTCAGTATTGGGACTGGCGCGGGGGTGCTGATGGCGAAGCTACTCAACAAGTTCTCGGAAGAAGACATCAACCCGTTGATTGGGGCTGCTGGTGTATCAGCGGTGCCTATGGCGGCTCGCGTGGTTAACAAAGTAGGGCTTGAAGCAAACCCGCAAAACTTTTTGTTGATGCATGCGATGGGGCCGAATGTGGCGGGTGTTCTGGGCAGTGCGGTAGCCGCCGGTGTGCTGTTGGCTCTGGTTGGCTAACTTCGCTGTGAAATGTAAGTCAAATTGTGCCATCACAATTAACTTCGGTTAACAAAATGGTTTATAGTCAAAGGGATGCTTCGGCATCCCTTTCTTTTTGTCCTTAGGAACGGCTGATTATGGAAAATAAGCAAATCGTTATTACAGAATTTGGTGGCCCTGATGTACTGGCTATCCGTTCAAGTCAAATGCCTGAACCCAAACCTGGTCAGGTCGTCATTAAAGTCTATTTTTCAGGGATTAATCCTATTGATGTTAAAACGCGTGCAGGTCTGGGATGGGCAGCTGCACAGAATAAGGACAAATTACCTTGGGTGCCCGGTTATGACATTTCTGGCAAAGTAATCAGCTGTGGTGAGAACGCGGAGCGCTTTGTCATAGGCGATACCGTTGCCGGTTTTGTCGGTTTCCCATTAGAAGGCGGTGGTTACAGCCAGTATCTTTGCGTGGAAGAAGATGCATTGAGTTTGGTGCCAGGCTCGGTCACCTTAGAGGCAGCGGCAGTACTCCCATTAGCCGGGCAAACGGCAGCACAAGCGCTGAACAAAGCCCATGTGAAAGAAGGGGAGCGAGTGCTTATCCTCGCTGGTGCGGGTGGTGTTGGTCATTTGGCGGTGCAAATCGCCGTTGCCGCGAAAGCTGAAGTGTACACGACATGCAGTGAACGCAATTTAGATTACATGGCGACCTTGGGTGCTCATGCCATCAATTACCAATTTGCTCCTGCTTCAGAGCGTTTGAGTGATGTGGATGTATTGATTGATCTGGTTGGTGGTGATGTCGCCCTTGATGCATTGAAGTGCTTAAAAGACAACGCCAGAGTCGTGACGGTGCCGACGCTGAGTGCTGAGATGATCTGTGAAAAAGCCAAACTGCTCGGATTTGAAGCAACGGGGATGCTAGTGGAGCCCGATCCTCAGCAGTTGGATACTTTGCTGTATATGGTGGGCGTTGGCTTACTTAAAACAGAAATTCAGCGTATCTATCCGATGCATGAGGTCAGCGATGCGCACAAACAAATCGAAACAGGGCATACCCGAGGAAAAGTACTACTGGATATGCAATGTTAGAAACCTTTAATGGATGGTTTGCAGAGGCGGCATTGTGGTTTTCCGACTCTGCACTTTGGGTATTGTTTTTCACTGGTTTTCTCAGTGCAACCTTATTACCTGGAGGCTCAGAGGCGAGTTTGATCGCGACCTTGTCTCTTAATCAGTTTCCAATTTCACACATCATTATTGTCGCGACGCTAGGGAATACTCTTGGTGGGTTAACTAACTATTGGCTAGGTTTGCTGCTCCCAAATCGAACTCAACAGGAAAAACATGGTCATACCGCTTTGAGATGGTTAGCCAAATACGGCTATTGGGGGCTGTTTTTTAGTTGGCTTCCTGTGATTGGTGATCCTCTCTGTTTAGCAGCTGGTTGGCTGCGAATGAAATTTCTTCCTTGCTTGGCGCTGATTGCGCTGGGTAAAGCGGTACGCTATAGCGTGCTAGCTATGCTTTATATCGGACTATTCTAAGGAAAAAGCATGAAAAAACTGATGCTGAGTGCCTGCTCTCTTTTTGTCCTCGCTGGTTGTTCTTCCGTAAAATCGGTTTCTGTGCCGTTTTTCTCATCATTACCAGAAGGCGTGACTCTGATTGAAGAGTCGTCAGCACAAGCGGGTAAGGTCAAAATCCCGTATGAAAAATACCGTTTAGAAAATGGCTTAACCGTCATTTTGTCACCCGACCACTCCGATCCCTTAGTGCACGTTGACGTCACTTACCACGTCGGCTCGGCGCGAGAAGAGATTGGTAAGTCAGGCTTTGCGCATTTCTTCGAGCATATGATGTTCCAAGGTTCGGAAAATGTTGGTGATCAGCAACACTTCAAGATCATTACGGAGGCGGGCGGAACCCTAAATGGCACTACAAACCGAGATAGAACCAACTATTTCGAAACGGTGCCAGCGAACCAACTTGAGAAAATGTTGTGGTTAGAGTCAGATCGCATGGGCTTTTTGCTTGATGCTGTATCGCAGCGTAAGTTTGAGGTGCAACGCGACACCGTGAAAAATGAGCGCGCTCAACGCTATGACAACCGCCCTTACGGTTTGATTTGGGAAAAAATGGCGGAAGCGATTTACCCTGAAGGACACCCTTATTCGTGGCAAACTATTGGTTATGTTGAAGATCTTGATCGTGTCGACGTCAATGACTTGAAAGCGTTTTTCTTACACTGGTATGGGCCTAATAACGCCGTGTTAACTATCGGTGGTGACATAGATACCGATCAGACATTGGAATGGGTCAATAAATATTTTGGCAGTATTCCACGTGGGCCAGAGGTGAATAACGCACCGAAGCAGCCTGCAACCCTGAAAGAAAATCGCTTCATCACGCTGGAAGATCGTATTAGACAGCCGATGGTGATGATGGCGTGGCCGACGACTTACAAAGGTGAAGAACATCAGGCCTCGCTCGATGCATTGGCGAGTTTACTAGGGGAAGGCAACAACAGCTTGCTATACCAAAATCTCGTAAAAACGCAAAAAGCAGTCGACGCTGGTGCCTTCCAAGATTGTGCGGAACTGGCTTGTACTTTCTACGTGTACGCGATGGGGGACTCCGGAGACAAGGGAGATTTGGCCAGCTTATATCAAGAGCTGATGCAGACCTTAGATGAGTTTAAACAGAAGGGCGCCGATGGGAAACGCCTTGAGCAGATCATTGGTAAAGCAGAAGCCGATGCCGTGTTCTCATTACAAAGCGTCAGCGGTAAAGTCAGTCAGCTCGCATCGAATGAGACCTTCTTTGCCACCCCTGATCGCATCGAATATCAATTAGATCAATTGCGCGCGGTGACGGCGGATTCGGTCAACCAAGCCTATCAACAATTTATTGATGGCAAAAACAAAGTGACTTTAAGCGTGGTGCCTAAGGGCAAAATAGACATGGCGGTGCAAAAAGCCAACTTTGTGACGCCGGCGAGAACCTTGCCTGAATACCAAAAAATCACCGATGATCAGTTGGCTTATCGTAAAGCGGAAAACAGTTTTGACCGAGCTCAAATGCCACCGGCTGGAGAGCCAGTGAAAGCTGAAATGCCAGATCTGTACAAAGTGCATTTTGATAACGGCAGCGAATTATTAGGCGCTGTCAGCGATGAAACGCCAACCGTATTGATGCAGTTCCGCTTCCCAGCAGGGAGTCGATTTGACCCGGTAGGTAAAGAAGGGTTAGCTAAACTCACCGCCGCTATGATGGAGGAGGGGACAACCTCTCGCAGTGCGGAAGAGTTACAAGCGGAGTTGGACAAGTTGGGCAGTAACATCAGTGTTTCTGCCGAGCGATACAGCACGACAGTCACGCTTTCTGCATTAGAGAAAAATTTACCAGCAACGTTGGAAATTTTTCAGCAGATGATCCGGTCTCCTGCGTTTGGTGAGGATGATTTCGCTCGAGCGAAGAAGCAAATGATCGAAGGGGCCGTTTATGAGCAGCAGCAACCAAGCTGGATGGCTTCGCAAGCAACGCGCCAAGTGATTTATGGTGACACGCTGTTTGCTCGTTCCAGTGATGGCACGATGGCTTCATTGCAAGCGCTCACGCTGGCTGATGTCAAAGCATTTTATCAATCGCACTACACACCACAAAGCACACAGATCGTGGTCGTGGGGGATTTGAGTCGCCGAGAAATGGCCAGTCAGTTGGCATTTTGGAAAGCATGGCAAGGTGAGGCCGCGCCGTTGTATCGCCCGCAAGTTGTGAAGCCATTAAGCGATTCAAAAATCTACTTGGTGGATAAGCCGGGAGCGCCACAAAGCGTCATTCGCATGGTACGCCTTGGTTTGCCGTATGATGCCACTGGTGAAATGTTCCTAAGCCAATTAGCGAACTTTAATTTGGCCGGCAATTTCAACAGCCGTTTAAATCAGAATCTTCGTGAGGACAAAGGATACACATACGGGGCGCAAGGCTACTTTGCCAGCAATCTCGAAACCGGTGTCGTGGTGTTTGATGCGCAAGTGCGTGCCGATGCAACCATCCCTGCGTTAATGGAGATGGAGAATGAACTGAATGAGTTTTCTCAATCGGGTATGACGGATGATGAGCTGCATTTCATGCGTCAGGCGGTTGGTCAGCAAGATGCCTTGAAGTACGAAACTCCCGGACAAAAAGCGCAGTTGATCGGTAATATTCTCCGTTACAGTTTGGATGAAGATTATCTTAAACAGCGTAACGCGATTGTGGAAAACATTGATAAAGCGCCACTTAACGATTTGGCGAAGAAATGGTTTGACCCGAATGACTATCAGATGATCGTGGTTGGGGATGCGAAAACGCTTCGCCCACAATTGGAAAAGTTGAATAAAGCCGTAGAAGAGCTTGAAATCATCCGATAGAGTACACATTTAGTAGCGAAGAGTATTAGCTCTTCGCTACTTGTTGTTGGTCTGGATACCCTTTTGGATACACAGAAGGGTATCCAGACCATTTCGATTTCCGACAATTCAGTTTGCAGGTGTGACGCTGCAAGCTTCTGATATAAGTGAATTTCATTTTGACTGATTTTGCTGCGCGACTTGAGTTAGTTGCAAGAAACCCAGAAGTGTTTAAACAGTTTGGCCGTGGTGTGGAGCGTGAAACGTTACGCTACAGCCAAAATGGTCGGATAGCGACCACCATGCATCCTCAAGGTTTGGGTTCTGCGTTTACCAATCGGTGGATCACCACCGACTTTGCGGAGTCGTTGTTAGAATTCATTACCCCTGTTTCTCATGACATCGATGTTTTGTTGGGCCAGTTGGATGATATTCATCATTTCACTCAAACTCAGTTGGGTGAAGAAAAAATGTGGCCAATGTCGATGCCTTGTTTTGTCGAGACTGAAGATCAAATTACGTTGGCGCAGTATGGCAGCTCAAACTCGGCCAAAATGAAAACCCTCTATCGAGAAGGCTTGAAGCGCCGTTACGGTAGCCTCATGCAGATCATTTCTGGCGTGCATTTCAACTTCTCATTTCCTGATAGCTTTTGGGATGCACTGCATGGTGAGCAAACAGAAGATGAGCGCCAAGCAACGAAGTCGGAAGCCTATTTTGGCCTAATTCGTAACTATTACCGCTTTGGTTGGCTGATCCCTTATTTCTTTGGTGCATCACCCGCAATGTGTTCCTCGTTTCTTCAAGGACGCGAGACATCGCTGCCTTTCGAAGCATTGGGGAAAACCCTGTATTTACCTAAGGCAACGTCGCTACGCTTGAGCGATTTGGGCTACACCAATAGCGCTCAAAGTGGACTGACGATTGGCTTTAACAGCATTGACCAATACCTAGAAGGGCTAAGTAAAGCCATTCGCACGCCTTCGGCTGAGTTTGCCAAGTTGGGTGTGAAGGAAAATGGCGAATATCGCCAGCTTAACAGTAACGTACTGCAAATTGAAAATGAGCTCTATGCTCCGATTCGACCAAAGCGTGTGGCGAAAAATGGCGAGAAACCTTCAGAAGCATTGGCGCGAGGTGGGGTAGAATACATCGAAGTTCGCTCGCTGGATGTGAATCCCTTTACGCCGGTGGGTATCACGGAAACTCAAGTGCGTTTCCTCGATTTGTTCTTAACTTGGGCTGCCTTGTCTGAATCGCAACCGATGGATCAATGTGAACTGGCTTGCTGGCGAGAGAACTGGAACAAGGTGGTGGTATCTGGCCGCGAGTATGGTTTAGAGCTGCAGATCGGTTGTCAAGGTGAAAAGCTCAGCTTACAAGCTTGGGCTCATCGCGTGTTTGCAGAGCTGCGCCAGCTAGCGGAAGTGATGGACAGTGCCCACGGTGACAATCAGTACAGCCTCGCTTGTAGTGAGCTGGAAAAGTGGATTGACCATCCAGAAAAAACGCTTTCTGCACAGCTACTTACTTTGATTCAGAAAAATGGCAGCTTAGGAGCGACGGGGTGTGAGTTGGGGCGTGCATACCGTGAGCAAAACTTAGCGCATCAATATCGTCACTTCTCTCTGCAGCAAATGGAGCAAGAAGTTGAGCTCTCCCTCATTAAACAGAGCCAGATTGAACAAGCCGATGAGGTGGATTTCGATACCTTTTTGGCCGATTACTTTGCCTACTTAAAATAGGGAATCGGCAATGACAGGAGCCTCTGCTGAAAGAGGAGTGAGTAAGATTGCTCGCCGTGTGTTGTTGCTCGGTTTGGTGGGGTTATCTGGCTGTGCGACTACCCCGCCGGCGCAGCAAAGTAACGTATGCGACATTTTCCGTGAGAAACCTCGCTGGTATAAAGATGCCTTAGCGATGGAAAAGGAGTGGGGAACCCCGATTCAAGTCGCGATGGCGTTTGTCAAACAAGAAAGCAGCTTTCGCCACGACGCAAGACCACCAAAAGACTATATACTTGGGTTTATTCCTTGGGGGCACGTGAGTAGCGCGTATGGTTATGCTCAAGCGCAAGATCCTGCTTGGGAAGATTTTCAACGTGCCACAGGACATGGCGGCTCACGAACTAACTTTGATGACTCGTTGATGTTCATTGGTTGGTATACCAGTGAAACACGTAAGCAGTTGGGGATTTCCTTATGGGACCCTTATAATCAGTATCTCGCTTATCACGAAGGTCGAGGTGGTTATCAGCGTAAGAGCTATCAAAGGAAACCTTCACTCATTAAGGTAGCTCGTAAAGTGGAACAACAGACAAAAGATTATGGCTGGCAGCTAAAACAGTGCCGTCAAGAATTGGAAGATAATCGAAGCTGGTTTTTCTAAATCAGCAAAGTCCTCTGAGCATCAAGGACGAATAGAGCAGGAGAGAAGTAATGCCATTATTAGATAGTTTTACCGTTGACCACACTCGCATGCATGCACCTGCGGTGCGTGTGGCAAAAACCATGCAAACGCCAAAAGGCGACACCATTACCGTGTTTGACTTACGCTTCACTGCACCTAACAAAGATATTTTGTCAGAGAAAGGCATTCACACTTTAGAGCACCTGTACGCAGGCTTTATGCGTAAGCATCTCAATGGCGCCTCGGTTGAGATCATCGATATCTCACCGATGGGCTGTCGTACCGGTTTCTACATGAGTTTGATTGGCGAGCCGACCGAACAACAAGTGGCGGCGGCGTGGACGGCTTCGATGGAAGATGTGTTGAAAGTCGAAAGCCAAAACAAGATCCCTGAGTTGAACGAGTATCAGTGCGGTACCGCAGCCATGCATTCGCTAGATGAAGCGAAGCAAATTGCTCAAAATATCTTAGCGGTTGGTATTTCAGTCAATAGAAACGATGAACTAGCATTGCCAGAAGCAATGCTAAAAGAGCTCAAAGTCGATTAATTCAGATCATCATAAACGTTAAAGGCCCAGTGTTTCCACTGGGCCTTTTTGATCGTCATTAGGCTGTTTTGCGTTTGCGTTTAGGAAACACTTTTACCGACTTAATTCGGTTTCCTTCCAGTTGCACAATCTCCATCGCATGTCCTTCGATCTTGATGCTCAAGTGGTTTTCAGGAATATGCTCTAAGTGTTCCAAAATCAAGCCGTTCAAGGTTCTTGGGCCATCGGTGGGAAGTTTCCATTTCAAACCTTTATTGATATCACGGATGTTGGTACTGCCCTCAATGAGAAAACTTCCATCGCTTTGAGGTGTTATATCATCGGAGAAACTCGGTGCAATCGAGGTGGTAAATTCACCCACAATCTCTTCTAGAATGTCTTCCAGTGTCACCAGACCGATAATATCGCCATATTCATCGACAATCAGGCCGATGCGCTGTTTGTTGCGTTGGAACTTCAGTAACTGAACATTAAGTGGGGTGCTTTCTGGAATGAAATAGACTTCATCAGCAGCACGCAACAAGGTTTCCTTGTTGAACTCATTTTTCTCCAACATCAAACGATACGCTTCGCGCAATCGCAACATACCTACCGCTTCATCAACTTTGTCACGATAGAGGACAATACGGCCATGTGGGGAGTGTGCCAATTGACGTACGATTGATTTCCAATCGTCATTGATATCGATACCCGTTATCTCATTGCGTGGAACCATGATGTCATTCACAGTGACGTGTTCCAGATCCAAAATGGAGACCAGCATATCTTGATGTCGCTGGGGGATCAGGCTGCCCGCTTCGTTCACCACTGTACGCAACTCTTCAGAGCTCAGATTATCTTCACCGTTGTGTTGTGCTTTTAAACCAAGTAAGCGAATAAAACCATTGGTAATAAAATTTACCAACATCACCAAAGGCGACAGCAGTTTCATCAAAACCACCAGCAAAATGCTGCTCGCGTATGAAACCCGTTCAGGATAGAGTGCAGCCACGGTTTTAGGGGTGACTTCTGCAAAAACCAAAACGACTAAGGTAAGGGCACCGGTTGCAATCGCAACACCCAAATCACCATAAAGGCGCATGCCGAGAATGGTCGCGATGGCGGAGGCAAGGATATTGACAAGGTTGTTACCGATAAGAATCAAACCAATTAATCGGTCTGGGCGGCTCAGTAACTTTTCGACACGCTTAGCCCCTTTGTGACCTGAATTGGCGAGGTGCTTTAAGCGATATCGATTCAGTGACATCATCCCCGTCTCTGAACCAGAGAAATAGCCTGAAATGACGATAAGACACGCGAGTAGCGCAAATAAGATACCCGTAGATATGTCGTCCAAAACTCAATCTTTCCTTTTGTTATCCTGATAAATGACAGTGCTATTACGCGTTATAGCTGTCCTAAAAATGACAGTACATTATGGGTTTAGCTCAGTATGATCTCTTTTACAAAGCGGCTACCAAAATAGGCCAGGGTCAATAAAGTTGCCCCTGCAACAGCAAACCAGGTCACTTTTTTTCCGCGCCAGCCTTTTTGATAATGCCCCCACAGCAAGGTGGAGTAAACCAACCAAGCAATAAAAGACAGCACCGCTTTATGCGCTTTTCCTTCCGCAAACATATCGTGAACAAAAACAAACCCAGTTGCCAACGTTGCCGTTAACAGTAGATTGCCGATCATAATGATTTTAAACAGCTGTCTTTCCACCATTAAAAGTGGCGGTAGGTTTGGATTGATGACTAATGATTTTTTTGCTTTCAGTTTATGGTCTAGCCAAGCCAATTGAAGTGCGTATAGTGCGCCAATGGTCAAAGTGGCATAAGAAAACAGTGCCAAGGAAATATGGATTAACAGCTTAGGGTCATTCTCTAAATGCTTAATGAAAGTGCTGGGTAAAAACGTTGCAGCAGAGAGATTAATGGCGGCAAAGCTATAGACGACAGGCAGTAAGAACCATAAACGGTTTTTGAGCATCGCGGCACTCATCACCAAGGAGATGATGAAGCTGATCAACGACGCGACATTTAAAATACTGAGATTTTGACCATACCCTTCAAAAATGAGATCGCTCAATAGCCACGCGTGAAAGACCAGCGCCAAAGAGGCACTAATTAAAACGGTTTTGGCCTTTATCCCCGTTTGGTGTGCAAGTCCCGGAACGATCGTGGCGATGGCTAATCCGTAGAGAATCGTGGCACCAATGGCAATTATGCTGTCCATATATCCTGAAAGTTGGTCAATAGAATGGGGCAAGTATACCTTGCAACTGAGTTCTGGGCTACGTTGAATACAGATCAATGATAAGAGTTGAGATATTGAAATTAATAACTTATCCCCAATAGTGTGGAATAGAGCCGTTTCGCGGGTATCTCTGATTCCGTGGCTAAGGTATACTCACCCCAATTTATCGCCGGATTAAGCGTAGAGAACACAATGTTTGAGAATTTAACGGATCGATTATCCAAAACGCTGAAGAATATCAGTGGCAAAGGTCGTCTGACAGAAGACAATATCAAAGATACCCTGCGTGAAGTAAGAATGGCACTGCTTGAGGCCGATGTTGCCTTACCTGTGGTGCGTGAATTTGTCGCTCGCGTAAAAGAAAAAGCCGTTGGTGTGGAAGTGTCGAAATCACTGACACCCGGTCAAGAGTTCATTAAGATCGTTCAAGGTGAACTTGAAGCGGTCATGGGTGAATCGAATGAAGCGCTGAACTTAGCGGCGCAACCGCCAGCGGTTATTTTGATGGCGGGTCTACAAGGTGCGGGTAAAACCACCTCAGTCGGTAAACTATCGAAGCTGCTAAAAGAGCGCGATAAGAAGAAAGTGTTGGTTGTATCTGCCGACGTTTATCGTCCAGCGGCAATCAAACAGTTAGAAACATTGGCGAGCGACATTGGTGTCGACTTCTTCCCTTCATCTGCTGACCAAAAGCCGATTGATATCGCCAATGCCGCTATCGACCACGCGAAGAAAAAATTCTTTGATGTTTTGATCGTCGATACCGCAGGTCGCTTAGCGATTGATGAAGCGATGATGGGCGAGATTCAACAACTTCATAGTGCAATTAACCCAGTGGAAACGCTGTTTGTTGTTGATGCCATGACGGGTCAAGATGCCGCCAATACCGCCAAAGCTTTTGGTGACGCTCTGCCACTGACGGGTGTCATTCTGACCAAAGTGGATGGCGATGCGCGTGGTGGTGCTGCGCTGTCGGTACGCCATATCACAGGTAAGCCAATCAAATTCTTAGGTGTGGGTGAAAAGACCGACGCACTTGAGCCATTCCATCCCGATCGTGTCGCTTCACGTATTCTGGGTATGGGTGACGTACTGTCGCTGATTGAAGATCTGCAACGCAACGTTGATACCGAAAAAGCGCAGAAACTGGCGCAAAAGTTCAAAGAGAAAAAAGGCTTTGATCTTGAAGATTTCCGTGAACAACTTGGTCAGATGCAGAACATGGGGGGCATGATGGGTATGCTGGATAAGCTACCTGGTATGTCTCAATTGCCATCGGACATCAAAGATAAAGTCGACGACAAGATGTTCAAGCAGATGGAAGCGATCATCAACTCCATGACGATGAAAGAGCGCCAAAACCCAGATTTGATTAAAGGTTCACGTAAAAAGCGTATTGCTGCCGGCTCTGGCACCCAAGTACAAGATGTGAATCGCCTATTGAAGCAGTTTACCCAAATGCAAAAGATGATGAAGAAAATGCAGAAGGGTGGCATCAAAGGCATGATGCGCAATATGCAAGGCATGATGGGTGGTATGGGCGGTGGATTCAATCCATTCGGCCGATAACATGATTTAGGCTCTAGCACTTGTTTGTGGCTAGAGCCTAGTATTCTCTTCAAACTTCAAACTTCAAACTTCAAACTTCAAACTTCAAACTTCAAACTTCAAACTTCAAGCCTCAAACCTTAGCCACTTTTCAACTTGTTACCTCCATCACAAACTTAAAAATGAATTTATGTTGGTGAAAAAGTAACAACCCCCTTGCATTCATACCTAATAAGAGTAAAATTCCGGAGCTTTATTTTGGCACGAGACCCCAAACTGTTTAGTGATAGATGGTTTCTGGGGTTAATTTTATTTTTGAGAAAGCAAAGAGGACGACATGGTAACCATTCGTTTGGCACGTCACGGCGCTAAAAAGCGTCCATTTTATCAAATCGTAGTAGCGGACAGCCGCAATGTTGCAACTGGCCGTTTCATCGAGAAAGTTGGTTTCTTTAACCCAACTGCACAAGGTCAAGAAGAAGGTCTACGTATCGACCTAGATCGCGTTAACCACTGGGTTGGTCAAGGCGCATCTCTATCTGACCGTGTTGCTAAGCTAGTTAAAGACGCTCAAAAAGCGGCTTAATTAAGCAACTAGTGTATGTCGATGAAAGGTATAGAAACAATGAGTGATGAACGTATTGTTGTTGGTAAATTTGGTTCTACTTACGGCATTCGTGGTTGGCTCAAAGTTTTTTCCTACACAGACAATGCCGAAAGCCTATTTGATTACAGCCCTTGGTACGTTAACCAAAAAGGCGAGTGGGTCGAGTTCAAGGTGGAAAGCTGGAAGCGCCATAACAAAGGTATGGTGGCTAAGCTGGAAGGTCTAGATGTTCGCGAAGACGCGCATCTCCTGACTAACCTTGAGATCGCTATTGACCCTGCTGTACTACCTGAATTGTCAGAAGATGAATTCTACTGGCGAGAATTGTTTGGAATGCAAGTGGTAACCACCAATGGTTACGATCTGGGTGTCGTTACTGACATGCTAGAAACGGGCTCAAACGATGTTCTCGTAGTAAAAGCAAATCTAAAAGATGCTTTTGGGCAAAAGGAACGTTTAATTCCGTTCCTTGAAGAGCAAGTGATCATCAAAGTTGATCGCGAAGCTCAACGGATCGAAGTTGACTGGGATCCTGGATTCTAATCTCCAAAGCTACAGAGCGAGATAAACATGTGGGTTGGCGTAATTAGCCTTTTTCCTGAAATGTTCCGTTCTGTTACTGATTTTGGAGTAACAGGTCAAGCGGTTAAAAAAGGTCTTTTATCGATTGAGACTTGGAATCCTCGCGATTTCACTCACGATAAACATCGCACAGTTGATGACCGACCTTATGGTGGTGGCCCTGGTATGTTAATGATGGTTCAGCCTTTGCGCGATGCCATTCATGCAGCCAAACAAGCCTCACCAGGTAAGACGAAAGTCATTTACCTTTCTCCTCAAGGTCGTAAGCTCGACCAACAAGGAGTGGAAGAATTGGCAACCAATGAGAACTTGCTTCTGATTTGTGGCCGATACGAAGGGGTAGATGAGCGCATCATTCAATCTGAAGTTGACGAAGAATGGTCAATCGGAGATTTTGTGATGACGGGTGGTGAAATACCAGCCATGACGTTGATTGATTCTGTCTCACGGTTTGTTCCGGGAGTATTAGGGGATTTTGCGTCGGCAGAAGAAGATTCTTTTGCTAATGGCTTGTTAGATTGCCCTCACTATACGCGTCCGGAAGTGTTGGATGGCAAAGAAGTACCTGAGGTACTGATGTCCGGCAACCATAAGGAAATTCGTCGTTGGCGACTGAAACAGTCGTTAGGCCGCACCTGGCAAAGAAGACCAGAGCTCCTGGAAAACCTAGCTCTGACTGACGAACAGGAACAATTACTTGCTGAGTTCATTCAAGAAACTCACTATAAGCGCAAGTAACCTATTTAATTTAGTATCAGTTTATTCTAGGAATATTAAAAATGAGTAACATCATCAAAGCTCTTGAGCAAGAGCAAATGAAACAAGACCTACCTAAATTTGCACCAGGTGACACTGTTGTTGTTCAGGTTAAGGTAAAAGAAGGTAACCGTGAGCGTCTACAGGCGTACGAAGGCGTTGTAATCGCTATTCGTAACCGTGGTCTACACTCTGCATTCACTGTTCGTAAGATCTCTAACGGTGAAGGTGTTGAGCGTACGTTCCAAACTCACTCTCCAGTTGTTGATAGCATCGAAGTTAAACGCCGTGGTGCAGTACGTCGTGCCAAGTTGTACTACCTACGTGAGCGTTCTGGTAAGTCAGCTCGTATCAAAGAGAAACTTGCTAAGAAGTAATGCTATAACTAGCGTTCTCATAGTATTAGCGGAGACCATTTGGTCTCCGCTTTTTTTTCGTTCATCTGCATGAGGACACGATTCTCGAGGGTGTCTTGATTTATTGATTGCTTAAATAGCGGCAATAAAAAAGGTTGATGCGTGAACATCAACCCTATTTAATAACTAGAAAACTAGAAAACTAGAAAACTAGAAAACTAGAAAACTAGAAAACTAGAAAACTAGAAAACTAGAAAACTAGAAAACTAGAAAACTAGAAAACTAGAAAACTAGAAAACTAGAAAACTAGAAAACTAGAAAACTAGAAAACGTTAATACTGCTCTTCAGACCAACCGTCACTGTCAGACATATCTGGCGCACCCGGTATGGCATTTTCTTCATCGGCCCATTCGCCAAAGTCGATCATTTGGCATTTTTTACTGCAGAAAGGGCGATGAGGGCTTTGCTCTCCCCATTCCACGTCGGTGCCACATTGAGGGCATTTAACTATGGTTATTTTTGTCATAAAGATAGAACCGTAAAACAAAGTGGTTTACTAAAAATAGCGATATTCATTCTGTGTGGGCGTTAACTGCATACTGCCAGTTCAAAATGAACATCTTGGCTGCAGGCTTGCCCAGTTTCAAAGTTGATGAATTTGATCGCAAAGCGGTTTTTGTGTCCAGAAATCATCGGATATACACCATACTCCATGGGAATATGCAGGCGAAGAATATTCGCTTCTTCTGCGTCGCTTTGGAAAAATCCATTGAGTGCGGTTTGAGATCTGAAATGACCCGCTTCTCGGGCCAGTTTTAGCCACAAGTTTAATGCGTCGGAGAGTGGTTTAAGGCTATCCAACCACTGTCGTGCATCTTCGATCTTTCTCTCAAGGGGCAAATTCAACCAATAATGCAGAGCTGGAAGATCAAAACAGCAAGAGCCACCAGGAAGACTAAATCGCTGACGAATTGAACTAAGGAAGCGATCTTCCTTTAATGATTGGCCAAAACGCGGTGCCTGCATAAGAGCGGCGTGGGTACGATCGGCCTCATCAAGTAATGAGCGCAGTGTCGCTTGATCAACCCCTTCGACATTTAACCAACTGCGATAGAGTAGACGCTGTTTCTCAATGTCTTTCGCCAGTTCGCTCTTTAACTGAATTTGTTCAAAAATTTCGATGAGATCGAAGATAGAACGAAAAAAGAGTTGATGCTGGTGCGGCTCTGAAAATGAGGCGGCAGTATGTGCCTGTCTAAGCAGTGATTCGACTCTCAGATAAATGCGAGTCTTTTCATTGAGTGGATGTTCGAAGTTATGCGTGGTCATCTAGCGGGCCTGTCGTCGTCTCTGACTTATTTTCACCGATTTTGCTTGCTCATGGCTAGGTACTTTTGGTGTAAATCTGTGATTTGCTGCAAAAGATCTTGGTCTTTTGACTCATTTTTAATCACATCGTCTGCCAAGGCGAGACGTTCGTGTCTGCTTGCCTGAGCCTTGAGTATGGCACGAACTTGTTGTTCATCAACACCGTCACGATCCATGGTTCGCTGTAATTGTGTTTTTTCTTCAACATCCACGACCAAAACGCGGTCGCACAGAGTCTGTAATTGGTTTTCTACCAACAGCGGTACAACGAGTAAAGCATAAGGGGAGGAGACCTGCGCCAGATCCTCGATCATTTTTCGACGGATCATAGGGTGCAGTAGCGCATTGAGCCATTGCTTTTCTTCGCTATGGGCAAAGATACGCTGACGAAGTTTCCCACGATCGAGTTCGCCTTCATGAGTCAGAATATCAACACCGAAATGGTCAACAATCGCAGTCAGTCCCGCACTTCCAGGGGCGACAACCTGACGAGCAACAATATCTGCGTCGACGATATCGATGGCAAAGTGTTGTTGAAAAAGATTGGCCACCGTCGTTTTTCCGCTGGCGATACCACCGGTCAATCCAATCACTAAAGCCATATCATGCCCCTATAAGATAATTGAGATACCAAGACATCAAGCTATCTCCCCACATCAAGGCGACCCAACCAGCAATGGCCAAATAAGGCCCAAATGGAAAGGCCATCTCAATGCCTTGTTTTTGCAATCTGAGTTGAATGAGACCAAAGATCAACCCGACAATCGAAGAGAGTAAGATGATCATCGGTAGATATTGCCAGCCGAGCCAAGCTCCAAGTGCCGCAAGCAATTTAAAGTCTCCGTAACCCATGCCTTCTTTTCCTGTCAGCAAGCGGAAAAGGTGATAAACGCTCCAAAGGCAGAGATAGCCCGCCATCGCACCGATCACTGAATCTTGCAGAGATACTGGGCTTATCTCAAGTAACGCTAGCGCAATGCCTGCCCACGTCAGCGGCAGTGTCAGCTGATCAGGCAGTAGCATGGTATCTAAGTCGATGAAGGTAGCGGCGATTAACACCAAAGTAAACCCAATCAGTGCTACGGTAATTGGTGCATAACCGAACTTCCAAGCGATTAGGCCGCACAAAAAGGCGCTCAGTGCTTCAACAAAAGGATAGCGAGCACTGATTTTCGTCTGGCAATGGTGACATTTTCCTCTTAGAGCTAGCCAACTAAAGACAGGAATATTATCTCGAACTCGTATTGGGGTATGGCACGAAGGACAACTTGAACGCGGCGTGCTTAATGTTAGGGTTTCTGTCGGCGGTGATATTTTGTATTCAGGAAAGGACTCTGCACACTCTTGGCGCCACTCCAGTTCCATTATTTTTGGTAGGCGGTAGATGACGACGTTAAGAAAGCTGCCTACCAGTAAGCCAAACAGGGAAGCTAAACCAATATAAAGCCAAGGGTAGTACTGTAACGCGTCCATATAATCGTCGTTCTCTTCGTGGTGTGGGCAAAAATAGCTCAAGCAAGCCAATAGCTTGCTTGAGATTACAAAAGGTAAGCAGTGGGGGTTATCTTATCCCATAACACTCATTAAGTTAAAGATCGGCAGGTACATGGCGGCGACCAATCCGCCGACGACAACGCCTAGAAAGACGATGATCAACGGCTCGAGAATCTTACCGAGGTTGTCGACGGTGTTATCCACCTCAAACTCATAGATGGTGGCAATTTTGTTGAGCATATCGTCCATTTGGCCAGATTCTTCACCAATCATCACCATTTGCAGTACCAATTCTGGGAAAGCAAGGCTGTTACGCATGGCGATGTACATTGGCATTCCGGCTGCGGTGTCACGATAAACATCTTCAATCGCATATTGGTAATGCAGATTGCCAGCGGTTTTACTGGTGGTTTTTAAACTGGTGAGGATCGGGATACCCGCACTGAAACTGGTGGCTAATGTGCGGCTAAATTTGGCAATCGCTGCTTTGGATAAGACTCCTCCAATCACAGGGATCTTTAAACTCAAGCGTGACATTTTTAAGCGAAATGCGGGTGATTTTTTGCTTAGACCGCGAAGTAAATAGATGGCGCTGAACAACGTAATGAAAAACCAACTACTGTAGGCTTGCACAAAATCAGACAGGTCTAAGACTTTTTGCGTAAACCAAGGTAGTTCTGCGCCGAATCCGGTGAACATTTTGCGAAACTCGGGAATAACCTTGGTCAGCATTAAATAAGAGACCCCCAACGCGACCAGCACGACCATGCAGGGATAAATCAATGCCTTGACCACTTTTGCTCGCAACTGCTCGTTTTTTTCCCGATAAAAAGCGAGGCGTTCAAAAACTTGATCAAGATTACCCGATTGTTCACCAGTGGCGACTAAGTCAACATAAATGCCATCGAATTGTGGGCTGGCACTGCGAAGCGCTTTGGATAACGGCGTGCCTGCTTCAACGGCTTTGCTCACACTGGCTAAGATTGATTTCATCTCAGCTTTGCGATGGTTGTCGGCAACCAATTTGAGCGATTGTAGAATAGGAACACCAGTGGTCAGCATGGTGGCGAGTTGGCGGGTAAGCAGTGTGATGTCTTTACCTTTGACTTTATGGCTTAACCTTGTGAAGACTGACACACTGGATTTCTTGATCTTTTTGATCTGGATATGCTGCATTTTCAGCTTATCACGCACCTCAAGCTCGGTAAGCGCGAGCGTGTTGCCGGAGACTTTTTTTCCGGCTCCGTTAATCCCTTTCCATTGATAGTTTTTGATTTGTGAATGGGTTTTAAGCTTCATATCGCTTCCTTCAGTGCGATGAGTATCAAGATAACAAACTATAAAAATTACAAATAGAGGACGCGTTGCAGCTCTTCTAAACTGGTGATGCCCTGTTTGAGTTTTTCAAGGCCGGAATCTTTGAGTGTCATCATGCCTTTTTGCCGAGCGAGCATCTCCAAGCTTTGTACCGAGGCGCCTTTCACTATCGCCTCTGCAAGCTGTTCATCAAAAGGCATGACTTCGTATATACCGACACGACCGGAATAACCATGAGTACAATGATGGCAACCCTGTCTATCAGCTTGATAAATCAAGTCGTCAGCTTTTAGACCGAGTAACTCAAATGTTGCGTTGTATGGATGAGGTTGCTTGCAATGGCTGCATAACCGACGAGCCAGACGCTGAGCAATGATCAAACTCAAGGATGAAGCCAAGTTAAAGCTGGCGATCCCCATGTTAGATAGACGAACAATGGTTTCAGCAGCCGAGTTGGTATGTAAGGTGGATAGCACAAGGTGGCCGGTTTGGGCTGCTTTGACGGCGATCTCGGCGGTTTCCAAATCTCGAATTTCCCCCACCATGACGATATCCGGGTCTTGACGGAGAAAAGAACGCAATGCTTCGGCAAAACCAAAACCAATTTTGGGTTTCACTTGCACTTGGTTGATTCCCGGGAGGTTAATTTCGACCGGGTCTTCCGCGGTGGAGATATTCACTTCAGGTCGGTTAAGCAAACTCAAGCCTGTGTACAGCGAAACGGTTTTGCCGCTGCCCGTTGGACCTGTCATCAAAATCATTCCTTGCGGTTTGCGCAGGGCATCGAGGTAGAGCTGCTTTTGTTGCGGGTTGTAGCCTAACTTATCAATATCCAAGCTGCTACTCGAGCTGTCGAGAAGTCGCAGCACAATTTTTTCACCAAACAGCGTAGGTAAAGTGGAAACGCGCATATCAATCGCGGTTTCTTGGTTAAGGCGTAGCTTAATGCGTCCATCTTGTGGCAGACGCCTTTCCGCAATATCCAGCTTGGAGAGGATTTTGATCCTCGCGGATAAACGGCGGCTTAAATGGCTTGGAGGCTGTTGCACTTCCACCAAAATACCATCGCAACGCAATCGTACGCGGTATTGGTTTTCGTACGGTTCAAAATGAATATCGGACGCGCCTTTGCGCACCGCATCAAGCAGAATTTGATTGATAAAGCGGCTAACGGGGGATTCATCTTGGCTTAAGTCTTCAATGGACTCGACTTCGTCATCTGAAACCTCGACCAAATTCGCCAGTTCATCTTGGTGAATCTCTTTTAAACCAGAGCCTTGGCTCTGTTTGATGCTCTTTCCATAGAGTCTACGAATCGCCGCTTGCAGATCTTGACAATCGGCTAAAACAATCTCCACCTGCACGCCTGTGGCAAAACGGAAATCATCTTCAGCTTGAATATTGGTCGGGTCTGCAACCGCGAGTATTAAACCAGCGTTGCTTCTTTGCAGTGGCAGTGCTTGGTGACGAGTGATCAGCTCACGCAACCCAAGTTGATTACACAGCTCTTGGTAGTCATATTGGTTGAGGTCAGTGCGTGGTAAGCCAAAAATCGCACTTAGCTTTTCGGTTAGTTCATCAGGCTGGAAAAATCCCAGTTGCAACAAAGCTTCCGGTGCTGTCACACCAGAAGCTTGGATGTTTTCTCGACACGCTTGTTCTTGCGTTAGGCTGAGTTGATTGGCCTGACGAAGAATTGTGGCAAGGTTAGTCATTTCTTTATGGCTGACAAGCTTTTGGTATTTCTTCGTTTGTAAGTTTATTGCTAGTTGTAAAGCTACAGCTCCAACCACTATTTGTTTTTGCTATTGATACGAAGGCTGTATCTATTGAAGATTTATTGTTAAATAAAAACTTAATCGTGCCATTGGCGCCACTTATACTCTCGAAAGACAAAGTGCCTAACTTATTCATTGTCGTTGTTGCACCTACCGCAGTAAAGCCTGTCGAATCATTCGTAGGGAAGTTTCCTTTTTCTTGTATATACATATCTACGTTTGTTATTAGTGATTTTGCTGTAGCTAAACCAATAGCTGCCTCAGATTTTTTGACATAATTTTGATATGCCGGGATAGCAATTGCAGCTAACACACCAATGATTGCCACCACTATCATTAACTCAATCAAGGTAAAACCTTGTTGTTTCTTGGTTTTGTTTAATTTCTTCATCATAATTTCCTTTAATCTATCAAATTCGCTCCGCGAGCTTGTGGCTAGATTATGCAAGGAGTAGATGAGTGAAAATCACACCAAGAGCATCACTCGAGTGATTTAAAATTCTTTGCGCTTTATTTACATCTGGTTACTTACAAGATGCGATGCTGACCCAAAATTTCGTAGCTCAAATAAAAACGGGAGCCTGAGGCTCCCGTTTTGTGATCTGGTCGATATCTATTTGAAACGCATCGATAAATCCATCGCTTTTACATGTTTGGTCAGGGCGCCAACCGAAATGTAATCCACGCCGGTTTCCGCATATTCTGCAATGGTGTCTAATGTCACGTTGCCTGAGTTTTCCAGTGCTGCGCGGCCTGCGTTAATGGCCACCGCTTGGCGCATCATCTCGGTGGTGAAGTTGTCGAGCATAATGATGTCTGCGCCCGCGTGAATGGCTTCACGCAGTTCATCGAGATTCTCTGTTTCTACTTCCACGGGCTTTCCAGGTTGCAGCTCTTTTGCTTTGGTGATCGCTTGAGTGATGCCACCGCAGGCAATGATGTGGTTTTCTTTGATCAGGTAAGCGTCAAACACGCCAATTCGGTGGTTGTAGCCGCCGCCACAGGCCACGGCGTATTTTAGCGCGCTGCGTAGGCCAGGGATGGTTTTGCGCGTATCTAATAAGCGACACTCGGTATGGGCAATTTTCGCGGCGTATTGTGCGGTGATGGTCGCGCAACCAGAAAGGGTTTGGATAAAGTTCATCGCGTTGCGTTCGCCCGTCAGCAAATCACGGGCTGGGCCAGTGAGTGTGCAAAGTGTTTGATTCGGTTCGACTTTGTCGCCATCTTTGACGTGCCACTCAATGGTCACTTTGCCACCGAGCTGTTTGAACACTTCATCCGCCCATGCTTGGCCGCAAAATACGCCGTGTTCGCGAGTGATGATAGTGGCGGTATTCATCGCCTCTGCTGGGATAAGCGCGGCAGTCACATCATTGTCAGCGTTTAGCGAACCGCCCAAGTCTTCTTTAAGCGTATCGGCAACCGCTCGGGTGATTTCGATAGGAAGTTGTTGCTTTAAATATTCAAGGCGTTCTTGGCTGTTATGTGTGTTCTTCATCGCAAATCTTATCTTGAAAGGGGAATGGCAACGAATGATACTCTGCGTAGGTAATAATTTCAGCAGTTAATTGACAAACCCATGGAGATGATATGCAAGCGGTGATCACGCAAGGATGGTTGGAGGGGGTTAAACGAGTTTCGTCACCGTTTTTTGATGCGAGGCCTCAAGGAGCACCGATCTCTTTGCTGGTGGTGCACAATATTAGCCTGCCGCCGGGTCAATTTGGTGGCCGCTATATAGAGGACTTTTTTCAAGGCCAGTTGGACCCAAGCGAGCATCCTTTTTTCCAAGTGATTCATCAGATGCGCGTCTCGGCTCACTGCTTGATTAAAAGAGATGGGGAAGTGGTGCAGTTTGTCTCTTTTGATGATCGCGCTTGGCATGCGGGTGCATCCAGTTTTGCCGGGGTTGAGCGTTGTAATGACTATTCGATAGGTATTGAGCTTGAGGGCAGTGATTTTGTCGCTTATACCGAAGCGCAATATCAAGCATTAAGCGAGCTCAGCAAAACCTTGATGCGCCAATACCCGAACATCACCCTGCCTCGCATTACTGGCCACCAATACATTGCACCGTTGAGAAAAACCGATCCCGGTTTAAGTTTTGACTGGCGTTATTATCGCACTTTACTTTCTCAAGAGGGGTCGGTTGCAAAAATGTAAACCCATCGCAAGGTTGTCACGAAAAGGTAAGCATCATGGCTTACCTTTTTTTATATCGAAAATTATTTCGTCTTGTTAAAAGTTAACTACGTTTAATCATGGGGTAAGCGACTTGGGGGGCAAATGAGGCAAAATATTTTGTCTTTTTTTGTTTTTCTTTAACCGTTTTGCTAGCACGCCCTTTCCCCATCTGTTTACTATTTGTAATTGGTAAGACCAATTCTATTGCCGTTTTAATGAGCGAATGTTAGCAAAGTGTTGAAGCTTGAGTTGTTCTATGATTTAGGTCAATTTTTGGCTGGACAGTTGCGTTTTAATTATGTTAATTTCTGCACCAACTTAGAATTGGTATTACCAATTAACAGCAAAGAGAAAAAGAATAATAAATATGGCTTATCAAAGGATTCGTCAGCCGAAACTTTCTGATGTGATTGAACAAGAGTTGGAAAGATTGATCGTCGAGGGAATATTGGCACCGGGGCAACAATTGCCTCCAGAGCGCGAACTGGCCAAACAGTTCGAGGTGTCTCGTCCTTCTGTACGTGAAGCGATTCAACGCTTGGAAGCCAAACGTCTGCTTACTCGTCGTCAAGGCGGTGGCACGTTTGTCAGTGAGAACATTTGGAAAAGTTTCTCTGATCCTCTGCTAAATTTATTATCCAGCCACTCTGAAACACAGCTTGATTTACTTGAATCGCGTCATGCGATGGAAGGTATTTCTGCGTATTTCGCTGCATTGCGTGGTACCGAGCAAGACTTTGCCCGTATTCAGGCCTGCCTGGAAAAGATTAGCGCAGAGCAGACAAAACAGAATGTAGAAGCGGAAGCGGCCGCTGTGATGGCATTTTTGGTTGCATTAACTGAAGCCTCGCACAACGTCGTGCTGCTGCATATTGTTCGTAGTCTCTCTCCGTTGCTCGAGCAAAATGTCTTACAGAATCTGAAATTGCTGCACCGCCGCGCTGAAGTGGTGGAAAAAGTCAGTAAACATCGGGCTAATATTGTGGATGCGATTGTTTCTGGTCAGCCAGAAAAGGCGCGTGAAATGTCCCATTCGCATTTAGCGTACATCGAAGAAACATTGTTGGATTTGACTCGTGAAGAGTCACGTAGAGAACGCTCTTTGCGTCGAATTCAACGAGGTAATGAGTCTTAATCGGACTCATTGCAAGTTTAACGTAGATCCAACCAACAGAAGGATAGATCGCCATGTCTGATATGAAGCATGACGTAGACGCACTTGAAACTCAAGAATGGTTACAAGCACTTGAGTCAGTAGTTCGTGAAGAAGGTGTAGAACGTGCACAGTACCTACTAGAGCAAGTTCTAGACAAAGCTCGCCTAGATGGCGTTGATATGCCAACTGGCATCACAACCAACTACATCAACACTATTCCAGCGAACCAAGAACCAGCTTACCCTGGTGATACTACGCTTGAGCGTCGTATCCGTTCCATCATCCGTTGGAACGCAATCATGATCGTTCTACGTGCTTCTAAGAAAGACCTAGAGCTAGGCGGCCACATGGCGTCTTTCCAGTCTTCTGCAGCATTCTACGAAACCTGTTTCAACCACTTCTTCCGTGCACCAAACGAGAAAGATGGTGGCGATTTGGTTTACTACCAAGGCCATATTTCTCCAGGGATCTACGCACGTGCTTTTGTTGAAGGTCGTCTAACGGCTGAGCAACTAGACAACTTCCGTCAAGAAGTGGACGGCAAAGGTATCCCATCATACCCACACCCTAAACTAATGCCTGAGTTCTGGCAGTTCCCAACCGTATCTATGGGTCTTGGTCCGATTTCTGCGATCTACCAAGCGCGCTTCCTGAAGTACCTTGAAGGCCGTGGCATGAAAGACACCTCTGAGCAGCGTGTATACGCGTTCCTAGGTGACGGTGAGATGGATGAGCCAGAATCACGTGGTGCAATCTCTTTTGCTGCGCGTGAAAAACTAGACAACCTATGTTTCCTAATCAACTGTAACCTACAGCGTCTAGACGGTCCTGTTATGGGTAACGGTAAGATCATTCAAGAACTTGAAGGTCTATTCAAAGGTGCTGGTTGGAACGTAGTGAAGGTTATCTGGGGTAACAACTGGGATTCACTACTAGCAAAAGACACCACGGGTAAGCTTCTTCAACTGATGAACGAAACCATCGATGGTGACTACCAAACATTCAAATCGAAAGATGGCGCGTACGTACGTGAGCACTTCTTTGGTAAGTACCCTGAAACTGCAGCGCTCGTTGCAGACATGACTGACGACGAAATCTTCGCACTTAAGCGTGGTGGTCACGAGTCTTCTAAACTGTACGCTGCATTCAAAAATGCACAAGACACCAAAGGTCGTCCAACGGTTATCCTAGCGAAAACTGTTAAAGGTTACGGCATGGGTGAAGCGGCAGAAGGTAAGAACATCGCGCACCAAGTTAAGAAGATGGATATGACTCACGTTCTACATCTACGTGATCGCCTAGGTCTTCAAGACATCCTAACGGACGAAGCGGTGAAAGAACTTCCATACCTAACTTTGGAAGAAGGTTCGAAAGAATACGAATACCTACACGCTCGTCGTAAAGCGCTGAAAGGTTACACGCCACAGCGTCTACCTAACTTTACCCAAGAGCTTGTGATTCCAGCGGTTGAGGAGTTCCAACCTCTGCTAGAAGAGCAGAAGCGTGACATCTCTACAACCATGGCGTTTGTGCGTACTCTAAACGTACTGCTTAAAGATAAGAACATCGGTAAGAACATTGTTCCTATCATTGCTGATGAAGCGCGTACATTCGGTATGGAAGGTCTGTTCCGTCAAATCGGTATTTACAACCCGCACGGCCAGAACTACACACCACAAGACCGTGACATCGTTTCTTACTACAAAGAAGCAACGTCAGGTCAGGTACTGCAAGAAGGTATCAACGAGCTAGGTGCTATGTCTTCATGGGTTGCTGCGGCAACGTCATACTCGACAAATGACCTACCAATGATCCCGTTCTACATCTACTACTCTATGTTCGGTTTCCAACGTGTTGGCGACATGGCATGGATGGCGGGTGACCAACAAGCTCGTGGTTTCCTACTGGGTGCAACAGCAGGTCGTACAACGCTAAACGGTGAAGGTCTGCAGCACGAAGACGGCCACTCACACATCATGGCAGGTACTGTACCGAACTGTATCTCTTACGACCCAACATTCGCTTACGAAGTTGCGGTTATCCTACAAGACGGTATCCGTCGTATGTATGGTGATCAAGAGAACGTGTTCTACTACCTAACTCTGATGAACGAGAACTACGCAATGCCAGCAATGCCAGAAGGCGCTGAAGAAGGCATTCGTAAGGGTATCTACAAGCTAGAAACTTACACGGGTTCGAAAGGTAAAGTTCAGCTAATGAGCTCTGGTACTATCATGAACGAAGTGCGTAAAGCGGCTCAAATCCTAAGCGATGAGTACGGTATTGCGTCAGACGTTTACTCTGTAACGTCGTTCAATGAAGTGACTCGTGATGGTCAAGCGTGTGAGCGTTACAACATGCTTCACCCAGAAGCAGAAGCGCAAGTACCTTATATCCAAACAGTAATGGGTACTGAGCCTGCAATCGCTGCGACTGACTACATGAAGAACTACGCAGAGCAGGTTCGTGCATTCATTCCTGCTGAGTCTTACAAAGTGCTGGGTACTGACGGCTTTGGTCGTTCAGACAGCCGTGAAAATCTACGTCGTCACTTCGAAGTGAACGCAGGTTACGTTGTGGTTGCAGCGCTAACTGAACTGGCGAAACGTGGTGACGTTGAGAAATCTGTGATTGCAGAAGCAATTAAGAAGTTCGACATCGACACTGAAAAAACTAACCCGCTATACGCTTAATTGAAGGTAGGAAAGAATAATGGCAATCGAAATTAATGTACCTGATATCGGTGCGGATGAGGTTGAAGTTACTGAGATTCTTGTAAGCGTTGGCGACAAGGTTGAAGAAGAGCAGTCTCTCATTACTGTAGAAGGCGACAAGGCTTCTATGGAAGTACCTGCTTCTCAAGCGGGTATCGTAAAAGAAATCAAAGTTGTTGCTGGCGATAAAGTAACAACGGGTTCACTTATCATGATCTTCGAAGCAGAAGCGGGCGCAGCTGCGCCTGCTCCAGCGGCAGAAGCAGCTCCAGTAGCTGCACCTGCAGCAGCAAGTGAACTGAAAGAAGTTTGTGTACCGGATATCGGTGGCGACGAAGTAGAAGTGACTGAAATCCTAGTTGCTGTTGGCGATTCAATCGCTGAAGAGCAATCTCTACTGACAGTAGAAGGTGACAAAGCTTCAATGGAAGTACCAGCGCCATTCGCGGGTACGCTAAAAGAAATCAAAGTGGCTGCAGGCGATAAAGTATCGACGGGTTCACTGGTAATGATCTTTGAAGTGGCCGGTTCAGGCGCAGCAGCACCTGCACCCGTTGCATCGGCAGCTCCGGCAGCAGCATCTGGCGCCGGAACGCCGGAACGTAAAGAAGTTAACGTTCCAGATATCGGTGGCGATGAAGTAGAAGTCACTGAAATCATGGTAGCGGTTGGCGATACAGTAACTGAAGAGCAATCTCTGATTACTGTTGAAGGTGACAAAGCTTCTATGGAAGTCCCTGCGCCATTCGCTGGTACGGTTAAAGAAATCAAAGTTGCAGCTGGCGATAAAGTATCAACTGGCTCATTGATCATGGTGTTCGAAGTAGCCGGTGCAGCGCCAGTTGCAGCCGCAGCTCCAGCTCAATCAGCAGCTCCAGCTCCAGCTCCAGCTCCAGCGGTAGCTCCAGTAGCAAAAGCGGAAGCTCAAGCAACGACTAGTGATTTCAAAGAAAACGACGAGTATGCTCACGCATCTCCAGTGGTTCGTCGTCTAGCTCGCGAGTTCGGCGTAAATCTTTCTAAAGTGAAAGGTTCTGGTCGTAAGAGCCGTATCCTGAAAGAAGACGTTCAAGCTTACGTGAAAGACGCACTTAAGCGTCTTGAGTCTGGTGCAGTTGCAGCGGCTTCTGGTAAAGGCGATGGCGCAGCGCTTGGCCTACTACCATGGCCGAAAGTCGACTTCAGCAAGTTCGGTGAAACAGAAGTTCAGCCACTATCTCGCATTAAGAAGATCTCGGGTGCAAACCTACATCGTAACTGGGTAATGATCCCTCACGTTACACAGTGGGATAACGCGGATATCACTGAGCTAGAAAACTTCCGTAAAGAGCAAAACGCGATTGAAGCGAAGAAAGACTCGGGCATGAAGATCACGCCACTTGTGTTCATCATGAAAGCGGCAGCGAAAGCACTAGAAGCATTCCCAGCGTTCAACTCTTCGCTATCAGACGACGGTGAAAGCTTGATTCTGAAGAAATACGTGAACATCGGTATTGCGGTAGATACGCCAAACGGCCTAGTGGTTCCTGTCTTTAAAGATGTGAACAAGAAAGGTATCTACGAGCTATCTGAAGAACTGATGGTGGTTTCTAAGAAAGCACGTGCTGGTAAGCTGACTGCAGCGGACATGCAAGGCGGCTGTTTCACGATTTCAAGCCTAGGTGGTATCGGTGGTACTGCGTTTACACCAATCGTAAACGCGCCAGAAGTGGGTATCCTTGGTGTATCTAAGTCTGAGATCAAGCCTGTTTGGAATGGCAAAGAGTTCGCTCCTCGCCTACAACTGCCGCTATCTCTGTCATACGACCACCGTGTGATTGATGGTGCTGAAGGTGCGCGCTTCATTACTTACCTAAACGAGTGCCTATCTGACATTCGTCGTTTGGTTCTGTAATCGACGTGAATATTGAGAGGCGGCCTAACAGCCGCCTCTGTTAATAGAATTATCGGACAATTGGATGACAAGCGAGCACGCGTGTGTTTTTTGTCCATCGAATTGTCGTCTGGCTCACAGGCTAAATTGATTTACTTTTCACACCATTAACATCTCTGTAAACTGTTGGCGGTCTGAAAATGTTTAAAACAAACCACTCTTAAACAAAAATCAAAACTCACTCAGCCTGTTAGGGATAATGACTACAAGAGGTCAAAATGAGCAAAGAAATTAAAGCCCAGGTGGTAGTACTTGGTGCCGGTCCTGCTGGTTACTCCGCTGCATTCCGTTGTGCAGACTTAGGTCTGGACACTGTTCTTATTGAACGTTACAACACTCTTGGTGGTGTGTGTCTGAACGTGGGTTGTATCCCATCGAAAGCACTGCTTCACGTTGCGAAAGTGATCGAAGAAGCAAAAGCGCTTGCTGAGCACGGCATCGTATTTGGCGAGCCTCAAACAGACATCGACAAAATTCGTCTTTGGAAAGAAAAAGTTATCAACCAGTTGACTGGCGGTCTTGGCGGTATGGCGAAGATGCGTAAAGTGAACGTGGTGAATGGCTTTGGTAAATTCACTGGCCCTAACACGATTGAAGTAGAAGGTGAAGACGGTAAAACCGTGGTTAACTTCGACAACGCGATCGTCGCTGCAGGTTCTCGCCCAATCAAACTGCCATTTATCCCACATGAAGACCCACGTATTTGGGACTCAACGGATGCGCTTGAACTGAAAGAAGTTCCTGGAAAGCTGCTGATCATGGGGGGTGGTATCATCGGCCTAGAAATGGGTACCGTTTACCACTCGCTAGGTTCACAGATCGACGTTGTGGAAATGTTCGATCAAGTGATTCCTGCGGCAGATAAAGATATCGTGAAGGTTTACACCAAGCGTATCAGCAAGAAATTTAACCTAATGCTGGAAACGAAAGTAACGGCAGTTGAAGCGAAAGAAGATGGTATCTACGTTTCAATGGAAGGCAAAAAAGCACCAGCAGAAGCTGAGCGCTACGATGCGGTTCTTGTTGCTATCGGTCGTGTACCAAATGGTAAACTGATCGACGGTGAAAAAGCGGGTCTTGAAATCGACGAGCGCGGCTTCATCAACGTTGACAAGCAAATGCGTACTAACGTTCCTCACATCTTTGCTATCGGTGACATCGTTGGTCAACCAATGCTTGCGCACAAAGGTGTGCATGAAGGTCACGTGGCTGCAGAAGTTATCTCTGGTAAGAAGCACTACTTCGATCCTAAAGTTATTCCTTCAATTGCTTACACTGAGCCAGAAGTGGCGTGGGTTGGTAAGACAGAGAAAGAAGCGAAAGCAGAAGGCATCAACTACGAAGTGGCTACTTTCCCATGGGCAGCCTCTGGTCGTGCAATCGCCTCTGACTGCGCTGACGGTATGACAAAGCTGATCTTTGACAAAGAAACACATCGCGTTATCGGTGGTGCTATCGTTGGTACCAACGGTGGTGAACTGCTTGGTGAAATTGGCCTTGCTATCGAGATGGGTTGTGATGCTGAAGATATCGCACTGACAATTCACGCTCACCCAACGCTACACGAATCTGTTGGTCTAGCGGCGGAAGTGTTTGAAGGTACGATCACTGACCTACCAAACGCGAAAGCGAAGAAGAAAAAATAATCTTCTTAGCGAATAGTCAAAATAAAACCGCTGAATCATCAGCGGTTTTTTGTTTCCTCAAAAATGGCCCCACGTTTTACTCGGCATAAAAAAGGTTGGCCGTGGCCAACCTTTATATGAGGTTACTGGTGCTATTCGTGTTCGCGTTTATAGATGCATAGCATGTCTAAGTAGCTGCTGACCAGTTTGCTTAGCTCTGCAGTATTGTTGGTGCGGTTTGCTTGAACAAACAGCGAGTAACAAATGCCGTGGAACAGGTTTGCCAAATCTTCTGGGTTGTGTTGATCACACACTTCACCGCGTTCAATGGCTTTGATGAACATGTTTTGTACCAGCAACTGATTAGTACGGTTGGTGGTGACAAACAGAGGCCAAACTTCGTCACGCGTTGACGCACTCCACTCGAACCAAACTTTCAACCAGTGATTGTCTTGCACCACAAGCTCAATCATTGCGTTGGTGATGTTGGCGATGTTTTCTTTAGCGTGAAGATCCAAATCGATGTTGTCAGATAGGAAATTAGAAAACTGACGAACGACATGATTAAGCACTTCGTCTACAAGATCTTCGCGAGTTGGGAAGTAGTTGAAGACGGTCGCCACAGAAACTTGCGCAATTTCAGCGATGTCTGCGTGACCACCGCGGCCAATGCCACGACGAGCAAACACTTCCAGTGCAATTTCCATGAGCTGCTGTTTACGTTTTAGCGGAGATAAGCGAGTTCGCGGTCTCTTTGCGATTGAGTCCATAGGTTGTTTCCTTACCAATGAGTTGTTTTTATATAAAATGGAACGGCTTAGCTGTTCCTATTGATTGTTTTAATAATTGCTTTTAGCTCCATGAGTGTAATGGTGCATATGCATTGGGTCAATAACTTGTGGTGAATAAATGAACAGTAATGTCAATATTGATATCTATCTTGAGCAACTTTTATTTAAATTGGCATCGAGATCTCGTTTATTGATGTGATAGTAAATAGCGTATTGCACTGGCACAACTTCTTCCTTTGGGGGTTAAAGATTGCTTTGCGGAGTGTTACACTACGCGAGAATTTCAGGTGAACGTTTGCGTATTGACCTAAGCGACACTTTGCTCGGGTACGAAACTCACCATTAGCAACGATAAAACATTGAGTACAGTATGAAACATACAGTAGAAGTTATGATTTCTGAGCAGACCGTTCAGGAACGAGTTCGTGAATTAGGTAAACAGATTACTGCGCATTACCAAGGCAGTGAAGATCTTGTGCTAGTCGGCTTGCTACGTGGTTCGTTTGTTTTTATGGCGGATCTTGCTCGTGCCATTGAACTAACGCACCAAGTCGATTTTATGACGGCTTCTAGCTACGGTAATACAATGGAAAGCTCGCGTGACGTTCGCATTCTGAAAGATCTCGATGATGACATCAAAGGCAAGGATGTCTTGATCGTCGAAGACATTATCGACACAGGTAATACTCTGAACAAAATTAAAGAGATCCTGTCTTTAAGAGAACCTAAGTCTATCGAAATTTGTACCTTATTAGACAAGCCTTCACGTCGCGAAGTGCCTGTTCCAGTGAAGTGGATTGGTTTTGAGATCCCTGATGAGTTTGTTGTGGGTGTTGGTATCGACTACGCACAAAAATATCGTCATCTACCTTTCATTGGTAAAGTGGTTCCACAAGAATAAGTGGGCAAAGGTTGAGATAAATAATGGCCCGCTGATACAGCGGGCCATTGCATTTTTATCTCTAGAACACGGATTGTGTCGGCGATCTGACGATGGCGCTATTCGTGGAACTTCATCACGTCGCTATTGAGGATTTTTGCCATCGCAGCCTGATAGTTGACTTCGAGTGACTCGCGGCTGTAGCAACGCACGCCAATGTCTTGCAGGCGGCCATCACCAATACCATACACCACACCGTGAATTTCCACTTCTTGTCCACGCTCCCAAGCGCTTTCCATAATAGTCGAATTGCCCAAGTTGTAGACCTGCTCTGCGACGTTAATTTCACACAGTTTGTCGCCCCATTTTTCTTTTGGTAGTTCACCTAACCAATTGCGATGTTTGAGGTAGAGATCGCGGATGTGCAGTAGCCAGTTATTGATCAAACCAAGGCGCGGATTTTCAATCGCTGCGTTCACCCCTCCACAGCCGTAATGACCACAGATGATGATGTGTTTGACTTTCAAAACGTCAACGGCGTATTGCACAACCGAAAGGCAGTTTAAATCGGTATGGATCACTTGGTTGGCCACATTACGGTGAACAAATAGTTCACCCGAATAAAGCCCAGTCAAGCGTTCTGCGGGAACGCGACTGTCGGAACACCCAATCCAGAGAAAGCCGGGGTTTTGCCCTTCTTCTAACTTGGAAAAATACTCCGGTTGATGCGATTTGATCTCTTCGGACCATTTTGAGTTGTTTTCAAATAATTGCTTGATTTCCGGCATGTTGCGTCTTACTTCCCTAAAAATTCTTGCATCACTATACACAATGTTACAATTTACCGCCCGAAATAAATTGGCAGAAAAGTACTCATCTGACTAGTTATGGCATAAAAAATCATAAACTTAGCCGTTAACCAAACCGTAAGTTATATGGTGTAACTTATGAGATCTAATTAACACTTAACGAAATAGGTTAACTTTTGCTAAAGTTGCGCGATTTATGTTTTTTACAGGGAGCTGAGTGATGTTTGGAGATCGTTTTAACGATATCAATCTGAAAGGGGATCTGTTTGGTGGGGTCACCACAGCCATTATTTCTCTGCCACTGGCATTAGCATTTGGTGTGGCCTCTGGAGCTGGGGCTGAAGCCGGTTTGTGGGGAGCGATTTTAGTCGGTTTATTTGCGGCGTTATTTGGTGGTTCATCAACCCTCATTTCTGAACCGACCGGGCCAATGACGGTGATCATGACCGCGGTGTTGACCAGCATGGTGGCGAAATACCCAGAATCTGGTATTGCCATCAGTTTTACCATTGTCATGATGGCTGGTGCTTTTCAGGTACTGATCGGCACATTGAAGTTAGGCAAATACATTACCCTAATGCCGTATAGCGTGGTGTCGGGGTTTATGTCTGGCATCGGCGTGATACTGATCATTTTGCAACTGTCCCCGCTACTTGGGCATGCAGCGCCAGCCGGTGGGGTTCTTGGTACACTGTCTGCGTTGCCTGAGACGATTTCCAACATGAAGTTTAGTGAGTTTTTCCTTGGCTTGCTGACGTTGGGCATTCTGTTCTTTTTCCCAAAGCAGTACCGCAAATATGTCCCTGCGCAATTGGTTGCCTTAGTGGCGGTCACGTTGCTTTCTGTCATCGTCTTTGATTTTGATGATGTGCGCCGAATTGGCGAAATTCCAACGGGTCTGCCTTCTCTTGTTGTGCCTGTGATTAATGGCGAAATCTTCACCGCGATGGTGATTGATGCTTTGGTGCTGGGCACGCTCGGTTGTATTGATACCTTACTGACGGCCGTGATTGGCGACTCTTTGACGCGTAAAGAGCATGATTCAGATAAAGAGCTACGCGGGCAAGGTTTGGCGAACATGATCTCGGGCCTGTTTGGTGCATTGCCTGGTGCGGGCGCGACCATGGGGACAGTGACCAATATCCAGGTGGGGGCGCGATCGCCGTTATCTGGCGTGATTCGCGCCTTGATTCTGGCGCTGGTTGTACTGGTAGCGAGCGGATTGACGGAACCTATCCCAATGGCAGTGCTGGCGGGGATTGCGGTGTACGTCGGTTTCGGCATTTTGGACTGGAGCTTTATTCAACGCGCGCACCGAGTGAGCGTGCAAGGCATGGCGATCATGTATGGCGTGATGCTGCTGACGGTGTTTGTCGATCTGATTGTGGCGGTGGGTCTAGGTGTCTTCATTTCCAATATCCTTATTATCGAGCGCCTCAGTCGCGTGCAAGCCAAGCAAGTGAAAGCAATCAGTGACGCGGATGAAAACGATGTGCCACTGACAGACAGTGAGCGTGGCTTGCTTGATCGTGCCAATGGCAAAGTGCTGTTTTTTTACCTCTCTGGCCCGATGATTTTCAGTGTCTCGAAAGCGATCTCGCGTCAGCACAGCAGCATTGCCGATTACGAAGCGATGATTCTTGATCTGACCGACGTGCCGATGATTGATGTCACCGTTGGCCTCGCATTAGAAAACGCCATTAAAGATGCGCAAGAAGCTCAGTGCGATGTCTACTTACTCTGCCCGAATGAGCGAGTTCGTGAGCAGCTTGAAAAGTTCCACGTACTGGATTTGGTGCCGGATGAAAATACCTTTAAATTCCGCTATGAAGCACTCAACGCTGCGGTGAACAAAGTTGAGCAAGATGAGCACCAAGGCGCGTTTGTTTAAACGTGTAAAGCGGGTGAATGAGTCGCAGAAAAACGCAGAGGTCTTCCTCTGCGTTTTTATTATCCGTGCGGGCAGTTTTTTATGATTAATTGCTAATGTAGGGTTGAAAAATCGCCACTCAAGCGTCATTTGATAGGCATCATAGAGAAAAAGAGCAATACAACATTATGTATGCATTACAAATTGAGCAGCTACGAAAAACGTATGCTGGAGGCTTCGAGGCGCTAAAAGGCATCAGTTTAGGCGTGCAAGAAGGGGATTTTTATGCGCTGCTGGGGCCAAATGGCGCGGGGAAATCCACCACAATAGGTGTGATTTCTTCTCTGGTGAACAAAACATCGGGCAACGTCAAAGTCTTTGGTTACGACATTGATCGCGATTTGGAGTTGGCAAAGCAACATCTTGGCTTGGTGCCACAGGAGTTCAACTTCAATCAGTTTGAAACCGTAGAGCAGATCGTGTTGCAGCAGGCGGGTTATTACGGTGTGCCACGTGAACTTGCCAAGCAACGAGCAGAAAAGTATCTGACCAAACTCGATTTGTGGGAAAAACGCAAAGAGCGAGCAAGAAATCTTTCTGGTGGGATGAAGCGTCGTCTGATGATCGCTCGTGCTCTGATGCATGAACCTAAACTGCTGATTTTAGATGAGCCAACGGCGGGTGTTGATATCGAGCTGCGTCGTTCAATGTGGGAGTTTCTCAAAGAGATCAATCAAAAGCAGGGTATTACCATCATTTTGACCACCCACTATTTGGAAGAGGCTGAAATGCTGTGCCGCAATATCGGCATCATCAACCGAGGTGAGTTAATTGAAAATACCACGATGAAGTCGTTGCTGGCTAAGTTAGATGTGGAAACATTCATTTTGGATCTTGCCCCGAATTCGCCGATTCCTTGTTTGGAAGGAGTGGTGTCATCTCGTGTTGAAAATGACTCTTTAGAGATCGAAGTGGAGAAAAGCCAGCCGTTAAACCATGTGTTCAGTCAGTTGAGTGAGCAGGGCGTTATGGTCATGTCGATGCGTAATAAAGCCAATCGCTTAGAAGAGCTGTTTGTGAACATCGTGCGTGAACAGGCGAAGGAGAAATAATATGTATCGTCTTTATTGGACCGCTTTTTGTAGCCTGTTAACCAAAGAGATTAACCGCTTTACTCGGATTTGGGTCCAAACCTTGGTGCCGCCAGCCATTACCATGACGCTGTATTTTATTATTTTTGGTAATTTGATTGGCTCTCGCATTGGCCAAATGAAAGGTTTCAGTTACATGGAATATATCGTACCCGGTTTGATCATGATGTCGGTGATCACCAACTCCTATTCCAACGTTGCTTCATCATTCTTTAGTGCCAAATTTCAGCGCAACATCGAAGAGTTGTTAGTGGCACCTGTGCCGAATTACGTGATTATTTTTGGTTTTGTCATGGGCGGTGTCGCTCGTGGTTTGCTGGTGGGTGCCATGGTTACCATGGTCTCTTTGCTGTTCGTTGATTTGCAAGTTGAGCATTGGGGAATCATCATTGCGACGGTCTTTTTGACGTCGGTGGTCTTTTCATTAGGTGGTTTGATCAACGCGGTTTTTGCCCGAACGTTTGACGATATTTCAATTATCCCCACGTTTGTGCTCACGCCATTGACCTATCTTGGCGGTGTTTTCTACTCCATTCAGTTATTGCCTGAGTTTTGGCAAGGTGTGTCGCAAATCAACCCGATTGTTTATATGGTTAACGCGTTTCGTTATGGTTTCTTGGGCGTTTCTGATGTGGGGATCGCCACATCGTTTACGGTGCTAAGTGCGTTTGTTGTCTTACTTTATGGCGTAGCGCACTACTTAGTGACACGTGGTATCGGTTTGCGTTCTTAACGAAAACTCATGTTCAGTTCACAGATAACAAAAAGGGATTGCCGATGGCAATCCCTTTATTCTTTGTGCGGGAAGTGTTTAGGTCAGTGATGACACATCAGTGACTGTTTTCACTTTCTGATTCGGTGCTGTCGATTTCTTCTTTGCTGTCTTTCACTAATTCCACAACTTGATTGTCGATCAGGCGAGCTTTGCCCAAGAAAGCGGACATCAGAATAACGGCTTGCGTGCTCTCCGCATTGACCGCTTGTAGAGTGCGTGCATCACGAATGAAAATTTCATCCGGGTGTAAGCCTGCGGCGCGCAATTGATCGCTGGCGTCTTCAATGATAGAAGCAAAGTCATCACGGCCACCACGGATAGCGCTGCTGATCCAACGCATGGTGCGAGCCAAGACGGGCGCACGTTGGCGCTCATCAATGGTCAACAAGCCATTGCGAGAACTCATGGCAAGGCCATCCATCTCACGCACGGTAGACACACCAATAATCTCAATGTCCATTGCTAAATCGGTGGTCATTTTGCGAATGATAGCGAGCTGTTGGAAATCTTTTTCACCAAAGCAAGCCACATCTGGCTGAACAATGTTAAACAGCTTGGTCACCACTGTCGCGACACCGCGGAAATGGCCTGGACGCGATGCCCCCTCCAGCATGGTTGATAAGCCAGGGACTTCAACGAGAGTCTGCTTATCCAAGCCTTCTGGATAGATCATTTCTGGCGTTGGCGTAAAGACCAGTTCAACTGCTTCACCGTTGAGTTTGCTGAGATCATCTTCCAACGTTCTTGGATAATTATTTAAATCGTCAGCGCGATCAAACTGCATTGGGTTAACAAAAATACTGACAACCACGATATCGGCGTGCTCACGAGCTTTACGCACTAGCGTCAAGTGGCCTTCATGTAAATTGCCCATGGTTGGAACAAAAGCAATTCGACGTCCTTCGCGTTTGAACGTTTTGATCTGTTCACGAAGGGCTGAAATTTCGGCAAAGGTTTGCATTTACATTATCCTCTAAGCAATGGTGTGCGCTTCATCAGGGAAGGTGCCTGCTTGTACTTGTTCCATGTACAGCGCCACGGCTTTGCGCATATCTCCTGTTTCTGCCAGGAAATTTTTCGAGAATTTTGGCATGTAATTGGCTGAAATACCAAACATATCGTGCATCACGAGGATTTGGCCATCAGTGACATTTCCAGCGCCAATACCAATCACAGGTACATCCAGTACTTGAGTAATTCGCGCTGCTAGCTCAGCTGGTACACACTCAAGTAGGACGATTTGTGCACCTGCCGCTTGCAACGCTAGTGCATCTTTGACCATGCGATCGGCTTTTTCCTGATCGCGGCCTTGCACTTTGTAACCACCAAAAATATTAACGGATTGTGGTGTTAAACCGAGGTGGGCACACACTGGAACCGCACGCTCTGTAAGCATTTTTACCGTATCAACCAACCAATCGCCACCTTCGATTTTGACCATGTTGGCGCCCGCTCGCATTAATTGCGCCGCGTTTTCACAGGCTTGCTCTGGTGTGGCGTAACTCATAAATGGCATATCCGCCATCAATAGACAGTTTGGGCTACCCGCACGAACACAGCGTGTGTGGTAAGCAATGTCTTCAACAGTCACTGGAAGCGTGTCATTTTTGCCTTGCAACACCATACCAAGAGAGTCGCCGACCAGTAATACTGGCATTTCTTGGCTCTCAAAAAGTTGCGCAAAACTTGCATCGTATGCTGTTGAAGTCGCAAATTTACGACCTTCCTGCTTCCACTTAATCAGGTCATTAATGGTGATTTTTTTCATGATTTTTCCTTACCAGGATTTGGCTATGAATGCCAAATGCCGAGGCCATTCTTATCCACTATTGTGAGAAGTTGAGATAGCTCGGTCCCATCAGGGAGGGTTAAATTTGGTGCGATTTCAGCGAGCGGGTAGAGCACGAATTCGCGCTCCTTCATTCCGTAGTGAGGAACGGTCAATCGCTCGGAGTCGATCACCTCATCGCCGTAAAGAATAATATCTAAATCGAGGGTTCTTGGGCCCCAACGTTCTTCTTTACGGACACGCCCTTGTTCCAGTTCAATGGCTTGAGTGCAATCGAGCAGTTCCAACGGCGTTAATTCGGTTTCTATGGCAGCGACCGCATTGATGTAGTCTGGTTGATCTTGCGGGCCCATCGGGGAGCTGCTGTAGAGCTGTGAAGCGACAAGTAGGCGCGATTTTGGCAGCGTTTTTAGTGCTTCAATGGCGCTTTTGGCTTGGCTAACAGGATCGGCAAGATTACTGCCAATGGCAATATAGGCAGTGATCATGATTGGCTTCTGCTCTTTTTCTTATTAAAGGAGCGACGCTTACGGCCAGTTTTTGAACCACCTGCAGGGCCTTCTAGATCGTTCACCATCGCGAGACGCATTTCACGTCCTGCGTTTTGGAAGGTGTTCCACCAGTTAGCGAGTTTGGCTGTCTCTCCACCTTCCACTTCACCACGCATTTCGAGGAAATCGAAACCCGCACGGAATTTGTTGAGTTCCATTAAGCGGAATGCACGTTTACCGTTGCGACGAGGTAGACGCAGTTGCAGTTGCCAAATTTCACGAATGGTTGCGGTGTGGCGGCGCGGAATAGCAATCGAACGCACCTGCTCATCAAGGATCAGGTTGCTCGCTTCCATGACGGCGTCGTAGTGACACAAATTGTGGCTATCCATCAATTTGTCCGCCAGCTCAAGCAGTGGATACCACAGCATAGCTGCAAACATGTAAGCGGGATTAATGCGCTTGCCTTCTTCGACACGAATGTCGGTGGAGTCTAAGACTAGGTCCAACATCCGCTCAGTTTTGGAAGAGTAATCCTCGGTGAAATAAGCTGAGATCGCTGGGAACATTTGTTGGAATAGATTGTATTCACGCATGAGGTGATACGTTTCCAAGCCATGGCCCGATTGCAGTAGCTTGAGCGATTCTTCATATAAACGCGCGGCAGGGATGTCTCTTAACAAATACGCCATCTCTTCGATCGGTGCTGCCGTGTCTTCTTCGATATCGAAGTCGAGCTTGGCGGCAAATCGAATCGCGCGAAGCATACGTACAGGATCTTCACGATAGCGAGTTTCTGGGTCGCCAATTAAGCGTACTAAGCGATCTTCAAGGTCTTCAACACCACCTGCGTAATCGTGTATTGAGTAATCGGCAATGTTGTAATACATCGCATTGATGGTGAAGTCACGTCGCTCAGCATCTTCATCAATGGTGCCATACACGTTATCACGCAACAGCATGCCTTCTTTTGACTGCTGGGAGATCTGCGAATTGGCATCTTGGTGGTGTCCACGAAACGTGGCCACTTCAATGATTTCGCGACCAAACATGATATGCGCCAGTCTAAAGCGGCGACCAATCAGGCGGCAGTTACGGAATAACTGCTTTAGCTGCTCAGGTGTCGCGTTGGTTGCAATATCAAAATCTTTTGGGCTTTGTCCCAGCAGTAAATCACGTACGCCACCGCCAACAAGATAAGCGTCGAAGCCGGCGCCATGAAGTCGGTACAGTACTTTTAGCGCATGGTCGCTAATCTGCTTGCGCGAAATATTGTGCTCTTGACGAGTAATGACATTTAAAGCGAGTTCCGGACACGTGGTGGAATCGCATGTTGTATATTCGTTTTTATTCATGTGCATCTGGCAACAGTGAATGATCATCACTTTGCATGGGTTAGTTTTTTTACGCCGATTTGGCCTGAATTTGCGCCCTATAATAGCTCACGCCGTGCCATTTGAGAATCGCGCCGTGATTTCTAGCGACTCGGGCAACTGATTTAGGTGCCAATTTTGTACACCCCAACGCAGAATTTCATCCAAATTGGCCTGATGAAGTTCTTTGGGAATGGCAAAACCTAAAAAAGCCATCGCTTCAAGAATCATAGAGGCTGGATGTGTCAAATCAATGCCAGTGGCATGATTTTGTTTGGAGAGCTTGTTGCCATTTTTATCCATTGCCAGTGGCAAGTGCAAATATCGGACAGGAACTTGACCGAGCATGCGGTACAAGCTGATTTGACGACCGGTTGGTTCGATCAAATCAGCGCCACGCACCACTTCAGTCACACCCTGATCGATATCGTCCAATACCACTGCAAGATTATAGGCAAACAAACCATCACGGCGTTTGATGATGAAATCTTCTTGCGCGAGTTCAAGAGGAATCTGCATCTGCCCATGACGAAGATCGTCAAAATGAGTGATGGGCTGCGTCATTTTGAGACGAATAGCCCCTTCATCCAAATGCAACTCTTGGCAATGGCCGTTGTAATAGCCACCCATTTCTTTGATCTGCTTGCGACTGCACTGGCAGTAATAGGCTTGACCGCTTTGCAGCCATTGATCAATTTGCGCTTGATAGAGGTGATGACGCTGGCTTTGGTAAACCACTTCGCCATCCCAAAATAAGTGATAAGTTTCGAGCGTTTTTAAAATCAAATCCGCCGCCCCCGGCATTTCTCGAGGCGGATCGAGATCTTCAATACGCACTAACCACTGACCATGCTGAGATTTGGCTTGAAAGTAGCTGCCTAAAGCGGCAATCAAAGAGCCAAAATGCAATGGGCCTGATGGGGAAGGGGCAAAACGACCGATGTAGCTCATGGATGTCATCTCAAAACAAAAAGGGAGCATCAGCTCCCTTAATCATGTTAGGCAGGTTATTCTTAACCTTGCATTTGCTTCTCTTTGATCTCTGCAAGCGTTTTACAGTCGATACAAAGATCGGCAGTTGGGCGCGCTTCTAAACGACGAATGCCGATTTCCACACCACAAGATTCACAGAAACCGAAATCATCATCTTTGATTTTATCCAGCGTCTTCTCAATTTTCTTGATCAGGCGGCGTTCGCGGTCACGGTTACGCAGTTCTAGGCTGAATTCTTCTTCTTGAGAGGCACGGTCAACTGGGTCAGGAAAATTCGCCGCTTCGTCCTGCATATGGTGAACAGTACGGTCAACTTCTTCCCTAAGCTGATTGCGCCAAGCTTCTAAAATCTTTCTAAAGTGAGCCACTTGGCCTGGTGACATGTATTCTTCACCGGCTTTTTCCTGATATGGCTCCACACCTGCAATGGCTAGGATGCCTAGCGTTTTTTTCTTCGATTCTGGCATACAGCATCTCCTACTTACACCTAGTCAACTGCTAAGCAGCTAATTTAAGGCGGGTATCTATAGCAGAAAGAGGCGGTGCTGGCAAACTATCAATCGTAAACTTAACGTCAATGTGAAGACCACATCATTTTTCTAGCTATTGTTAAACGCAATAGCAGAATTGAGTTTGATTTCAGTATTGCTGATCTCTGCTTTATAGCAGAGGACTTCAACTCCGGCTTTTTGTGCTTGTTTTAGTAATTGGGAATATTTGGCGTCTATATGGAGCGCCGCAGCAACTTTTTCAATACCTGAATGTAAAACAGCAAATAAAAGTATGGCTCTACTTCCATTTTGTGCCATTTCTGTGAGCTCTCGCAGGTGTTTTTGTCCACGGGTGGTCACTGCATCAGGAAAGAAGCCTTGTCCAGGCTCGGTGTCATCTAGCAAGGTGACACTCTTTACTTCTATATAGCATGCTGGTCGGTCGCTTGCGCTGAGCAAGATATCAATTCGACTATTTTCATGACCATATTTCACTTCAGTTTGAAGTTGCTCATACCCTGAGAGCTCTTTAATCCAGCCTTGTTCAATCGCTTCCACTGCGAGCTGGTTAGCGCGAAGGGTATTGACACAGATAAGGTGACCCTGCTGCGTTTCTGTGATTTCCCAACTGTGGGGGTATTTTCGTTTGGGGTTGTCAGAAGTGGAATACCACACTTTATCACCAGGGGTTGCGCAACCAGTCATGGCACCAGTATTGGCACAATGAATCGTGCCTGTCTCGCCGCTTTGATAGGTCACATCGGCGAGAAAGCGTTTATAGCGTTTTTGTAATAGAGCGCAATCTAGCGCGGGTTCGAAATGCATTTGCTTATTTAGACGAGCGGGTTTTTATGTACAATGTGGCCGCCATTTAAGCATAAGGACTCAACATTGTCACAACTGCCTATCCACGCCGTGATGCCACAACTGCTTCAAGCGGTCTCGCAACATTCACAAGTCATACTCAAAGCCGCACCTGGTGCGGGTAAATCCACTTATTTCCCTTTGCAGTTGCTGCTGAGTAATGAATTCAGCGGAAAAATCGTGATGCTTGAGCCGCGACGCTTGGCGGCACGCAATATTGCTCGCTATTTGGCGCAGCAACTTGGCGAAAAAGTTGGTGAGAGAGTGGGGTATCGCGTTCGTGGCGAAAGCAAGGTTAGCCACGCGACCAAGCTGGAGATCGTTACCGAGGGGATCATGACGCGCATGATCCAAAGCGATCCAGAGCTGAATGGGGTTGATGTACTGATCTTTGATGAATTTCACGAGCGTAGTTTGCATGCTGATATTGCCTTGGCGCTTGCTCTTGAAGTGCAAGAAGCGCTGCGTGACGATCTGAAATTAGTGGTGATGTCGGCCACACTTGAGCAGCATGCTTTGCAATCTCTCATGCCTCAGGCCAGTTTTATAGAATCTCAAGGTCGCAGTTATTTGGTTGAGCAGCGCTATCAGCCGTTAAAAACGAACGACTTTTTACCCAATGTGATGGCGAAAACCATTGAGCATCTACTGGCAACGGAATCGGGCTCTTTGCTGGCGTTTCTACCAGGAGTGGCAGCGATCAAACAAGTGGCAGAGCGTTTAGAGCATCTCAGTGAGCAAGTGGTGGTCTGCCCGTTGTACGGTCAGCTCTCTTTTGCTGAGCAGCAAAAGGCGATTGAGCCCGCCAAAGCCGGTGAGCGAAAGGTGGTGCTGGCGACCAACATTGCCGAAACATCGTTAACCATCGAAGGGATCCGCTTGGTCGTCGATAGCGGTTTAGAGCGGGTGGCAAAGTTTGATTTGAAAACGGGGATCACCAAGTTAGAGCAAGTGCGTATTGCGCAATCGTCAGCCATTCAGCGCGCGGGGCGTGCGGGTCGAGTGGAAGAGGGGATTTGTGTACGTTTGTACTCTGAAAGCCAGTACCAGCAAATGGCGAGTGTGCCCCTTCCAGAGATCATGCAAGCCGATCTTGCTCCGCTGATGATGGAGCTGGCGCAATGGGGGGTAAGTGAACCAGAACAAGTGAAGTTATTGGATATCCCCTCTTCGGCAGCGGTGCGTCAGGCCAAACAACTGTTGCAGCAATTGGGATTAATCTCTGGGCACCAATTGACGAGTGAAGGACAGCTGGCGCAGCGGCTTGGTGTTGAGCCGCGTATTGCCGCCATGTTGATCGGTGCTCAGCAACGCGACGAGACGCTTTTCGCCTCAGCCTTGGCAGTCGCGGTGATGTTGGAAGAGCCTGAGCGTAACATCAGCAACGTTTGTCACAGCTTACATCGTTGGCAGCAAAGTAAGCACAGCAAGACGGCGCTACTCACTCAGCGTGCTAATGCTCTGGCGAATAAACTCAATGGCACTTTCTCTTTAAAACGGGTGACCGAATCGGCCTGTGCCATTGCCGCTAGCTTGGCATTTCCCGATCGCATTGCTCAAAAACGAGGCCAACAGTTTGGCCGATATTTGATGGCAAATGGTCACGGAGCAGAACTGCGTGAGGATGATCCTTTGGGCGGAGAAGAGTACCTTGTGGTGCTCGATCTGATGCGTGGCCAAAAAAATGCCAGCCAGATCCAATTGGCTATCCCGCTAGACCTATCGGCTTTGCAACAAAGCAATCCAAGTTGCCTCGTTAGCCACGAGCACATTGATTGGGATGAAAGCAAAGGGCGTTTACTGGCGGAAAAGCAGCGAAGAATCGGAGAGCTGGTGGTGAACAGAGAAACACTTGCTCAACCCGGAAAAGAAAAAATGACGCAAGCTTTACTCTCCTATGTCCGAAGAAAAGGGCTAGCGGTATTAGACTGGGGCGATAAATCCCAATCGCTACTCGAGCGTATTCGTTGTGCCATTGAGTGGTTGCCGGAACAGGCTTGGCCTGCGATGGATGAGGCCAGCTTGCTCAGCGAGTTAGAGCAATGGTTGGAACCGTATATGGCACATGTCGCAACGGTGAAAGATCTGGCTAAAATCAACCTCTGCGAAGCATTGAATGCTCGCCTTGGTTGGCCGTTGAATCAGCAATTGGATGAGTGGTTGCCTAAGCACTACACCTTACCAACCGGCACCCAGCAAATGATTCGCTATCAACAAGGTGCTAACCCAGTGCTTTCGGTACGCATGCAAGAGATGTTTGGTGAGCAAAGCTCGCCAACGCTGGCGCAAGGACGTGTAAAGCTCACCTTAGAGCTGCTTTCCCCTGCGCGTCGTCCTTTGCAAGTGACGCAAGACCTGGCCGGTTTTTGGGCTGGCGCTTATAAAGAAGTGCAAAAAGAGATGAAAGGTCGTTACCCTAAGCATGTTTGGCCTGACGATCCTGCCACTCACCAAGCAACCAATAAAACCAAAAGACAGTTACACTCATGACCCAAGAAAAAAAGTCGAACGACAGTAAGAAAACGACCACAAGAAAGCGTACCGCCAATCGTACTCCGAGAAAAACGACCAAAAAACGCAGCGCAGTGAAAGCACCAAGGCGTCAATGGTTGAAGACGCTTTGGTCTTTGAGTTGGAAAGCGGGGCTCGCGTTGGTAGCAGTGCTGATTTTTGTCGGCATTTATCTCGATAGTGTGGTCAAACAACGTTTTGAAGGTCAGCTATTTCAACTGCCGACGGTGGTGTATGCGCGTATTCAAACCTTGTATGCGGGAGAAAATGTTTCTCGCCCGGAGCTGCAGAAAGAGCTCGATATCCTCAACTATCGCAAGGTGAGCCAGCCGAGATATCCCGGTGAGTATTCCTCTTCATCGAGCAAGATTGAGCTTATTCGTCGTCCTTTTGAATTTGTCGATGGGCCAGAGGCTGATCGTCATGTGATGTTGCATTTTGACGCCTCAAGCTTAACTCGCATTCAATCTCTGGAATCCAAAGGGGATCTCGGCTATTTGCGCCTTGAGCCGAAGATGCTGGGCATGCTGGAGAAAGACACCGACGAGCAGCGCTTGTTTTTACGCCGTGAGCAATTTCCCGAGATCATGGTTGATGCTCTGTTAGTCACGGAAGATCGCGATTTCTATCAACATGATGGTGTATCTCCATTAGCGATTGCACGCGCGATGTTTGTCAATCTTAAAGCGGGCAGAACGGTGCAAGGGGGCAGTACCTTGACACAGCAGTTGGCCAAAAACCTTTTTCTTACCCAAGACCGAACTTTATGGCGAAAAGTGAGAGAGGCGTATATCGCGTTGATCTTGGACTATCGCTACAGTAAAGATCGCATTCTTGAAGCCTATCTTAACGAAGTCTATTTAGGGCAGAGTGGAAACCAAGCGATCCATGGTTTTGGTTTGGCTTCTCGTTACTACTTTGGTCAACCGATCCAAGAGTTGCGTATTGATCAGTTGGCGATGCTGGTGGGGATGGTGAAAGGGCCATCTTACTATAATCCAGTGCGCTTTCCTGAGCGCACCAAAGAGCGTCGTGACTTGGTGCTGCGTTTGATGATGCAGCAAAATATGCTCACCGCATCGGAGTACGATCAAGCCACCAGTCGCCCTCTTGATATTCAAGATGTCCCACGTATTGCCAGCCGACAACCCGCTTATTTTCAGCAGTTGTCGATGGAATTAAGGGAGAAAGTGGGGGAAGCTTTCCAAGGCGAAATGGGATTGCGCGTGTTTACTTCGCTTGATCCTATTTCACAAGACAAACTGGAAAAAGCGATCAGCAAAAAAGTCCCTGAGTTGGGGAAAGTGGCGGGTAATGAGCTCGAAGCGGCGGCCGTTGCCGTGGATCGTACCAGTGGTGAAATTCGTGCCATGGTGGGTGGTAAACGCACGGGATACGATGGTTTTAACCGGGCGATCAACGCCAGCCGTCCGATCGGCTCTTTGGTGAAGCCGGCCGTGTATTTGACGGCGCTAGAACAGCCTGAAAAATACACCTTAGCCACCACGTTGCAAGATACGCCATTAAGTTTGAAAGGCAGTAAAGGCTCGGTATGGGAGCCTCGCAATTTTGATCGACAGTTCCGCGGTGATGTGCCTCTTTACCAGGCTCTGGCGAAATCACTCAACGTGCCCACAGTTCGCCTTGGCATGCAACTGGGGATTGATCAAGTATCCGATACGTTGGCGAGATTAGGGGTAAATCGCAACGAAATTCGCCCAGTCCCTTCTATGTTCCTTGGTGCGTTCTCTCTCACGCCGTTGGAAGTGGCGCAGATGTACCAAACCTTGACAAATTCAGGACGAAAAGCGCCACTCACCGCCCTTCGTTCTGTGGTAGATTTGGAGGGGCACGTTTTGTATCAGTCGTTGCCCAAATCCTCTCCTGCAGTGAATGAGCAGGCAGCATGGCTAACCACGTATGCGATGAAACAAGGGGTGGCACAAGGCACAGGCCGTTATCTGCAAAATCAGTTTGCTTGGGCTGCGCTCGCGGGCAAAACTGGCACCAGTAATGATAGCCGAGACAGTTGGTTTGTCGGGGTTGACGGCCGAGAAGTCACCACCATTTGGCTAGGCCGAGATGATAACCAGCCGACCAAGCTGACAGGCGCAAGTGGTGCGTTGCGAGTGTACGCTGAATACCTAAAACAGCGGACGCCAGAGAAACTGATTTTGCCGTGGCCAAAAGAGATCACCACCTTAGGTTATCAGCAAAAAAGCGATGGTGAACTTTCGCTCGACTGCTCAAGTCAATTCACTCTGCCGGTGTGGGATAAGCTGGGTGAATTAAAAGCACAGTGTGAAAAATCCTCTAACTGGTTGAATAAATTGCTCAGTTGGTAATTGTCCCCGTACCCAATTCGGTGTAAAACTGTTCAACATAAAGTGAAAACATAGGGAGAGTGAAAGCGTGACACGAGTTAATAAGAGGTGGTTCGATAGCCTGACATGTTGTTTCGTCGTATTCGTCGGGCTTCTCAAGCTACCTACAGTTTTCGCTCAGTCACTCTCTTCCTATGAAGAAGAACGCCCTAAAGTGGCGGTGGTCTTAGCGGGTGGTGGAGCTAAAGGCGCGGCGCACATTGGTGTGTTGAAAGCGCTGGAAGAGATGCAGATTCCGGTGGATTACATCACGGGGACCAGCATGGGCGCGTATGTTGGCGGCTTGTACGCTACTGGCATGAGCGCTGACGAGATCGAAAGCTTCATTTACAGCATCGATTGGTACAGCGGCTATCGTGATCGCGTCGATCGTAGCCAGCGTCGTGTGCGAGACAAAGAGGCCGAAGACCGCTATCAGCTAAGAACCGACATCGGCTTGCGTTTTGGTGAAGTGCACGCACCGCGTGGTTTTGTGCAAGGGCAAAACATGCTGCGCATTTTGCGTGAAACCACCGGGAACTTAAATGAGTTCCAATCATTTGATGATCTCGCGATACCTTACCGCTCAGTGGCCACTGATATTGTAGAGCTGCAAGAAGTGGTGATCGATAAAGGCCAACTGGTGGATGCTATGATGGCCAGTATGTCTGTGCCTGGTGCGTTACCTCCATACGAGCTCAATGGGCGCATGTTGGTCGATGGCGGCGTTGTTAACAATATGCCAGTGGATATTGCCAGAGCGATGGGGGCAGACATTGTTATTGCTGTCGACATCAGTACCGATTACAAGCAGAAAGAAGACTTTACCAGCATGCTGGTGGTCGCAGATCAGTTGTCTAATTATCTTGTTCGTCGCAGCACCCAACAACAAGCGGAGAGCTTAGGCGGACAGGATGTATACCTGAGACCAGATGTTGGTCAAATGGAAACCACCGAATTTGCCAAAATGCCAGATGCCTATGAGGCCGGCTACAAAGCAACCTATCAGATGAAAGAGAAGCTGCTGGCTCTGCGACTCAATGGCAGCCAATACCAGCACTATATTGATGCTAAGCAGCAAGCACGAAAAATGCTCAACTATGGTGACCAGACTCGCGTCGATCAAATTGTGGTGATCAACAATACCCACTACAGTGATGGTCTATTGACTCGTCGTCTTGATTTGGATACTGGCCGAGTACTGAAAACGGATGAAATCGAAGCGGCGATAGAAAACCTCTATGCCTTAGATCGCTTCGAACTGATCTCTTATCACTATGAGGAAGTGGACGGGATCAACCAACTCGTGGTCGTGGTGGATGAAAAATCATGGGGGCCAAATTACGTTAACTTTCGCTTTTTCCTTGAAGATGATTTCACCACAGACAGCCAATATGGTGTTGGCCTCTCGACCAACTTCACCGATCTGAACTCCCAAGGTGGTGAGTTGACCATTAATTTGGAAATGGGCACTGATAAATTAGCCGAGGCGGAGTTTTATTCACCGATCTTTTTTGGTCAGGAGCTGTTTGCGACGGCTAAAACCACTTACAGCAGTGATAAGCGCAGTGTTCCATTGTCTGATTTCGATGAGCCTCCACTCGAGAATGCCTATGATTATTTCCCGATAACCTACTCACAATTTATTGGTGAGTTGGCGCTAGGATACCAACCGACACTATGGCAAGAGCTGAAACTGGGGGCTCGTTACGCGAAAGGGGATATTGAGCTATCCACCATTCAATCGGCGGGATCGAGTAACTTCGAGCGCCTTGGTGCATTCGTACAATATCGTTTAGATACCTTAGACAATTATGCTCTTCCCACGCGTGGCGCTTACTTGGATATCGAATATTTGGTCTCCCATGATGAAAGCCCCGAGATCTTTGAAAGTGACTTTACTGGCCAATCACAAAGTGACACGGTTCACGAGTTATCTTTGGCCGCACGGGTTGCGACGACCTATAAGCGTCATACTTTGGTCGGGTCTGCCGATTATGAGGTGGTGCAAAGTAAAAACAACTATATTCCCCTTGATCCTAAGGCTATCGGTGGCTTTCTCAATCTGTCCGGTATTCCGCGCAATAGTCTGATTGGACAAAACAAACTTTTCACCAGTTTGGTCTATCGCTATCGTTGGTTTGATAATGACTTTGGCATGTTTGAGGCTCCAGTCTATTTAGGCGCATCGATTGAGTATGGTGGTGTCTGGTCGGATACGACGTTAACAATCAGTGACGCACCGCTCTACAACGCGGCGAGTGTGTTCGCAGGAATTAACTCGCCCATTGGGCCCATTATCTTGGGTTATGGTCGCACTGAACGAGATTTGGACGCGATCTATTTGATCATTGGTACATCGTTCCGCTAGTGATGAAAAGTTGAACAAAAAAGACGAATAAATAGCTAAATTTAATGGGACTTTAGTCTTAAGTTGCTATGTTGGTCAAAGTGATGAGATTTTAATTTATCGTTAAATTTGCTATTCTATCGCCCACAGTTTGGCCTCTGCGGCGCTGTTTCTCAATCATAATTGAATGAAAACATGGGCAATAGGGAGCCAAGTTTCCAAGGATGTTCACTCCTTTACTTTGAATCATAGTAATAACAAAAGGAGGAACCGCAATGAGAGGAAAAAGTCGTGCTTGAAGCCTACCGTAAACACGTCGAAGAGCGTGCAGCAGAGGGAGTTGTTCCAAAACCTCTAGATGCAGAACAAGTTGCTGGACTTGTTGAACTTCTGAAAAATCCCCCACAAGGTGAAGAAGAGTTTCTTCTAGACCTACTTGAAAACCGCATTCCCCCAGGTGTTGATGAAGCCGCGTATGTTAAAGCGGGTTTCCTTGCTGCGGTGATTCGTGGTGAAGCAAGCTCTTCGCTTGTCAGCCGTGAGCATGCGGCAAAACTGCTTGGCACCATGCAAGGTGGTTACAACATCGAACCATTGGTTGCCTTGCTGGATGATGAAGCTCTGGCGCCAATTGCCGTTGAAGCGCTGTCTCACACGTTGCTGATGTTTGACGTTTTCTATGACGTTGAAGAAAAAGCGAAAGCCGGTAATCAATATGCGCAACAAGTGCTTCAGTCATGGGCTGATGCAGAATGGTTCTTATCAAAACCTGAGCTTGCCGAAAAAATTACGTTAACCGTATTTAAAGTCACGGGTGAAACCAACACCGATGATCTGTCTCCAGCTCCGGATGCTTGGTCTCGCCCTGATATTCCTGTTCACGCTTTAGCGATGCTAAAAAATGAGCGTGAAGGCATTGTGCCAGATCAGCCTGGCAGCATTGGCCCGATCAAACAGATTGAAGCGCTAAAAGAACAAGGTCACCAACTTGTTTATGTTGGTGATGTTGTGGGTACAGGTTCATCTCGTAAATCAGCAACCAACTCAGTGCTTTGGTTTATGGGTGATGACATTCCTTACGTACCAAACAAACGTGCGGGTGGTTATGTATTGGGTGGTAAAATCGCACCTATCTTCTTTAACACGATGGAAGATGCGGGTGCGCTACCTATCGAAGTGGACGTCTCCAAGCTCAACATGGGCGATGTGATTGATGTCTACCCATATCAAGGTAAAGTGGCCAACCATGCAACCGGTGAGGTTCTCGCTGAATTCTCACTCAAAACGGATGTGTTGATTGATGAAGTTCGTGCTGGTGGCCGTATTCCACTGATCATCGGTCGTGGTTTGACAGAGAAAGCACGTCAATCACTAGGCTTAGCGCCATCTGATGTATTCCGCAAACCAGCTGACGTTGCAGATTCGGGCAAAGGCTACACGCTTGCTCAGAAGATGGTGGGTAAAGCATGTGGCGTAACGGGTATTCGCCCAGGGACCTACTGTGAACCTAAAATGACCACCGTTGGTTCGCAAGACACCACTGGCCCAATGACGCGTGATGAGCTAAAAGATCTCGCTTGTCTTGGTTTCTCTGCCGATCTTGTGATGCAGTCTTTCTGTCACACCTCAGCGTATCCAAAGCCTGTAGACGTGAACACACACCATACTCTGCCTGATTTCATCATGAATCGCGGCGGTGTGTCACTGCGCCCAGGCGATGGTGTTATCCACTCATGGCTAAACCGCATGCTGCTGCCTGATACTGTCGGTACAGGTGGTGACTCGCATACTCGTTTCCCATTGGGCATTTCATTCCCTGCAGGTTCTGGTCTCGTTGCGTTTGCGGCAGCGACCGGTGTTATGCCTCTGGATATGCCTGAGTCAATCTTGGTGCGCTTTAAAGGCGAAATGCAGCCAGGTATTACGCTGCGTGATCTTGTCCATGCCATTCCTTACTACGGCATCAAGCAAGGTCTATTAACGGTTGAGAAAGCCGGTAAGATCAACGAATTCTCTGGTCGTATTCTGGAAATCGAAGGGGTAGAACACCTCACGGTTGAGCAAGCGTTTGAACTGTCTGATGCATCCGCTGAGCGCTCTGCGGCAGGTTGTACTGTGAAACTGTCTCAAGCATCGATCGAAGAGTACCTCAACTCGAACATCGTGATGCTGAAGTGGATGATTTCAGAAGGTTACGGTGATCGTCGTACTATTGAGCGTCGTATCGTTGCGATGCAAGAGTGGCTAGCAAGCCCAGAATTGATGTCGGCAGACAGTGACGCAGAATATGCACACGTGATTGAAATTGATCTAGCGGAAATCAAAGAGCCGATTCTTTGTGCGCCGAACGATCCAGACGACGCTCGTCTGCTTTCTGATGTTCAAGGCACGCAAATCGACGAAGTGTTCATTGGTTCGTGTATGACCAACATTGGTCACTTCCGCGCTGCGGGTAAGTTGCTAGAGAAGTTCAAAGGCCAGCTTGATACGCGTCTGTGGATTGCACCACCAACCAAGATGGACCGTGACCAACTGACTGAAGAAGGTTACTACGGTATTTACGGCCGTGCTGGGGTTCGTATTGAAACTCCGGGATGTTCGCTGTGTATGGGTAACCAAGCGCGCGTTGCAGACAAAACCACGGTGATGTCAACGTCAACACGTAACTTCCCGAACCGTTTAGGTACAGGTGCGAACGTGTATCTATCCTCAGCAGAATTGGCGGCAGTCGGTGCGATTCTTGGCCGTATCCCAACGGTAGAAGAGTACATGGAGTACGCGAAACAGTTGGATGCAACGGCGGCGGATACCTACCGTTACCTCAACTTCCACCTGATGGGGCAGTACACCAAAAAAGCCGATACAGTGATTTTCCAACAGCCGGCTTAGTAAAATCGTTGATAATAAAAAACCGCTGAATTTTCAGCGGTTTTTTTACGTTAAGCAAAGCTTAACGGCGAGTCATACAAAAAGCAGCGGCAACGTTTCTTGCTGTTAGCTCCACGTTCTCTGCCGCTTCTGCTAACGCGGTTGGCAGATCAACGGAACGATTGACCACGGCAAAGACGGCGTCGAGTCCATGTTCATGGACAACTCCGCAATCGGCGGACAGACAACCCGCGATGCCAATCACCGGCAAGCTGTGCTTTTTCGCTGTGCGCGCGACACCGATTGGGGTTTTGCCATGAATGGTTTGGCTGTCAATACGACCTTCACCTGTGATCACCAGATCCGCATCCGCAACGATTTCATCTAAGTGAACTGCGTCCATGACAATCTCAATACCAGGACGAAGCTCGGCATTGAGCAAGCCTAGCAGCGCCGCACCCATGCCGCCCGCAGCGCCCGCACCGGCCATATCACGAACATCCGCGCCAAGTTGCTGTTTAATGATCGCGGCATAGTGCGCCAAGTTTTCATCCAAGATTTTGACCATATCTGGCGTTGCCCCTTTTTGTGGCCCAAAGACAGCGGAAGCGCCTTTTGTACCACATAGTGGGTTATCAACGTCACACGCGACTTCGAGGCGAACTTGAGCCAAACGAGGATCGAGTTGAGAGCAGTCAATCGTTGCCAATTTCGCTAGCTCACCACCGCCATAGCCAAGTGCATTTCCTTGTGCATCAAGTAGTTTGATGCCGAGAGCCTGCGCCATACCAATGCCACCATCGTTGGTCGCGCTGCCACCGATGCCAACAATAATGTGCTCCACACCGTGGTCGAGGGCGGCTTTGATCAACTCGCCCGTCCCAAACGTTGTGGTGATGAGTGGGTTGCGCTGAGCTGGTGTCACAAGGTGTAAGCCAGAAGCGGCCGCCATCTCGATGACAGCGGTCTTGCCTTCGCCCAACAAACCGAAAAAGCCACAAACAGGTTGGCCAAGTGGCCCCGAGACAGTGTGTTCGATGATGGTCCCGCCAGTGGCGTCAACCATCGATTGGACTGTGCCTTCTCCACCATCTGCCATAGGGAGCTTAACGTACTGTGCATCGGGTAAGACTTGCTTAAATCCTTTTTCAATCGCGATTGCCACATCCATGGCAGTAAGGCTTTCTTTATAGGAATCTGGAGCAATAACGATCTTCATAAAGACTCTCTTACAGTAAAACTAAACTTAATAAATAAACCAGTAGCATAGCCGTGATGCCTTGCACTAACGTTGCAGCAGTTTGCGCACGATAGGCTAAGCCAACGCTCATACGGCTGAACTGCGAGACAACCCAGAAGAAGCTGTCATTCGCATGAGATACAGTCATTGCCCCAGCGCCGATAGCCATTACGGTTAGTACTCGGCCCATCTCGGAATCTAAACCTAACTGAGCAAGCATTGGCGCAACGAGTGCTGAAGTGGTAACGAGTGCAACGGTCGAGGAGCCTTGGGCTGACTTTAATGCTGCAGCGACGATGAATGGCATGAAAATGCCGATTCCTAGCGCAGAAAGTGTTGTACCTAAATAGGTGCCTAGTTCCGTGGCTTTAAGTACCGCACCAAAAGCACCACCAGCACCAGTGATCAGCAGAATCGGTGCCGCAGCGGTAATGCCTTGGCTAATACGTTGACTAAATTCTTCTGCCTTATTGTTTGATTTAAGTAGGCGAACGGAAAGAAGTAAACCGATAAATAGGGCGACGAGCGGTTGTCCTAAAAAGCCAAGCATTTGGAATAGGAACCCTTCTCCCAAAGGAAGTGATGGGAATTTTGCAATAGAACCAAGACAGATGAGAAGGATCGGCACAAAGATTGGTGAAAAAGCTTGGCTGGCAGAAGGTAGCGTGCCGTAGGAGGCCTTCAGTGCTTGCCAGTCTTGTTGTAGCTCTTCCTGTTGTTCAAGGTTATCGGGTTCAATATCTTTAAAGCGGTTTGCCCACAGCATACCGGCTAAAGCCGCTACGGCAGCCACGAAGACACCGACACCAATCACTAAACCAAGATTCGATTCCAAACCTAAGTTACCAGCAGCGGCGATTGGTCCCGGCGTTGGCGGAACGAAAGTATGGGTAGCATACAAGCCAGTGGCCAAAGCTACGCTCATCGCGACACTGGAAGTACGTAGACGTTTGGCTAGTGATTCTTTCAAAGAGTTCAAAATGACATAACCAGAATCGCAAAAAACAGGAATAGAAACGATATAGCCGATTATGGTCATGGTTAAGGTTGGAAAACGTTCTCCTAAAACGCGAATGACGGTGTCTGCCATCGTGATGGCAGCACCACTTTTTTCCAAAATGACACCGATAATGGTGCCGAGTACGATGACTAAACCTATGTAGCCTAAGATGCCTCCAAAACCACTGGTGATGGTTTTAGCGATGCTTTCCGCGGGTAATCCATAGGCGAAGGCGGCTAAAAAAGCGGCTGAAATGAGTGCTAAGAAAGGGTGTAGTTTAAATTTTGTTGTAGCGATGACGATAAAGGCAATCACCGCCAACAGTATCAAGATGAGTTCCATGTACAATCTCCATGATGTAGGTGGGTAAGTTAATTGCTATCGATTTCATATTGTTTTAGTAGGTTAATTATCGATAGCAAAATGCATTATCAAGGAGTGGCTCAAAAAATAACTGTGCAAACTAACAAAAAATCCGCCTAATAAAAGTGATAATTTGTTCTTGTGCACATATTGTGAATTTTCTTAGGTTAATTTTAGCGCCAAATAGAACTGTATTTTCCCATCTAATGTATTGATATTTATTGAGGTTATTTGTTGTATCTTCTCTAATCGATAGCGAAGTGTATTGCGATGGATATGGAGACTCTGACAGGTTTGAGCTGGGTCGCAATCTGATAACAAATAATTCTCCAAAGTACGTAACAGCAACCCTTGTTTATCGTGTTGTGCAAGGAGAACGAGAGGGGCTTGTAGGCGTGTCCTTTGCCAACTGTCGTAGTGAATTGAACTTAGTAATACTGGGAGCTGGTGATCGTGATAAAAAAACATGGTCCCTTTAAGCTTGCGGGTGACTTCTAAGGTCGTTTTCGCGGTTTGAAAGGATTGAACCAAACCATTGATACCAGGAAAGTAGTCGCCAACGGCGACACGGACGGAATAACCTGCTTCGTTGTCGATACGTTTTATTAGTGAGCGAACACGTTGTTTCTCTTTGATTGGGTCCCAACAATCGTGCACGAGAGAGGCGGGTTTGAGTACAACTACTTGATGTTCTGACACCGACAATATGCCCACTAAGTTATTGCGTTCGGGGTATTCGAGCAAATGAACAAGATGCTGCATATGTTCTAAAGTAATGTGGTTGTTTCCCTTGGGCATTAACTTAATGATCGCGACAATTCTGGGTTCGGATATATCAATATTTAATCGTTGAGCTATCAATGCTAGCTGGCTCTGCTGCTCGATATCGGCAGAAATGAGTTGAAGTACCAGTTCCTCCCTGTGTCTCTTGTCCCATTGAATTTGCTCCATCACCTCCGCTTGCTCAACAATGAGTTCTGCGGTCATTTTAACCAACTCGCCGTATTGTCGTACTTCAAGTGGTGCACCCGAAACACCAACGACGCCAAGCACTTGCTCGTGGTGCACGATGGGTAAGTTGATCCCAGGTTTAACCCCCATGAGGTGCTCGGCCGTTGCTGTGTCTATCTCTACCACACGCGATTCGTTGATGGCGAGAATTGCGCCTTCATGCTTCTGATAAAGACGGCTAGCATCCCCCGAACCAATAATTCTCCCTTGATCGTCCATTACATTGACCGAATAGGGGATGATCTTCATGGTGCGTTCGACAATTTGCCGAGCAATAGTTTCGTTCAGTTTCATGCTTGAGAGTGGAGTCCAAGTGAGAATTTGTCGATAATAGTACCTGATCTCGTTATCAATAGAGAAAAACATGGATTACGAATTTAAGAAAAACATCCTAGATGGTAACTATTACTGCCATTGCTCAATGGACCATGAAATTGTTGGCCGTTGGATTCAAGAAGAAATCGGCAAAGAGAGCACTAAAATCGCCCAAGTGCTGGCTTTAATTGCCGCCGCAAGAAGTAACCCGACAGAAGAGCTTTGCTTAAATGGCACCGAAATCAGCCTGATGATTTGTGGCGATGAAGTCACTGTGCAAGACAATGCGTTGCTGCACAGCTACGAGCTTGAGGCAGAGAGCGAGTTCGAACTGTATGAATGTGAGAGTGTCGCATGTTGTGGTTTAGAAGACTTTGAACAGCTAATTCAGCAGTGGCAATTGTTCGTTCGTCGTTGATGGATAGCTTGTTGCACGTTTATTGAACACTTGCTTTATATTTGTGAATAGAGCGCACTATTATGGTGCGCTCTATTTTTATTTTTGTAACTTTTAAAATCAATTTCATTTAAAAACAATAAGATAAAAAGTTGGCACGTTGCTTGGATTATCTAAAGCGTTACAGGATGAACGCTTTCAGAGAGGATGCAATGAAACTAATTAATGCCATTATCAAACCTTTTAAGCTCGATGATGTTCGAGAAGCGCTAGCTGATGTCGGAATAGAGGGAATGACCGTTTCCGAGGTTAAAGGCTTTGGTCGTCAAAAAGGTCACACTGAACTTTACCGTGGAGCGGAATATCAAGTGGACTTTCTACCTAAAGTCAAACTGGAGATCGCAACGCAGGCTGAGAATGTTGACCGTGTGATTGAAGCGATCACCAAAGCAGCGCACACCGGAAAAATCGGTGACGGCAAAATCTTTGTTTACGACTTGAGCCATGCCGTACGTATTCGTACTGGTGAAACTGACGTTGAAGCACTTTAACGATTCAAAGGATTGGAGAGATACATTATGGAATTAACAACAACAGTCTCGGAACTACGCTACGCGCTCGATACCTTTTTCTTCCTTATTTCTGGGGCGCTGGTGATGTGGATGGCAGCAGGCTTTGCCATGCTGGAAGCGGGGTTGGTTCGTTCAAAGAACACCACGGAAATCTTAACCAAGAACTTCTGCCTATACGCGATTGCGTGCACCACGTATTTAGTCGTGGGCTACAACATTATGTACGTGGATAACGGTGAAGGCGGTTGGTTGCCTTCGATTGGCGCATTAATTGGTAGCCAAGCTGAAGGGGCCGATCACTCACTTGAGTCAGACTTCTTCTTCCAAGTGGTGTTTGTGGCAACGGCGATGTCAGTGGTGTCAGGGGCGGTTGCTGAGCGTATGAAGCTTTGGTCTTTCTTGTTGTTCTCCGCCATTTTGACTGCCTTTATTTATCCGGTAGAAGGCTACTGGACGTGGGGTGGTGGCTTCTTGTCAGCGGCGGGATTTAGTGACTTCGCAGGTTCGGGTATTGTGCATATGGCAGGTGCATCAGCGGCATTAGCCGGAGTGTTATTGCTTGGAGCGCGTAAAGGTAAGTACGGCAAAAATGGCGAAGTGTATCCAATCCCTGGTTCAAACATGCCATTGGCAACGTTAGGTACCTTTATTCTGTGGTTCGGCTGGTTTGGTTTTAATGGTGGCTCACAACTAATGGTGTCTGACTTTGAAAACGCGACGGCCGTTGGGCAAATTTTCCTTAACACGAATGCTGCAGCTGCTGCGGGGGCCATTACTGCACTCTTTGTATGTAAAACAACATGGGGCAAAGCGGATTTAACCATGATTCTCAACGGCGCGCTTGCTGGTTTGGTTGCGATTACTGCTGACCCTCTTTCACCATCACCTCTGTATTCGGTGGCGATTGGTGCAGTAGCAGGTGCCTTGGTTGTGTTCAGTATCGTTGGTCTTGATAAGTTAAAAATTGATGATCCAGTGGGCGCGATCTCGGTTCACGGTGTGTGTGGCTTCTTTGGTCTCATGGTTGTGCCAATCAGCAACGGTGACGCGAGCTTCCTTTCGCAACTATTTGGTGCAGCAGTGATTTTTGCTTGGGTATTTGGTGCAAGCCTTGCAGTTTGGGCGGTACTGAAAGCCACCATCGGCATCCGAGTATCGGAAGAAGAAGAGATGGAAGGGATGGACATGCACGACTGCGGTGTCGGCGCGTACCCGGAATTCGTTACGGTAAAATAAGTCAACTAAGACATACTTGCTTACAAATAAAAATATCAAAAACCTGCTCATACCAGCAGGTTTTTTTGTTTTCCGTCATTGTGTTCTAAGCTATGATGAATATAATAACGCTACTGATAAACGTTATCATTACGAATCTAAAGGATTGAATCAATGAAAAAGCTGCTTACTCTTTCTGCGCTTGCATGTGCCACTCTTGCTCCTACCGCAATGGCTGCTGAAGAGGTGAATGTTTACTCTTACCGTCAACCTTTCCTTGTTGAACCAATGTTCAATGAATTCACAAAGGAAACCGGTATCAAAGTAAACGTGATGTTTGCAAAAACTGGTATTGCAGAGAAACTTGCGCAAGAAGGCGAATACAGCCCTGCTGACGTGATTCTAACCGTAGATATCAGCCGTCTTGCTGAGTTAACAGACAAAGGTCTTGTTCAGCCAGTCAACAGTGAAATCATTGAAGCGAATGTTCCTGCTCAATACCAAGACAAAGAAAACGAGTGGTTTGCACTAACGACTCGTACTCGTAGCGTCTACTCTTCTCGTGATCGCGTTGGCAAGCTAGGCGATGCTTTCACTTATGAAGATCTTGCTAAGCCAGAGTTCAAAGGCAAAATCTGTACTCGTAGTGGTAAGCACCCTTACAACATTTCACTGGTCTCTGCGATGATTGCACACCACGGTGAAGCTGAAACCAAGAAATGGTTGGAAGGCGTAAAAGCAAACCTAGCTCGTAAACCTCAAGGTAACGACCGTGGTCAAGTGAAGGCAATTAAAGAGGGCCTTTGTGATGTTTCTCTAGGTAACAGCTACTACCTAGGTGCAATGGTTAATGACCAAGAGCAGAAAGCGTGGGCAGATGCGGTTTACATTAACTTCCCTAACCAGCAAACCACGGGCACACACGTGAACATTTCTGGTATGGCGATGGCGAAATACGCACCAAACAAAGCCAATGCGCAGAAGCTAATGGAATTCCTAACTGGCGATAAAGCACAGCATATGTATGCAGAAGTGAACTTTGAGTACCCAGTAAAAGCGGGCGTTGAGCGCTCTGAGCTTGTGGCTTCTTGGGGTGATTTCAAAGCAGACACCATTTCTCTAGATGACATCGCATCGCATCACGCAGCAGCAATCAAACTGATTGATGAAGTGAAATTTGACCTTTAAATGAAACTAGGGGTATAACTATACCCCTATTTATTAAAGTGATATGAGATGTATTTGCAAACGCATCTGTGTTTCATACGCCCGTGCAGTTATTAGGCGATGAAAGAAAAAAAATACACATGGAAAACCAGTAGTGGAGCGTTGGCTTTACTGCTGGTTTTGCCGATTTTGGCGATCTTCTATACCGCTGTCGGATACAGTGATGAGCTGTTTGCTCATTTGATGTCGACGGTGATGCCATCTTACATATTGAATACCATTCTTTTGACGACGGGCGTGTTAGTTGTCTCTCTCATTTTGGGTATTCCGAGTGCGTGGTTCATGGCCATGTGCAAACTTCCCACTGAAAAATGGTTGCAATGGGCCTTAGTGCTGCCATTGGCTATGCCGGGGTACATCATCGGTTATATTTTTACCGATTGGTTTGATTTTGCCGGCCCTGTGCAGATTTTACTGCGAGATCTCACTGGGTGGGGCCCAGGAGACTATTGGTTTCCTGATATTCGAACGGTTGCAGGGGCTACCTTCGTGTTGTCGCTCGTGCTCTATCCATATGTTTATTTACTCTGCCGTGCTGCTTTTATGGAGCAAAACGTCTCTTTACTGCAAAGTGCTCGCTTACTGAAGTGCAGCGCGTGGGAGAGTTTCTGGCGTATTTCCATGCCGCTTGCTCGTCCCTCTATTGCCGTGGCTTTATCGCTGGTGGCCATGGAGACCATTGGTGATTTTGGTACCGTCAGCTATTTTGCCGTCAACACGCTCACCACTGCGGTATATGACACTTGGCTTGGTTATTCCAACTTAAACGCGGCGGCAAAAATTTCGGCCTTAATGCTGCTGATTGTCATCTTGTTACTCAGTGCAGAGCGTTATAGCCGACGAAAGCAAAAACTCTTCCAAGCGCAATTTAATAGCCACGAAGATTTCCGCTATGAACTCAAAGGCTGGAAAATGTGGGCAGCACTGATTTGGTGTTGGGGCTTGGTCGCTATTGCCTTTGTTTTCCCGCTGCTGCAATTGGTGGACTACTCGATTACCTATTTTGAACAAAGCTGGACCAATGAATTTCGTCGCTTTGCCATGAATAGCCTTAAAGTCTCGATTGCGGCCGCCATCGTTGCAGTGATTGTCGCATTGATCGTCAATTTCAATCATCGTTTACACAATCAGAAAACCAGCTTGGCGTGTATTCGTTTATCGTCATTGGGGTATGCGGTGCCAGGTACCGTATTGGCGATTGGCATCATGGTGCCTGTTTTATCTATGGATCACTTGGTCAATGATGTTGCGAAATACATGGGATGGGGCAGACCTGGTCTGATTTTCTCAGGTACCATTTTTGCGATCATTTTTGCCATGGTCGTGCGTTTTTCTGCGGTGGCGATTGGCAGTATTGAAAGTAGCTTAAATAAAATCTCACCTTCGCTCGATATGGCATCACGCACCATGGGCTGCCATGCCAATGCCATGTTATGGCGTGTGCATTTCCCGTTGATCAAACGCGGCATGCTGATTGCGGGATTGTTGGTATTTATTGAGTCGATGAAAGAGCTGAATGCTGCGCTGCTACTGCGCCCATTCAACTTTGAAACCTTGGCCACCTATGTTTACAACTATGCCTCCGACGAGCGTTTGGAGCTGGCCGCATTGCCGGCGGTGTTGTTGGTGTTGGTTGGCTTGATCCCCCTTGTTATCGTTAACCGTTCACTGGAGCAGAGTCACTAATGAGTTGCGCACTATCGATTAAAAACCTGACTTGTCAATACGATGCTCAAACGGTGCTTGAGTCACTCTCTCTGGAAGTGGAACAAGGGCAGATTGTTTGTTTACTTGGGGCCAGTGGTTGCGGAAAAACCACTTTATTGAAAGCCATCGCAGGGCTGCTGCCTCTCTCTTCGGGAGAGATGAGTTTAAACTGCATGATGATCGATAATGGTGAGCATTGGGTTCCACCTGAGCAGCGTAATATCGGCATGATTTTCCAAGATTATGCGCTGTTTCCTCACCTTACCGTGGCAGAGAATGTGGCGTTTGGTTTGCGCGGTTGGAGCAGTGAAGCTCGCCAGAGCAAAGTCAAAGAAATGCTAGAGTTGGTGCATTTGTCTCCTTTTGCTGATCGTTACCCGCACCAGCTCTCGGGTGGCCAACAGCAACGAGTGGCGATTGCTCGTTCGTTGGCGTACAAGCCAGATTTGCTCTTGCTCGATGAACCGTTTTCGAACATCGATACGCAAGTACGCCATGAACTGATTGCAGAGATTCGTAAAATTTTTAAGCAGCAAGGCGTAACAGCAATTTTCGTTACGCATAGCCGAGAAGAAGCGTTTGCCTTTGCCGATAAAATGGCGGTGATGAATCATGGTGTGATTGAACAATATGGCACCGCTTCTGAGCTTTATTACAAACCGTCGAGCAAGTTTGTTGCCGATTTCCTTGGTGGCGGCAGTTATCTACCTGCCAAGCGTTTGTCTGAATCTGAATTTGAAACCCACTTGGGCGTCGTCGAAGCCACCGCGCAGCAATCGATTTTGATTAATGATCAGTGTGAGTTGTTGTTGCGTCCTCAGCACATTCAAATCAGTGCCGCAGAGGAAAGCAGTATCCGTATTATGGAGCAGCAATTTATGGGTGATCACTGCCGCTATGTGATCGAAGCCAATGGAAATAAGCTGCTCGCCAGTTCGGCAGAAGCACTCAATATCGGGCAAATGGTGTCAGTGAAAGTCGACACGCAAGGCATTTTGGCTTTTTAACTCTGTTACAAAGAAAAAAGCCCGACCAAAATTGGTCGGGCAAAGGTACGTTATCTCATCGCTTTGTCGAGTGATGTTTAAAGGGCTAAAAACTCTTTAAATTGATTAACGACCAGTTCGGCAGTCTCTTTATCCTGCATCTCAGCAAAAATGCGCAGCAGTGGCTCAGTGCCGGAGAAGCGAGCTATCACCCAGCCTCCGTTTTTGAAGTACACTTTCGCCCCATCGTCATAACTGACTTTTTCGATCTCAAAGCCAAATTCAGGCAACTGTTTTTTGACATAAATTTTGTCGTACAGCGATTGTTTGGCCGCTGGTTTGAACTTGCAATCACCTTCTGCCATGTAGGCATAGCCGTACTTGCTGTAAATCTCTTCCAGCAACTCAGAAAGCTTCTTGCCCGTCACAGAAATCATCTCAACCAACAGGCTCGATGCAAATACGCCATCTTTGCCTTTGATGTGACCACGAATGGTTAAACCACCAGAGCTTTCCCCACCAATGAGCGAATCGTCGGCTTCCATTTGTGAGCTGATGTGTTTAAAGCCAACAGGTACTTCAAAACACTTCTCACCATGATCGGTGGCGATTTTATCCAACAGGTGTGTGGTGGCGATGTTGCGAACCACAGAACCTTTCCAGCCTTTGTACTCCAGTAAGTAGTAATACAGCAGGATCAGCACTTCGTTCGGATGAATGAAGTTGCCTTTTTCATCGATGATGCCCAAGCGGTCTGCATCGCCATCAGTACCGATACCGATGTCGTAGCCTTGTGCCGCCACGAGGTGTTTGAGGCGGTAGAGTGTTGCTGCACTCGGGGATGGCATTAAGCCGCCAAAGTCAGGGTTTTTACCGTCGTTGATCACGTCAACATCACAGCGTCCATTGATCAACACCGTTTGCAGTGCGTTCTTCGCCACACCAAACATCGGGTCGATCAGCACGCGTAGATTGGCCTTTTTGATTGCTTCGATGTCGATGAAGTTGATGATGGAATCGACAAACTCGTTCATTGGGTTGATGATGACAATTTGTTTGTCTTCTACCGCTTGTTCGAAATCAACACTTTGCACTTGATCCAAGGTCAGATGAGCAATTTGCGCTTCGATTTTCTGCGTGATCACTTCGTCCGCATCACGGCCACCTTCAATGAACACTTTCACGCCATTGTAGTCGGCAGGGTTGTGAGAAGCGGTAATACAGGCAGAGTAAGCACAGCCCATTTCTTTGGCTTTGAACATCACAATTGGCGTTGGGACAAATTTATTGATGAAGCTCACCACAATGCCATTCGCGGCAAGGACTTCGGCAAACCAAGCGCCGGCTTTATCCGATAGAAAACGACGGTCATAGCCAATCACGAAACCGCGTTCAGCAACCTGTTCGTTATTGATGATGTTGGCTAGAGCCTGTGCGACCAAGCGAACGTTATCTTTGGTGAACTCTTCGCCAATAAAAGCGCGCCAGCCACCGGTTCCAAATTTGATCATAATTCGATCTCCCTTAGGAAATGGCCCGTGGGCCATTTCCCAAACTATTTGCTAGCGATAACGTGATGGGATTAACCCAAAACGACCACAACCTCATTCACGGTGCCTTCCGCCTGCGCAGGAACGGCACCTTCGATCGCTTGACCGTTAAGGGTGATGGATTTAACGCCCTTAGAAACACCTTGCGGGTTTTCCACTTTGATTTGGTAAGTCGCGCCACGCCATTGACGAGTCACTTCAAAACCAGGCCACGATGTTGGAATGCATGGGTCGATTTCAAGCGAATCAAAACCAGTACGTACACCGAGAATAAAGTTGGTGGTCGCGTAGTAAGCCCAACCTGAGGTTCCCGTTAACCAAGGGTGGTTTGCACGCCCATGATCTTGGTGGTCACGACCCATGATGAACTGAACGTAGGAGTACGGTTCTGCCATGCGCGTTTCAATGATGTCGTTTTGGTTATATGGGTTGAGTGAGTCGTAAAGCTCCATAGCGCGATCGCCACGGCCGAGTTTCGCTTCCGCTACCCAAGCCCATGGGTTTGGATGCGAGAAGATAGCGCCGTTTTCTTTCACGCCTTGGTAAACGCGAGTGACGAAACCAATATCATCGTTTGGTGTTGCGAACGATGGTGCGTTGAGGTGTAGACCGTATTTCGAGAACAGGTACTCGTAGACCGCATCCATCGCTTTGATGCCGCGCTCGTGGCTGACTGCGCCAGACAGTACTGCCAGCGAGTTTGACTCAAGGTGTACTTTACCTTCTACTTGGTCGAAGGTACCGATCTTGTCACCATCTTTGGTCAAACCACGGATATACCATTCGCCTTTCTCATCCCACAAATGAGTTTCACACGCTTCACGAACGCCGTTTGCCATCGCTTGGTATTTGTCTGTCGCCGCTTCATCATTGCGGAAGCGAGAAAGCTCTAGGAAAGCTTCCAGTGCCCAGAAGTGTAGGAATGACACCATAGAAGACTCGCCACCACCTAGGTTTAGACAGTCGTTCCAGTCTGCGCGTAGACCTTTACAGATACCCGTTTGACCAACGTATTCTGCGGAGAAATCCAGCGCCGCCATCATGTGTTCATACACAGTGGCGTTGCCGCCGTCGGCATAAGGAATCACTTCATCAATAAAGCCGATATCGCCTGTCTCTTTCACATAGTTCAAGATGGTTGGCACGATCCATAGGTGGTCGTCTGAACAGGTGTCTTTGATACCGTGGATCTTGTCATCGTCAGATGGTGTTGGGACAACGGTTGGTGATTTTGATGGTTTAACATCCGCTTTTTCTGGATCGAACCAATCTGGATCAAATAGGTGTAAACCGTATCCGGCTTTCACTTGGCCGCGAAGTAGATCAACCAAGCGCTTGCGCGTCATTGCTGGGTTGGTGTGAGGAACCGAAATTGCGTCTTGCGCGGTATCGCGGTAACCCAAGCCTGTACGGCCACCCACTTCAATGAAAGAGGCAAAACGAGACCACACCACGCACGTTTCTGCTTGGTATAGAGTCCATGCGTTGATCATGGTATCCAAACCTGCGTTTGGAGATTTCACTTGGAACTTCTCACAGCGCTCGTCCCAGTGTGCTTTGATACCAGCAAACGCTTGATCAACTTTAGCAAGATCTTGGTATTTTTCGCGCAGTTTTGCGCCATTACCTTTACCTACACCTAAGATCACGGCAAAGCGTACTTTTTCGCCTGGTTGTAGAACGAATTGCTTGTGTAAAGCGCCACAGTGGTTGTAACACGTTTGGGCAGTGTTAGAACATTTACCTTGTGCCACAGCGATAGGATTCGCTTCGTCACGGTACATACCGAGGAAGACATCGCGTTGGCCGTCGTAGCTATCAGCATCAAATGTGGCTGTTAGGTAGTAGAAACCTAGGAAGTCGTCGGTGTTGTAGTAAAGATCGTATTCAATCACGCCGTCTTTGTATTCGGTACCTGCAGAGTACAACGACATCTGATGGTTTTGGTTGTCCGATTTAATGTGGCTGAAAGAAAACTCAACGTAGTTGAATGCACTGATGGTACGTACTTCGTCAGAGGTGTTCTCGATTTCAACATCCCAAACTTCCGCGTCTTCGCCTTTTGGTACAAACAGAGTTTTGTTGGCAACGATGCCATTGTATTCACATTTGAATTTTGAGTAAGACAAGCCATGACGTACTTCGTATTTAGCTTGTTCTAGGCTTTTCGCCACAGGCTGCCATGAAATTGACCAGTAATCACCCGTTGCATCATCGCGTAGGTAGACATAGTGCCCCGGACGATCTTGAGTAAAGTTTGGACGGAACTTGGTCACACGGTTGTACTCAGGAGAGTGATAGAAAGAGTATCCCCCTGCGTTGTGTGAAATAACGGTACAGAATTTTTCGGTACCTAAGTAGTTGGTCCATGGTGCCGGTACATCCGGGCGAGTGATGACGTATTCACGATTGTCATTATCGAAATAGCCGTATTTCATTGTCATTTCCTTTTCAACAAACTGCTTGGTAAGGCAGTCAAAAACTAAAGCTAGTGAAAACTTAGGAAAGCGAGGCTTTCATTCGGTTGTTCATTTCCATGGCTGGCGATACTTGATGCCCTGTTTGTCCAGTAGCGGCAAGTGACCTTTCAGCCTTGATAAAAAGTCGTTCCAATCACGATGTTCTTTCTGTGTCCAACACGCTTCTGCGAGTGCAATAATGCGTGGGAAGACCATATAGTCCATTCGCTCAGGGTTATTGATGATTTCGCACCAAAGAGCCGTTTGGATTCCCCAAATTCGCTTATGAATTGGGTCGTCAGCCGGAATATTGGCAAGCGGCTCGTAGTTGTAGGCTTTTTCGAGTGGCAGTGGATTGGCCCAATCTACCCCCGGCTCTTCCGGTGCGTAATCTTGTGTCATATCGAGGTAAGTAGTTTGAGCGGGTTGCAGTACCACATCAAAGCCTTGACGGGCGCAGTTGACCGCTGCGTCTTCACTTAACCACGAGTAAATCACGGTGTCCTTACTCACTTTGTCACCGTGTTGTGCTTCTTCCCATCCCAACATACGCTTACCAAGACTGCGCAGCTTTTGCTCTGCGTGACGCAGTAAGTGACCTTGCAGTTCCTTGTAATCCTGATAGCCATGTTGCTTCATCAAGGCTTGACAGCTTGGGCTGTTTGACCAAACCCCGTGAGGTACTTCGTCGGCACCAATATGAACGTAGGGTGCCGGGAACAGTTGGGCGATTTCTTCCAGCACACCATCTAAAAATTGATAGGTGGTGCTTAAGCCGGGGTTGAGAACGTTATCGGAGTAATTTTGAATACTGCGATAGACGGTGTCGTCTTCTACTTCGACCAGCATTTCTGGCAGCGATTTAATCGCTGCACGACAGTGACCAGGAACATCAATTTCAGGGATGACCATGATGCTGCGCTGTGCGGCATAGGCGACCACTTCTTTGATCTCTTCTTGGCTATAGAACCCGCCGTAACGCTGCGAAATATGGGTATATTGAGGCTCAATCGCTTCATCGACACCACGCCAAGCCCCTATCTCTGTTAATGCTGGGAATGCTTTGATTTCAACGCGCCAGCCTTCATCGTCCGTTAAATGCCAATGAAAGGTGTTGAACTTATAGTGGGCGAGGAGATTAATTAGACGCTTGACTTGCTCAACCGAGTGGAAGTGGCGAGAGCAATCCAACATCATGCCGCGATAGCGAAAACGTGGGCTGTCAGAAATTGAACAGCAAGCCAACTGGGCCTCTTGCGTGATCGAATTGTAATCAAGCAGTTGTAATAGGCTTGCGGTAGCGTGGACAAAGCCAGAGCTAGAGCCCGCTTCAACGCGCACTTGCTCTTGGCTAATTTTGAGTTGATAAGCCCCTTCATCCAGTGTTGGATTGCTACGGTAAACGATTTCTCCCGCTTCGCTGGTGGCAAGTTTAAACTGATGCAAACGCGCCACTTCGTCCATAAGCCAAGTCACCGCGGAGTCCGCCAATGCGGATTGGCAGGTGATGGCTGACGATGGTGTGAGAGAAAAATGCCCAGCATCAACATGTAACGCATTTGCTTTAGGCAATAGTGAGTAGGCGCTGGCTAACGTAGGGGCGATGGTTTCGCGTTCACGGTAGGGTGAAGCAAGAACGATCGGGGTGACATCGACGTTAGAGCGTACCTGCTCACCTTCATGGTGATACTCGACAAAAGCTTCATTCAATCCATCGGAATAAAAACGGAATGGATTGGTCAGTACGGTGAACTCACAATAGAAGTGATGATTGGCCGGTAGCACCAAGCTATCTGGTGTTAACTGACAGAAACTCCCAATTTGCGTTAAGGTGCCATGCGAAATGCTGCCTGGCTGAATAAAACGAGTAAAGGCAAAGGTTAAAGACCAGTTGGGTAAATCTTGATCGCTGAGGTTATGCAGCGTCATACCAAAACGGCAGTTTTGCTTTTGTTCTGAAAGGACAACCAGGTCGATACGATATTCCATAAACGATTCCTAATTTGTTGCCACGGCATAGAGGTTATGTTCGCTTTTACCTGCAAACATGAGTGCGCCCTCTATGGCGTCATACTGAGCTTCAACGATCCACTGTTGTACTGGTGGAGAGAGCCACTTAACAATACGCTCGGCGATGCTGCCCATTAGACAGATGCGTGTTGCCCCGCGTTTATTTAAGGCAATCAGGAACATTTCAATGTCTTGCGCTGTTTGTTTTAGCATCTCGATCGCCAGTGCATCGCCTTGTTCGGCATGCTGGAAGATCGCAGGAGAAAATTGGCCATAATCACGAGGTAAAGCGGTTTTTGACCATTCAACAATGGCATCCACGTCATGATGGAAATTCGCCATAACATGCTCACATAACGGTGTGTTTTCGCGGATCCCATCTTGAGCTAGGAGTACTTGTTGAATAAGGCGAAGTCCCATGACAGCGCCGCCCCCTTGATCCGAAATAGGGAATTCTCGGCCGCCGACCACGTGTTGAGTGGTGCCTTGTAGAAAGATGCCACATGAACCCGTACCGGCAATCATGATGGCGCCATCTTGACCATTATGTGCACCAATACAGGCGCCGTAAGCGTCGGTATTGAGTGTCATGCTGGCAAACGGATGTGTTTGTTGCATAAAGCTTTGCCAAGAGGCTTTATGTTCTGCTCCGGCTAAAGCCAATCCTACATGCATGCGAGAAAAATCTTGTGTGGATAAACCGCCTTGTGTAGCCGCGTCTTGAATGGCAGAAAGAATCGATTCCATTGCGACAGAGGCGCCCAGCATAATATTGGCGCTGCCGCTTTTGGCTTCACCAATAAAGTGCCCTTGAGCATCTTTGATGCGTGCTCGGCAAGAAGTGCCGCCCCCATCGATTCCTACGTATAAATGCGTCATGTTATTTTCCTAGCGTGGCTGAGTTGTAGTGTGTCTGGCTCATGATCGCGAGAAGATACCAAGCCCCATGAGGGATCCATTGTTCTCCCCAACGCCAGTTTTGTAATAAGTCGTCTTTTTGTTTGTCAGGATTAAATGCGATGTCATTTTCATCATCAAAGCCTGAGGTGATGCCGTTACAGACGCCCCCTTTGGCGTTGAAGAAACCGAATTGAGGCAAATAGTCAGGATTGTTACGGCCATGCCCATCCAGCATGCACATATCGTAAGGGTTGAGACCCAATACCCAATCGAGTGAGCGCTGACCTAATACGGCCATCTCATGGCTCAGGCGAGCATCTTGCAGATGAGGTTGCACCAAGTAAGCCATTGAGGCGATGGAGCCTAAACGCGCATTCTCACCTTGCCACCAGTAACCAGACTCATTGTTTTGCGCGACAAAAAACGCATCACGCTTATTTTCGTTTACGCCTTTGACATATTGTCTTGGGTAGCTAAATGGGTTATTCACTTTATGAGTAATGTTGAGCTCAAATTCACATGCTTGGCGAACGACTTCTCGTGTTTGTTTCAGTAGATCACCATTGTGTTCAATCGAGAGGTATTCGCACAGGGCAATAACAGGCAAGCCTGCTTCCGCTGCGTGGAAGTAGGGACGAGAACCATCCAGATTGGCAGACCAATAATGGGCAAACTGCTCGTCACTTTGCTGTCGAGCACACAAGCGTGATGCCCAAATTCGGCTTTCCGCGAGATAACGCTCTTCTCGAGTGGTACGATAGAGCTCAACAACCGCGAGCAGCGCGCAATACTCATCAATGATGTTTTCTTGACCATCGTTGAGGTATTGAGGGTTGTACTCTTTGAGATGCCAGTAACCATTTTCTGCAGCATTTAGGTATTTTTGTTGGTCAAATTCACCGTGTACATTGAGACGAGAGGCGGCCGCTAGCGCTGCGATGCTGACGCCGCCACCTTGACGAAAACCTGCTTGATAGTCATCAGATTTATGACCTTGCTGAGTTTCGTAAGAGCAGATCTCGCGTTGTTTGATGTCTTTACTCCACTTATCAAACACCGTGGTATAGAAGAAGCCTTGGCTGTCTTGCATTCTGACGAGGAAATCCGCGCCATGCAGCGCTTCTTCTTTCAAGCGTACTTGGCTGAAGGCGGGCAGGATCTCATGACCAGAGAGCAGTTCTAGCCCTTTAAGCATATTCCAAACCACCATCGGCGTTTGCTGTGGGTTGAGGTAATTGGCATACGAAAGATGGCTGAGGTATTTGCTCACGTCGCCAGATGCATCGTACCAACCACCGTGTACATCGACGGTTTTATCACGGTTTAACAGTGGTGCGTTGCGATCTTGCAGGTCAAAAATGCCGCCACAGCGCTGTGATTTAAAGTAATGCAGTACATCGGAAAAAGTTTGCTGCATCAGCAGCGATTGGCCGATAGTGAAGTTTGCTGAACGATGATTATCAAAACGAATATAGAAGTCGCCGACTTGGTCGAAGTCTGAAAAATCAATCGTGTAAAAGTAACCTTGGTGCCAATTGGCGACTTTGCCCACTTTCTCGATTTCTAATGATGCCACGGTCTGATGGCCATTGGCGCACACCAATAAGGCAGCATAAGACGACAAACGCGACTTATTACTTTGAATGACCGCATGTTTGGGTCCACTCAGTTCGTAGCCTAGGTGATTGGTGAGTAGCAGCATTACAAATCTCCGACATGTCGCAAAATAATAGGTAGTAACAGTGAGAGCCAAGGCAACGCCTTGGCTCAATTAGGTTTAGTTTTCGAATAGGTAACAACGAACAAAGTGATTTTCAGACAGTTGAGTCACTTCAGGCAGCTTCTCACGACATTTCTCTGTTGCGTGTTCACAGCGGCCAGCGAAAGGACAGCCAACGGAATCTGGAGTCCAAAGTGGAATTTCCCCTTTGTTGCCTTTGAGCTTTTCATGAATCGATTTCGATGGATCTGGCACCGCAGAAACCAATAACTGCGTGTATGGGTGTTGAGGATCGTGAATGATCTCATCGGTATCACCCCATTCCACCATGTGTCCCACATACATCACCGCCAGATCTTCCGCGATGTAACGAGCCGTTGCGATGTCGTGCGTGATGTAAAGAAGAGACATCTGTTTTTCGAACTTCATCTCTTCCATCAAGTTAAGGACACCAGCGCGAATCGATACGTCCAGCATTGAGGTTGGTTCGTCGGCAAGCACGACTTCTGCGCCTACGGCAATGTTACGCGCTAAGTTGACACGCTGACGCTGACCACCAGAAAGCTGATGTGGAAACTTTTCTGCTGTGGCTTTCGGTGGAATCAAGCCCACTTGCTCAAGCAAGTCGTACACACGTTCTTCTAACTCTTTCTTGTTACCCGGTGCGACCTTTTTGTGGATCAGTAGCGGGCGCGCAATATGGTGGAAGATATTGTGTGTTGGGTTGAGTGAACCAAACGGGTCTTGCCACACCATTTGGATCCCTTCACGATAGGTCATGAGATCTTTCTTTGATGTGATCTCTTGAATATCACGGCCTTTGTATTCGATAACACCATTCGTTGGGGCGTACATCTTGGCAATCATTTTGGCTGTCGTGGATTTGCCTGAGCCAGATTCACCCACGACAGACAGACCACGTGCTTTGTACATTTTGAACGATACGTCGTTGATCGCACGCATCTTGGTTTGTTTTAGAGCATTACTGTTGAGGGGAAAGTCTTTGACGACATTTTTACCTTCAATCAGTAGCTCGCCATATTCTTTGCTCATAATTGTCTCCAGTCTTCTTACTGCTTATTTCGTTGTGTTACAGCTTGTTTTGAGCAATCGGTTCGCCATAAAGGTGGCAGTTTGAGAAACGGCCTGGCTCGATTTGTCTTAAGCTAGTAGCGACTTTGGTACAGGTGTCATGCACTCGATCACAACGTGCCTGGAAACGGCAGCCCTGAGGAATCTCTAGTAGGTTAAGAGGGTTCCCAGGGATACCAGTTAACTTGGTTTTTGGACCCGTTAACGGAGGGAAAGAGCTACCCAACCCTTTGGTGTAAGGGTGGTAAGGACTTTCCAAAATTTGTTTAGCGGGAGCGACTTCAATCAGTTCACCGGAATACATGATGCCAATGCGGTCTGAAAACTCGACCATCAACGACAAGTCATGGGTAATGAACAGAATCGAGAAGCCGAACTCTTCTTTCAATGCGTAGATTTTTTGCAAAATCTCACGCTGTACAACCACGTCTAGTGCTGTGGTTGGCTCATCCATGATGATCATTTTCGGATTGAGAGCCAACGCGATTGCAATTACCAAGCGCTGACGCATACCACCAGAGAACTGGTGAGGGTAGTCATGCAAACGGCTTGGGTGAATGTCCACGATCTCCAGCAAACCTTCTGCGCGGCGTTTTGCCTGCTCACGCGTCATATTGGTGTGGCGCATGATGACGTCACAGAATTGATCTTCCATCGTCAGTACTGGGTTCAGCGCGTTCATTGCACTTTGGAAAACCATCGACATTTCGCTCCAGCGGAATGCCTGCATGCGCTCATCACTGTATTGCAAGATGTTTTCACCATTGAAGATGACTTCCCCGCCAGTGATAAACGCTGGCGGCTTGTGTAGACGCATCAATGAGAACGCAACGGTGGATTTGCCACAGCCTGATTCGCCCGCTAGGCCAAATACTTCGCCTGGTGCTATATCAAAGCTAACGTTGTTACAAGCGCGGACATCGCCCGCGTCTGTGATGTAGTCAACGCAAAGGTTGCGGATTGAAATAAGTGGTTCGGTCATGATTATTTATCTCCGCTCCAAAGTGCATTTTGCGGTGCCATTTCAGGCTCACGCTCTTTCTTGTCTTCTCTCGCTAGCTTCTGCCAGCGCTTCATTCCTTTGTGAGAACGAAGTTGTGGGTTCGCAATCTCATCGACCGCAAAGTTCAGTAATGCAAGGCCAGTGACGAGTAGTGTCAGTGCGATACACGGAGCAAGCAGTTCCCACCATGCGCCAATCAGCATTGAAGAGGAGGTCTGTACGTTGTACAGCATGATGCCCCAACTGATGGTGTTTGGATCGCCTAGACCAAGGAAGGAAATGATCGATTCCATGGTGATGGCGTACATTACCGAGCCGATGAAACTTGCACCCACAATTGGAATCAGGTTTGGCAGAATCTCAACAAAGATGATGCGCCATGAAGATTCGCCCAATACTTCTGCGGCTTTAACAAATTCTTTTTCACGTAGTGCAAGGGTTTGAGAGCGGACAACCCGCGCACCCCAGGCCCAGGAGGTACAGCCGATGATAATGGCAATGGTCATTGGCCCTGCTTCACCGATAAAGGCGGCAAGAACGAACAGCAATGGATACTGAGGAATAACCAGCATGATGTTCATCGCTGCGGTGAGAATGTCATCAACACGACCACCAAAGTAACCCGCTGAGATACCAATAACGGTTGCAAGGAAACACACGGTGATACCCGCACCAAAACCAACCGCAAGTGACACTCGTGCACCGTAAGCAAGTTGTGACCATACGTCACGTCCCATACGAGAAGTACCCAGTACGTGATCGGCTTTCTTCGACAGAAGAAGAGTACGACGGTCATCGGCAAGGTTGGTAGCAATCCAACCATTTGGATCTGCTTGCGCGGCTTTGACGACGAAACTTGGATATTCGTGTGGGTTACCAGTACGTTTATCTGGAGCATGTTTGGTGATCAGTGGCGCTGCGACCGCCATAAAGATAAACAGACAAACAATGACCAAACCAACGCGAGCAATCGCATTACCTAGAATCAGCTTAAATAAGTTGTTCATGATTATTTGCCTCCCTTGCGTAGGCGAGGATCGAGTACGACATACAGCATGTCGGCAATCAGGTTAAATGACAGCATAAATAGAGTCATGATTAACAATTGGCCTTGTAGTACTTGGTAGTCACGTGCATTGATCGCATCAAGCAGGACTTTACCCAAACCTGGGTAGTTGAAGATGATTTCAACAATCAGCTGACCACCGATGGCCATACCGAGTGACATGGATAGAGCAGTCACACTTGGTAGCAGTGCGTTACGAGCTGCGTAGTTGAACACCACGCGGTTTTCGCTTAAGCCTTTGCCTTTCGCCATAGTGATGTAGTCTTCTGCTAGCAGGTTGATCATGTTGTTACGCATGTTCACCAAGAAGCCACCAATTTGAACGATAGACGCACAGAAGAGAGGTAGGACGGCGTGATAAGCAACATCCTTGAAGTAGGCCCAGCTCGTCCAGTCTGGAATGGTACCAGGCGTGTATGCATAGCCCGTCGGGAACCAACCAAGACCGATTGCAAAGATAAATAGGGCTAGCATTGCGATAACCACTTGAGGTACAGCTTGAATAATCAACATACCTGGTGTGATGAACGCATCGTATTTACTGCCACGACGCCATGCTGCGAAAATACCCAGAATAGAGCCGATTGAGAATGAAAGAATAACCGCAGTACCAGCTAGGAAGAGGGACCAACCAAATGCGCTGCCTAATAGGTCATTAACACTCAGTGGGTAGAATTTAATAGAAGTACCAAGTTCCCAGCTTAGAATGCTCTTAATGTAAGTGAAATACTGAACATAAAGGGGACCATCGACAAAACCTAGCAGTTTCTTCATTGCCTCAATACGTTCTGGCGTTACCTGTGTGGTTGCATTCGCAAACATCATGGTAACTGGATCGCCAGGCATTGCTCGAGGAATAATAAAGTTTAATGTTGCCGCGACTAGCAGCGCGACCATATAGAACGACAAACGTCTTAAAAAATAACCCATAACTCACACCTTACTCACCCAGACTTTTTCCCTGTTTCTGGTTTCAGGTCGCTCGTGACCAAATTCAGAGCGAAAAATCCCCTGACGACTGGCGCCATAAACAAACTAGGTCTGAGAGGGATTTTATAGCGGCGCACGGGATGCGCGCCGCGGGAGATGAACTTCTACTTATTTAACTGGTTTTAGGTCCAGTACGTGTAGTAGACGCTCTGGGATGCCTGCCCAAATGTTTGGACGGCCCTTCGGATTTTCTTCTGTCCACCAACCAGTGAAGCGCTTGGTGTTGTATTGGTACATGTAAGCACCAGACATTACAGGGATAGTAACTTGATCCGCTGCGATGATTTGCTGGATGCCGTGAGCAATGGATAGTTGCTCTTTCTTGTCAGCTGTTTTGTAGAAGCTGTCAAGTAGGTTGTCCAGTTTGTCATTGGTGTAGAAGTGCATCGCGAAGCGTGGCATACCTTCACCTTTCTGTAGTGCAGAGTTGTATGCACTGTTCCAGTATAGGTGTGGATCCGCACCGTGGAAGTAGTTGGTGTACGCCACGTCGTAAGTACCATCAAGCATTGCTTGGTTGTACACTGCGAACTCAGGAGTACGAGCACGTGCTTTAATACCTACTTCAGCTAGCTGCTCAACCGCTAGTTGAACTGTGTTGTTGAAGTCAGTCCAACCGTTTGGAGATTGGATGAGTAGCTCAAATGGTTTGCCAGATGGAGTATCAACGAAACCGTCTTTGTTCACATCTTTAAAGCCAGCTTTCGCTAGAAGTTTCTTCGCGCCTTCAACGTTATAGGTGTTGTAGCCTTTGTACTTGTTGTGAGTCTTTTCGTCAGACCACGCTTCGAATGCATAGCCAAGGCCAGATGCGAAGTCGTTCACTGTACCGCCACCGTAGAATGCGATGTCGATGATAGTTTGACGGTCAAGAGCCATAGAGAATGCACGACGGAAGTCAACGTTAGTCAGAGCTTCGTTCTTCGCCGCATCTGGGTTCTTGAAGTTCACAACGAACGCTTGAGTACCTGATGGTGGGTACCAGTACTGATGGTTAGGGCTCGCTGCTGCGTAAGTACGGTCAATATCTGGAATGAAAGAAGAAGTCCAGTCTAGCTCAGAGTTAACGATTTTACCCAATAGCTGGTCGTTGTTCGCGATCTGAGGTACACGCAAACAGTCAACTTCTAGGTTTGCTGCATCCCAGTAGTTAGGGTTACGACACTGAATGTATAGCTGAGGAGTGAAGGTGTCGATAACCGTAAATGGACCAGTACCTACAGGGTTTTCGTTCGTGAATGTGGTTGGATCTTTCACTTCTTTCCATACGTGCTCAGCAACGATAGGAACAAGAGAAATTTCGTAAGGTACGTTTGAGTTAGCTTCGCTTAGACGGAAACGAACTTGGTAGTCATTCAGTTTCTCTACGCTAGTTACCCACTTGTTGATACCACGTTGGTCAAGTTCTGGTTTGTTCTTAAGTAGAGCATAAGAGAACACAACGTCGTCCGCGGTAAATGCTTGACCGTCAGACCATTTAACACCTTTACGGATGTCAAACGTTACGCTCATTAGGTCATCAGACATGCGGAAGTCTTCAGCAAGACGCATTACCGGAGTGTTGCCGTGCATCTCATTGAAAACAACTAGTGGCTCATAGATGAAGTCCGTTGTTGTGCGAAGGTTAGTCGCCAAGTACGGGTTAAAGTTACGTACCATTGTAGGGTAAAAATCAGGTACGATGGTCAGCTCACTACGAGCTGCCGCTGGTGCTGAAATGCTGGTCGCTGCTGCGGCGATAACTGCAGTTGCTAGAGCTGTCTTTTTAATATTGGCAAGCATAGCTGTTCCTTACTATTTTGCTTTCATTTCACAATGTTTGGAATGTCATCAATTGATAAACACTCTCCAAGACCTACCTCTGATAATCATTTACCAAAGTGGCCTGTAGGCCTTAGGCAAGGCTAAGAAAACACCTTAGCGAGAAAATAATCAAATAGCATTCCCGTTAAAAACGTTAAAACTCCCATTAACTCCGTTATAAACGTCATTTTTTTTAGCTGAGTTGGTTTTTTGAGCAAAAAGTGGACATTGATGTGTGTCGCATTGTTCTTGTTGTTGATAAGTGTTTGTTAGTGGTTACTTACCCTTTAGGTTCTTTTTAATATGGTTGTTAGGTTGCTGTGGCTAAATGAAGATCTTGCTCACACAGCAAAATGACGTTAATTAATCGACAAAAATTTAATCTGCCGTTCTGTTGTGATTGATCTCGCAATATGGTTTAAAAGTCCCCACTTTAGGCGAGAGTAATGGTTTATACGATGGAAAAACGGCATTTTTTTCGCACTGAGTGATGGTTATTTTTAACTGAGAATAAAGTGCGTATAGGGCATGTCTGCGTGGTTTTTATTCGTGCACCATTAGCGGTATCTGCCACTTCATTTCTGCAGCGAAGGGGACAAGCAAAGGCAAAACACAACGCGCAGATATCGCGCCTGTATGGATGTGAGAGCGGTTTACCCTACAATAACCGCAGGCGACCAAGCGTTTCTTATAATCGTAAAGACATCCCCTAGCGCGTTTGTGCTTCAAGAGAGGTTCGAAATCGTCAAGGATGTATTGAGCCGCCTGATGACGGTCTAGCATGCTCATCAAAGCCGGAGTTGATATTGCTTGCTCTGAGGAGAAGTACACAAATAACTGAAAAGTTGGGCAAATGAAAAGCCCGACTCTTTGAGTCGGGCTGAAGTTAACGATAGAGGCTCAACATTATTAGCTGGTGAGCAGGCGTTGTAATTTATCTCGCTGCATCTCAATGTAAGTACGCTCAGGACTTTGCTCTTTACAGTGCTCCAGAATGTACTCAATAGAACTCAATACGGTTCTCCAACGCGGCGTTTTTGGCAAGGTTTCAATTCGCATGTATTTATCAAGAGTGCGAGTTTGTAGCGTGCTGCGGTCGAGATAAACGCGCCATAAACCACTTTGTTCCGCAAAGGTAAACTTGTTTTCACCTGTCACTGACTCCCAATAATCGAGTGCATGCGTCATCAAATCCACGAGGACTTCACGCATCAGCTCTTGCTTATTCTTATTGGTACCCAGCGCTTTGTCGGCCAGGCGAGTAAATTCTCCCCCTAGCTCTTTGAGGCTCTGTAAGCGCTCTTTGTCACCATCAAAGGCATAGCTTGAAAGGACTTCCACGGCGGTTTCTAGGTTGTGCACACGAGATGCAGCAGCGCCTCCCCCGACATTAAAGATAAACATGGCATCAAGGCCAGACCCTTCTGGTAATTTAAGAATGTCCGTTTCAATATGCTGTCGAACATCATCGACATAGATATCGATATTGCCGCAATAATGCTGCTGTTTGACGGTTAAATATTTGGGAGCAATAAGTTCTTCTGCGTTTGAGCGCTTGAGCTGCTCTAAGCTGCGTTTGAACAGTTTACAGGCCGCGTCATTGGCAAAGCGAATACGCTTATCTTCACGAATACAGATGATGGCTTCTGGGGCCGACTCCAATTGTTCTAATAAACGCCCTTGTGTTTCCAGTAAGCTCGCTTCCACCATTGCACGTTGGCGAAGCTCCGCTTCAAGGCGATTGTTTTCCAAGCGACGAGCTTCTGCTTTACTTGCCATTAAATGTGCTTTGATTCGGGCCGCAAGCTCTTGCTTATTAAATGGTTTGGTTAAGTAATCATTGGCCCCAGCTTCGAATCCTCGTACACGATCTTCGCTCTGACTCAACGCTGTTAGCATGATAATAGGCAACTCTGCCATGTCGTATTGCTGTCGGAGTTGATGGCAAACTTGATAACCGCTCATACCCGGCATCATGATGTCGAGCAACAGCAAGGCGGGTTTTTCATGTTCAATGAGTTCGAGTGTTTCTGGGCCATCTGAGGCCGTTTGCACTCGGTACCCTTCGATGCGTAGGAAACTTTCAAGCACGCGTAAGTTGACGGGTTCATCATCGGCCACAATCAGTAGCGGGCCATTGGGATTCTCTGGCAGTGAGGAATTATCTAATGAGATCAATTCATTGCTATCTGGTGCTTGGAAGTGATGTTGATTTTGCATGACTTCCGTGGCGCTGATTTCGTCTGCGCTGGCCAATGGCAAGGTGAAGCTAAAGGTGGTGCCAACCATAGGTTGACTGCTGACGTAGAGCGATCCTCCCATTAACTCGATCAGTTGGCGGCTAATGGAAAGCCCCAGACCTGCACCTTGGCGATAACGACCAGAGTCTCGACCAGCTTGAATGAGCGGTTCGAAAATATGCTCTAATTGTTCTGCGGGAATGCCTTGGCCGGTATCGACGACTTGCACTCGAACTTTATCGTCAACCACATTGGCGGAAATGACGATTTTACCTTCAGTGGTGTATTTGATCGCATTGCCAATAAGGTTATACAGCACCTGTTCTAATCGCTGTGGATCGGCAGATACCGGCGCAACATCGTTAGAAACCTGATTAATGATGCGCAGAGTTTTGTTGCCCAATAAGTGGTGAGACAGCTCCAATACCAGTCGAGTTGCACTGGCCAAATTGACGGCGGATTTTTGAATATCCAAACTGCCATAGCGCATTTTGTGGTAGTCGAGCAAGTCATCCACAAGCGTAGCTAAGCGCTGGCCACTCTTAATAATGATGTCCAGTTGATAGCGCTGGTTAGAGGGCAGTGGGCCGTTTGCCCCTGAGATGAGGGTTTCTGCAATACCAATCATGCCATGCAGTGGAGTGCGTAGCTCATGAGAGGTTGTTGCCAAAAATTCATCTTTGAGCTTATCAGCCAATTGCAATTCGTCGTTTTGCTTTTGAATCAGTTGTAGATTTTTCTCTAGCTCCGCATTTTGCGTTTTAATGAGCTGAATTTTATCGCGAATCGAGCGTTGCATTCGTTCAAAACTGATTGCTAAACGGCCTATTTCGTCTTTGCGCTCTGTATTAATCATGTTTTCATCGAGATCACCAGCAGAAACGCGCTCTGCAGCCCAAGTGAGTTTGAGTAGTGGTGAGGTGATGAAATTCGATAAGTAGTGAGATGAGATAAACACCAGCACGATCGCAATCAACATGGCGATGACGAACAGTTTTTCTAACTGATGAATGCGTGCAAACGCTTCTTTCTCCGGCAACTGAACCACTAAAGCCCAGGTTTGACCTTTGAATGAAATTGGCGCATAGGCGGCGATGGTCGCCTCTCCGCTGCTGTTGATATAAGTCCCGACATCCGTCAGTCCCGCGAGCGCCTTATCGACCACTTCAATACTGCTTTCGATATCGGTTTGCTTTGTGGTCATAGTGCGAGGTAAGTGGTCACTTCCAACCAGCAAAGTGTGGATAGCCGCATCTTTATTGATGTCTGCAATCAGTTTAGTGATGCCATTGTTCGGTAGCCTGAACATGGCGTAGCTGTGCAGATAGCCTTGCTGGATGATCGGTGCTCCCAACCAAGCGACTTGTTTGCCATCTTCAACCGAGAAGTCGGAAATATAGACGGGGGTATAGTCTTCGTTTTGCTTGCGTTTTTCGCTGACGTCATTGGCCAATTGACGGAAGCTTTTGCCGAGCATGCTCTCTTTAAAAGGCCCCTCAATTAAGTTTGTGCCAAAGTTTTCATTTTTGTAGATGGAGTAGGTGACGTTGCCATCGAGATCCACCAACAAAATATCGTCAAAATCGGATCGCTTCAAAAGCTCCAAATAGGCCCAGTGATAGCGCTTATGCAGCAAACGGTAACGTTCACTACCGACATAAGAGCTGGATTCCGGCAAAATCGACGTTTTTATTTGATCGCCAGATCCCTGAATATAGCGCTGCTGAGCGTTTTCTCTAGCCTGTTCCATATCCACGCCTAAGCTTTTGAAGGCGTTGACTAGCCCGTAAAATCGGCCACCACTCGCGTAAGCCAACTCTGAACGAACAAATCCCATCACTTCCGTTTCTTGTGCTTGGAAATAATCTAGGATCTGTTGCTGCTTGGTGTCTCGAACAGAAAGCAGGTGAGAAGTGCTTTGCTCTTGGAGATCTTTACTGTGTGATTGCAAAAAGAAAATCGCTGTGATGGTTAATGGCGTGATACTTAGCACCAAAAACGCAGTCATCAGAGTGCTTTGAAGGCGTTTAAACTTCTGTTTGCGATAAAACTTAAACATACAATTTCGTCAAGGTTGTGAAGACAAGGTTTCGAATCAAAGTTGTGAATGCATGAATTTACTCTCGTTCAAAGCCAGTTTTGCGGAGATAAGAGTAAAAGGATTCAAATTTAACGAAATTAACGAGTTTTTTTACTTTGACAAGTAAGTTGTCATCAATTCGTGGAGAGTGGCGCAAAAATATCGAATGAGTGATGGAAATTGAGCAAAAGCAGCACAGTTAGACGCTGTGCTGCAGAAGAATCGCTATTTGCTGGCGTGGTATATCGAGAACTTATTGGTCTTATTTAGAGTCGCGCAATTACTGAATGCTTGCTCAATAATTGGTGGGTATTTGAGGAAGCTGTTCGCTACGATGATCAATTCCCCTTGCTTGTTCAAATGCTGTGGCGCTTGGCCTAATAGTGTTTCAGCCGCGTTGTAATTGGTGTCCAAACCACTGTGAAATGGAGGGTTAGAGATGATAAAACGATAGTCATCAGCAGTGTCGGAGTAGATGTCAGAAGCAAAAACGCGACCTTGCAAACCATTGGCTGCTAGCGTTGCTTCACTGGACGCTAACGCGTAAGCATTGATGTCACACATCTCGAGTTCAATGGATGGGTTGCGCTTGGCCATGAATGCACCAATAACACCAGCTCCACAACCAAAATCCAATACCTTGCCACTTAAAGAGGGAAGCGTTTCCAGCAGTAATTGACTGCCTAAATCAAACTCGCCATGGCTAAAGACACCCGGCAGGCTTTGAATCTCTAACTGTTGTCCGTGGATATTGATGGAGTAATGGCGGAACCAATCGGCTTGATTAAAGGCGTTTGGTTGCGTGTTGCATTGCCCCCAATAAAAGGAGCAGCGACGAGCTGAATCGTACTTGTTGACGGGGCCATACGCTTGGAACATTTTTTCGATGCTTTTAACACCTGAGCGATTCTCTCCCACCACAACAATTTCGCACCCAGGACCCAACTTAGCCATCAGCATGGCTATGAGATATTCCGCCTCTGCTTTGGCCTTTGGCCAGTAAAGCAGTAAGAGATCGGCTTGGCTATCTGCCTCAAGTTGCGAGCCAAAGTAGCTGGTGATCGTTGAATGGGCGCGAATTTGACGGAAATAGCTGTAATTCGATGTGAACACACTCACCGATTCACAGTGTTCAGCCAGTTCGAGTGGAAACAAATCTTCAACTTCCCCTGCGACGAGCACGTGCTTTCCGTTGAAATAGTCGAGTTGTCGTTGGGCAATTTGGCTAGGAGCAGTATAGGCAGACATGAAGTGGCATCAGTTAGAAAAAAGTGGGCAGATTTTCTCATAATCTGCCCAGGACTTGAAGTAGTGCTATCCGTTAGCTGTTGTCTTGCTGGTCAAGGAAGCCCTTAAACTCTTCCTCGTAAATATTAAATAGCACCATAGTGATAGCAAAAATCAGTGGACCGTAGATCAGACCTATCAGTCCAAACAACTGAATTCCTCCCAATAGAGAGAAGAAGATCAGTAAGGTGTTCATTCCGGCACTGCCTTGCATTAAAAATGGTCGTAGTAAGTTATCGATCGAGCCAACAATAGCGATGCTCCAAATGGCAAGGAAGATAGCCCAACCAGTATCCCCGGTTAAGAATAAGTAGATGGTGGCTGGGATCCAAATAAGCGCGGTACCGACAACGGGAATAAATGAGGCAAAGCCCATCATGGTGCCCCAGAAGAGCCCAGGGAAGCCCGCAAGCCACATCCCTAAACCACCGGCAATCCCTTGTGCAATCGCGGTGAGAAAAGAGCCCATTACCGCAGATTTTGAAACATTTTCAATCTCGCTCAGCAGCTTATCTTCTTGGCTGCGCGATAATGGCAGAATATGACGAATCGCACTGATGATTTTGTCGTGATCGCGCAATAAGAAAAAGAGCACAAACAGCATCAAGAAAAAATCCATCAGGAAGTTGGTCGCGTCGCCGAGTATTTTTGCACTGATGGCAACTAGGTTTGAACCAAATGAGGTGGCGAGTTGGCCAATTTTTTCTGCAATGGATTTGGCGTCAATATTGTCAAAAGGTAAGTACTCATTAACCAGTTTTAGACCTTTAACAATCCACGGATGACCGAGCACTTGTTGAATACCGCCATGTGTTACCCACTGATAGGTATTTTGCGAGAAAACGGATCCTTGCTGAACAATAGCAGCAAAAACAAATAACAAAGGCACAACGATAATAAAGGTTAAAACAACGCAAGAGAGCAGCGACGCCATATTGCGATGTTTGGGCATTTTGCTTTCAAACCAGTCGTGAATGGGAAACATCAATAGGGAAATGATGAACGCCATGATAATCGAGTTAATATAAGGCTCGACCAACAGGTAGCACGCAGTTCCTGCGGCTAACAATGCGACGATCAGCACCCAGTGGCTTGAGCTGATTTTAATTTTTTCTGGCACGGTAACAGTCCAATTAGTTGCAGTCTGTGGTTATAATGACCTGAAACTCGAAGCTTATCAACGCAATGGGGCGATTATGGGGTGTTGTAACAATGAGAAAGGCTGTGAAGCGAGAAAAACATCACGGCGTATTCCTTGGTTCGCAGTGACCATTGGTGTGCTCGCGCTGTTGGTGATATTTAATTGGCAATGAAAAAGGATCGCTGACTGCGATCCTTTTCTTATTTTTGTCGTTGAGTGTTGGCAATCTTACTTGCTTTCTGCTGCCAAAATCGCAAAACAACGATCTGCCGCTTCCAATGTTGCCTCAATCTCTTTGCTGCCGTGAGCTAATGAGGTGAAGCTGGCTTCAAAGGCAGAAGGTGCCAAATAAACACCGTGATCAATCATGAGGTGGAAGAAGCGTTTGAAGCGTTCAATATCGCACTTAGTGACATCTTCATAGCAAGTGATCTGCTCTTGCTCAGTAAAGAAGAAGCCAAACATACCGCCCACTTGGTTAACCACAAGTGGAATGCCATGCTGTGCAGCAAGAGACTTAAAGCCATCGGCCAGATGTTTGGTTTTTGATGCCAGACGCTTTTCGTTGCCTTCTTCACGCAGCAACGTTAAACAAGCGTAGCCCGCCGCCATGGCTACAGGGTTACCTGATAATGTTCCTGCTTGGTAAACAGGACCGGTCGGGGCGATGTACTGCATGACTTCTTTACGGCCACCAAATGCACCAACAGGCATGCCACCACCAATAACCTTACCAAGTGTGGTCAAGTCTGGTTTGATGTTGTAGTGAGCTTGTGCACCACCAAGTGCCACACGGAAGCCAGTCATCACTTCATCAAAAATCAGCAGTGCGCCTTCTTGATCGCAGATCTCGCGTAGCCCCTCGTGGAAGCCTTCCACTGGCGGAATACAGTTCATGTTGCCCGCCACTGGTTCAACGATGATACACGCGATTTCCCCCTTGTTTGCGGCAAACAGCTCTCGTACTGAATCGAGATCGTTAAATGTAGCGGTTAGGGTATGTTTTGCGAAATCGGCAGGTACACCTGGAGAGCTTGGTTGGCCTAGAGTCAATGCACCAGAGCCCGCCTTAACAAGCAAGCTGTCTGCGTGGCCGTGATAACAACCTTCAAACTTCAGAATTTTATCTCGGCCAGTGAAGCCGCGTGCTAGGCGGATTGCACTCATGGTCGCTTCAGTACCTGAACTGACCATGCGTAGTTGCTCCATCGAAGGAACGAGCTCGGAAACCAACTCAGCCATTTTGATTTCCATTTCGGTCGGAGCACCAAAACTGAGACCACGTTGCGCTGCATCAATCACCGCTTCACGAATCACCGCGTGGTTATGGCCCAAAATCATCGGACCCCATGAACCTACGTAATCGATGTAGGCTTTGCCATCCGCATCAAAAATGAAAGCGCCATCGGCTCTTTCGACGAAAATTGGCGAACCGCCAACGCCGTTGAACGCACGAACGGGTGAGTTAACGCCACCAGGAATGGTTTGCTGGGCTTTTTGATACAGCTCGGCTGATTTGGTCATGGGTTTATCCTCTTCTGATTGCTCGGACCAAGTGGCGGGCATTGTACCTCTCTCAACGGCAGTTAGAAATATTTTGCTTCGGTTTATGACTCTATTCACGGGATTTATAAAAATGTTCTGTTTAGATAATGAGTATTTGGCGAAACATTGTAGACAATACAGTGGTGAATACTTGAACGTATTGGTCAGGTATTGGATAATCTCGCGATAGCTAAAACAATACCATCGTCAGCGGCCTCTAATATCGAGATTGTCTGGCGGGAATACACGAGTGAGAGAGGTCGTCGTGAGCGATATTAATCTACCATTATCATTTTCTGATGCAGCAGCAGCACGAGTTAAGATGTTGATTGCTGAAGAAGAAAACCCAGCGCTTAAATTGCGTGTTTACATTACTGGCGGTGGTTGTAGCGGCTTCCAGTACGGTTTTACTTTTGATGAAAGCGTCAATGAAGGCGATACCACTATCGAAAACAGTGGTGTTACGTTAGTTGTTGACCCAATGAGTCTGCAGTATTTAATTGGCGGCGTTGTCGATTACACAGAAGGGTTGGAAGGCTCACGCTTTTTCGTCAACAACCCAAATGCAACAACCACGTGTGGTTGTGGTGCATCATTCAGCGTGTAATGTCATCAACAGCTGATTATCAGGTGGTTGGCACAACCAGCCACCTCAGTTTTACGTATTAGGATGTCACGTAAAACTTGCTCCAGATTCCGTCTTGCTGAGCAAAAAATAAAAAGGACTTTCTATGTCTATCAAACAACAAGGCCGCCAGTTTATTCAGCGTCCGTGGCTAGTATCTCTTCTTATCATTCTCATCTTAGGTGCATGGCTTGGTTTTGGCAGTAGCAAAGCCGATGAAACATCGTCCACCAAAGCCGCGCAAGAAATTCCATTAGCGAAAGTCGTGTATCAAACGTTCCTGGCTCAGCCAACGGCACGCAGTATTGATCTGTATGGTCGAACCGCGCCCAACCGCCAAGCTCGTTTAGGCGCAGAGATTGCGGGAAAAATCGTGCGTTTAGAAGTCGAGAAAGGCCAAGCGGTACGTAAAGGTCAGGTGATTGCGATAATCGATAAGCGTGATTTGGATTATCGCTTGCAGCGCGCGAAAGCCATGCTTGAAGTGAAGCTGAAAGAGTTTAAGGCAGCGCAATCCTTGAAAAGTCGCGGTTTACAAGGCGAAGTCGCGTTTGCAACAGCAGAAGCTGCTTTGGTTGACGCAAAAGCCAATCTCAACAATGTGGAAACCGAGCTGAGCAATACAGAAGTTCGGGCTCCTTTTGATGGCATCCTTGATAGCCGTTTTGTCGAAGTGGGGGATTTCGTTGGTATTGGCGATCCAGTGGCGACCGTGATCGATCTACAAAAATTGGTGATTGAAGCCGACGTCAGCGAAAGACATGTTCAGCATCTGGCGGCGAAACAGATGGCGCAAGTGCGTTTGATTGGTGGGCAGCTATTGCAAGGCGCAATTCGTTATGTTGGGCAAGTCTCTTCCCCTTCAACCAATACCTTTCCCATTGAAATTGAAGTCGACAACAGCCAGCATCGCATTCCTGCAGGTGTTAGCGCAGAAGTGCAGTTAACCCTAGATCAGACATCCGCGATTAAAGTGACGCCAGCGATGTTGGCTCTTGATGAGCGTGGTAATTTAGGCGTCAAAACAGTGCAGAATCAGCATGTACGCTTTGTTCCTATTCAATTGGTAAAAGCCGAGCAAGATGGCGTGTGGCTGTCTGGCTTGGGAGAAGAGGTTGACATTATCGTACTGGGGCAAGGTTTTGTTCGAGATGGCGATTTGGTTGATGCGACACCGCAAACAGAACTCGTAACCAATTGAGGAGAGCACCATGTTATCTGTGATAGATGCGGTTCTTTCCCGCTCTCGTACCATGATGACGCTGCTGGTGATGATTTTGCTGGCAGGCATTGGTACTTACATGACGATTCCTAAAGAATCGAGTCCAGACATCACTATTCCGATTATTTACGTTTCCGTCGGCCACCAAGGCATCTCTCCTACGGATGCGGAGCGTTTGCTTGTGCGTCCGATAGAGCAAGAGCTGCGTTCTATCGAAGGGGTCAAAGAGATGACTTCGACGGCATCGGAAGGGCATGCTTCGGTTATGTTGGAGTTTACTGTGGGGGTAGACCTAGCAAAGGCGATGGCGGATGTTCGTGATGCCGTGGATCTCGCTAAGCCCAAATTACCTGCCGATAGCGACGAGCCTACCGTTAATGAAGTTACTTTGGCGTCGGAAGAGCCGGTACTGTCAGTGGTGCTTTATGGCACGCTACCAGAGCGTACCATTGTTCAAATTGCTCGCCAGCTACGCGATAAGTTAGAGAGTTATCGCCAAGTCCTTGAGGTCGATATTGCCGGTGATCGCGAAGACATTGTTGAAATCATCGTCGATCCCTTGTTGATGGAAAGTTATGGCCTCGATCAAGGTGACATTTACAACCTGATCGCGTTGAACAACCGAGTGGTGGCGGCCGGTTTTGTTGACACGGGTTATGGCCGTTTCTCGGTCAAAGTACCTTCCGTGTTTGATTCATTAAAGGATGTGTTAGAACTACCAATCAAAGTGGATGGTAAGCAGGTCATTACGTTTGCCGATGTGGCGACAGTACGGAGAGCTTTTCGCGATCCGGAGTCTTTTGCTCGTCTAGATGGTAAGCCGGCCGTGGTACTCGATGTAAAAAAACGCGCCGGTGAAAATATCATCGAAACCGTTGAGTTGGTTAAACGAGTGATTGAAGAAGGTCAAAAGCGGGCAGATTGGCCAGATAACTTGCTGGTGAAATACACCTGGGATCAGTCGGAAGATGTTGAGTTGATGCTCAATGATCTGCAAAACAACATATTGTCCGCGATCATTTTGGTGGTCATCGTCATTATTGCCATTTTGGGTGTTCGAACTGCGTTGCTTGTGGGGATCTCGATCCCAGGCTCCTTCCTCACTGGCTTATTGGTTTTGGCCGTGTTCGGTCTCACCGTCAATATCGTGGTGCTCTTTTCTCTGATCATGGCTGTAGGCATGCTGGTGGACGGGGCTATTGTGGTCACCGAGTTTGCCGATCGCCGTATGCAGGAAGGGGTCGAACGCAAACAGGCGTATCGTGACGCAGCCAAACGCATGGCGTGGCCGATTACCGCATCAACAGCGACGACGTTAGCTGCATTTGCACCACTGCTTTTCTGGCCCGATATTACGGGCGAATTCATGAAGTATTTGCCTTTGACCTTAATTGCGACGTTAGCGGCGTCTCTCATTATGGCGTTGTTGTTTGTGCCAGTATTAGGGGGGCTGATCGGCAAGCCGCAAAATGTCTCAAGTGAGAATCAGCGTCGTATGGTGGCTTTGCACAATGGTGAATTCGACAAAGCAACGGGTATCACCAAGCTTTACTACCATACTTTGGCGATTGCCGTGCGACACCCATTGAAGATCTTGTTGAGCGCGATCCTAATGGCGGGTGGTGTTGGCTTTGCCTATAACAAAGCTGGGTTAGGAGCGGAGTTTTTCCCTGAAGTCGATCCTCCTTTCTTTACGGTGAAAGTTCGTTCTTACGGTGACTTGTCGATTTTTGAGAAAGACGTCGTGATGCGAGATATCGAACAAGTGATGCTTGGGCATGATGAGTTTGAAAGCGTCTATACCCGAACTGGTGGTGATGACGAAATTGGCCAGATCCAAATTACGCCTGTGGATTGGCAGTATCGGCGTAAAGTCAAAGAGATTATTGATGAGTTAAAACAAACCACATCCACATTCTCTGGGGTTGAGATCGAATATAAATTTCCCGATGCAGGGCCGCCAGTGGAGCATGATTTGGTGATCGAGATGTCATCTCGAATCCCTGAGCACCTTGATGATGCGGCTAAAGTGGTGCGCCATTGGGCGGACAATAATCCTGCGCTGACTAACTTGAGTGATACTTCCAGCAAGGAAGGGATCGATTGGCAAATCGACATTCGCCGTGACGATGCCTCGCGTTTTGCAGCTGACGCGACTTTGGTTGGCAATACGGTCCAGTTTGTGACTAATGGTTTGAAAATTGGTGATTACTTACCGGATGACGCCAATGAAGAAGTGGACATTTTGGTACGCTATCCGGAAGAAAAACGCGACATTGGGCGCTTTGATCAGTTAAGAGTGAAGACTCCCGCAGGGCTTGTGCCGATTACCAATTTTGCGCAGATCAAACCTGAGCCTAAACAAGATACGATCAAACGGATTGATGGGCAGCGAGTGATCAACGTCATGGCCGATATGGTTGAGGGTTACAACTTAGCGCTTGAACTGCCAAAGATTGAGCAAGCGCTCAGTGAGCTTGGCTTGCCTGAGGGCGTGGAGTTTCGGATTCGAGGGCAAAATGAAGAGCAGGAGCATTCATCCGCGTTTTTACAAAACGCCTTTATGATCGCACTGGCGGTGATGGCACTTATCTTGATCACTCAGTTTAATAGTTTCTATCAAGCGTTTTTGATCCTCAGTGCTGTGCTCTTTTCCACGGTCGGGGTTTTTGCTGGGCTGTTGATTTTCCAAAAACCGTTTGGCGTTATTATGTCGGGCATCGGTGTTATTGCGTTGGCAGGTATTGTGGTGAACAACAATATTGTATTGATCGACACTTATAACCAGTTACGCCAACGTGGTTTAGACAAAGAAGAAGCGATCTTGCGCACTGGGGTTCAGCGTTTAAGGCCGGTGATGCTCACCACGGTGACGACCATCCTTGGATTATTGCCGATGGTATTGGAAATGAATATCGACTTGATCAACCAAAAAATTGAGTTTGGTGCACCAAGTACCCAGTGGTGGTCACAGTTGGCAACCGCTGTAGCGGGTGGTTTGGCGTTTGCGACGGTATTAACTTTAGTATTGACGCCATGTTTATTGATGCTGGGGCGAGAACATAGAAGTGTGAATGAAGACGATGACGTCGAAGAAGATCTCATCGACGAGGTTCATACCAACATTCCACCTGCAGCAAACTCTGAATCCGGAAAAGTCGTCGGCTTGTAATCTCCAAACCCTATTAAGCAAAAGAGAGGCAAACCTTGCCTCTCTTTTTGCTTTTCGTGTTCTGACGCTTGCTTAGTTCATTGCCAGTAACTTACTGTAGCGCTCCAATTTATCAAGACGCAGTTTAGAATTGGCGATGAAGGTCTCTTTTGCTTGTCCGCTCAACGATTGAGCTTGAGGTAAGCTGACCGTTCTGGGGTTTTTGTGAACCCCGTTGACCAAAAATTCATAATGCAGGTGAGGGCCTGTCACACGGCCTGTTCCGCCTAAAGTACCAATACTTTGGCCTTGTTTGACTCGCTGTCCGGTCTTGACCAATCTCTTTTGTAGATGCAAATACTTCGTCAGATAAGTATTGCTGTGGCGGATAAACACATAGTTGCCGTTAAATTGGTTGTATCCCGCTTGTTGTACGACACCATCGCCTGCGGCCCAAATGGGTGTGCCAACGGGGGCAACGTAGTCAGTCCCTCGGTGCGCTTTGACTTGACCGGTAACGGGATGCAGTCGGCGAGGGTTAAAGTTAGAGCTTACGCGTCGGAAATCGATAGGTGCCCGCAAGAACGCTTTCTTCATTGCTCGCCCATTCTCGTCGTAATAGTTGCCTGTTTTGTCATCATAGATGGCGGTGAAGGTGTCGCCTTGGTTACGGAAAATAGCAGCAATAATACGGCCACGACCGATAACTTCTCCTTCTACAACCTGTTCTTGATAAAGCACGCGAAAGCTGTCTCGTTCACGAATATCTTGCGCAAAGTCGATGTCCCAGCCAAAAATCCCGGCGAGTTCCATTATTTGATTAGCCGTCAATCCTGCGCTGATGGCGGCATTCCAAAAGTTTGAAGTAATGGACGCTTCGGCATACGCGTACTGGTAGTTCACTTCCTTATTATTAAGCTGAGAGCGGTAACCAGTATCGCTTCGAGTGATTTCAAAGGTTTCGAAGGCATTCACCTGGCGTTTGAGTTTGACTAATTGATCCTGTGCATCAAAGCCAAATTGCAGCATATCACCAGGTTTAAGGCGAGAAAGTTGAGTTTTGATCTCATCGTTGGTGGTGATCAATTGGTGTAATAAGGAAGCTGATAAGCCAATGCGTTGGAATAAGATGGCGGCGCTTTCCCCATCCTTCACGCGATAGCGTTCCCAACGATGCACTGAGGATTCGGTAGACAAAACGGGATTGATTGACAATCGCTGCATCTCGATGTCAATAGGGTAGTGGCGTCCTACTTCTAAACGGTTCTCTTTTGGGCGCAGTTCATTAGCATCAGGCAAAAGAAACAGAGCGATAAAAATTATCGCACTAAAAAAGCCGATCAGCACTTTGTGCAATATGGGAAGACGGGCAAAAATTGAAAGCATATCGGGTTTATACGGTTTATGAAGACAAAATTAACAACGGAATAGTCTAACTTGTTTCAAAAATCATCGCTATTCAAGTAAGATGTCCAGCTATTATATTTTGCCAAATTTGTGGGAGTGAACAAGCATGGCGAGCATTGAAGCCGCTTTAGCCGAGATTAAGCGCGGTGTTGAAGAGCTGATTCCAGAAGAAGAGTTAATCGCAAAACTAAAAGAAGGTCGTCCTCTTCGCATTAAATTGGGTGCCGATCCAACTGCGCCTGATATTCACTTAGGTCATACCGTCATTTTGAATAAGCTGCGTGCGTTTCAAGATCTTGGCCATGATGTGACATTTTTGATTGGTGACTTTACTGGTATGGTCGGTGACCCTACTGGTAAAAACTCGACGCGCCCACCGTTGACTCGTGAAGATGTGCTACGCAATGCTGAAACCTATAAGCAGCAAGTGTTCAAAATTCTCGATCCTGCGAAAACAAAAATTCAGTTTAACTCTGAATGGTTGTCTGAGCTTGGTGCTGAAGGCATGATTCGTCTTGCGGCAAACCAGACCGTTGCACGTATGCTAGAGCGTGATGATTTCAAAAAACGCTATGCAGGTGGTCAGCCAATCGCTATTCATGAGTTTATGTACCCACTTCTACAAGGCTACGACTCAGTGGCGATGGAAACCGACGTAGAGCTCGGTGGTACTGACCAGAAGTTTAACTTGCTCATGGGCCGTGAACTGCAAAAAGCGAACGGACAAAAACCGCAAGTGGTATTGATGATGCCTCTTCTTGTTGGCCTAGACGGCGAGAAGAAAATGTCAAAATCAGCCAACAACTACATTGGTGTTAGCGAAGCACCAAGCGAGATGTTTGGTAAGATCATGTCAATCTCAGATGATCTGATGTGGAGCTACTACGAGTTGCTTTCTTTCCGTCCATTGGAAGAGCTAGCTCAGTTCAAAGCGGATGTTGCAGCAGGTAAAAACCCACGTGATATCAAAGTACTGTTAGCAAAAGAGATCATTGCACGTTTCCATAGTGAAGCCGATGCGGATGCGGCCGAACAAGAGTTCGTTAACCGTTTTGCGAAAAATCAGATCCCTGATGAAATGCCAGAGTTTACTTTTGCTGTAGGCACGCCAATGGCGAACTTGCTAAAAGAAGCAGAGCTATGTTCATCAACATCGGAAGCGATGCGTATGGTTAAACAAGGCGCGGCTAAGATGGATGGTGAAAAAGTAGAAGATGCCAAAGCAGAACCATGCGTTGGTACGTATGTGTTCCAAGTTGGTAAACGTAAGTTTGCTCGAATCACTATTGCGTAAGATGCGCCCCTAGGGCATCTCACTGCTATTGAAAAGCGCCTTCTTAAAGGCGCTTCAGACTGCTGACAAAGGTCTAGCTTTCGAGCTAGACCTTTGATCTAATAGGGGTATCGAAATATGGATACTCCGATATGCTTCAAGAACCGACTCCGCAACAATACGAACTGGAAATGGTGACGATGGAACAGTTAGTTCCTAAAAACCATTTAGTGCGCAAAATCGATAATGCTATCGACTTTGAATTCATTCGTGATGAAGTCGCTCATCTTTATTGTAAAGATAATGGGCGTCCACCTGTTGACCCTGTTCGTCTCTTCAAAATCATCTTGCTTGGTTATATCTTTGGTATAAAAAGTGAGCGTCAGCTCGTTAAAGAAATTGAAGTGAATGTCGCTTACCGTTGGTTCTTACGGATGTCATTAACAGAGAAAGTCATCCACGCTTCGACTCTAAGCCAAAACCGCATTCGTCGCTTTAATGGCACGGATGTATTCGAACGTATTTTTATCAATATCGTAGAGCAAGCCATGACGAAAGGCTTGGTCGCGGGTCAAGAGCTCTTTACGGACAGTACTCATCTCAAAGCGAACGCCAACAAGAATAAACACACCAATAAAGTCACGGCGGTTCGCGCGAGTGCCTATCTTGATATGCTGGATGACGACGTCGCGTTAGACCGAGAAAAAGCGGGTAAGAAGCCTCTTAAGGCTCGTGAATCAGAGTCAAAAACAAAGAATACCAAAACCAGCACCACTGACCCAGAGAGTGGCTTCATGACTCGTGATAATAAGCCACAAGGCTTCTTCTACCTCGACCATCGAACCGTTGATGGTCAACATGGAATTATCCTCGATACCTATACCACCGCGGGCAACATCAATGACTCACAGCCTTACGTTCAACGCTTAGATTACACGCTTGCTACATTCCAATTGAACCCGATAGCCGTTGGACTGGATGCGGGCTACTTTACCGCTCCAGTGGCGGAGTCACTTGAACGTCGAGGTATTCTTGGCGTGTTCGGTTATCGACGTCCATCGAGAACGAAAAATGCGTTCAAAAAGAAACACTTTACTTACGATGCGCAAAGAGACTGCTACCAGTGTCCGAATGGTCAGGCGTTGCTTTATAAAACCACGTCACGCGATGCCTACCGAGAATACCACTCAGACCCGAAAGAGTGTGCGTTCTGTCCAATGAGGGATGACTGTACTCAAAGCAAAAACATGAAGAAAGTGATTACTCGGCATATCTATAGCGATGCCGTAGAGAGAGCAAATCAAATGCGGCTTTCTTCCTATGGTAAGAAGACCTATCGACGTCGAAGTGAAACAGTAGAACGGAGCTTTGCAGATGCCAAGCAACATCATGGTCATCGTTATGCTCGCTTCCGAGGTCTAGCCAACGTGCAAATGCAATGTTGGTTGGCAGCGGCAGCCCAAAACATCAAGAAGATAGCGTTGGTGGTGAACTATCTACGAAAAATGGGCTTAAATATGGCAGAAATAAGGCAGATACTTGCTTCTGTATACCCATGTAATGAATGGGAACTTCTGCGCACGATATAACAAAAAAAAATCACGATCGCGACCTACGGTCGCTTCCAAAAAAGAACCCCACTTAAAAAGCGGGGTTCGTCATCAATCTGAAGCGCCTTCTTAAAGGCGCTTTTTTTCTACTTGTTGATAGGTTTTGAAACGTAAGATGAACCAAGTTTCAAAGAGGAGAAGCGACAAAATAGCGTACTGCCAATGTGTACCGTAAGCCACAAAAAATAATACGCTGAGCATAGATACCCAAATCAACAGCAAAGAGTGAATTTTTTCTCGCCTCGTTAAACCTTGTTTCTTGTTAAGGCGCTGTGCTAAAGGGCCAAGCTTAGGATGGTTGAGTAGCCACTGTTGAAAAATAGGGGAAGATTTCCCGAAGCAGTAAAGTGCCAATAGGATAAAGGGCACCGTAGGTAACAGTGGTACTGTGATGCCAATCGTGCCTAGAATGACACACGTCCAGCCAATGCAGTTGTAACCTTTACGGCGAAAAGCTTCTTTGTCTTTTATTGGGTGATGTTTCATGATGATATTCCCCAGCCAAATATCAACAAGTATGGCTGGGGTTTAGCTTAAATGGCAACTTGTGCTGTTTTTCGTTAGTTGTGTTTTACTTGTGTAAACTCAACTAAATCTCGATAAAACTCACGCTCAAAGCGTGTGATAGGCGCAACATTGCCACTCTCTTCTTTATCAGGGTAGTAATCGGTAATAAATTGAATGAAGGCGGCGCTTGGCTGTCCATTCTGGTCTAAAACAAATCCTGCCATATTATAGCTGCCATAAAGTGAGCCACTTTTAGCGACGATCTGCCCTTTAACTGGATCACTGCGCATACTTTGGCGGTACTTGAGGGTACCGGATTCTCCGGACTTTGGCATCAATGCCACTAAACCGAGCTCTTTATCGTGTTGCCAGATGTATTTTAAGATCGACATCATATCCATAGGGTTGATTCGATTATTACGTGACAAGCCTGAACCGTCGGCGAGTTGAGCGCGAGAAAGATCAATTCCTGCTTTGGAATAAAGAATCTGTTTCACCGCTTCAGTGCCATTGGCAAAGCTACCGGGTTGCAAGTAAAAGCGAGCCCCAATCGCTTTAGTCAGGTTGTCGGCAATTAGATTATCAGAGTCCTTTAGCATGGTGTCTAATAACTCTGGCAAGGTCGCTGAAGAGTGGCTGGCAATGACATTGGCTTTATTTGGCATGACGCCAATTTTAATTTCTCCACCAAGTTCGATTTTGAGCTTTCTCAACAAGGTATATAAAGTTCGGCTTGTGTATTGAGTTGAGTCTTGAATCGCGAACTTAAGGGGCAACGGCTTGTCTCTCTCAACCAGACAGCCTTGTAGCTGATATTGGTTGTTATCCCCCGTCAACAGCTCTAAGTCGCAATGATTACTCTGTTGGATCGCTTTAGAGACGGTTTTCGCATTGGTGGTAACGTGAATCGGGTACTGCTCTGGCACGTAAACTCGTGTATTGCCATCGGCCGATGTGTAAATAGAGGCCTGAGCGCAGTTCTCATCTAATGTAATGGCACTTGAAGGGGCACTGTAGCAAACACCCAAAATATCCCAAGGCCAACCCACCGCGCGCTCATAGCCTGTAAACACCGAGTTGTCGAGCCAAAGGTCTCCACGAATGTTCGCGCCATTTTGCTGCTTGTAGACTTCTAAAAGCTGTTTTAAATGTGCGGTTTTAAGCGTGGGATCGCCAGAGAACCGAATGCTGATGTCACGGCCATTGCTTAACAGTTCGGTGGTGAAGGCAAAGTCGTCTTCAAGTTCCAGTTTGGCCGCTAGGGCGGTGGCCAGTTTGAGTGTGCTTGCTGGCGGGAAAAAGCGGGTATTTTGCGCTAAGGTTTGCCAAGAGGTTTGGCTTTGTAAGTCTTCAACCCAAATACTGCTTCTACTGCCATCTGGGAGGTTGCTTAGTGGTGAGTATTCTTCTGCCTGAATGGTGGGAGAAGCAGCAAGCAAGAAGCAAAAGCTCGATGCGAAAAGTGAAGCGAGAAAACGCATAGTGACAACCCAATCTATCTAGAATGGCTTGATTATAGCGAGGATAAAAAACGCCCGCTAGTTGCGGGCGTTTGCGATTCAGTCAAGGCTGAAATTAGAAGTCGTAACGTAGACCTAGTGCTAGCTCGTCTTCTGCATTGATCTTAGTTGCTGTAGCGTAGCCAGCGCCGCCAACTGTACCAATCTTATCGCCAGAGTCGATTAGGTTGAAGTTGTAAGAAACGTAACCACGGAAGTTAGGTTTGAAGTAGTAGGTTGCGTCAACGGCAAAGTTATCAGCAGAAGTTTGGCTGTTCGTTTCTGCGTTGTTGTACGTAGTGGTGAACACGGTTTGACCCATAGTGTACTTAGCTGCTAGCTCGTAACCAGTGTAATCGCCTTTTTCTTTTGCTTTTTCGCCATCGGTGTAGATACCTGCAAAGTATAGGTCGCCCATAGTGTAAGACGCCGCTAGCATGTATTCATTTTGCTCGTCTTGATCAGCGTAACCGCCACCAAGCGTTAGGCCAGTTTGGCCGATAGCGTAGATAGCAGATAGTGAGTAACCATCTTGACCGTTATCCACATATTTACCAGCGTCTACGCCAGTGCCTTCTGAACGGTCAGCAAAACGGTAGCTTGCTTTCACGCTTAGTGCGTCGAATTGACCTTTGTAAGCGATCATGTTGTCTACGCGGTCAGCAACAGCGATTTTATCTGCCGCAGAGTTACCGTGGTAAGCCATGATATCGGTGAAGTCAGTGATCACACCTAGAGCGCCATCGTTTTTACCGTAAGTCACTTCACCAAACTGGCCGCCTAGACCCGCGTAAGTGTAACGGTTGTCTAGGTTGTTGTTTGTTTTGTTTTCGCCTTCATCAGCAGTAGTGAATTCACCTTCGTAGAAACCCACACCGTATAGGCCGTCTTGGATTTCTACTTTACCTAGGAAGTTAAGACGGATACGAGAGTTGTCTGCAACTTTACCATCTTTCATCGATAGGCGGGCTTCAGCACGGCCGCCCATGTCTAGAGAAGTACCATCTTGGTTGTAAAGTTCAGCAGCGTTAACACCAGTTGCCACTGCAGCAGCAGATACAGAAAGTGCGATTAATGTCTTTTTCATTGTTTTGTTGTCCTAGTTTAGCTGTCCATAATCTTTTTGTTGTGAGACGAATATCTCACAGATTATCACTATGATTCTAGATTCATAAATGAGATGCATCTCAAATACTTGGCCAGAGTTATTGGTTGACGTCCAATGTTGTACAGCCAAAGTTCCATGATGGGTTAGTAAAATTATATAAATTCAATCTATGAACACTGTTCGATTGTGTGGTGGGTTTTGTTAATTTGTTGTTTTTAAATGGATTTATACTTATTTACATGCCGCTGACATTGATGATTTTTTATGGTTTTTTATCTATTTGTCGATATTTTGCTCGCATTTTTCACGGTGATGATGATGTGAAAATTGTCAAAATTGATAGGTGGTTTCGGCATTTGAGCTTGGGTACAAGCAAGAATGAAATTAAGGTGATTTAGGCTCAAAGTTTGTTTACACTAGGCGAAATTAATCCGTTCCGTGACTACCTGATCATTCGGTCAGGTAGGTTTTTTTTGTCCAAAGATGACTTTGGCATTGAGGTTGAAAATGGAAAAAGTTCCAATGACGGCTCGCGGCGAGCAATTGCTGCGTAAAGAATTAGAAAGACTTTTAAAAAGACGTCCACTGATCACTGAAGCGATTGCTGAAGCTCGTGAATTGGGTGATTTGAAAGAAAACGCAGAATATCACGCCGCTCGTGAAGAACAGGGCATCTGTGAAGCTCAAATTCGTGATATCGAATATAAACTTTCTGTCGCTCAAGTGATTGATGTGAGCAAAATGGAAAATAACGGCAAAGTTATTTTCGGTGCAACGGTTACTTTGATTGACTGCGATACAGAAGAAGAAAAAACCTACCAAATCGTGGGTGATGATGAAGCGGACATTAAATCTGGCCGTATCTCTGTCAACTCACCGATAGCTCGTGGCCTCATTGGCAAGATGGAAGGCGACGAAGTAGCGATTTCAACGCCAGGTGGTATGAAAGATTTTGAAATTGATAGCGTGGAATACCGATAATTTCCTATCTATCGCACATCAAAAAGGTCGCCAATGGCGACCTTTCTTTTGTGACTAGAAGAAGCACTTAACTTACTTACGAGGAAGTTCAATCTTGCGCTCTTCAGATTGGCGATAAAGTACAAGTGTCTTACCAATTACTTGCACTTTCTCTGCGCCAGTTTCACGCACAATGGCATCAACAATCAGCAATTTTGTTTCACGATCTTCAGATGCGATCTTTACTTTGATCAGCTCGTGAAAGTTCAATGCGATTTCGATTTCGGCTAGCACGGCTTCAGTAAGTCCATTTGCGCCCGTTAGCACAACAGGTTTTAAACTGTGAGCCAGGCCTTTTAGGTGCTGCTTTTGTTTGGTGCTTAGGTTCATTACGCCGCCATTTTTATTTAAACTAAGGGTTGAAAAAACCTATTTTAACGCCATCTATTGCTGAAGACTATAATTTATTAATTAATAGGAACGACCTATTAAATTGATAACTCTGCAACTGGCTTTGTTGAGACTAGAATGAGTAAACAAAAACATTCAGCGAGCTCTAGCCGCTGGTTAAAAGAACACTTTGACGACAAGTATGCGAATGAAGCCAGACGAAAAGGTTACCGTTCTCGTGCTATCTTTAAACTTGAAGAAATTCAACAAAAAGACAAATTGCTAAAACCCGGTATGACGGTTGTTGATCTGGGTGCGGCTCCCGGTGGTTGGTCGCAATACGCCATTGGAGTGGTTGGTGATAGTGGTCGTGTGATTGCTTGTGATATTTTGCCGATGGATTCGATCGCTGGTGTTTCCTTCCTTCAAGGTGATTTTCGTGAGGATGCCGTTTTGGAAGCGCTGCTTGAACGTATTCAACCTGACATGGTGGATGTTGTGATGTCAGATATGGCGCCCAATATTGCCGGTAACAACTCAGTCGATCAGCCAAGAGCAATGTATTTAGTTGAATTAGCTTTAGATATGTGTCGACAAGTTCTTGCACCTAATGGTAGCTTTGTCGTAAAGGTTTTCCAGGGTGAAGGCTTCGATGAATATGTCAAAGAAGTCCGAAACATGTTTAAAGTCGTAAAAATCAGAAAACCAGATTCATCGCGAGCTCGCTCACGAGAAGTCTTTGTTGTAGCCACTGGTTACAAAGGTTAACTATTTGCCCTCACAGGTAAAAGTTAACACTATAGATACAGGTTACAAACTGTAGTACCCTACCTTTAATTACAATTAGTTATCGAGAGGCTGACACCTTGAGTGACATGGCAAAAAATTTAATTCTGTGGCTGGTTATCGCTGTCGTGTTAATGTCGGTATTTCAGAGCTTTGGCCCTGGAGAAAGTAACGGCAGAGCAGTGGATTACACCACATTCGTACAGGAAGTTGGTCAAGGCCAGATTCAAGAAGCAACGTTTAAAGACGGTGAAATTACCTTCGTTAGACGTGGCGGCGGCGGTAAGTTTGTAACTTACATGCCGGTATACGATCAGAAATTGCTGGACGACCTGATCAACCAAAACGTTAAAGTACAAGGTACGCCTCCAGAAGAGCAAAGCTTGCTCGGTACTATCTTTATTTCCTGGTTCCCAATGATTCTACTCATTGGTGTATGGATTTTCTTCATGCGTCAAATGCAAGGTGGCGGTGGCAAAGGTGCCATGTCATTTGGTAAGAGCAAAGCTCGCATGATGAGTGAAGAGCAGATCAAAACGACGTTTGGTGATGTCGCAGGTTGTGACGAAGCCAAAGAAGACGTTAAAGAGCTAGTGGATTATCTACGTGACCCAAGCCGTTTCCAGAAGCTGGGTGGTAAGATTCCAACTGGTGTTTTGATGGTGGGCCCTCCAGGTACGGGTAAAACCTTATTGGCAAAAGCCATTGCTGGTGAGGCGAAAGTCCCATTTTTCACTATTTCCGGTTCTGACTTCGTTGAAATGTTTGTTGGTGTTGGTGCATCGCGTGTTCGTGATATGTTCGAACAGGCAAAAAAAGCCTCACCATGTATCATCTTCATTGATGAAATTGACGCCGTAGGTCGCCAACGTGGTGCCGGTGTCGGTGGTGGTCACGATGAACGTGAACAAACACTAAACCAAATGCTAGTAGAAATGGATGGTTTCGAAGGTAACGAAGGCATTATCGTTATTGCGGCAACCAACCGTCCAGATGTTTTGGACCCTGCACTGCTGCGTCCTGGGCGTTTTGACCGTCAAGTTGTGGTCGGTCTGCCCGACGTACGTGGTCGTGAACAGATCCTAAAAGTGCATATGCGTAAAGTACCGCTAGCGGGTGACGTTGAGCCTTCTCTTATTGCGCGTGGTACACCAGGGTTTTCGGGTGCTGATTTGGCCAACCTAGTTAACGAAGCAGCACTATTTGCTGCGCGTGGCAATAAACGCAATGTCTCTATGGTTGAATTTGAACTGGCAAAAGACAAAATCATGATGGGTGCAGAACGTCGCTCTATGGTGATGTCTGAAGAAATCAAAGAGTCAACGGCGTACCATGAAGCGGGCCATGCGATTGTTGGTCGCCTCGTGCCTGAGCATGATCCTGTTTACAAAGTGTCGATTATTCCTCGCGGGCGTGCACTTGGTGTCACCATGTACTTGCCAGAGCAAGACCGAGTCAGTATGTCTCGTCAGCACTTAGAGTCTATGATTTCAAGCCTATATGGCGGTCGTTTAGCTGAAGAGCTGATTTACGGCGTAGATCGTGTATCAACAGGGGCTTCAAACGATATCGAACGTGCAACTGATATTGCTCGCAAGATGGTGACACAGTGGGGCTTCTCGGAAAAACTTGGTCCAATGCTTTATGCAGAAGAAGAAGGTGAAGTTTTCTTAGGTCGTAGTGTGACACAAACTAAACATATGTCAGACGACACCGCAAAACTGATTGATGATGAAGTTCGTAAGTTGATTGACCGCAACTATGAGCGTGCAAGACAAATCCTAATCGATAACATGGATATCATGCACGCAATGAAAGATGCGTTAATGAAATACGAAACCATCGATGCTGGTCAAATTGATGATCTGATGGCTCGCAAAGAGACCATTCGTGAACCTGCGGGTTGGGGTGATCAAGCGGCAACGGAGAAAACGGAAAAATCAGAAGCAAAAGCTGAAGAGAAAACCGCAGAGCCGGAAGTGACTGCTCAGTCTCAACCAGATGAAGTTCAGCAGCCTACTGACAAAAAAGATGCAGAATAGGTTTTAATTAATAAGGAAACCCCGAGGCAACTCGGGGTTTTTGTATTTCTACTATGATTCTACGTTCTCAAAAAAAATCTTTAGATCTTTTATTCCCTGTTGTGATGGGAATTCTTAATGTCACACCTGACTCGTTTTCCGATGGAGGCCAATTTAATGCGCTTGATGCGGCGTTGGTCCAAGCAGAGCGAATGATTGCTGCTGGTGTGAGTATCATTGATATCGGTGGTGAATCAACACGTCCAGGTGCGCCAGAAGTCTCACTGGAAGAAGAGTTGAAGCGCGTTATTCCGGCAATTCAAGCCATTCGGCAAAAGCATGATGTTTGGATCTCTATTGACACCAGCAAAGCGGAAGTGATGAAGCAAGCTATTGAAGCCGGTGCGGATCTCATTAATGATGTTCGCGCATTGCAGGAACCAGGGGCCTTGGCTGTTGCCGCGAAAGCCCAAGTGCCGATTTGTCTGATGCACATGCAAGGCCAGCCTCGAAGCATGCAGCATAACCCAAGCTATCAAGATGTGTTAAAAGAGGTCGGCGAATTTTTGGAAGAGCGTGTTGCAGCCTGTGAAGAAGCCGGTATTGCTAAAGAGCTGCTTATTCTTGACCCTGGATTTGGTTTTGGCAAAACCATCGAACACAATTATCATCTGTTAGCGCACTTAGAAGCGTTTCATCAATTAGGCTTGCCGATTTTGGCGGGCATGTCTCGCAAATCGATGGTTTTTAAATTACTGAACAAAAAGCCTGCAGAGTGCATGGTGGCTAGTGTAACATGTGCGACGATTGCTGCTATGAAAGGCGCTCAGATCATTCGTGTTCATGATGTCGAAGAGACCGTTGAAGCGATGCGAGTTATTCATATGATGCATAAAAATATCTGAGTTAAAAAGAATATAAGAAGGAATAAACATGTCGGATAAAAGACGTTATTTTGGTACAGATGGTGTTCGTGGGAAAGTAGGCCAGTATCCTATTACTCCCGACTTTGTACTAAAACTTGGCTGGGCTGCAGGTCGTGTATTGGCGAAGCAAGGAACGAAAAAAGTTATTATCGGCAAAGATACGCGTATTTCAGGCTATATGCTTGAGTCTGCTTTAGAGGCGGGGCTTGCGGCTGCGGGCTTAAAGGCGACTTTTACTGGGCCGATGCCAACACCTGCTGTGGCGTACTTGACACAAACATTCCGCGCTGAAGCTGGTATTGTGATCTCGGCTTCTCACAATCCATACTATGACAATGGCATCAAATTTTTCTCTTCTGAAGGGACAAAATTACCCGATGATATTGAGTTAGCTATTGAAGCTGAGTTGGATAAAGAAATCGAATGCGTAGAGTCTGCAGAATTAGGTAAAGCGACACGTCTCAACGACGCGGCCGGTCGTTATATTGAATTTTGTAAAAGTACGTTTCCTTCAGAGTTGAGCCTAGCAAAACTTAAAATCGTTGTAGATTGTGCGAATGGTGCAACGTATCACATTGCGCCAAATGTGTTTACTGAACTGGGTGCTGATGTTATTGCTATGGGCGTAACACCAAACGGTACCAATATTAACCATGAAGTAGGCGCAACCGATGTACGTGCTCTACAACAACGTGTTGTTGAAGAGCAAGCGGATTTAGGATTGGCGTTTGACGGTGATGGTGACCGAATTATCATGGTTGATCACTTAGGCAATAAAGTCGACGGCGACCAAATTGCCTATATTATTGCGCGAGATGCATTGCGTCGTGGTGAACTCAAAGGGGGCGTAGTAGGTACCCTTATGACTAACCTTGGTATGGAAAATGGCCTCAAGCAACTGGGTATTCCATTTGTACGCGCTGCGGTTGGCGATCGCTATGTAATGGAAAAACTGTTGGAGAAAGGTTGGAAGATCGGCGCTGAAAACTCTGGACACGTAATTCTGCTGGATAAAGTAACTACTGGCGATGCCATTGTTGCCGCATTGCAGGTGTTGGCATCTGTTGTGGGCAGTGAGCTATCACTAAATGAGCTTTCAAAAGGCATGACACTTTACCCGCAAGTGCTCGAAAACGTGCGCTTTGCTGGACAAGGCAATCCACTAGAAGCCGAAGCCGTTAAAAAAGCCGTGGAAGACGTTGAAGCCGATTTAGGCAGTAAAGGCCGAGTTCTTCTACGTAAATCAGGTACCGAGCCATTAATTCGTGTGATGGTAGAAGGCGAAGATGGTGAACTTGTACAAAATAGTGCACTTAAAATTGCACAAGCAGTGAAAGACAACTGCTAAATTATCACAAGCTTATCTTCTCGAATGTGAAAGGAGCTACTTTGAAAGTAGCTCTTTTTTTCGATTAAAATTGATATTTTGCCCCTTTTTTAACCGTTCAGTGCATTGTGCTCTTTTTTTTGTATTTTTCGCTTGTCATGAATGACTCCTTTCGTTAGTATTGCTCGGCCTTCAGTTAGGAGGATGCTAGCCTTGTTCTTGCTTGCTTAATGCAAGTCAGAGAATGGCGCTGGCTCAACAATTTGGAACATAGGTGGAAAAATGTTTAGCGTTCTACTTGTGATTTACCTGTTGGCAGCGCTTGGTGTAATTGGCCTTGTGTTGATTCAGCAAGGTAAAGGCGCAGATATGGGAGCCTCGTTCGGTGCGGGCGCATCAAACACTGTTTTTGGTGCCAGCGGCTCAGGTAATTTCCTTACCCGAACAACTGCTATTTTAGCAACAGTATTTTTTATCGTGAGCTTAACGCTTGGTCGCATGTCGACTCATAAAGCAGAGTCTCAATGGGTTGATCCAACACAAGGTCAAGTTGTTGAACAAGTTCAAGATAACGTGAGTGAAGCTCCTGCTAAGTCAGATGAGATTCCTCAATAAGCGAAAGCTTTAAAATTGCCGAGATGGTGAAATTGGTAGACACACTAGCATGAGGTGCTAGCGCCTATGGTGTGAGGGTTCGAGTCCCTCTCTCGGCACCATTGATTTTACAAACTTGTAAATAACTGTGTTGAGCGTATAATGCTCAACTAGTCGGACGCGGGGTGGAGCAGCTTGGTAGCTCGTCGGGCTCATAACCCGAAGGTCGTCGGTTCAAATCCGGCCCCCGCAACCAATTTTAGATTGGATGCAAGTTTGGTAGTGCTAACCACACTACAAGTTAAGCAACATCGGTTGTTTAACGTATCAGGGTCCAGCAACAAAAAACCCCGACTAATCGGGGTTTTTTGTTATCTGTACTTCTCGCCGGTGCGAGTTCTGTACAGATATTGCTTGGTTTTTATATTGGGCTCTGAGCCCTTTTTTTATTTCTGGAGTGGTTTGAATGACTGGTTTAGAAAGACAACTGACAGAGATGCTTGAATCGGCAGTCGTTGCATCCGGTTATGAGTTAGTTGGATTAGAATTTATTCGTGCGGGTGAACACTCGACGTTGCGTATTTACATCGATCATGAAAATGGCATTACCGTTGAAGACTGTGCGGAAGTAAGTCATCAAGTGAGTGCTGTGCTTGATGTTGAAGACCCAATTTCAGTGGCGTATAGCCTAGAAGTTTCTTCACCAGGTTTGGACAGACCACTTTTTAAACCTGCACATTATGAGCAGTTTATCGGTCAAGAAGTCAACGTTGTATTGAAAATGGCTGTAGCCAACCGTCGCAAATGGAAAGGTGAAATCCATTCTGTTGATGGTGAAGCCATTACACTGACGGTTGATGGTCAGCAAGAAGAATTCGCTTTGAGCAACATTTCCAAAGCTAACCTTATCCCTAAATTTTAGTTCCTGAACAAGTTTTCAGATTAGAGGCTAATTAAATGAGTAAAGAAATTTTAGCGGTAGCAGAAGCGGTATCGAACGAGAAAGCGGTACCTCGTGAGCGTATCTTTGAAGCTTTGGAGATTGCTTTAGCGACTTCGACTAAGAAAAAATACGAAATCGAAATCGATGTACGTGTTGCTATCGACCGTAAAACAGGCGAATTCGTCACATTCCGTCGTTGGTTGGTGGTTGATGAAGTAGAAAACCCAACGAAAGAAATTTCGTTTGAAGCTGCTAACTACGACGATGAATCTGTTCAGCTTGGTGATTTCATTGAAGAAGAGATCGAGTCAGTAACGTTTGACCGTATCACTACTCAAACTGCAAAACAGGTTATTGTACAAAAAGTTCGCGAGGCAGAGCGTGCACAAATCGTTGAGCAGTTTATTGATAACGAAGGTGACCTAGTTACTGGTGTTGTGAAAAAAGTAAACCGTGAAACAGTGGTTCTTGATCTAGGCAACAACGCGGAAGCGGTAATTCTGCGCGATGACCAACTACCTCGTGAAAACTTCCGTCCGGGTGACCGTGTACGTGGTCTTCTATATAAAGTTGCACCAGAAGCACGAGGCTTCCAATTGTTCATCACGCGTTCTAAACCTGAAATGCTTGCTGAACTATTCCGCGTTGAAGTTCCTGAAATCGCAGAAGAAATCATTGAGCTTAAAGGCGCTGCACGCGATCCTGGTTCTCGTGCCAAAATCGCAGTGAAAACAAATGACAGACGTATTGATCCTGTTGGTGCGTGTGTCGGCATGCGTGGTGCGCGTGTTCAAGCGGTTTCTGGTGAGCTTGGTGGCGAGCGTATTGACATTGTGCTTTGGGACGATAACCCAGCTCAGTTCGTTATCAACGCGATGGCGCCAGCGGATGTTGCATCCATCATTGTTGATGAAGATGCCCACTCAATGGATATTGCTGTTGAAGCGGGTAACTTGGCGCAAGCTATCGGCCGTAACGGTCAGAACGTACGTCTAGCGTCTCAACTAACGGGTTGGGAACTGAACGTAATGACGGTTGAAGATCTGCAGAAGAAACACGCAGAAGAGTCTCAAGCGTCAATCGAAAACTTCATGAAATATCTAGATATCGAAGAAGACTTCGCTCAACTGCTTGTTGAAGAAGGTTTCTCGACACTAGAAGAAGTCGCATACGTACCAGTAAACGAGCTATTAGAAGTTGAAGGTCTGGATGAAGATCTAATCGAAGAGCTACGTAGCCGTGCGAAAGATGCACTAACCACGATCGCATTAGCTCGTGAAGAGTCATTCGAGGGTGTAGAGCCAGCAGAAGATCTACTAAATCTAGAAGGTCTTGAGCGTGAAATGGCATTCAAATTGGCTGCGAAAGGTGTTGCATCACTGGAAGATCTAGCAGACCAGGGCATCGATGATTTAGAAGGTATCGACGGTCTAACAGAAGAGCGTGCAGGTCAGTTGATCATGGCAGCACGTAATATCTGTTGGTTCGGAGAAGAAGCATAATATTCAGCAAGGGGAGGAAGCGGCATGACACAACTTACAGTTAAAGCACTGAGTGAAGAAATTGGTACGCCAGTTGACCGCTTATTAGAGCAACTTGCTGATGCTGGCATGAAAAAATCGAGTTCAGATCAAGTTTCAGATGAAGAGAAGCAAAAACTGCTGACGCATCTGAAAAAAGAGCACGGCGACACTAGTGGTGACACCGAGCCAACTCGTTTGACTCTACAGCGTAAAACACGCAGCACGCTAAGTGTTAATGCTGGCGGTGGTAAGAGTAAAGATGTTCAGATTGAAGTGCGCAAAAAGCGTACCTACGTAAAACGTAGTGCAATCGAAGACGAAGCAAAACGCGAAGCTGAAGAAGCGGCGCAACGTGAAGCTGAAGAAGCAGCAAAACGTGCAGCCGAAGAAGCGGCGAAACGTGAAGCTGAAGAAGCAGCGAAACGTGAAGCTGAAGAAAAAGCGAAACGTGAAGCTGAAGAAGCCGCAAAACGTGACGCTGAGAAGTCGGTTGATCGTGATGCAGAAGAGAAAGCGAAACGTGATGCTGAAGGTAAAGCAAAACGTGACGCTGAAGAAAAAGTTAAGCAAGAAGCAGCGCGAAAAGAGGCCGAAGAGCTAAAACGTCGTCAGGAAGAAGAAGCTAAGCGTAAGGCTGAAGAGGAAAGTCAGCGCAAGCTTGAAGAAGCTCGCGAGATGGCTGAAAAGAATAAAGAGCGTTGGTCTGCTGCAGAAGAGAATAAGGGTGATATGGAAGATACAGATTACCATGTAACGACTTCACAATATGCACGTGAAGCCGAAGATGAAGCAGATCGTAAAGAAGAAGAAGCTCGTCGCCGTAAGAAGAAGACCAAATCTTCTGCTAAAGCGAGCGAAAATGATGAACGTGGCGGTCCACGTGTACAACGTGGTGGAAAGGGGGGCCGTAAAGGCAAACTTTCTAAGCCTAAGTCAATGCAACACGGTTTTGATAAGAGCGCAGTTGTTGCGAAATCAGACGTTGTGATTGGTGAGACGATCGTTGTTTCTGAACTTGCGAACAAAATGTCGGTTAAAGCGACCGAAGTTATCAAGATCATGATGAAGATGGGCGCTATGGCAACCATCAACCAAGTTATCGACCAAGAAACAGCACAGCTTGTTGCTGAGGAAATGGGTCACAAAGTTGTTCTACGCAAAGAAAACGAGCTTGAAGAAGCGGTACTTTCTGATCGTGACAACATGTTTGAAGCGGTACCTCGTGCTCCTGTTGTAACCATCATGGGCCACGTAGACCACGGTAAAACGTCAACGCTTGACTACATTCGTCGTACTCACGTTGCCTCTGGTGAAGCGGGCGGTATTACGCAGCACATCGGTGCATACCACGTTGAAACTGAGAACGGCATGATCACCTTCCTGGATACTCCTGGACACGCGGCGTTTACCGCAATGCGTGCTCGTGGTGCTCAAGCGACGGATATTGTTGTTCTTGTTGTTGCAGCTGATGATGGCGTAATGCCACAAACTGTGGAAGCAATTCAGCACGCGAAAGCGGCTGGTGTTCCACTGATTGTTGCAGTGAACAAGATCGATAAAGAAGAAGCGAACCCAGACAACGTTAAGAACGAGCTATCTCAGTACAACGTAATGCCTGAAGAGTGGGGCGGTGAGAACATGTTTGTTCACATCTCTGCGAAACAAGGTACTAACATTGATCAACTACTTGAGACAATCCTTCTTCAAGCTGAAGTTCTAGAACTAACAGCAGTGAAAGACGGTATGGCTTCTGGTGTGGTTGTTGAGTCTCGTCTTGATAAAGGTCGTGGTCCGGTTGCAACTGTACTTGTTCAATCTGGTACGCTACGTAAAGGCGATATCGTTCTATGTGGTCAAGAATATGGCCGTGTACGTGCGATGCGTGATGAAATCGGTAACGAAGTTAACGAAGCTGGCCCATCAATCCCTGTAGAGATCCTAGGTCTTTCTGGCGTTCCAGCTGCGGGTGATGAAGCGACAGTTGTTCGTGATGAGCGTAAAGCACGTGAAGTTGCTAACTACCGTGCAGGTAAGTTCCGCGAAGTGAAACTGGCTCGTCAGCAGAAGTCTAAACTAGAGAACATGTTCTCTAACATGGCGGCTGGTGATGTTGCAGAACTTAACATCGTACTGAAAGCTGACGTACAAGGCTCTGTTGAAGCTATCGCAGACTCACTAACAAAACTTTCAACTGAAGAAGTGAAAGTGAACATTGTGGGCTCTGGTGTTGGTGGTATCACTGAGACTGATGCGGTTCTGGCTGAAGCGTCTAACGCGATCATCCTAGGCTTTAACGTACGTGCTGACGCATCTGCACGTCGTGCAATCGAAGCAGCAAGCATTGACCTACGTTACTACTCAATCATTTACCAATTGATCGACGAAGTGAAACAAGCGATGAGCGGTATGCTTGCGCCTGAATTCAAACAAGAGATCATTGGTCTTGCTGAAGTCCGTGACGTGTTTAAGTCACCTAAGCTGGGCGCAATCGCAGGCTGTATGGTTACTGAAGGTCTGATCAAGCGTAACGCACCTATCCGTGTACTTCGTGATAACGTTGTAATCTACGAAGGTGAGCTTGAGTCACTACGTCGCTTTAAAGACGACGTTGCAGAAGTTAAGAATGGCTACGAGTGTGGTATCGGCGTTAAGAACTACAATGATGTTCGCGTTGGTGACCAAATCGAAGTATTCGAAACAATTGAGATCAAGCGTACGATCGATTAATTGACTAAAATTGCCGATAACAGGCAATTGTAGGTTGTTGAATACGCCATGGGGGGTTGGGATATCCACCCCCCATTCTTTCTATATAAGAGAAAAGATATGTCAAAAGATTTTAGCCGCACGCAGCGTGTTTCACAGCAGCTGCAAAAAGAACTTGCGATGATCCTTCAACGTGAAGTTCGTGATTCTCGTTTGGGTATGGTGACGATTTCCGATGTGGAAGTGTCGCGTGACCTCGCTTATGCGAAAGTCTTTGTTACCTTCCTATGTGTTGGCGAACAAACCCCTGAGTCTTGTCTTGCCGCACTGCGTGAACACGAAGTGCATATTCGTATGATGCTAGGTAAACGCATCCGTCTTCGTTTGACGCCTGAAGTTCGCTTCTATTACGACAACACTTTGGTTGAAGGTATGCGCATGTCAAACCTTGTCACCGAAGTGGTCAACAAAGACAAAATCAAGCAAAAAGACGCAGGTCGTGAGGACGAAGAGTAATGGCTCGTCGTCGTAAAGGTCGTCCGATTGATGGTGTTATCTTATTAGATAAACCTACAGGAATGTCATCTAACGATGCTTTGCAGAAAGTAAAACGCCTCTACTTTGCAGAAAAAGCGGGTCATACAGGCGCGCTGGACCCACTAGCTACGGGGATGTTGCCAATTTGCCTTGGTGAAGCGACAAAGTTTTCTCAGTTTTTGCTCGATTCAGACAAACGTTATCGAGTGATCGCAAAGCTAGGTGAGCGCACCGACACCTCAGATTCTGACGGTGACGTAGTGGAAACTCGCCCTGTTAACGTGACGCTAGAGACCCTAGAAGCGTGTATTGAGAAATTCCGCGGGGAATCCGATCAAGTACCATCGATGTTCTCAGCATTGAAATATCAAGGCAAGCCTTTATATGAATATGCTCGTAAAGGCATCGAAGTGCCACGAGAGTCTCGCAAGATAACCGTCTATGAGATCATTCTTCATCGCTTTGAAGGTGATGAAGTGGAAATGGAAGTGCATTGCTCAAAAGGTACTTACATTCGCACTATCGTCGACGATCTAGGTGAAATGCTTGGCTGTGGTGCACACGTAACTATGCTACGTCGTACTGGTGTTGCAAAGTATCCTTATGAAAACATGGTGACCTTAGAACAGCTTAACGAATTGGTTGATAACGCCAATCGTGATGGCATTGCACCACGTGAGGTGCTGGATCCATTGCTGATGCCGATGGATACCGCAGTTGAAGATTTGCCAGAAGTGAATCTGATCGCGGATCTAGCCGATATGGTGATGCATGGCCAAGCTGTTCAAGTCTTGAGTGCGCCAACAGAAGGCCAACTCAGATTGACCATGGGTGAAGAAAGACGCTTTATCGGTGTCGGTGAAATGAATCGCGATGGGAAAATTGCACCAAAACGTTTGGTGGTTTTTCGCGACGAAGAGTAACGATAAAAGGCTCAAGTAAAAATACCGGCTAACAAGCCGGTATTTTTGTATTGCTCAAAGGAAGAATATTCCCTATAATTCGCGCTCCTCGTGTCGGCTGAATCAGAGATTGGCTGGCACAAATATTAACCTACTCTTATTAGGAGAGAATGATGTCTCTGAATGCAGAAACTAAAGCAGCAATCGTTGCTGATTACGCACGTGGCGAAGGCGACACTGGTTCACCAGAAGTACAAGTAGCACTACTAACTGCTTCTATCAACCACCTACAAGGTCACTTCCAAGCGCACAAAGGCGATCACCACAGCCGTCGTGGTCTTCTACGCATGGTTTCTCGTCGTCGTAAGCTTCTAGACTACCTAAAAGGTAAAGATCTAGCTCGCTACCAAGACCTAATCAAACGTCTAGGCCTACGTCGCTAATTAGTGGCTGCATAGTACAGTTTGTTGAAAAAGGGGCTATATGCCCCTTTTTTTGTATCTGAAAATCACCATCGCCTCCTTCGCTTTTTTCTCTTTTTACCGTTTTTGTCTCTCTACTTTTATATTGTTTCTTCTGACATTAGCGTTCTGCCAATTTACCAACTGACTCGCAGAGCGGAAACCTCACAGTGCAAAACGCTCAGAATCTCTTTGTTGATGTTTTACACACCAATATGTTGTGTGCAAAATTTCGGCAATTCTGTAATGCCATCAACGAGATACAAGGTCATGTCAAAACCTGCAGCCACGATAGGTCATAATCATCTTTGTCCCAAAAAGACTGGGAAGATTCCTCACGTGGGAGGGCCGATCACAACTGGTTCAAGTAATGTCATGATTAACGGAGTGCCTGCAGCAAGAAAGGGAGATTCCATGGTTTGTGTGGGGCCTCCTGATAGCATAAAACAAGGCTCATCTTCCGTATTCATTAATGGCAAGCCTGCAGCTCGAATGTTTGACAGTACCAATCACGGCGGTGTCATCATTGGCGGTAGCCCTAATGTGTTTATTGGTGATGCTGGGTGCTATCCCGACCCACAAGACTCTGCAGTTGCAAGTAGCGACTCTCGCCTGCAAAGCAATGAAGATAAACAGGTAGCACCCCCAACAAAGCAAAGTAACCCTCTCTCAAGCGAGCCTCAAGATTTACCCTCATCGGCGTCACATACGTCAGCGAATGGTTCCTCGACATCATCGGCTGTAGATAGCAATACCGTATATCCTGGTCAGTCGACAGATCAGAATCATGAGCCGAAAATATTTTCCATTGTTCCTATTCGTTATGCAATTGACATAGAAAGGCAGACGCCTGAATCGGTACTAGGCCGCGGGCCTCTGTCAATATCGACACCCTACGTGCTACGTCAGTTGCGCGATGGATGGCTTTATATTTATGACGACCTTACTCAAGAGATAACGGAGTATAAAGTAGAAGGCGCATCACTTACTGGCGGTGCAAATATCTATCTCGAAGGCACAACCCTGCATATCGCTTTTTCATTAATACAATGGACAAAGCGTATTGTTGATACCCTCAAACAAGATTCGAGTTTAAGACATCGATGGATGCGTCGAGTGGTTTGTATCGAAGGAGAACAGTGGCATGTTGGTGATGAATCGACGCTCGAACATGTTTCGGATATGGATACGTGTCCACACGATTTTATAATGAGCTCAGTTTCATTGCGAGAGCCGGCTAAAGTAGATTCAGGAGATGAGGCCGAGAGTAATCCGACCGCTGAAGCCATAATGAGCAAGTTGGTGACTACCAAAAAAACCTTTGCAGCCGGAGACTGGCTACGAAACGCTCAAGGCGAGGTGAAGTTAGTCGTAGCATTGGATGATGTACTTTCTGATGTGCTTGATCTCACCATTCCACTAAATCTGCCAATTATGGACAACCTTTCAATAACGAAAGATGAAGACGAATTTCATAAGCTTGAGATGGCACGTATCGCGCGAAGTTTGGCGCGAGTGCAAGTGCCTGAATCGAAGTGGAGTTCAAACATCAATAAATCAACCTATCCTTATTTTGAAGCTGATTTACATGCCTATTTTAAGGAGCGCGAGGCGGATGTTACTGAATTAGTCGCAAAGCAACAAAAACAAAGTTATGTGAGCCTAAATACTAAGGAGCACTCTACACACGGTTCCAAAGGGTTAAGAATATTACGAGAACGCTGGGACTATGTGCCAGATGAACTTGATCATAAGCTCTGGTTTGAAAGACGAAAGTACGTCGATGAAGTCAATTGGAAAAAACTGGATCGATTCAGTAACGAGATGGAATCCAAGTTGGGAGAGGCAGAGACGAAGATCGACCTCTATATGCGTGAGTTATACTCAGGTTTACAGGGGGCTGACGTCGTCGACCCTATGCGTTATGGCATAGATATCTACACACAAGAGGGTATGAATCACTACATTGTCCTCACCCATGAAATCTTTACCACCATGCAACTAGCGGTGCAAAACCGTGAACGAGAACTTAAAAAGTTAAATGAGTTTTTAGCGGGACGAAATATTCTCTCCTTTGCCCCCTATGGCGGCAGTGAATCCCTTAGCTTTGCGGTAACGCGAGAGCTGGATAATACCGAATCAATAAATCTAGTTCCCCACTATACCAATATCGTTGGGGCATTTGATAAATTAAAAGATCTGATGCAATACGGTACAGGACGTGATGCGATATGGCTACGAGAACTAACCGAAGAAGCTCGCGCAGTACTCGATATATTGGGCAAAACTTTGAAAGGAGCGCTGAGTGACTATTTGAACCATTTGTTGCTCTATATCTATCCTGATCGTATATCGAGTCCTCCTCTGATTTTTGAAATAAAAAGGGCCATTTGGTGGCATCGGATAAAACAGGAAGTACCGAGATTTAATGATGACTATATCAATGGAACGCAGCGATTTCGGAAAGAGTTTAAGCAGTTGGTTAAAGAACTCTCTGATGAATATTACAAACTAGGCAAGCACACAATATGGCCGGTCCGAAAATACAACCTGTATAAAAAACTGAGAATATCGTTACTTGAAAAATTGGTGGAACATCCGGACTTGATCTCTATTCGTGCCGACGAAAGTTTCCGCCAAAGTCGCAAGGCCTTACGCGCGCGTTATATGCAGTTGGTGGGAGGAAAGTTTACACAAGCGAGTACTGCTTATAGCTCAGTTGGTGGTAATGCGGCATTAACGGTACTGCTCAATAGTATCAACTTAAATATGCTTAGTGGAACGCTAGGTGATACTGGCAAAGGCTCTGATGTACATAGCAAAGCACTTCAAGATGTTGGAATTGGACTGATGTGGTTAATTTCTTCCACTGGAGATTTAATTAGGAATATTACTGGTGATTATTTAACTCGTTCAATTGGTGATTTTAAAAGCATGAAGGTAAGTAGGGTTTCTCATATAAAAAATATTAATTTTAAAGGTCTAAGTATTACAAGGGCATATATATCTTCCATTGCGATTAGTTCGGTTTTTGGTGTGATGGTGTCATTTTGGGAAGTTCTAAAAATTCATCGTTTATATATTAAGTCAAACAGTTTGTACGAACGATCACTTCTATCAGTTTTAGTGTTCTTCTATGGGACACAATTCGTAGTTTATTTTAGGCTTTATGTTCGGGCTTTTGTCTCTAAAAAAGCAGTTGGAGTTTTGCTTGCGCCTTGGATGGTTACTGTTGGAGGATGGGCTGGAGGGGCGATTGTTTTGGTTTCCATCCTTTATGAACTTAGTAAGAAAAATGAGATTGAAAAATGGCTATCGGAATCTAGGTGGGGAAATCATAATGCAAACTTGAGTAAAGAGAAAGAGCTATTTGAGTACAAAAAGATAGCGTTGAAGCCAAGAGTAGAAATCAGAGAACAAGCTAGCGTGTTTCCTTATGGGATGAAAAAAACAACGCCAAGCAGTGAAGGTTATTATCATGCCTCAACTACCAAAATGGCTGTTAATAGCCCGTTGTGTCGTTATGTATGCCGATTTTACGTTCCAGACCCAGAGCAAGGTTTTGTTCTGACCATATTAAATAATGCGACCATTAATCCAACAAGTGGAAAGTGGGGGCAGGAAGAAGGCCAGTATTTCTATGAGATAGCGATGGAAAGTCGTACTGGTTTACGAGTAAATGTGACTTATGCTAGTGATGAGAGTGATATATGTTATCTAGTCTCAGGAAAAGGAGAAGGGCAGTGTTCAGTTTCTTTCAATGATGTACGAGAAGTGATTGGTGAAGCATATCAAATTATAGGACGTAAATAATGTCGGATTTTTACTCATTGGATGAACGGGCCATTAAGCGAGAGATAGATTATAAGAATGAAGAGATATCCAAAGCTGATGTGGTTTTTTCTTGGAGTTGTACAAATAAGAGATCGTTTGAAGACAAGTTTTTTGAGATTTTCATACTAGCCTTTATGCCATCGTTATTATTGTTTTTGGGCTCTGATATCTATTTATTCTCCTTTGTTTTGGTTATGTCAATATTGATGGCTTTATATTTTAGATTTACACTTCATCAACCAAGGTTATTCTATTACGAACTGACAAAAGTAGGTGTTCGTTATACGGTAGAAGAAAATGTACATGAGTTTTTTTACAAGTTCTCTCGTGCTGGTGGGGGTGTAATTATAGCTGTTAGTATGCTAGCAATGATATTTATTGGCCCGGCCGCATTAGCTGGTGTAGGTGCTGGGCTTCTTCATGCGAAACTTATGTCGAATCATCGTAAATTGAAAGAATATAAAACATATATTCTCCCTAATAGTTTTTATATTCGTTATCATCGTTCTCGGCAGGAGATAGCTTTTAATCCTAAGTACGAAAAAGAAATGATGAGTATTGGTATATATGACTTTTTAACTATAGGAGATGTCTATATATCGCCAAATAAATTACATCAGTTGCTTTTTTACGTTAAAAAGGAGTTTAATGTAATAGATATTAAAGAGGTTAAGAGTTGTAAATGGTTTAATTCTTAACGTTTGAGTTGTATATTTAATTGAATGTATATAAAACATAATTATTTATTTTGGTGCTTAGATGAATTTTCTTTCATTGGATGAACAAGATATAAAGAACGAAATTTCGGATAAGAATGAAAAGATATTTGAATTGGAATCGATTTTATATTGGAATTTTACGCCAAGGAGAGCAATGTTAGAAGAGTCTTCTGTTGCTTTGGTTGTCTTTGGTATACCATCTTTATTTTCCTTAAGTGGAACTAGTTCTGAATCACATTATCTTATCTTATTTGTGTCTTTCTTTTCTCTTTTGGCTGGTCTATTGGTTAGGGCTACAGGATTTAAACCAAAAACTTACTATTATGAACTTACTAGTGCAGGTATTAGATATACTTCGGTAAGTAATGTGCATAAGTATATTGACCAATATCATAGGGCTGTAAGTATAACGGTTGTTTTAATTGGTATTATTTTTATTATAATGTTTAATGAATATGGATTGATGTTTTTTATTTTTATTGTCCCATTTTTCATTTCGTATGATAAATCTGAAGATGAAATTAGTGAAATTCATATTCTACCAAATTCTTTTGTTATCAAATATGATGTGTCCGTCAATAGGATTTATTTTATAAGTAAATATAGCGATGAAATGAGAAGTTTGGAGATATATGATTTTGAAAGAATTGGTAGTATTTATATTTCTCGCTCACAATTGTATCAACTGATTTTTCATTTAAAAAACAATTTTGATGTTACTGATGTGGTATTGGTGAAAAACTGAATTGATAAAGATGTATTATCGCTGCTATCAAAGCAGGGAGGAGCCAAACATCTCTGGTTAGCTAAGTTTATCTGTGGCTACAGGGTTAAAAAGGATTGCCTGATTTTTAATCATAGTGTGGCGGTGATTTAGAATCTTGACCTACCGAATAGCGTGTAGGTATGAAGTGGTTTATACTACCCCGCGTCTCAACCTTAGTTGTTGAGCATTTACACCTCAATGCATTGCCGTCAGTCTGTCGACCAATAGGTCGCGACTATTCCAAATAGCTTGCTGTCAGGCTCTTTGCACTAGTCGCGATATGCAATGTTTTGAGACCTAATACCAACGTCCGAATTTATTTTCGGCAACAAGGAATAACAATGTTCGAAAAACCAGTTGTTAAAACGTTCCAGTACGGTAACCACACGGTTACTCTAGAAACTGGCGTTATCGCACGTCAAGCAACCGCTGCTGTTATGGTTACTATGGATGACACTGCAGTATTTGTTTCTGTTGTCGGTAAGAAAGAAGCAGTTCCAGGTCAGGACTTCTTCCCTCTAACCGTAAACTACCAAGAGCGTACTTACGCTGCAGGTAAAATCCCAGGTGGTTTCTTCAAGCGTGAAGGCCGTCCTTCTGAAGGTGAAACGCTGACTGCTCGTCTAATCGACCGCCCAATTCGTCCTCTATTCCCTGAGGGTTTTAATAACGAAGTACAAGTTATCGCAACGGTAGTGTCTGTTAACCCAGACGTACAGCCAGATATCCCAACAATGATTGGTACATCTGCAGCGCTTGCTATCTCTGGTATCCCATTCAACGGTCCTATCGGCGCGGCACGTGTTGGTCACATTGACGGTCAACTCGTACTAAACCCAAGCAACACTGAACTAAACGCATCTCGTCTAGATCTTGTTGTTGCGGGTACTGAATCTGCAGTGCTAATGGTTGAGTCAGAAGCTGACAACCTTACTGAAGAAGAAATGCTATCTGCAGTGGTATTTGGTCACGACCAACAACAAGCAGTGATCAAAGCAATCAACGAATTCGCAGCAGAAGTTGCGACGCCATCTTGGAACTGGGTTGCTCCTGAAGCGAACACAGCTCTTAACGAGAAAGTGGCTGATCTAGCAGAAGCGAAACTTGTTGAAGCTTACAAAATTACTGAAAAGATGGCTCGTTACGACCGTATCCATGAGATTGCGGCAGAAGTTAATGCAGTTATCCTTGCTGAAGATCCAGAAGCAGATGCAAAAGAAATTCACACTATCTTCCACGATCTTGAGAAGACTGTAGTGCGTCGTAGCATCATTGCTGGCAACCCACGTATCGATGGCCGTGAAAAAGACATGGTTCGTGCACTAGATGTACGTACTGGCGTTCTTCCACGTACTCACGGTTCTTCACTATTCACTCGTGGTGAGACTCAGGCGCTCGTAACGGCGACGCTAGGTACTCAACGTGATGCGCAAATCATCGACGAGCTAACGGGTGAGAAGAAAGATTACTTCCTACTACACTACAACTTCCCTCCATACTGTGTAGGCGAAACGGGTTTTGTAGGTTCTCCGAAGCGTCGTGAAATCGGTCACGGTAAACTTGCGAAGCGTGGTATTGCTGCAGTAATGCCATCAATTGATGAGTTCCCATACACAGTACGTGTTGTTTCAGAAATCACAGAATCTAACGGTTCATCTTCAATGGCTTCTGTATGTGGTACTTCTCTAGCGCTTATGGACGCGGGTGTGCCAATCAAGGCTTCTGTTGCTGGTATCGCAATGGGTCTGGTTAAAGAAGGCGACGATTTTGTTGTTCTTTCAGATATCCTTGGTGACGAAGACCACCTAGGTGACATGGACTTTAAAGTTGCAGGTACTTCTACTGGTATCACTGCACTTCAAATGGACATCAAGATCGAAGGTATCACGAAAGAGATCATGCAAATTGCGCTTAACCAAGCTCAAGGTGCACGTAAGCACATCCTATCTGTAATGGATCAAGCTATCTCTGGTGCTCGTGACGATATCTCTGAGTTCGCTCCTCGCATCCACACGATGAAGATCAGCGCAGACAAGATCAAAGACGTTATCGGTAAAGGCGGTGCAGTGATCCGTGCTCTAACTGAAGAGACAGGCACAACCATCGAAATCGAAGACGACGGTACCATCAAGATTGCAGCAACTGAAGGTGCAGCGGCAAAAGAAGCGATTCGTCGTATTCAAGAGATCACCGCTGAAGTGGAAGTGGGCGTAATCTACACGGGTAAAGTTGCTCGCCTAGCAGATTTTGGTGCGTTCGTAACGATTCTTCCTGGTAAAGATGGTCTTGTTCACATTTCTCAAATCGCTGACAAGCGTGTAGAGAAAGTGTCTGACTACCTGACTGAAGGCCAAGAAGTTCAAGTTAAAGTGCTTGAAATCGACCGCCAAGGCCGCGTTCGTCTAAGTATGAAAGAAGCGGTAGAAAAGCCAGTTGAAGCAGAAGCGCCAGCGGCAGAAGAAGAGTAATCTTCACGTTGACACATACTTGTCTAGGGCTTTTCTCGCTTAAAAGCCTGAAAGCATGTTATAAAGGGGAGCATTGAGCTCCCCTTTTTATTTTCGCAGTCTTCACAGGAGTGCCTTTTAGTGAAATGGTTTCAAACCGTTAGTCTGTGCATCGCGTTAGCGACAACAGGCTGTGCATCAACCACCAGTGGCAACAAGAGTCAGTGGGTGTATCCGCCAATGGCAGTGCCATTGCAGGCGAGTGTTCAGCAAGAGGTGCAAATTGCGCGTTTGTCACAATTGCTGCAACGCACTGATCTCAGTGATGAAGTTCGTGCGAAAATGCATTACGAACGTGGTAACTACTATGACAGTGTCGGTTTGCGTGATTTAGCCAGACTCGATTTTAATCAGTCTCTGCAGTTAAATCCTGCACAGCCAGATATTTTTAATTTATTGGGCGTCTATTTCACACAAGTGGGTGAATATGATGCCGCTTACGAAGCATTCGACTCAACGTTAGAGCTCGACCCAAGCAATAGTTATGCGGAGCGCAATCGTGCTATTGCACTCTATTACGGTGGCCGTTTGGATCTGGCAAAAGAAGAGATGCAGAAGCATTATCAAGATGATCCGCAAGATCCGTTTCGCGTGCTTTGGCTCTACATCATTGAATCGGATCTCGATCCTGTTCAAGCCAAGGCGGATTTACTGACTCGCTATCAACAGCGCAGTGAAGAGTGGGGATGGGTGTTGGTTGCGTTAATGGGTGAGCAAGTGTCTGAGGAGCAGGCGTTCAAAGCGATCATTGATGCATCTCGTGAAAACGTGCTACTGGCGCAGCGTTTAACCGAAGTCTATTTCTATCTTGCCAAGCGCTACCAGCAGAAAGGTGACTTTGCCAATGCGATCTCTTTGTATAAGTTAGCGATCTCTTTCAATGTTTATGAGTACGTTGAGCATCGCTACGCATTTTTAGAGCTTGGCAATATCTATCAGCAGCTTCAGTCAGAACGTCTTGCAAAAGCTCAGGCGAAAACTACACCTTAGACCAGCAAGAGCGTCATCCCGAACAATAGAAACCCTCGACATCGATGATGATCGAGGGTTTCTTTTCTTTCCAGCCTATTCACGGTGAATAAAAGTGTACTCGGTTTGTTTTAGTGGATTGCTAATTTCAATAACAAGATTAAAATAGTTAGCCTTGCTAACTATTTTAATGGTTGAATAATGAGCCTCAGCACCCATCTCGAAAAAATGGAGCGCTTTGCGGCAAAAGTGTGGCGAAAGCACAGCAAAGACGATCCTATCTTGCAGTTGAGTTTTAGTGAATATGACTACCTGAAAGTGATTCAAAATGCGCAAGAACCGATACGTATCACGGATCTTGCGTTGGAAATGGAAGTGTCTAAACCTTCTGCGACCAATATGGTGACGCGTTTAGAGCGAAAAGGATTGGTGAGCCGAGCTCATTGTCTGCATGATGCAAGAGTGAAGCGTGTGGTGCTGACAGAGAAAGCGCTGCACTATTTAGCACAGGAAGCGATGGTTTACCGCATATTGGCTGAGCAAGTCGCAGGGCAGTTGAGTGATGAAGAGCAGCAACAGCTCGTCTCATTGCTCAGTAAAGCACTTACGTTTTAGTTTCTTAGAATCGATGTCGAGCTTTCATTGATGAATACGTCTATTTATCGCCAATTTTGGCGCTATACCATACCCACTATTGCCGCCATGCTTGTGAACGGCTTATATCAAGTGGTGGATGGTATTTTTATTGGCCATTATGTTGGTGCAGCAGGGCTTGCAGGGATTAATGTGGCATGGCCACTGATTGGCTCCATTTTGGGTATCGGTTTAATGGTGGGAGTAGGAACTGGCGCGCTGGCTTCTATCCGACTTGGTGAGAAGCAACCGCAAAAAGCGCAAGCCGTGTTGTCGACGGGCCTGGTGTTGTTGCTGTTGATGAGCCCAGTGGTGTCGATTTTGCTCTGGTGTTTTGCGGATGATTTTCTGCATTTGCAAGGCGCAGAAGGAGAGGTGTTCCAACTTGGCTTGCAATATCTCGACGTATTGGTGTTTTCTTGTTTGTTCACCTTGGGCTCGATCGCCATGCCGATTTTGCTGCGCAATGATGGCAGCCCCAATTTGGCAACGATGCTGATGGTGTTGGGAGCGATCACCAATATCGTTCTCGATTACCTATTTATCGGCCTATTGCAGTGGCAGTTAACGGGAGCAGCAATCGCCACAGCATTGGCTCAAATGGTGGTGCTATTGGTGGGGCTCAGATACTTTTTTTCACGCAAAGCCAAACTGCGTTTGTCGAAGTGCAATTTCTCGTTTCAATGGCGTTTGTTGCCACAAATTTTCGCTATCGGGACATCGAGCTTTTTTATGTACGCCTATGGCTCCATGATGGTGGCGCTGCACAATAGCTTGTTGCTGAGCTATGGTAGCCCTGTGTTGGTGGGGGCTTATGCGATTCTTGGTTACATCATCGTTGTCTATTATTTGATTGCAGAAGGGATTGCCAATGGTATGCAGCCGTTGGCGAGTTTCTATCATGGGGCTGGGCACAGTGACCATATCAAAAAGTTACTCAAAATTGCGATGAGCTCTGCGGTGCTGACGGGCATGGTGTTTATTGGTTTATTGAATCTATTCCCTGAGCAAGTGGTGGCGGTGTTTAATGCGAACGACGCTGAACTGACTCAGCACACCATTACGGGAATACGACTCCATATGTTTGCCATGTTTTTAGATGGCTTTCTGGTGGTGACAGCGGCCTACTATCAATCGGTGAACCGTGGTGGAAAGGCGTTGTTCGTCAGTATTGGCAACATGATGGTGCAACTGCCGTTTCTCTTCATTATGCCTAAATTGCTCGGTATTACTGGGGTTTGGCTGGCTTTCCCATTGTCAAATATTGCACTGACCTTAGTGGTGGCGGTTATGCTATGGCGCGATATCAAACGAATGCCTAAAAATCAGTGGGTTGAAGCGTAGGTATATGAAAGAACATGGAAGAGTAGGGAAATAGAGCGATAAGATAGCAAAGAGGGCGCAAGCCCTCTTTGTTGTTGGAGCGAGATAAACCTAGAGATTTTTCACCTCTAGGCCTGCAATTTGGTGCCAGTAGCCATTGCATTGACGATCTTCGATTTGGCGCGGCTGTGCACCTTGTTCGTTGGCGCGAAATTGATCTACGGTCGTAAATGTTTCTAGCCCCAATGGGCTGACACGCACCACATCCACCAATCCTTGCATGGCAGGGAGATCATTAATCAGGTTGTAGCAGTAACCGGATTGCGTCTGGATGCCATTGAGATTGAATACCGCTTGGCCTTCTTGGCTGTGCACTTGAATGCCCGTTGGGTATTTGATGCAGCAGGTTTCACAGTCGTCTTTGGCTTTGTTTTCTGCGCGGGCGGTAAAGCAGCGCGCGGAATACGCGAGTGGCAAATAGCCATGGCTAAAGACTTCTACTTCAAACTGGTTGCGAATGCCCACTTCATCGCATTGGGTCAATACATTTTGCAACCATTCTCGAGACAACTCGACAGGCATGCACCAACGAATCATCCCTTGTTTAAGAAACAATTTGAGCGTGTGCGCATTGTATGTATTGACTGCTGGGCCAACAACAAAGGGAACACGCTTTTCAAACGCCAGCTGAATAGCGGATACGTCGTTCGCTTCAATGGCAAAGTCACCGTTGTCGATGTACTTTTTCATCACGTTGATTTCGCTTGGGGCTTCGAGCAGTGCCATGGTAGAAAGTACAACTTGTTTGCCTGCAGCGGAAAGCTCTTTCGCTAACTCAAACCAGTGCGCAGGTTTCATTTCACGGCGTTTAGAGCAGACCGATTCCCCCAAATAGATGATGTCGGCAGAGCTGTTTTTCGCTTGATGGTAAAAGTCTTCAACGTTCTGTTTGGGCCAGAAGTAAAGTAGCGGACCGAGTGAGTATTTCATCTTGTTTCCTTGAATCCTTATTGCCATTGACGATGATAAGCACCGAGCGTGGTTTGTGTCCCTTCTGAGACGTTCGCCAGTGCGGCATTCCAAGCCTCTTCCACTTGGTAGGCTTGCGGATTCGCTTGGTAACGATCAATCGCCGCTCGCCAAGTTCGGGTCACTTGTTCTACATAGGCAGGGCTACGCTGACGGCCTTCGATTTTTACCGAGGCGACATTCGCGGCAAACAGTTCAGGCAGCAACGACAGCGTGTTGAGGCTGGTTGGCTCTTCTAGTGCGTGGTAGCGTTTGGATTCCCCCTCTATGTGGGCATCAAAGCGGCCTTTACATAGCGTCGGATAGCCTGCGTTTTCACCATGGCCATACTTGTCGATTAAAATGTTGTTGAGACGTGACTCTAACCCCGTTGGAGTTTCTTGCCAGCGCACATATTTGGCGGGTGAGCAAGCACCGACGGTATTGGGAGACTCTCCCGTTAAATAGGAAGACAAGTAGCAGCGGCCTTCTGACATGATGCACAAGCTACCAAAGGCAAATACCTCCAACTCGACCCCTTGTGGGATATTGCGTGACAGTTGCTTCACTTGATGAATCGACAGCACGCGAGGTAGTACAACGCGTTTAACATTGAAATTCTGCTGATAAAACTCGACGGCTGCAACATTGGTTGCCGAGGCTTGAACCGATAAATGCAGTTCAAGGTGCGGGTATTTTCGTGCTGCATATTCTAACACCGCGATGTCGGCAACGATCAGAGCATCGATACCCAATGCCGCCGCCATATCGACCGCGTTTGTCCAACGCTCAAAGCCATCGGGATGCGCAAATGTGTTCAAGGCGACGTGAATTTTTTTCTGGTGATCGTGGACGTATTGAACCGCTTTCTCGAGTTTTTTCCCGCTGAAGTTCAGTCCAGCGAAATGACGGGCATTTGTATCATCTTTAAAGCCGATATACACCGCATCGGCACCGCAGTCGATGGCGGTTTTTAGAGCAGGAAGATTACCTGCTGGGCAAAGGAGTTCCATATGCTCACTACAAATTGAGACGAAAAGGGTGTGGGCATTTTATGAAGGAATATGAATAGCAGAATTGATGTAAGTTAGGTTTGACGCAATAAATTGAGATTTACCTCTTTTGGAGAGGGGAGAAGGTCAGTTTTTATGGCGACGATTTTGTGCAAACAGTTCTTCTATCTCATGTTTAGGCTGAGGGCGATGGAAATGAAACCCTTGGATCGAGTGGCAGCGCAAATTTGACAGGAGTGCTGCTTGCTGATGAGTTTCTACCCCTTCGGCCACCACGGTGAGATTGAGAGATTTACCGAGATTAATGATGTTTTCAATCACCGTGACCTGCTTTGGTAAAACGTCAATGTCGTTGATAAATGCGCGGTCGATCTTCAGCTCATCAATTGGGAAGCGGGCCAAATATGCCAGTGAGGAATAGCCGGTCCCAAAGTCATCGATGGAGAGTGAGAAGCCCAGTTTCTTAATCGCGTTGAGCATCTGAATGGTGTGGTCACTGTCACTCATTACCGCACTTTCGGTCAGCTCGAAGGTGATGCAGTTTGGGTCTAACTCTGTGGTTCGCAGGAGTTTTTCCATAAAGTCGATCAACTGAGGGTTGCCAAATTGCTCTGGCGATAAGTTAATCGCAACGCGACCCGGCAGAATTCCTTGGAGTTTCCAGCGTTTGACCGTATTGAAGACATCACGCATGACCACACGACCTAAGTGCTCAATCAGACCTGCTTTTTCAGCGACAGGAATGAAGGCTGCAGGGCTAATATATCCTTCGACAGGGTGCTTCCAGCGTACTAACGCTTCGGCGCCATTAATGCTGAAGTCACGCGCATTAACTTTCGGCTGATACCATACTTCAAGGCCATTTTGCTGTAGCGCTTTTTGCAGTTCGATCTCCAACCAGAGGCGCATACGTGCTTCTTTGTTCATCTGGTCGTTAAACTTGATGAGTCGGTTACGGCCACGATCTTTGGCTTCGTACATCGCGGTATCGGCATTTTGCAACAGTACGCGTGCATCTTGGCCATCTTCAGGATAACGAACACTGCCGATAGAACAGGCAAGACGCTTGCTGAAATGGTGTAAATCAAATGGCTGATTAATTAAGGAGATGATGCGCTCAGAGAGCAACTCGGCCATGCGGTTGTTTTCTGGCTCTGGCAAGATCACGCCAAATTCATCACCGCCAAGATGGCCAATCACCGAGTGTTGTGGCAACAGGCGTTTCAGACGAGCTGCCACTTCAAGAATCACTTTGTCACCGATGTGGTGGCCTAGTGAGTCATTGATATTTTTGAAGTTATCGATATCGAGATAAAACAACAACAAGGGCGTTTGGCTCTTAATCAACTGCTCCAGACGTTTGGTAAAACCGAAGCGGTTGTAGAGCTTCGTCAGGGAATCGATATGAATATCATCGCTGTTTTTCACCGAAAGATGTTTTGGCGTTTCATCAGCATCTTGGATCAAGATGATTTGAGATTGGTTGCCCAGTACGGTGGTGAAATCTGCATGCAACTGAACGCGGCGCTCAAAGCCACAGCGTGCACTGGTCATACAGACAAACGCTTTTTCGGAAAGCAGTGAGCAGAGTTTATGGCTAAACACCATCTTGCTCTTCTCATCCATAAATAATCGACTGAGCTCTTCACCAAGCAAGTCATGCTGCGAGTTGAAACCAAGCAGCCTAGCTGCAGCGGGGTTTGCAGAGAGAATGGTGTCTTCTTCTACCAGTAGTAAACCATCGGGCAGCAACTGCGTTAAACGAGAAAACTTGGTTTCTGACTCTTCTAGGGATTTGACGAGAATGTGTTTTTCAGAGGTGTCAATCGCTTGAAAAAGGAGGTGAGAAATCTGTTCACCGCCTTCCACTGGGGACAAACTAAAATGCAAACTGGTTTCAAGATCGGTTTCATCTAGGGTGATTTCGGCCTCAATACTTTCACCGAGCAGAGCTCGGTCGTAGTAAGGCTTTAGCTTTTGGTAAAAGTTGTCACCTAAAATTTGCGCATCATTCATCCCTATTAGCTCTTCCTGAGCTAACCCCGCAACGTCGCAATAACGTTCATTCACCAAGCAATAGTTATGTTGCTTATCAAGAATAGCGAAGAAAAAAGGGCTATTAGAAGTCAGTTTATTAAACCAATGGTGCATTTGCTTGGAAGGCATCAAAGTACTACCCGTCTCCAGAGAGCGTAATTAATCGTCCATGTCATGAAATCGCTGAAACGCAATCACTATAACTGTGATAATAGCGTTATTAAAGGCTTTATCAGTACAAGTGTGACAATATTTCATTCAAGGTCAAAAAAACGTCGCTGATTGTTATTATTTTAAACAACGCGATATGAAATTGTTTTTTGACGCACAACAGTAATTCATCACATGCTATCAACTAAGATAGTCGCATTTATGACAAAGTAACGGAAAATAAGCGTGATAAACAAGATTCGCAGTCAACTAGTTCAAAATGCCGCATCAATTTTGCGATCTCCAGTCCAGTTATTGCCTCAAATTGTACATAAAAAAGTCTTGCTTGAAGGGCTCAAACTGGTCTTCAAAGAAGCTTTAGAAGATGGCGATTTTGAATTTTTGGAAGATAAGTGGTTGAAGGTAGAGGTGAAAGATCTCAAGCTGCATTGGTTCATAAGTTATCAAAATGATCAACTTGTTATTGCCGAACAGCCCGTTTCGGAAGATGTGTGCTTCTCAGGCAATTTAAATGACTTAGTGCTGATTGCTGGCAGAAAAGAAGATCCTGATACGCTATTTTTCCAACGTCGTTTGACGATTGAAGGCGATACCGAGCTTGGCCTAGAGGTTAAAAACCTAATGGACAGCGTTGATTTGGAGCAATTGCCAAAAGCCATGCAGTTGGCGCTAAATCAGTTAGCAGATTTTGTTCATAAAGGAGTACAATCGCCTCAAACACAAATTGGGGTAACAAATGCTTATTCGAACTGAAGCACCGGCCGATATATTGGTTATCGATAGTCTGCTAAAACAGGTATTTCCAACAGACGCGGAAGCCAACTTGGTCATGACACTAAGAGAGAATGGTCGTCTGACGCTGTCGTTGGTGGCTTGTACCGACGAAGGGGAAGTGGTTGGCCATGTCATGTTTACGCCGATGACGTTGAATGGCGAAGAAAATGGCTGGCAGGGGCTTGCGCCACTAGCGGTCAAAGCGGAATACCAAAAGCAAGGCATCGCCGCATCGTTAGTCAAAGAAGGATTAACTTCGCTGTTGGAGTTTGGCTATCCAGCGTGTTTTGTCTTGGGTGATCCTCAGTACTATCAGCGTTTTGGTTTTACTGCCGCCAGCGAGATGGGCTTTGAGTGCCAATGGCCAGTGCCAGAAGGTGCGTTTCAAGCATTTGCCATGGCGGCGGGTGAGTTTGATGCCAAGCAAGGGCGAGTGGAATACGCGCCAGAGTTCGCTGCTCTTTGATGAAATCGGCTTAGTTGCTGATTCAATGAATGACCCTTAACTTAGGTGCGCTATCCTAAGTTGAGGTGATTTCCTCAATCTCGTTATTACTTTCCTGGGCTTTTTTGTTAGTATGCCGCGGTATCTTTGAGTAACGAAACGATGACTGAAAACGAAAAGTTGTATTTACAGGAAATGGGCATTTCGCTTTGGCAATTGCATCACCCAGAACGGATGATGGGCTATGAAATGCCAACCTTCTCCCTGCCTGAAGAGTGCCAGTTACTGTTGATCGCACCGAGTTGCCCCATTTCGCAAACGGCACTATTTTTTGAAAAAGTGCTCAAAAGCCTGCAACTGGAATTGTCTCAAGCAAGGCACATTACCCCAGAGCAATTAAGCGCGCTCGAACCGCACTCTCTGCAATGGGTTTGGTTTGCGGGCTGTCCTGTTCAACCTCTTCCTATGGTAGCCAAAGTGCTCCAATCGCCAGAGTTGGCTCAAATTGATGGTCATAATGAGCATCGTCGTGCGCTGTGGCAACAGATCCGTTCTTATGAGTAATCCAATATGAGTTGTATGATCGTCCCTATGTCTCAGGAGCACCTTGAGGCTGTTTACCATATTGAAGGTCGTGCACATTCGCACCCCTGGGCAGAGAGCCTGGTGAAGGATCTCTCCAATCGCGGTGCGATGCATCGTGTATTGCTGGTGGATGGCGAAGTCGTCGGCTACTTCTATGCGCAAAATATCGTTGGCGAACTCACCTTACTTAACATCGCGGTGTGCCCCAAACAACAAGGCAAAGGCTATGGCCGCCAGTTGTTAGACGCATTTATTGATGAAGGTGAAGCGGCAAACGCGGAAAGTGCGTGGCTAGAAGTGCGTGAGAGCAATGTGAACGCCATTCATCTCTATCAAGAGATGGGGTTTAACGAAGTGGATCGTCGCCGCAATTACTATCCTACTCAGTCAGGGAAGGAAGACGCGATCATTATGAGTTACTTATTTGGTTGCTTTTAACTTTGCTTGCATGACTGCCTTGGTGCTGACGGCTTTCACGTAATTTCTGCGTGATCATCTCCACAGGGAGCGGTTTGCCAAAGAGATACCCCTGGAATTGTTCACAACCGAGTTCGACCAGCGTGTTGAACTCTTCTTCTGTTTCTACCCCTTCGGCGATGACTTCTAAACTCAAGCGCTCAGCAATCATAATGATGGTTGAAACAATGGCTTGGTCGCTTTGATCAAGATGCAACTGAGTGACAAAGGAGCGGTCAATTTTCAGTACATCCACCGCCAGATGTTTGAGATAGCGGAGTGAGGAATAACCGGTGCCAAAGTCATCGATCGAGATTTTGAGATCCAGTTCTTTCAGCTCTGCCATTTTATTGATCGCGCTTTCGACGTTTTCCAATAGCAAGCTCTCAGTGATCTCCAATTCAATATGCTCACCCGTGATATTGGCTTGTTTCAATGCGTGAGTGATGTGTTCGACAAAGGCATTTTTAGAGAACTGCAATGGGCTGATGTTGATGGCAAGTCGATGGAACGTTTCAGGCAAAACTTGTTCTTTTTTCCACTGAGCGTATTGAAAACACGCTTGCTCAATAATCCAATCACCAATTTGCAGAATTTGCCCCGTTTCCTCTGCTATGGGCATAAAGACTCCGGGAGGAAGCACGCCTTTTTCTGGATGGTTCCAACGGATGAGGGCTTCCACTCCGATGATTTGTTGCTGCGCGTTGACCTGAGGTTGGTAGTAAAGCTCAAGTTGCCCTTTGTGCAGTGCTTCATGCAGGCCTTTCTCTATCTCCAAAAAAGACTCCACTTGCGCCTGCATTTCTGGCTCATAAAACATGTATTTATTGCGTCCGGCGACTTTGGCGCGATAGAGCGCCGTATCGGCCTGACGAAGCACATCAATGCTCGAGATGCCTTTGTCGGCAAACGTGGAAATACCGATACTGACCGTGCAATACAGTTGGTGATCGTCAATGGAGTAAGGGTTTGAGATTAAGGTTAGTAACTGCTTTGCTTTGTTGGCAGCATCTTCCTTACTGAGTTTCGGGATCAAAATGGCGAACTCATCCCCACCGATGCGCGCGGCTATTTCTCCGGGTTGTAGCCATGCTTCTAAACGTTTCGCAATGGTGCGCATTAAGTTGTCGCCAATGGTATGCCCTAGGGAGTCGTTAATGGTTTTGAAACGGTCGAGGTCGAGATAAAACAGCACTCCTGGATATTGCTCGCTTTGTGATTCTTTAAGAGTTTCATTGAGGCTTTTGAGCAGCAAGCTGCGGTTGGCCAAGCCTGTTAACGTATCGAAGTAAGCCAATTGGTTGAGTTGGCTTTCTGCTGCCGCGCGCGCTTGCCAGAGATTGTGAAATGAAAGCGCGAGGCGACCCAGTTCGTCATTGTTGTTACCGGGGGGCAGTTCCAAGGCGTTTTTTCGATTTTGCAGCGAATTCACCCAATTAATCAGCGTAATAATTGGCTTTGATAACTTAAAATAAAAGAAAAACAACAAGATAGAGGTGAGTAATATATTGCGAAACAGATCGAACAAGACAATTCGAGTCGATTTCTTAATAAAGGCATCGGCGATACTAGAGCCATCAACAGAGAAACTTAACTCACCAACAATTGCATTGGCGTTGGGTTGATGCAGCTCTGTTTTGTAAAACGGCTGAGCGGGAGTCAATATTTTAGACAACAACTGAGTCGTCAGGCTTTGAGAATCAATTTCACGATGCTTTTGGGTCAGCACATCACCAAAATCGTCGACAATTTTTACTCGGTAGATGGCATTGTCCATCATTAGGGTCGAGGCAACCTGCTCGGCGAGCAGATGGTTCAGATGATATGCCGCTTGACTGGCATTGGAATAGTTTTGCAGAAGCTTAAACTGGTAGTGCTCTTCAATACGGCGTTGCTCTTGGTGCAGGTCAGCCAAAATGTGGTACAAGCTGAAGCACAGTCCCAAGACAACGGAAACCAGAAAAACGGTTCTGGCTTGCTTGAAAGCTAATGAATGCACTTTTTTGTTTCTGAGCATACTGATGACCGCAGTGAATTACTCTTTTAGTTATAGACGATATTTACCGTTTGGTTAATTCTCAACCTGAAATTAAGAATCAGTGCTGTTTCTCTAAGTTTGTGTCGAGTGTGCTGTATTATCATTGAGACAGAATGCAAACATCTCGGCTTTTTCGACGAGGAAACGGGATCACTTTGTATGCTTAATGATACTCGAGTAAATATCTATTGATACGTAATGTGAAATCTTGAAAGGAATTCGAGTGCATTACAACGTAAGTAGTGGGGATGTAGGATGGTGAACCATGATGAACTTGAACGAAAAACCTTTCAACGCCTCCAACGCTTTGCTGGATCCAAACAGCGCACAAAAAGTACTTCAATTAGTGGTGGTGTTAACGCTACTGACCTTTATTCCTCTCGCGATAAAGAATTTTTACATTGGTCATTGGTATCTTGCGCTGCTGATGGTGGCCTTTGAGATCGGTTTTGTTATCGAAGTCGTCGGGGTTTGTTGCTTAAAACGAAGTGTGATTGGCCACCGTATCCCACTTGGCTTTTTGTTGGCTTCCATTGTTTGCAGTGTGGCCATTTTTGGTACATTGGCGACCTATTGGGTGTTTCCCATCATCATCGCTTTGGTGTTTATCATTCCTCACCATGATGCCATTGTGACTAATGTGCTGATGATTATTGGCTGCACTTGGGCTGCGGCGATGAAGCAAGACCTCGAGATTATGTATCGTTTTGCTATCGCCTTGGCGTTTTGCGCTGTCATTGCCCATTTTGCTGTGTGGTTGATTGTTCGGCTACAGAGCAAGCTGCGTTATCTCTCGACACGCGATGTCATGACAGGGGCACTGAATCGACATCAATTGGATCTGTTTTTGCAGCGAGCACTTGATGGCCACAAGCGATACACCGCGTCATCCATTGCAATCATCGATATTGATTTTTTTAAGCAGGTCAATGACCGTTATGGTCATGATGTTGGTGATGAGGTAATCAATTTAGTTGTCGAGACGATTCAGCACAATACGCGGGAAGTGGATCTGCTGTTTCGCTTAGGAGGCGATGAATTTCTGCTGCTGTTTGAAAACACTTCGGCCTCGTCAGCATTGTTGATTGTCAGCCATCTTTGCCAAAGAGTACGTAAGCAAGCCTATCCAAAGCACGCCAGTGTGACACTGAGTGCAGGTATTGCGGAATGTCTGGAGGGGGATGATGTTGAGTCGTGGTTGAAGCGAGCTGATGTAGCGCTGTATCAGAGCAAAGAGAATGGTCGGGATAGGGTGACACTCTCTGAGCCGCACAGCCTGCATCGTCACGCAAAAGAGGAGACTGATTGGCCCCCGTTTAGGCAAACGACAACGGGCGATCATGTCAGTCGTTAGGATCAAAGTTGCCGATTGGTCGAGAATAAGCGAGAATACCGCGCAAAATTGAATCTACTCAGGAATCTGGTTAGTCACCTCACATGACGTGCACCGATTTCCGGCTCAGATAAAACACAGAAGACCAGTTTCATGTCAAATGCTCCTTTTTTAAGCGAAGTGTCTAAACGTAGAACGTTCGCGATCATCTCGCACCCAGATGCGGGTAAAACAACTATCACAGAAAAAGTCCTGCTTTTCGGACGTGCGATTCAAACCGCCGGTACAGTAAAAGGTCGTGGTTCTAGCCAGCACGCTAAGTCTGACTGGATGGAAATGGAAAAAGAACGTGGTATCTCGGTGACGACATCGGTGATGCAGTTCCCGTACAACGATTGCTTAGTGAACCTACTCGATACTCCGGGGCACGAAGACTTCTCGGAAGATACTTACCGCACACTAACGGCGGTTGACTCGTGTTTGATGGTGATCGACGCCGCGAAAGGTGTTGAGGATCGTACTCGCAAGCTTATGGAAGTTACCCGTCTGCGTGATACGCCGATCGTGACCTTCATGAACAAATTGGACCGCGATATTCGCGATCCAATGGAACTGCTTGATGAAGTCGAGAGCGAGCTGAATATTGCTTGTGCACCGGTTTCTTGGCCAATTGGCTGTGGTAAAGAGTTCAAAGGCGTTTATCACATCCATCGTGATGAGACCATTTTGTACTCAACGGGGCAGGGGCACACAATTCAAGAGCAGCGTATCATTAAAGGTCTTGATAACCCGGATTTGGATGCTGAGATTGGTGCAGATCTCGCTGAGCAACTGCGTGAAGAACTGGAACTGGTTCTTGGTGCGTCTCACGAGTTTGATCAAGAGATGTTCCTAAAGGGTGAATTGACTCCGGTATTCTTTGGTACGGCATTAGGTAACTTTGGTGTTGACCACATGCTTGATGGTCTGACGGACTGGGCGCCAGCGCCGCTACCGCGCCAAGCCAATGAACGTGAAGTGGAAGCCACTGAAGACAAGTTCAGCGGTTTCGTCTTTAAGATTCAGGCGAATATGGATCCTAAGCACCGCGACCGTATCGCGTTTATGCGTATTGTGTCGGGCACGTATACTCAAGGCATGAAGATGAATCACGTTCGCTTGGGTAAACAAGTGAACATTTCTGATGCCGTGACCTTCATGGCGGGCGATCGTTCTCGCGCGGAAGCTGCGTATGCCGGTGACATCATTGGTTTGCATAACCATGGCACCATTCAAATTGGTGACACCTTTACACAAGGTGAATCGCTGAAGTTCTCTGGTATTCCAAACTTTGCGCCTGAGCTATTCCGTCGTATTCGCCTGCGCGATCCGCTGAAGCAAAAACAACTGTTAAAAGGTCTTGTTCAGCTTTCAGAAGAAGGTGCAGTACAGGTATTCCGTCCTCTACAGAACAACGACTTGATCGTGGGCGCGGTCGGTGTGCTTCAGTTTGATGTTGTTGTGGCGCGTTTGAAGTCTGAATATAACGTTGAAGCGATTTACGAGAGTGTGAACGTAGCGACAGCGCGTTGGGTTGAGTGTGGTGATGCGAAGAAGCTAGACGAGTTCCAACGTAAGAACCAAACTAACCTAGCACTGGATGGTGGCGATAACTTAACGTACATTGCGCCAACCATGGTAAACCTCAATCTTGCAAAAGAGCGTTTCCCTGAAGTGGAATTCCGAGCGACTCGTGAACACTAATCACGCGAATGTGTGCGTTTGGTTCGCATAACCTGTTTGCTAAGAGCCCTAAGTTTGTCGCTTAGGGCTCTTTTTTATCTGCGGTAAAAGATGATAATGAAAGGGCAATCATCACAATAAGGAAGTGCATATGCAATGGTGGCGAAAGTGGTTAAAACGTTACGATGACTGGTGCAAAGAGATGGGATTAACACCAGAACAAAAGCGCAGTTGTGTACCATACAAAAAAGATCCGGCGCGAGAAAAGAAAAGCGATGAAACTGTTTGATACGCATTGCCACCTCGATTTTGACGTTTTTGAACCAGCGCGCTCGCAGCATTTTCAAAGAGGGCTAGAGGCCGGTGTGGAACGTTTGTTACTGCCATCCGTTGGTCCCGATAACTGGCAAAAAGTAAAAACACTGGCGCAATGGTCTGCAATGCTCTCTGAGGAGGCTCAGCCAGAAATCTTTTACGCGTTGGGCTTTCATCCCTATTTTCTGACGTCGGATTATCAGCAAAAACAAAGTGCGCTCGTGGCTTTGTTGGACGAGCGTGACACGCGCTGCGTAGCTATCGGGGAATGCGGTTTGGATGATGGGGTTGAACAAGACGCTGCATTGCAAGAGCAGGCGTTGAACTACCAGCTCGATTTGGCCAAGCAGTATCAACTGCCGGTTATTTTACACAATCGACGATGTCACAATCGACTCATTCAATTAGTCAAAGCGGCTCGGCTGCCAAAAGGCGGCGTTATCCATGCGTTTTCTGGTAGCTATGAACAGGGAATGGAGTGGATACGTTTGGGTTTTTATCTTGGGGTCGGCGGAACCATTACCTACCCCAGAGCGAACAAAACGCGCCAAGCGATCAGTCGACTCCCTTTAGAAAAACTGCTGCTTGAAACCGATGCGCCAGATATGCCGATATTTGGCTTTCAAGGAAAGCTCAATACACCTGCTCAGATTATTCACCCACTAAATGAGTTGAGTTTGTTGCATAATCAAACAAAGCAAACGATTGCCTCTCAAATCTGGAAAAATAGCAATTCTCTGTTCTCTATCTGTGAATGAAATCTAAAAAACTTGTTTAAAGAAAATCTCGTTCGGTATGTTATTGTGAGTTTACTCACAAATGGAGGTGAATTAGCGATGAATCTTATGGGAAAGTGTGAAGGTGGCATTACTTTAATTATTGGGGCATGAGTATAATGGCCCCCGCTTAATAGCTCCATTTTGTAACACGCCAATAAATAACTTAATAAGGAAGTCATAAACTATGAGCCTGTTTATGAGCCTAGTCGGTATGGCAGTATTGCTAGGAATTGCATTCTTACTGTCTGACAACCGCAAAGCTATCAATCTAAGAACTGTGGGTGGCGCTTTTGCTATCCAATTCATCATCGGTGGTTTCGTTCTTTACGTACCATGGGGTCGTGATCTACTAGCGGGTTTCTCTGCTGGTGTTCAAAGCGTTATCGACTTCGGTAAAGACGGTACTGGTTTCTTGTTCGGCAGCCTAGTTAACTTCTCAGTTGACGGTATCGGCTTTATTTTTGCCTTCCAAGTACTACCAACACTGATTTTCTTCTCAGCACTTATCTCTGTACTTTACTACATTGGTGTGATGCAGTGGGTTATCAAGATCCTTGGTGGTGGCCTGCAGAAAGCACTGGGCACGTCTCGCGCCGAGTCAATGTCTGCTGCAGCAAACATCTTCGTAGGTCAAACTGAAGCGCCACTTGTGGTTCGTCCATTTGTTCCTCACATGACGCAATCTGAACTGTTTGCAGTAATGTGTGGTGGTCTTGCTTCTGTTGCTGGTGGTGTGCTGGCTGGTTACGCCTCAATGGGTGTGCCACTAGAATACCTAGTTGCGGCATCATTCATGGCGGCACCGGGTGGTCTACTGTTCGCAAAAATCATCAAACCTGAAGTTGATACGCCAAAAGAAGATCTTGGCGCTGAGATCGACGGCGGTGACGATAAGCCTGCAAACGTAATCGATGCAGCTGCTGGCGGCGCATCAGTTGGTCTACAACTAGCACTTAACGTAGGTGCAATGCTATTGGCATTCATCGGTTTGATCGCTCTGATCAACGGTATCCTTGGTAGTGTTGGTGGTTGGTTCGGCATGGAAAGTCTGACACTGGAGTGGATTCTAGGTAAAGTCTTCTCACCACTTGCATTCCTAATCGGTGTGCCATGGGCAGAAGCTGATGTCGCAGGTTCTTTCATCGGTCAAAAACTGGTGGTAAACGAGTTCGTTGCGTACCTAAACTTTGTTCCTTACGTTGGTGAAAACGCTCAAATCATTCCAGCAACTGGTGCTGTAATGTCTGAGAAAACTCAAGCAATCATCGCTTTCGCACTATGTGGTTTCGCAAACCTTTCTTCTATCGCGATTCTACTAGGTGGTCTAGGTGGTCTAGCGCCAAACCGTCGTCACGACATCGCTCGTATGGGTGTTAAAGCGGTTGCAGCGGGTACGCTATCTAACCTAATGGCAGCGACCATTGCTGGCTTCTTCCTGTCTTTCTAATTTAGTTAAGAGAAAGCATTTATAGACGCCGTTTAAATCCGCCCCGTAGCAAGAGATTGCTGCGGGGCGTTTTCAGTTTTTAGCGCCAGTGAAGGTGATGCATTGAGCAAACGTTCACTTGTGCGAGAGGCTGAGTTTTTTTGAGATACAAACCGTTTGCGCTCTATTTGGCACTACAGTTTTGCGATGAATATCTATAATGTAGTAATCAGACCAGAGGGATTAGGCTTGCTGAGCCAATCACCTGCTGAATAGATGAGTTTGTAAGGGCAATGAAATGCCCAAACATAACAGAGTTGAATAACAAGGTAGGATGCCTTGCTTAACTTCTGATATGCAAGACACCGCAATCATAGATTGTTGTGCCATAGGCCAAATTGGTACTGTGCGGTGACAGGGATAGCAATTGGTAGTTGTAATGATTACCGAGTCTTCAAGGAACCAAGTCCGTTCATCAATGACTGTTTAGCAAAGACCTTTTTTGCTGTTTTATCGTTGTGATGTGAACAGAAAAAGGGGCTGAGTAGTGAAATTTTTGAATATTGATCGGAGATAGAAATGAGCGATTTGAAAGCAGCAGCGCTACGTGCACTGAAACTTATGGACCTAACAACGCTAAATGACGACGACACTGATGCAAAAGTGATCGCACTTTGTCACGACGCCAAAACGCCTGTAGGTAACACGGCAGCGATTTGTATTTACCCTCGCTTTATTCCTATTGCTAAGAAGACACTTCGTGAGCAAGGTACACCAGAAGTTCGCATTGCAACGGTAACGAACTTCCCACACGGCAATGACGACATCGAAATCGCAGTCGCTGAAACCAAAGCAGCGGTCGCTTACGGTGCCGATGAAGTTGACGTAGTTTTCCCATACCGCGCATTGATGGCTGGTGATGAGAAAGTGGGCTTCGAATTGGTTAAGCAATGTAAAGAAGCATGTGGCGACATTCTTTTGAAAGTCATCATCGAAACCGGCGAACTGAAAGAAGAAGCGTTGATCAAGAAAGCATCGCAAATCTGTATTGAAGCGGGTGCAGACTTTATCAAAACATCAACAGGTAAAGTGCCAGTTAACGCAACGCCAGAATACGCACGCATGATGCTTGAAGTGATTCGTGACATGGGTGTGGCTGAGAAAGTTGGCTTTAAACCTGCTGGTGGTGTACGCACTGCGGAAGACGCAGCGGCTTACCTAGCAATGGCAGATGACATCCTAGGTTCTGAGTGGGCGGATAATATGCACTACCGTTTTGGTGCGTCTAGCTTGCTAACCAACCTACTAAATACATTAGAAGTAACAGACCAAGTCGCTGATCCTGCAGCGTACTAATTCTAATAACGTCTGAACGTGGTGTGAAAGCACCACGTTACCTTCTTATCCTACTTTTACCATGGCCCATTGGGCTTGGGAGGCTCTAATGTATTTACCTCAAGAAATTATTCGTAAAAAACGCGACGGCGAAGCGCTGACTGCTGACGAAATTAACTTTTTTATCCAAGGTGTGGCGAACAATACGGTCTCTGAAGGTCAGATTGCCGCGTTCGCGATGACCATCTTTTTCAATGAAATGACGATGCCTGAACGTATTGCCCTAACGTGTGCAATGCGAGATTCTGGCATGGTGATTGATTGGAGCCACATGAACTTTGGTGGCCCAATCGTTGATAAACACTCAACCGGCGGTGTGGGCGATGTGACCTCTCTAATGCTTGGCCCTATGGTGGCAGCATGTGGTGGTTTCGTGCCGATGATCTCGGGTCGTGGCTTGGGCCATACTGGCGGTACGTTAGACAAACTGGAAGCGATTCCTGGCTACAACATCACACCAAGTAACGACGTATTCGGTCAAGTGACCAAAGAAGCAGGTGTAGCGATCATCGGCCAAACGGGCGATCTTGCACCAGCAGACAAACGAGTTTATGCCACTCGTGATATTACGGCGACGGTGGACAACATCTCACTGATCACCGCTTCTATTCTGTCTAAGAAGTTGGCGGCAGGTCTTGAATCTTTAGTGATGGATGTGAAAGTCGGTTCTGGCGCCTTTATGCCGACTTACGAAGCTTCAGAAGAATTGGCGAAATCCATTGTGGCGGTGGCGAATGGCGCGGGCACTAAAACGACGGCGATTTTGACCGACATGAACCAAGTATTGGCTTCTTCTGCGGGTAACGCTGTCGAAGTTCGTGAAGCGGTTCGTTTCCTCAAAGGTGAATATCGTAACCCTCGTTTGCTTGAAGTCACCATGGCGTCATGTGCAGAAATGTTGGTACTTGGTAAATTGGCTGAGAATACTGAAGATGCACGTGCGAAATTGATGGAAGTGCTGGATAACGGTAAAGCGGCCGAATGTTTTGGTAAAATGGTGGCTGGTTTGGGTGGTCCGGTTGACTTTATGGACAACTACGACAACTACCTTGATAAAGCTGAAATCATTAAGCCTGTTTACGCCAAAGAGACCGGTGTGGTGTCTGCAATGGATACTCGCGCTATTGGTATGGCTGTGGTGGCGATGGGCGGCGGACGCCGCGTTGCGACAGACAGCATCGACTACGCGGTAGGTTTTGATCAGTTTATCCGTTTGGGTGAAATCGCAAGCAGCGAAAAACCATTGGCGATGATTCACGCTCGTAACGAAGCACAGTGGCAAGAAGCTGCGAATGCACTGCAAGCCGCGATTAAGGTTGGTGGTGAGTACACACCAACGCCAGACGTATATCGTCAAATTCGCCAAGAAGATATTTAATGACTATTGGGCCTATTACTGTCATGGGGCGGTAATAGGTCTGAGGAAGAAGCAATGAAAAGAGCATTTATTTTAGTACTAGACTCCTTTGGTATTGGTGCAACCGCAGATGCGAAAGAGTTTGGTGATGTCGGTTCAGATACCCTAGGCCATATTGCTGACCAATGTGAGCAGGGTTTGGCAAATAATGATCAACGCCAAGGGGCTCTTCGTCTGCCAAATCTGTCTAAACTCGGTCTGGCGATGGCGCACAAAGAGTCAACGGGTCGTTTTGCGCCGGGTTTAGATGCGGATGCAGAAATCATCGGTGCCTACGGCCATGCCGCGGAGCTTTCTTCTGGTAAAGACACCCCGTCTGGCCACTGGGAAATTGCTGGCGTCCCTGTTTTGTTTGAATGGGGTTACTTCACTGACAAAGCCAACAGCTTCCCGAAAGAGTTAACGGATCGCATTCTTGCTCGTGCAGGTATTGATGGATTCCTAGGTAACTGCCACGCCTCTGGTACGCAAGTTCTGGATGATCTAGGCGAAGAGCACATGAAGACTGGTCAGCCAATTTTCTACACCTCTGCGGACTCTGTATTCCAAATCGCATGTCACGAAGAGACATTCGGCCTTGATCGTCTACTTGAGCTTTGCCAAATCGCTCGTGAAGAACTCGCAGACTACAACATTGGTCGTGTTATTGCGCGTCCGTTCATTGGCCCGGGTAAAGGTCAGTTTGAGCGTACCGGTAACCGTCGCGATCTTTCTGTTGAGCCACCATCAGCGACCGTTCTGCAGAAGTTGGCTGAGGAAAAACAAGGCCAAGTGGTGTCTATTGGTAAGATTGCGGATATCTACGCAAACTGCGGTATCACCAAGAAAGTGAAAGCAACAGGCATTCCTGCACTGTTTGAAGCGACACTTGAGCAAATTAAACAAGCGGGTGACAACACCATCGTGTTCACCAACTTTGTTGATTTTGACTCGGCTTACGGCCACCGTCGTGATGTTGCGGGTTACGCAGCGGCACTGGAGTACTTCGATGGTCGTATCCACGAAGTGATGGAACTGATGCAAGAAGATGACATCCTGATCCTGACGGCTGACCACGGTTGTGACCCAACTTGGCCAGGTACTGACCACACTCGCGAGCATATCCCTGTGCTAGTCTACGGTCAAAAAGTCCCAGTTGGTTCACTTGGCCGTCGTGAAACGTTCGCCGATATCGGTCAAACTCTGGCAAGCTACTTTGGCACATCGCCAATGGATTACGGCAAAAACTTTTTGTAATCCAGAACTATAATTGAACTTATCGAATAGAGAGCATGCCTCTCTATTCTTTTGTGATTGAAATACAAGGAAACGAAAACATGGCAACTCCACATATTAATGCTGAAATGGGTGATTTTGCAGATGTCGTACTGATGCCGGGTGACCCACTACGTGCAAAATACATTGCAGAAACCTTCCTGGAAGACGTGGTTCAGGTTTGTGATGTACGTAATATGTATGGTTTCACTGGTACTTACAAAGGTCGTAAAGTATCGGTAATGGGTCATGGCATGGGTATCCCATCGTGCTCAATTTACGCCACTGAGCTTATCAAAGACTACGGTGTGAAGAAGATCATCCGTGTGGGTAGCTGTGGTGCTGTAAGCACGGACATCAAAGTACGCGATGTTGTGATCGGCATGGGGGCATGTACCGATTCCAAAGTAAACCGCATCCGTTTCAAAGGTCATGACTTTGCGGCGATTGCAGACTACAAAATGGTCAAAGCAGCAGAAGAAGCGGCGAAAGCTCGCGGTATCGATGTGAAAGTGGGCAACCTGTTCTCAGCAGAGCTGTTCTACACGCCAGATCCAGAAATGTTCGACGTGATGGACAAATACGGCATTGTCGGCGTAGAAATGGAAGCTGCGGGCATCTACGGGGTTGCTGCGGAATATGGCGCAAAAGCACTGACGATTTGTACGGTTTCTGACCACATCAAGACAGGCGAGCAAACCACATCAGAAGAGCGTCAGAATACTTTTAACGACATGATGATTGTTGCGTTGGATTCTGTATTGCTTGGTGATGCAGAATAATTCGCTTCAAGAAAAGATGTAAAAAGAAAGCCTGCACCCATTGTGCAGGCTTTTTTATGAGGCTTTGGTCTATAAAAACTTTAGTCTATAAAAACTTTGGTCCATTAAGACGGTTCTTTATGACTGAGCAGCAAGTTTTCGACTTTAGTTTGCGGTTTTTTACGTAAAATCAGAATAAACAGCATACCACTGACAAAACTCATCAAAATCATCAAAAACATATAACGGTCAATTTTGCGGTAGTGATGGTCAGAAAATGCCGTGACTTTACCGGTTTCAAACGTGATCCGAATGAAACCCACAATGCTGTTATCGGCAAAAACGGGTTCAACGAGCTGTTGGCGCCCAATGCCTGCAGTGGCAAGAGGGGTGTCTAACCCCAGGACTTCTCTCGCAGTGAGTGCTTTGTCACTGGACGCTAAACGCACACCTTCTGAATCATAAACTGTCGCATCAAAAACCAAACGTTCTTTGGCCAGTTGATTCGTTAGTTTGAGCAGCTTCTCTTGGTCTTTTTGCACAATCATTTCGCTGGCAGATAACGCCGCTTGAGAGCTGAGCACTTTGGTTAAGGTTTCCAACTGCTGTGCTTGAATTTTTTCGTTACCTTTACTGATCACCACACTGTTTTTAATGGTGACAAAAAACATGACACCTAGCAGCAGTAAAGCGATGACTCTTAGGGCATTTCGCAGTGAAAACAGAGACTCTTTCATATCGCGACATGAACTCTTTTAATATCTGAATAAATACAAGTTTGGGGCTTGCCTTTTTAAATTGCAATAGGGTAACGTTTGTGAAGGTTCATAAAGGATTAATACCATGGAAGCGTTAAAAACCTTGCCATTTAGAAGGCACACACAACTGTTAACTCGTTTGCCAGAAACTCGTTTTGCCACGCAATGGGACAAAAGTAAAGCTAACTGGATTGTTTATGCCGAGTATTTAGCGCCCGGACACTTTGAGGATATCGATTTTTTTACGGGGGGCTATAACCCGGTTATTGATACTTGGAAAGTTGGCTATTACGAAGTGGCGCTCATGGCAGGAGAACTGACTCCAGAGCATGAAAAGATTCTTCAAGCGCTCCAACTTGATTACGCTTGCTTGACCGATGTGCCCGACCTCTCTAAACCTGGGCTAATTGTGTTAGACATGGATTCCACAGCAATACAAATCGAGTGTATTGATGAGATCGCCAAACTGGCGGGCGTCGGTGAAGAGGTGGCCGAAGTGACAGAACGCGCGATGCAAGGTGAGCTCGATTTTGAGCAGAGTCTGCGTCAGCGAGTCGGCAAATTAACAGGCGCGGACGAGTCCATTCTCGACAGTGTTCGTCAGACACTGCCTTTTATGCCGGATTTGGTGGCATTAATTCACACCTTAAAAGGCTTTGGTTGGAAAACCGCCATTGCGTCAGGTGGCTTTACCTATTTCTCAGACTATTTGAAAGAAACATTACAACTGGATCATGCACAATCGAATCAGTTGGAAATTGTGCAAGGTAAGCTGACTGGAAACGTCTTGGGTGAAGTGGTCTCTGCGCAAACTAAAGCGGATATTTTAATCGAGTTGGCGGAGCAGTTTGAGGTGGAGATGCACAACACCATTGCTGTCGGTGATGGGGCGAATGACTTGGTGATGATGAATGCGGCCGGGCTGGGTATCGCATATCACGCAAAACCGAAAGTCGAGCAGCAAGCACAAACGGCAGTGCGTTTTGCCGGGCTTGGCGGAATTTTGTGTATTCTTTCCGGTATTCTCGCCAAGCAACAAAAAATCAGTTGGCAAAGCAAACCGTAACTGAAGAGTGTTAAACACAAACATGGGCAGAATCGTTCTGCCCATAATTATCTCTAAAGAAAAACTATCTCAAAGCAGCGCCACTGAGTCGCTTAATTTGTCAGTTCAAGTCGTACTAAAATCTCTTCTGTCACTTCCTCTATTTCACAATAGCCAACCAATGTTGCCAGTTCCTTTTCCAGTTTGCTGGCCTGATGCATGCTGAGTTGAGAAAGTTCATTCAGATCTTTTTGTAACAGGGAAGTCATCGGGCTGAAAATCGGTGAGGTGGACAGCCTCAGCACATAAAACTCGCCCGACATCTGTGCTTTTTTAATGAATAGGATGCGTTCCTTGACGCTGTCAAACTCATTCGTCAGCTTTGTTTGTACGGCTTTGATTTTGTCGCCAAATTTTGCCACTGCAATGTAAATGTCGTGGTGGTGTGGCTCTGCCCCTTCAATACGTTTCGTCGGATTGGCGATTAAGGTATTTGAACGGCCTTTATAGATGGGTTCTAAAGAAAAATTCTCTTTGTGCCCTAGCTTTGCCAATACCATTAAGTGCTTTTCCAGTGGGAAGTTAACACCGATGGCTTTAGTTCTGTAGCCTGATGGCATCTTACTGATGAACACTGGCGTACTAACCATTTTGGACAGCAAAATGCCGTGCAACGATTCGAGCAGCTCATTACTTGGTAGGATCTCATTCTGTGGTTTGAGCTTATCTTGGTTGTGTTCGATGATGCTATTAAAAAACGCAATGGTTTTCATCGTTTGGCTGTTTTCATCAATCACCAGTTGCACTTGCTTGTTGTCTGGGCTGACGCGAACCACACGATAAGGAATTTTGTCCAATGGCAGCTTTTTATCGTAGAGCTGCAATTCATGTAGGTTGATCTCGACCTCTTCAGACGATACCAACTCAAGTGGCGCGTCCAAGGTGAGACTCAACCCTCGCTTGGAGAGGTCGATCGTCTTACCTCTCATCGCCAAACCGTCTGCTTTGGTCAGCGTAAGCGGAGATTGAAAACGATAGCGAGGCTCTTTTCTACGAGATTGGGCATCAAAGAAAATCCCTTTTGGGGAGCCGATGATTTTCCGCGTATGACGAAAAGCATTTAAGGTGCTCGATGGCAGTCGAGGTTTTTCGGTAAAGAGATAGTCTGCGCCATTCGAGTTGTCCGCAATTTCTTGCAAAATCCCACAATGCGTTAACCCTGAAGAGGCTTCGGCTAACTCTTGCGAGAAACTGCCGAGTTGTTGGCGTTCGTTTTCACTGAGTTCAAAAATGGAAATACGGAACGCCCGCCAACTGGCGCGTTTTGCGCCAAGATGCCAAAACAGCTGTCTTTGTTCTCGTGTGGCCTCGGGCATGAGCATGGAGTAGAAAAAGTTTTTCCCTTCATGTTCGTGAGTAAACGCATAAATCACATTACTGGCACCTTTGAGCCCCGGCCGCATAAGCATCGACATTCGCTGTGAGTTAAACAGTGAACCAAAGACCTGTTGATTACGCTCATCATGCCAGTATTGCCAAATTGGCATATTGTTTGGCGTAAGCATGGCGAGCTTGAGCTCATCGCCTTGGAAAAACAGCGGTAAGTTGCAAGTGTGTTTTAGATAGATATGTTCGTAGCCACGCGTTCTTGCTCGAATGATTTTATCTTGGTTATCGTGTCGGGCGCGTTTCGCTGAGCTATTTAAAGATTCATCGATCACTCTTGAGACAACATTGGTGTCTGTCAGGCGTAGGCAGCGAAGAAACTTAACTGCATCGTTTTCGTATGAGTCTTCAACGGCCAAAACTCGGTACTCGATCGGCTTGTTGATATGAGAAATTTCTGAGGTTTTGGCCAGCTCACTAAAGGTAATTTGAATCACTTCGCCAAGGCTGTAGTTAAATGCACTCGGTACTTTGAACTTCGCACCAGAAGCAGAAAGATCAACGCTGACGCCGTGGAGCAATTGCCCCTTTGATAACGTAATGTCGACTTGAGAGTGCACTCTGAGCCGCTTTTCTTGGCGTTTGAGATCGTAGCCCAGATGGACCGCCTCGGCCTCAAATGGACTGCTGGCATCACTCAGCCCTTGGCTGCTGGCCGGTTGACCGCTTTTGCCTAAGGCACGGAAACTGTTGCGTGTGTTAATTAACGCTTCCCAAACGCCTTCGGTATAGCCACCAAATTTGCGCGTGTTTTTGTAGTAAGCATTAAAGGCGACATCATCAAACCAATGTTTGATACCGTCAATTTCGTATTCCCGACAATCGCCCTGGACTCGGCCACGCAAGTCTACGCTCTTTTTGCAAGGCGCCATGACACGATTTAATTCCATTTTTACCAGTAACTTAGCGGAAGGAGGGTAGCCTTCGGTCAATTGACCAAGGACAAAATCAAAGTCTTCCGCGTGATAAACCGGGATAAGCCTTTCTGCGATTGAGAGAATTTCAGCTTGTTCCATTTTTTCTGTTAAAGTAGCTGCTTATTAAAAGAGTATCGGCAAAGTGTTAATAAACTTAAGTATAACAGCACATTGCTTGAGGTTTAACGGATCAGTGGTCTAACTAGGTCACAAGCTTGAGAATTTGAGGCAGCATGTCGAAAGCAAAACGCGCTTATGTATGTAATGACTGTGGAGCGGATTTTCCGCGTTGGCAAGGGCAATGTAATGCCTGTGGCTCATGGAATACCATTACCGAAGTGAGATTGGCCGCATCGCCAAGTGTTGCGAGAAACGAGCGTTTATCTGGATATGCGGGCTCGGCAACAGAATCAAAGGTTCAGGTGCTGTCTGAGATTGATTTGCAAGAAGTTCCCCGCTTTTCCAGTGGCTTCAAAGAGCTTGATCGCGTCTTGGGGGGCGGCATTGTCCCCGGAGCGGCGATCTTGATTGGTGGTAACCCTGGTGCGGGTAAATCGACGCTGTTGTTGCAAACCATGTGTCAGCTTTCCGCCAACATGAACGCACTCTATGTCACAGGGGAAGAGTCGTTACAACAAGTTGCAATGCGTGCTTCTCGACTGGGTCTACCGAAAGAACATCTTAAAATGCTGTCAGAAACCAATGTCGATAAAATTTGCCAAGTGGCTGAGCAAATTCAACCTAAGATCATGGTTATTGACTCGATTCAGGTGATGCATGTCTCTGATGTTCAATCTTCTCCGGGCAGTGTGGCGCAAGTACGTGAGTCTGCCACCGCGCTCACTCGTTACGCGAAGCAAAACAATGTGGCGGTATTTATTGTTGGCCACGTGACGAAAGATGGCACTTTGGCGGGGCCGAAAGTGTTGGAGCACATTATTGACTGTTCTGTGCTGCTGGATGGTGACGCGGATAGCCGTTTTCGTACCCTTCGCAGCCATAAAAACCGTTTTGGCGCCGTGAACGAGCTTGGGGTGTTTGCCATGACAGGGCAGGGATTGCGTGAGGTGAGTAACCCTTCGGCAATTTTCTTGTCTCGTGGCGAAGAAGAAACGTCAGGCAGTTCTGTTATGGTGATTTGGGAAGGCACCCGACCTTTGTTAGTGGAGATCCAAGCGCTGGTCGATTACTCACAACTCGCCAACCCGAGACGCGTTGCTGTGGGCCTTGAGCAAAACCGTTTGTCACTCCTGTTGGCGGTGCTGCATAAGCATGGGGGGTTACAAATGGCGGACCAAGACGTGTTTGTCAACGTTGTTGGTGGCGTGAAAGTAACGGAAACCAGTGCGGATCTGGCGCTTATTATGGCGCTACTGTCCAGTTTTAGAGATAGAGCCTTACCAAAAGATGTGGTGATATTTGGTGAAGTGGGCTTGGCTGGCGAAATTCGCCCTGTCCCCAGTGGCCAAGAGCGTTTAAACGAAGCTTTCAAGCATGGCTTTAAGAAAGCCATCGTGCCGTTGGCGAATATGCCCAAAGGTGGGATCCCCGGAATGCAGATCCATGGGGTTAAAAAATTAGCCGATGCTATATCAGCCTTCGATGAATTATGATTTTTGTGAATTGAAGCATGAATTGCGTTGCTTTCTTTGTCGTGTGAAATTAGTCAGTTCTATTGAGATATTGCATAATGTATTTGGAGAATGACGTTTTTATGGATAGAAATGTTACTAAGATATCTTGGACTGTTTTTTTGTTTGTGCTTTTCAACTGTTTCGGCTGCAAAGGAGATGGCTGCCGTCGAGTTGCAGGCTATCCAGTGGTTTCAAGGGCCGCTTAATACCAGCCAGCCTACACCACTTTGGGTATCGCAATCATTGACACCTGTTGAGGCTTTCAGCCTAACAGGGGGCGATCATGTCAGCTTACTTAACTTTGATGTCAACAAGCTGGGCTTGTATGTCATTGATTTCAGAAATTCCACGTTAATCGGTCGCTACCAACATTATCTTTATGATGCCAATAACCAGTTGGTGGCGTCTTCTCGAGGTGGGATTGACTCTGTTGAATCGGCCCATTTCTTTTTGCGTCATGGGCAGGAAGTTGAATTGGCGCCCGGTCGATACTCTCTTGTCACGGCACAACGTTCACAGTTTAATATCGCGCCGCCCACCACTTTTGTCATGGAAAAGAGCCTTTATCTCGAGGATATTCGTATTGGGAATGCGATTACTCTCACTGGCATAGGCATCCTCCTTTCGCTGTTTTTCTATTATCTGGTTTTGTCGATTGCGCGCAAAAACTTGGTCGATTTTAGCTATGCGATGTTTATTCTCGGCAATTTATTGTTTAACAGCACTTCGTTATTGGTTGCTCATCATCTATTAGGTATTCAGTGGTTTGGTGGGGCTAGCTGGCCAATCTTATGTTCAAACATGGCTTACCTGGTGTTTGTCATGCAGTTGCTAGAGGTGAAATCGAAAGAAACGCCAGTGGTTTACTACGTTGGTTGTGGGTTGCTCGTTCTGTTTGCGATGTTCTTTAGTGCCTCTTTCTTCTTACCGAATTGGCAAAATGAATTTAATCGCCACGCCGTTGGTTTGTTTATTTTCTTCGGCATGTTTGCCGGTATTCGCATGATTTTCAAAGGGAGCAAAGTTGCTCGTTGGTATGTATTGGCTAACTTAGGCTTCTTTGTCTTGGCGGCGGTTGCTATTTCCCAAGAGCAGATTGCTGGATTACAAACCATTTATATGTCTCACATCGGCCTTATTGCGGTTGTGGTTGAGGTGATGTTGCTCTCCTGCGTGGTTGCGTATCAAATGACCCGAGTGGAAGAGGAGCGCAATGCCGCGCTTGCTCATGCTCAACAAATGCTAGAGCTGGCAAGTACCGACACGCTGACCGGGCTACCTAATCGATATGCTTTAGAAAATCGACTGCCTAAAACCAACAAAAATGAAGCGTTTATCTATCTCGACTTAGATGGCTTGAAAATCTGTAACGATCAGTACGGTCATGACATGGGGGACAAGCTGTTGCTGGTCTTCAGCGAGAAAATGAGAAAAATGCTTCCTCCTAGCTGCGAGTTATTTAGGATCTCTGGCGATGAATTTGGCGTTATTTTACCGAATTCTCAGTTACAAGAGCTGGTCGATATGGTTCATTTTATTGATAAACAACTTCGGGAAGAGGTAGCGCTGTTTGTTGGTGTGAGCTTTGGCGTGGCCTATTTTAAAGATCATAAGAACTATCGCAAAACGATAGAGGAAGCCGATCACAACATGTATTTGTATAAAAGGAATAAACAATCACATGCGACTTAAACTGATTTTACCTGTCCTAGCCACGATGTTAGTACCGCTGGCTGCCGCTTTCTTCAAATATCCCGACACCCATATTCCCCCTGGTTTTCTTGTTTTTCCCCCTCAATTTATCGTTGAAGAACCGAGTTTTAACCTGATTTATTTCTTGTTGATGCTCGTTGCTGTTATTTGGGCCTTATTAGTACTGTTTTGGCCAGAGAAGGTTGGATTCAAACGCAACACACAACCGATGCCTTCACCGACTAGAGCCAATTTGCCATGGTGGTTTTACATCGGGCTTGGTGGAACGGGTTTATGTTGGTGGTTAATGTGGAGCAGAAGTGAGGCGATGTTACCTTGGGTTTACTATGCTTTCACGCCACTTTGGTGGAGCTTTATTATTCTGTTGGATGGTATCGTCTATCGATTTAATGGCGGCCGTTCACTATGCGCAACCAAACCGGGTCTTCTTCTCTTTATGGCTGGCGTGTCGTTTTTTGGTTGGATGTATTTTGAGTATTACGATTATTTTGTATTAGAAAACTGGTACTACCCAAATGCAGAAAAAACGTCATTGAGCCGAGAGATTATCTTATTACTCTTTTGTTTCTCTTATACCACAGTGACGCCCGCTATTATGCAGTGGTACACCTTACTTTGTACCTTTCCTTCCATCAGAAAGCGTTATCGTTTTGGGCCTGTTTGGCATCTCAAGCCGAATTGGCTTATCTATGGTGGGTTGGCGTCGATCTTTCTCATGGTGTTCTTTCCGAAACTGCTGTTCTGGGCTGTGTGGATTGGTCCGATGGCAGTCATGACCGGGATACTCGAGCGATATGGTATTTGGAATCCCTTCCACGGCATTTTGACATCGGGTAATTGGACGGCAGCAGCGTTGGTTGGTATGGCTTCATTGATCAATGGCTTCTTCTGGGAAATGTGGAACTTTGGCAGTGCTCATCCAGACACGCAGTTGATCACCAATCCGAACTACTGGGTTTATGACATTCCTTTCGTAAACTTAACTTGGCTCCCTCTACCAACAGAAATGCCTTTGTTGGGGTACATGGGCTATGTGCCTTTTGGCATTCTTGTTTGGCAAGTGCTCATTTGGAGCGGAAAAATTATGGGGATTAATACTGATTTGCGAGAGGTGACTGATTGGTATTTGATTTCGGAGCAGAAGGCACAATTTGACACTCCTTGTCGAGCGGAGGTCTAGATGAATCCGTTTAATCATGGTTGGACTCCTGACTCTGTTTGGCCTCGTATTCAGCAACAAGTCGAGAGTTGGTGTGACCCAAGCCTGTCTGATTTTGTTCCTCAAGACAAAAGAGTCGCTGTATTTGATTTGGATGGCACGCTTTGGTGCGAAAAACCCGGCATTAATGAACTGGTGTTTTGGCGCTCGGAGTTAACCAATGCTCTGACGCTGCCACAGCATCAACAGCATCACCCCAGCATCCGATCACTGATAAATAGTGTGCAGCCAGCAAGTCAACATGACAATCCAGTATTATTGGCTGAGCAATATGCCTCTTTATTTCGTCGAGTTTTCTCGGATATCACCGTCGAAGCCTATCAGCAGAAGGTGAAAACATGGCTCAGTGAGACGCGGCATCCAAGATTCCAAGTGAGCTATCAACAACTCTTTTATACCCCAATGCTTGCGTTAATGGATTACTTACGGCGGCATAACTTTCGTTGCGTGATTAATTCAGGCAGTACAACAGCGTTTGTTCAAGCTTGGTGTCAGCCTTGGTTAGCTATTAATGAAGAAGATGTCATCGGTTCCCAAATAGGCTTGTTTGATGAACCGCATCCGTTCGTTATTAATATTGGGCCGGAAAAGGTCAAACAGTTGAAAGCAAAATTTGCTATCAAACCATTAATGGCATTTGGCAATACGCTGGGGGATGCGGAGCAGCTTCACTATGTATTGGAAGGGAATGATAGAGCGATCGCTTGCTGCATTCATCATGATGACCCAAACCGAGAGTATTCATATGCGTTTGACCCCCTATTGAAACTGGAGCTAAAAACGCGTTTACAGCGAGTGGAGATTGTCTCTATTCGAGACCACTGGTGTGAGATTTTTGCGTTTGAAAATCCAGTAAAAAAAGAGAGAATCCCTTTTGCAATCTAGGTCTTGATAGGCTTTACTGAGGTGGAAGAAAATTTTTCTCACCTAATTGCTCGCAAGGGTATCAGTCTTGACAGATTGTGATATACTCTGCGCGCACTTTATACCTTATTAACAGAGTAAGACAATGGCAGATTTATCAAAATACAGAAACATTGGTATTTTCGCGCACGTTGACGCGGGTAAAACCACTACCACTGAGCGTATCTTGAAGCTTACTGGTAAAATCCACCGTCTAGGCGAAGTACACGACGGCGCATCAACCATGGACTTCATGGATCAGGAAGCAGAGCGCGGTATCACTATCCAGTCTGCTGCGACTACTTGTTTCTGGAAAGACCACCGTTTTAACGTAATCGACACCCCGGGACACGTTGACTTCACTGTTGAAGTTTACCGTTCTCTTAAAGTTCTTGATGGTGGTATCGGTGTATTCTGTGGTTCTGGCGGCGTTGAGCCTCAGTCAGAAACTAACTGGCGTTACGCGAACGAATCAGAAGTATCTCGTCTGATCTTCGTAAACAAACTAGACCGTATGGGTGCAGACTTCTTCCGCGTTGTTGAGCAAGTGAAGAAAGTACTAGGCGCTAACCCTCTAGTTATGACTCTACCTATCGGCCGTGAAGACGAGTTCGTAGGTGTAGTTGACGTATTGACTCGTCAAGCATTCGTATGGGATGACTCAGGTCTTCCAGAAAACTACGAAATCAAAGAAATCCCAGCAGACATGGTAGATCAAGTTGAAGAATACCGTGAGATGATGATCGAATCTGCTGTTGAGCAAGACGATGAGCTAATGATGGCTTACATGGAAGGCGAAGAGCCATCTATCGAGCAAATCAAAGCTTGTATCCGTAAAGGTACTCGTGATCTAGCGTTCTTCCCAACGTACTGTGGTTCTGCATTCAAAAACAAAGGTATGCAACTTGTACTAGACGCAGTTGTCGATTACCTACCGTCTCCAACAGAAGTTGAGCCTCAACCACTGACTAACCCAGAAACGGGTGAACCAACTGGTGAAGTTGCAACAGTATCTGTTGACGCGCCTCTAAAAGCGCTAGCGTTCAAGATCATGGACGACCGTTTCGGTGCTCTAACCTTCATCCGTATCTACTCAGGTCGTCTGAAGAAAGGTGACACAGTTCTTAACAGTGCAACTGGTAAGACTGAGCGTATCGGCCGTATGGTGGAAATGCACGCAAACGACCGTAACGAACTTGAAGCAGCTCAAGCGGGTGACATCATCGCTGTTGTTGGTATGAAGAACGTTCAAACTGGTCACACTCTATGTGATCCTAAGCATGAATGTACTCTTGAGCCAATGATCTTCCCAGAACCAGTAATCTCTATCGCTGTTAAGCCTAAAGATAAAAACGGTTCTGAGAAAATGGGTATCGCGATCGGTAAAATGGTTGCAGAAGATCCATCATTCCAAGTTGAAACTGACGAAGATTCTGGCGAAACCATCCTTAAAGGTATGGGCGAACTTCACCTAGACATCAAAGTTGACATCCTGAAGCGTACTTACGGCGTTGAGCTAGAAGTAGGTGCTCCACAGGTAGCTTACCGTGAAACTATCACGAAAGCAGTTGAAGACAGCTACACGCACAAGAAGCAGTCTGGTGGTTCTGGTCAGTTCGGTAAGATCGACTACCGCATCAAACCAGGTGAGCCAAACTCTGGCTTCACGTTCAAGTCAACCGTTGTTGGTGGTAACGTACCTAAAGAATTCTGGCCTGCAGTAGAGAAAGGCTTCGAAGGCATGATGCAGAACGGTGTTCTAGCTGGCTTCCCAACGCTAGACGTTGAAGTTGAGCTATTCGACGGTGGCTTCCACGCAGTTGACTCATCTGCAATCGCATTTGAAATCGCAGCGAAAGGCGCATTCCGTCAATCAATGCCTAAAGCAGGTCCTCAGCTTCTTGAGCCAATCATGAAAGTTGACGTGTTCACTCCAGAAGACCACGTTGGTGACGTAATCGGTGACTTGAACCGTCGTCGCGGCATGATCAAGAACCAAGAAATGGGTGCAACTGGCGTCCGCGTTAAAGCAGACGTACCACTTTCAGAAATGTTCGGCTACATCGGTACTCTACGTACAATGACTTCTGGTCGTGGTCAGTTCTCTATGGAGTTCTCTCACTACTCAGCTTGTCCAAGCAACGTAGCAGAGCAAGTAATTGCTGAAGTTAAAGAGCGTAACGCTAAGAAGTAATTCTTAAGTTAACTCAATAACAATAAAACCCGCAGCATGCTGCGGGTTTTTTATTGTCTGAGAATCGTAAAAAGGTTTTATGACGAGCCTTTAAAGCTGATGCTATCAAGTGGTGAGTCGGAATGGCCGACTCACATCAAAATTACTCTTCCCACACCACGAGCTTATCTTTTGGCCAATTTTGCCCCACTTCGTGGTATTTCTGTTCCAAGGCGTGTCGTTTGATTTTTAACGTTGGCGTTAGGATGCCATTGTCGATACTCCAAGGGTCTTTAATCATCAACACCCCTTTGATCTGCTCGTGCGATTCGAGTTCTGCGTTCATTTTGGCTATCACACGTTTTGTCGTTCGTTCATAGCGATCGCGATCGAAGTTCGGGAAGTTGTGCGGAACCACCAATAAGATTGGCGCTGGCAAGCCGAGGCCAATCAAACACATCATTTCTACTCGGCTGTATTCAAAGAGTTTGTTCTCAATAGGGACAGGTGAAACAAACTTGCCTTTGGCCGTTTTAAAGGTGTCTTTCTTACGACCTTGAATGGTGAGATACCCTTCGGCATCCAGTCGACCAATATCGCCAGTGTGTAGCCAGCCTTCTTTATCAAAAGCTTCTTGAGTGGCAATGTCGTTTTTGTAGTATCCAGAAAATAGCCCCTTGCCACGAACCATGATCTCATCATCAGCGGCGATTTTGAGCTCAATACCGGGCCCTGCGTTGCCAACCGAGCCTATTTTGTCGGCTCTAAAGGGGTAGTTTAAGGTGCTATAAGCGAACGATTCTGTCATCCCCCAAGCTTCGGTAATGTTCAAACCAACACTGTGATACCACGCGAGTAAGGCTGGAGAGACTGGAGCAGAGCCACAACCCAGCACTCGGGCTTGATCCAGGCCAAGGCCATCGGCCAACTTCTTCTTAATCAAACCGCTGACAAATGGGATTTTGAGTAGGAAGTTGAGGCGTTTTTGGGGCAGTTTGTCTTGAATACGTTGCTGGAATAAGGTCCATAAGCGTGGTACAGAAATAAACAGTGTTGGACGCTGCATTTTTACGTCTTCGATAAAGGTATCCAAAGATTCAGGGAAGGCGGTAGGTACCCCTCCCATAATGGAAGAACCGAAGATATAGACGCGTTCTGTGATATGTGCCAGTGGCAAATAGGAGAACAATCGATCGTTGGGCTGAATGCCAATATGGTTAATTAACTGCTGAACAGACCATGAAAACGCGCCGTACGTGAGCATTGCCCCTTTTGGTAGACCGGACGTTCCCGAGGTGTAAACCAGTGACATCAATTTATCGTCGTAGTGCTGAGGCCTGTCGCTGCTCGGCTCCGATTGCAAAATGAGCGTGGTAAATTGGTATTGGCAATGTGGGGCGCTATCGTATGGAAGAGCAATGCTTTTCACGTCCACTAGATCATCGATCACTTTCTGAGTCGCGGCGGCATCATCAAGTTTACCTGCAATGAGGATTTTACTTTCACTGTGCGTGATGCAGTATTCAATCGTATCCGCTCCGGCGGTTGGGAAAATCGGTACGCTCACATAGTCACCTAGCATCATGGCTAAGTCACAAATAAACCACTCCGCGCAGTTTTTAGAGATCAGTGCGATTCTATCGCCAGGTTCCGCTCCCAGTTCTTTGAGTGCGGTGACTAAGCGAAGGGCTTTGTCGGCCACTTCTGAATAGGTGAATTCAACAAACTGTCGGTTGATGATTTGTTTTAGATATACCTCATGTGGGCGTTCCTTTGCCCATTTCAGGATCATATCGCTTGGGGTAGGGAGAGCAAGTTGCGGTTTGCTTAACTCGTTAGGTTGAATCATTCTCTAACTCCATGTTATTGGCAAAACAAGTATTATTGTTATGTTAATTTATTGTTAACCATAGCATGCTTTATGCTCATCAGAAATAAAAAAAAACGGATGTGAGACAAGAATTTGAGCTAGTTAGAAAGTCGATATCTCCCTGGACTTACCCCGGTTTTCTTTTTGAATATGCGCGAAAAATACGACACGTCTCGATAACCACATTGATACGCGATAAAGGCGATTTTCGCATGGCGATCTTCGAGCAACAGTTGTTTGGCAAGATTGATGCGTTTGTTGGACAAGTAATCTCGGAAGCTGAGTCCAATCTCTTTGTGAAACACTTTAGAAAAATAGGTAACAGAGTAGTGGCAAAACGAGGCGGCATCTTCTTCGCGAATGACATTGCTGATGTTGTTGTCGATATGATTTAGCAGAGATTGTAACGCTTGGCTAATCATAGGGGCGGCTGCTTGTGTAGAAGTGTTGCCACCGAGCTCAACATACCATCGTAGATTCATTCTTGAGATAAGCTGTTTCAACCATTCTTGGGTGTTTTGTAAAGAAAGATTGAGATGGTCGAAAACGGCAGAGTGATAGTAAGAGCCCAACTCAATAGGCCGAGAGTGGATTAAAATTAACTTCTTATTCAGATTGATACTGAGTTTTAGCGCCGTCAGCAGTAGCGGGTACTGCTCTTCTGAATGGATGAAAAAAAAGGCAAACTGGGTACTCGGTTCACTGAGAATAGAGACGTCGGTGTCATGTTCAATCAGAGTAAACGTATTGAGAATAAGATCTTTTTCGGTTTTCTCAAGCAGGCGGACTGAGCTTCCCAGCCAATGAGCGGTACGTCTCACTTCCATGCTGATTCCCCCTCAAACTGAAATATGAGTATCAAGCAGCTATTGTTTGCCTTTCAAAGAGCGAAGAGTGTGTTGTCTCAAATCATCTCTTTGTGCCTCAGTGTGGTCACCTTGGTGGTGCTTCTGCATATTCTGCTCTCATACAAAAAGGTTAGTGCTGCCACAAAAAAGTGCCAACAAAAAAAGTGATCGATTTTATTTTTTTAAATTGAGAAAGATAGCTGGATAGAAATGCCAGGTAATTACAATTGTTTTCATACGCTTTTATTAACTTTTTCTAAGTAGTGGCAACTCAGGTATTTCTTTTTGCGAATCAATAAACAATGAGTTTCTTGATGAAAGTCGTAAAAAAGTACTAGTAAAAGACAAAAAAGTCCTAACGTCTTTATTTAGCAACCTCTAACTTTAAAGGGCAAGTTCGTTGCTTATGGAAGGAGAGACACAATGAGCAATCTATTACACAAAGCGAAAGCGTTTATGCAAGATGAAGAAGGTTTGTCGGTTGTTGAATACGTTGTGGGTGCAGCGTTACTGGTTGTTGCTCTAGGGCTAGTGTTTAACAATTTAGGTGATAACCTTCAGAGCAAACTGGATGGAGCTGTAGGTAGCGGTTCATAGAGAGGCTTAAGATGTTGCTTAGACATATGAAAGCTAGCGTCGATTTTCTTCTCGATGAGGAAGGATTAAGTGTTGTGGAATACGTCGTCGGGGCGGCGCTACTGGTGTTAGCCATAGGGACTCTCTTTTCCGGATACGACACTAAGCTAAATAACAAGATCGATGGTGCTCTTAGCTAGTCGCTGACGTTCCACTCTATGGAAGGAGAGGCAGGTGGTTATAAACAGTTTGATATGGTTTTGTTTGCTGGTGGTTGCCGTTTACGATGCCAGAGATAACCGAATACCAAATGCATGGCTTTTGCCCCTGACTCTTCTTGCTTGCTTACATTGGGGGCTCAAGGGGGATTCCAGTCAGCTGTTTTTAGCGATAGGTGCAGGTGCAATCTATTTTGGCAGTGGCTTGGTCCTTTTTTTCCTTAAGGCGATGTCGCCGGGTGATGTAAAGCTTCTTGGCGCAGTGGGTATGGTGATCGGCTGGGATGCCATGGGCGAAGTTGCCTACTGGATTACACTTTCAGCCGGGCTCGTTGCGCTGTTTTTCATGATGCTTCACTACGCCCGATATCCTGATTCTTTGCAGAAATTGGTTGGTCGATATTCGTTTCAAGCAATGTCAGGTCAGGTTCCTTTACTTTCTGTTTATCCATCAGAAGTTGCTGTCCAAGGAAAACTCACCATGCCGTTTGCACCCGCCGTTGTAATTGGGTTAGCGCTGTTTCATTACTTTTAGTATGAACATAATAAGTAGGGGGCTTTCATGGCAGAACCCACAGCGAAACACAGAGATAAACTGACGCCTCAAGCCGCTCCACCGAAGGTGCCGACCTCATTAAATCAATTGAAAATTCCACCTGTCGTGGTTGAGAATTTGCTGATCAAGCAATTGGCGGCATACCCCAAATCGGACCTACTGACGTTGACGCGTTTGATGGGGCTCAACAGTCACATTGTCGATGAAGTGCTGGCTGTTTTACGAAAAAAATCCCTTGTTGAAGTGTTTCAATCGGATCCCGCAGCATTTGGAGAGGCTAACCAAGGCACGAGAATTCTATATGCTCTATCGGAATCGGGTATGGAAGAAGCGGACGATGCGTTTATTAAAGATGCGTACTTAGGCCCGTGTCCTGTTTCGGTGGTGGAATACTCTGAGATGGTTAAAGCGCAAGACGTCCGAGCAAAAATCGTCAATCGAGCCGATGTGGAATACGCGTTTAAAGATGTGCTTGGTGCGCATCGTATGGTCGCGGTATTAGGCCCTGCCATTAATTCAGGTCGAGCATTGCTCCTCTATGGTGATGCTGGTACAGGAAAAACTTTTGTGGCCACTCGGTTACTTAACTCTTTGAATACATCCGTGTTTATTCCTTACTCCGTCTATGCCGCAGGTAACATTATCAAGGTGTTTACCCCTCAGCATCATAAAAAAGTGGAAGAAGACAGTAGCCAGCAATCGTTGGTGTTTAAGGATCAGTTTGATAAGCGCTGGGCGCTGTGTGAGCGACCCAGTATTCAGGTGGGCGGGGAGCTCACCATGGAAATGCTGGAAGTGAACCACTCACAACACAATCGAGTCTGGATGGCACCACTGCAAATGATGGCCAATAATGGCATCTTCATTATCGATGACTTGGGCCGTCAACCCATGCCGGTGGCGACACTGCTCAACCGCTGGATTGTGCCGATGGAGTATTTCTACGATTACCTCTCTTTGCCGAATGGCCAACAAATCACCATTCCATTTATTTTGACGCTGGCGTTTTCGACCAACTTAGACCCTGAAAAAATCAGCGACCCTGCATTCTTACGTCGTCTGGGTTATAAGATTCAATTCCAACCCTTGATGAAAGATGAGTACCAAGAACTTTGGCAAATTATGGCACGTGGTAAAGCGCTGAGTTTGGAAGCTGGGTTGTTTGAGCGTCTTACTGAACTACATGAACAACATAATGTTGGTTATTACCCTTGTTTGCCGAAAGATATTGCAGGTATCAGCCGCGATATCGTGGCATTCGAAGAGTCAGAACCGGTAATCACAACACAAGTCCTTGAACGGGCATGGCAAGTCTACTTTACCGCAGATGGTAAAGGCGGAGGTGCACGATGAGTCGTAACCAAATCATATTACTTTTCTTACTCTCAATCTTATTTGGTTTGGCGGCCGTATTTTTTGCCAAGCAGTGGATGGATAAGCAGCTGACGCCTCAACAAGATGTTGAAGTGGTTGAGCGAGAACCTGTGGTGATTGCGGCCATAGAAATTCCGGCTGGCAGTGTGATTGAGCCACAACATCTCACGACGAAACTGTTGGAAAAATCGTGGCGTGAGCTCTCGCAATATACCGATCCTAAAGAGCTGGTGGGGCAAATCGTTGCGGGAGCAATTTACCCTGGTGAAATCATCATAGAGCAGCGTTTAACCGTGCCTGGTGAGGGCTCGACGCTTGCTGCGTTAATTCCAGAGAACAAACGAGCCATTACCATTCGCGTGAATGATGTGATTGGCGTGGCGGGTTTCTTGCTGCCGGGAAACCGTGTTGATGTACTCAATACCATCTCTTACAGCAAAGGTTCAGCGGTCACTAAAACCGTACTGAAAGATATTAAGGTGTTGGCGGTGGACCAAACGGCCAGAACCAAAGAGAACAAGCCGATCATCGTTCGAGCGGTGACATTGGAAGTCACACCGGATCAGGCGGAAAAACTGTTGAGTGCCAAGAGCAAAGGTGAAATCCAACTCACCTTGCGTAATCCACACGAGCCTGAGGAAAAAGTGGTTCGTCGTTATGTCGCCCCTAGTGTCACCATAATCAAAGGGACGGAGTCATCGAAGATTCAGGTAAAAGAATAAGGTGTGACGCATGAAAATTTTGATTTTAGTCTTTACGTTAGGCGTGCTGAGTGTCTTTACCGCTTACGGAGCGACACAAACGGGGAAAGTGGTCACGGTACCGCATCACAAATCGACGTTTGTTGCGTTGTCAGGTAAAGCAAAACGCGTCTCGCTTGGCGATCCTGAAGTGTTAGACATCGTGATGTTGAAATCCGATGAACTGTTCTTGATCGGTCGTAAGTTAGGCTCAACAAACCTAATGGCATGGGACAGCCGTGGGAACTTAATTGAATCGATCAACATTGAAGTCACACACGATCTCAATAGCCTCAAGCAAAAGCTTTATGAGTTTCTGCCAGAGGAACCGATTCAAGTCCACAGTGCGCAAAATCGCTTAATTTTAAGTGGTATGGTCAGCACTCAAGAAAAAATGAACATCGCTCTGCGTGTGGCAGAAACCTATGCGGCGGGGCAACAAGCGGATGAAGCCACGGCCTCGTTAAACAGTCAGGTAGAAAAAAGTGGCGTGATCAACTTAATGACGATCGGCGGTGCCCAGCAGGTGATGCTAGAAGTGACCGTAGCAGAAGTGCAGCGCAGCTTGGTCAGACGTTTTGACTCTAACTTCCACTTTTTCGAAAACAACGGCAGCTTCTCATGGGGGGCAACTTCCGCTGGCGGCATCATTGATGACATCGGTGGCGGTGTAGGCCCTATCTTCAACGTGCCGGGGATCGACAGCACCGGGCTATTGAGCACCTTCATTGATGGCGACACCCTGTTTACTTTTGCATTAGACATTGCCAAAGAAAATGGCGTGGCCAAAGTATTGGCAGAGCCGAATTTGACGGCGTTAAGTGGCGCGAAAGCGGAGTTTCTCGCTGGTGGGGAGTTCCCGATTCCAGTACCAGACAGCGATGGTGTCACCATTGAATACAAAGAGTATGGGGTGGGATTGAAGTTTGTTCCGACCATCTTGAGTGACAAACGTATCAATCTGAACTTGGCGGTGGACGTGAGTGAAATCGCGGCTTCCAATACGCTGACCTTAAGCCCGGGTGGCACCAATGCCAGCTATTTTATTCCCCCCATCACACGTCGCTCGGCGTCTTCAACCTTAGAGCTTGCGGATGGTCAAACCATCGGTATTGCGGGTCTCTTGAGTGAAAATGTACGCGATGTCAGTAGCAAAATGCCCGGCTTTGGCGATATTCCAGTCTTGGGACAACTCTTTAGTAGCCAAGATTATATTTCCGGTGAAACCGAACTGGTGATTTTGGTGACGCCAAGGCTCGCGAAGCCAATCGACCGTAGCAAAATTACGCTGCCGACCGATGCCTTTGTCGAACCGAGCGATCTGAAATATTACTTACTTGGTGTCGGCGCTTATATCGCAGAATCGCCCACCAACGCGAATGCGGCTGTGCAACCTGAGCCCGAGTTTTTACAAAATGGGCAGGGTGGCACTGAAGGCGAATTTGGCCACAGCCTGTAAGGAGAGAGAGATGAAAACCTATTTTGCACTACTTTTTATGGCTGTCTCTTTTTTAAGTGGCTGTGCAAATGATGCGCCTTTGGGCCAACATGTGGCTAAACTTAAAGCAGAGCAAACCTATAATCCAGACGCAACCCAGGAAAACCTGGACCTTATTCCTTACGGCAGTGGCGATAAAATGGACAGTGCTTATCAGCTTTACCTCGGTAAGAAAACTGAAAGCATGTCGAGTAGTAGTAGCCAAGTTATCAACGGTTTTAAATAACGGCCGTTAAGGATGCATTATGGACATGACCAGACACTGCAAGGGAAAACGTAAGCAACAAGGCTTAGTGCTGGTCTTGGTGACGGTGGCGATGTTGAGTTTTGTTATCATGGCGGCATTGGCGATTGACGTCACTCATCAAGTGGTGAATCGCACCAAATTGCAAAATGCCGTCGATGCGGCGGCCTTAGCAGCGGCCATGGTGGCAGACGCCACTCACGATACTCCCACCGCAACGGCGGCCGCCAAAACAACACTTAACTCCATGCATAGCGCCTCTGGCAACAGTGAGCTGGATATCGACTCGGCTATCTTCAGTATTGATTATTCCAACGATCCTCTTACTTTTCCTGACAGCAGCTTTGACGATACGGGCGATATTTATGTGCGCGTGTCGGTTGATGACCTCAGTTTGAGCGAATTTTTTATGCAAGCGTTGGGCATGAGTAAAGAAGTATCGGCCTCAGCAGTGGCTGGCCCAAGCTCCGACATCAATACCATCAGCAATGTCGTGCCAATAGGAGTGTGCAAAGGTGATGAAACTGGTGGTATCTACGGTTACAACGCCGGTGAGGTGTATGTCCTGAAAGTAGGCGATTCCAGCTTATCCAGCATGGGGGCGGGGAACTACCATCTACTTGATTTTGGCTCGGGTGCCGACACGGTGCGCGAAGCGTTAGGAGGTGGTTACGATGGTACTGTGCAAATTGGTGGCAGCATAAATACCCAGACAGGGGTCGCAGCGGGTCCTGTAGGGCAGGGGGCGAATACTCGCCTTGGCATCTATCAAGGCGGTGTATCCAGTAGTGACTACCCGCCAGATTACATCACTGACCTCCCAGACACACCAGCGACGCTCGATAGTGATGGCAATGTCGTTTACGACTACGCCGGTGATCTCACATATGCGGAATACAAAGCAAAGACCGAAGCTTGTATTGCCGATAGTAGCTCTGGTGATTGCGAGTCTGGGGGGCAGCCTTGGCGACGTGTGTTACCGATTCCTATGGTGGATTGCTCAGGTTCGAGTGGTGGTACCACGACCTATACCGTGGTGGAAGTTGGCTGCTTCTTCCTCTTACAAACTGTACCAACGAACAACTCAGGTATCGGACAAGTCGTGTTTGGTGAGTTTGTTGATTCTTGTGTGGTGGAAAACGGCTCAATTGGTAACACACCGGGAAACCAAGGCGCTTATAAGATCGTCATCTATGAAGATCCAAACAATGGAGATTCGTGAGATGAAAAGAGAGATGAACAACCAAAAAGTGCGTGGGTTTGCAGCGGTCGAAATGGTCGCCACTCTGCCAGTGATTTTGTTGATTCTAGTGGGCGTGGTGGAAGTCGGGCATATGTTTACCCAGTACAACACCCTCGCCAAAGGAGTACAAAATGGTGCTCGTTTTGCCGTCAATGATGTCTATGGAACAATTAGCTATGACCAAATTGCCAACGAAGCAGACATTAAAAACATGGTGTTACACGGCCAAGTCTCGGGCGGCAGCTACACCATTTTAGACAACTTAACCGCAGACGATATTACCGTTACCCACAATAGCGGTTATGTCACGGTGACGGCGTCTTACACTTACGTCCCATCGTTTAGCAAAATTCCGTACACCAACACGGAATTAGGCATCACTTTCACAGCGTCTTCTGTGATGAGGAGCGGCTTGTGATGCGAGTTAAGGAATGGAAGAGAAGAAATAGCCAAGGGCTGGCCGTGATTGAACTGACCATTGTCTCAACCGTGTTGATGTTGATACTGCTGTCAATCTTCTCTGTTGGTTACTACATGTTTTCGATGCAGATGATTAATGAGGCGACACGTAAAGCGGCACGCTTAGCGACGGTTTGCTATGTCACCTCGAGCGCGCACCAAAACATCAAAGACGTCGTCATTGATAGCAGTTTGCCCGGTAATTTCAGCGATCAGCATTTGGTGATTGAGTATCTCGATGCCAATGGCGATGTGGTCAGCGGGGACTTAACCGACAATGATGTTTTTATAACCATAAAATACGTTAGAGCTAGAGTGAGTAATTATCAATTTCAATTTGTTTCAGTTCTTAATTTTTTAGGAAACAACGGCTTAGTGACCATTCCGCAATTTGAAACCACGCTACCTGTCGAGAGTTTAGGGGTGGTGAGACCAACTAAAAACGATTCGGATGGTTCCACAACTGACTGCTAGGGGACGGTATATGGGAGAAGCTGTGAAGCTAAATAGGAACAATGATGAAAGTTTTGCTCGCTTAAAGACCAGTCTACATATCTGGGTGTTGTACAGTAGCGACCGATTTCAGCTTCATATGGGGGCACAACTCAAGTTGTGTAAAAACCTCAGTTTTGATCTGATTTCAATGCACAACTTCAATGTCTCTGGGCTGACGCACGTGACGCCACCCGATCTTATTTTTGTTGAAACTGGGCCAAATTGGGCACAAAAAGTACTGTCGTTGCAAGAATATGAGGCACCCAGCGATGATTTCGAAGCCTCGTTGATTGTGTTTGGTGACGAAAGTGACAACGGCGCATTGAAAATTGCTTTGCGTCTGGGTGCGGCAGACTTTGTTTCTGATAAAGCCTTAGTGGGGGACTTTTTCCACTTACTCAAAAATGTTTCCGATGAGAAGTTTTCCAGCCGAGAGCTTGGAGAACTGCACTTATTTATTAACACCAAAGGCGGTTGTGGTGCCTCGACACTGGCCTTGAATACCGCCTTAGAAATAGCCGGTTCTCATCCGGGAAAAGTACTTCTGCTGGATGTGGACATCCCATTTGGTGTCATCTCTGAATACCTCAACATTTCACCGCAGTACAGCTTAACGGACGTCATCGAGCACTCTAAGGATCTTGACCACGATTCGCTCACCGCCATGGTGACCAAGATGGAGAGTGGTTTGCATGTGTTGGGCTTTTTTCACGAAAACACCGCAGAAGATTTTGATAAAGCGAAGGAAATTGGCCGTTTACTGCCTGTTCTTCGCGAAATTTATCCTTACGTCATTATCGATCTGTCCCGCGGGGTGGATCGTATTTTCTCGGCCGTGGTCGCGCCCGCGACTAAGGTTTTCTTGATTACGCAGCAAAACCTTGCCGCGATTAAGAACACCTCGCGCATTCTGCGCATGTTGACCTTTGAGTATGGCGTTACCCGAGAGCAGATTGAGTTGATTGTTAATCGTTACGAGAAACGAGCATCAATCAAGTTAAAAGACATTGAGCACACCATCACAGGCATTCCGGTTTTCATGATCCCGAATGATTACCGTGTTGCGATTGAAAGTGCCAATTTAGGGCGACCTTTTGTTGAGAACAAAAAAAACAGTGCGATTACCCGTTCCATTGTCGAGTTTTCTCATCACATCGCGAAACCTGAGGAAGAGAAAAAAAGTTGGCTCAAGAAAATATTTTCTTAGAGAGTGCGAAAATTTAGAAACGAAAGGACAAGGTTATGTTTTTTAAAAGAAAAAATATCAACCCAGAGTTTCAGGAAAAAGCAGCGGCATTAGAAGCGCAACCCAGTTCAACGATCAGTGATGAGGTTATTTCTGACATTGAGTCCAATGTGCAGCCAATAGACTCAAACAGAGTCGAGCCGATGCAACAAGACAAAAAACTGCTGGAGCGTCAGGCGAAAGACAAAGCGGTTGAAGAGGCACGTAAACAACTCGAACAAGAGTTGGCGATTAAGCACTACTATCATCAACGCTTGTTGGAAACATTGGATTTGGGTTTGCTGTCGAGTTTGGAAAAAGAGCGAGCAAAGAAAGATTTGCACGATGCCATCGTCCAGCTCATGGCGGAAGACCAAACTCACCCAATGAGCTCAGAAGGTCGTAAGCGGGTGATCAAGCAGATTGAAGATGAAGTGTTTGGTCTGGGGCCACTAGAGCCATTACTGCATGACAAAACCGTGTCGGATATTTTGGTCAATGGCCCGAAAAACATCTTTGTGGAACGTCGCGGTAAGTTGGAAAAGACCCCCTATACCTTTTTGGATGACCGCCACTTACGCAACATCATCGACCGCATTGTTAGCCAGGTAGGGCGTCGTATTGATGAAGCCTCGCCAATGGTGGATGCGCGTTTGCTGGATGGTTCGCGAGTCAATGCCATCATCCCACCCTTGGCTCTCGATGGAGCCTCGGTGTCGATTCGTCGTTTTGCGGTTGACAAGCTCACCATGGACAACATGCTCGGCTACAACTCGTTATCGCCACAAATGGCTAAGTTTGTCGAAGCGGCGGTAACAGGGGAGCTGAACATTCTGATTGCGGGTGGTACGGGTTCTGGGAAAACCACCACTCTCAATATCTTCTCCGGTTTTATCCCTTCTGACGATCGCATTATCACCATTGAAGACTCGGCAGAGCTGCAACTGCAACAACCGCATGTGGTGAGATTGGAAACGCGCCCGCCCAACTTGGAAGGCAAAGGCGAAATTACTCAGCGCGATTTGGTGAAAAATGCGCTGCGGATGCGCCCCGATCGCATTGTGCTGGGGGAGGTGCGTGGCGCTGAAGCGGTGGATATGTTAGCGGCGATGAACACCGGTCACGATGGCTCTCTGGCGACTATCCATGCTAATACCCCGCGCGATGCGTTGAGTCGGGTGGAAAACATGTTTGCCATGGCTGGCTGGAATATCTCGACCAAAAACTTGCGTGCGCAGATCGCCTCTGCGATTCACTTAGTGGTGCAAATGGAGCGCCAAGAAGACGGTAAGCGCCGCATGGTGAGTATTCAAGAGATCAACGGCATGGAGGGGGAAATCATCACCATGTCGGAGATTTTTCACTTTAAACGTCAAGGGCTCGATGCCGATGGCAATATCCTTGGTTTTTACACCGCAACGGGAGTGGTGCCCGCGTGTCATGATCAATTAACGAAGCGTGGATTAGATTTGCCCTTCGAACTGTTTAACGAAAGCTTTTCATAGCGGGAGGCAAGCATGGATGACATTACCTATTTCTTCGTCCTGCTCTTTTTTGCTGTTGTCTTTATTTCGCAAGCCCTGATCCTGCCAGCGGCAGGCAGCAAGGCAAAACATAAAGAGCTCTCTCAGCGTTTGAAAGAGACGCAGATGAACTTGGATGAAGAGGCGCGTTCTTTACTCCAAGAGCATTACTTAAAAAGCTTATCTCCGTTAGATCGTAGTTTGGTCAAAGTGGCGGCCTTTGCTTCGCTGAAAAAATCGATCGAACTCTCTGGGCTCGACTGGTCTTTGGCGCAGACATTAATGGTCTGTTTAATCATCAGTTTGACCACCATTGTCACTATGGTGATTCTGGCTCAACCTTGGTATATCGCCGTTGCGGGCGGCTCTGCAATTTGGTTTGCCTTGCAATTCTTCCTGCAAAAACGCATTACCGATCGCCTCAATCGTTTTGAAGAACAATTGCCTGATGCGCTCGATATTATTCGCCGTATGTTGCAAGCCGGTCAGCCTGTGACTCAAGCGTTCAATGAAGTGGGCAACGAGATGGCTCCGCCGATCGGTATTGAGTTCAAAAACACCTTCAACCTGCTTAATTACGGCTACGACATGCGTTTGGCCATTATGCAGATGGCGGAACGCACTCCGACCGTATCGATGCTGGCGTTTTCCAGTGCGGTGTTATTGCAAAAAGAGACGGGTGGTAATCTCTCTGAAAACCTAGAAAAAGTGGGGAAAGTGCTGCGTCAACGCTTCAAATTGACGCGAAAAATCAAAACCATCTCCGCGGAAAGTCGCCTTTCCGCATGGATTTTGGTGCTCTCTCCCTTCGTACTGTTTGTGGGGTTGATGTTCATTAACCCCGAATACGTGAAGCCCTTGTACCAAGATGAACGGGGAATGGAGCTGGTCACCATGGGGATCGTGAGCCTGTTCTTTGGCGCTATTTGGATTCGCAATATCATCAACTTCGAGGTGTGATATGGACGAGTTATTGGCTTCTTTTGGGGATATCCAGTTGAACGAACAGTGGGTGTTGTTGGCACTGATTCTGATCTCCACCAGCTTGTTGGTGGTCACGGTTGCTGTGGTCTTTTCTGGCAACCGAGCGCCAGTGAAGAAAAAACTAGAACAGATCCACAAAGAAGTGTCGGGTAAGGCGCTGAAGAAAAAAAGCCGCAAAGTGGAAAACACGTTGGAGTCGTTAGCGCCGATCGTGGTCGGCAAGGATTCGAAAGAAAGGGAGAGCATTCGTAGTCAGTTAATGCATGCGGGTTTTCACAACCGTGACGCGTTGACGGTGTTCTACGCAATCAAAACCTTTTTTGCGGTGCTGGGTTTTGGCGGTGCAGCGGCGGTGTTCTTTTTATTGCCTGATATGGATAACAGTACGTTGGTGATGGTGGTTGCCGTTGCGGGGGGCTTATACATCCCCAACATCGGTTTGAATCATTTTGTGAAAAAGCGTCAACGTATGATTCGGGCCGGTGTGCCAGATGCGCTGGATTTATTGGTGGTGTGTACGGAGTCTGGTTTGGGTTTTAACGCTGCGCTGAGAAAGGTGGCCGATGAGCTGGCCATTTCTCATCCGGAATTTGCCGATGAGTTAGATACGGTTTGCGCCAAAATCAAAGCCGGGGTTGAGATGTCGACGGCGTTTGAAGAGTTGGTAACGCGAACGGGTCTGTCGGAGATCAACGGCTTGGTTAATATGCTCTCTCATGCCTCCAAAATTGGTGGTAGTTTGTCGCAAACATTGCGTGATTACACAGAAGATTTTCGCGATAAACGCAATCAGGAAGTGGAAGAAATTGCAGCAAAAATCCCGACAAAAATGATTTTTCCACTACTGTTATTTATATGGCCTTGTTTCTTTATTGTCGCCGTTGGGCCTGCGTTGCTATCGCTATCGGATGCGCTGGGGTAAGGGGGAAGGAATGAAAATGACAAAAACGCTATTGGGTTTGCTGGTGGCCATAACACTTTATGGTTGTGCGAGCCAGGAGCCGCAAGGCCCACAGTATGACCTCAGTTTGTACGATGGCCGGCCGATTGATACGTTGAGCTCTGACGTGATGCCAGTGTCTGAAAAAGAGGCGATCACACGAGGTGATGTGGCTCTGCGCAACAATAATAACGACTTAGCGCTGTATGAATACATTCGAGCGCTGTCGTTCCCCGATGCACAATATCAAGACAAAGCCTTGTACAACATCGGCCGTATTCATGAATCGCGCGGCAATATCGCTTTGGCGGAAAAAGCCTACACCATGGCGGTGGAATACAACCCAGACAATGTGAAAGCGCTGGAGCAATTGGGGGCAATTTACAGCAAACAGGGGCGAGTGGATGAAGGAAAAAGCTATTTCTTACGAGCCTTGAATGCTGACCAAGTACGCTTGAAAAACAGCAAGACCTTGGCGGGTGGTTTGGTCATGGTGCAAGACATCAATCAATTGAAGGTGGACAAAGCCTCGCCCGCCATGGCTTACATGGGGCTTGGCGTGCTCTCCGACGTTGATTCACAACATAAGTTAGCGGAAGCCTATTATCTCAAAGCGCTAGAGATCAAACCCAACTCGATGAAAGGGATGATGAATCTCGGTTATTCCTATTACATGAGTGGCGAGTATGGCAAAGCCGAGCGCTACACCTTAGCGGCGCTGGAAAAAGATCCCAATAACCAAAAAGGGCAAAACAATTTAGCTCTGATCTATCTTGGCAAGAACGAAGTGAAGAAAGCGATCAACATTTTCATGCGCAGCATGGGGGCTCCAGAAGCGCTGAATAATGTTGGTTACTTCTTGATTCTGCAAGGCAAGCCGGACAAAGCGATTCCCTACTTGCAACAAGCGATTGATAAAAAACCGTCCTATTACAAGCTGGCGAATGAAAACTTAGAGCGTGCTCTGGCGATGGTTCGTGAAGAGCAAGAAAAAACGCAAGGTGAGGTCTCGACGACCATGGTGAAACCTTAGCAAGAAGCGTTGAGATTTCGTGCCATAATGGTCATCGTCAAGCAACAAAGCGAGCTCAGGCTCGCTTCAGACTGCTGACAAAGGTCTAGCTTTCGAGCTAGACCTTTGATCTAATAGGGGTATCGAAATATGGATACTCCGATATGCTTCAAGAACCGACTCCGCAACAATACGAACTGGAAATGGTGACGATGGAACAGTTAGTTCCTAAAAACCATTTAGTGCGCAAAATCGATAATGCTATCGACTTTGAATTCATTCGTGATGAAGTCGCTCATCTTTATTGTAAAGATAATGGGCGTCCACCTGTTGACCCTGTTCGTCTCTTCAAAATCATCTTGCTTGGTTATATCTTTGGTATAAAAAGTGAGCGTCAGCTCGTTAAAGAAATTGAAGTGAATGTCGCTTACCGTTGGTTCTTACGGATGTCATTAACAGAGAAAGTCATCCACGCTTCGACTCTAAGCCAAAACCGCATTCGTCGCTTTAATGGCACGGATGTATTCGAACGTATTTTTATCAATATCGTAGAGCAAGCCATGACGAAAGGCTTGGTCGCGGGTCAAGAGCTCTTTACGGACAGTACTCATCTCAAAGCGAACGCCAACAAGAATAAACACACCAATAAAGTCACGGCGGTTCGCGCGAGTGCCTATCTTGATATGCTGGATGACGACGTCGCGTTAGACCGAGAAAAAGCGGGTAAGAAGCCTCTTAAGGCTCGTGAATCAGAGTCAAAAACAAAGAATACCAAAACCAGCACCACTGACCCAGAGAGTGGCTTCATGACTCGTGATAATAAGCCACAAGGCTTCTTCTACCTCGACCATCGAACCGTTGATGGTCAACATGGAATTATCCTCGATACCTATACCACCGCGGGCAACATCAATGACTCACAGCCTTACGTTCAACGCTTAGATTACACGCTTGCTACATTCCAATTGAACCCGATAGCCGTTGGACTGGATGCGGGCTACTTTACCGCTCCAGTGGCGGAGTCACTTGAACGTCGAGGTATTCTTGGCGTGTTCGGTTATCGACGTCCATCGAGAACGAAAAATGCGTTCAAAAAGAAACACTTTACTTACGATGCGCAAAGAGACTGCTACCAGTGTCCGAATGGTCAGGCGTTGCTTTATAAAACCACGTCACGCGATGCCTACCGAGAATACCACTCAGACCCGAAAGAGTGTGCGTTCTGTCCAATGAGGGATGACTGTACTCAAAGCAAAAACATGAAGAAAGTGATTACTCGGCATATCTATAGCGATGCCGTAGAGAGAGCAAATCAAATGCGGCTTTCTTCCTATGGTAAGAAGACCTATCGACGTCGAAGTGAAACAGTAGAACGGAGCTTTGCAGATGCCAAGCAACATCATGGTCATCGTTATGCTCGCTTCCGAGGTCTAGCCAACGTGCAAATGCAATGTTGGTTGGCAGCGGCAGCCCAAAACATCAAGAAGATAGCGTTGGTGGTGAACTATCTACGAAAAATGGGCTTAAATATGGCAGAAATAAGGCAGATACTTGCTTCTGTATACCCATGTAATGAATGGGAACTTCTGCGCACGATATAACAAAAAAAAATCACGATCGCGACCTACGGTCGCTTCCAAAAAAGAACCCCACTTAAAAAGCGGGGTTCGTCATCAATCTGAAGCGAGCTCAGGCTCGCTTTGTTTTATCTAGAACGCTTGTACCGAGAAACAGCAGTATTTAGAAACAGTAGTCTCTAAAAACGTGGTATTCGAAGTGGTGCATGCAGCAATTACAGCATGCCCAGCGTGGCTCCTGAGAGCATGAAAAACAGCACCAGAGCCAAGATTGGCACTTTGATCTGCTTTTGCAGATAGAAACCAATTAAAATCAAACCCACATCCAGCCCGCTGCTCACGGCGCTGGTAAACACTGGTTGATACAACGCGGCGACCAGCAAGCCAACCACCGAGGCATTCACGCCTTGCAACGCTCCCGAAACGCGAGGATTAGCGGCTAACAGCTGCCAGTTTTTCAGCACGCCGAGCATCAACAAGAATCCAGGCAAAAACACCGCCAAAGTGGCGACAACTGCGCCAAGAATGGGCGAACTTGGATGCAGTACATAACCAATATAAGTGGCGAAGGTAAACATCGGCCCTGGAACTGCTTGGGCAGCAGCGTAACCAGTTAGAAACGCATCTTGGCTGATTTGCTCTCCCACGATGTTTTGCAGCAAAGGCAGCACCACATGCCCGCCGCCAAACACCAAGCTGCCAGCTTGGTAGAACTCATTGAACAGTTGAACCAACGGCTGAGCAGTGGCGAGTAGCGGTAACAGCAGCAACAGAGCAGCAAAGGTCAGTAGTGGGGTTAGTGATGGTTTAAAGCTGTGCTCAGTGGCTTTGTTTTCACCTTTGAGCGCAATCACCCCAATCAGCGCCGCTATGATCAGCACGACCATTTGTGTTGCGATGCCTGAGAACACTAACAAGGCGACAGCAGTGGCAACGCTGATGCCAACGGTCAGCGGTGTTTTACAAAAGTTTTTGTACATGCCCCAAGCGGCATCGGCCACGACCACCACGGCGAGCAGTTTTAAGCCGTGTACGACATTTTGAAACAGTGCGGTGTCGGTCACTTGGCTACTCACCAGCGCCAGTAGCAACATGATCACCACTGAAGGCAGGGTAAAGCCTAAGAATGCCGCGCAAGCGCCTGGCAGACCGCCTTTTTTGTAGCCTAAACCAAAGCCGACTTGGCTTGAGCCTGGGCCCGGCAGAAACTGGCTTAGAGCAACCAACTGAGCGTATTCTTCGTCGCTAATCCATTTCAATTTTTCAACAAAGGTGTGGCGGAAATAGCCAATGTGCGCAGCAGGACCGCCAAAGCTGATCCAGCCGAGCCAGAAAAAAGTCTTAAAAATTTGCAGCATGTTGTACATCTCAACAAAAAGGTGAGCTCACTCTACGAAAGAACCTATAATGATTCAAATTGATAGTTTTCATGATTTATATGAATCATATGGGATGAAGTGTGGACGAGATTAATTGGAAGAATATCGACCTCAATTTGCTGGTGGTGTTCTCTTATCTATACCGTTATCGCAGTGTCAGCGTGGCGGCGGAAAAAAGCTTTGTCAGCCAATCGGCGATGAGCCACAGTCTCAATCGTCTGCGCGGTTTGTTTGATGATGTGCTGTTTGTCCGTAAGGGCCACAAGATGGAGCCCAGTGAGCGAGCGCATCAGGTTGCGCCACAGATTCATCAACTGCTAAGCGTGATTTCGGGTGAGTTGTTGGCAAAGCAGCCCTTTTCACCTCAGGCGTTTGACGGTGTGTGCCGCATTGGGATGACGGACTACGCAGAGTTTATTTTCGCCCCTAAGCTGTATGATGCGATTCGCCAGCAAGCCCCTAAAGCGCAGGTCAGCTTTATCAACGTCAATCGCAATAACTACGTCAGTTTGATTGAACAGGAAAAGCTGGATGTGGTGATTGGCTCGATGCCTGTATTGGAAGAACCATTTGAGGCGCAACGCTTATACACCGAAAAGCACGTGTGTTTGTGCGATCCCCTGCAAGTGGATGTGACGCGGATGAACATCGAACAGTTTGCCGCTATTGAGCAGGCGTTAGTGAGCCCAGATGGTCAGCTCTCCACTCAAGTGGATAAGCTGCTCGCCAGCCAAGGTTTAAGCCGCCGAGTGACGGTGGCCTCGCGCAACTTTCTTACCATCCGCAGCCTGTTATCTCATCGTGCTTTGATTGCCATCGTGCCGGAGAGAATGGCGCTGGCACAAGGTTTTGATGATCGCCTAACCTCGTTTGAACCGCCGATTGAGGTGGCGGATTTTGATATCTCGTTGGTGTGGCATAGCGCCACTGGCAACAGCGAAAAGGGCATGTGGTTACGTGAGGTGATTCGCCAGCAAATCCATTAAGGCTGCCAAGGTTTCGCTAAACAGTTATACCCCAACCAGAATTGCGTTTTGATGATCACCTCGCTGCGGTAGACCGGATAATTGTCCAATCGCTCCAAGGTGCGATAACCGGCCGACACACTACAACCGATAGCGACAATCAGTATCACGCTGTGCGCCCACCATGGGCCAGGTTTGTTGGCTGGCAATGGTAATGAGGCAGACGCAAGCGAGCAACGTGACCAAAACAGTGCGCAGGCGACAACCGCCATCAGTTGACTTAAAGGTGAATCGAGCACCCCAGACACCAAGCTGTACGCGATGCCGCAGAGCAGGCTGACGCCAAGCAACTTAGTGCGTAACGAACGCTGCCTGATGGTGAGGCGCAACAGTGAAGCGATCAACGCTAGGTAGCACAGAGTGGCCACCACGCCCCAATGCACCAACACGTTGAGAAGAGAGTTGTGTGGCCGGCCGTGATTGACCTCTTCGCAGACAAACGCATCCCCGCCCAATCCGGTAAAGGTGAAGATTTGCCAAGAGTGTCGCCACAGCGCTAAGCGTCCAGGGCTGTCTGTTCGAATGTTGAGCCACTCAATCGGCCCACCAAAAATCATGCTGGGAAGTGGGGAAAGCAGCGCGAGTTTCACCAGTGCACCGGCCACAGCGCTTTGCCACAACAGTTTCCACCAAATAGAGCGCAGATCTCTGGCGCAAAACATCAGCAGCGTGAATCCACCCAATATGGCCACCAGTGGTCCTCGCGCATCGGTGGCAAAACAAATGGCGAAATCGATCGCGAGGATCGCTCTTGGTACAACGCCATGTTTGCCGCGTTTCATCGCTAGAGCGGCAAGATAAACGACAGGGAAGATGAGCCAAATATGGATCTGGTTGAGAAAACGAGGGTTGGCAAAGCCAAACAGGGTGAAGTTGTTGACGTTCAACTGGTGCACAATGCGGATCCAAAACGCCAGCGCAATGCTCAAAAATAGAAACGCACTGAGCCAAAGAGAGTATTCAAACCATCGGGCTTGCTGCTTTTTCACCACATCACGCAGTACAAACAGCATCAAAACCAATCCTGCCAAATAAAACCATTGCAAAACAGCGGCCAGTGGATAGCGAGCAAGCCACGTAGCCAGTAAGCTCGAAGCAATAAAAAGGCTTAGTAAACCTCGGTGGAGGAGCGTGAGAGAGCACCAATGATCGATGATACGCTGCCGCTGTTGAGTGGAGAACAGCACGATGAGCGCGGTGATTTGCAACAGAAACAGCACAAACAGGCGTTTGCTGTCGTAAAGTGGCAGCAGATCGTTGCGATCGAGAAATGGATTAAAACTAAACACCACCAATCCTAACAGGATCAGTGTCAATAAGGCGCGCGTGTAAAATGGCGAAGGTGGCATCACTCCATAGAGCCCTTTAAAACGATCAGCGATATTTAGAGTCTAGTCTTAGTGACTGGTTTTGCTTGGTTTTTTATACAAAAACGCCCTTAATTTTGGCAATCAAGGGCATTGTCGCTGGTTGGTTTTAACTGAGCAGTAAGGCTTATTCAGCAGTAAAGAAATCGTTGTACAGCATGTATAAGTGCGCCGCACTCCAAGAGAAGTTTGGTGCGCCTTGTTGTTCCCCCGTGAGTGGGTTGTAGTTCTCACGAATTGGGCCGTCTTGCACTAAGCCGTCAGCATGGTTGAAGAAGGCGCTGGCCATCTCCACCGCATCTTGGCGATAGCCGTATCGTTCCATGCCTTTTAAGCCAAAGTAGAATTGGTCGACCCAAACGCGTCCACGCCAGTATATGTCTGGGCCAAATGCCGGGCTGGAAAGTGCTGCCGTGCCTAATGGCACATAGCTGTTGAACTCTTGCGGATCTTTCATCACTTTCACCACCGCATCGGCGTGCGTTTGGGTTGCTGCGCCATTAAAGAGGGGGGACCAACCTTCCGGCCCTTTGCCACGCTCGATAATGGGTTTGCCCGCACAGCCGTTAGCCAGCGGTTGGTCTTCAATGCGAATGTCGTAAAAGAACCCCGTGCTCTCATCAAACATACAAGTGTTGATGTAGGCAGCGAGCTTGTCTGCTTTGGCGCGAAACGTTTTTGCTTGCTCTGGCTTGCCAAGAAGATCGGCCATTTGCGCCAGATATTGGTTATCACTGTACATGTAGCTGGCTTGGTCTACCGATTCTTGCAGTAGCGAGTAACCCAGCAAGGTGCCATCTTTAGCGCGGTTTTGCGCGAATTTCACCACCCAATCTGAGCGCTGGCCGCCGTTGGCAAGGTAGGCTTCGAGCTGATCTTGGTCGATGAAGCCAAATACCGCCGCATCGTCTCGACCTGACTCCCAAGAGGCCGCCGTTTGTGCAGGGCTTTCAATGCGATCGTAATCGCCTTGCTTGAGCACTTTCTCATACGCCGCTTGGCCAGTGATGGTGGTGGTGCGATCGCCTTTGATGACCTCAAAGTACATCTCTCCAGCGGCGTTATTGTGGGCTTTGTCGCGCGCCGCGCCATACTCAGGAACACCATTACCATTGTGGTCTCGATTACGTAGCCACCAATCGTGGTAAGCGACCAATTTCGGGTACATCTCCTCAAGCCATGCTTTGTCTTGGGTCGTCTTGTACACTTCCATTACCGCCCATGCTGCAAGGCTGGGTTTGGTGTTGCGCTCATTCCAGTTACCGCCATCACCGCCGCGTTCTGGACTAAGGTTATACGCGAGCAAATCGGGCACATAGCCAACATCCCAAGGACGAACCGCATCATCAGCTTGTATCTGGTAAGCGAACATCGCGCGGATGTTGTTCTTCGCCACATCAGGGTTGAAATGCGCCATGGCATAGGCTTGTTTCCAACTGTCCCAAGGCCAAGTTTGGTTTCCAGAGAACCAACGTGCGGTCACCGATGGCGTCACGGAGTCAAACTTCATCGCCCCAGCAACGCCGCGCCAGTTGCCGTTCAACGTTTCCATTGCTTTCACCGCCACGCGTTCTTGCTCTGATGTGGCGTGCGGGTTGGTTAAGCCCTTGGTGAGATATTCTTCCCAACGTTGCTCAGAAGCTGAAAGGTACGCTTGTGGATTGGCCAAAATATCTTGAATCTTCGCTTTTTCAGCTTGGTTCTCTTTTGCGGTTAGGACGTGAGAGTAGGTGGTGTAAATCTTGGTAGACGCGTCAATTTTTGCCGTCGAGGTAAATTGGTGGCCATTTACTTGAGTGTTCATCTTCACGGATTTGTGGATTTGGTACTCAGACTCGCCAGAGGTCAGCAGATCCCAGGTTGAGCGCACTTTGCCAAATGTCACGGTTAATCCGTCATCGGTGGCAACGAGGGTGCGGTTGTAATCTGGGTATTGCTCGTCGATGGTTTTAGCGGATTGCGATTGGCCCTCTTTGGCATGGTATTTCTCCAACAATTGACCATCCCAAACCAGTTCGAGGGGCGAATCCGTGATGATGTGGGTTTCTAGCAGTGAGGTGCGATTTGATACAAAGCGCAGCGTCATTTCGACGGTCACCTCATCGGCTGTCAGTGTTTGCACTAACGCGCCCGGAAGGCTATAGGCTTCCATCGTAAATTCAACTCGCTTGCCATCTTTAAACACACTCAAGCGGTCAAAGTTATTGGCCATAAAGTTGATGTATTCTTCGGTCAGCAGTGCTGCGCCGGGAAAGCCGCCCATGCCTTCTGCATTGTCAGGCAATAGGTGGCCGTGCCATGCGCCCATATCGAAAAATGGATTAAAGCGCTGGTGATCATCAAAGTCATAATCGCGCATGTATTCAGGGGAACCACTGCGGTCGATCACGTTTTTAAACTGCGAAGCACGTGTTGGTGCGTCGTTGGTGGTTGAGCAGCCGGCTGTTAGCATCGCCAGAGTCATAGCAGTAATAAGGGGTTTCATCTTCATAGAAAAGTCTCTGGTAGGAGAAAACGGTTAAGCGCCAAAGGATATTGGCGCTTTTGTTATTAACGTTATTGAGTTTGCGAGGCGGTGTGTTTGGCCTCTGGCTCATGGGAGTTCATCGCCTGCTTTTTCTCAAAGCGAGAGATCCACCACCAAGCAAGGCCAGAGAACACCGCGGTCATGAAGACATTGATAAAGAAGGCTCTCACCAAGTCAACACCGGTTGGGAAGGCAGACGCCGTCATGCTGACAACAAAGATGGCAATCAGCACGGATACGATGCTCATTCCCACTTTGCGTGAGCCCATACGGAAATCTCGTGGCGTATCGTCGAACTTCAATCGGAAGACAAAGTACGCCACCATGATGAAGATGGGTGGAAGCATCGCCGTTCCTGCGGTGAGGTTGATGGCTTGATTCATCATGTCTTGCACCGATTCCGAACCAAAGCCATTCACCACCAGCATCACGAACACAAAGGCAAATTGCCACCACGCGGCGCGTACAGGAACACCGTGTTCGTTCAGCTCCGTGGTTTTCTCGCCGTACACGCCTTTTGGAATTTCAGAGAAGTGAATTTTCACCGGAGCGGCGGTCCACATCATCATTGAGCCAAACATCGCAATGAACAAAATGATGCCAACGAAACGGCCAACCAAGCTTTGTGAGATGCCAAAGTAATTCGCCATGCCGGTGAAAATTTCCACCATGCCGCCTGCGTAAGTGAGGTTTTCACGCGCAACAAACACGTTGACCAAGAGCGAGCCGATGGCGTACATCGCGCCGATCACTACACCGGCGATGATGATCACTTTGATAAAGGATTTATGGCCGCCTTTGACGTCGTTAAGGTAAGCGGCTGCGGTTTCCGCACCACCGGCAGCTTGGAAAATCCAACACATGATGCCAAGGGTTGCCCAGTTGATGGTTGGGGTCATCGCTTGTAACGTGATGGGCTCGGCGGGGGTGTGATCACCACCGAGGGCCATCAGCGCACCCAACACATAAATGGCAAACAAAGCAAACACGCCATAGGCGACAATTTCAGAGATCTTGCCCAGCCAGCTCGCGCCTTTGGTAGAGATGTGAGTGGCGAAGGCAAACAACACAATCGAGATGAGTGACGTCACCATGGGTGAGAAGCTGTATTCGTAACCCAACATGGCGTAAGACGCATAGGCAATGACGTTAGGCAGTAAGGAAACAAACCAGAACAGGTTCACAAACCAGTAGAGAAAGGAGCCCAAATAAGCGGCTTTGCTGCCTAAGGGCTTTTTCAACCAGTCATACATGCCGGATTCTGAGTTCTTATTAGCAGAAACAAATTCGGCAATAATAAACACGAATGGAATGAAATAGACCACGGTTGCTAAGAGAAAAATGGGGGCAGAGCTGAGCCCCAGTTCGATGTTGTTGTTGACGATATTGCGCACGTTGAAAACCGCCGCAAAGGTCATCGACAGCAAGGCAAATTTGCCTATGGTGCCACGCAGTGATTCAGACATAGTTCCTCCCGTATCCGTCTGCAGTAAAACAAAAAAATGGATCAGTGAATGAAAATAATCTGCCAGCCATTAGAGTTGTTATGGGGGCGGGCAGGGTGAAGGGCAGAGCGTTTTTCTCTGCCCAAGTTTTCGGTCATCAACCTAGAATGGTTGAGCGTCATTTATGGAAGGACGGCGCTTGGGCTGGCCTCTTTCGCGCGTTCTTCACTGTTGAGTGACTTTTCGTACTGGCTGTATTTCCACCAAGCAAAGCCAAGGAAAATCACAATGCCGCCAACGTTGTAGAAGATGATGGTCATGATGTCGGCTCCGGTTGGGAAGGTGGAGGCCAAGAATCCAACCGTGAAGATGCCAATCAGAATCGAAACCACGACAATGCCCGTCATACGAGAGCCCATTTTGAAATCGCGCTCGAGATGGTCGAGTTTCAGACGCAGATTCAGATACGCCAGCATGATGAACAGCGGTGGTAGCATCGATGCGGCTGCGGTCATGTTGATCACGGTGTTCATCAGATCTTGCGCGGTGTCTGAGCCCAATGTTGGGATCACCATGAGCGGTAGAACGATGGCGTATTGAATCCAAGCGGCACGCGCTGGCACGCCATTTTCGTTCAGTTCCACCGTTTTCTTACCAAAGATGCCTTCTGGAATCTCAGAGAAGAAGATCTTAACCGGGGTTGCAGTCCACATCAGTAGCGAGCCAAACATCGCGGTGAATGAGACCAAACCAACAAAGCGATTCATCATAATTTCAGGTAAGCCAAAGTAGCTCGCTAACCCTTCAAACACTTGCACTGAGCCGCCAGTGAATTTCAGCTCGCTGCTGGAAACAAACACGTTAATCAACACGGAAGCAACCGAGTAAAGCACACCGATGAAGATGCCAGCCACGATGATCACTTTAACGAACGATTTTGAGCCGCCTTTCACATCGTTCACGTAGACCGCGACCGATTCAGCGCCGCCGGCAGCCATGAAGATCCAAGTAGTAATGCCGAGGAAGGCCCAACTCAATTCTGGCACCATCGCTTCCACTGTGATTGGGTCCGCCGGTTGCACGCCACCGAGCAGCGCAGCACCAGAGAGCAAGATGTAAGAGAGTGTGAGGAGCAGCATCAGTGAAGAGGTTACTGAAGTGATCGGGCCCAACATTTTCGCGCCATTGGTGGAGACGTAAGTGGCAAAAGCGAACAACAGCATGCTCAATGCGGTGGTGGCAAACGGGGTAAGGATGTACTCGTAGCCCAAAAACGCGTAAGACGCATAGGCGATGACGCGCGGCAGCAACGAGGTAAAGAAAAACAGGTTAACAAACCAGTAGGTGTAAGCGGAGATGAAAGCCCAACGGCCGCCCAGTGAACTTTTCACCCAAGCGTAAACTCCCGCTTCGGAGTTTTTATTGAGCGAAACGAATTCCGCGATGATCAAACAGAAAGGGATGAAGTAAAAAATGGTCGCTAAGAAGAACATCGGCGCTGATGCCAGTCCGATCTCGATGTTGTTGTTAATGACGTTATTGAAGCTAAACACAGCGGCAAATGTCAGGGACAAGAGGCCGAATTTACCTATGGTGTTCCGTTTAGTATCAGACATGTTTTTTCTCCGAAGAGGCACGTTATTTTGTAGGGTGGAGCGACAGTTCATGCTGTCGCTCTCGTCTTTATTTATCTTTATTGGTCTATTTTTTGCTGTGGCAGTGTTTATTTATTGAGGAAATAGCCATCCTCGATCGTCACTTTCAGCACCACCTTTTTTACCGCTTGGTTGCCGCAAAAACGGTAGGCTTTGTCGTTTTCAAAAATGGCCACTTGACCTTGTTGTAGTTGGCGCGTTTCTCCTTGGCCTTGCAGTTGCTCGCGATCGGTTTCATCGCGATAAGGGGTCACGGTCTCGAGTTCGGATTTGGCGGCAAACTCTACGGTTTCGCCGCCTTCAAGGTAGTAATGCACATCAAAGTAACGACGGTTTCCGGTAAAGGTTTCACCGCTTTGAGAGCTGCCTTCCACCAGCATATAAACCAAGGAATCACCAATCGAATGCATCACCCCGGGTTTGATATGGTTGAGGTTATTAATCGCTTCCACACAGCGGTTCCATTTACGACCGTTGCGATATACCTGTTTGAATTGCTCTAAGCTGTCTAACACGATCATGGGTTACGCCTCGTTAACGATTTTGGTATCGGTTGAAGTGAAAAATGCGTTGTCGAAATCATGGTTTGCCATGACTTGAGCGCTGCAATCGCCTGCTTGCAATGGCATCAGGGTGAGGCCATAGCGGAACGCATCCATATACACGCGGTAAGAGTCGAGCACTTCACTGCCCCAAGAGTTTGAACCCAAGCCCATCACTTGATGGTCAAGGTTAAGGGTGATGTAGCCACTCTTTTCTAGCTCAATCGTATGTTGCGCTTGATGCAGGTTTTGGTTGGTGTAGAACCACGCGCTCAAGTTGATTTCTTGCAGAGGTTTCACCAATAACCCACTGCCATGACGGTTGGTGAGCGATGCCCAACGCACGTGCTGGCGGTTGCCGTTGTTTTGTGGGAACGGGTAGTTCTCGAACATGTCCGCCACGTTGGTGTGGTACAGATCGATGATGTTGGCTTGGCGGCTGTCTTGATAGTTCTCTTCAGGGCCGCGACCGTAGTAACTCACTTGATCAAAACTGCCGTTGATGCCCAAATCTAAGCCAATGACCGGAATCACGTGAGGGTAGTCGCCGTAGCGCTCGCCACTCAGTTCCACGTTCAAATGTCCTTGCGCGTTGATTTGGTAGCGGTAGGTACAACGCATGCCAAAATCGAACACAGGAGGCGCTACAATGCTGCTGGTGGTGATCAGTATGGCCTCTTCGCTCGCTTCCACGCTCAGCGTGCGGAAGTGTTCCTGCATGATTTGCAGATGCGCAGGGTGCCACAGCCCTTCGTACTCTTGTTTGTGGTTATCAATCATTGGTTTGAAGAAGTTCAATCTTGGCTCTGCTTGAATCAACTCCTCACCATTCACACGCCATGAGGTCAGTTTGCCGTTTACTTTCGAGAAAGTGAGCGTGAAGTTATGACCTGTGATCACGTGCTCCAGGCGGCTTTCTTCATGCACCAATGGTTGAACATTGTGGTTGAGCAACGCAGACAACGTGGCGGTGTTTTCTTTTAGCTGGAACTGGTACACCGCGATGTCGTGGTTGGCTTCGCTGTACAGGGTACGGCTGTCTTTTCGTACGGTAAAGTTGATGAAAGCTTCGCGCTCATCCAATTCTGGCAAGTCGATGCTCACTTCACGAGCGCTATTGGCGGCCAGTGCTTCGACTTTAAACTGCACGCTACGCAAGGTTTCGCCTTCGGCGCGAATTTCAGCGGTGATGGTGTAGTCATCTAGGTTGGTGAACCACAGTTTGTTCTCAACGATGAAGCGGTCGTGGCAACCCTCAACGGCGCGGATTTTCACCGGTGCAATCACTTGCTTGTATTCTTTCAGGCCTGGGCCTGGGGTTTGATCTGGATAAATCAGACCATCCATACAGAAGTTGTAGTTGTTCGGGTAATCGCCGTAATCGCCGCCGTATTTGTAGAACTCTTGACCGTGCTCATCACGCGCTAGAATGCCGTGATCACACCACTCCCACACGTAGTGGCCTTGAATGTGGTCATGCGCGTAGAACACATTTTGGTATTCGGTTAGACCACCCGGTCCGTTACCCATCGCGTGGGCGTATTCGCAGATGATGCGCGGTTTTTCGTGTGGATGCTCACCAAAGTAGTTCATCAGTTGCGCGCGCGAGTACATGGTGGAAATCACGTCGACGACTTCAGCATCGCGGTCTTCTTCGTAGTGCACCAAACGGGTGTCATCAAGGGCTTTGGTGGCGGCGTACATGGCGCGGATATTACAACCGTAACCAGACTCATTGCCGAGTGACCACATGATGATCGATGGGTGGTTTTTCTGTGCGTGCACATGGCGCACTGCGCGATCAACAAACACCGCTTCCCATGCTGCATCATTGGTGATGCGGCTTAGGTCGCCAACGTTGGCAAAGCCGTGGGTTTCCACATCGGTTTCTGCCATCACAAACAGGCCGTAAATATCACACAGTTCGTAGAAGCGCGGGTCGTTCGGGTAGTGCGCGGTGCGAACTGAGTTGATGTTGTGCTGCTTCATCAAAATCAGATCTTTTTCCACGCGGTCCATGCCCACAGCGCGACCTTTTAGGTGGTCGTTGTCGTGTCGGTTGACACCATGCAGCATCACGTATTGATTGTTGATGTAGAACAGGCCGTCACGCACTTTGATGTCACGGAAACCGACGCGTTGTGGGATCACTTCCACGACCTTGCCTTGGTGATCTTTTAAGGTGATGAACAAGTGGTAAAGGTAAGGGTTTTCTGCTGTCCAATGCGTTGGGTTCACCATATCAATGGCGAAGTTCACGTGGCTGGTCTCTTGAATGGTTAGCGCGTCACAGTGGCCGCAGGCTACGACAGTGCCTTTGTCATGCAGTGCGTATTCCAGCGTATAGCCAGACGCAATCGCGGTAGAAAGATTTTCCAATTCAACCTGAGCACTGAGCGTCGCACTTTGGTAATCGTCGGCGAAATCGGTGCGAATAGTGAGATCTTGGACGTGAACCGGCTCTTTGCCCACAAGGTAAACATCACGGAAGATCCCTGCCGTCCACCACATATCTTGGTCTTCAATGTAAGTCGAATCGGCCCATTGCATCACACGCACAGAGAGCAAGTTTTCGCCTTGTTGTGCGTAGGCAGAAATGTCGAACTCTGCAGTAAGACGGCTGCCTTTACTAAAACCGACATAGTGGCCGTTGACGTACACCTCGAAGTAGGTTTCTACGCCATCGAACTTGATGATGGTTTGTTTGTCGTCCCATTGAGGGCCCAAAGTGAAGGTGCGTTGATAAGCGCCCGTTGGGTTGTCGGTTGGTACAAAAGGCACATCAATTGGGAATGGGAAACCTTCGTCTGTGTATTGAAGATCGCCGTGGCCTTCCATTTGCCACATGTTGGGTACGGTAATGTGCCCCCAGTCGTTCATGGTTTGTGAGTAAAACTCATCAGGTACCAGCATTGGGTTGCTGAAGTAATGAAATTGCCACTGACCACTTAGCAGCATAAAGCGGCTGCTCAACTCACGCTGAAAGGTTTGAGCTTGTTGAACGGTATCATAGGAGAAGAAGTACGCACGCGGCGCCATTCTGTTCTCATGTAAATGAAGGAAGTTTTCCCAGTTGTTCACGTTTTTTCTCCCCTCGGCGACTTCGATCAAAGGATCCGCCGACGTTCTGTTAAATAGAGATTTGGATATCTGGAAAATATATTAGTAAAACTTTTACTAAATAGAATTAGTGAAAACGTTTTACTTTAACTTGATCACGAATTCTCAGTGGGAAAGAGTGAAAGGTGTGATCCGAGTTAAAGAATAATGTTTAACCAGTTTTAGCGGCTTTTCCGTGGCGGATAGGAGTGTTAAGTGAAGAGGGAATACGGCAAAAACGGAAAAGGTTTACACTTTACTTATTGAAAAATAAAGATAAAAATAAAGCACGCTCAGCGTGCTTTGGATAAAAGTGGCGTCATCGCCTTATGCCGCAGCGAAACGAGCATCCAGCATTGGCGTGAGCACAGAGAGCCATTGTGCGTAAGCGTGCGAGTTAAGGTGTAAGTCATCGCAACTGCACTCAAGAGGCAGTGTCTGCTCTGGGCTGAGCGTGGCGTTGAGGTCGATAAAACGCAGCGATTGCGCCTGACATATTTGCCTCAATTGACGATTTAACTCGCTGACCAGTGGGTTCAATGATGACATTCGCTCCCCCACATAAAGCGTGGACTGCACCCATACTTCAATGCCGTGTTCTTGCCAAATGGCCAGCATTCGACGGTAGTTTTCCACGACTTGTTGCACCGAGTAGCCTTGCGCCAAATCGTTAATCCCCGCCATGATGCACACCAGTTTTGGTTGACACACCAACGTGGTGTCAATGCGCTCAAGCATGCCTGCGGTGGTATCCCCCGCAAGCCCGCGATTCGCGACTTGAAAACCGGAAAAAGCATCGTGCCAAGGGCCCCACTCGGTGATGGAATCGCCGTACATCACCAGCTCAACCGGTTTACTAAACGTTTTGTGGTTATCTTTGGTCAAAATAAAACGACTCATGCGGTGGGCCCTTTGGTTAAAGTCGAGCGTTTCAACTAAGTGGTCAAATTGCTCTGCTGCCACGGTGTGACCCTTTTGCTCATCGCTAAGACTTCGTTCTTTGGTCAGGCCTAGCGCTTTGGTCAGAGATTCAATTTCCGTGACGTAGGGAGATAAACGTGTTGTCAGCCCATGTTGTTTGCGTAACTGGTAAAGCTCCGCCAGCAGAGCATAAAAGCGCTTGTCTGGGTTGGCGTAATAGAGTTTATGCAGATCAAGACAGGCGTTTTCTTCCAGCTCTTTAAGCAGTTTCTCACTGTTCATGTATGCTTCCTCTCTCATGCGTCGTTCCTCGGAGCTTGAGTTTGCTTGGCACATACACTTTAAGCGGCAGTGCTCGGCCATCACGCGCTTTTTCAACCAGTAAGTTAACGCCTTGAATGCCCATCATTTCCGAGTGAATTCTCACCGTCGAGAGAGGCGGGAAAGTGAATCTGGCGTTGGGAATGTCGTTGACGCTGATCAGCGAAATATCGCGGGGAATGTTGAGCCCATGTTCGAGCAAAGCGCGCAGCACGCCAATCGCGATGGAGTCGGAAGCGATAAACAGCGCCTTCGGATAATCACTGCGTTCTAACATGCTTTTTGCCAACTTGTAGCCAGATGAACTGGAGAAATCGCCGCGATAAATGTCCGCATCATTGACCACGCCTTTCAACTGACCATATTCAGCAAAGGCCATTTCACGAATGTCGGCTTGGCCGGGTTCGTCTTGACCGCCAATAAAACCAATGCGATCAAAACCTTGGCTGATAAAGAAATCGGTTACTTCTTTACTGATTTTTACCAGATCAATATCCACGCTGTCGAAGTTGCCATGGTCATCACTAAAATCGAGATAGCAGATGTTGTCGGTCATCTTGCTGGCGCGCAGCATCGCGGCTGGGGTGGTTTTGCCTACCATAAGGACACCCGTGATCTTTTTCACGTCGGGGTCGATTTTGCTGTCGTAGCAGTTGGTTAAATCGATGCCGAGTTTTTCACACTGGGTTTCAATGCCATGGCGAATAGAGAGATAGTAAGGATCGTTAATCTCAGCTTCTGGCTTGTAGTTGTACAATGCTAGGAAATGATGGGCCGGCACGGCGGCAATGCTGTTCTTTTTCGCGCTGCTGGTGCGGTATTCCAGTTTCTCCGCAATTTCTAAGATGCGGTGTTTGGTCTCTTCTTTGACACTCAGGGTCGGGTCTTCATTGAGCACTCGCGACACCGTGGCCAGGGAAACGCCCGCTTCCGTGGCAATATCTTTTAACGTAGCCATTCTTCTTCCTGTTGGCACAGCGCACTGTGCTGAGTGAATTCATCTGTTCTCTATTGTAATCAAGAGGCTGCGTGATGCATCCGTTTTTTTAGTAAAAATCGAGTCATGAGTGTTTTTATGATACTGGAACACTCGCTGTGTGGTGGAATGTCTTTCACTAAATCTCAGTGTAAAAAGGATTGTTTATGAAAAGCAGTGAAAACGTTTACACTTTGCGAATTGGATCACGGAACCCGATCCAACATGCTTGGTAAGCTTTTAAACAAGCAAAGCCATTGAGCAAATTTGAGATCAGGAGAGGCAAGGGTGAACGTTTTAGTGACAGGTGGCATGGGTTACATCGGTAGCCATACATGTGTGCAGATGATGGCAGCCGGTATGGAACCTATCATCGTCGACAACTTATGCAATGCGAAAGTGGACGTGTTAAGCCGTATTGAAGCGCTCACGGGTAAGCAACCTACCTTCTACCAAGGTGATATTCGTGACGAAGCCTTTTTGGACTCCGTGTTCGCCCAGCATGATATTCAAGCGGTGATCCACTTTGCTGGCCTCAAAGCGGTTGGCGAATCGGTGGCAAAACCACTCGAATATTACGACAACAACGTCAATGGCTCGTTGGTGCTGGCGCGCTGCATGCGCAAAGCCGGCGTGAAAAGCATCGTCTTCAGCTCGTCTGCGACGGTTTATGGTGACCCAGAAATCGTTCCGATTACGGAAGATTCACCAACAGGCGCCACCACCAACCCATACGGGCGCAGTAAATACATGGTGGAACAATGTTTAAGCGATCTGTTCCACGCGGAAAATGACTGGAGCATTACTTTATTGCGTTACTTCAACCCGGTTGGTGCGCATCCATCGGGCAGCATGGGGGAAGATCCACAAGGCATTCCCAACAACTTGATGCCGTTTATCGCCCAAGTAGCCGTTGGTCGCCGTGAAAAACTCTCCGTGTTTGGCAATGACTACTCAACCCCTGATGGCACGGGCGTGCGCGATTACATTCATGTGATGGATCTGGCCGATGGCCACATCGCCGCATTGAAATCGGTCGGGGCAACATCGGGTTTGCACATTTACAACTTAGGCACAGGTAAAGGTTCGAGCGTACTTGAGATGGTGGAGGCGTTCGCGGCCGCTTGCGGTAAACCGGTGCCTTACGAGTTATGCCCGCGTCGTCCGGGTGACATTGCCGAATGTTGGGCAAGCACAGAAAAAGCCGAGCGCGAACTTGGCTGGAAGGCAACACGTTCGGTGGCGGAAATGACCGCCGATACGTGGAACTGGCAGTCAAACAATCCTAATGGCTATTCCCCAGCGTAATTGACGTTTCTGCGTTGTCATCTGCGCTTCTCACGGTGTTGGGAAGCTGAGTTTGAAGAATTTTGAAGAATTTTGAAGAAATTTGAAGAGTTGAGTAAGTACTATGTCGAATGTTGAGTTTAACCCTGTGGATCATCCACACCGCCGTTTTAATCCGCTGACGGGGCAGTGGGTTTTGGTTTCCCCTCATCGTGCAAAACGTCCTTGGAGCGGCGCCGATGAGAAACCGGCCATTGATGAATTGCCAAGTTACGATGAGAAGTGTTTCTTGTGTCCAACTAACGAACGTGTCTCTGGCGATGTTAATCCAGATTACCAAGGCACTTACGTGTTTAAGAACGATTTTGCTGCTTTGATGGTGGACTCACCGGATGCGCCGGAGTCAGACAACCCGCTATTCAAAACCCAAGGTGTGCGCGGTTTAAGCCGAGTGATTTGCTTCTCGCCAGATCACAGCAAAACCTTACCTGAGCTGCCAGTGGAAAAAATTCGCGGCGTGATTGAGACCTGGAACGAACAAATTGAAGAGCTCGGCAAAGAGTACGTTTGGGTTCAAGCATTCGAGAACAAAGGCGAGACCATGGGCTGTTCTCAGCCGCATCCACACGGTCAGATCTGGGCGAATAGCTTCTTACCAAACGAAATTGAGCGTAAAGAGCACAACCTAAAAGCGTACTATCAAGAACACGGCAGCAACTTGCTGGTGGATTACGTGCAAGCGGAACTCAAAGATGGCTCGCGCATCGTGGTGGAAACCGAGCACTGGTTGGCGGTGGTACCTTACTGGGCGGCGTGGCCATTCGAAACTATGCTGCTGCCGAAAACGCACATTCGCCGTATGAGCGAACTTAGCGATGAGCAACGAGACGATTTAGCGCGAGCGATTAAGAAGCTGACCAGCCGCTACGACAACTTGTTTCAGTGTTCTTTCCCTTACTCAATGGGTTGGCACTACGCGCCGTTTTTTGAGCAAGGCACTGACATCGACCATTGGCAACTTCATGCTCTTTTCTATCCGCCGTTACTGCGTAGCGCGACGATTCGCAAGTTTATGGTGGGCTACGAAATGCTGGCAGAAAGCCAACGAGACCTTACCGCAGAGCAGGCGGCGCAGCGTCTGCGTGATGTGAGTGATGTCCATTACAAAGAATGCTAAGCCATTAAATTGGACTGATAACGAATCACGGGATAGCGCGACTTTACCGATAGAAAGTTAGGCTCAACGCGCTATCCCCCATCAAATTACTATGCTAAGAGAACGTCCCTATGTCTGAACTTATCCAAAATGTGAAAACCGCCTTTGAACAAGTGCTGGGTTACGCACCAAGCCACATCATCCAAGCGCCTGGACGCGTGAACCTAATTGGTGAGCACACCGACTACAACGATGGTTTTGTGTTGCCATGTGCCATTAACTACCAAACCGTGGTTGCAGCAGCAAAGCGTGAAGACAATCTCGTGCGTGTGGTCTCAGTCGATTACGGCAACGCAGTGGACGAGTTCGATATCACGCAAGCCATAACCTTCCAGCAAGACAAAATGTGGGCAAACTACATTCGCGGCGTAGTGAAGTGCCTTCTTGCACGCGGTTACGCGTTCACGGGAGCGGATATTTCAGTCAGCGGCAACGTGCCTCAAGGTGCGGGTTTGAGCTCATCGGCGGCGTTGGAAGTGGTGATTGGCCAGACGTTCAAAGTGCTGTTCAATCTTGAGATCAGCCAAGCGGAAATCGCCTTAAACGGTCAGCAAGCCGAGAACGAATTCGTTGGTTGTAACTGCGGCATCATGGACCAAATGATTTCCGCGGAAGGGCGTGAAAATCACGCGATGCTATTGGATTGCCGTAGCCTAGAAACAGAATCGGTTTCGATGCCAGAAGAGATGGCTGTCGTGATCATCAACTCGAATAAAAAACGTGGTTTGGTCGACAGTGAATACAACACTCGCCGTCAGCAATGTGAAGAAGCGGCGCGCATTTTCGGTGTGAAAGCGCTGCGCGATGTGACGATTGAGCAGTTCAACGAGAAAGTTGCTGAGCTGGATGAAATGGTGGCAAAACGTGCCCGTCACGTCATCACAGAAAACGATCGTACTGTGGAAGCGGCGCAAGCGCTGCGAGCGCACGACATGAAGCGTATGGGCGAGCTGATGGCCGAGTCTCATGCGTCAATGCGCGATGATTTCGAAATCACGGTAAAAGAGATCGATACGCTGGTGGAGATCGTCAAAGAGGTGATTGGTGACCAAGGCGGCGTGCGCATGACTGGCGGTGGCTTTGGTGGTTGTATTGTGGCACTTGTACCACCGGCACTGGTTGATGACGTGAAAGCCACTGTGGCAGCGAAATACCAAGCGGCCACAGGCTTAAAAGAATCCATCTACGTGTGCCAAGCCAAAGATGGCGCGGGTTTGGTTGAAGTGCTGTAGGACGGCGGGATGATTGCTCAATTGAACCAAACTATGACTGAGCAGGCGGCCTTTGATGGCCAGCCTGCCCAATTAGTGGAACTGTCAAATCGTGCGGGTATGTCTGTGACTTTAATGGACATTGGCGCGACTTGGCTAAGTTGCCAATTACCGTTGGCGAGCGGGGAGCGAAGAGAAGTTCTGTTAGGCGTGGGGACGATGCAGAACTTCGAGCGTCAGGCAAGTTACATGGGGGTAACCGTCGGGCGTTATGCAAATCGCATCGCCAATGGGCTTTTTTCGATTGATAATGTGGTGTACCAAGTTTCGGTAAACCAAGCGGGGAACTGTTTGCACGGTGGAGCGCAAGGTTTTGATAAACGACGTTGGCACATTGAATCGCAATCAAGTAGCGAAGTGACGTTTTCACTCGAATCTCCAAATGGCGATCAGGGGTTTCCCGGCCATCTTAGCGTTAACGTGAAGTATCAGTTGACCGACGAGAATCAACTGACCATTCGTTACTGGGCAACAACCGATGCCGTGACGCCAGTGAATCTCACTAACCATGCGTATTTCAATCTAATGGGGGCGGAATCGGGGCATGATTGCTTGCAGCATAAGTTGGTATTAAATGCCCCGTGCTATTTGCCGACCAATGACGTTGGCATTCCATTGGGTACGCTGCGAAGGGTTTCTGGCACCAGTTTTGATTTCAATACTGAAAAAGCCATTGGTGAAGTTTTGCTACAAGATGAGCAGCAACAATGTGCCAAAGGGTATGATCACAGCTATTTGTTTGAACGAGAGCGCGATGTGTCTCTGCCCGTTGCGTGTGTGACCTCGCCTGATGAGTTGATTCGTTTGTCTGTTTGTACCAACAAACCCGCCATTCAGCTCTATACGGGTAATTGGTTGGCAGGCACACCAAACCGCAGTGGCAGTGAATATCGAGACTACGCAGGATTGGCGCTGGAGACCCAATTTTTGCCTGATTCGCCGAACCATTCGGATTGGCCACAACCCAGTTGCCTGCTTTCTCCTGGCGAAGAGTATCGTTACTTTACCTCCTATCATTTTGATTTTTAGATGTTTAAATAAAAGGCTCTGCATGTTGGAGCCTTTTTCATTCTTTCCTCAAAAGCAATCAATGCTCTTGGTTGCATATTTTTTAGTGATCCAGTTAACAAACTCAGTGTTGCCAGTGGCAAAGCGTTTCCCCTCTACCATTCTATAAAGAGCAGTTATAAAAATAACAAATCTATCAGCCTTGAAAATCTGAGTCAGAATCTCTGTCGGGATGGGTACGTCATGTTGAAGCTAAGAAATATGAAAGTCAGCTATAAGCTGGCAATGATTGTTGCTGTCGGAATTTTAGGATTCCTACTCCTACTGTTTATCTCTGTTAATACTCTCAAAACGAACTTGATTGCTGAGCGTCACGCGCGGTTGAACGCCGTAATCCATACGGTATTGTCACAAGTGGAATCACTCAGCCAAACATACGCCAAATCAGAGGCGCAAAATCTGGCCAAGGCGTTGATCTCAGCCACGCGTTTTGATGAAAACAACTATCTATTTGTCATTGATGAAAATCGCAATACCGTAGTGCATCCGATCAAACCTGAGTTGGTTGGCCAGCAGATGGGCAATGGCAGCGATGGTCAGTTTTGGTTCACCATGGTGGATTTAGGCCGAGCGGGGGGCACAGGCTCACTCACCTATCTGTGGCAAAACAGTCGCGGTCAACCTGCAGACAAACTCTCAGTGGTGCACGGTTTTGCTTCTTGGGGCTGGATCATTGGCGCTGGGATGTTATTGGACGATATCGAAGCGGCGGTGAATCAACAAATTTTGAAAATGGGCATTGCCACTCTCGCGATTGCCTTGGTCATGAGTGCACTGGGGATGCTGATTAGCCGCGCGGTGATTGAGCCGTTAAATGCCATTCGCCAGAGTATGAAGCAAGTCGCGGCAGGAAATCTAACCGCTCAAGTGGCGGTGTTGGGTAAAGATGAATTTGGCCGCTTGGCGCAGGACATCAATCAGAGTATCGGCTCGGTCAGAGAGGCGCTGTTTGAATCGGTTCAATCTGCTTCCGAGGTGGCTGATGCCGCGGTGCGCATTGCATCATCAGCGGAAGAGACCAGCCAAGCGGTGCTGAGCCAGCGAGACCAACTGAATCAGTTAGCCACGGCAATGAATGAGATGAGCGCAACGGTTGCTGATGTGGCCGGCCACGCCGAGGACACCGCCAGAGATACGCTGGATGCGACCAAAGAAGCCAACTTGGGCGATAAAGACGTGCATTCCAGCGTGGACAGCATTAAGTCGCTGTCTGTTGAACTCGAAGTGGCCAATGATCAGGTCGCCAAGCTCAAAGAAGGGGTGATGCAGATCAGCGAGTTCACCAATGTGATCAGCAGTATCTCAGAGCAGACCAATTTGCTTGCACTCAATGCTGCAATAGAAGCGGCAAGGGCAGGAGAGCAAGGGCGGGGTTTTGCGGTGGTGGCTGATGAAGTGCGAAATCTGGCTGGGCGCACTCATCAATCGACCGATGAAATACAAACCACCATCAATAAACTGCAGCAGTTAGCCGTTTCTGCCGTGGCGGCGATGGAGAAAAGCCAATCACTGGCACAAAGCAGTGTCGCTCGAGCGGAGCACGCGGGAGAGGATTTGCAATTGATCGTCAATCACATTCGTCACGTGAGCGATAAAGCAACGCAGATCGCCACGGCAGCGGAAGAGCAGAGCGCGGTGGCAGAGGAGATGAATCGCAACGTCAGTGGTATCAATGACGCGGCGATGGAGATGTCGCAAGCGGCCAACTTCTTAGCGGAAGAGAGTGAAACCTTGGCCGATTTGTCGCGCCAGCTTGATCAGAAGATGACGCGATTTAAGCTTTGATGAGGAAAAGGCGCTAAGAGAGCTTGGCCACAGAATCTCTTCTTACCAAAGTGGGTGAGAAGATCATGGTGCTGTGGTCTGCCTCTTGCTGGTGAGCCAAATCGATCGCCAGTCTTGCCGCTTTCTCTGCCATCATCTGTATTGGATAGCGCACGGTGGTGAGGCGAGGGCTGACATAGCGAGCAATCAAACCATCATCGAATCCTATCATCGAGACTTGCTCTGGCACTTTTAAGCCATTCTCATCCAATACCGATAGCGCACCTGCCGCCATGTAGTCGTTGTAAGCCACCACGCCAGTGATCGGCAGAGATTTTGTTAGCAAGTTAGTCATTGCCGTTTCCCCACCATCACTATTGGGCTCGCCTTGTTCGATATACGCACTAGAGAGCTCAATGTGATTGTCTCTTAATGCGGCGAGATACCCAGCGATGCGCGCGTCGGCGTCTTCAATTTTGTGGCTCGATGAAATGCAGGCGATGTGTTGATGGCCATGGCGAATCAAATACTCTGTAGCCAAATAGGCTCCTTTGTAGTTATCGAGGGAAATGCAGCGTTGCGCGATTTGTGGAATATGGCGATTGATGATCACTAAGCTCGGGACTTCTTGCGCGTATGACAGCAACTCTTCGTCACTCAAGCCTTTAGAATGAATCACCAGCGCATCGCAACGGCTATTGATCAGCAGTTCAATGGCTCTGCGCTCTTCCTCGGCATTGTGATAGCCATTACCAATCAGTAGGTGCTTGCCATTTTCATGGGCCACTTCATCAACGGCTTTAATCAGCGTGCCGAAGAAGGGATCCGATACATCACCGACTAATACGCCCATGGTATTGGTGCTTTGGCTCACCAACGCTTTGGCGGCGGCATTAGGGCGGTATCCCAATTTGGCCATTGCTAGGGTGACGGATTCAATCGACGCTTTACTGGCTTTGGGCGATTTATTAATCACTCGTGAGACGGTGGCGATGGAAACGCCTGCTTCGCGAGCGACATCTTTAATTGTGGCCATGTGTTACCTCATTTCTATGCTGCTCTCATTAAACCTCTGAACTGTAAATTAGGCAAATAACTGTGAATTTTCATTTTAAAAATGCGATCTTTACCACTTGTAATATCAGGCCCTAATGATAGTGTAAACGTTATCTTTTTAGTAAAACTTTACTGAGGTTATCTTACATGGAAACGATCGCTTACGCTGATTTTGCCAAGCTGGAAATTCGTACTGGGAAAATTATTGAAGTCGCCCGTCATGCGAATGCAGACAAACTCTATATCGTACAAATAGACGTTGGCGAGAAAACGCTGCAAACCGTCACTAGCCTTGTACCGTATTACAGCGAAGAAGAGCTGATGGGCAAACAAGTGGTGGTGTTGTGCAACCTTGCCAAAGCGAAAATGCGTGGAGAAACCTCAGAGTGCATGTTGCTGTGCGCGGAAACGGACGATGAAAGCGAAAGTGTTCTCTTAACGCCAGAAAGAGCGATGCCGGCGGGAGTGAGAATTGTGTAGTTGATAAGGGAGCGTCATGCTCCCTTTTGTATTATGAGCGCGTCAATCAATGGATAGTGATGTGGCTCCACTCCAGCCAAATTGCCATATTTTGGCGCGTGGCGATCGTCTTCTTTAGGAAAATGCCAGCCTACGGTGTATTGCACAAAATGTTGGGCAAACGCTTCGGAGATCTCTAAGCATCCCGCGAGTACCGTATCGACATACGTTTGCATGATCGGGCTCAGAGGGCAGGGTGGTTGCGGATCGTCTTTTACATACACCCAAATTGGATGGGCACGATTGAATGCGTGGTCGGTTTCTATCTGATCTGGCGTAATTTCAATGCGATGGTAGCCTCTCTCTCGGCGATCGAACTCAGCGAGTGCACGATCATCAATTTCCAGTAGCACACCATTTACTTGGCTCTCGCCACGGTTTACAACCAACGGTGAGAGAATGTAGCTGTCGTCGACTTTGCCCCAATAGCGCACTAAGCCGTGAGCAATCACCGGGATAGCCTCACCCGTTTGACCTGTCAATTGACGCGACGCAGCATTGATTAAGCTGCCATAACCAAAAATGTACATCTGTATTCCTTGAGCCATATTCCTAATGACCGTTATACCTAAGAGGTAAAATTTTTAAAGTTGTATTTTTAATGCATCTTTAGTGCTACACTGCATTTGTTGTGAATTTAATCAGCATGTGGAGGGGGCGAAACGTGCTAAATATTACTGACAAAAAAGTGGAAGAAAAAATTCCCGCTTGGCTGAGACTGGGTTTTCGACCTTTCTTTTTATTAGGCTCGGTGTACGCCATTATCGCTATTGCAGTGTGGGTATGGATTTTTCAAACCGGTCAGCCAGCGCAACTCCAGGTGCCAGGACTGTGGTGGCATGTGCATGAAATGCTGTTTGGTTTTGCGATGGCTATCGTGGCTGGGTTCCTGTTAACCGCGGTACAAAACTGGACGGGCATCAACGGCACCAAACATTATCGTTTGGCACTGCTGGTGGCACTGTGGTTGCTGCCGAGAATTTTGCTTTGGACGCCAGCACCACTGTGGCTAACCTCCAGCATTGAAGCGCTGTTTCTTGCTTTGGTGGCCTTTGAAATCGGTAGTCGAGTGGTGCAGGCCAAAGGTTGGCGTAATCTCTTTTTCGTCCCACTGTTTTTGTTGGCGATTGGTGCTAATTTTGCCAGCTACGCGACAATAAAAGGCATGCCGCCATTTACCTCTTCGGCAGTTTGGCAAGCGATGCTCTGGTGGTTCACCTTGCTGCTGTCGGTGATGGGGGCACGCGTGATCCCATTCTTTACCGCTCGTCGTTTCAACTTTGAAAAAGCCAATCCAATTGTTTGGCTTGATTGGGTGGCAAACTTACCTTTGGTGATGCTGTTTTTGCTCAGCTTTTTCCCAGTGACCATGGCACAACTTGGACAGCCACTGATGGTGATCGCGGGTGTGGCGCAACTGGTGCGCTTTATCCGTTGGAAACCTTGGTTGACCCTAAGTGAGCCGTTGGTTTGGTCGTTGCACGCCGCTTATCTGTGTTTACCGCTGAGTCTGCTGTTGCGCGGTTTGCTGGATAATCCGTTCGCGTCACACAACTTGATCCACTTATTTGCGATTGGGGCTTTGGCTGGGCTTATTCTGGCGATGATTGCGCGAGTCACCATGGGGCACACGGGACGAATGATTTACCAAGGGCCGAATATGAGTCTGGCGTTTGGCGCACTCTTCCTCGCGGCTTTGGTGCGCAGTTTTGGTGTCATTTTTGCGCCCGCACAACTGTTTATCTGGATCGACATCAGTGCCGCGCTGTGGGTATTCGCGTTTACACTGTTTCTCTGGAAGTTTGGTTATATGCTCGTGACGCCGCGAGCTGATGGTCACCCGGGCTAAGCTCTGCATGAGATAAACAACAAAGCCACTCACGAGGAGTGGCTTTTTGCTATTCAAAGCTTATTGCTTAAAAGTGCATTGAAGCGGGATGTTAAAACCCGCGCATTTGAATGCGGCGTAAGAACTCGGTCATCACACGGTCGTAGAGCAAATCGCCAAGGAAAGCATCTTCAACGTGATGATCAATACTTGGGTTGTCATTGACTTCGATGACATACACTTGGCCATCCACTTCTTTGAGGTCAACACCATACAGACCGTTACCAATCAAGTTGGCGGCTTTGAGCGCCACATCAACCACGTTTTTCGGCACTTGTTTCAAATCCAAGGTTTCAAAACCACCGGACGACACTCGGCCACTATTGTGGTGTTGGTAGATCTGCCAATGGCCGCGACTCATCATGTACTTACAGCTGAAAATCGCTTGGCGGTTCAAAATACCAATACGCCAGTCAAAGTCAGTTGGCATAAAGGCTTGTGCCAAAATTAGCTCACTTTTTTCAAACAGCGCTGCCGCTTCTTTTTCCAACTCTTCTTCGTTACGTACCTTCACCACGCCACGTGAGAATGCGCCGTCTGGAATCTTCAACACCATTGGGAAATCCAGCTCATTGAGCAGATCACTTTTCCATTCTGGGTCAAAGTTTTTCAAAATAACGCTCGCTGGCGCGGGCACTTTGTTGTTTTTCAGCAACTCAGTGAGAAAGACTTTGTTGGTGCACTTCATGATCGACTCAGAGTCGTCCATCACGATTAGGCCCAGTTTTTCCGCGGTTTTAGCAAAACGGTAGGTGAAGTTACTGATGTTGGTGGTGCTACGAATAAACAAGCCATCAAACTCACCCAAACGAGAAATTTCATCTTTAGAGATGGTCTCTAAGTTCATCCCTAAGCGCGATGCTGCACGTTTAAAGCGTTTCAACGCTTGTGGGCATGAAGGGGGCATTTTTTCCTCTTCATCAATCAGCATCGCGATGTCGTAACGATATTTTTTCTCTTGTTTGGGTTTACGCCAAATCTTGTTGGAGAACAGTTCCAGTGACTCGATAAAGAAGTTCTCTTCCGTATCGTTAAGTTCTTGGAAAGGAAACGGCGCAACAGAGTCAACTTGCCAATTATGCTGGTTTTTGGTCATTTTTAACTCAATGACGGGCACCATAAACTGTTCAAACAGACGACGGGCAAGTTTCTCTAAACCTTTGTGCTCAGTACGACCAAAGTAGATCTTACAACTGATGCTCTCTTGATCTTTCGCCAACTTACCCAGTTTGAGAAAACCAGATGAAATCAGTAGAGGCTGAGTGATGTCATTAATGGCGGTCACCGTCGGAATGACTCGATGACCACGTGCACCAGCCATCAGTGAACAATAGTAACCGCTGCTCATGTAACCATAATCGCGACACAGGTTCACCACCTGTACGCTACGTTGATTGTGTTGCCAGTCACTGTCGAGATACTGGGCAACATCAACCACTTGTTCAGATGGGAAATACTGCTGCCAATCACTAGTTTGGTCAGTCACAATTAAAAGATTTGCCATCTATTTCTTTCCTTAATAAACGAGCTATGATGAGGGTGCTTTCTCACTTATTCCTGAAGGTGTTACATGGATTTTCGTGTCGCGAAAATTGCCGATCTTGACGCGTTAAACCGATTGGAAAGGGAACTTTTCGTCGGTGATAGAATTGCACCAAGACAAATGAAGCGTTTTATCCAATCTGAACATGCCGTTTTGTTGGTGGCAGATAATGGCCAACAGCTCGCGGGGTATGCACTGTTACTTTTTCATCAAGGAACACAACTCTCAAGATTGTATTCGATTGCCGTTAGACCTGAATTTCGGGGGCAGAAGATTGCTCAGTCACTGATTGAACTCTGTGAGCAGTCAGCCATCGAACAGGGTTTCACTACATTACGCCTAGAAGTTCGTGAAGACAATAGTGCCGCAATAAATTTGTACAAAAAGCTTGGTTATCAAAAGCTTAAAATCCTTATTCACTATTATGATGACTTGAGTGATGGGATCCGAATGCAGAAGCGTTTGGCGCATTATGGGCCCAAAACTTTGCTGCCTATGCCACTCTACGTACAGACCACGCCTTTTACTTGTGGTGCGGCTTGTTTGCTGATGGCGTTTGCCCATCACGACGCCAGTTTTCAGCCATCACGCAAGCTAGAGCTGCAGCTTTGGCGTGAAGCGACCACCATTTTTATGGCCGCAGGGCACGGTGGGTGCAGCGGGCATGGTTTGGCGTTAGCGGCTGCACGCCGAGGTTACACGGTAGAGCTGTGGAGTCATGCGAAATCGACGCCGTTCATTGATAGTGTACGTGACGAAAACAAGAAGCAAGTGATTGAAATTGTGCATCAGGATTTCTGTCAGCAGTTAGAAGAATACCCCGTGAGCACCATTGAAGCGCCGCCATCGCAAAGCCAGTTGGAAGAATGGATCAGTATGGGCGCGAGCGTGTTGCTGCTGATCAGCACCTATCGATTTAATGGCAGCAAAGAGCCACACTGGGTGCTGCTAAGTGGCATGAGTGAGCGTTTTTTCTTTATTCACGATCCCCACGCGGAATCGGAAGAAGAGGCGATGGCATCTGCGCACGTGACGGTCAGTAAAAAAGCGTTGTCGCAAATTATCGGTTTTGGCAAGCAAAAGCACACGGCCTGTGTGGTTATCCACCCAGACCGCGTAAAAGTGTAAGCATCACCAGAATTTGAGCCGCTTGAGTAGTAAAACTTCGGCGGCAAAAATGACCACCAATCCAATACAGAACCACAAGAAGGCGAGCGGGGATTCTACCCCCGGAATGCCACCGATATTGATACCAAGCAAGCCAGTTAAAAAACTGGTAGGCAGGAAAATACTGGCGATTAATGTAAACAAGTAGCTGTTGCGGCTGATTTTGTCTTCGCGTAACTGCTGAATCTGTTCTTTGAGCAGCGCCAGTTCACCCAGAAAGAAATCAATGGTTTCGTTAATGCGGGTAATGTTACTCAACGCGTAATTGAGCATCAGCTGCTTTTTCTCCAACAAACTCAGTTCGGCCATGGCGAAATCTGCAATGGCGTATTGCTGCGGGCGAATAAAGCGCTTGATCCTCAACAGCGCTTTTTGCACTTCAATGATGTCACCAATCTGATCGGTATCGAGTTCGAACTGCTCAATCTGTTCCTCAATATCCAACAGATAGTGCTGCATTTTGCCGGTTAAACCATCGACAATCGCCAGCAAAAGATCGGCAATCGCCGCGGGACCTTTTTGCTCAACAAGCGCTTCGCGAATTTCAGAAATGGCTTTGGAGGATGTTTTGCGTGTGGAGATCAGTGTGCCATTGAAATAGAGAATTCGGATACTGAGCATATCTTCCGGCACAGCGTTTTCATTCATATTGACGCCACGTAAGATCAGCATAAAGCTGTCGTCGTCATAACGATGGAAAGAGGGGCGCGTTTCATCGGCCAATAGATGGTTCACGGTGCTAAGTGGCACTTGGTTTTCGAGTAACCAAGCGCGAATGTCTGGGTGATGGCGTTCACAGTGGTACCAGTGATTCGCGTTTATCGTTTGAAAGTTGTTATCTGGCTGGCTTGCTGGTGTGGTGGAAAAATCCCAGTGATCGATCAAAAATCCCATAACAAAGAGTCGCTTTGGTGATTGAAACTCACCCCAAGTTACGCGACTTGGGGGAGTTTGGCTACTCTAATCATTGTGCAAATAGCTTAGGGAAAGATCAGCTCGCCTGTTGTAACTGAGGCGACTGAGCGGCGGCATGCTTTTTTGCAATGTAGTTTTCCACGCTTTGTACTTGCTCTGGGGTGAGGTAGAGGCCCAGTTTGGTTCGACGCCATAAAATATCTTCACTGCATTGCGCAAATTCATGCGCCATCAGGTAATCCAGTTCTCGCTGGTAAACCTCTGGGGCAAGTTCGATACCCATCGCTGATACCTCTTCTGCCCCCGCGAGCAATTGGCGTGCATCGCTGCCGTATTGGCAGACATAACGGAAGGCTAAGGTTGCACTCAACCAAGGATATTGTTGGCGTAACGCGTGGGCGAGTTGCTCACGTGTACAGCTAAAATCACCGCCGGGAAGTGTTTGCTGTGCCGTCCACGGTGTGCCCATATTGTCAAAATAAGGGGCGAGTTTACGCATGGCAGACTCCGCCAACTTGCGATATGTCGTCAGTTTGCCACCGAAAATAGAGAGCAGCGGAGCTTGGTCGAGCTCCTGTTCCAGCTCGATGGTGTAATCACGTGTGATTGCTTGTGGTGAATCGGATTCATCATCGCACAGCGGGCGGACGCCGCTGTAAGTCCACACCACATCTTGTTTGCTCAGTTGATGGACAAAATGCTGATTAACAATATCAATTAAGTAGTCAACTTCCTGTTCTGATATCGCCACGTGGCGAGGGTCACCGGTGTATTCGACATCCGTTGTGCCGACAATTGAGAATTTATCCAAATAAGGAATCACAAACACAATCCGCCCATCGTTGTTTTGCAGGATGTAAGCTTGCGGATCGGGATGTACGCGTGGCACGACAATGTGAGAGCCTTTGATCAAACGAATGTTGCGTGGTGATGGGCCATCTAAACTGTCATCGTAAAATTGTTTCACCCAAGGGCCCGCGGCGTTGACCAAGGCTTTGGCGTAACGCACAAACTGCTCACCATTTTGCTGATCTTCAATGGTGACTTTCCAAAGGCCGTCAACACGCTCAGCTTTGCTCACTTTGCAGTAATTACGCACTTCTGCGCCATTGCGTTTGGCACTGATGGCATTCAATAACGTGAGGCGAGCATCGTCGACCCAACAATCGGAATACTCAAAGCCAATTTTCATTTCGTCTTTCAGCAGCCCGGTTTCAGCAAGGTTCACCTTATGGCTGCTAGGCAGTGTGGTGCGCTTACCTAAGTGATCATACAAAAACAGCCCGCAACGAATCATCCACGCGGGGCGAAGATAGGAGCGGTGCGGCAAGCGAAAACGCATTGGAAAGGCAATGTGCGGCGCTTTTTTGATCAGCACTTCGCGCTCTGCCAGAGCTTCCGAGACCAAACGAAACTCATAATGTTCCAAATAGCGCAAACCACCATGGATCAGTTTCGAGCTGGCTGAAGAGGTCGCCGAGGCAAAATCTTTGGCTTCAAAAAGTGCGACGCTAAGGCCACGTCCTGCCGCATCTGCTGCGATGCCTGCGCCATTGATACCGCCCCCGACAACCAAGATGTCGAGTGTTGATGTAGGTGTGGAGGAGTTGTTCTTCATTTGAGCTGACCTAATGTTGTTTTTGTTCGAACGAGCATTTTTGAAACTTAAATGAGCATAACTTAAGTTTCGAATGAGATCAGCTATTATTTTCGTTTGTGCTCGTTTGTGTGATTTGAACACAAAAAAAGCCCCGACACTTAGTGACGGGGCTTGGAAATGCCTTTTAAGTTTATTCGCCGGCGACAACGCAAGGGATCTGCTGCTCTTTCAAAATCGCCGTGATCTCTTCTGGTGGCTGTTCATTGGTGATCAGCATATTGATTTGCGAAATATTCCCCAGCTTGACCATCGCATTGCGGCCAAATTTACTGTGGTCAACGGCCAGATACACGCTGCGACTGTTTTCGATGATGGCTTGTTTCACACGCACTTCATGGTAGTCGAAATCGAGTAGTGAGCCATCGTAATCGATGCCACTGATGCCAAGAATGCCGAAGTCCAAACGGAACTGCTTGATGAAGTCGAGTGTTGCTTCACCGACGATACCGCCATCACGGTTGCGAACTTCGCCGCCGGCAAGAATCACTTTAATCTCAGGATTGCTCAGCAAAATACTGGCAACGTTGATGTTGTTGGTGACAACGCGCAGCTGCTTGTGGTTTTTATTCAGAGCTTTGGCCACCGCTTCTGGTGTAGTGCCGATATCAATAAACAGCGTTGCGCCATCGGGAATGTGCTGCACCAACTCTTCGGCAATCAAATCTTTTTCGGTGAAATGTTCTTTTTTGCGCGTGGAGTAAGAGGTGTTCTCTGAACTGAGTGGGATAGTTGCTCCACCATGGTAGCGGCGAATTTTGTTTGCATCGGCAAGCTCATTCAGATCGCGGCGAATGGTTTGTGGGCTGACATTGAACTTCTCGACTAGCTCGTCGGTACTCACGTAGCCTTGTTTTTTCACCATCTCGATAATTTGTTGGTGTCTTGGAATCTGTTTCACTTTGTCTCCCTGATGCCTCTGCCTCAATGATCCTTTTGGCAGAAATGCTGGCATTCGAAAATAATCACTCAGGCTATTGTGCGCTAAATGATGAGTTCATAGAAGTTGTCGAGGTCAAGAATTCGTGTGAAACAACAAAAAAGGGCGTCAAAAGACGCCCAAAATTGGGGGGAGGTGATTTTAATCTTCGAGATCGCGCAATTCAGACCAAGTTTGCGCACATTTGACTGCACGTTTCCAGCCTTTATAGCGTCGGCTGCGTTTCTCTTCATCTTGATGAGGAAGGAAGCTGCGGTCGATCTCTGCTTTGCCTTGAAGCTCATCAATGCTGTTCCAGTAACCCACGGCCAAGCCCGCTAGGTACGCAGCGCCCAGTGCGGTCACTTCAGTGACTTTTGGACGATGCACTTCGGTATCAAGCACATCAGATTGGAACTGCATGAGGAAGTTGTTGGCGACAGCGCCGCCATCTACGCGTAGAGCAGAGAGCTTAATGCCAGAGTCTGCTTGCATGGCGTCCAGTACATCACGGGTTTGATAGGCAATGCCTTCTAACGTTGCGCGGATGATGTGGTTTGAGTTGACGCCACGAGTTAGGCCAACGATGGTACCACGAGCATAGGCATCCCAGTACGGTGCGCCTAAACCCGTAAAGGCTGGCACCACATACACGCCGTTTGATGTGTCCACTTTTGTGGCGAAGTATTCGGAATCATGCGCATCGGAAATCAGTTTCAGCTCATCACGCAGCCACTGAATCGAAGCGCCGCCCATAAAGACCGCCCCTTCCAGTGCGTAGGCAGGCTCGCCTTTTGGTCCACACGCTAGTGTGGTCAACAAACCGTTGCGTGAGGTCACTTTCTCTTGTCCGGTGTTCATCAGCAAGAAGCAACCCGTTCCGTAGGTATTTTTCGCTTGGCCTGCTTCGACACACATTTGGCCGTACAGAGCCGCTTGTTGGTCACCCGCAATGCCTGAGATAGGAATACGCGTACCGCCTTTACCACCAATGTTGGTTTGGCCGTAAATTTCCGATGAGCGTTTTACTTCTGGCATCATCGACGCTGGGATGCCCATTTCTTCGAGCAGTTTGCTATCCCAACATAGGTCATTGATGTTGAACAGCATGGTGCGGGAGGCATTGGTGTAGTCAGTGACGTGCACGCGGCCTTGGGTCATCTTCCAGACCAGCCAAGTATCAACGGTACCAAACAGCAGTTTGCCCGCTTCGGCGTCTTCACGTGCCCCTTCAACATTATCGAGAATCCATTTTACTTTGGTGCCCGAGAAGTAAGGGTCAAGTACAAGACCCGTGTTTTCGCGGATGTAAGATTCCAATCCGCGCGCTTTTAGGTCCTCACAGATGTCGGCAGTACGACGGCACTGCCAAACAATGGCGTTGTAAACAGGCTTGCCTGTTTCTTTGTTCCAAACGATGGTGGTTTCACGTTGGTTGGTGATACCGATGGCAGCCACTTGGTCGCTGCGGATGCCTTTTTTACCCAGTGCTTCAACGAGTGTAGAGCTCTGAGTCGCGTAAATTTCCATTGGATCATGTTCTACCCAGCCTGCTTGTGGGTAAATCTGAGTGAACTCGCGCTGGGAGACAGAAACGATGTTCGCGTCGTGATCTAAAACCACAGCACGAGAGCTGGTGGTGCCTTGGTCCAGTGCAACGATGTACTTCTGCTCAGTCATGGTAGGATCCTTTTGTTTCGTTATTACTATTTTAGTTAATTTTGTGTCGTTCAGAGCAAGCGGCTAATTATGCGCGTGCTTCTTTGGCTTCTTCTTCCGTTTCACATTGGTTCGGAATGGTGCAACCTGAGCCTACTTTCGGTAAGTATGCCGCAATCGCTTTTGGATAGAGCCAGCCACCAAAACACGCACCTGCAATCGGCGCCAAAATCGGTACGATGAAGTAAGGAATGTCTCGACCACCGCTTAGGGCATAATCCCAACCTGCGAAGTAAGCGAACAGTTTTGGTCCGAAGTCACGTGCTGGGTTCATAGCGAAGCCCGTTAGTGGACCTAATGAACCACCGATCACCGCAATCAAGATACCAATCAACAGCGGGTTCATAGCGCCACGTGGTGCACCATTGTGCTCGTCACCTAAGGCGAGGATGGCAAACATCAATACCGCAGTAATGACAAATTCCACCGCAAACGCACCAAAGAAGGAGAGTGAAGCGTGTGGGTAGGTGGAGAAGATACCTGCTGTAGCAAGGGCTTCTTGGCTGCTGCGAACAAAGTTATGCGCGATCTCGTAGTCAGTAAACAAGTTGCTGTAGAGGGTATAAACCAGAGCCGCAGAGCAGAATGCGCCCAGTAACTGCGCGATGATGTAAGGGACCACTTTCGCTTTATCGAAGCCGTGGAATGCCGCTAAGGCAATGGTGACCGCGGGGTTGATGTGCGCGCCGGATACCCCAGCCGTACAGTAAATCGCGATCGAGACACCAAAGCCCCAAACGATACTGATTTCCCATTGGCCGAACTGAGCACCAGCAAGCACCAGTGCTGCCACGCAGCCAACACCGAAAAATATAAGTAGCCCTGTACCGATGAATTCGGCCAGGCACTCTCCGAAAAGAGTGTGTTTTTTGTTAGTCATGGTAAGCGTCCTTTAAGTTCACGTTATTTGTGCTTTTTATTATCTACTGCATGCACACAAGCTATTTTGCACATTTAAACGATTGCGAAAATAAACAAACACTCAAAATGCGCGTTCGAGCATAAATTCATTAATGAAAGGTAGGTTTTTTGTTAATTAAGTCATCATTTGAACTTTTTCACTCTTACGGATAAGAAGGCAGCAATAAATCAGCTTCCGTAAGCAATATTAAAGGAAGTATATGCGTAGTGAATGAGTGTAAGTGGCTGTGAATATTACATTTAATTAACGTAATCGTCTGAAGCGTGTTGTGGAAATGTGATATGAATTTCGTTGTCTATTGCTGTTTGGATACGATCTCAGCAGATTGATGCAGTTCTGGTCGTACCAATTGGAGTGAAAAGGAAAGCGAAGCGGTTGAGGAGAATTTTCGAAAAAGAAAAGCCCTTCATTGATGAAGGGCTCGAACTAACGCTATCTCAGAATGCACGAGATTAGTTGTTTTTGTGCAGCTCGCTGTTGAGCTCTACCGCAGTTTTGTTCGCCAAGCATTCAATTTGGCCCGTCACTGAGTTGCGACGGAACAGTAGGTCAGATACACCTGCTAAATCGCGCGCTTTAACCATTTCGACTTCTTGGCCTGTGGAATCAAGCATGCGTACTTTAGAGCCAGCGGTTACGTAAAGGCCAGATTCTACCGTACAGCGATCACCCAATGGGAAACCAAGACCTGCGTTTGCACCAAGTAGTGAATTTTCACCAATAGACACGACCACTTTACCGCCGCCAGATAGGGTACCCATGATCGATGCACCACCCCCAATGTCAGAACCGTTACCGACAACAACACCCGCAGAGATGCGGCCTTCAACCATGCTTACGCCAGTGGTACCCGCGTTGAAGTTGATGAAGCCTTCGTGCATGACAGTTGTGCCTTCACCAACGTGAGCGCCAAGACGTACGCGAGACGTGTCGGCGATACGCACGCCTGTTGGTACCACGTAATCCACCATTTTAGGGAACTTGTCGACGCAATCGACAGTGAGGACACGGCCAGCTAAACGCGCTTCGATTTGGCGTTCTGCCAGTTCAGGTAGATCGATTGGACCTTCGTTGGTCCATGCGATGTTGTGCAGTAGACCGAAAATGCCGTCCAGTACGGTACCGTGTGGTTGAACTAGGCGGTTAGAGATGAGTTGCAGTTTTAGGAAACCTTCAGCAACGCTTTGTGGCTGCTCGTCAGTAGCAAGAATAACCAGTACCAGTGGTTGTGCTGACTCTGCCGCTTTTGCTGCGAAAGAGGCGTTTGCTGCATCACCATTTGCTTCAAACGCTGCTGCCAGTTCTGCACTTTGCGCCGCAGAGATCTCGATAGCTTGGTTGCCTTGCTCGTAGCCCGCAACGGCTGCTAGAGCGTTGACTAGCGCCTCGCTTGGGTTAAGAACAGGGTTTGGAAAAAACGCTTCGATGATTTTGCCGTCGCGGTTTTTGGTTGCTGTACCAAAGGCGAGAGAAAAGAAAGCCATAGTTGATCTCCATGTGTTGAGTCTTTGTCACGCGCCATTCACTGGCAAGCGCTGGAATTAAGTTATAGCCATCATAAAGAGACAAAAAAAGACTTTAAACCCCTCAAAGGGAGAAAGTCTGTAGATGGATACCCTTTGTCTTTTTAACGATATATTTCTTCGTATGGCTATATCCTTCCTACTTGAAGCTGCAGCGGTGTTGGCTGCATTCGTTCACACCAATCACATAGGTTATCTATGCTCATGGGATTCACTCATTTGCCGCCTACCCGCAACTTCAAGTGGTTTGGGTATATTTTGTATTTTGTCGCCAAAATCAAAACCGCCGCACAGGGCGACGGTTTTATTCGACATTGTTTGCGAAGATTAAGCGGCGTCTTCTGCTGATTCATCTTCGCCGGCTGCGTCATCAGCAACCGCGGCTAGCTTCTTTTCTTTTTTCGGCGTTGGGCGGCGTTTTGCGCCTAGCGCGTAAAGAAGCTCTTCTTTGTTCTGAGCGAGGAACATCGCCAAGTCTTCTTGTTTGCCTTCATCTTCAAGAAGATCGCTTTTACCTAGTAAGTCGAAAAGCTCATCTGCCATATCCAGCATTTTGTCGTATGCGTCAGCTTCCGCTTTAGAGGTAAAAGTCATTTTCTCTTCTCCGTTGCGTTCTACCACGTACTTGACGATAACAGCCATGGTTAATCCTCTAAGTTAAATAGTCCAGAAATTGTACTGTGCGTTTATACAGCTTTTCATCAGTAATGTCCATTGACTCGCGTCAAAATGAGAGCTGAATTCCGCTATCGTTCGGGATGCCAATGGTGGCAAAAATCGATAAAAGCTTTAAGTAACGGACTTTGATACTTTTCTTTGTGTACCAGCAGCCAAAAGCGGCGCTTCATGTCGAGTGGCATCGGGATCATTTTCACGCGACCATCTCGTACAGCATGGTCAGCCGAGAGGCGGGATAAGCAGCCAAGCCCAAGTCCTGCGGAAACCGAATTGATCAACGCTTCGGTAGTGTTGAGCTGAAAGGCTTCATGCCAATGCTCTATGCGTGGCGCGATAACTCGATGGAAAAATTCACGTGAGCCAGAGCCGGCTTCGCGCAAAATCCACTGACTGTTCTCCAGTTCAGTGAGTGAGATTGAGCCATTCAGTTCAAGAGGAAAATCGGGCGGACAAATGACACACATTTCGTCCTCGCTAAACTGGGTCGCATTAAGTTCGGGATGCAGTGTTTTGCCTTCAATCAGGGCGATATCGAGCTCGTAGTCCACCAGCATATCGCAGATCTGCGCCGAGTTAGAAATGAACAGGCTCTGTGCTTGATGCTGGGTGTGGCGGCGAAAATCGCTGAGCAAATAGGGCGCAACTTGATTACCGATGGTGTCGCTAGCGCCAATACGAAGTTGACCTGACAGTGTCATGTCTTGATCAAACAGCGACTCAATCGCGCTGGCTCGGCTCAACAGCTCATCGGCCAATGGCAAGAGCTTTTGCCCTTCTTGATTGAGAATCAAACGGTTATTAACGCGATCAAACAGATGATGACCAATTTGCTTCTCCAACTCGGACAGCGCCATGCTCACTGCCGCTTTGGAAAGAAAGAGACTTTCCGAAGCCGCGGTGAGCGTGTTGTGCTGAGTGATGGTGGTAAACACTTTGAGTTGTTTCAGAGAAATGTGACTTGCCATGCTCTCTCGTTAAATAATATTGAACGTTGGTTCTAAATAATTAGATATCTTCAAACATTAAGCAAGCATAAAATAGCGCCATACAAAGATAGCCTTGTTGAGGTCGTGATGATTCAAAGAACAAAAGCAAAAGTAATGGGCGCTCCAACACCGATGGCAGGTTTGGCGCTTGGTATTGCGAGCTTAGGCTGGAGTTGGGAAAACTTGGCAACATTAAACGGCTATGGACAGTGGATAAGTGCGGCAATCGCCAGCGGTTTGCTGGTTATCTTGGCGATTAAATTTCTATTTCATCGCCACCTATTGCAGCAAGATCTTGCACACCCAGTAGTGGGGAGTGTTGTACCAACATTTGCGATGGGAACGATGGTCGTCTCAAACTCGCTAGGGCACTTTTTCCCTGTTGCGGGAGATGTACTTTGGTTGGTCGCCGTTGTACTGCATATCGTGTTTCTTGTGAGCTTCTTGTACCATCGTGCTCAAAACTTCGAACTTCACCACATGGTACCAAGTTGGTTTGTACCACCGGTCGGTATCATTGTTGCGGATGTTTCTTTCTCGGGTAATCCTGCTTTAGCCCCTATTGCGCACGGTGCACTTGTGTTTGGTATGGTGGCTTACGCGGTGATGTTGCCATTGATGATCTACCGTTTTATGTTTACGCATGAAGTGCCAGATGCCGCCAAACCAACGATGGCAATTATGGCCGCACCAGCGAGCCTTTCATTGGCAGGTTACTTAACCGTGACGGCTCAACCTTCGCCAGTGATTATTGCGTTGCTATTTGGTATTGCCGTACTGATGACGGCGATTATTTACCTCGCGTTTGTTAAGTTGCTTCGTTTGCCTTTTAGCCCTGGCTATGCGGCGTTTACTTTCCCAATGGTGATTGGTGCCACTGCACTGTTTAAAATGGCCAACTGGATGCAACAGGCAGGTTTAAGCGGCCACTATGTTGAACAAGTGAGAATGCTGGCTGGTGTCGAGCTGTTGGTGGCCACGATTGTGGTGGGATATGTCGCGGTGCAATACTTCTACAATTTAGTGGTGTTGCCAAAACGCAGCGTGCTTGGCAAATTTGCCTAGTATCGAATGGTGTCGTAGAGAAAAAACGCCTCGCAGATCATGCGAGGCGTTTTTGCTTAATGGCGAGAAAAACGGTCGTTAGCCCTTGTGATAGAAGCGCGACATCAGTTCCAGTGATTGCTGAATCACATTAACCGGCACTTTGTGGTCTTTAACAATTTTCAATTGGTTGTTGAGCTGTTTTGAGTTTCCTGCCGGGTTAACCACCATCATCATCTCTTGGCCGACGAGTGCATAGTTGTAGTAGCTCCCCGCGATAAACCAATCTCGAGATTTGCTCGCGTCGAACAAGTTGTCTCCAACGCTAAAATCGGCAGTATTCATTTTATTATCAAAAAGCATCGCCATCAGTGTGGGCACCACATCAAAGTGGGTGGTGCGATAATCGTAAGTCTTGGCGGCTTGGCCTGGTGCGTAGAGGTACAAAGGTACGTGAATTTGCGCTTGGCTGTAATTGCCTGAATGCCCCCAATAGTTCATGCGATTATCGTTAAACTCTTCACCATGATCCGAGGTGATAACCACGATGGTGTTCTCCAAATCAATCTTGCTCAGTACTTTGCCGATTAAGCCATCAATGTAGTAGAGCGAATTCTTGTAGCGATTATGGTACAGATCGGCATCAAAATCGTTGTTGAGCAAGATGTGATCTACGCGTTCCCAATACGGTGTGAATTTCGCGCCTTCTGGTTCAGGGAACTCGGTGCCATGGGCAGAGTCGTAGAACAGAAAACCGAAATAGGGTTGGTTACTCGGCTGAGCTTCAAAGGCGATAAAGTCTTCAGTAATGCGCGCGTCGCGTTCAACTTGCGTTGTTCCTGGTGTTTTCAAGCGCAGATCTTTGACGTTTTTAAACACTGTGCGTGACAGTGGAGGGCTGGTTAGCGACGCTGAACCGAAGATTCCCATGCGATATCCGGCGCTTTGCAGGCTATCCATAAACACTGGGGCGGTTTGACTGGCGTAAAAACTGTCCCAATAGGTGGCAGGCAGGCTATAGAACAGGCTAAATATGCCCGCTTGGGTAGAATTGCCGCCACTCATGTGTTGCGAAAAGTTGGCCGTTTTTTGCGCAAATTGGCTAACGTTAGGCATGATTTCAGCCGTGGCGTCACTGTGTCGCCAAGCGTCCACTAAGATAAACAGCACGTTGGGTTGTTTTGTTTGTGTCGGCAAGCTGACGGGCTCAAGTGGGTAGTCCAGTTGACTGCCCTCGACGTTTTTCAACTCAACGCGATTTTGCGCCGCAATCTTTTCATCGACAAAGCCATTTTTGTACATGAAGGAGCGGGCGGTGAGTGGGTAATAAAGCGGCCAGTTATTGGTAAATTGGCTGACCTCATTGTCGTACAACGCATTTTTATACGCATGCACCATTTGGCTGCTCAGCAACATAACAAACCACAATGCGACAAAAGCGAACTTGAGTTTGCTGTTAGCGAGAAGCTTGCTGAGCCATACCGCGATGGCGAGGCCAATGAACATCACCGCAATCTCCGAGATGAAAATTAACCAACTTAGCCAAGAGATATTGAAGACTTCATTTCCGCCATCAAAAAACATGCGGATCAGCAAGCCGTTAATATGAAATTTATAGTGTTGGAAAACCGTGATGTCGATCTTCAGCGCAATCACTAACAGAGCGGCAAGTGTGATGACGATGCCTTTAAACAGCCGAGTTGGCAACAGCGTCAGTGGAAGACTGAGCAGCATGATGGGGAAGCTGAGTAAACCGAGCCAGCCCAACTGGGTAGCAATAAGATAGACGCTCTGTATTCCAGACAGATCTTGAGAGGGATCAGACGAGAGTACAAACGGGTAACAGGCGATGGACAGATAAACCGTGAAGCAAGCAAAAAAAGCAATCAGCCACGCGCTATTGGAGGAGAGTTTTCGCAACATCTTTTTGAATCCCATAGCGAGTTATAAATAAAATTGATAAAAACGAGCAGAAGTATAAAACAGTGTTTTTTAACTTTAAAGACGTGAAGTGTGTCACATTTGGTACGGAAGTGTAAGTTTCTCCTGACAATGCCTTTTGCTGACAAACTGACCAAGAATCGCTACCGATATAACCTTTCTGGAAATCAGTGAGTTAGAACTATGTGGCCACTCAGCGAGCTGTGCTAAGCTAACGCTTAGTGATTGTCTTTCCGGAAGCTAACTCGTGTTTACTGTCTATCACTCCAATCAAGTGGATGTGCTCAAATCTCTGTTGGTGGAACTGATTCGCCTCAATCCTTTGCAAAATCCCTTCGACAAAGAGCAGATCTTGGTACAAAGCCCTGGTATGTCTCAATGGTTGAAAATGGAACTGGCGAAAGAGTTTGGCGTGGCTGCAAACATCGAATTTCCGCTACCCGCGACATTTATCTGGGATATGTTTACCCACGTTTTGGCGGATGTGCCAAAACGCAGTGCTTTCAACAAAGAAGCGATGACGTGGAAGCTGATGCATTTGTTGCCGCAGCAACTTGCACTGGCGGAGTTCTCGCCCTTAGCTCGCTATCTTCAGGACGATGAAGAAGGTGCAAAGCTTTACCAACTGTCGGAAAAAATTGCCGATATTTTTGATGGTTATTTGGTGTATCGCCCTGAATGGATACGTGATTGGGAAGCGGGGAAGGCCGTGGCTGAGATTGGTGATGAGCACCCTTGGCAGCCCATGTTGTGGCAAGCGCTGTATGACCATACCGTCGCGCTTGGGCAATCGCCGTACCATCGCGCCAACTTATACGAACACTTCATTGATAGCTTAGACAACTACACGGGCCAGTTTGAACACTTGCCGCAGCGCTTGTTTGTTTTCGGTATTACCTCATTGCCGCCACGCTACATGGACGCGCTGAAAGCGCTCGGCCAGCATATTGACGTGCATCTGATGTTTACCAACCCTTGTCGATACTATTGGGGTGAAGTGCGCGATCGAAAATTTCTTGCTCGTTTGGCGGCAAAGCAGCGTCAGCACCTTGTGTGGCAACAAGATCATTCGCAGCTTCAGGGACAAAGTGAGCAGCTGAAAGGCAGTATTGAAGACAACCTTGTTGATGAACTGCATACCGAGGTGGTGGGCAACAGTTTGTTGGCTTCCATGGGCAAACTTGGCCGTGACAACATGTACTTGTTGTCTCAGTTGGAATCGCATGAGATTGAAGCGTTTGTCGATATCGACCGAGATTCGCTATTGCATCAACTGCAAGCCGATATCCTCAACTTGGAGGAGCACCAAGATGACGACCATATCGAGAGTAGCCATCATAAACCGCTCATCGAGGCGAATGATCGCTCTTTGAGCCTGCACGTTTGCCACAGCCCAATGCGTGAAGTGGAAGTGCTGCACGATCAATTGCTGGCGATGTTCGATGCCGACCCAACACTCAAACCGCGCGATATTATCGTGATGGTGGCAGACATCAATGCTTACAGCCCAGCGATTCAAGCGGTGTTCGGTAACGCACCAGGTGAGCGATTCATTCCCTATTCCATTTCGGATCGAACCGCCGACCAAGAAAGCCCGATTCTCAATGCGTTTTTGACTTTAGTGAATCTGCCACAAATGCGCTGTTTGGCGTCAGAGCTGTTGGAACTGCTAGAAACCCCCGCGATTTTGCAGAAATTCTCCTTGAGTGAAACGGAGTTCCTGCAAGCAAAACAATGGGTGGAAGCGTCGGGTATCCGTTGGGGGCTGGATGAGCAGACCGGATGTGAGTTTGACCTACCGCAGACAAAACAAAACACCTGGCAGTTTGGTATTCAACGCATGTTACTTGGCTACGCGATGCCAGAATCGGCTGGCTTGTTCCAAAGTGGCGACGAATGGCTCGCACCTTACAACGAAGTTCAGGGAATGGGGGCGGAGCTGGCGGGCAAACTGAGCTACTTCATTGAAAAAGTTCGCAGCTATCGCCACGCCTTAGCTCAAGCGCAAAACATTGACGCATGGCGACAGCAACTACACGGTGTCTTGGCGGATTTCTTTGCCGTCGACTTGGAAGGCGAAGTGGCGTTGAAATCGATTCGCGATACGTTGGGTCAGCTAAAAGAACAGTTGAGTGATGCGGCATTTGAGGCGGAATTATCACCGAGTGTGATTCGTCAATACCTGCTCAATAAACTGTCCGGTAGCCGTGTAAGTCAGCGTTTTCTTGCTGGACAAGTGAATTTTTGTACCTTGATGCCGATGCGTTCGATTCCATTTCGTACCGTCTGCTTATTGGGGATGAACGATGGCGTCTATCCACGCAGTGTGGCACCGGAAGGATTCGATTTAATTCATGGCCGCGCCAGAGCGGGGGACCGCTCTCGCCGCGACGATGACCGCTACTTGTTCCTAGAGGCTCTCTTGTCTGCGCAGCAAAGTGTTTACATCAGCTATGTCGGACGTTCCGTGCAAGACAACACCGAGAAAGTGCCGTCGGTGCTGGTGGCTGAGTTGATGGAGTATTGCCAGCAAAACTACTGTTTAGCGGGAGATGAGCATCTCGGTGTGGATGAATCTGGTGCGCGCCTATTAAAGATGATCACCTGCGAGCATCCCATGGTGCCATTTAGCCCCCAAGCGTTTTTAGGCGAACCTCCAAGCAACGCGAAAAGCTATGCCAAAGAGTGGATTCCAGCGGCCCAGCAGCAGAGTGAAGGCCAAATGCCATCGCAGCAAAGTGCGCCATTTTATCAAGCCCTTGACGATTATTTACTGGGTGCCACGTTCCCGCTTGAACTGGATCTGGTTGAGTTGCAACGTTTCTGGCGACTGCCAGTGCAGTACTTCTTCAATCGCCGTTTGAAAGTCGTTTTCGAGCCACCAATGGCCGTGATGGCCGATGAAGAGCCGTTTATTTTGGATGGACTCAACAGCTTCCAATTGCGTGAACAGTTGCTGCATCGTCTCTTATCGGATGAAAACAGCACGCCTGACATGGCACAGCCGCTGATTGAGGAAGTACGCAGTGAATTGCGTGCTCAGGGCAAGTTGCCGATCGGTGCCTTTGGCGAGTTGGAATTTGATACTAACCGCGTGCAAGCTGAAGCATTAATGGAAAAATTAACCGGGCTATCTCACGCGGCTTTGGATGATCTCGAAGTGGATCTGGCCTTTACGCCAGTTGGTGAAGGCAAAACGATTCATTTGAGCGGTTGGTTAACACAGCACTATCAATCTGGGTTACTGCGTTATCGCAGTGGCAAAATTCGCTCTCAAGATTACTTAGCGGGTTGGATTGATCACCTTTCGATGTCGGCTATGGGCGTTGCCAAAGTGACGCATTTGATTGGCTACGACAAGAAAGAGGGGGTTGTGCACCTCAAATACCCGGCGATGGCGGATGCTGGCCAAGCCAAATCCTTGCTTAACGAATTGATCCGCCTGTATATCGAAGGCATGACCCAGCCTTTGGCGTATTTCCCCAAAACCGCATTGGCGGCCATCGAAGCTGGCATAAGCCGCGGGCAATGGAATGATGATGAAGAGAAAGCGTTGAAAAAAATGGCGGATACCTTCAATGATGGTTTCTTGGGCGCAGGGGAAGGCGCAGACAGTTACATCAGTCGTATTTGGCCAAAATGGAATGATCAACTGGCCCATCAAGTGCGTTTGATGAGTAGTTTGGTGCTGCAAGGGGCAAGATTGTCCGTTGTGGATGCGTCAGAGGAAGCATAAACGATGTCGCTCAACGTCAACAATGGGATAAAAGCGCTGCAATGGAGAGGAAGTAGGGTGGCCGCCAGAAAATCATTATCGTGTAGGGCGTTTGCTGTACGGCCACAAGGTCAGAGGGACCATGATTCGGTTGAGTGGTTCGTGTCGAACCCTTTGATCTCGTGAGGCGCATACTACCCAGAGCGGCGAGGATGTTCCGTGAGTAAGATCCCACAACATCCTAATATTTAGAGAGTTAAGATAAATTCATAGCGTTTTTAAGGTTTGATCACAGATCAAACAGCAGATGATCCGGAGACAGTGAGTAAGATGACGCACAAGCCTGAGCCAACCCCGTTACAAACCATGACCTTTCCATTACATGGCGCAAGGTTAATTGAAGCGTCGGCGGGGACAGGTAAAACTTTCACCATTGCTGGATTGTATTTGCGCTTACTGCTTGGGCATGGCAGTGAAGAGACGCGTCATCAAGCTCCACTGACGGTGGATCAAATCTTGGTCGTGACCTTTACCGAAGCCGCAACCGGTGAGCTGCGTGATCGCATTCGTGCGCGTATTCATGATGCGCGTTTGGCGTTTGCTCGAGGACACAGCCAAGATCCCATCATTGAGCCGCTGCTGCGTGACTTTCCCGATCACAAGCAGGCTGCCGCTATTTTGCTGCAAGCCGAAAGGCAGATGGACGAAGCGGCGGTGTTCACTATTCACGGTTTTTGCCAACGGATGCTCACGCAAAATGCGTTTGAATCCGGCAGCCGTTTTAACAACGAATTTGTCACCGATGAAAGTCAGTTAAAAGCGCAAGTGGTGGCCGATTATTGGCGACGCAATTTCTATCCCTTGCCCACAACATTGGCCGGTGAAGTGCGCCAGATTTGGGGTTCACCCGCGGCGTTGTTGAGCGACATTGGCCGTTATCTCACTGGTGCGCCATTGGCGCTGAGCGTCAACGCGATGAGTGGTGATCTTGCGGCGTTGCATCAAGAAAACCTGCAAAAAATTACGCAGCTCAAAAGTGCTTGGCGAGCGGCGCAGCCTGAATTGCAAACGCTCATAGAACAATCTGATATCAACAAACGCAGTTACACCAAAAAGTCATTACCAGAGTGGTTAGATACGGTGAATCGCTGGGCGGAAAGCGACACGTTTGATTACCACTACCCAGATAAGCTGGCCAAATTTGCTCAAAGCGAGCTGCTGGCCAAAACAGCCAAAGGCACTGCGCCAACGCATCCGCTATTTGAGCAAATTGACGCGTTTTTGGCCAACCCGGCTAGCTTAAAAGCCCCATTGTTGGCACACGCGATTGAGCAATGTCGCGCATGGCTGGCCAAAGCCAAAGAGCAGAAACAGCGTTTGTCATTTGACGATTTGTTAACGCGTTTATCCGCGGCGATCGATCAAGATGAAGCGCAGTTATTGGCAAGTCGAATTCGTACTCTTTACCCCGTTGCCATGATTGACGAGTTCCAAGATACCGACCCTTTGCAATACAGTATCTTTAGTCGTATTTATTTGGAACACCCACAAACTGGGCTGTTTATGATCGGCGACCCGAAGCAGGCGATTTACGGCTTCCGTGGGGCTGATATCTTCACTTACATCAAAGCGCGTAACCAAGTGAGTGCCCACTACACCTTGGGAACAAACTGGCGATCCAGTGCTGAAATGGTGTTGGCGGTAAACCAACTGTTTCAACAACCAGACAGCCCATTTATTTATGATCAAGACATTCCATTTTTGCCAGTCAGTTTTAGCCCCAAAGCGGAACAACGCATTTGGAACATGGCAGGCCAAAAGCAGCCAGCCCTGACCTACTGGTTACAAGAGTGCGAAGAAAAACCCGTGGCGAAAGGGGAATATCAGCAAGCGATGGCCGAGGCGACCGCCAGTCAGATTCAGCAGATTCTGACGCTCTCACAGCAAGGTCAGGCGTCATTCCAGCAAGGTGAGCTACAGCACGCCATTCAAGCGGGTGACATTGCGGTGTTGGTACGAACCGGCAGCGAAGGGCGATTGATTAAGCAAACTCTCGCTAAGCAAGGCATCGCCAGTGTCTATCTCTCGAACCGCGACAGCGTTTTTCTCAGCCCCGTCGCGCAAGATGTTCAGCGCATATTGCAAGCGGTGCTCACCAGTGAAGACGATCGCGCATTGCGGGCGGCATTGGCTTGTGAGCTGTTTGCCCTTGATGCCGCCAGTCTGGATAAATTGAATAACGATGAAAATGCGTGGGAAAAAGCGCTCAGTGAGTTTAAAGAATACCGTAAGCTGTGGCTTTCTCGTGGCGTGATGCCGATGCTGCGAGCGGTGATGGCCAAACGTCATATCGCAGAACGTTTGCTGACTCAGCAAGAGGGTGAGCGCACACTCACGGACTTGATGCATTTAGCCGAGCTGCTGCAGCAAGCAAGCAATGAGATCGACAGCGACCACGGTTTGTTGCGTTGGTTTGCTCAAGCCATTAGCGATGCGCACAATGGTATTGGCGGCAGCGATGAGCAGATCCAACGTCTCGAATCGGAACGCAATTTGGTGCAGATCGTCACCATCCACAAATCAAAAGGGCTTGAGTACGATCTGGTTTTTCTCCCGTTTGTCTTTGCCCATCGAGAAGCCAGCGAAGCGAAGTTTTACGACGCGCAAACCGATCGCACCGTGTTAGATATCACCGCCAGTGATGCCGCGCTGCAACAAGCGGACAAAGAACGATTAGCGGAAGACTTACGCCTTATTTATGTGGCGCTCACTCGCGCCGTTTATGGCTGTTTCATTGGCGCGGCGCCACTGCGCAACGGTCGCTCCACTAAAGAACCCACGGGCGTGCATCGCAGTGCCATGGGGTATTTGGTGCAAAATGGCCAAGAAGGGGGAATTGCCACGCTGCAACAAGCGTTGGCAGGACAACAAACGCAGTCAGACAGCATTGTCGTTATCTCACCGCCAACCTTGCCGGATGAGCGATATCAACCTATCGCAACGCCCGCGTTGTCGCTCTCTGCGCAAGAGCTGGCCACGCCGATCGATCGTTTATGGCGCATCACCAGTTACTCCGGTTTGGTCAAACAAGGTAGCCATCAAAGCGACTACGACGCCAGTTTAGAAGTGGTGGGGTTTGATATCGACTCTTCCACCGAAGATCCGCAAGCGCCAATCCAAGAAGTGGAGAAGTCGATTTTTACCTTCCCCCGTGGCGCCAGCGCCGGTACGTTTTTGCACTCGTTGTTTGAAGAGGTGGAGTTTACTCAAGCGGCGGACTCTGAACAGAATCGCCAAGTGATCACCGAGCTGATGGAAAAAAACTTGATCGACCTTGAATGGTTGCCCGTTTTGCAGCAGCTGGTGGATACCGTGTTGTCAACGCCGCTTGATGGCAAACATTTGTACCTCAACCAAAAAACGCCGTCACAGCGTCTGGTGGAAATGGAGTTCTTATTGCCGATAGAAGTGCTCAGCGCTGCCAGTTTAAACCAAGTCATTCAGCGTCATGATCCCCTTTCTGCTCGCGCGGGGGATCTCGGTTTCCAAACGGTGCAAGGCATGCTCAAAGGCTTTATTGATTTGGTGTTTGAACACCAAGGCAAATATTACGTGCTGGACTGGAAGTCCAACCATTTGGGTGACGCGGTGCATTTTTATCATGGTGAGGCATTGCAAGGGGCGATGGTGGATCATCGCTACGATTTGCAATACCAAATCTATGCGTTGGCGCTACACCGTTTTCTGCGCAGCCGTTTGGCCAACTATGATTATCAGCATCATTTTGGTGGCGTCTATTATCTGTTTCTTCGTGGTATGGATGGCGAAAGTGAACACGGTATTTTTTCTGCCAAGCCTTCGTTGGATTTATTAACGGAAATGGACCGTTTGATTGACGGTCTTGAGCCTCAACCTAGATCGACCCAAGGTGGTCAGATGGAGTTACTATGATGTTGAATGGGTCACTCCAAGCGACGCTGTTGATGCTTGAACGGCAAGCCCAACAAGGCTACCTGCGCTTATTGGATTATCAATTTGCGCGCTTTATTGGTGAGCAGAGTCAGCACAGCGGATTAGCGCTGTTGGCCGCTGCGGTCAGTGCCGAGTTAGGCAAAGGGCATATTTGCTTGCCTTTGTTTGATGAACTTGGCCAAGTCAGTGAATTGGCCAGTAAAATTGGCTTGTTTGGTGAGGCGGCCACAGAGCTGAACGCCCAGTTGCAGCCGATCGACTGGCGAGCGTTGCTGCAAACCAGTCGCTTGGTTGGCACCCAAGGGGAAGCGGTGCCCTTGATGTTCGATGGGGAACGAGTTTATCTGCATCGCTATTGGCACTATGAAGTCGTTTTGGCGCAAAAACTTAATCAATTGAGTCACGGTATTGAACTTAACGCCAGCTCAGCGGCATCGTTATCCGCACTGCTGGATCGATTGTTCGCGCGTGATTACCGCTTTTTGTTTGAAATGCTGATTGCCGCGCAAGCGAGCGGCAGTACCCAAGTGCAGCGACAGCAATGGGTGTGTGATTTTCTCGACGTAGTTGAAGAGCACTGTTTGGATTGGACGGCGATTGAACAAGTGCTTAGCCAAGTACGCAAAGTCTCGGATCTCAACGCGCTGGATCATCTCGTGCCTCATGCGGCCTGCATTAATTGGCAAAAGGTGGCTGCCGCAGTGGCGTTGACGCGTCGTTTTGCGGTGATCTCTGGGGGGCCGGGAACAGGCAAAACCACCACCGTCACGAAATTGTTGGCGGCGCTGATTGAGCAAGCCGGAGCACAAACGCCCACCATTCGTTTGGTGGCACCAACGGGTAAAGCGGCTGCACGTTTGACCGAATCCATCGGTAAAGCGGTGCAATCTTTAGCCGTAGAGCCGAGTTTAAAGGCGTTAATCCCCACAGAAGCCTCAACCTTACATCGCTTGTTAGGCGCTATCCCCGGTAGTGCTGAGTTTCGTCATCACAGTCAAAACCCGCTGCATTTGGATGTGCTGGTGGTGGACGAAGCCTCAATGGTCGATCTTTCGATGATGTATAAAGTGATTGATGCGTTACCTAAACATGCTCGTTTGATTTTACTTGGTGATAAAGATCAGCTGGCCTCTGTTGAAGCGGGGGCGGTGTTGGGGGATATCTGCGCATTTTCTGCTTCCGGATACAGCGCAGAGCAAGCAGCAACGCTCACGAAGTTAACGGGTTATCAAGCGCTGCCAAAGAGTGCCAGCCGTTTGGCTCCCGTCGCAGATAGCTTGTGTATGTTGCAAAAGAGCTATCGTTTTGATGCTCGCTCAGGAATTGGCCAATTGGCAAAAGCGATCAATGCCGGTTCCGTGGCGGCGTTAGAGAGTGTATGGCAGCGAGAGTTTAGCGATATCGAACATCACCCATTGGATGCCAGCCACTACAACCATATGTTGCAAACGCTTGTAAGTGAGTACTCACATTATCTTGCTCGCATTGCCTTAACTCAGCAGCATCTTGAGCCGAAAGAGAGAGAAAGCAGTGCTGATCGAGCCAAAGCGGGACTGAATTTGTTTCATCGTTGTCGGTTACTTTGCGCCGTGCGTGAAGGGAATTTTGGTGTGGCCGGGCTTAACCTTCGCATTGAAAGAGCCTTAGCTGCGAGGAACTTGATTAAAGTGAAGGACGAGATTTGGTATCACGGCAGGCCAGTGATGGTGACGCGTAATGATTACGCGCTTGGGCTTTACAACGGTGACATTGGCATCTGCATGTGGGATGACACTGATGAAGATCCGCGTTTAAAAGTCTATTTTGAGCTGGCCGACGGCAGCGTTAAAGCGGTATTACCAAGCCGAGTGCCAGAACATGAAACAGCTTATGCGATGACAATACATAAATCACAAGGCAGCGAATTTGATTTTACCTTGATGATTTTGCCTGCTGACTTCAGCCCAATACTGACGCGAGAGCTGATCTACACCGGCATTACTCGAGCGAAAAAGCGTTTAGCACTGTATGCCGATCTTCAAGTCCTTAAACGTGGTATGAAGATAAAGACACAGCGAGCGAGTGGCCTGCCATACCGTTTGGGCCAGTAAGGTTTATGAGAGCAGCCTAAGTCGATAAGGAAAAAGGCCAGAAGTGGAACTTCTGGCCTTTCACATTCTAGCTAGCGTTGAAATGCTTGCGTAAAAGTAATGCTGCGAATGTGGTATTGCTCTTTATAGTTCAAGATGAACTCTCGAAGTGCTTCTGTCACTGGGAAGACGCAATGAACGTCAAGTCCCTCTAGAAACTGGTTATCAGCCATATCCCAAAAGCTTTGCAGCGAGTTACAAATAATGGTTCTCATAGTAATGCTCTTTGATTGCTTAATCCCAACTGACGGGGTAAGTAATGAATCGAGCAGTCCGTGCGGTGTCTCGTCACCAAGTTCCTTGGCTCGGGTTAACCCCGATTTGCGCGGATTATAGACGAGTCACCGAACGAAAAAAAGCACAAACTTTGAACAGGCAAGATGTAAAGCATTGCATATGGTGTTAACCCTGTTCATCAGTAGGAAACTCTAACTTTAGCTCAAAGCGGTAGTGCCAAAATTTTTGAACGACGCTGATAGTTGTACAAACTTTTCTTCGCCATTGGCAGTGAATCGACGCCAATTTCGTAGAAACCTTGCTCTCTAAACCAATGAACGCTGTGCGTGGTGAGAACAAAAATTTGCTCAATGCCGATGGATTTCGAGCGATGCTTCATGTAATTGAGCAGCAACAGACCACGGTTACCATCGCGATAATCAGGATGAATGGCCACACATGCCATTTCCGCCATATGCTCATCGATATAAGGGTACAAGGCGGCGCAGCCAATGATCAGGCCATCTTTCTCAATGATGGTAAAGCGTTCGACCTCTTGCTCAAGTTGCTCGCGAGAGCGTCTTACTAGAATGCCTTGCTCTTCCAGAGGGCGGATAAGTTCAAGAATGCCACCAATATCATCAATGCAAGCCTGACGAACTTGTTCAGCACTGGCCATGACCACTTGTGTACCGATACCGTCAAACGAGAACAGCTCTTGGATCAACGCACCGTCGATCTTGTAGCTGATGAGATGGCTACGAGGAACACCTGCGCGGCAAGCTGCCACTGCCCCTTTGAGAAAACGCAATGTGCCTGAGTGGAAATCACTTTCCGGATCCACATCAATCGAGAGTTTTTGAATAAACTTCTCTGCGTCGCTAGGGAACAATTCGGCCACGGCGTTGCCATTGTCGTCAATCACGCCTTGCTCAGAACAAAAGCCAATCAGTTTGTCTGCTTTGAGCTTGATCGCCACTTGTGTCGCGACTTCTTCAGAAAGCAAGTTAAAGCATTCACCAGTGACCGAACTGGCAATTGGCCCAAGCAGAACGATAGAGCCTTGATCCAAAGAACGATTAATGGCCTCAGTATCAATGCGACGAATGCGACCACTGTGGCAGTAATCGACACCTTCATCTATACCTAATGGTTGAGCGATGACAAAATTGCCACTGACCACATTGAGGTGCGTTCCGGCCATCGGCGTATTATTCAAGCTCATGGAGAGGCTGGCAGTGATCGCCAATTGCAACTGTCCGGCGGCTTGCATAACTATCGAAAGTGAGTTTTCGTCAGTCACACGAATGTGCTTGTGATAAGGGGTCTGGCTTGATTGCTTATCAAGTAAATGATTGATTTGCGGTCTTGCACCATAGACCAAAACCACTTTAACACCAAGGCTGTGCATTAGAGCTATATCATTAATAATATTGCTGAAGTTTTTGTCAGCGATCGCTTCACCACCAAGGAGAATAACCATGGTTTTACCGCGGTGCGCGTTTACGTATGGAGTGGATTGTCTGAAACCTTTAACTAATGCCGTGCTGCGAATTTTCACAATATGACTTCCTTGTGACTATTTATGCTGAAATATTGTCTTTTTATTCTCTTGTTGGCAAGCGGTTTTTTATTAATTTAACCACCTTTGATCTGAGTGAGTTGTTTGCTTTGACCAGCGGTGTAACATAGGCGGCTTGTAAACATGAACGAGAAAAAAATGTCTTCTGCCAGTAAAAAGTCAACCGCCGTCAACGGACAGTTACTCACTGAAGAGCTACGTCGTAAAAAACGCAAATTATTAGAGCGAATCCTAATGGGCTTGGCCCTTGTAGGAACCGTGATTGTATTGTTGATGTATGGCGATTTGATTACTCGATTGATCAATCCGCCGATGCCGAAAAGCATGATTTACGGAAAATGGGTTGAGCAGGATGTCGCTCCCTATGCTCGTGAGGTGCTGATCCTCAATGAAAGTGGTGTCACCGTTAACGGCTCTTTGGTGACGACCAATTTTGATTTTGATGGCAAGTATTTTGAGTATCGTGTCGGTGGTGAAATTCGTCGCTTTCGATTCATTGGTCAGCAGTACATCGAAATGAAGTTGGATAGTGACGCGCACTACCTTCCCATTTTTCAATTAGAAGGGAAGCAGAATCTCTCGCTGAGATAAGCAGTGATGCTGCTGCCAAATTGATGTTTTCTCATTCAATATCCGTCATTTTTTTGTAAGGGACTGCAATCGCGTCCCTTTTTCATTTGCACTTAAAATTCGACTTTGTCATGCTGCATCAAATTCTATTTGATGGGTAGTAACCAGTGATTAAAGCTTATTTTCCGCTCTTTGCATCGGTCTTGTTGTTTGGCTGTGCTCAGCCAACCGATCGTGCACAGCAGTATCTCGACAATGAATTCAGTGATGTGCTCAATCGAGTCGACGTTGTGAGCTCGGACAAACCTCGCGACTTCACCGAATTTCAACGTCAATCTGAAGCGGTGATCAGCAATTCACCTAGTTTGGCCAACTTATATCAACCGCTTTATGAGCGTTTAAATGAGTGGGTACTGCAAAGTGGTGACCCGAGCGAACTCGGTGCTTATGGCATCGAAACGGCCCAGTTAGGTGGGGGAGATAAGCAAGGTAACGTCCTGTTTACTGGCTATTTTTCACCAGTAATGGAGCTGCGCCATCAAGCCGATGAACGTTTTAAATACCCAGTTTACGCTAAACCTGACTGCAGTGAAGATTGCCCGACGCGAGCTCAGATCTACGATGGGGCACTCGATGGATTAGGGCTTGAACTGGGCTATGCAGAGAACATGATTGACCCGTTTATCATGGAAGTGCAGGGCAGTGGTTTTGTCCATTTTGAAGATGACGATACATTGGAATACTTCGCTTATGCGGGAAAAAATAACAAAGCCTATGTGAGCATTGGCCGCGTGTTGATTGAACGTGATCAAGTTGCAAGAGAGAAGATGTCGTTGAAAGCGATCAAAGACTGGGTGCTTGCAAACGATGAGGCCACCGTTCAAGAGCTGCTTGAGCAAAATCCTTCTTTTGTTTTCTTTGAGCCGAGAGCGGCGGCGCCTGTGACAGGTTCTGCAGGGATTCCATTACTTCCAATGGCATCGGTGGCGGGCGATCGCACAATTTTCCCTATGGGGACGCCGATTTTGGCAGAAGTGCCATTACTGAACGCTGACGGTACTTGGAGTGGTGCGCATCAACTGCGTTTGTTGATCGTGCTCGATACCGGTGGCGCAGTAAAACAGAATCATCTCGATCTCTACCACGGAATGGGCCCACGAGCGGGCACCGAAGCGGGCCATTACAAACACTTTGGCCGCGTGTGGAAACTGGGCTTGGAAAACTCTCCAACGCAAGCGCCTTGGGCTTTGCCACCAGAAAAGCTACAATAGCGTTTCTCTATCTGGACATTTTGTTGAAGAGTGCGTATAAATCGCACTCTTTGTTTTTCTGGCGATTTTGGAATCATCACTATGCGCGAACTTGATACTCCTGCTTCTGATAGCTACAACCAACGTTTTGGTGGTACGCGCCGTCTATACGGCAACAGCGAAGTTGAGATTCTTCGTGCTGCCCATGTTTGTGTGATTGGCATTGGTGGTGTTGGCTCTTGGGCGGTAGAAGCCCTTGCCCGCACAGGTATCGGCGAACTGACGCTCATCGATATGGATGACGTGTGTGTGACCAATATTAACCGTCAAATTCATGCGATGACGGGAACGGTCGGCCAGAGCAAGATTGAGGTGATGGCAGAGCGCGTCAAACTCATTAACCCTGAGTGCAAAGTGAACCTGATTGACGATTTCATCACGCCTGACAATCAACACGAATACCTCAGCAAAGAGTTTGATTACGTGCTAGATGCCATTGACAGCGTCAAAGCGAAAGCTTCTTTGCTGGCTTATTGTCGCAGTAACAAAATCAAAGTGATTACTGTTGGTGGTGCTGGGGGCCAAATGGACCCGACACAAATCCAAGTGGCGGATTTGACCAAAACAATCCAAGATCCACTGGCGAAGAAGATCAAGGATACCTTGCGTCGCCATCATAACTTTCCAAAAAATCCCGCGCGAAAGTTTGGTATTGACTGTGTCTTTTCCACTGAGCAGCTAAAATACCCGCAAGCGGATGGTTCTGTTTGTAACGCAAAATCAACGGCAGAAGGTCCAAAACGCATGGATTGTGCCAGCGGTTTTGGTGCTGCGACGGTAGTGACTGCGACCTTTGGTTTTGTTGCGGTGGCACGTATCGTTGAAAAGTTGATCCAAAAGCATAAAAACTAATTGCCTCTAATACCAAGCGGCTTTCTGACGCCGCTTTATGTCATCATCACTTTTTATCTCTATTGTGTAGGAGCCTAGCCATGTCGAATTTGCCTGCCTCTCCATTTGGTAACGAGATTACCAGCTCGGACATCGTCGCCACCATGCAGCAATTCAAAGGCTGGGAAGACCGCTATCGTCAGGTGATTCAATGGGGTAAAAAATTGCCAGTGATGCCTGATGCGCTGAAGTCTGAGCAGGTTATGGTTGCAGGTTGCGAAAGCCAAGTTTGGTTAGTGGCAGAACAAGACGACGGAATGTGGACGTTTTGTGCCGACTCAGACGCGAGAATCGTTCGTGGCTTAATTGCTTTAGTCTTAGCTGCCTACAATGGTAAAACGGTAGAGCAGATCCAAGCCTTTGATATTGAAGCCTACTTTGAGCAGCTAGGCTTAATTGCCCACTTGAGTCCATCACGCGGCAATGGCCTTAAAGCAATTGTTGAGCAGATTAAGAATATCGCGAGCTAGTTTACGTCCTTGAGGGCGTAGCGAGCATCCATGTTGGTTTTCGCACGCCTGATCTGTCCTGACAATTCTGATTTCTCCCAGCGTTTCCTTTTCTTTATTATTTCTCACCACTTTTGCTTTTCTGACCTTTCTCATTTGGTTTGTCATTCTTGCGAACTCGGGGATCCATCTTAAAGCGAATGGATGTTTTTGAACCGATTAAACCAATGAAAAGCGTGCGTTCAGCGCATGCTGAGGAATGGATTCCCGCCTGCGCGGGAATGACGGATAGAGACAGTGGCAAAATTTATTACTGCCCTCGCTTGTGCTTACTCGCCTCGCTTTTGCTCGTCATCCTCGCTTTTGCTCGTCATCCTCGCGAACGCGGGGATCCATCTTAAAGCGAGAGGATGTTTTTGAATCGATTAAACCAACGAAAAGCGTGCGTTCAGCACTTGTTGAGGAATGGATTCCCGCCTACGCGGGAATGACGGATATAGAAAGTAGCGAGATTTCTTACCACCCTTGGCTCTTGCTCGTCATCCTTGCGAACGCGGGGATCCATCTTAAAGCGAGAGGATGTTTTTGAATCGATTAAACCAACGAAAAGCGTGCGCCCAGCGCTTGTGAGGTATGGATTCCTGCCTGCACGGGAATGACGGATATAGACAGTGGCAAAATTTCTTACCACCCTTGGCTCTTGCTCGTCATCCTCGCGAACGCGGGGATCCATTTGACAGCGAATGGAGGAGATGGAGAGTTCCAACGTGAGGTGAAAAACATCAGTGAAGAAAAACAGGCCAAGACATTGAAAATCTAAGCCTATTTTCTTTAAAGCATATCCACCGCTTTCTCTAACGCAGCAATCAACTTCTCCACATCTTCCATGGTGTTATAAATGGCGAAAGAGACTCGGACGGTGCCTTTGACACCTAACGCATCCATGAGAGGATGGGCGCAGTGATGGCCCGCTCGCACGGCGATACCCTGCTGATCGAGCAGCGTTGCAATGTCTTGATGGTGAACGCCATCCATGACAAAAGTAATCACCGAAGCGTTATTTTGGTATCCGATCACACGGATATCCTCCATCCCACTGAGTGCTCGAAATGTGGCCGATTGAAGTTGGTGCAAGTGCGATTCCACCTCGTCTCGAGCAAAACCTTGATACCACTCTAGTGCCTTAGCAAGCGCAATGGCACCCGCGACATTGGGTGTCCCTGCTTCGAACTTCCCCGGTAGAGCTGAAAAGGTGGTTTTCTCAAACGACACTTTTTCCACCATCTTACCGCCTCCATGCCATGGTGGCATGGTTTCCAGCAGTGCCAGTTTGCCGTAAAGCACGCCAATTCCAGCGGGCGCATAGAGTTTGTGGCCGGAAAATACATAGAAATCGGCGTCCAATGTGCGCATATCGACAGGTTCGTGAACGATACCTTGAGCGCCATCCACCACCACAATGGCACCGTGTTGATGGGCCAACTCGATGATGGACTCGATGGGTTGACGAGTGGCCGTGACGTTGGTGGTTTGAGCCACCGCAACAATCTTAACTCGCTCATTCATCAGTGTTTTAAACGATTCAATGTCCAGCTGACAGTCTGCGGTCATGGGGATTTTGACCACTTTGGCACCCGTCTGCTCAGCTACCATTTGCCAAGGTACAATATTGGCGTGATGCTCCATTTCACCGACGAGAATTTCATCGCCAACTTGAAGGGTGCTTCGGGCGTAAGTTTGAGCAATCAAATTGAGCGCTTCGGTTGCGCCACGTGTCCAAATAATCTCTTTACTGCTTTGTGCGCCAATAAAATGAGCGACGCATTCGCGGGCGGCCTCAAATTGGCTGGTCGCACTGGCGGTCAAACTGTGGCTTCCGCGGTGAACGTTTGCATTTTGGCTGCTGTAATACTGTGTGATTGCGTCAATCACACACTGCGGCTTTTGTGTTGTCGCCGCACTATCTAAGTAGACCAGCTCATTTTGATTAACTTGTTGCGCCAATGCAGGAAATTGTTGGCGAATGGCTTGAACGTCAAACATTACTCATCACCCAATTTGTGGTAGTTGAGTACAGGCACTGTCACCATAGGTTCTGCCACTTGGCGCGCGTGCTGTTTGCCAGAAAGTAAGATGATAATTTCCATCGCAAATTCCAGCGCAGTGCCGGGCCCTTGACTGGTAAGAAGATTGTGGTTCACATCGTAAGTAACGCGCTTAGGACGCCAGTTTTGCTCGGCAATATGAGACATAAAGTTCGGATGGCAAGTCATGATGGCTTGAGGGTAGAGATTGTGATGTTGCAAAACCAGTGCGGGGGCGGCGCAAATGGCAGCGACCAGTTTTCCTTCATACATATGCTGTTTTAACATCTCAATCAGAATTGGGCTATCGCGGAAGGTTTCCGCTCCCGCGACACCGCCGGAGAGAACAATGACGTCGAACTGTTCATCGGCCACATCCACCAAGCGACATTGTGCGCCGAGGATAACGCCACGAGAGGCTGTCAGGGTCAGCTTGCCATCAAAATCGGCACTGGCGACCGTGACTTCATAACCTGCTCGAACCATCATATCGATGACCGTTACCGCTTCTATCTCCTCGGTACCGCAAGCAATAGGCACTAAGATTTTTTTCTTCATTGTTCTGTCCAGCGTTGTTCAATCTGTTTGATGTGTTGATAAAGTTTAGCGTTTTCCGCTGCATCAATCTGGTGTTTATGCGCCGCTTGCAACAAATATCCAGTGATAAAGTCGATTTCAGTGCGGCGTTGATGGAAAACATCTTGGTGCATCGAGGAATAGTTTTCCGCCGTTGCATGAATCACGTTCATGATGGTTTTCTGTAAGGTATCGAAAGTAACCTCGATCCCTTCTTTGACCATAACGTCGACCAATTCTTGAGTGATGCGCTCAAGCCGTTGATGAAACCTCTCATCGGCCAGCTCGCCATTTTTACATTGATGAATCGCTGTTAACGGGTTGATGGCACAGTTGATGGCCAGTTTGGTCCAAAGCGCCTGTTGGATATTGGGATTCCATGTAACAGACGGTAGGGCGTGATCGAGCACCGCTTGAAGGAAATCGCATTGCGCACCTTGTGCATTACCCCCCCCCAACTGCGTGATGCCTTGTCCGGTGTGTAAGACCTGCTGTGAATGGGGCTTATACGCGCCATGAGTGGTGGTTGCGACAACGATTGGGTTGTGCGCGAGCTTTTCTGCAACCTGAGATGCGGTTCCCATGCCGTTGTGCATCAGCATGATGATGGTATCTGAGTGGATGTGTGGCAATAAAGGCTCAATCGCCGCCATCACCTGCCATGCTTTCACTGTGACCAAGATGAGATCAGCACTTTGCAAAGAGGGTAGGTGACGATGTTTAAACGTCATGACTGATGAGTCATCTAGTTGCAACGGCTGCTCAGGTACATCGCGTCTTCCCCACAATGTAACATTGTGCCCTGCGAGTTTGAGTTTTGTCGCCCAAAGTGAGCCAACGGCTCCCGGGCCTAAAATGAGGATATTCACCAAACACTCTCAGTAAAAAGGTTTGCTGCAAGGATAATGAGGGAAATAAGGAAAGCAAATAAAAATGGCGCCAACAGGCGCCATTTATACAGAACTTAGGAGGTTCAATTAGAACTTGTAAGTCACTGCTACGTAGTGACCTACGCCAGAAGATTCTGCGACAGGAGCCCAAGGTAGAGTCGAGCCATCTTTAAAGCCGTATACGTCTTTATATGCTTTTAGACCGTAACCGACCGCAAAGCGATCTGAGTGCCAGTAGATACCGTTAAACATAGCACCACCATTGCTAGTACGGAATGATGCATCGTCATCCATGCCAAATTGGTAGTCAATGTAACCTTGGTAAGAAATGAAAGAGCCATTCTCGAAGAAGTAGAAAGGCTTGAACCAGTTGGTCGAAATTTGGAAACCGTTCCAGTCTTTTTCGTTACCATCGTAGAAAGCATAAAGGTTTAGACCGATTTTGCCTAACCATGGAACCATCACATCAGAACCAAGACCGATTTTTTGGTTGTTAACGCCGTTGTTACCGCCCCATTCCATAAGAGTTGCGACATAAAGCTCTTGAACTGGACCGAAAGAAAGATCTTTACCAGTTACAGCATCCAGAGACATGCGAGGTGCGAATTTCATAAAGATTTTTTCTGCACCGTCTTTGTCACTACCAGGATCGTTAGATAGATCGAATACGTCTACATAGCCGTATAGGTCGAAGATGCCAGAGCGACCGCCAAATTCCATCTCTAGGTAATCGTGAGAAGATTCAGCGCCAGCGCCTTTCTCGTTGAATGCACCCATTAGGTTAAATTGCATCCACTTGTAATCGTTTTTGTGGATATCGCCGTCTGAGTAGTCAGCGGCCATAACTGGTGCTGAAGTTGCTGCTAACAGACCAAGAGTTAATAGTGATTTACGCATAAGGGGAACTCTCTATATTTGTAACGGTGTTTAGACGCTAATCCTTGCGCTACGTGTTATCCGATTTGCGCGCATCATAGCGATTTAAATCTCAAATAAAAGTGACTTGAGTGCAATTTTTCATCAATTTGAGTGATGTAGATCTCCTTTTGAATCGAAAGTTGGGAACTTTTCTTTTGCTATAAATCTAGATGCATTTGTGATTTTGTTGAAACTGAGAGCTGTATTTAATTTGTTAATGCGTGGAGGGAATGTGATCTAGGTAAAGGTTTGCGCGTATAAAGTAGCGTGATTTTTAAGCGGGGTGATTATGAGAGAGTTAATGCTTTTTCCGTTAAGTTCGACGGTTTTGCCGGATGGAAAAATGAAACTTCGTATTTTTGAACCTAGATACCAACGAATGGTGAAGCAGTGCTGTGAACAAAATATCAGCTTTGGTATGTGCTTGGTCGATAGTAGTGGTGGGGCAAGCCGGTTGTCGTCGCTTGGTACAGAAGTCAAAATTATTGATTTTGATTCATTGTCGGATGGATTGCTGGGGATTACGGTGTTGGGATTACAACGCTTCACCATCAAACAAGTCCGTGTTGAGGAAGATGGCCTGCGCATAGCTTCGGTGGAGCAACTGACACGGTGGCCAACCATTGAGCTCAAGGCCCCTCAGAAATACATTGGCGACCAATTACAGCTGGTTCACCGTCAATTTCCAGAGCTTGGTGAGCTGTATCCTGAAAGTGACTACCAAGACGCCAATTGGGTGGCAAGACGTTGGCTTGAGATATTACCGCTCTCAGTCAAACAATTTGACCATTTGGCAGGAACGCAAAACTGTGATGCGGCGATGCGCTTTTTGTCTGAGGTAGTCGAGAAGGCTTCAGGCGAAGGAAAGGCTAAACTGAATTAAATGGCAAATAATTTGTAGGATCTGGTGATCGTTTTTCTGTGGAATACGTATCAGGGTAAGTTTAAGTAAAGTCGGCGACAAAAAGGATAAGTTATGCGGACTCCGGTAGCGAACAGCCCTAGCTCGATGTCTAAGCAAGACTGGGCCGAGTGCATGGCGAAAGTGAAAGACAAAGACAAGCAAGCATTTGCCGTCGTGTTTCGACACTTTGCGCCCAAGTTAAAACAGTTTGCGTTTAAACATGTTGGCAATGAGCAAGTTGCCATGGAAATGGTGCAGGAAACCATGACAACAGTGTGGCATAAAGCACATCTGTTTGACGCTGAGAAAAGTGCGCTGTCGACTTGGGTCTACACCATCATCCGTAATCTGTGCTTTGACTTACTTAGGAAGCAGCGCGGTAAGGATTTGCACATTCACGCGGACGATATTTGGCCGTCAGATTACTATCCTTTAGACCTTGTTGAACGCTATAGCCCAGAGCAAGACATGCTCAAAGAGCAGGTTATGCGTTTTTTGGATTGTTTACCCAAGGCCCAGAGAGATGTTCTGCAGGCTGTTTATATAGAAGACTTACCCCACCAGCAGGTTGCTGAAATGTTCGACATTCCTTTAGGTACCGTTAAATCACGATTGAGATTGGCAGTAGAAAAGCTTAGACACACAATGCAGGCGGATAAATTATGAGTACACATCCTAACAACATGTTGCTACAGGCGTACGCAAGTGGAGAAATTGATGCTGTCTCTGGTTTAGTCGTTGCAACGCATCTAGAAGTTTGCCCTGATTGTCGAGATCTGGTTGCTCAATTTGAAGGCGAGCAAGCGCAACATTTTGCTGCTGAGAAGCAAGATGAAATGAGTGCTCTGTCGCTGTTTGATGCGATGTTTGATGCCATCGTTCAAAGTGATGTGAAAGAAGATGCACGAGAGGTCTACGAACCGAGATACATTGAGGTGAAGGGGAAACGTTTTGTTCTTCCACAGACACTGTGTCGCTATGCAGACCTGATGTCGGAATGGCGCAGTTACGGTGGCAAGGTGTTTAGTTCACAACTGGACTTTGGTGAAGAGGCAAGAGTGAATCTGATGTACATCAGCGAAGGTGTTCAGATCCCGCAACACACCCACAAAGGGTTGGAAACGACGCTGGTGCTGCATGGCAGTTTTAGTGATGAAGATGGTGAATATCAGCAGGGTGATTTCATGCAGCGTGACGCCAGTGTGAAGCACAGTCCTAAAACCAAAGCTGGGGAAGATTGCTTGTGCCTAACCGTGCTGACAGACCCACTGATTTTTACCCAAGGGGTGGCCAGAGTCTTTAATTTGTTTGGTAAAGGACTTTACCCTTAACCAGAGAAGAACAGCGCTGCTTTCAAAATGAGAATGCATCAAACGAGAAAAGGCTTGCCAATGCAAGCCTTTTTCGTGAAGGAACCACGCACACGAAGTGGCTTTAACTTTGTGGTGCGTCGATGTTGTCGTGAGGTTTTGGCTCTTCTTCGCTCGATTCCTTTCTCGCTTTTTCAAGCAAATCATGGAAGTAATGACGCAGCGAATAGAGCATGATCAAGCTTGGGATAACCATCAGAGCCGTAATAACAAAGAACACAGACCAGTTGTCCAAGTAGTCAACCAACTCACCACTAAAGGAGGCTAAGGTCGTTCGACCAAAGTTACCGAGCGATGCCAGCAGAGCGTACTGCGTTGCCGAGAAGGCTTGCCCGGTCACCATGGTTAAGAAGGAGACAAACGCAACGGTTGAAAACGCAGAGGTAAAGTTGTCGACAATCAACGTCGCCAAGAACAGGTTTTCATTCGGACCAACTTCTGCCATCCAAGCGAACATCAAGTTACTGGCTGCCATGGCGATGCCGCCGATCATTAGACCGCGAACAATGCCAAACTTCACGTTGATCATACTACCAACCAGCGTAAAGAAGATGGTGATGCCCCAGCCCAACAACTTAGAGTAATAGCCAATTTGTTCGTTGCTAAAGCCCACTTCTTTATAAAACGTAATCGACATTCGGCCTAAGAACGCTTCGCCAATCTTAAACAAGAAGACAAAGAGCAGTAGAGTCAGTGCCACTCGGACGCCATTGCGCTTGAAGAAATCAAGGAAAGGCTCGACCACGGTGACCGTCAACCATGCGACCACTTTGGAACCCACCAATTGGTTGTGGCGCTGTTCGGCCTCTTGTTGCAATTGCTCTCGGCGTGTGGTTGGTTCGCCAACCAGCAACGTAAAAATCATCAAGAGCGCGACAATGGCCGCCATGCCATAATACACGCCGTTCCAGCCGATTGAATCGGCGTTGATAAAGGCGAGGTAACCCGGTAAAGAGTAACCCGTCCACCAACCAATAACGGCCATCGCCGATGCTTGTGGCAGTTTGGATGAATCGGATTTCGGGAAGGTATCGATACGGAAAGCGTCGATAGCGATATCCTGTGTTGCTGACGCGATGGCGATGCCAAGTGCAAGTGCTGACGTCAGCATGAGATTGTTGGCCGGGTTGACTCCCGCGATCAACAAAGTACAAATCAGTACAAAGGATTGGCAGAGAAATATCCAACTGCGGCGTTGACCCAAAGAGCGATGAAGTAAAGGAAGCTTTACTCGGTCTACCAAAGGTGCCCAAAGAAAGTTAATGGCGTACACAGCAAAGACACTGCCAAAGTAGCCAATAGCAGCACGCGTCAACCCCGCATCTTTTAGCCAGCCAGACATGTTTGAGCCAATGAGCACCCACGGAAAACCACTGGAACAGCCCAGCATAAAAACCCATAGCAAGCGTCGATCAAGATAACTTTGTACAGTTTCACGCCATGAAACTGTTGGTGATGAAGACATAACCTATCCTTGTAGTTAGTAGAATACGCCCCTTGCATTGCAAAGGGCGAGGATATTTATGGGAGCAGTGTGGCTTTGGTGATCACGATAGGTTCCACGGGAATATCTCTCATGTAGCCTTGGCTTTTTGTCGGCTTGCTCGCCATCTGTTGAATGACGTCAAACCCTTCGGTGACTTGACCAAAAACGGCGTAACCTGGAGGTTGTAGGTCATAGTCGAGAAACTCGTTATCCACCAAGTTGATAAAGAATTGTCGTGTCGCGGAGTTAGGATCTTGAGTTCGTGCCATTGCGATAGAGCCCGTCACGTTCTTCAGACCATTACTTGCTTCGTTCTTGATTGGTGCGTAACTGGGTAGACGATTCATTTTCTCATCAAAGCCACCACCTTGTGCCATAAAACCTGGAATGACACGGTGAAATTGAGAGCCTACGTAACTGCCGTCTTTCACGTATTTTACGAAGTTTTCGACGCTAATCGGCGCTTTTTCTTCATTTAACTCAACAGTGAAATTCCCCAGAGAGGTTTCGAATTCAACTTTTGGCCCCGCCAAGGCGAGGCTACTCGTGAGTACGAGTGAAGTACAGATAACTTTGAGCATTAGAAACGTTCCTTCATGTAGCTTTGCAGTTCTTGGTCATTGGCAATCTCAGCAAGTACTAATGTGATCACGTCATTTAGCACTTTTTCCACTTCTTGATCTGAGGCACTTAACATGCCACTGCGGCTTGCTGCACCGTTATAGGTTTTGACTAGCTTTCCTTTGGGTGTTTCTGCGGTGACTTCTAGAATCACTTTTGCGTCCATTTCGTTTTCCATTACGGAATGCTTTACATTGACCAATGCTTCTTGAACTTCAAGACTGATCAGGTTGTTGCTGTTTAAATCTGCTTTGTAGCCTTGTGACGCGAACTGCTGCTGCAGCAAGGTTTCAAGCGTAATGCGCATGTTTTGTTTAGCGTGTAGCGGTAGGATGTTCGAACGGCCACTGTCGATCAGCGCTACGTACTGCGCTGCGCGTACATCTTTACTGGTCATGCTATACGTTTTGTTCTGCACCATTGGATTTGTGCTTAACGTTGCGGTTGGTGCAAGATTAAGTTGTTCTGGTTGAGGGGCTGAACAAGCAGAAAGTAGTGCGATAGACGCAGCTAAAACCAATTTTTTCATCGTATATTCCTTTTCTAGCAGCAGAGGCTGTACGTAAACGTATATTAAAGTGAAGATTGTCTTTAATTAAAACTAGCAGGCTATTTAGTTGCCTGTAAAATCACAAACTTACTATTAGAAGCGACTAATTTCACATTCTTGTCACCATAAAGGCGCTTGAGTTTGCCATCATAACCAAGGTGGCGATTACCAATCACCTGCAGTTTTCCCCCTCTTTTAAGGACGCGTTTGGCGTCGCAAAACATCTGCCAAGCAATGTGATCCGTGATCGCTTGTTGTTGATGGAAAGGGGGGTTGCATAAAATCAGATCGGCGATCTCGCCAGCAAACCCGTCCAAACAGTTATTGGCAATATACTCAGCATCTACTGGCACTGTGACATTTTCTTGTAAATTGAGGCGAGCGGACTCAATGGCCATGTAGCTTTCATCCACCAAGGTTAACTTCGCCTTCGGGTTGAGCTGCGCGGCTTTGACGGATAACACCCCGTTACCGCAGCCTAAATCGATAATGTGCTTGAGGTTCTCATCTTGCGGGATGTGCTCGAGCATAAAACGCGCGCCCAAATCGAGACTCTCACCAGAATAGACGTTTGGCAAGTTGTTGAGTGTCATCTTGTGTTCTTCAACATTCCAACGAGTCACTGGGCTGATGTCATTCATTTGCGCGCAGTCTGCTTGGCAAAAAACGAGACGATGTTTTTTCCAAGCAAGGGAGGTTTTTGTGGTCCCTAGGTACTTTTCAAACAGTTTGAGGGTTGAGGTATGGATTTCTTTGGCTTTATTCACGGCGACCACTGGGACGTCTGGTGAGAGCGTTTTCCGCAATTGAGTTAACTGCCAAGTCAAATGACGGTTGTTTTTGGGAAGTTGAAATAACACCAAATTGGTCTCTACTGGAATTGCGTCTAGCGTTGTCAGTAGCTTTACTTCACGGCATTGATTTCGTTGTAAATTTTCTTTTGTCCCTTGCTGAGAGATAAAAGAATCGCTCATCATAGTGACTTGGTGTTGAGCAGAAAACCAGCATGATAGAGCGCCGAAGTGATCGTTCAGGATAAGAATATTCTGTGGGGTGTCTAAGGCCAACTCTTCCACATAATTGATCAAGTATTCATCGCCCGCGTCCCATGCTTGCAGGGGTTCATTGGCTTTGTTTGGGTATCTGAATAGGGTGAGTTGTCGGTCAAAGAGATTGAGTTCGGTTTTCATACAATGGTGTTTGTTTCATTGAGTTTTAACGATATTCTCGCAGAAGGATAGCAAACAAGATAGGCACAGCTAGCAAAAAACACTCAGGGATCTTCGTCTAAGTAGTGAGACATTGTTAGAATGAAGGCTGTTATTTAAGTGTGTGTAAGAAATTTCACGTTGGTTCGACTTATACTTTTTAAGTCGGTGAGTAGAGAGGGTTTGAATATGATTCAAGAAATCATAGAGACAAAATTACACAATACATTTGAACCTAGTCACTTGAGTGTGGTGAATGAGAGCTACATGCACAATGTACCACCGGGTTCGGAAAGTCACTTCAAGGTGATTGTGGTGAGCGATCTTTTTGAAGGTAAAAGATTGATCGCCAGACATCGTTTAGTGAATCAAGCATTGGCGAATGAGCTGGAAAATAACATCCACGCTTTGGCGATTCATACCTATACTGATCAGGAATGGAAGCTACAGCGAGATGGCGCGCCAGATAGCCCAATGTGTATGGGTGGTACCAGCCACTGAGCAATTTCTAACCTGAAGTGTTAAATTTTCAGTTATTCTATTCAAAAAGATGGTCAAGCCATCTTTTTTTCTATGTGTACAAAACCGACAAACTGCGTGACAAATTTGGTTAAGAAATGCGTTAACACTGTTTCAACAAATGAACAGAATGAATGGGATGTTTCAAACTATGAATCTCACCTATTCATCTGGCACGATGGTTTTGGGCCATTTGTGCGACGTGTCAAAGTTATGAACAATAGTTAGCCTATATCTATCAATTCTTTCCAAATAATACGGCTAATGCGTTTATTGGTCATGGCATCGCGTTTGGAAAAGATGCTAAACTATCGCACCTGATAAATCTCTCCACTAAACTGTGAAGCGATTTTTAATAGGATGTTGCGATTTTGGCGTTTAAAACATCGCCAAAACCGGACACTGATGTCGTGTCTAAAAGTTACGCAATCATAAAGAATCTTTTTCCCGATAAAAGTAGTGCAAGTGCGTATGATTACAATAAAGAAGGGTTTGGACCTTCCTATCGCAGGAGCTCCTTCCCAGGTGATTAATGATGGTAAATCCATCACAAAAGTCGCCTTGCTTGGCGAAGAGTACGTTGGCATGCGTCCTACGATGCATGTTCGCGTTGGTGATGAAGTGAAGAAAGCCCAAGTTCTTTTTGAAGACAAAAAGAACCCTGGCGTGAAATTTACTTCTCCAGTGAGTGGTAAAGTTATCGAAGTGAATCGTGGCGCGAAGCGTGTACTTCAATCTGTAGTGATTGAAGCGGCAGGCGACGAGCAAGTGACCTTTGATAAGTTTGAAGCCTCTCAACTAGCAGGTCTTGATCGCGAAGTGATCAAAACTCAGTTGGTTGAATCTGGCCTTTGGACCGCTCTGCGTACTCGTCCGTTCAGCAAGGTTCCAGCAATTGAATCGACAACTAAAGCGATTTTCGTTACCGCAATGGATACTAATCCATTGGCAGCGAAGCCAGAGTTGATAATCAATGAACAAGCGGAAGCGTTTGTTGCTGGTTTGGATGTGCTTTCAGCCCTAACAGAAGAGAAGGTTTACGTTTGTAAATCTGGTACGAGCTTACCTCGTTCTTCTCACTCTAATGTGGAAGAGCACGTATTTGACGGCCCACACCCAGCTGGTCTAGCGGGTACCCACATGCATTTCCTATACCCAGTGAATGCAAACAACGTGGCATGGAGCATCAACTACCAAGACGTGATTGCGTTTGGTCAGTTGTTCCTAACTGGTGAACTTTTCACTGACCGTGTTGTTTCTCTTGCGGGTCCTGTTGTGAATAACCCTCGTCTAGTTCGTACCATCATGGGTGCAAGCTTGGATGAGCTAACCGACAGCGAAATGATGCCAGGCGAAGTTCGTGTGATTTCTGGTTCAGTACTGACTGGTACTCATGCCACAGGTCCTCACGCTTACTTGGGTCGTTACCACCTGCAGGTTTCTGTTCTGCGTGAAGGTCGTGACAAAGAACTGTTTGGCTGGGCTACGCCTGGTAAGAACAAGTTCTCTGTAACCCGTTCTTTCCTTGGTCACTTGTTTAAAGGTCAGTTGTTCAATATGACAACCACCACAAACGGTAGTGATCGTGCAATGGTTCCAATCGGTAACTACGAGCGTGTAGTGCCTCTTGATATGGAACCGACTCTGCTGCTTCGCGATCTATGTGCAGGCGATACTGACAGTGCTCAAGCACTGGGTGCGCTAGAACTGGATGAAGAAGATCTAGCATTGTGTACCTTTGTATGCCCAGGTAAATACGAGTACGGTCAACTGCTGCGTGACTGCCTGAATACAATTGAGAAGGAAGGGTAAGTTTCATGGGCCTTAAGAAGTTTCTTGAAGACATCGAACACCACTTTGAACCAGGCGGCAAACACGAAAAATGGTTTGCTCTGTACGAAGCTGCGGCAACGCTATTCTACACGCCAGGTTTGGTGACGAAAAAGAGCTCACACGTTCGTGATAGCGTAGACCTAAAACGCATCATGATCATGGTTTGGTTTGCAGTGTTCCCAGCAATGTTCTGGGGTATGTACAACGCTGGTGGCCAAGCTATCGCGGCTCTAAACCACATGTACGCTGGTGATCAACTGGCGCAAATCATTGCAGGTAACTGGCACTACTGGCTAACCGAGATGCTGGGCGGAACGATTTCTGCTGACGCAAGCTGGGGTAGTAAGATGTTGCTAGGTGCAACCTACTTCCTACCAATCTACGCAACGGTATTCCTCGTTGGTGGTTTCTGGGAAGTGCTATTCTGTATGGTGCGTAAGCACGAAGTTAACGAAGGTTTCTTCGTAACCTCGATACTTTTCGCATTGATCGTTCCTCCAACGCTACCTCTATGGCAAGCAGCGCTAGGTATTACCTTTGGTGTTGTGGTTGCTAAAGAGATCTTTGGTGGTACTGGTCGTAACTTCCTGAACCCAGCGTTAGCAGGTCGTGCTTTCCTATTCTTCGCTTACCCAGCACAAATCTCGGGTGACGTAGTGTGGACAGCAGCAGACGGCTTCTCTGGTGCAACTGCGCTAAGCCAGTGGGCTCAAGGCGGCAACAGTGCACTAGTAAACACAGTGACTGGCGCGCCAATCACGTGGCTAGACGCGTTCATCGGTAACATCCCAGGTTCAATCGGCGAAGTTTCTACGCTTGCACTGCTTATCGGTGCAGCAATGATCGTTTACATGCGAATCGCATCTTGGCGCATCATTGCCGGCGTAATGATCGGTATGATCGTGGTATCGACACTGTTCAATGTGATCGGTTCTGATACTAACGCAATGTTCAGCATGCCATGGCACTGGCACCTAGTTTTAGGTGGTTTTGCATTCGGTATGTTCTTCATGGCAACCGACCCAGTATCGGCTTCATTTACCAACAAAGGTAAGTGGTGGTACGGCATTCTTATCGGTGCAATGTGTGTCATGATTCGTGTTGTTAACCCAGCATACCCAGAAGGTATGATGCTGGCGATTCTATTCGCGAACCTGTTTGCACCACTGTTTGACCATCTAGTGGTTGAGAAGAACATCAAGCGGAGACAAGCACGCTATGGCAAGTAATGACAGCATTAAAAAGACGCTGGGTGTTGTTGTCGGGTTGAGCCTTGTTTGTTCAATCATCGTATCAACAGCAGCAGTCGGTCTGCGTGACCAGCAAAAAGCTAACGCTGTTTTGGATAAGCAATCCAAGATCATCGAAGTAGCTGGTATCGACAGCAAAGGTAAGAAAGTACCAGAGCTTTTTGCTCAGTACATCGAACCACGTCTGGTTGATTTCGCAACAGGCGACTTTGTTGATGGTAATGCAGCAACGTATGACCAACGCAAAGCCGCGAAAGATCCTGCACAGTCTATCAAACTGACCGCTGAGCAAGATGACGCGAAAATTCTACGTCGTGCAAATACAGGTGTTGTGTACCTTGTGAAAAATGGCGACAGCATTTCTAAGATCATTCTACCGGTTCACGGTAACGGTCTTTGGTCAATGATGTACGCTTTCGTTGCGGTTGAAACCGACGGTAACACAGTATCAGGTATCACCTACTACGAGCAGGGTGAAACTCCGGGATTGGGTGGTGAAGTTGAAAACCCATCTTGGCGTGCACAGTTTGTCGGCAAGAAACTGTTTGACGAAAACCACAAACCAGCTATCAAGGTAGTGAAAGGTGGTGCGCCAGTTGGTTCTGAGCATGGTGTTGACGGCCTGTCAGGTGCGACACTAACTAGTAACGGTGTTCAACACACATTTGACTTCTGGTTAGGTGATATGGGCTTTGGTCCATTCCTAGCAAAAGTTCGTGACGGAGGCCTGAACTAATGTCTAGTGCACAAAACATTAAAAAGAGCATTCTTGCGCCAGTATTGGATAACAACCCAATCGCGCTACAAGTTCTTGGTGTATGTTCTGCGCTTGCAGTAACTACCAAACTAGAAACAGCGTTTGTTATGACACTAGCGGTAACGTTTGTAACTGCATTGTCTAACTTCTTTGTTTCTTTAATCCGTAACCACATTCCTAACAGTGTGCGTATCATCGTTCAAATGGCGATCATCGCATCTCTAGTAATCGTGGTAGACCAGATCTTGAAAGCTTACTTGTACGATATCTCTAAACAGCTATCGGTATTCGTAGGTCTTATCATTACTAACTGTATCGTAATGGGCCGTGCAGAAGCGTTCGCGATGAAATCTGCACCCGTTCCATCACTGATCGACGGTATTGGTAACGGTCTTGGTTATGGTTTTGTTCTTATTACTGTGGGCTTCTTCCGTGAACTATTCGGTAGCGGTAAGTTGTTTGGTATGGAAGTACTACCACTAGTGAACAATGGTGGTTGGTATCAGCCAAATGGTCTGATGCTTCTAGCGCCATCTGCATTCTTCCTAATTGGCTTCATGATTTGGGCGATCCGTACGTTCAAACCAGAGCAAGTAGAAGCGAAGGAGTAAGGGCAACATGGAACATTACATCAGTCTGTTAATTAAATCGATTTTCATCGAGAACATGGCTCTGTCTTTCTTCTTGGGTATGTGTACCTTCTTGGCGGTATCTAAGAAAGTAAAGACCTCTTTCGGTCTAGGTGTTGCGGTAGTTGTGGTATTGACCATCGCCGTACCAGTAAACAACTTGGTTTACAACCTAGTACTTAAAGAAAACGCGCTGGTCGAAGGCGTGGATCTGAGCTTCCTAAACTTCATCACCTTTATCGGTGTAATTGCGGCACTTGTACAGATTCTAGAGATGATTCTTGACCGTTTCTTCCCGCCTTTGTACAACGCGCTAGGCATCTTCCTACCGTTGATCACAGTTAACTGTGCCATCTTCGGTGGTGTATCTTTCATGGTACAACGTGATTACAACTTCGCTGAATCTGTAGTCTACGGTTTCGGTGCAGGTGTGGGTTGGATGCTCGCGATCGTGGCCCTTGCAGGTATCCGTGAGAAGATGAAGTACTCAGATGTACCTCCTGGTCTACGTGGTTTAGGTATTACCTTTATCACTGTAGGTTTGATGGCGTTAGGCTTTATGTCTTTCTCTGGTGTTCAACTGTAAGTCGGGTAAACCGCAACAATTAAGGAATAGTCAATGGACATTATTCTTGGTGTCGTGATGTTTACTCTGATCGTACTGGCTCTAGTACTAGTGATTCTTTTCGCTAAGTCTAAGCTTGTACCAACAGGTGACATTACAATTTCTATCAACGGCGACGCAGATAAGTCGATCGTTACTTCTCCAGGTGGCAAGCTACTAAGCGCGTTAGCTGGTGCAGGTGTATTCGTTTCTTCTGCTTGTGGTGGCGGTGGCTCTTGTGGTCAGTGTCGCGTAAAAGTGAAGAGCGGTGGTGGTGATATCCTTCCAACTGAGTTGGATCACATCACTAAAGGTGAAGCGCGTGAAGGTGAGCGTCTAGCGTGTCAAGTGGCTGTGAAAACAGACATGGATATCGAGCTACCAGAAGAAATCTTCGGCGTTAAAAAGTGGGAATGTACGGTTATCTCTAACGATAACAAAGCAACATTCATTAAAGAGCTTAAGCTACAAATTCCAGATGGCGAATCAGTACCTTTCCGTGCTGGTGGTTACATCCAGATTGAAGCACCAGCTCACCACGTTAAATACGCAGATTTCGACGTACCAGAAGAGTACCGCGGTGACTGGGACAAGTTTAACCTGTTCCGTTACGAGTCTATCGTAAAAGAAGACATCATCCGTGCATACTCAATGGCGAACTACCCTGAAGAGTTCGGCATCATCATGCTAAACGTACGTATCGCGACTCCGCCGCCAAATAACCCAGACGTAGCACCGGGTCAGATGTCTTCTTACATCTGGTCACTAAAAGAAGGTGACAAGTGTACGATTTCTGGTCCGTTTGGTGAGTTCTTCGCGAAAGACACTGATGCAGAAATGGTCTTCATCGGTGGTGGTGCAGGTATGGCTCCTATGCGTTCTCATATCTTTGACCAACTTAAGCGTTTGAAGTCTAAGCGTAAGATGTCTTACTGGTACGGCGCGCGTTCTAAGCGTGAAATGTTCTACGTAGAAGATTTCGATGGCCTAGCGGCTGAGAATGATAACTTCGTATGGCACTGTGCACTGTCTGATCCGCTTCCAGAAGATAACTGGGATGGTTACACAGGCTTCATCCACAATGTGCTTTACGAAAACTATCTGCGTGATCACGACGCACCAGAAGATTGTGAATACTACATGTGTGGTCCACCGATGATGAACGCGGCTGTTATCGGCATGCTGAAAAATCTCGGTGTAGAAGATGAAAACATCCTACTGGATGACTTCGGTGGTTAATTTCATCTAACCCATTGAAACTATGGCTGGCTCGTAGGAGCCAGCCATTCTTTTTTTCCTCGCTATTCTTTTTTGAATAGTGCGCCAAATGGCCATAGAAAATCGGTGTATTAACCGTGAACCTATTTTCCATATCCATTTAATAACAATAGGAGTTTAACAAGTGAAAAAGTGGCTTGTTGCTTTTGCTTCTCTATTGGTGCTTGCTGGTTGCGAAAAGCCCGCAGAGCAGGTACATCTTAGCGGCCCAACGATGGGCACGACATACAATATCAAATACATCGCTCAAGAAGGTTCGCCAAAACCAGACGTGCTTCAGCAAGAGATCGATCGCTTGTTAGAAGAAGTTAACGACCAGATGTCAACGTACCGAAAAACCTCTGAATTGAGCCGTTTTAATCAGTCTCGTGATTCTGCGCCGTTTGCGGTTTCACAACAAACGGCCACCGTTGTTAAGGAAGCGATTCGTCTCAATCATTTGACCTTGGGGGCATTGGATGTCACCGTTGGGCCTTTGGTTAACCTGTGGGGATTTGGTCCTGAAGCGCGTCGTGATATGGTGCCGAGTGCTGAGGATTTAGCTGAGCGTAAAGCACAAACAGGCATTGAGCATTTGTCGGTTGTCGATAACACGTTGATCAAAACCTTGCCTAATCTCTATGTGGATCTGTCGACGATCGCGAAAGGTTGGGGCGTTGATGTGGTTGCAGACTATATTCAATCTCAAGGTGTACAAAACTACATGGTCGAAATCGGCGGTGAAATTCGCTTAAAAGGGGTTAACCGTGAGGGTGTGCCTTGGCGTATCGCGATTGAAAAACCGTCGATAGAAGAGCGCGCTATCCAAGATATTATCGAACCGGGCGATATGGCGATCGCGACTTCTGGTGATTACCGTAACTACTTTGAGCGTGATGGTATTCGTTATTCTCACATCATTAATCCAAAAACAGGCATGCCAATTAACCATAAAGTGGTTTCTGTCACCGTGTTAGACAAATCCTCGATGACAGCAGATGGTCTTGCAACCGGTCTAATGGTGTTGGGCGAAGAAAAAGGCATTGAGATCGCTAATCAAAATGGCATCCCAGTGCTAATGATCGTGAAAACAGATGATGGCTTTACAGAAATCGCTTCTGATGCGTATAAGCCATATTTGAAGAATCAATAAGTGATATAGGTTTGTTGATATGAGTACATTTCTAATTACCTTTGGTGTGTTTGTTGCCGTGATTGCCGCGATGGCAGTGGGCTACATCTTCCAGAAAAAGGTGGTGAAGGGAAGTTGTGGCGGTTTGGGGGCTGTTGGCATTGAAAAAGTGTGTAACTGCCCTGAACCCTGTGATGCGCGTAAAAAACGCGAAGCACGTGAAGCCGCGCGAGCGGAAAAATTGGCTCAGTGGGACAAAGACCGCATCGCTTAAAATGAAAAACGCCCGCATCGGGCGTTTTCTTTATCGGCTAACTATTTGGTTTCGCCCGTTGGCTTTGGCTTGGTACAAGTAGCCGTCGGCTTCTTTGATTTGATTTTCGAGCTCATCTTGCAAAGAGGCTACACCAATACTGATGGTAATATGAATGTTGTGCTCTTTGTGTGTAATGGTGGTTTTTTCGACCCGCTGCCTCATGTGCTCTAAGCGAGTGACAAAGTCGTCGTAACTTTGACAGGATTGAATACAAAACTCTTCGCCACCAAATCGCACCACCACTTCATTGGGGAAGTAAATTTTTAGAATGTTAGCGACAGTCTTTAAGGCGATATCGCCACCATCATGGCCATAGGTATCATTCACTTTTTTGAAATGGTCGATATCAAGCATCGCAATATGGCGCAACTCACAGCCTTTGCACTCTTGTCCAAAGAGATAGCGCCGATTCCAGAGCCCAGTGAGTGCGTCTTGGTTCGCCATACGATAGAGCTCATTCGTTGCTTCTTTCATGTCAAGTATTTGATGGACACGGCAGAAAAACTCTTCCTGATTAAAGGGCTTATAGAGAAAGTCATTCGCGCCTGCTTTCAAGAAACGTGCAGTCATCGTTCGATCGTCGCTGCCAGACAGTCCCAAAATGGCCAACTTGTTCTTATCGGTATGTACGCGAATTTCACGAATCATGGTGATGCCGTCTTTTTCTGGCATGTCGTGGTCGGTGATCACAAACGTCACTTCGGGATGTTGTTTCAGGACCTCGAGCGCTTGAGTGCCATTTTCCGCTTCCAGTGCTTCTATATATTGGTGTTCCAGTAACTGTGTAATGTGTTTTCTCACCACTTTGGAATCGTCAACCACCAATGCTTTATGCTGACGGTTGTTAGTGAGGCGTTTAATTAGAGGCAACAGGTAAGAAACTGACGCCATACTGTCTTTCAAAATGTAATCCAAAACCCCTTTGGCAAGCACTTTAGAGCGAATCTCTTCGCTAAACATGGCTGTTAGGACGATCACTTTTTGCTGGTGATGTAACGCAAGATCAATCACTTCACCATCTTGACCGTCTGGCAGACAGTAATCCAAAACGGCGCAAAGAAACTCGTGATTTTCTGCAAGGAAAGTTTGCGCTTCAGCTAAATTCTCTGCCGCAAAAACGTCATATCCCGCTTGGGAGAGTTGTTGCTGGAGGTAATTACGAAAGGCTCGGCTATCTTCTACAACTAGTATTTTATTACCCAAGGAAGAGGCCTCCGGACCATTATTAACAACTAACATAAATAATATGTAGGACTAACAAAGTTGCCACAAATAAGCGATTTTTTTGTTTGCTAATTGGGCTGAATCTCAAAATAACGACATGCATACGGATTCATTAGTGGCGATAGAGAGCGATTGAGAATGTCCCATTTGTCTGTATACTGTGTTTTTATCCAGTTATTAATTGTGTTGTTGTATGTCTACGCAAATGCGAAAAATCATCCATATCGATATGGACTGCTTCTATGCCGCAGTAGAGATGCGTGATAACCCAAATTTCCGCGGTCGACCTCTGGCGGTTGGAGGGCACGAAAAGCAGCGTGGGGTCATCAGTACCTGTAATTATGAAGCGCGTAAGTTTGGCGTGAGAAGTGCGATGCCAACCGCACAAGCGCTTAAACTGTGTCCTAGTTTGCTGGTTGTGCCTGGGCGAATGCAGGTATACAAAGAGGTTTCAACGCACATTCGCAGTATATTCTCACGTTACACTCACTTGATTGAGCCACTCTCGCTTGATGAAGCGTATTTAGATGTAACGGATTCCACGCAATGTCATGGCTCGGCAACCTTAATTGCCGAAGCGATTCGTCGTGACATTTGGAATGAGCTGCAACTCACGGCCTCGGCAGGCGTTGCTCCGATTAAATTTCTCGCCAAAGTGGCCTCGGACATGAACAAACCGAATGGCCAGTTTGTGATTCCACCAGAGCAAGTTCAGAGTGTGATTGATACTTTGCCTTTACAAAAAATCCCGGGGGTTGGCAAAGTGAGTTTAGAGAAGTTGAACCAAGCGGGTTTGTACGTTTGCCAAGATGTGAAAAACAGTGATTATCGTCAGTTACTCAAGCGATTTGGTCGTTTAGGGGCGTCGCTATGGCAGCGCAGCCATGGTATTGATGAGCGAGAGGTGATCGTCGAGCGAGAACGGAAATCAGTTGGAGTCGAACGCACTTTTACGCAAAACATTGTGACTTATGAACAATGTTGGCAAGTGATCGAAGAGAAATTGTTTCCCGAGCTGGCCATTCGTTTAGAAAAAGCCAATCCTGAAAAAGCGATCATTAAGCAAGGGATCAAAATGAAATTCGCCGACTTTCAATTGACGACGATAGAGCATGTTCACCATGAGCTCGAACTGGCCTATTTCCGCGAATTGTTGCAGGACATTCTTCAACGTCAAAAGGGGCGTGAAATTCGCTTACTAGGGCTTAGTGTGATGCTTAAGCCAGAAGAGCAAGCCCGGCAACTCAGCTTGCTCTAATCGCTTTGTGTTGTTGTTTCCCTAGGTTTGATTAGCGTCGTTTACTGACACACGCGAGTACTTCTCCATAAGGTGCGCGTTCCAACTGCGCAAATCCCTTCAACTTTTTCGCTTTTAGTTGAGTGAGCTTAGGTGTGCTGATCCCACAAAGGAAGCGCGTGATGAGCTCTGCACTCAGCGGCTGTGAGGTTTGACTCTTCAACTGAGCAATCCATTCATCAAGCGCTTGCTGAGGAATGTCCGTCAGCATTTCTTTAGGAAGAGTGGCTTGCTGCCCTCGGCATGCTGAGCAGTGGCCACATTGCTGTGGTGCGTTATGATCAGAAAAGTAGCGCGCGAGCTTATGACTGAGGCAGTCACCTGATTCAAAAAAGTGGAGCATATGATGAATCCGTTCGACATCACTTTGCTCTTTGTTTTTGAAGAGATGATAAATCTGTTCGGTGAGATCTTCTGTGGAATACTCAATCGGCTTTACCGCAAACACGTCCGTCATTTGCTTACTTTCCAGTTCTATCCAGCCTTGTTGATGAAGGTAATCTAGCGCAGCCACACAACGTGATCGTTCGGCATGATAGCGATGCCAAAGTGCCTCGAAATCGGTTTGACACCAGACCCTAGCTTGTGGAGAACAATCAAAAACAGCCTGCAAAAAGGCGCCTCGTTCACCCTGAAAACGCTGCACAATTTCACTGGCAGGACGAAGAAACTTGAAACGATACTCGGCAAAATAGGCGTACATGGGTTCGATCAGGCCAGCCATTTCGAGGTATACCAATAGTGTCTTTAGTGGCAGTTGGCGAATGTTGGTATCGTTAGAAAGGCGGGCGATAATCACCTCCCATCGTTCACCAGAGGCTTGTATTTGTTGGATCACCGAGCTGATGTCATCTCGTTCAGGCGTATCGCCATAAATGAAATTTTCCAGTGTGCTTAACCCACTTTGATTGGCCAAGACGATGCAATCGGACTTCTGGCCATCACGACCGGCTCGACCGATTTCTTGGGCGTAGTTTTCAATCGATTTGGGTAAGTCAAAATGGATCACTCGGCGAATGTTGGCTTTATCTACCCCCATTCCAAAAGCGATGGTTGCCACGATACAGTCCACTTGGCCTTGCATAAACTGCGTTTGGATCGTGCTGCGCAACTCGTTAGCCAATCCTGCGTGATAGGCTGAAGCGCGTATGCCTTCGTCTTGCAGTAGGGTAGCAACTTGGCTTGCGGTCTGTTGCAACGTGACATAGACAATGGTTGGGGCGTTAGGGGCTTGTTGTACTATTTTCAGCAGTGCGTCAGCTTTGTCTTCATTGCGACAAGGGGTCACGTGGAGATCAAGATTGGCGCGATAAAACCCGGTGACAACCACATTGTCCTTGTTGATGGAAAATTTGCGTTGCATGTCTGCTATCACATTTTCAGTTGCAGTGGCGGTCAGCAGCAGAACTTGTGGAATGTTTAATGCCGCTTGATAGCTCGGAAGTTTGAGGTAATCCGGGCGGAAATTATGCCCCCACTCAGAAATACAGTGCGCCTCGTCGACCACGAGCAGTGAAATCGGTACTTGGGCGATGAACTGTCGGAAACGTTCGTTCTTGAGGCGCTCGACAGAGATCATCAGTATTTTTATTTCCCCGGTATTGACCGCTTGCATAATCGTCTGAGTTTGTTCTTTGCTTTGGCCTGATTCGATGGCTGCGGCCGCAATACCTTTGCTATGCAGAAAAGCCAACTGATCTTTCATTAAGGCAATGAGCGGTGAGACCACCAGCGTTAAGTGGGGGAGGTGTAAAGCGGGTAACTGATAACAAAGAGATTTACCTGAGCCGGTTGTGAAAATGGCGGCCGCAGAATGGCCAGACAGTACCGCATCGACGACTTGTTGTTGGCCTTGGCGTAATGTCTCAAAACCAAAGATATGGTGTAACGTATCGCGAATGTCGTGTTGCATCGTTGGGATGGCTCTTGCTCGGGAAATCAGAGTGCTATCATACCGAGAAAGTCCGTTTTTCTCACCTTCAGATGAGGTGAAAAAGTATGATGTTTCGCGTGTCTAAGCCCAATGACGGTAGTTTGTTCGTGTGAAAAGAGACGAATAACAAGACGAGAGTTGTGACAATTTACTGACAAAAAACACATCACCAACTGTTATAGTTCGGCAAAAAACAATTAAGGGAAAGTCATGAAAAAGCTGGCCATCTTTCTTCCACTGGTTGTGACCACTTCGGTTCATGCAGCGCAGTGTCGTGTCGATATCAAAAATGAAGTCCGCCTAGATGGTGAAGTCTTGGAAATTCATCAAACCAACGGCGACAAAGCCGTTGTGGATGCGAGCAACAATCTTTACATCCATGGCGAGAAAATCGAGCTCAACGGTGATCAACAAGCGGCCATTGAAGAGTATCGCGAAAACCTTAATGCCTATCTGCCAAGAGCGAAACAAGTGGCGGAAGAGAGCTTAGCGCTGGCGAACGACATCATTGATGATATTGCCGTTAGCCTTGATGCACCCAACGCATTTGATAACGTAAAAACGGCGGTAAAAGATTTTTTTACCGATGTTGAATCTCGTTATTACAAAGATGGTGATTTGATTTTACCTGCAGATAGCTTTGCGTCTATGACGGAGTCTTGGCAGGATGACTTCCAACGAGCGCAAGAGATCTTCAACAAAGAGTTTATCAGCAGTGCGTTTGACGCGATGTCGAGCAAAATGAAGCAAGAAGGCGGTTTGAATCTGTCTGCGATGTCGCAGAGCATGACGGAGTTGAAGCAGAAAGTGCAAGAGCGTTTGCAGCAGCACAGCAAAGAAATTGAACAACAAACTCAGGATTTTTGTGATTCGTTAGACGATATGGCCGTGCAAGAGCAAGACTTGCTGAAGAAGATACCGGAGTTAAAAAACTATCAGGTATTTACCATCTAATTTCGTAACAAAGAGAGCACCCGTCGTGGTGCTCTCTGGTTTTACAGACATTTGTGTTTAGCGGGCATTCATTTGCGTTAGTTTATCTCCCACAGGTTTGGAGAAATTGAAACCATCATGCTCATCCCAGTTGATTGACCAAGTCATCACACCACCAAAATTCGGGTAGTTGAACGCCGGCCGCACCGTGGTGCATTTTGTGCCTAATGTTAAACAATCGAGTGCATCTAGGATATTTTGAGTCGGCGCTTGGCCAGAGTTCGCTGAACTTGGCCCTGAAGGAAGGCCAATGGCTACCTGGTCGTCGCGAAGCGGCTCAAAACGAGTGCCATCGGCGAGTTCAAAGCCTTCGATCAACATCTTAGATTGTGCAACCATCATATCGACAGAGCCTTCAGGAGCGGCGCCCGGTAGGTAAGGGTTGGGTAATCCGCCATTGTTGTAGAGCTGGACATGAAGTAAGTCGAGTGTGCTGCGAGTGGCGTTAATGACCGGAATGTAGGCTCCCCAAATTCCGCTGTAGGCCACCATACCGCCTTGAACGTAAGGATGTTCTGGTGCCATGGTGAGGTACATGTCGCCACCAATATTTTGTTCAATTTGCAGTAGAGCTCTGCCCAATCTTGCCTGAATTTGCGAACCGTGGACAAGGTTTGAGCCACTTTCTAGATCCACATCGAGTCCATCAAATCCCCATTCTTTGATCAGCGCGGTTAAGCTAGAAACAAAATTCGCTTCATCTTGACCGGTATTCAGAGTAATGGTGCCTTCTGCTCCGCCAAGGGAAAGCACAAACTTTTTACCTTGCGCTTGCAGTGCCGCCATATCTTGTTTGAACTGGACCGGATCAAGCGGCGCACAGCTGCTGTAAATATCCCCTGAGTAAAGGTTGAAGTGGACCGTACCATTGCTGTTGCGATCGTTTTCAGCAAAAGCAATATCAATCACATCCCATGTGTTTGACATGTCTGCGAGACGTATCGGACAGCCAGCCCCATTCACAAAGTTGTGCCAGTAGCCAATCAGTTTGTGGCGTTTTTCCGACTGTTCAACCACCTTGATTACTGCCGCTTCCGAGAGTGCTTGATTACCCGCTAAGTCGACCGCTTGAGCACTGACGGTAAAGTTACCGATCGCCGCAGGTGTCCAAGAGACAGAGTACGGAGCGCTATTGTCGGTTGCAATCACACTGCCGTTGACGACAAAGTCGACTTGTTTGATCGCGGAAGTGAGGGAGGTCGCGTCGGCACTTAGGGTCACGTTTTTACCCAAACCAACCGTTTGACCAGCCGTTGGTGAAGTGAGCGTGACGACAAGCGCTTGATCACTGACCGTGACATTGACCACCGACTCACTCACGTTATTGTCATTGTCGGTTGCGATCGCTTTTAGCTGATTGGCCCCAACGAAAGTTGCACTCCAAGTCTGTACGTAGGGAGGCTGAGTCACCACACCTAAGCTCGAGTTATTCGCGAAAAACTCGACTTGGGTGACGCTGCCATCTGCGTCACTGGCATCGGCGCTGAGGGTTAGGTTACTGCCTGCGAGTACCACCGCACCGTCATTCGGTGAGGTGATGGTAATTTGCGGTGGGGTTGAGCACGCGCCCAATCCACTCCAAGCATCTTGCCAGTATTGGCCTACGCCAGGCTCGTAAGCCCAAGCGGCATCAGAAGAACACCAGCCTGCGACATCGCAACGGTATTTCTGATTGAGATTGGAGACCAACGTACCCGCTTCGTAGCGCGTGCCAGCCAGATAAGGAACCGCATCCGCGCAGCCACCAGAATGGCTGCCACTGACAACCAATGAGACGTTTTGGCTCATGGTGGTTAAATTGGCATCATCGGTCGCTTGTGCTTTGAATGTATGGGTGCCCGCAACCGCATTCCAGAGGTACTCGTAAGGCGCGTTGGTATCTACAAAGACCGATTGATTATCGACGAAGAACTCCACTTGCGTCACGATGCCATCGCTGTCTGCCGCTTGAGCGCTCACTACTAAGCGGTCTTTATCGCTCAGTGTTTCACTTCCGGTTGGGCTGGTCAGAGAAATCGTTGGTGGCGCAAGCTCTCCTTGAGGCAACACGCTGATGTTGACGTTGGTGGACTGGATTGCCCCTTCATTGTCCGTGGCAATGGCCGTTAATTGAGAGGTACCTTTTACCGCTGTCCATGGGGTTTCAAATGGTGCTTGTGTGACCACCGCAATCAATTGTGTTCCTGCAAGAAACTCGACTTGGTTAACTTGGCCATCTTCATCGCTGGCATTCGCCAACAAAGTGATGCTCGCGCCTTCAGGAATTTCTGCATTATTGGTTGGAGAAGAGAAGGTGATGCTTGGTGGTAGATTACCTCCGCCGTTGTCACATTGCCCAAGAGATTTCCATGCCTCCCAAGGGCCAGAGTTCGTGACAGGATCATTGCCTTGAGTCCAGTAGGCGGCTTCGAATGCTTGGTTCTCTTTTTGAACTTGACTACCGGATGTGTAGATCTCGCTGCTATTCCATGTCGCTAGGCTTTGGCAGTTATAAGCCTGCGCTTGATAGCTGACGCCAAGCGCACTGATCAGCGCGCTTGATAACAAAGTGACTCTCATTTTTCTCTCCATTAATAAAAATATCTCAAGAGTAATAAGTAGCCAAGTTGGAGCGTTTTGCAGGCTAAATTGCTGATTAAATGATATTTACTCCCTCGATATCACGTACAGTTCACTGATGTAACAGCACTCGACATGAATTTTTCGGCGCACTTCAAGGTGTTCTATGGAAAGTAAAGCTGGTGTGTATGCCAAATTTTACGATGTGATTGTCTGATATTTTTGTTAAGTGTCGAGTTATTGACCAGTTGAAGATTGTTATGCCAAACATGTTTCTGTATTGTACTAGCTAACTAGTTCACAAGTGCAGTTAGGTCGTATGTCACAGCAAACAACTTCTCAACCGAGGGAACATTTTGGTTCTCGATTAGGCTTTATTCTAGCGGCAGCGGGTGCGGCTGTTGGCTTAGGGAATATTTGGGGCTTCCCGACACAAGCCGCCTCAAATGGTGGTGGTGCTTTTCTTTTAGTTTATTTAGTCATGATTTTGATCGTTGCTTTTCCAATGCTGGTGGTGGAGATGGCGATTGGTCGTCATGGGCAAGCGAACCCCGTCGATAGTATGCGCGCACTCACCAGTCACCCTGTGGGTAAAAAAGTTGGTGGGCTGGTTGGTTGGATTGGTCTTAGCGTGCCAAGTGCCGTGTTGGCATTTTATTCGATTGTCGGCGGTTGGATCATCTGCTTCATGCTAGGCGCAATCACAGACTTGCTCGGCATGGAAGCGGCGACTGCATGGTTCAAAGGATTCAGTGTTGAGCGCAACCTTTTCGGTACGATTACTTTTTATGTGCTCACTATTTTGATCGTTCAAGGTGGCGTGAAACAAGGTATTGAAAAGTGGTCAACCCGCTTAATGCCAGCTCTGTTTGTGCTCTTTGCTGTGCTGTTTGTCTATATCATGACGCAAAATGGCGCGATGGAAGGGCTAAAACACTATCTAGTGCCAGATTTCGATAAGGTGTGGGATAGAAAATTGATTCTGGCGGCAATGGGACAAGGTTTCTTCTCGTTAACCATTGGTGGCTGCTCAATGCTGATCTACGGTTCGTACCTTAGCAAAAAAGAGAACTTACCGAAGATGGCCATGAATGTCACATTGGTGGATACTGCCGTGGCCTTTATTGCCGGTTTGGTTGTGCTTCCCGCGATGTTTGTTGCGATGCAAAAAGGGGTGCAAATCTATGCGGAAGATGGCTCTTTACTGAGCTCAGACACGCTGGTGTTTACCGTGCTACCACTGATGTTTGATAGCTTGGGGCTTCTCGGCCAGGTATTTGCCGTGGTGTTTTTCTTGCTGCTGACGATTGCCGCACTCACTTCTTCAATCTCCATGTTGGAGTGCCCGGTTGCGCTTGTGGGCGAACGTTTTAATACCAAACGCAGTACCACGAGTTGGGTTCTGGGTGGCCTCATTGCATTGTTCAGCGTGGTGATTGTGTACAACTTCGGCGCGCTGTTTGGACTGGTGGCAACCGTCGCTACACAATATCTGCAGCCAACGGCCGCTTTGCTGTTCTGCTTGTTTGGTGGTTGGGTGTGGAGTCGTCACAGCAAAATCAAAGAGCTTGAGCAGGGCAACCCTGAGTTCACCTTGGGTTGGTTTGGTAAAGTTTGGCCTTCGTATGTGAAGTTCGTTTGTCCGGTGCTGGTGGCAACGGTGATTTGGGCTTCCTTTGGTTAACGCCAGAGAGCTGTAGATAAAAAAGCTTGATGCGGTGGCATCAAGCTTTTTTAATTAATCGAACCTCGAACCTCGAACCTCGAACCTCGAACCTCGAACCTATCGAAATTGTCCAGCGTCGGGCAGAAACTCAAAACCCGCAGTGGCCAATTTGGCTTCTAATGCTGCACGATCAATATCGAAATAACGCACGAGTTTATCGAGGTCACCGGCAAAATCGTCACGCAGCTTCATGTTGACGATGCTCATCAACATGATCGGATCCATGGATGCAAAGTTTGCCAAGTTCATCAATCAGTCCTCAAAATCTGAAATGAGTAAGTTGGCGGCGGCAAAAGCGGCTTTCTCACGTGTTTCTTTCGGTAGTGTTTCATCTGCGGCAATATCGTTTAGTGCTTTAACTGCACACGAGATTGCTTGCGGAATGTACCCTTGGTCACCACTACCAATTTGAGCGTAAAGCTCACGAACTAACTCACAACAGCCGTATACTTGCATGGCGTTTTCCTTGAACTTAAACAAATGATAACTGCTCTCAAATATACACAGTGTGGTTTTGAAACTCAAAGCTCAGAGTTGTTTTGGCGCAAGTTAATGCTCCCCCTGAGCAAAGATTCATCAACGCAATTGCAGTTCAAGTTGTTCGATGACTTCAGGAGCCAGCTGTAGCTGCTTAGCCAGTTCTTGCAAATACGCTTTTTCCATAAAGCTTTGTTCGTCCGCGATGATCAGCGAGGCTAGGTAAATTTCACTTGCTTGTTGTGGTGATGTCGCTAACTTGGCAATGTCGGTTGGGTCGAGGGGCTTTTGTAGCTCTTGTTGAACGAGTTGTCGCACCCGTTCATCGGCGTTCATCTCACTGAGCGCTTGCTCTATCTGGGCTATTTCTTGCTGGTCAATATGACCATCTGCTTTGGCCATCGCAATCATCGCTTTGATGATCAGCACTGAGTGGTGATTGTCTTGTGGGTCGTAAGCTTCCGTCACGCCAGTGTTTGGTTGAGTTCCTTGCCAGTCGTTGTAAACCTTATAAGCCAACGCACCTAAGGCTGCGGCGCCACCAATTTTGAGAGCATTCTTGCCGAGCTTCTTGGCCATCTTTCCGCTTTTTTTCGAACCCATCAGCATGCCGATGAGGCCGCCACCCAATGCGCCAGCACCGAGTGTTTTGAGTTGACTGGCGTTGGTGTTGTTTTTGATATTTTGGGTCTGTTTGTTCAATGCCTCTGAACCTTGTTTTAAAAGATCAGAGTTGAGGGCTTGATTGAGAAGACTTTTTAGATCCATGACGACTCTCCTGACTAAACATAAGGCAAGCATAACGGGAGAAATCTGAACCAAAGATTAATAGAAAAGGGATTGGCCTTGACCAATCCCTTTTAACTGTTGTTATAACACCGAGCTCGGTGTTATTTCAGTTGCGCTTTGATGTGCTCAACGATATCAGCCATCGCGACAGGTGTTTTTTCACCAGAACGACGGTTCTTATACTCAAAGTGACCTTCGTCCATGCTGCGATCGCCAATCACGATAGTGTGAGGGATACCGATCAGTTCCATATCAGAGAACATGACGCCAGGGCGCTCTTTACGGTCATCGAACAGCACTTCGATACCCATAGCCGTCAACTCGGCGTAAAGCTTTTCAGCTGCTTCTTGAACGCGCTCAGATTTGTGCATGTTCATTGGTACGATAGCGACTTGGAAAGGTGCGAGTGCGTCTGGCCAAATGATGCCGTATTTGTCGTTGTTTTGTTCGATAGCCGCAGCAACAACGCGAGAAACTCCGATACCGTAACAGCCCATCTCTAGGATCACGTTTTTACCGTTGGAATCGAGAACGCCACAGTTCATCGCTTCAGAGTACACATTACCGAGTTGGAAAATGTGACCCACTTCGATACCACGTTTCAGCATCAATGTGCCTTTTCCACATGGGCTTGGATCGCCTTCGACGACGTTACGTAGGTCAGCAACTTGGCCAAGCTCTACATCACGACCCCAGTTAATACCGAAGTAGTGTTTGCCATCGATGTTTGCGCCCGCACCGAAATCGCTCATAACAGCAACCGAGCGGTCAACGATGAATGGTAGTTTAAGGCCAACAGGACCAAGAGAACCCGCACCTGCACCAATCAGTTCACGCATCTCTTCTTCCGTTGCCATCTCTAAAGGCGTCGCCACTTCAGCTAGGTTTTCTGCCTTGATTTCGTTGAGTTCGTGGTCACCACGGATGATCAGTGCAACGATAGGCGCTTCAATTGCGTCCGACGCTTTAACGAATAGCGTTTTAACGGTTTTCTCGATTGGTAGATCGAATTGCTCAACCAGTTCAGCGATGGTTTTGGCGTTTGGCGTATCCACTAGCGTCATCTCTTGAGTTGGCGCTGCACGCTCAACTGCAGGAGCGACGGCTTCTGCTTTTTCGATGTTGGCTGCGTAATCTGATTCCGTTGAGAAGGCGATCAGGTCTTCACCACTTTCAGCCAGTACGTGGAACTCCTGAGAACCGTTACCACCGATCGCACCAGAGTCTGCGAGAACAGGGCGGTACTCAAGACCCATGCGGTCGAATGCTTTACAGTAAGCATCGTGCATTGCTTGGTAAGATTTTTCCAGACCCGCTTTGTCGATATCGAAGCTGTACGCATCCATCATGCAAAATTCACGTGCACGCATCACACCAAAACGTGGACGACGCTCATCGCGGAATTTGGTTTGGATTTGGTATAGGTTGATCGGTAGCTGTTTGTACGAGCTTACTTCGTTACGAACAAGCGCAGTGATCACTTCTTCTGCTGTTGGGCTGAGTACAAACGGACGAACATGGCGGTCAGTAAAGCGAAGAAGTTCCGGGCCCATTTTTTCAGAGCGGCCAGTCTCTTCCCATAGTTCAAACGGCTGCACAACGGGCATCAAGGTTTCAATTGCACCTGCATTGTCGATCTCTTGACGAACGATGTTTTCGACTTTACGCAGTACACGTAGACCGGTAGGCAGCCAGGTGTAAAGACCTGAAGCCAGCTTACGGATCATACCTGCACGTAGCATGAGCTGATGGCTCACTACTTCTGCGTCGTTTGGAGTCTCCTTCAGAGTAGAAAGAAGATATTTACTGGTACGCATTCTATGGTATCCGTTTCATCATGGTTTGAATAACCCCTCAAAAATGAGGGAACAAAATTAAGCTGACTATGATATCAGCCATTTGTGATTGTCAAAAGCGTTCGATGCGGCTAACCGTCACTATCTTATCTTGGATGACGAATTTGATGTTCAAATCGAACAAATTTACCGCATATTCTTTCTCATCCGGTTTGTTTTTCTTATAGGCAGGGCGAGGATCTTGTGCCAAAACTTGCTCTATGACCTGTTTTTCAAGTGGTCCATTTGGTCGTGTCGCCAATAGGGCGTCTGCTTCACTGGAGAAGATTACTGGTGAGCGCTCTGGTTCTGACTCTGCGTAGCCACCGATGGCATCGGGAATGCTGTCGGAATAGGGGATGTAAGGTTTGATATCAATGATGGGGGTGCCATCGACTAAATCTACACTGCCAAGATCGAGATAGACCTGATCGCCTTGCTTGCTTATCCCTTTTATTTCCACCGCTGACATGCCAATGCCGTTGGGGCGAAACGTTGAACGGGTGGCAAATACGCCCATGCGCTCATTGCCACCTAGGCGAGGAGGGCGAACGGTGGGTTTCCAACCCGCGGCTAAGTTTTGATCAAACAAAAACAGCAACCAAACGTGGGAAAATTGCGCCAAACCTCTTACTGACTCGGGGGTATTGGCACTGCCCACCAGTTTTACCCGTGCCGTCGCTGCAGGGACTAAGCGAGGTTGTCTGGGTACCGCGAATTTCTCTTTATAGGGGCTCTCAATAAAGCCAATAGGATCAATGGAGTGCATAGTGAGTCAAATAAAAAACAACAGATGAGTTGAAAAATATCACAGTTTTCTCTTGCATTTCTTGTTGATAATAATTATTAATTAATATGTTATAACATAACAATTGTCGGAGAGAGAAAAATGAAACCAGGAATCCATCCTGAATATCGCAAAGTCGTGTTCCACGATACCAGTGTTGATCACTATTTTATTGTCGGTTCGACTTTGCAAACTGACCGCACCATCGAATGGGAAGATGGCCAAACCTACCCGTACTTCACCATTGAAGTCTCCTCGGAATCACATCCGTTTTACACCGGTAAGCAAAGAGTGGTGCAAAAAGAGGGTCGAGTGGCGAACTTCAATCGTCGTTTTGCTCAGTTTGGTTCGAAAGAAGGTTAAGAAATGAAAGTACTGAAGTCACTGAAGAGCGCAAAAGCGCGTCATCCAGATTGCCAGATCGTCAGACGACGTGGTCGCTTATACGTTATTTGCAAAAGTAATCCACGTTTTAAAGCGGTACAAAAATAAACGACGGTGCGCGACATTGGCTGGAATAGCCTTCAGAATTGAATGGTTATTTATATCGTATAGTGTTGGTTTGTTTGCTTATTTATAATTCCAGTTAATAACAATAAACTGGTTTATAAGGCCATATTTTAAACATTAATTGGTTAATAATATCGCCATCGGAAAAGTTTTGTAACATTTGTTATTTCGTTTTCCCTCTCTTGTCGAGTAACCTGCCCAGGCTTTTGACATTTTTGTCACAAATGCACAGGAAAAACTACAAGGAGGGAACAGATGAGTTCATCTGCTTCGATTAAGCAAACTTCACCTAAGAAACCGCTCTTTACGCGCTTTCTAGACACGGTTGAATATTTGGGGAACTTGTTACCCCACCCAATCACACTTTTCGCCATCTTCTGTTTGGCAATCTTAATTTCTTCTGGCATCGCGGGCTATTTTGAAGTCTCCGTTGTCGACCCTCGCCCTGAGGGTGCCAAGGGCCGCGCTGCTGACGGTATGATTCACGTTGTGAGCTTACTGAACGCAGACGGACTAGAGCTGATCGTGACCAATCTCGTTAAAAACTTTGTCGGCTTTGCTCCTTTAGGCACCGTACTGGTGGCCATGTTGGGTGTTGCGATTGCTGAACACTCCGGTCTACTTTCTGCGGCTATGCGTGGCATGGTGATGGGTGCGTCTAAACGCATGGTGACCGTCACGGTTGTCTTTGCTGGTATCATCTCGAACACCGCCTCTGAGCTTGGCTATGTGGTTCTGATCCCGCTTGCGGCGATGCTGTTCCACTCACTAGGTCGTCACCCTCTTGCGGGCTTGGCGGCTGCGTTTGCGGGTGTGTCTGGTGGTTACTCGGCAAACTTGTTGATCGGTACGGTGGATCCCCTGCTTTCTGGTATTACTGAAACGGCAGCAAAAATGATCGACCCTACTTACACGGTTGGTCCTGAAGTGAACTGGTACTTCATGTTTGCGTCAACCTTTGTCATTGCAGGTTTGGGTGCGTTTGTCACCGAAAAAATCGTTGAGCCTAAACTGGGTAAATACAACGTTGAGGAAGCTGCAGAAGATCTCTCAAACGATAAGATGGGCAGCCTCACTGACATTGAGAAGAAAGGTCTGAAACTGGCGGGCGTTGCGGTTTTAGTCGTATCGGCATTACTTGCTTGGACGATTGTGCCAGCTGACGGTGTGTTGCGCTCTGACGCAGGCACGGTAGCGGGTTCCCCATTCCTTAAGAGCATTGTTGCGTTTATTTTTGTCTTCTTCGCAATCCCTGGTTTTGTTTACGGGAAAGTCGTTGGCACGATGAAGAATGACCGCGATGTGATTGATGCGATGTCAAAATCCATGTCTTCAATGGGGATGTACATTGTGTTGGTGTTCTTTGCTGCTCAGTTTGTTGCTTTCTTTAAGTGGACTAACTTCGGTCAAGTTTTCGCAGTGGCGGGTGCGGATTTCCTACAGACCATTGGTCTTACTGGCCCGATGCTGTTCTTTGCCTTCATTCTTATGTGTGGCTTCATTAACTTGATGATTGGTTCTGCCTCTGCTCAGTGGGCGGTTACTGCACCGATCTTTGTTCCAATGTTGATGCTGGTGGGTTATGCGCCTGAAACGATTCAAGCGGCATACCGTATCGGTGATTCCGTAACGAACATCATCACGCCGATGATGAGCTACTTCGGTCTGATCCTTGCTGTTGCCACTCGCTACATGAAGAACATGGGTATCGGTACACTGATCTCTGTGATGCTGCCGTATTCTATCGTCTTTATGGTGGGTTGGAGCTTGTTGTTCTACGTATGGGTATTTGTGTTTGGTTTGCCAGTCGGCCCAGGCGCAGCAACCTACTACACGCCATAAGCCTTAACTCGACATCTCGACTCGAAAAAACAAAAGCCTGCGAATATCGCAGGCTTTTTGTATTGGATGAACCAAGGCGAGAGCTGAGCTTGATAACAAATTATCGCTTAGCCAAAATGCGATCCAAATGATTGGCAAATTCACGGCGTTCGGTTTGCGAGAGAGCCGCAGGGCCGCCAGTTTGGATTCCACTTGAGCGCATGGTTTCCATAAAGTCACGAATGTTAAGGCGTGCTTTGATGGTGTCTTTAGTATACAACTCACCACGTGAACTTAAGGCAAGTCCGCCTTTGGTGATCACTTCATCGGCGAGCGGAATATCAGAAGTAATCACCAAATCGTTTGGTTCCACACGTTTGACGATCTCGTTATCCGCAATGTCGAAGCCGGCAGGCACTTGCAAACTGTGGATGTTGGGCCTTCTTGGTACTGGTACAACGTGATTCGCAACAAAGGTGCATTCGACACCGGTTCGCTCTGCTGCGCGGACAATGGTTTCTCGAATCACTTTTGGACAGGCGTCGGCATCAACCCATATCTTCATTGGTTTTTCTCTTTTAGCTGTGCTTCTAATGCATCGATACGAGTAGCCAACTTCAGGACGGTGGCTTCGAGTTGGGCAATACGTTCTGCATCTTGATTGGTTTGACTTGCCACTTCGATCTTCGGTACGCGCTGGGCGCTCTTCCAGCTTTTGATCGCGGCAATGATCGCAGGCATGGGGATCGATGTTTTTAATCGTGCTTTCACGAGCGCGACAGAGGGCTCTTTTCCTTGTTGCTGAAGCTGTTCAAGCACCGCTTCCAGCTCTTTGGTGACATCTTGAGTTAACATTTTTTCTTCCTGATAACGATATGTTTATCATGATACGTGGCACTAAGGTTTTTGGCGAATAGCAATTTCGGTAATCGCGTGTGAGAGATCTCTTACACAGCTTGTGCGAGAAAGCTAATTCATCGTAAGAGGAATGGATGTTAAAAACTGCTAACTTAATGATTAATAAGGAATGTTAATGTGATGTAATGGTTTGCATAAGCGTTTTTCTTTGCCAGTGGATTGCTCCGTTCAAGAAAAAGAGTAAATTAAACCTTGTCGGAAGGATGCTGACACGGAACAGGAAACGCCAAGGATTTGGTTATCGTCAGGAAGACGATTTGGTTGCTCAGGATGAGGAATCAAGCAAGGAGCGAAGGACCTTGTAAGGAAACAATCATCAATAGGATGTTGATGACAAAGGAATGACGTGGACACCTCGAGGATTGAGGCAAGGACAGTATCAGGACGATACCAAGGGACACCGCTCAAGGAACAAGTGATGTGCGCTAACAGGAATAGTTAGCTATCAGGAAGATTTAGGACACCGCTAGGAAGGCGATGTACGGATTCGCTGAAGGATTCAGCCACTATTAAGGATGATGCAGGGAGCATTATTAGTAGCCGGACTGCTGCGAGTAAGACCATAGCCCCGATACGAAAGTGTCGGGGCTTTTCTTATCGTCATCTCTTCACACTCTCTACCGTCAGATCGATATAACTATTTTATAAACAACGTTAAAAAACAATCTGGATCAATAACTCTTTGTTCAAGTTGGTTTAATTTTTCGGCTTCTCAATTGGGCGTAACGAATTTGCAATGCGCGAAATCGGTATCGCCATATCAAGGATAGAATGTGACCATAGTAACTCGAAGGACATTACTCCTTCCTTACAATGAATCATTAAAGCTCGAATTCGTGATGCTAAATTGCTGTGCGAAGAATCGGGCGCAACTCAATGGTCCATACACGGTTGCCAATGCCAAGCTTCTGTTTGATAAAGTATTGAATGATAAAACGATCCATGCCAGAGCCGTCTTGGATAACTACAATCGCGAATACATGGGGCATGTCTATATCGCGCATTTAGATAGTCAACCTGAACTGGAGTTCATGTTTGATAAATCGTACTGGGGTAAGGGGATCGCCAGCGAAACATTGAAGGCGTTTGTGCCCAAAGCGATGCATGAATTGCAGTTGGAGAGCTTAACGGCACACATTAAACCTCAGAACATCGCTGCAATCAAAGTGCTCACCAAGCTGGGCTTTTATGATGTTACCCAGCTTAGTCAGTGTAATGCGCTCGTGACAATGCGTTTTACATCCGATGAGGTGGCAGGAAAAAGTTCAGCGGCCTGAATCCGGTCATCATCAGTTGTCCTTGGTAGCAGTCGTCACCGAGTGCTGAAAATTCAAATAAATAGACAGTATGCCAACGCCAGCTTCCCTCTGGCGTTTTTAATTTGTGCCCGCCAAACGCAACACTAATGAGTTGTAACTCCAGTTGGTCGCATTTGCGTGCTATCGCAGCCTTGGCCAGTTCCGATTGGCGACGTTGTTGCCAAAAGAGAAAACAGAAAAAACACAATCCTAAAATGGCAAACAAATCACCGACCATGGTTTATCCTTTTGTAGCCTGTTGTAGATTTAAAAGTGCATTGGCCAGCTCTGGTGATGGGCTGGAGTGTAGCAGAGGTAGTAGCACCATTCTAAGCTGTGGAAGCATCACTAAGTCGGCAAACAGTTGATTGAACAGGTTTTGATTACCCGTTTGTGCCAAACGAACCAAAAAGAGCTGTGCGACCTCCGCTTCGGCCAACCAATGCCAAGCGCGACCTGCAATACCAATCAACACTTCCTGATGGCTCAATCTAGGGCTGGCTAGCAGTGTATTCATCAAGGGTTTCACTTGTGCTTGTTTTGCGCCTGACAGCGCTCGAATCAGCGCGGAGAGCAAAAACAGATCAGGGTGTGGCTTGGCGATTTCACTTTCAGTGAGCTCAATTAAGCGGGCCGTTAGCTTTTCAGGCAAGGTGACATGCTCTAAAGCTCCGAGCAGAGCATACAATGGCGTTGAAGGAAGGTGTGTCAGTGCTTTACGTATTAGCACGCCATTTTGCTCTTGATCCAATCGAGCACAGATGTCGGTAATGCCCTGCAAGCCAACGGTTTGCCAGTTCTCCCAACCCAATTTCCCTTGGAAATAGATTTGGGCGTGTTCGTAATATTGGCTGGTCGGTAACTGCAGTTGTGCGCGCACCAAGCTATGAAACACTGCCATTTTGTCTTCAGAAGGTTTAAACGTATAAGGATTATTCGCCAACTTTTGTTGCTGTTCCTCACTCATTTCTTGCGATAAACGCGTTCCCATTGCTTCTACGACAAACTTAATGAAGTTGCCGATGTCGGCTTGTTTCAATAGACCACGCTCATCGAGTTCAAATTTCAAAAACCAAATCCATGGTTGCTTTTGCTCATTCCAATACACAATAGCCAAATTGGCTTTACGTTGCAGAGGGTAGGGATAAGGCGCTGAGCCTTTTTCTATCTCGGCAAATTGCGCTTGGCTGATTGGATTGATACGACGGCCCAAATCATAAATAGCGTATTGGCAGTCGCTGGCGGTAAGGAGTTGACTGAGAGTGTGTATGGTATCCATGAAGCATGTTGTCCTAACTTTATTTCTTCAATAAATGGTATCATTCGCGGCTAATTCAAGGTTCGGAATGTAAAGATTAATGACAAACACCTCAACTTTGACGGGATTATTGCGACAACTTGAGTTGGAGCTGAAACGTTTAGGCTGGTGGGATGAAATACCCCCAGAGCCTGCCTTGTTGCAAAGCGAAATGCCTTTTGCAGTCGACACGTTAGCGCCGCAACAATGGTTGCAGTGGATCTTCATCGCTCGCATGCAGCAGATGATGGCACAAGGGGCGTCACTGCCTAAGGGGTTTCTGCTCACCCCTTATTTTGAAGAAGCTTGGAAAGAACAGCGTGATACACAAACGTTGTTGAGTGTTTTGCGTACGATTGATGAGGTAAGCCAGTAATGCTGGAGATTGTGTATCAGGATGACTATTTTGTGGCCGTGAATAAACCAGCGGGCATGCTTGTGCATCGCAGTTGGCTGGATAAACATGAAACGCAATTTGTAATGCAAACATTGCGCGATCAAATTGGTCAGCATGTTTTTCCGCTTCATCGCCTGGATCGTCCAACCTCTGGGGTGCTGGTTTTTGCACTGTCCTCTGAAGTTGCATCTCAGGTTATGCCCATGTTTGCCGGGCAGGAGATGAGCAAAACCTACCATGCGATTGTGCGCGGCTGGATAGAGGAAGCGGGAGAGTTAGACTACGCGTTGAAGGTCGAACTGGACAAGATTGCGGATAAGTTTGCTTCGCAAGAGAAGGAAGCACAAGACGCGATTACGCTCTACAAACCGCTTGCCAAAGTGGAAGTTCCTTATTCAACGGGCAAATTCCCAACGACCCGCTATGGATTAATGGAGCTCAAGCCGAAAACTGGTCGTAAGCATCAACTTCGTCGCCATATGGCGCATCTTCGTCATCCGATCGTGGGTGATACCACCCATGGTGACGGCAAACACAATAAGCTGTTCCGTGAAGAGTTTGACGCGCCGAGATTGCTGCTGCACGCCTCTGAACTGAGATTTGTCCATCCGTATACACAGCAAGAAGTGGTGATTCGAGCAGAGGTCGATAAAGTTTGGCAACAGCTGTTTGAACGTTTTGAGTGGCCGAGCACCTTGCTTACCGCAAGCCACTAACGCATTCATATTGGGTGAGCACAGTAAAAAGGGTTGATGTCCTATCAACCCTTTGTCATTTATGCAGTTTTAAACCAATGAGGCGAGCTTCGCTTATTTGAGTTTTTCGAGATCCGCTTCAATTTCGGCAATTTTGCTCGCCACCACTTTCTCAAGATGCTTCAGATCGGTGAGGATCTTTTGTTTGATATCCACATCTTCTTGTTTGGGGGGCTTGGTGATTTTATTGAGCTCATCAATGACTAAGGTGAGGTTGCGATTAATTTCTGTGACTTCTTTATATTGATGACTACCGCTATCAACCAGGACATTTTTGACTTGTCGTGGATACTTGAATTTCACGCTTTTGGCAAAAAACTCGCCTTTTTGCTTGTGGAAATAGATTTTTAATACGTCTTTGTGTGCTTCCTGACGGAGCGAGTAGCGTTCAATCTGGCTAGGATCATGAATACCCAGTCCAGTGAGGTGTGGATACATAAGCGACCTCTATTTAGGTATGACTGTTAAGATTCAATGTAGCAGTCAAATCATGTGGTAGATAGCTGATAATCCGACCAATTGACTAAGTTGTGCACGAGATCGCGCTCGGTATCCTTGGTGCAAAAATCCCTCAGCAGAGCATGCTGAGGGATTTATCAAAAGCAGAATTTTATGATGAGCTTAAGGGGCGAGTTCGGCGATGTTGTAAATCAGTTTTTCGCGTAACTGGACTTCTTGCTCTTCGCTGAGTCGTCCGCCATTCTCACTCGTCAGAATAAATAAGTCTTCCGCTCGTTCACCTATCGTGGTGATTTTTGCCCCATGTAAGTTGAATCCCATATCAGCGAAGGTCGCGCCTGTAATCGCAAGTAGCCCTGGAGTATCGAGCGCCACCAGTTCCATCAAGGTGCGTTTTTTACTCTTCGTGGGTAGGAAATCCACTTTGGTTTTCACTTTGAAATGTTGCAACTTATAAGGCGTGCGACGGGTTTTAACTTTGGTGGGACGACCATCAGTTAGCACGTGCATCAGATGCTTGATGACCGCTTTGTGATTGTCGACGTCGATTGCTTGGCCGTGTTGGTCGAGTACCATAAAGGTATCCAGTACGTAACCGTCTTTGCTGCTCATGATCTGTGCGTCATGCACGTTAAAATTACGACGGTCTAGCTCTGCCACCACGGTGGCAAATAGCGCATGTTGATCTTTGGTGTAGACAAAAACCTCGGTGCCGCCACGAGTGGCCTTTTTACTCATGAGCACTAAAGGCTGCTCAGGGTTGTCCATACGCAGAATATGTTCGCAATGCCAGGCGATCTGTTTATGAGTGTGGCGCAGGAAATAATCCGCTTTGAAACGTTGCCACAATACTTCGATTTCTCGAGCGGTAAAGCCTTCTTTACGCAGTAAAGCTGAAGCAAGCTGTTGGTTGTGACGAATACGCTCACGCACGTCGACTGGATTTTCTAATCCACGTCGTAAGGCTCTTTGGGTGGAATAAAACAGCTCCGCTAGCAAGGTGCGTTTCCAACTGTTCCAAAGCTCTGGGTTGGTGGCACAAATGTCTGCGACGGTGAGGCAAACCAAGTATTCCAAACGTTCTTCATCGCGCACTTGTTTGGCAAACTCAGTGATCACCTCGGGGTCATAAATGTCGCGACGCTGAGCCGTGACCGACATCAGCAGATGGTGTCGCACCAGCCAAGAAACCAGTTTGGCTTCGGGCTTGGAAAGACCGTGTTCAATACAGAAATCGTACGCTTCCTTCTCGCCAATTTCTGAGTGATCGCCGCCACGTCCTTTGCCGATGTCATGAAAAATCGCGGCAAGAATCAATAACTCTTTCTTTTGCAGCCTTGGATAAAGCTCACAACAGATGGGGTGTTTGTCGTGATTCTTCGCATAACTAAAGGTGTTAATGTGATTGAGCAGTCGCACACTATGTTCATCCACGGTATAGACGTGGAAAAGGTCAAATTGCATCTGCCCGACAATCTGACTCCATTGAGGCAAATAAGCGGCGAGTACCCCAAGCTTATGCATTAAGCTAAAGGCTCGATGAAGTGCATTCGGGTGACGAACCAGCTGCATAAATTTTTCACGCGCTTCCGGAATGGTATGAAGAAATTTGTTCAAACGGCGGCGAGCGGTGCGCAATTGGCGTAGCGTTGGCGGGCTGACACTGTCGATGGTGGAATCGTTGGCGATGTGCAAAAACATATCAAGAATGGTTTCTGGACGTGCTTGGAACAATGCTGGTTTACGCGCCTCGATTAAACGGCCTCGGCGTTGAAAATCTTCATTGATGATGATCGCTGGCTCGGTTTCCCCGCCGTTAATGATGGCTTGGTCAAACAGCTTGAGCAGCATCTTATTGAGCTCCGCAACACGGCGTAGTGTGCGGTAGAACTCCTTCATCATCATTTCAATGCCGCGGTTTCCTTCACCTTTAAAGCCCAAATGTTCAGCGACCTGTATTTGATGGGCGAAGGTCAATCGATTGTCATAACGTTTTAGCTCGATGTGTAGCGCAAAACGCACTCGCCATAGAAAATCTTGGCATTCAACCAGTTCGCGATACTCGGCATCGGTCAGAAAACCATAGCGGCTCATTTCAAGCAGCGAAGTGGCACCAAAATGACGACGCGCTACCCAACTTAAGGTATGAATGTCGCGTAATCCACCCGGTGTCGATTTTATGTCGGGCTCCAAATTGTAAGTGGTATCGTGATAACGAGCATGGCGATCGCGCTGCTCTTGAATCTTGGCACGGTAGAAGGTCTCACTGGGCCAGAAGGAGTCAGAGAGCACCACTTTTTTCAAATCTTGGAAGGTGTTTTCACTGCCGCACAACAATCGAGCTTCCTGCAGGTTAGTGGCGACGGTCAAATCTTCACGGCCTATTGCTGCGCACTCTTCAACCGTACGGACAGCATGACCCACTTCTAAGCGCAAATCCCAAAGTAAAGTGATGAACTCGCTCAGTTTGGCCTCTAACTCGCTGGGTAGTTTGTGTTTAGAGAGCACCAGTATATCGATGTCGGATAGCGGGTGAAGCTCACCTCGGCCATATCCCCCTACCGCGACCAAGGAAATATTGTGAATTTCGCTAAACCCGTAGTAGCGCCAAAGACGGGTCAATAGCAGATCCATGTATTCCGCGCGTGAGAGCACTAAGTCTGTCACCGGATGATGGTTAAGAAACGCTTGTTTCTGCTCATTGGCAAAAAGATCGAGCTGTGATTTAAGTTGGGCAACCGTCAGTTGTTCGTCATTGAAGGTGAGTGGAGATTGAAAAGCCATAGTTTGCTATCCGTGCAATCGTTATCTGCTAATGAATGTAACAGAGTTGCGACTGATAAAAAATATCCCCGCATAGGCGCAATGTAGATCAGATAAGGATCGGTTGACCGATCCTTCTGATGAGAGACAATCGGAAACCTGTTTATAGGTTTCCGATTTTTTATGTCTATCCAAAACTATTTTGCTGACTTTCTTGAAGAGAGTCCTGTTGATGTCGCTCAGCTAACCACCTTCTCCGAGCATATTCCTGATGAGTGGGTTGCTAAAGCGGCAACACTTTCCGATAAAGCGACAATTCGTCGACGTCGTTTACCTAGTGATATGGTTCTTTGGCTTATTGTTGGAATGGCGTTTTTCCGCAATGAGTCTATTGCAGAAGTCGCACGGCGAATGAATGTCTGTGCCGAGGGCTTAGCCGATGAGGAACTGCTAGCTAAAAGTGCTTTAACGCAAGCAAGGCAACGCCTTGGTAAAGCGGCTCCAGAATGGTTGTTTAGACAATGCAGTCACACATGGGGTCTAGAGCGTTACCCCGAGGATACTTGGCAAGGCTTACAAGTCTTCGCTATTGATGGGGCTCTTTTTCGAACCGCTGATACATCAGAACTAAGAGAACATTTTGGGTCAGGTAATACATCCAGCGAGAGGCAGACACCTCATCCAGTACTTAGGGTGGTGACCATGATGAATGTTCGCTCACATGTCATTGTAGACGCAGCTATAAGCCCCTATCGTCGTGGTGAAATACCACTTGCAATGCCCTTTATTGACTCTCTACCTGATAACTCAGTGACTTTACTAGATAAGGGGTTTTATGGCGCAGACTTACTTCTTTCTCTCCAAAATAGTGGCTCCAACAGGCATTGGTTGTTACCAGCGAAGAAAGGGGTGAAATTCAGACTTCTGGACGATGAAGAGAGCGACGACATGTTGGTAGAAATGAAAGTCTCTCCACAGGCTCGCAAGAAAAATCCTAACCTACCTGAAAAATGGCAAGTCAGAGCCGTTACTTATCAAGTACAAGGTAAGCACAAAACAGTGTTTACGTCTTTGCCTAGGGAAGAGTACGATGCGGAATCAGTAGCCGAGCTTTACCATGAGAGATGGGAAATTGAGTTAGGGTACAGAGACATAAAAAGTTCGATGCAGCACAACGCGTTAGTGCTGAGGAGTAAGACGGTCGAGCTTGTCTATCAAGAGTTATGGGGGCTGTTGCTTGGTTATAACTTGGTAAGACGAGAAGCCAGTCAAGCGGCCGTAGCACATGGTCGAATGGCCAATGAAATCAGTTTTAAATACGCTTGTCAGTTCATCGCTAGTCAACTGAAAGTAATGAGCAAAGCGGTATCTCCAGGTAATACACCGAAGCGTCTAAAAAGTCTGCGCGGAGACTTATCCATCCTTTTTATAGACAAACGCCCTAAGCCAAATCGGCCTAGGGCGGTAAAAATATCAAAGACCCGATATCCTGTTAATCGCAAGGCAGCTCCTCTTAAGTGAACTACATTGCCCGCATAGGCGGGGATAGAAAAACGAAATGATCCGATGGGATTAGATATTCTTCATAAGGCGAGGGATGGATTCTTCACTGCGCAGAGTGAGCACTTCACAACCGTCTTTAGTGACGAGAATCGTGTGTTCCCACTGTGCTGAATTTTTACCGTCACCAGTGTAAACCGTCCAATCATCTTCAGCATCGACAGTACAACCGAATTTACCTGCATTGATCATCGGCTCGATAGTAAAACACATGCCTTCTTTTAACACACGACGATCGCTATTGCGGTAATGAACGACTTGAGGTTCTTCGTGGAACTCATCACCAATGCCGTGACCACAGAAATCTTTCACAATAGAGAACTTATTGCGTGGGTTGTTTTTATTATTGTCTTTGATGTATTTCTCGATCGCGGTACCAATATCACCCACGGTCGCACCCGGTTTGACTTGACGCATACCAATGTACAGGGCCTCTTGCGCCACCATGCATAGGCGTTTGTTGGCTGGAGAAACATCGCCAACGAGGAACATTTTTGATGTATCACCGTGGAAACCTTGAGGACGAAGCGAGAGATCGGCCTTCTCGTCATCAGGAATGATCACCGTGATATCAACGTTAACGATGTCGCCATTTTTCAAAATCGCAGGTTTCATTTGGCCGTTGCTGCCGATTTCATCTTTTGATGCTGGAATGCCGTGACAAACAATGTGGTTGATTGACGTGCAAATCGATTTAGGAAAACCGTGGTAATCCAATGGCGCAGAGTAAGCACCTTTTTCTAGAGCGTAATCGTGACAAATCTGATTCAGTTCATCCGTTGTTACCCCTTCCTTGATGTATGGCTCAATCATTTCCAGGATTTCTGCGGCCAGTTTACCGGCAATTCTCATGCGCTCAATTTGCTGAGTAGTTTTAATCTTAATTGACATTGGCTTTCTCTACTTAATTCGGGGGCACATCAGAGTGTGCTGATGCGGCATTCTAACAGGAAGAAATGAGAATGTGTATTTGTCTGAAAAACGAGAGCCTATCCAGGGCTATTTTTTATGGGTTGCATTCGTTTGGCTTCATGGCTAAATGCATTTTTTTTTGCCTTCAATGGGCAAAATATGGTATAAAGCGCGCCGGAAATGAGGACTGTTCTCTTCGTTAAGAGAAACTTAATGGCGAAGCAGGCTTCTTCCAAAAACACTTTTTCTTTAAATCACACACATTCCGACACATGTTCCGGGGTGCCCAGCGATTAGGCTAGGGTCGGATACATGGGGGATGTGGAGGCCTAACCCCATAGAGGATTTTAAAATGGCAACTGTATCAATGCGCGATATGCTGAAAGCGGGTGTACACTTCGGTCACCAAACTCGTTACTGGAACCCAAAAATGAAGCCATTCATCTTTGGCGCTCGTAACCGCGTTCACATCATCAACCTAGAAAAAACTGTACCAATGTTCAACGAAGCTCTAGCTGAGCTAGTTAAAGTTGGCGAGAAAAAAGGTAAAGTTCTTTTCGTAGGTACTAAGCGCGCTGCATCTGAAGCTGTTAAAGAAGCTGCAATCGCAAGCAACCAGTACTACGTAAACAACCGTTGGTTGGGTGGTATGCTGACTAACTACAAAACTGTTCGTCAGTCAATCAAACGTCTAAAAGAGCTTGAAGTTCAGTCTACTGACGGTACTTTCGACAAGCTTACTAAGAAAGAAGCTCTAATGCGCACTCGCGAAATGGAGAAGCTAGAGAAGTCTCTTGGTGGTATCAAAGATATGGGTGGTCTTCCAGACGCTCTATTCGTAATCGATGCTGATCACGAGCACATTGCTATCAAAGAAGCGAACAACCTGGGCATTCCAGTATTCGCAGTAGTTGATACAAACTCTAACCCAGACGGCGTTGATTACATCATCCCAGGTAACGATGACGCTATCCGTGCAGTTCAACTATACCTGAACGCTGCGGCATCTTCTCTAACTGAAGGCCGTAACAAAGACGTTGCAGCTGTAGCTGAGAAAGACGGTTTCGTAGAAGCTGAATAATCGCGGCTCTGTGTCACACTTAGTCCATGTGCAACCTGTTTGTCGCATAAACTAAGTTATAGTTAGCATCAGGGGCCGAAATACTGGCCCCTGATTTTTACCGTATCCAGAATTAACTGAGGAATAGAGAATGGCTGTTACTGCTGCTCTAGTAAAAGAACTGCGCGAACGTACTGGCGCAGGTATGATGGAATGTAAGAAGGCGCTTGTTGAAACTAACGGCGACGTTGAACTAGCAATTGAAAACATGCGTAAGTCTGGCGCAGCGAAAGCAGCTAAGAAAGCTGGTAACGTTGCAGCTGAAGGCGCAATCTTCATTAAAGAAGAAAACGGTGTTGCAGTTCTTCTTGAAGTAAACTGTCAGACTGACTTCGTTGCTAAAGACGGTAACTTTACTGCATTCGCTGGCAAAGTTGCAGCTGAAGCATTGGCATCTAAAGCGTCTATCGAAGAGCTACAAGCTAAATTCGAAGAAGAGCGTGTTGCTCTAGTTGCTAAGATCGGTGAAAACATCAACATCCGTCGCGTTCAGTTCGTTGAAGGTACTGCGCTAGCTTCTTACCGTCACGGTGAGAAAATCGGTGTTGTTGTTGCTGGTGAAGGTGATGCTGAAACTCTAAAACACATCGCAATGCACGTTGCGGCTTCTCGCCCAGAATACGTGAACCCAGAAGACGTACCAGCTGACGTTGTAGCGAAAGAGCGTGAAGTTCAAGTAGAAATCGCTATGAACGAAGGTAAGCCAAAAGAAATCGCAGAGAAAATGGTTGAAGGCCGCATGAAGAAATTCACTGGCGAAGTTTCTCTGACTGGTCAACCATTCGTAATGGAACCTAAGAAATCTGTTGCTGAAATCCTTAAAGAGCGTGGCGCTTCTGTTGTTACTTTCGTTCGCCTAGAAGTTGGTGAAGGTATCGAGAAAGCTGAAGGCCTAAGCTTCGCAGAAGAAGTTGCACTGGCTCAAAAAGGTTAATCCTTAGAGATTGTGCAAAGATTAGACCGTAGCCAAGGCTGCGGTCTTTTTACGAATAAGCGGTAAATTTTAGCCGTGATGAATTGGGATTGAACACTGACTTTTGTATTAGCCAGTGACGAAATGAGAGTGAGAAAGTCATTCCTCACCACGCTCTTCCCTAATCTCAATTCATGACTGTTAACCAACAACTCTCTTTTGTAAGGTGTACTCCATGACGACTAACCCTAAACCAGCGTATCAACGTATTCTGTTAAAACTGAGTGGCGAAGCTCTGCAAGGCTCAGAAGGTTTTGGTATTGATCCTACTGTACTTGACCGTATGGCTCAGGAAGTAAAAGAATTAGTAGAACTTGGTGTACAAGTCGGTGTGGTTATCGGTGGCGGTAACTTGTTCCGTGGCGCTGGTCTAGCGCAAGCAGGCATGAACCGTGTTGTGGGTGACCACATGGGGATGCTAGCAACGGTGATGAACGGCCTAGCGATGCGCGATGCGCTACACCGTGCTTACGTTAACGCTCGTGTGATGTCAGCTATCCCTTTAAAGGGAGTGTGCGACGACTACAATTGGGCAGACGCCATTCGTGAACTTCGTCAAAGTCGAGTGGTTATCTTTGCTGCAGGTACTGGCAACCCATTCTTCACTACGGATTCTGCTGCTTGCCTACGTGGTATTGAGATTGAAGCGGATGTCGTTTTAAAAGCGACTAAAGTGGATGGCGTATTTACTGCTGACCCGGTAGCCAACCCAGACGCAGAGCTGTATGATAAGCTTTCTTATACCGATGTTCTTGAAAAAGAACTGAAAGTGATGGATTTGGCAGCATTTACATTGGCACGTGACCACAAAATGCCAATCCGCGTATTTAATATGAACAAGCCGGGTGCTTTGCGCCGCGTGGTGATGGGTGAAGCTGAAGGTACGCTAATTACCGCCTAAGCTGTTAATATGCCATTGCAGATAAGGCAATGGCGTAAACGAACCCCGAACAAGCTTTCTAGTAGAAAGACGACATTTTTAAGGTGAAACCGTGATTAACGATATTAAAAAAGACGCGCAAGAGCGCATGGAAAAAAGTGTTGAAGCGCTTAAAAACAGCCTGTCTAAAGTTCGTACTGGTCGTGCGCACCCAAGTCTGCTGTCTGGTATCTCTGTAGATTACTACGGCGCAGCAACGCCGCTAACTCAAGTGGCGAACGTAATTGCGGAAGATGCGCGTACACTGGCTATCACTGTTTTTGATAAAGAGCTAACTCAGAAAGTTGAAAAAGCGATCATGATGTCTGACCTTGGTCTAAACCCAATGTCTGCAGGCACTGTTATTCGCGTTCCACTTCCACCGCTTACAGAAGAACGTCGTAAAGACCTAGTTAAAATCGTTCGTGGTGAAGCTGAAGGTGGTCGTGTCGCAGTTCGTAACATCCGTCGCGACGCAAACAGCGATCTTAAAGCGCTACTGAAAGAAAAAGAAATTTCAGAAGATGAAGATCGTAAAGCGCAAGACGAAATTCAAAAACTTACTGATGCTGCAGTGAAGAAGATCGACGACGTTCTTGCGGCAAAAGAAAAAGAGTTGATGGAAGTTTAATATTTCCATTCACATCACTGTTGGAAAACGCTGTGTTCGCAGCACAGCGTTTTTTTGTGTTACTCTATCCAACTGATGGAACTCAGTTAACTCTTTATGCAAAATTCTCAACTCTTCACCGAATCTCTTCCTAAGCATATTGCCATTATTATGGACGGCAATGGTCGCTGGGCTAAATCTAAGGGTCAACCTCGCGTCTTCGGACATAAAAAAGGGGTTAGCGCCGTTCGTAAAACCATCGCAGCTGCATCGAAACTGAATATCCAAGCCATTACGTTGTTTGCTTTTAGTAGTGAAAACTGGCGTCGTCCTGAAGAGGAAGTCGGATTGTTGATGGAACTGTTCATCACCGTACTGTCTAGCGAAGTGAAGAAATTACATAAGAACAACCTGCGTTTACGCATCATCGGTGATACCTCACGTTTTAGCGAACGTTTGCAAAAAAAGATTGTAGAAGCACAAGAGCTAACAGCAAGTAACACAGGTATGGTGATTAATGTTGCTGCTAACTACGGTGGCAAATGGGATATCACTCAGGCCGTACAAAAAGTGGCGCAGCAAGTGGCACTTGGTGAGTTGTCGGCTGAGGGCATTACGGAAAACGACATTGCTAAGCATCTGACCATGTCAGATCTGCCAGAAGTGGACCTGCTCATTCGCACAAGTGGAGAATGCCGCATTAGTAATTTTATGTTGTGGCAAATGGCCTATGCTGAAATGTACTTTACGCCCGTATTTTGGCCTGATTTTGGTGAAGAAAGCCTGATTGAGGCGATCACATGGTTTGTAAATCGCGAGCGCCGCTTTGGTTGTACTGGCGAGCAAATCAAGGCCCTGATGAGTGCTCAATAAGGATCAATGAGTTTGAAACAAAGAATAATTACTGCACTAATTCTTGCACCTTTGGTAATTCTGGGGATTTTTGAATTATCTCTACCACTTTTTATCGCAGCGCTTACAGCCGTGACTTTTTTGGGTTTTTGGGAGTGGACTCAATTTGTTGAGGCAAAGTCTCGTATCAAAGCCATGCTGCCAGCGGTTGTTGTGACGATCGGCAGTTTTTTCTGGATTGAAGCTGATTCTGCCAGTCTGAACCAAATTGGCCTGCCGCACTATCTTATGCTCGCTGCAGGCAGTATCTGGTGGCTCTATGCCAGTGCTTTGGCCATCACTTATCCTAAATCCACACAGAGTTGGCAAGGTCACAAATCTCTACGTCACCTTTTTGGCTTGCTTACCCTTATCCCTTTTATGTGGAGTGTGATTTTATTACGCGCCGTTGATATTGAAAGCGCCCCTTATTTTGGTGCAAAACTGGTGATGTTTGTGTGTCTCTTGGTTTGGGCTGCAGACAGCGGTGCCTATTTCGCTGGTAAAACGTTGGGTAAGCGTAAAATGGCGCCTAAAGTGAGTCCAAATAAAACCATTGAAGGCCTTATTGGTGGTGTTATTACTGCCATTGTTGTTGGTTGGTTCTTCTCTGGTTGGTTTGACATTCCATTCTCTAGTCCACTACACATGGTTTTGATTACGCTTGCCACCGTGGTTATTTCGGTGCTTGGAGATCTTGTCGAAAGTATGTTTAAGCGAGAGTCGGGCATCAAAGACAGCAGTAATATCATTCCTGGTCATGGCGGTATCCTTGACCGAATCGATAGCCTTACTGCCGCATTTCCGATTTTTGCTCTTCTTTATTTCTTGTTCTGATATTTATAAGGGGAGATGATGCCGTTTCCCCTTTTGTTTCTCTATTCGGTCAACAGTTATGCAAAAGCTAACGATTCTAGGTGCAACAGGCTCAATTGGTGCAAGCACTCTAAAAGTCATTGAACAAAACCCAGATAAGTTTTCTGTGGTTGCCTTGGCTGCAGATTCAAATGTGGAGAAAATGCAGCAACTTTGCCAACGATGGCAGCCGGAATACGCTGTTATGGCCAATAAAGAAGCTGCGCTGCGTCTTAAAATGGCGCTTGCCGTCTTGGCTCCCAACACACAAGTTCTTGGCGGACAAGAAGCACTTTGCTATGTCGCTACGCTTGAGCAGATAGACAGCGTGATGGCCGCGATTGTTGGAGCGGCAGGTCTAGTCCCTACCATGGCGGCAGTCAAAGCAGGCAAACGAATTTTGCTGGCGAACAAAGAAGCCTTAGTCATGTCTGGGCAGCTGTTTATTGATGAAGTCGAAAAATCAGGCGCTCAGTTGTTGCCTGTGGATAGTGAACATAACGCCATTTTTCAATGTTTACCTCAAACCGTTCAGGGCAACCTTGGTCGCTGTGACTTAGCGTCTCAAGGGGTGAGTCATATTTTATTGACAGGGTCTGGCGGGCCGTTTCGTTACACTGATGTGGCCGAATTAGAAGCCGTGACACCAGAGCAGGCGATTGCGCATCCTAACTGGTCGATGGGGCCAAAAATTTCGGTTGATTCTGCGACAATGATGAATAAAGGCTTAGAGTATATCGAAGCCAAATGGTTATTTAATGCCAGCAGAGATCAGCTTAAAGTGATCATTCATCCCCAGTCAGTGATCCATTCGATGGTGCAATATCTCGATGGCTCGGTGTTGGCTCAGATGGGCGAGCCAGATATGGCGACGCCGATAGCGTTAACCCTCTCTTACCCCGAACGCGTTAAAGCAGGTGTGAAACCGTTGGATTTCACGCAAATTGGCGAACTCACTTTCCTACAACCTGATTTCGAACGTTACCCATGTTTGGCACTAGCGATTGAGGCGTGTTACTTAGGTCAGCATGCGACAACGACGCTCAATGCAGCCAATGAAGTGGCGGTGGCGGCATTTCTTGCTCGCCAAATTAAATTTACAGATATCGCACGGGTGAATGACTCAGTTTTAAACCAAGTATGTAAACAGTCGTTAGCATCCGGCCTAGATAGCTTGGAAAGCTTATTAGAGCTCGATAGAATGGCAAGAACATTAGCCGATGAAGTTGTTAGAGAGCGTGCACAATGACAGATATCTTGTGGAACCTAGTCTCCTTTATCGTTGCGCTGGGCATTTTGGTGGCCGTGCACGAGTTTGGCCACTTTTGGGTCGCACGCCGCTGTGGCGTGAAAGTAGAGAAGTTTTCAATTGGCTTCGGTAAATCCATTTGGAGTAAGGTCGGCCAAGACGGCACCGAGTACAGTATTTCCGTAATTCCTTTAGGGGGCTACGTCAAAATGCTGGATGGACGCGTTGATGAACTCAATGACGATGACCGTCAATATGCTTTTGATAGCAAACCGTTATGGAAGCGTACTTCCATCGTAGCTGCAGGGCCGATATTTAACTTCTTGTTTGCGATTTTTGCCTACTGGTTGGTCTTTCTCATCGGTATACCCGCCGTCAAACCTGTGATTGGCTCTGTGACCCCAAACTCTATTGTCGCTGAAGCGGGAATTGAAACCGGAATGGAACTAAAAGCCATTTCAGGTATCAAAACTCCCGATTGGGAATCGGTCAACATGCAGTTGATTTCTCATATTGGTGATGCTCAGATGGCGCTTACGGTAGCGCCTTCCGAGGAAATAGGCTCCGAACGCACGGTGATGTTGGATATTTCCAATTGGAAGTTTGACCCTGAAAAAGAGTCAGCGATGTTGTCACTCGGTTTTCGTCCTTTTTCACCCGAAATTTTCACGCGTTTAGCCAATGTTTCTCAGGGCGGCGCAGGAGAAAAAGCGGGCTTAGTGAACGGTGACCGATTAGTGTCCATCGATCAACAACCAATTGAACAGTGGGATGATGTTGTAGAGTGGATTCGTTCGAATCCTTCTAAATCGTTGTCCGTTGAAGTTGAGCGTGCTGGGCAGAGGCAAGTGCTCACATTAACACCAGACAGCCGTTCTTTGTCTGATGGTAGTGTGATCGGTTTTGCAGGTATTGCTCCAGAAGTCGCAGAATGGCCGGAAAGTTATCGCTTCGATCTCCAATTTGGTGTATTCGAATCTGTAGCCAAAGCCGTTGAGAAAACTGGGCAAGTTATCGATCTGACCATTAGCATGCTGAAGAAGCTGATAACTGGTGATGTGGGTTTAAATAACCTAAGCGGGCCGATCTCTATTGCCAAAGGCGCAGGTGCCACAGCAGACTATGGTTTAGTCTACTTTCTTGGCTTTCTTGCCCTTATCAGTATCAACTTAGGGATAATTAACTTAGTGCCACTTCCAATGTTAGATGGTGGACATCTGTTGTTTTTTGCCATTGAGGCAGTCATCCGACGCCCAGTGCCTGAGAAAATTCAGGAAATGGGATACCGCATCGGCGGTGCAGTGATTTTTTCACTGATGGCGTTGGCATTATTTAATGATTTTACTCGTCTGTGATGGTTCAGAGACAAAGAGCAGTAGCAAGGAATAATTAAAACAATTATGGCGATCAAGCAGATTCTGTTCGCAACATTATTGGCAACCAGCGTGTCCGCAAACGGAGCCCAAAACTTTGTTGTACAAGACATTAAAATTGAAGGACTACAGCGTGTAGCACTCGGTGCTGCATTGCTTAAAATGCCCGTCCGCGTGGGTGATACGGTTGAACAAAAAGACGTATCGGCAATCATTAAGGCGTTATACGCATCAGGTAACTTTGAGGATGTCAAAGTTCTCCGTGATGGCGATGTGCTGATAGTGCAAGTGAAAGAGCGACCAACGATCGCGAGTATTTCGTTTTCTGGTAACAAAGCGATCAAAGAAGAACAGCTTCAACAGAACCTTGATGCTTCAGGTATCCGTGAGGGCGAGGCGCTTGATCGAACGACCATCAGCAATATTGAGAAAGGTCTCGAAGATTTCTATTACAGCGTGGGCAAATACAACGCAACAGTAAAAGCGGTTGTGACGCCATTGCCACGTAATCGTGCCGATTTAAAATTTGTCTTCACTGAAGGCGTATCTGCCAAAATTCAGCAAATCAACTTTATCGGCAATACCGTTTACGCTGACGACGAGCTACTTTCTCGTTTTAACTTGAACGTGGATGTGCCTTGGTGGAACTTCCTTGCTGACGAGAAGTACCAGAAACAAGTACTGTCTGGTGATATTGAAGCGTTGCGCTCTTTCTACCTTGACCGAGGTTACTTAAAGTTCAATGTGGAATCGACTCAAGTGGCTATTTCACCGGACAAGAAGGGTGTTTATATCACTCTCGTGCTGGATGAGGGCGAACCGTATAGCGTCAAAGAGGTTAACTTCCGTGGTGAACTGATTGGCAAAGAGGAAGAGTTTAAGGCTCTCGTGCCTTTTGAAGCAGGTGAAACGTATAACGGTTCTGCCGTCACTACGCTTGAAGAAAACATCAAACGTGTATTGGGTGAAGCAGGTTACGCTTACCCTAAAGTGAGCACGATTCCTGAATTTGACGATGAGAACAAACAAGTTTCACTGGTTGTTCACGTTGAAGCTGGTAACCGTATCTATGTTCGTGATATCCGCTTTACCGGTAACAACTCAACACGTGATGAAGTGTTGCGTCGTGAAATGCGTCAAATGGAAGGTAGCTGGCTGAACTCAAAAGCGATTGAAACGGGTAAAACGCGTTTGAATCGTCTCGGTTTCTTTGAAACGGTGGATGTGCAAACCGTTCGTGTACCGGGCAGCGAAGACCAAGTAGATCTTGTTTACAACGTAAAAGAAGCAAACTCAGGTAGCGTGAACTTTGGTATTGGTTACGGTACTGAGTCGGGCGTGAGCTTCCAGGTTGGTTTGCAGCAAGAGAACTTCTTGGGTAGCGGAAACCGCGTTGGTATCAGCGCGATGATGAACGATTACCAAAAGAACGTGAGCTTAGATTATCGTGACCCATACTGGAACCTCGATGGTGTGAGCTTAGGCGGTAAGATCTTCTACAACGAGTTTGAAGCATCTGAAGCGGGCATTGTTGACTATACCAATGAAAGTTATGGGGCCAACTTGACATGGGGCTTCCCCTTCGATGAGTTGAACCGTTTCGAAATTGGTGTGGGTTATACCCACAACAAGATCGGTAACTTGTCACCTTACTTACAGGTAGAACAATTCCTACAAGCACAAGCGTCGAATATTGACTCTGATGGGGCTTTAAACACCAATGACTTTGATGTCACACTGTCCTGGACGCGTAACAACCTGAACCGTGGTTACTTCCCAACCGCAGGTAACCATCAGCGTGCATTTTACAAGATGACCGTACCTGGCTCTGACGTTCAGTACTTTAAAATGCAGTACGATGTGAGACAGTATGTTCCGTTAACGAAGAAACATGAGTTCACTTTGTTGTTCCGTGGTCGCTTGGGTTACGGTAATGGTTATGGTCAAACGGATGGCAATGACAACTTGTTCCCATTCTATGAAAACTATTACGCAGGCGGTTTTACCACCTTGCGTGGCTTCGGTTCGAACTCAGCAGGCCCGAAAGCGGTTTATCGTGACTACAGTGGTTCAAATAACGGTTCGGATACCGCGACGGATGATTCGGTGGGTGGTAATGCCATTGCACTGGCCAGTATTGAGTTGATCGTTCCAACCCCATTTGCGTCTGATGAAGCGCGTAGCCAAATCCGTACCAGTATTTTCTATGATATGGCGAGCGTTTGGGATACGGAATTTGACTACCGTAAATCCGGTGCCGATTACGGCAATCAGTACTACTACGATTACTCCGATCCAACCAATTACCGTTCATCTTACGGTGTGGCGTTGCAATGGATGTCGCCGATGGGGCCTTTGGTCTTCTCGTTAGCGAAACCTATTAATATTTACGAAGGTGACGACGAAGAATTCTTCACTTTCACAATCGGCAGAACCTTCTAAAACAGAGGAAATGATTTTGAACAAAATGATCAAAGCGGCTGGTGTTGGCCTTCTAGTACTAAGTTCTTCTATGTTTGCAACGGCAGCTGAAGCTGCGCAGAAAGTTGCTTACATCAACACAGCGCAAGTTTTCCAAGCATTGCCACAGCGTGAAGTGGTATTGCAGAAAATGCAGGAAGAGTTCAAAGACAAAGCCGCTGAACTGCAAGCGATTCAGGCGGAAGCTAAGACTAAGATCGAAAAGCTAAAACGCGATGGCGAGCTTTTAGGTCAAGAAGAAGTTGAAAAACTGCGCATCGAGATTGGTCAGCTAGACAGCAAGTACAAGATCAAAGCACAAGCACTAGAGCAAGCGAGCGCGCGTCGCGAAGCGGAAGAGAAACAAAAACTGTTTAAAGTGATTCAAGACGCCGTCAAAGTGGTTGCAGAGAAAGAAGGCTACGACATGGTCATCGACATCACTGCACTACAATATGGTAAGCCTGAGTACAATATCTCTGAGAAAGTGATTAAATCAATTAAATAATTATTCTTATGATGACACTGACATTAGCTGAATTAGCAAAAATTACCGGGGGAGAGTTGCACGGAGATGAAACGGTTTGCGTTTCGCGTGTGGCTCCAATGGATAAAGCGGGTGAAGGAGACGTCACGTTTCTTTCTAATCCAAAATACGCAGTACATTTAGCCGAGTGTAAGGCGACGGTTGTGATGCTCAAGGCAGATCAACGTAAGCATTGTTCTGGTCACGTTCTTGTGGTCGACGACCCTTATGTTGCTTTTGCTAAAGTCGCGCAAGCCTTAGACACCACACCAAAACCGGCGGATGGCATTGCGTCGTCGGCAGTAATTGCTGCTGACGCGGTATTGGGTGAGAACGTTTCTATCGGCGCAAATGCAGTGATCGAAACAGGTGTGACGCTTGGCGATAACGTCGCCATCGGCGCGGGTTGCTTTATCGGTAAAAATGCCACAATAGGTCAAAATACCAAGTTGTGGGCTAATGTCACCATCTACCATCAAGTTCAAATTGGTGCGGAGTGTTTAATCCAAGCGGGCACCGTGATTGGTTCGGATGGTTTTGGTTATGCAAATGACCGTGGCGAGTGGATTAAAATCCCACAGTTGGGTTCCGTGCGCATCGGAAACCGTGTGGAGATTGGTGCATGTACCACCATCGACCGCGGTGCGCTTGATGATACGATCATCGAAGACAACGTGGTGTTGGATAACCAACTGCAAATCGCACACAACGTGCACATCGGATATGGTACCGTGATGCCTGGTGGTACAGTAGTCGCCGGCAGTACTACCATTGGTAAGTATTGTGCGATTGGTGGAGCATCGGTGATCAACGGTCACATTACCATTGCTGACGGTGTCAATATCACCGGTATGGGCATGGTGATGCGCAGCATCGAAGAAAAAGGTGTCTATTCTTCAGGTATTCCGTTGCAAACCAATAAAGAGTGGCGTAAAACCGCAGCTCGCGTCCATCGCATTGAAGAAATGAATAAGCGTTTGAAGGCGATTGAGAAAATCGTCGAGCAGAAAAAGGAAGATTAATTCCAATTTCTTGCAAAAGGCTCGCCAACAGCGAGTCTTTTTCTTCTATAATGACGCGCTATATTTCCAAGAATTAATATAGGAATAAGACTTTGACTACTGAAAAGAAAACGATGAATATCTCTGAAATTCAAGAGCTACTTCCTCATCGCTACCCATTCTTGCTGATCGACCGTGTCGTAGATTTCCAAGAAGAAAAATATCTTCATGCGATTAAAAATGTGTCGGTTAACGAGCCTCAGTTTACAGGTCATTTCCCGCAACTTCCGGTCTTCCCTGGTGTTCTGATTCTTGAAGCCATGGCTCAGGCAACCGGTTTATTGGCATTTAAATCGTTTGGCGCTCCTTCTGAGAACGAGCTGTATTACTTCGCCAGCGTTGATGGTGCTAAGTTCCGTAAACCAGTTGTACCCGGTGACCAACTTATCATCGAAGTCGAATTCATTAAAGAGCGTCGCGGTATTGCCGCTTTCACCGGTGTGGCGAAAGTGGATGGTGACGTTGTTTGTTCTGCTGAACTGAAATGTGCTCGTAGAGAGTTTTAATATGATTGATGCAACTGCGCAAATCCACCCAACAGCGGTGGTAGAAGAAGGCGCTGTGATAGGTGCCAACGTTAAAATTGGTCCTTTTTGCTATGTGGATAGCAAAGTTGAAATTGGCGAAGGCACGGAACTGCTTTCTCATGTTGTGGTGAAAGGACCAACCAAAATTGGTAAAGAAAACCGCATTTTCCAGTTTGCATCAATTGGTGAAGCGTGTCAGGACCTCAAATTTGCAGGTGAGGATACGCAGCTTATTATTGGCGATCGAAACACCATTCGTGAAAGTGTCACCATGCACCGTGGCACGGTACAAGACAAAGGTATTACCATCGTTGGTAGTGATAACTTGTTTATGATCAATGCGCACGTTGCTCACGACTGTGTTATCGGCGACCGCTGTATTTTTGCTAACAATGCAACATTAGCTGGACACGTCAAAGTCGGTAACCAAGCGATTGTCGGTGGTATGTCTGCGATTCACCAGTTCTGTCATATCGGTGATCACTGTATGCTGGGTGGCGGTTCTATTGTGGTTCAAGATGTGCCGCCTTATGTGATGGCACAAGGTAATCATTGCGCACCGTTTGGCATCAATGTGGAAGGTTTGAAGCGCCGTGGCTTTGAGAAGAAAGAAATTCTTGCTATTCGCCGTGCATACAAAACGCTTTACCGCAGTGGTTTAACCCTAGAAGCGGCAAAAGAAGAAATCGCGAAAGAGACGGAAGCGTTTCCTGCGGTGAAACTTTTCCTAGAGTTTTTGGAAAAATCACAGCGTGGCATTATTCGCTAATCGTCCGGATTTGACATACTGTACAAAAGATCGCCGTCTCTGATGGCGGTCTTTTTGTGTTTTTAGCGTGGAACAAAAAAGGTCAGTAAACCATGAGCAACAAGCCATTGCGTATTGGAATCGTCGCTGGAGAGCTCTCTGGTGATACGCTAGGTGAAGGCTTTATCAAAGCAATCAAAGCCGTTCATCCTGATGCAGAATTTGTTGGTATCGGTGGGCCAAAGATGATCGCTCAAGGCTGCCAGTCACTGTTTGATATGGAAGAGTTGGCGGTGATGGGGCTAGTGGAAGTCTTGGGGCGCTTACCTCGCTTACTGAGAGTGAAAGCGGAACTGGCGCGTTACTTTACCGAAAATCCTCCTGATGTATTTGTCGGTATAGACGCGCCAGACTTTAACTTACGCCTTGAGTTAGATCTGAAAAACGCCGGCATTAAAACGGTGCATTATGTGAGTCCTTCGGTATGGGCTTGGCGTCAAAAACGCATTTTCAAAATCGCGAAAGCCACCCATTTGGTATTGGCATTTCTGCCCTTCGAAAAAGCCTTTTACGACAAATTTAATGTCCCTTGTGAGTTTATTGGCCATACTCTCGCCGATGCTATTCCGTTGGAATCAGACAAAGCACCAGCCCGTGAGTTGCTCGGGTTGGAACAAGATAAGCAATGGCTGGCAGTGCTGCCAGGCAGCCGTGGTAGTGAGCTGAAAATGCTATCGCAGCCATTCATTGAAACATGTAAGAAACTGAAACAGGTATTCCCAGAACTGGGGTTTGTTGTCGCGTTAGTCAACCAAAAACGCCGCGAGCAGTTTGAACAAGCGTGGAAAGAATACGCGCCAGAGTTGGATTTCAAACTGGTGGATGATACCGCGCGAAATGTCATTACCGCCTCAGATGCGGTCATGCTGGCCTCGGGTACCGTGGCACTCGAATGCATGTTACTTAAGCGCCCAATGGTGGTGGGCTATCGTGTCAATGCAGTGACGGCTTTCCTCGCTAAGCGCCTGCTTAAAACCCAATACGTCTCATTGCCAAACATTCTGGCCGACACTGAGTTGGTAAAAGAATATCTTCAAGATGACTGCACGCCAGACAATTTGTTTGGCGAGGTATCTCGCTTGTTAGAAGGTGACAACCACCAAATGTTGGATAAGTTCACCGAGATGCATCATTGGATCCGCAAAGATGCCGACCAACAAGCGGCTAATGCAGTGTTAAAGTTGATTGAGAAATAGAAGATGGCAGCAAAAGAAACCAAAGAGTTACCTCCTTTTGAATATCCTCAGGGCTATCACTGCATTGCGGGGGTGGATGAAGTGGGGCGAGGCCCACTGGTGGGGGATGTCGTCACCGCAGCGGTGATTTTAGATCCGAACAATCCGATAGAAGGGTTGAACGATTCAAAAAAACTGAGCGAAAAAAAACGCTTAGCCTTGTTGCCAGAAATTCAAGAGAAAGCGCTGGCGTGGGCTGTTGGCCGCTGTTCGCCAGAAGAAATCGACCAGTTGAACATCTTGCAAGCAACCATGGTGGCGATGCAACGCGCCGTTGAAGGGCTTGGGATACAGCCCGATTTGGTTTTGATTGATGGTAACCGTTGCCCAGCTTTACCAATGGACAGTCAAGCGGTGGTTAAAGGTGACTTACGCGTAGCTCAAATCAGTGCGGCTTCTATCATCGCCAAAGTCGTACGTGACCAAGAGATGGAAGAGCTCGACAAGCAGTACCCACAATTTGGTTTTGCTCAGCACAAAGGCTACCCAACCAAAGCGCATTTTGATGCAATCGAAAAGCACGGTGTGATTGAGCAACACCGCAAAAGTTTCAAGCCGGTTAAGAAAGCACTAGGCATTGAAGAGTAACAAAGCAGCAGGTACTGCAAACTGCCTGATGTTACCCAGCGTAAAGGGTGTCACTTGTCCCTTTTCTTGGGGTAAAATCGGCACAAAACAGAAGTTAAAAACGGTATCACGTCATGTCTGACCCAAAATTTGTTCACCTGCGAATACACAGTGATTTTTCAATGGTGGATGGCATCAATAAAGTTCCGGCTCTGGTCAAACAGGTGGCGGCGCTCGGTATGCCTGCAATGGCGCTGACAGACTTTACCAACCTATGTGGCTTGGTGAAATTTTATGGCGCAGCCCATGGTAACGGCATTAAGCCTATCATTGGTGCTGATTTCAAAATGCAATCGCCCGAATTTGGTGACGAACTTACCCAGCTAACCGTCTTGGCGGCAGATAATACCGGCTACAAAAACCTGACCCTGCTGATTTCCAAAGCCTACTTGCGAGGTCATGTTCAACATCAACCTGTCATCGATAAAGAGTGGTTGATTGAGCTATCAGAAGGATTGATCATCCTTTCAGGTGCACGTAACGGTGAAATAGGTAAAGCACTGCTGAAAGGCAATCAAAAATTGGTCGAAAGCTGTGTGGCGTTTTACCAGCAACACTTTGCCGACCGTTTCTACCTAGAGTTGATCCGAACGGGCCGTTCAGATGAAGAGACTTACCTGCATTTTGCCATCGAACTGGCAGAGCAATACGATCTCCCTGTGGTGGCCACTAACGAAGTGGTCTTTATTGGACAAGAGCTGTTCGACGCTCACGAAATTCGCGTTGCGATTCATGATGGCTATACGTTAGAAGATCCACGTCGCCCTAAAAATTACAGCCCTCAGCAATATTTACGCACCGAAGAAGAGATGTGCGAGCTGTTTGCCGATATTCCTGAAGCGCTTGAAAACAGTGTTGAGATCGCCAAGCGCTGCAACGTTACTGTGCGTCTTTGGGAATATTTCCTTCCTGCGTTTCCAACCGAAGGGATGGCAGAAACCGAGTTCTTGGTGATGAAATCCAAAGAGGGCTTGGAAGAGCGTCTCGAGTTTCTTTTCCCTGATCCTGAGATTCGCGCGCAACGTCGTCCTGAGTATGACGAACGTTTGCAGGTCGAACTCGATGTGATTAACCAAATGGGCTTCCCGGGTTACTTCCTGATCGTAATGGAGTTTATCCAGTGGTCGAAAGACAACGGTATTCCTGTTGGGCCTGGCCGTGGTTCTGGTGCGGGTTCGCTGGTGGCCTACGCATTGAAAATCACCGATCTTGATCCGTTGGAATATGATCTGCTGTTCGAACGTTTCTTGAACCCAGAACGTGTATCCATGCCCGATTTCGACGTCGACTTCTGTATGGATAAACGTGACCAAGTGATTGACCACGTGGCCGAAATGTATGGCCGAGATGCGGTATCACAGATCATCACCTTCGGTACCATGGCGGCCAAAGCCGTTATTCGCGATGTGGGCCGAGTACTTGGCCATCCGTTTGGTTTTGTTGATCGCATTTCAAAATTGGTGCCGCCCGATCCGGGTATGACGCTGGAGAAAGCATTTAAGGCGGAGCCAGCATTACCTGAGCTGTATGAAGCTGATGAGGAAGTGAAAGAGCTCATCGACATGTGCCGCATTTTGGAAGGCTGTACACGAAATGCCGGTAAGCACGCGGGTGGGGTGGTGATCTCTCCAACCACGATCACCGATTTTGCGCCGATTTACGCCGATGCAGAAGGTAACTTCCCCGTTACTCAGTTTGATAAAAACGACGTTGAAACCGCCGGTTTGGTTAAGTTTGACTTCTTGGGACTGCGCACGTTAACCATTATCGACTGGGCGTTAGGTTTGATTAATCCGCGCTTAGAGCGTGAAGGCAAAGTGCCAGTTCGCATTGAGTCCATCCCGCTCGACGATCCGGCATCGTTCCGTATATTGCAAAACTCGGAAACGACAGCGGTATTCCAGCTTGAATCGCGCGGCATGAAAGAGCTGATCAAACGCCTTCAGCCAGACTGTTTCGAAGACATCATCGCACTGGTGGCGCTGTTCCGTCCGGGGCCGTTGCAATCGGGCATGGTAGATAACTTTATCGACCGTAAACATGGCCGAGAAGCCATCTCTTATCCGGATGAAAAGTGGCAACATGAGTCGTTAAAAGAGATTCTTGACCCAACCTACGGCATCATCCTGTATCAAGAACAGGTTATGCAAATCGCTCAGGTACTCTCTGGTTATACCCTTGGTGGTGCGGACATGCTGCGCCGTGCTATGGGTAAGAAAAAACCAGAAGAGATGGCCAAGCAACGCGCTACCTTTGAAGAAGGCGCGGTGAAAAATGGCGTCGATGGCGAGTTGGCGATGAAAATCTTCGACTTGGTAGAGAAATTTGCGGGCTACGGTTTCAACAAATCGCATTCTGCTGCCTACGCTTTGGTGTCATATCAAACCCTTTGGCTGAAAACTCATTATCCAGCCGAGTTCATGGCCGCGGTAATGACCGCAGATATGGACAACACTGAAAAAGTGGTTGGCTTGGTGGACGAATGTTTCCGCATGAAACTCACGGTACTACCACCGGATATTAACTCAGGTCTGTACCGTTTCAACGTGGACGAAAATGGCGCAATTGTTTACGGTATTGGCGCGATCAAAGGGGTTGGTGAAGGCCCGATTGATGCGATTCTCGAAGCGCGTACCAAAGGTGGGCACTTCAAAGACTTGTTTGACTTCTGTGCGCGTATTGACTTGAAGAAAGTCAACAAGCGTGTGATTGAGAAACTGATTTACGCAGGTGCGTTGGACCGACTTGGCCCGCATCGTGCTGCATTAATGGCGTCATTGGATGACGCGGTGAAAGCGGCGAGCCAACACCATCAAGCGGAAGCATTTGGCCAAGCCGATATGTTTGGTGTATTGACCGATGCGCCGGAAGAGGTGGAACACAAATACATTCAAGTGGAACCTTGGCCAGAAAAAGTGTGGCTTGAAGGGGAACGTGAAACGCTGGGCCTTTATTTGACAGGGCACCCAGTTAATGCGTATCTCACGGAACTCAATAAGTACACCAGTTGTCGATTAAAAGACGCCACCCCAACGCGTCGTGATCAATCACTGACACTGGCTGGCTTAGTGATCGCCGCCCGTGTGATGACCACCAAGCGTGGTACGCGTATCGGTATCATGACATTGGATGATCGCAGCGGTCGTATGGAAGTGATGTTGTTCTCAGATGCGTTAGAACGGTATGCAGATCTACTGGAAAAAGATAAAATCTTGGTGGTTTCTGGACAGGTCAGCTTTGATGACTTCAATGGTGGCCTTAAAATGACGGCTCGCGAAGTTATGGACCTCGGTTCTGCGCGTGAAAAATACGCCAGAGGGGTGTCTGTTTCGATTGCCGCATCACAGATTGATGACCAGTTTTTTGAGCGCTTTAGTCGGATCTTAGAACCGCATAAAGCCGGAACGATTCCTGTCAATGTATACTACCAGCGTGCCGACGCCAGAGCGCGGTTAACATTGGGCACGGAATGGCGAGTAACGCCTAGTGATACATTACTTGATGAATTAAAAATGTTGCTTGGTAAAGACCAGGTAGAACTCGAATTTAACTAAATTTGGCTAACCGAGCCGAATCAACAAGGATTCATAGATGAGCCTGAATTTTCTAGAATTTGAAAAGCCGATTGCTGAACTAGAAGCAAAAATTGAAGCCCTACGCGACGTCTCTCGTCATGGCGGAGATTCAGCTATTGACCTTGACAAAGAGATTGAACAGCTTGAAAAGAAGAGCCTCGAACTGAAGAAGAAAATTTTCAGTGATCTTGGTGCATGGGAAACGGCGCAGTTAGCTCGCCATCCTCAACGCCCTTATACGCTCGACTACGTCAAACACGTATTTGAAGAGTTTGATGAACTTGCGGGTGACCGTGCTTATGCCGATGACAAAGCGATCGTTGCAGGTATTGCCCGTTTAGAAGGTCGTCCTGTGATGATCATTGGCCACCAAAAAGGTCGTGAGACTCGTGAAAAAGTGAAGCGTAACTTTGGTATGCCAAAGCCAGAAGGCTACCGTAAAGCACTGCGCCTAATGAAAATGGCAGAGCGTTTCCAAATGCCAATCATCACTTTTATTGACACTGCTGGCGCATACCCTGGCGTCGGTGCGGAAGAGCGTGGTCAGTCAGAAGCGATCGCCACCAACCTAAAAGAGATGGCGGGTTTAACCGTGCCAGTGATCTGTAACGTGGTTGGTGAAGGTGGTTCTGGTGGCGCATTAGCCATTGGCGTGGGCGACTACGTGAACATGCTTCAATACTCGACTTACTCTGTTATTTCACCAGAAGGTTGTGCCTCTATTCTGTGGCGTGATTCTGACAAAGCCCCACAGGCTGCAGAAGCGATGGGCCTTGTGGCATCTCGCCTAAAAGAGCTTGAACTGATTGATGAAATCATCGAAGAACCACTTGGTGGTGCGCATCGCAACCATGTACAAATGGCAGCGAACATGAAAGCAACGCTACTACGTCAATTAGCGGAGCTGGAACAGTTCCCTCAAGACGTGTTGCTTGAGCGTCGTTACCAGCGCCTAATGAATTACGGATACTGCTAAACCGTAGTTTTAGGTTACAAGACGCATCGTATACAATAAGGGGCTGAACCGTGTGTTCAGCCCCTTTTTTAATTTGGAGTCACTATGGACGCTCTCTATTCTCACTTCTCTCAAGTACTGGAACGACACCGCAAAGCGAACACTCGCTTAGTGGTTGCCTTTAGTGGAGGGGTAGATTCTAGGGTGCTGCTCGAGTTGGCTCATCGTTACGCTCAAGAGCACCTGTTGCCGTGCTGTGCGGTTCATGTGCACCATGGTTTGAGCCGCAATGCCGATCAATGGGCTCAATGCTGCGCAGCCTGGTGCCAAGAAAAACAGATTCCACTGACGGTGGAGCGAGTTCAATTGGATTTGAGCCAAGGGAATAGCATTGAGGAAGAAGCGCGCAACGCACGATACCAAGCTTTATCTTCGCATATTAACGCCGATGATCTTCTTCTCACCGGTCAGCACGCGGATGATCAGGTGGAAACTTTTCTGCTGGCGCTAAAACGAGGCAGTGGCCCCAAGGGACTGTCGTCCATGGCTCAGCAAATGCCCTTTTCTCAAGGGCGGTTGATTCGTCCACTGCTCGACGTTCGACGCCAAGAGATTGAACGATGTGCGCATGCCATCGGTTTACATTGGGTGGAAGATGAGAGCAATCAAGACACGCGGTATGACCGTAATTTTCTTCGCCAACAAATCCTTCCCGCGCTGTCTGAACGATGGCCAAGTTTTGCGGCGTCTGTTCAACGCAGTGCCACGCTCTGTGCGGAGCAAGAGGCGTTACTGGATGAGCTGCTGTTACCGGTATTTGAGAAACTGTTTGGCGAAGACCAGAGCTTAGCTATCACGCTGTTGTCACAGCAAAGTGAGCTGGCTCGTTTTAAGTTGCTCAGAATGTGGCTGGCAAAGCTTGGGCATCCTATGCCAACGCGTCATCAGTTGTCACTCATTTGGCAGCAAGTCGCGCTTTCTCAAGCAGATGCCAATCCAATATTGCAACTGAGCCAAGGGCAGGTACGCCGTTTCAATCAGCGTCTTTATTTGGTTGCAGACAACCAGGATCTCTCTGCTTGGCATGCGCCGATCACGCTCAATACACCGCTTGCTTTGCCTGATGGTTTAGGGACGATTGAGTTAACGCTAAGTCGTGGTTTCGGTCAAATCGCGCTTCCAGAGCAAAGTGAGGCGTTGTGGATAAGCTTTAACCCAGAGGGGCTAAGTGCCCATCCGGCGGAGCGAGGTCACAGTCGGAAGTTGAAAAAGCTGTTTCAAGAATACCAAGTACCAAGTTGGTTGCGCCGTCGCACGCCAATTTTGATGTATCACCAACAGGTTGTGGCGGTGGCGGGATTGTTTGTGGATCGCCAGTTTATTGGTCAAGATTGTGAGCTGTTTTGGCGCAAATAATCCAAATTCATGTAAAAATCGTATGGATATAATAACCATCATGGATATAAAAAAGGAAAAGCAATGAAGAAAGTCGCTATTGGTTTGGCTCTAGGGTTAGGCCTGATGAGTGGAAGTGTTCTAGCTGCAGGTGATGTCGCTGCAGGGCAAGCAAAAGCTGCGGTTTGTGCCGCTTGTCATGGTGCGGATGGCATGGCTACGATCCCGGGCTACCCAAATCTCAAAGGTCAAAATGAGCAGTATCTTGTCTCTGCTATCAAAGCGTACAAAAACAAAGAGCGTAACGGCGGCTTAGCGGTCGTGATGCAAGCGCAAGCGGCAATGCTAAATGATGCGGATATTGCTAATTTGGCGGCTTATTATGCGAGCCTGAAATAATTAAATCGATTTGACGAAAGCCAGAGCCGTTGCTCTGGCTTTTTCGTCTTATACAGGGAGAATAGGGCGGTTTGTGATTGAATGTTGTCGATGGCTCACCGATAATAGGTTAACAAATTGAAGTTTAAGGGATGAACATGAAAAAAATTGAAGCAATTATCAAGCCTTTTAAGCTCGATGATGTTCGTGAAGCGCTAGCTGAAGTCGGTATTACGGGAATGACCGTTTCCGAGGTGAAAGGGTTTGGCCGTCAAAAAGGCCACACTGAGCTTTACCGTGGTGCGGAATACATGGTCGACTTTCTGCCAAAAGTGAAACTGGAAATCGTCGTAACAGAAGATGTGGCGGATAAATGCGTAGAGACCATTATCGAAACTGCACAAACTGGCAAAATTGGTGATGGTAAGATTTTCGTCACAAACGTCGAACGCGTGGTACGTATCCGTACCGGTGAAGAAGATGAAGACGCGATTTAATCACACAAAAAGGGAGCCTAAGGCTCCTTTTTTTAGTGCTGACATTTAGTAGAGATTAAGAGAATGAGAAAACGCATTTGGGTGGGGCTGCCATTGGCGTTGGTGTTTGGTGGGATATTTGCATTCCACACCGTTTTCCACATCCCTGAACAGCCTGAAATGACCACTATCAGCGACGGTTCGTTTAACCAGCAACTGCATTGTTATGAAAGTTCAACGCGTGCCAGCATTGATCAAGAGGGGCGTCTGAACCTGTTGGTGTGGAATATTTACAAACAGAATCGCGCTAATTGGCAGTCTGTGCTGACCCAAATGAGTGTTGGGGCACAATTAATTCTGTTGCAAGAAGCCAGCTTAGAAGATGGGTTAAAACGCTGGATAGCCTCTGGTGGTTGGAGCGGCGAGCAAGTGAACGCGTTTAAAGCGTTTGATAAAGCCGCTGGCGTCTTGACATTAGGCTGGCGTAAGCCTCGCTTGGCGTGTGGCTACACCCAATTGGAGCCGTGGATTCGCTTGCCTAAATCGGGATTGTATTCGGAGTACCCGCTCTCCGATGGCCAAATGTTGATCGTGGTTAACCTGCATGCCGTCAATTTCACTTGGGGTGTGCAAGAATATCAGCAACAAGTCAATGACCTGATTGCGGCGTTAAAAGAGCATCCAGGGCCTGCAATTGTCGCGGGTGATTTTAATACTTGGAGCGAAAAACGTTTGCAAGCGGTAACGGAACGATTGGAAAACGCTGGGCTTATTGAAGTTGCTTTCTCACCCGATCAGCGAACTCGTTTTATCACAGGGCTGCCGCTTGATCATGTGTTTTACAAAGGCTTAGAAGTGCAAAAAGCAGAGGCGCCTCAAACGGACGCCTCTGATCATAATCCACTGTTGGTCAGCTTTACATTACCAACAGATAAATAGCCCAAATCAGATAGTATCCCACCCAAGGAAGGGCGGCGATCACCAAAGCTTGTCCACGTTCAAACTCTGTCCATGTCAGCACGGCTGCATAACCAAGCACAATGTACCAAGGAAGTAGCAAAGGCATTGAACTGGCAAACTGAGACCATTCGTTTGTCAATGGTAGCTTGATCAACCCATTGAGACTATTGAGATCGGCGGCGTAAATCACCACTTGACCATGTTTCAATATCAAACTTGCATAGCTAGCGAAGTCGCCTAACACCGCTGGGAAGGTGATCACTGCTGCAGCGGCAAACCATTTCCAAAACCCGTGTTGATGCTGGCTGGGCTTGGTTGCCAGAGTGAACCAAAATGCCAACATCAAAATCGTCAAGGTTCGTCCAAACACATCGCTAATGATCTCACTCGCCATCAAGGTGTTTGGATCGTCCAAGAATTTTAATTGTTCTGGATTAATTTGTTGAAATTGAGGGGTTAAAATTTGGCTCAACCACTGGAAGTCCACATTAGAAAAATACGCTCCCCAAAACAGGAATGGGGTCAATATGAGAACAATGTACGGTTGCCAGCCCCAAGCACCACGCTGATAAAGCGCGAGAAAACATGAGGTTGGAGAGCGAAATATGTCAAGCATCATGACAAACGGGTTACTGGAAGGGGTCATACACTTACCTTAGTTACATCCACGTAGAGTTTTAATTGTTGACCTGGTTTCAGGTACTTTTGATTTTGTAGCGCGTTCCACTTCACAATGTCGTTGCTTTTGACTTTAAACTTGGTCGCAATAGCGCTGATGGTGTCACCTGAACGTACTTTATAGAAAACGGTACGGATAATGGCGCCTTCAGAGCTCTCTTTCCAAATCACCAGATCTTGCCCAACGCGCAATGTGTCACGTGGTCCCATGCCATTCCACTTCGCTAATGCTTGGTGATCCACTTTATTGGCTTTAGCAATGCTCCATAAGCTTTCGCCGGATTTAACGGTGTGCGTCAGCTTATATTTACCGCGAGCAGTGGCTTGGGTCTTAGCCAAGCGGTTTGCTGCCGACAAGGTGTAAGCGCTGGCGTCTTTTTGCGATGTAGGGATCAGTAGGTACTGGCCGACACGAATGTTGTTGCCGCTCAAGCTATTGGCGCTACGGATCACTTCACTGGTGGTGTTATGTTTTTCCGCTAAGACGCTGAGGGTGTCGCCAGAGCGCACTTTGTAGCGCACCATCTTCATGCCTTTGCCGCGATTTTCTTCTACTTTCGCGATGAACTGCTCTGCTTTATCAACAGGAATTAGCAGTTGGTAAGGACCATCCGGTGCCGTAGACCACTGGTTGTAGGCCGGATTATAGCTTTGCAGCTCTTTGACATTCAGCCCGGCGTATTGTGCAGCAATGGCGAGATCCAATTGCTCCTTAGGATCAATCAGTGCCAACACGGGTTTGTTTGGAATCGCAGGGATCTCAATGCCGTATTTCTCTTGATTGGCGACAATATCGGCAAGGGCGAGCAGTTTTGGCACATAGCCACTGGTTTCTTTGGGTAAATCTAGTGAGAAAAAATCGATAGGTTTACCCAGTTTGTTGTTCTTACGGATCGCGCTCGATACACGGCCACCACCGCTGTTGTACGCCGCGATCGCGTGATTCCAGTCACCATCAAAACGTTTGTTGAGGTAGGTAAGATAATCGAGCGCAGCGTCGGTGGCGGCTGCCACGTCTCGGCGACCGTCATACCAAAAATTTTGTTCTAGACCATACATTTTCCCAGTGCCCGGAACAAACTGCCATAAGCCTGCGGCACTGCCATGAGAGTAGGCAAATGGGTCGAATGAGCTTTCTACGACAGGTAACAATGCCAGCTCAAGAGGCAAATCACGTGCTTCAATTTTCTCAGTGATCAGATAGAGAAATGGGGTCGCACGTTGTGAGACGGTTTTAAGGTGATTAGGGTGTTTGAGGTACCAAGTGCGGTAATAATCGACCTTTTCATGATCGGGGACTTCCAGAGACAGTTGCATGGCGATGCGTTGCCAAACGTCTTCCTGAGTTTGAGGTGTGACGACAGGTTGCTCTGGGGCAACGTTCTCAAGCGTTTTGTCACTTGGTTTTACTTTTTTCGCAGTTTGCTGCGACGATTTTGCTTGCGAGGCATTGGTCTCAGGCGCGGCACTGGTATTGCTCTCTGTTTGTAGGCTCTGACAGCCAGAAAGCAATAGTAGTGCAAACACCCAACTAAACTTAAAACGCATGGTTCCAGCCTGTTTAACTTTGGGCTGCTGATAATACTTGCCTCCTTGGTCAGGAGACAAGCATCAAAAAGTTAAAATTCGTTCTTCCACTCACGTAATGCTGTAAAAACCGAGAGTGGATCGCTATTTTTCGTTCTGCTAGAAACCGAGTGAATAACACTGGGTTGCAGATATCGAAGAAATGGATTGATCCATTTTTCTTGTCTTAATGTGGTTGGAATGGTTGGCAGATTTTGCGCACGCAGTCGATTGACGGTATCACGGTATTGGTGAAGTAACTCGTTATCCGGTTCCACGGCTAAGGCGAAAGCAACGTTGCTGGCGGTATATTCATGAGCGCAGAACACTTCCGTTTCCTCAGGAAGGGCGAGAAGCTTGTTGAGTGAGTCAAACATTTGTTGCGCGGTACCTTCAAAAATACGACCACAGCCAGCAGAGAAGAGCACATCGCCACAAAACAGTTTGCCGTCGCCAACATAACCAATATGACCCAAGGTATGGCCACCTAAACCTAACACTAAGAAGGTTTCATCGAATAACTCAAGTCGGTCGCCATCTTCCACGGGGTGGGTGAGCGTTGGAATCGGTTCTGCTTTCGGCCCTACAACGTTAACGTTAGGAAACGCACGCACCAAATCGGCCACGCCGCCAATGTGATCATTGTGGTGGTGGGTGATAAGAATCGCTTCTAAAGTTAATTGATGTTGCTCGATGTAGTGAAGGACAGGCTTGGCGTCGCCTGGGTCAACCACAGCACAACGCTGATCGCTATTTTGAATCAACCAGATGTAATTGTCGTTGAATGCAGGTATGCTTTTGATCTCTAACACGATGGATTCTCCGCTCGTTCGAACTAGTTAGGTGGTTAATGAAGCCAGCACTAAGCAGTAAAGTTATCCAGCATCCCTACACATGGGAAGAAATGAACAACGGACAATGGGTTCGTGAATCGATTCAAACCCGTTTAGACGAATGGTGCCCGAAACTGTTTGGTTACCATTTGCTGAAACTGGGTGGGCTGAGCTGCGAGTTAACCAGTGCAATATGTAACATTCAACACCAAGTTAACTTAGATATCCAGAACCCTTTGCACAATGTCATCGCAGATGGTTACGAATTGCCCTTTCTCGAAAAAAGCTTTGATGCGGTGATCTTGGCGCATCAGTTGGATTACGCCAGTGATCCCCACCGATTACTGCGCGAAGTGGATCGAGTGATGATGGACGATGGCTATCTGGTGATTACAGGGTTTAATCCAGTGAGCTTGACTGGGCTGGCCAGTTTAATGCCCTGGCGAAGAAACAACTTGCCTTGGAGTGGACGAATGTTCACCACCAATCGGATCAAAGATTGGCTGGGAGTGTTGAATTATCAAGTGGTGCATTGCGATCGTTATGCACTGTTTCCGATGAAGAAATACCGAACCATGTGGACTTGGCTTGAAAACAGCCTTGGCGATTGGGCATCTCCTGCGGGCAGTCTCTATTTTATTGTCGCAAGAAAACGCACATATCCCCTTAAGCCCATCAAACCGCATTGGCAGTTAAAGCGTCGTTTATCTCCGCTCGGCGTAATGAACCGACAGCGTGATTTACTGAGCAAGCGCAAAAGCTGCGCTTGCAGAGGAAGAGAGTAGTTTACTCGGCAGGCTGATAACCAGTGTCGTCTAGGGTTGGGTTTTCGGCCGCGGTACGTGCCAACTCGTCACACATTTCGTTTTCACGATGGCCAGCGTGTCCTTTGACCCAGCGCCAGTCAATCGTATGGCGAGTGGTTTCTTTATCAAGCGCTTGCCAAAGGTCGGCGTTTTTGACCGGTTTTTTATCGGCGGTTTTCCAACCGCGCTTTTTCCAATTGTGGATCCACTGAGTAATACCTTGTCGAACATATTGGCTATCGGTTGTGAGAATCACATTGCAAGGTTCTTTCAAGGCCTGAAGAGCAACGATGGTAGCCATCATTTCCATTCGGTTGTTGGTGGTGAGTCTATAGCCTTGTGCTAAGGTTTTTTCGACTTGTTTGTAACGCAAGACGACACCGTAACCACCGGGTCCAGGATTACCGAGGCAAGAACCGTCAGTGAAAATTTCAACTTGTTTTGTCATGTTTTGGTACTATTAGCGAAAGCCATGTTTAAAGCATACGTTCTGCATAGTCTGACACACATATCATTATGAATACCAGTAACAATTCTGAATACGATCGTATCGTTGTGCTCGATACGGAAACCACGGGTATGAACCGTGAAGGTGGCCCACACTATATGGGGCACAGAATCATCGAAATCGGGGCGGTGGAGATCATCAACCGCAAGCTGACCGGGCGACATTTCCATGTTTACCTTAAGCCAGACCGTGAAATTCAACCCGATGCGATCGATGTTCACGGTATTACCGATCAGTTTCTAGTTGATAAACCGGAGTATCGTCAAGTTCACCAAGAGTTCCTAGAGTTCATTAAAGGGGCAGAGCTGGTGGCTCATAACGCGCCCTTCGACGTGGGCTTTATGGATTATGAGTTCGGTAAACTGGACGCTGCTATCGGTAAAACCGATGACTACTGCAAGGTGACCGATACGCTGGCGATGGCGAAGAAGATCTTCCCTGGCAAGCGTAACAACCTAGACGTTTTGTGTGAACGCTACGGCATTGATAACTCACACCGAACGCTCCACGGGGCATTGCTCGATGCGGAGATTCTGGCTGATGTTTACCTGCTGATGACCGGTGGGCAAACCAGTTTGGAGTTCAACGCCAACTCGCAAGAAGGCGGTGGTGAAGACATTCGCCGAGTGGCGGGGCGAAAATCTCTTAAGGTTTTGCGTGCAACGGCCGATGAATTAGAAGCGCACCAATCTAGATTGGATATTGTAGAAAAAAGCGGAACTTGCCTCTGGCGTCAATAGGAGAATCTATGTTGAGGACATTGTCAGTCGTATTATTGTTATTGGTTAGTTGTGTAAGCCATGCTGCGACAGAGTCGACCATGTCCTTGCTGGATAACCGCTTTCGAGTGGATCCAACCATCGATCAAATCACTTTCTTGATTTATCGCGAAAATCCCTCTCAGCCCGTAGTGCTAGTGCGACCAGATGGTCGAAAATACTACGCCTTCAAAAGCTACCCCAACGTCCGCTGGTATCAAGAGCCAGCGATGGACATCATCTCTATCGACAACCCGATGCCGGGCCCTTGGCAAGCCGTGGGAAAAGTGAGCCCAAAAAACAACATTCGGCTGATTTCTCACCTGACGCTTTCAACGGATGTCTTCCCCAGTCGTTTGTATCATGGCGAAGTGATGAAATTCACCGCAAGGCTCGCATCGGATGATAAGCCGTTAGTCCTGAGAGATTTCCTTGACCGCGTCAATCTAAAAGTGACTTTCACGAAGTTTGTTGAAAACGAGCAAGATTTAGTAAAAGAAGCGCGTCCAGTTCCCATTGTTATTGGTGATTTTAGCGATGATGGCACGGGCTTAGATGAACGAGCTGGCGATGGTGTGTTTACTGTGCAGTTGCCTATCGAAGTGGACCCGGGCAAGTATCGGGCGCGTATCACCTCAGGAAATGGCGTGTTCCTACGAGCCAAAGAACAGGAAGTGCTGGTCTATCCTAGCCCTGTTTCTACCACCTTCATTCAGTCACGTGATGAAGGCAAGCCACACAGTATTGTGGTTTCAGGCGAGCAAGGTATGGTGCAGCCTGGGTCTTTGGCGGTTCACATTGAGCAAAGTGCTCCGGATGATTTCGTCAATTATGTGCAAGGGCAGGCGGACAAAGAGAGCTTAAAAGTGTCGATGCTGCTCGATAGTAGCCAGATGATCGGTATTTATGGTTGGAAGGGTGAAGTGTTCGCCACTGACGCCGCGACACAACGCCCATTGATGTTCCCCATCTCACAACAAACGTTCAGTGTTGTGAAAGAGGTGGATATTGAAGCCGCGCGCAAAGCCAAAGAAGCCGCGCTTGCAGAACAACGCCGCATTGAAGAAGAACAACGACTTTTGGCGCAAAGAGAGGCCGATCGTAAACAAGCCATCATGATGATTGGTATTGGTAACGTGGTAGTCATCTTACTCGGGCTGGTGGTGTGGTTCGTCTGGGGCAAGTTGCGAGCAAAACGCCAAGCCATTCCAGAGATGCAATTAGAAGTGCCGAAGAAATAAGTGGATAACTTCGGAATACCCGCCAACTCAGAGAGTTTTTGAGTTGGTGACGAAAAATGGACAAATAACCCATGTCGAAGAACAAAGTTTTGGTGATTTATGCTCACCCGTCGCAACATCGCTCAGAGGTCAATGCGCCACTGTTTGCCGCAGCGCAAGCCGTTGACGGTGTCACGTGTGTCGATCTGTATGCCGAGTACCCTCAGTTCGACATCAACATCGACAAAGAACAAGCTCGACTGCTGGAACATGATGTCATCGTGTTTCAGTTTCCTCTTTACTGGTATTCCACCCCTGCATTGTTGAAAGAGTGGCAAGACTTGGTGCTGGAATACGGCTTTGCTTACGGGACAGATGGAACCGCTTTGAAAGACAAGCTGATGCTCTGTGTGGTTTCTGCAGGAGGCAAAGAAGAAGCATACAAAGCAGAGGGTTATAACCACTTTACCATTCGTCAATTGTTGGCACCGATTGAACAAATGGCCGCGCTAACCAGTATGCACTACCTACCACCGTTTGCGATATTTGGTGCACGTACCGCGTTAGAGGAAAATCGTATTGACCAGCATGTCGAGCGCTACGTGACTTTGCTGCAAGCCTTAGTGGAAGATCGAGTCAATATCCACGCCGCCAATCATTTGAACAAAATCACTCATGCCCTACCTCAAATCATCAAGGAAGCCTGATGACTCAAATATTTTTACAAGCCTTCATCTACCTGATTGCCGCAGTGATTGCCGTGCCATTAGCAAAACGCTTTGGCCTAGGTTCTGTGCTTGGGTACCTTATCGCTGGCGTGGTGATTGGCCCCATCGTTGGTTTGGTCGGGGAAGAAACCACCACCATTCAGCATTTCGCCGAATTTGGTGTGGTGATGATGTTGTTTTTGGTCGGTTTAGAGCTTGAGCCTAAAATGCTCTGGGCAATGCGTAACCGCTTATTGGGGCTAGGCGGCTTACAAGTTGCGGGTACCGCTGGGATTATTGTGGCGATTGCTGTCTGTTTCGGCCAAGTGTGGACCACGGCCTTAGCGATTGGATTGATTTTCGCCTTATCATCAACGGCGATCGTGTTGCAAACCTTTAACGAGAAGCGATTAAGCAAGACGGAAGGGGGTAAAAACGCGTTTTCTGTGTTGTTGTTCCAAGACATCGCGGTCATTCCGATGCTGGCTTTCATCCCACTGCTCGCCCTGCCTGAATTGGTCGAGCAAGCTCAGCAATCCATCCAATCGGCCTCGGAGCATCATGAACAGTTGAGCCTGGTTGCCGGCTTACCTGGCTGGGCCTATGGTATCGTCATTACACTTTCCATTGGCGTGGTGATCGTCGGTGGGCATTACCTCAGTCGTCCGATCTTTCGTTACGTGGCCGATTCCGGCTTAAGAGAAATTTTTACCGCAGCGGCCTTGATGCTGGTGATTGGTATTGCGGCGTTGATGAGTTTAGTTGGACTGTCTCCTGCGTTAGGCACATTTTTGGCGGGCGTGATGCTGGCAAACAGTGAGTTTCGTCATGAGCTCGAATCGAATATTGAGCCTTTCAAAGGGCTGCTTTTGGGCCTGTTTTTCATTACGGTCGGAGCGGGCATCGATTTTACCATTCTCTTCAATAAGTTTGGCACCATCATCGGTTTAACGTTGGCGGTGATGCTCCTGAAAGCCATAGTGTTACTGGCGCTGTCGTTTATTTTCCGCATAAAAGGCAGTGATCGTTGGCTGTTTGCATTGAGCTTGGCGCAGGCGGGTGAATTTGGTTTTGTGCTGCTGAGTTTCTCAGTACAAAATCACGTGATATCGACGCCTCTCTCCCAGCAACTCTCGCTGGTGGTGGCGATCTCCATGTTTCTCACTCCGGGTCTATTTATCCTCTTTGATCGAGTTATTTTGCCGAAGTTCGCCACTAAGTTTAATGAAAGAGCCGATGATGACATTGATGAAAAAGGCACAGTGATCATCGCTGGTATTGGGCGCTTTGGACAGATAGTCAATCGCTTATTGTTGTCTAACGGAATTAAAACCGTTGCACTTGATTACCAAGCAAATCAGGTAGATGTGATGCGACAGATTGGCACTCAAGCTTACTTTGGTGATGTGACTCGCCCCGATATTCTGCACACCGCGGGAATTGAAGAAGCGGCCGCGATTGTGGTCGCGATTGATAATCGCGATGCCAGTGTAGAGTTAGTGAAGCAGGTTAAGCACGCTTACCCCAGTGTGAAAGTCATCGCCAGAGCATTTGACCGTGGACACGGTTATCGTCTGCGCCAAGCCGGGGCGGATGTGATTGAGTCAGAAACTTATCATTCGGCATTAGAAGTGGGCGGGCAAACCATGAAATTATTGGGGGTTCATCCGTTTTTTGTTGAGCAACAAAAGATGAGATACAAGCGCGTTGAAAATCGTAAGTCAGATTCTTTGTACAGCGCTTGGTTAGACGATTCAGAAGGTGAGCGTTTTGATAACAACTACAGAAAGTTGTTTATGCAGCTTGAAGAAAAAATGATGTTGGAAATGCAAAAGGATCGCCATACCAATCTTTCTCGCTCCGAGCGGGGTTGGACACCGCCCCCCAAAGATTACGCGGACGATCTGCAAGAGCTCAACAATGAGGTAAATGATCTCAACTTCAAATAGTGTTATTTGATTTTTGTAAGACCAAGGTTGACTGAAGCCATTGCTATTCAGTGTGTCTTTTCGATGGGCATATTATTGAGCAATGGCTTTTTAACATATCAGATTCCCATCGGCGTCGTATTCAGCGCGAGTGCCCATATCTTCTTGATACTCTTCAATTCGGGTAAAGCGACAATCAAGAGGTTGGTATTTTTCCATGATTTCTTTAACGGATTTATGTACGACTAAGCAATCCGTAAACTGCAAGTCATCCCAAATCAAGCGCTTTTCCAAGGGCACGGCAGCGAGTTTTTCTTGTGATAAGACGATTTTCTCGAAGGTGTAGAGCGGAGGCAGGTAGTCGGCAAAGACATCTTTTTCGTACTCGCTCTGCTCAAAGTCAACGAAATCGTAATAGACGTAATCCTCATCAACCGGGTTTTCGTAGAAGTTTAAGTAGTGATAGTCATCGTGGTAAGTGTCATCGTCATTGATGATAACGGCTCTCAGCCATTGCGCTCCGGTGATATCGATATGGCGCAGTGCCAGATATAGCTCGCGTTTTACCATCATGTTTCTGCCGGACATATGTAAGTTACAAAGCTGATGGTGTATCCCTTGACTTGTGTCTTCATCCCTAAAGCCATTTAAAAAGTAAAACCAGCGGTTGGTGTCTTCCTGGAATTGATTAGCCGTTAACGCTCGTGGAGTATCATTTTTATGCCCGACTAACACCATGGCGTGCTCACCCACACGCTGGTAGACCACATAATAATCAGAAAAATGACTCATATTAGATTCCCATCGGCGTCGTATTCTGCGCGAGTACCCATATTTTCTTGATACTCTTCAATTCGGGTAAAGCGGCAATCAAGAGGTTGGTATTTTTCCATGATTTCTTTAACGGATTTATGCACAGCAAGGCAGTTCGTGGTGTGTATGTCGTTCCAAATTAAGCGTTTTTCCAAGGGCACGGCAGCGAGCTTTTCTGGTGATAAAACGACTTTTTTGAAGGTGTAGAGTGGGGGCAGGTAATCAGCATATTTCTTTGCTTTGTATTCGCTCTTATCGAAATCAACAAAATCGTAGTATGCGTAATCCTCATCAACCGGATTTTCGTAGAAGTTTAAGTAGTGATAGTCATCGTGGTAAGTGTCATCGTCATTGATGATAACGGCTCTCAGCCATTGCGCTCCGGCGATTTCGATATGACGCAGTGCCAGATACAGCTCGCGTTTTACCATCATTTTTCTGCCGGACATATGTAAGTTACATAACTGATGGTGTATTCCTTGACTTGTGTCTTCATCCCTAAAGCCGTTTTCAAAGTAAAACCAGCGATTGGTGTTTTCCTGGAATTGATTAGCCGTTAACGCTCGTGGAGTATCATTTTTATGCCCGACTAACACCATGGCGTGCTCACCCACACGCTGGTACACCACATAATAATCAGAAAAATTACTCATATCAGATTCCTTGCTGTGATATCTGTCAGTGGCTTTGGTTTTTTGGTGTACAAGACTACCATTTAGGAAATGGTGGTTCATTCGTTAGTTGTACGTGCCGCTGGTTTTTTGCTCAATGCGCTCTACCTACGCAATGATTTGAATGGCGAGATTATCAAGACCAAAGCAGTGAAGTAGCAATGCAATATGATTGGTTTTTGATTGGAATGCGAACGATAGCAACGATATATGTAACTGATAATTAAGTTTTTATTTCTAATTAAAACACGTAACGCAACTTTGGTGTTTTTGCCGCTGAATAAGAGGTTTATTGAAAGATGGTGAGATTCTTTATACATAAAAAAACGGGAGCTCGGCTCCCGTTGTACTTGTGATACTTTTGTGGTGACTAAGCAACGTTATCCATCACATCGGTATGAGACTTTTTTGCCGCCAGATGCTCTGGCTCAAAGTCATCAACATTGATGGTGTACAGACGATGTTGCTCCGCTTCTTTGAGCAAATCGGCTTCATCTTGAGAAATAATGCCTTGTGCTAGCCCTTCCTCTGCAATGGCATCCAAACGTAAGAATGGTCGGCGCTTACCTTGCGCTTTACACACTTTGTCAAACACAGGTTCTGCTTGCAAAATCACAGACAGTGCTAGCTCAATCTTGCCTGCTGCGTTGTGCTCTGTTGGTTGCAAATACTGATTGCGACCAATGCGGCTACGTGTCGCGCTTGGGGTTTGTAGTATGCGAGCCACTTGGCTATCGATTTTGTCGCTTGGTGCTTTGCGCACACGACCAAATGGCATGATCAAGACGCGCAAGGCTTTACCGATAATCGGGTTCGGGAAGTTAGCCAGAAACTCATCAATGGCCACTTCTGTTTGCTTCAAGCTGTCTTGCAAGCCCCAGTGAACCAAAGGCAGGTCTTCTACAGGGCGACCATCTTGTTCAAAGCGTTTTAAGGTCGCTGAGCTCAAGTAAAGCTGGCTGAGAATATCGCCTAAGCGGGCTGATAGACGCTCACGACGCTTCAATGAGCCACCTAGCACGGCCATTGAAATGTCTGACAATAATGCCATGTTAGCGCTATAGCGATTGAGCTTCTGGTAGTAACGTTTGGTAGCGTCGTGCGTTGGGGCGTTCGAGCCAAAACCATCGGTCAAACCAAACCAAATGCTGCGCACAAGGTTGCTCATGGTAAAGCTGACGTGGCCAGCCAAGGCTGCATCGAACTGTTCTACCGCATCCGATTTGTCCGAGTAGGCGGCGTCCATCTCTTTTAGTACATAGGGATGGCAACGAATGGCGCCTTGACCATAGATGATCATAGAGCGAGTGAGGATGTTTGCCCCTTCCACTGTGACGGCGATGGGTGAACCTTGGTAGCCACGAGCAAGGAAGTTAGAGGGACCAAGGCAAATGCCTTTACCACCAACGATATCCATTGCATCGATGATGCTGCGTTGACCACGGTGAGTACAATGGTATTTCACAATCGCGGAGATGACCGATGGTTTCTCACCAAGGTCGATACCGGCAACGGTAAGGTTGCTCGCTGCGTCCATCACATACGCGTTACCACCTAAGCGTGCTAACGCTTCTTCTACACCTTCAAGATGGCCGATAGGCTGTTTAAATTGGCGACGAATGCGCGAGTAAGCACCGGTTGCCAATGCAGCGGATTTGATACCACCGGTTGAGTTTGAAGGCAGGGTAATACCGCGACCAACAGAGAGACATTCAACCAGCATGCGCCAGCCTTGGCCTGCCATTTTTTGGCCACCGATAATGAAGTCGATCGGTACGAAAATATTTTGGCCACGCGTTGGGCCGTTCTGGAATGGTACATTGAGAGGGAAATGACGGTTGCCGATTTCAACCCCTTTAATGTCTGTTGGGATAAGCGCACAAGTAATACCAAGATCTTCTTGCTCGCCGAGTAAGCCTTCAGGATCGCGAAGTTTGAAAGCAAGACCCAAAACCGTTGCAACAGGGGCAAGGGTAATGTAGCGCTTGTTCCATGTTAGGCGCATGCCCAAGACTTCTTTGCCTTCCCATTCGCCTTTACACACCACACCGTCATCTGGAATGGAACCCGCATCCGAACCCGCTTCAGGGCTGGTTAGGGCAAAACAGGGGATCTCTTTACCTTCTGCAAGGCGAGGAAGATAGTAATTTTTCTGCTCTTCTGTACCGTAATGTTGCAAAAGCTCACCAGGACCCAAAGAGTTTGGTACGCCAACGGTCGAAGAAAGAACACCAGAGACACCAGTCAGTTTTTGCAGCACCAAAGATTGCGCATAAGCAGAAAACTCAAGGCCACCGTATTTCTTCTTAATGATCATGGCGAAGAATTTGTGATCTTTGAGATATTGCCAAACTTCAGGAGGCAGATCGGCCAGCTCATGCGTCACTTGGTAATCGCTTACCATGGCACACACTTCATTTACCGGACCATCGAGGAAGGCTTGCTCTTCAGCAGAGAGTTTTGGTGCTGGAATGGCGTGTAGCTTTTTCCATTCTGGCTTGCCTTTGAAAAGCTCCGCTTCCCACCAAACGGTACCTGCATCCAACGCTTCTTTTTCCGTCTGAGACATGGCTGGAAGCACTTGCTTAAACAAGCCGAGCGCTTTTGCACTGATGAGCGATTGGCGTACAGAGGGCATAGCGAATACCGCCAGCGCTAAGAAGTAGCTCAGCCAGCCGATTGAGCCGACGTAACCGGAGAAAGTTAACAGCAGCATCGTGGCGGTCAACAAGGTGACGGATTTGACTAATGACATTCGATGATAGAGCGTCACGCCCAATATCAAGGTCATCGCGAGTAGGGAGAGCAAGATGTCCATATGTAGGTTCCTTTTCAGACAATTCGTTGTGTTATACGTCTGTGTTTTGGTAAGAGGTCAAACCAGTTGGTTTAAGTGTAATCAAAATATTAAAGAAATGTAAAACACAATTCTGGGCAAAAAGTGATCTGAGTAGAGTGAAAATTCTAAAATTGAGATTTCCATGGTGATTTCCTAAGCAGCTTTGGGCGAATCGCTTTACAAATCCGCGAAAACTGAGGCTTCGGTGTCGACACTATTTCCTGTTTATGGGTAAACTCAGCGTATTGCTATGTTAGCTAGGCTGTCGCTCAGCAAACATCGACGTATAACGTGATAAACCAAGATAAAGAGAACATCGTATGTACCAAGATCTGATTAGAAATGAGTTAACTGAAGCTGCTGACGTACTAAATAAATTCCTAAGCGACGATCACAACATTGCGCAAATTGAAGCTGCAGCGAAAATGATTGCCGAATCTTTTAAGCAAGATGGCAAAGTACTGTCTTGTGGTAACGGTGGTTCACACTGTGATGCGATGCATTTTGCCGAAGAACTAACGGGCCGTTACCGTGAAAATCGCCCTGGTTACGCGGGTATTGCGATTTCAGATCCAAGTCATCTTTCTTGTGTCAGTAACGACTTTGGTTATGACTATGTATTTTCTCGCTACGTTGAAGCGGTCGGTCGTAAAGGCGATGTGCTGTTTGGTCTATCAACGTCAGGCAATTCAGGCAACATTCTGAAAGCGATTGAAGCGGCGAAAGCCAAGGGCATGAAAACCATCGCTCTGACGGGTAAAGATGGCGGTAAAATGGCGGGTCTTGCGGATGTTGAAATCCGAGTACCACACTTTGGTTACGCAGACCGTATTCAAGAAGTGCATATTAAAATTATCCATATCATCATCCAATTGATTGAGAAAGAGATGGAGTAATCTGATCGGGGCAACCCGTATCGATTTGTTCAGGGAGTTTTGTTCGATGTGTGAATTGCTCGGTATGAGCGCCAATGTGCCAACAGACATCTGTTTTAGTTTTACTGGCTTGATGCAACGAGGCGGTAAAACCGGACCACATAGAGATGGTTGGGGAATCACTTTCTATGAAGGAAAGGGATTTAGAACCTTCAAAGACCCAAATCCAAGTTGTGAATCGAAGATTGCGGAGTTGGTGCAAAGTTATCCGATTAAAAGTTGTTCGGTGATCAGCCATATTCGCCAAGCGAATCGAGGTGGTGTTTCTTTAGAAAATACCCACCCATTCACTCGTGAGCTTTGGGGGCGATATTGGACATTTGCACACAATGGCCAACTCACTGACTATCAATCGTTGGATACCGGGCGACATCGTCCAGTTGGGCAAACGGACAGTGAAAAAGCGTTTTGCTGGCTGATGAATCAATTGGAACAGCGTTATCCTGATATTCCTCAGGATATGGAACAGGTGTTTGCTTACCTTGCCTCTTGCTGTGAAACCCTGCGAGAAAAAGGGGTGTTCAACATGCTGCTCAGTGATGGCGAATATGTGATGACGTATTGTACCAACCATCTTTACTGGATCACGCGTCGAGCACCTTTTGGTAATGCAGCGTTGCTGGATGAAGATGTTGAGATTAACTTTCAAGAAGAGACCACCCCTAACGACGTTGTCTCTGTGATTGCGACCCAGCCTCTAACCGGTAATGAAACTTGGCAGAGAATGAAGCCAGGGGAGTATGGTCTGTTTCACTTTGGCGAGCGAGTCAGCAGTAACGCCAATTTATTACTTGATGTCCCGTTTGCAGCAGCAAAACCAAGCTGCCAAGCGCCAACGGAACCACTTGAATAAAACGGTATTGCGAGTTTGTATTGAAAATGGGTTGCGATAAGCAACCCATTTTTTCTTTCGATGTCGAGTGGCGACAATGAATCGCCTTACTCTGCAGCGTAACCGGCGCTGCCAAGTGGTTGGCCATCGAGATAGGCAACACCTTGTTGCATGACAAGCCGCTCTTCTGCCATCCATTTCACCACTAAGGGATAGATGCTGTGCTCTTGCGTTAACACGCGCTCCGCTAGGCTTTGTGCGTCATCTTCTGCGAAAATAGGTACTTTCGCCTGTAAGATCACTGGGCCCCCATCTAATTCTTCCGTGACAAAATGCACACTGGTGCCGTGTTCACTGTCCCCTGCATCGATGGCGCGCTGGTGGGTATGAAGGCCGGGGTATTTAGGCAAGAGGGAAGGATGTATATTGACCATTTTTCCTAAATAGTGACGTACAAATTCACCACTCAGAATGCGCATGTAACCAGCCAGTACTACGATGTCGGGTTGGTATTCGTCTATCGCTTTCATCAATTCACGATCAAAACTTTCTCTATCGGTAAACGCCTTGGGATCGATGTAATGAGCGGGTACCGAAAACTGTTTGGCTCGTTCAAGACCGTAAGCGTCGGCTTTGTTTGAGAAAACCGCACACACTTTGGCTCGGCTTGTATCACACTCGCATGCTTCAAGAATGGCTTGCAGGTTGCTGCCGCTGCCGGAAATCAGTACCACGATTTTTTTCATAACCACTGTCCATTTACTGCTGGTTCTTAAGATCACTGTCTTGCAAGAAAATACCTGCTTTTTGCAGGGTTTTCAGTGTGCCAAATAGCAGAATGAGGACATAGCGTCCTCATTCTGAAGTTATTTTAGGTTTTGCAGCTTAGTTGATTTCAACTTGCTCTTCGCCAGCTTCGGCCTGAGCAATCGCACCAATCACCCACGCTTTTTCACCCTCTTGTTGAAGCAGCGCAACCGCAGCTTCAGCTTGATCTTGAGGCAGTGCCACAATCAAGCCGACACCACAGTTGAATGTGCGGTACATTTCGCGCGTAGCCACATTTCCTTTTTCTTGCAGCCATTGGAAAATGACCGGCCATTCCCAGCTCTTTCCATCGATCACCGCTTTGGTACCTTCTGGCAATACGCGTGGGATGTTTTCCCAGAAACCGCCGCCAGTGATGTGCGAAATCGCGTGAATGTCATGTTGCTCAATCATTTTGAGTGCAGACTTGATGTAAATTTTGGTTGGCTCAAGTAGGTGCTCACCAATAGTGCGGCCTGCAAGCTCCTCATTTTTGTCTGCGCCAGACACTTCGAGGATTTTACGCACTAATGAGTAACCGTTTGAGTGTGGACCACTTGAACCGACAGCGATCAATGCATCGCCTACCGCAACTTTAGTACCGTCGATAATGTCTTCTTTCTCTACTACACCGACACAGAAGCCTGCGACGTCGTAGTCTTCGCCTTCGTACATGCCCGGCATTTCTGCGGTCTCACCGCCGATCAAAGCACAACCTGCTTGAATACAGCCTTCCGCGATGCCCGAAATAACATCCGCAGCCACATCGACATCCAGCTTGCCCGTTGCGTAGTAATCTAGGAAAAACAGAGGTTCAGCACCTTGTACGATCAAATCGTTTACACACATAGCAACGAGATCAATACCAATGGTGTCGTGCTTGTTCATATCCAGAGCTAAGCGCAGCTTGGTGCCAACGCCATCAGTGCCAGAAACTAGAACAGGTTGCTTGTACTTTGTTGGCAGTTCGCATAAAGCACCAAAACCACCAATGCCACCCATTACTTCAGGGCGACGTGTACGTTTTACAGAACCTTTAATACGCTCAACCAGGGCGTTGCCTGCATCAATATCTACACCAGCATCTTTATAGCTAAGAGAAGAGTTGTTACCACTCACGGGGAAGTCCTCGGTTTGAAGTTGGATATGAAAACGGCGCTATTCTATCAGGGCTGGAATATAAAGAGCAAACGTTTGCGCAAGTTTTTTTGTTGTGCAATGTAACGAGAAATTCTGTACGAAATCGTTTATAATCGGCAAGTTTATGTAAATTTTATCTATATTGCCGGAGATGGACATGAAAGTTGTTGAAGTAAAACACCCTCTTGTAAAACACAAAATTGGTTTGATGAGAGAAGGTGATATCAGCACTAAGCGTTTTCGTGAGCTAGCCACTGAAGTTGGTAGTCTTTTAACTTACGAAGCAACTTCAGATTTTGAAACGGAAAAAGTGACCATTGAAGGTTGGAATGGCCCAGTTGAAGTGGATCAAATCAAGGGCAAAAAAGTAACGGTTGTGCCAATCCTACGTGCTGGTCTAGGCATGATGGATGGCGTACTTGAACACATGCCAAGTGCACGTATCAGCGTAGTTGGTATTTACCGCGATGAAGAAACATTAGAGCCAATCCCATACTTCAACAAGCTGGCTTCTAACATGGAAGAACGCATTGCATTGGTGGTTGACCCAATGCTTGCAACAGGCGGTTCTATGATCGCGACGATCGACCTTCTCAAAGAGAAAGGCTGTCAGCAAATCAAAGTGTTGGTGTTGGTTGCTGCGCCAGAAGGTATTGAAGCGCTAGAGAAAGCACACCCAGATGTTGAACTGTACTGCGCAGCTATCGATGAGAAACTGAATGACAAGGGCTACATTGTCCCTGGTCTTGGTGATGCTGGTGATAAGATTTTCGGTACCAAGTAATCCTTCCGATTTGTCTAATGCATATTAATAAAAAATGCCTGGTCACTGACCAGGCATTTTTTTATTCGGATTTCTTTACGTTCGGCAAACAAGGTGTGGTTCACCGAACCAAGCTTCATTTGCCAATTAGTTTTGTGCTTCTTCTTCCATCTGAGCGTTATCCACTACGTGGTTTTCACCCATGTCATGCGGAAGGATAAGGTTAAGAATAATCGCCACGATACCACATAGACTTACGCCCTGTAGGCTGAACTCGCCAATACCAAAAGCCATACCACCAATACCAAACACCAGTGTCACCGCGACAATCACAAGGTTGCGAGATTTATGCAGATCTACGTGATTCTTGATTAATGTATTAAGACCTACAGTGGCAATCGAACCAAAGAGAAGAATCATAATACCGCCCATCACAGGAACGGGAATGGTTTGTAGGGTAGCGCCTAATTTACCGACGAGTGCAAGAACAATAGCGGTGATAGCAGCCCATGTCATGATGACTGGGTTGTAAGCTTTGGTGAGCATCACTGCGCCAGTAACTTCACTATAGGTTGTGTTTGGTGGTGCACCAACCATCGATGCAGCAATGGTGGCAACCCCGTCACCAGCAATCGTGCGGTGTAGTCCTGGTTTTTTCAGGTAGTTTTTACCTGTGACGTTAGAGATTGCCAACATGTCACCTACGTGCTCTACCGCAGGAGCGATTGCAACAGGGATCATGAATAGAATCGCATTGATGTTGAACTCAGGTGTGGTGAAGTTTGGCATGGCCAGCCAAGCGGCTTGAGCCACCGGTGTAAAGTCTACCACTCCGTAGAATAGTGAAACCGAGTAACCTGCCAAGATACCACCGACGATAGGAACCAGCTTTAGGAAGCCTTTTGCAAATACGCTCAGCGCAATCGTCGTGAAGAGTGAAACTGCGGAGATGATGATTGCAGCATCACCATTGATGAGTTGAACCGCACCATCACCAGTTTTACCTACCGCCATGTTGACCGCCGTTGGCGCAAGACCAAGGCCGATAACCATGATCACTGGGCCAACGACGACAGGTGGTAAAATTTTGTGAATGAAGCCCACACCACGTACTTTGATCATCGCGCCAAGTGCAACGTAAACCAAACCTGCTGCCATTAAGCCACCCATGGTTGCGCCAATACCCCATGTTTGAATACCAAACATGATTGGAGCAATAAAAGCGAAAGAGGAGGCTAGAAAAATGGGAACGCTTCGTTTGGTGATCAATTGGAATAATAAGGTGCCGACACCTGCACCAAATAAAGCGACGTTAGGGTCCAATCCGGTCAGCAAAGGTACAAGTACCAAGGCACCGAATGCGACAAATAACATTTGTGCACCCTGTAAAGCATTTTTCATAAAGGCTCCCTATTAATAACTATGCAGATAAATTCGCGGGATTCTATCACTTTGCAAACGTTTGCTAAGTATTTTTGATCAATTTTTTGCTAGATTGCTGCTGTTTGTCCGTAAATCAAACGAATTGAGAGCTTTTTATTCACTTGACTGAGAAGTGCAGTAAAAATCTGCTGTTTTCTTGCTCATGATGGGAGAGTTGCTTATCATCTGACATCTCAAGAAGTAACTTAGGACTTATATGCGTTATTTAGCTCTATTGATGATCGGGTGTTTATCGCTGCCCGCTTATGCATTAACTCAGGTGGATATCTACCGCACAGAAGTCGCGATTGACAGCACAAAAGACAAAGGTGAAGAGTTAGCTCGTCAGCAGGCAATGAAGCAGGTTATTGTTCGAGCATCCGGTTACCAAGACTCGGTTGATAATCCCGTTGTGACAAAGGCACTTCAATCCAGCGCCCGTTATATTTCGCAATTGAGCTATGGCAAAGAAGGGGATGTCATGACCCTGAAGTTGCTTTTTAATGATGCGCAAATTCGCTCGCTATTAACGCAAGCCCAACTGCCTTTTTGGTCAACAAACCGCAATAATCTGTTGGTTTGGTTGGTGGAAGAGCAAAACTATGATCGCAAGATCGTGTGGGAGCACTCGGCGAGCAGCGTTTCTGACCAATTGAAGCAAGCCGCTCGTGATCGTGGTTTGCCATTGACGTTGCCTGTAGGTGACTTTGACGATATTACCGGTATTGAAGTGTCGGACTTGTGGGGAGGCTTTGCCAAACCGATCAGTTTAGCCAGCGGTCGCTACCCTGTGGATGGCGTGTTGGTGATTCGTGCTCAAGGTAATTCACTGCGTTGGAACTTGTACGATCAATCTCCTGGCGCTATCGTGCGTTCGAATGTTGCGCCTGTCACCGGAAGTGCCAATGGCGGTGATGCAGCGACACAACTGATTAACGCTGTTGCCGATTTTTATGCTAAACGTAGCGCCGTCGTTGTTCTTGGTGAGTCTTCAGAATCGGTCGTGGTGAAGTTTTTAAACATCAACAACGCAATTGATTTCTTTACGTTAGAAAAGACACTCACGTCGTTGAACTCAGTGGCCAATCTTGATGTATTAGAAATCAAAGGTAATGAGTTGATGTTGCGTGTGCACTTGCTGGCTTCGCAAGAAGCGTTTGAACAAGAAGCCACAAAGCTGTCCAAAATCACCAAATTTGATGATCCGTTGCTGGTAGAAGATGAAGAAAACGCCGTGCCAGCACAGCCAATTGAGACGCAAGTTCAGCCAACAAAAAATGACGCACTGACAAAAAGTGATGAGGTGGGTGAACCCGCCATTGAGCCCATCATGCCAACACTGAATGAGGCGAACACTAATTCGCCAGTGGTGGTCGAACAACCGCCAGCTAAGCCAAAATATCAAATGGTGTTTGAGTGGTTAAGTTAGGTTGCTTCTCGTGATATCAGTTTCTAATACTGCTAGTCGTTAGATAAAAAAAACAGCCAACGTCGATCGTTGGCTGTTTTTTATGCTTATTGCGACAGTGGGGTCAAAAGCCATGATGTTACGGCTGATTTCCAAACTTCGCTTTCTCTTCTTTTTCGACTTGCGATAGCTTTTTCAACTTCATACCGAGTTCTTGACCGCGCGCCCTAGCAAAGAGAATATTGCCAGCAAAGCCTAACGTGGTGAGCAACAACTCCACCAAAGCCAGCCAACGCTCGCCGCCATCGACGTACAAAATCGTTAAAGCGTGTAAAAAATAGAGCATTAATACAAAGTTTGCCCAAGCATGGGTGTACGGCTTACCCGCCAAAATACCTGGTAATGGTAAAAGCAGGGGAATACACCATGCGATCGCTAGGGTAGTGGAACTTAAATGAGGGTGTGGCGATAACGCCAATTGCCAAAGTACAACCCACAGTAACAGCGATAAATTGCCAAACAAGGCCAAATAGCGGTACTGCTGTGTTTTTGGACTCATGTCGACATCAGACATCTACGACTCCTTTTGCTTTTTGGCAACCAGTGCCAAGCGCTTTCCTAATTGTTGCGCCAAGCGAATTTCTTCTGTGGTGAGTGAACTTTCATGCCCAACACTACTTGCGCCATATGGGGTGCCACCGGATTGTGTTTGGTGCAGATCAGGCTCCGAATAAGGAATACCCAAAATCAACATGCCGTGATGCAGTAGTGGGACCATCATATTCTGTAGCGTCGTTTCTTGACCCCCGTGCATACTACTTGATGAAGTAAAAACACAGGCTGGTTTATCAATCAAAGATCCATTCAACCACAGCGGTGAGGTTTGATCCCAAAAGTGCTTTAGTGGCGTTGCCATCGCACCAAACCAAACGGGGCTTCCCAAAGCAAGCCCGTCACAGTTACGCAACTCATCCAGAGTAACAATAGGCTCTGATGCTTGTTGTGAGCTGGCGTTCAATTCTGTAACGGTGCGCAGGGCTGCTTCGCAATGGGGAATGGATTCAATTCCCCGGGCAATTTGGCGAGCAAGTAGTTTGGTTTTTCCGTGACGGCTGTAGTACAGCACCAACAGCTGAGTAGTCACTGACAATTACAAAATCTCTAATACTTGCTCAGGTGGGCGACCAATACGAGCTTGGCCATTAGCGACCACGACAGGGCGTTCAAAAAGTGATGGGTTTTCTGCCATCGCATTAAACAGTTGTTCGTCAGAGACCTTGTCATCACCTAAAGAGAGCGATTTATACAGGTCTTCTTTTGTCCGCATCATGTCACGGACAGAAGAGAAGCCCAATTGAGCGTAAAGGGCCTTAAGTTGTTCTACATTCAGTGGCGTTTCAAGGTACTTCACCACTTCAGGCGTCACGCCATTTTGTTCCAATAGTTCGAGGGTTTGACGGCTCTTTGAGCAGCGTGGATTGTGATAAATCACGACTGACATAGGATTCTCCATGTATTTATTGTAATGCGAGGAAGCGATCTCGTTGGACCATGAGTTGGTCAATGCGCGCGTCGTATCTTGCCTGCTGCAAACTCCCTAACTCGGCCAGTTGGCTGGCTTGCGTATAGTATTGGATCGCTTTGTTCCAGTTGGCTTGCAGCGCCAGAATTTCCGCACGTGACGCGAGGTCTTCACCACTGTTACCAATGGCGATATTGGCGCGCGAAAGCAGATGCCATCCATTGGTGTCTTCTGGATTATCATGCGTATAACGTTGCAATACACGGATCGCTTCTTCGGTTTTATCTGCTTCGAGCAAAGCATTGGCGTAGTTTATCGTTAGAACCTTGTTGTTGGGAATGCGTTCTAACGCACTTTTTAACATTGCGATCGCTTTCTCTGGCTGTTTCTGCTCGATATAGAGATCAGATAGCGCATCAAGATAGAAAGGATTATTACCCTCATTTTTAATTAATCGGGCCAAAATCGTTTCAGCTTGATCTAATTCTTTTTTGTCTAAATGCACCAGCGCTCTGCCATATTCAAAGGCCGGCTTGAGGTCTGGCGTTGCTTTTTTCTCCGTACGAGCAAACCAGTCCATAGCCGCATCGGAGTCAATACCTGCGTAGCGAGCGACAATTCGAGCTCGAGTGAGGTGATAGTCGAGTGATGGATTCACGCGATGCGGAGGATACGACTGTGCACGAGCACGGCTGTCGGTAATTCGATCCTCAGGCAGCGGGTGCGTCAGCAGCATCGGTGGCGGCGTGCTTGCGTAACGGTATTCATCAGCCAAACGAGAGAAAAAAGTGGGCATGGCTTGCACATCAAAGCCAGCCTTTGCAAGCGTATTGATACCGAAGCGATCGGCTTCTTTTTCATTGCTTCTCGTGTAGTTGATCTGGCTTTGCATATTTCCTGCGGTTGTCGCTGTGATTGCAGCAATACCCGCTTCTGGCGCGGCGATGGCCAGTAACAGTGAGCCTGCTAATGCCGCAAGGGTTGCAGGAGAGCGTCTTGCTTGCTCTTCCATGCTGCGAGCCAAATGTCGTTGAGTAACGTGGGCAATTTCGTGCGCTACAACGGACGCCAACTCACTTTCTGTTCGAGCATGAAGAAACAGGCCTGAGTGTAAGGCGACGTAACCACCAAAAAAGGCAAATGCGTTGATGTTTCGGTCACGGATCATGAAGAAATGAAAGGGCGTTTTTACATCGTTGGCATTGGCAACCAAGCGGTGGCCGAGAGAATCGATATATTCGTTAATGACAGGGTCATTGACGATGGGTTTGCTGCTGCGCAGCATGCGCATGTAGGCATCACCATAGATTAATTCTTGATCGATCGACAGCGTGGCACCTGCCGCTGTCCCAATGTCTGGCAAATCAATTGAATTGGCCCAAACAGGTGTTGGCAAAGCTAAAGTCAAAGCGACAGATAAACTAATAATGGTACGCGCGCGGTTTAACATAGTAATGATTAACTCTCCATATAGCTGCAATATTAAGACCCATTGCTGGCTAATTGGTTTCGTAAAGTGTTACAAAAGAAAATGCCAGTCCCTTACTTAAACTGCAAATCAAACTTTGATAAATGCTGGCACCTGTAAAAAAACACTTTACAATATCACCCCTATCATCAGTTTTAGGCGAGAAGATGGAACGTAAGCGACTCGATCTTAGGCAACAACGCTGCCCAATGTCATTACTTTTGGCTAAGCGCCACAGTGCAGAGTTATCGGAAGGAAGTCAATTAGTTATTCAACTATCCGACCACAGTTCGATGCGCGATATCGTCAAGTATCTTCAATCGCGTCCGTTTTTCGTCGAGACAACCATGGAACAGGAAGATTACCTCCTGACTATCACTTTTAATAAGGAAATGTCACAAGATGTTTGAAATGATCAACCGCTGGTATAAGCGCCGTTTTTCAGACCCCCATGCCGTCAGCTTAGTGGCTATCCTGCTATTTGGTTTTGTGACGATCTATTTCTTTGGCCACTTGCTGGCTCCGTTGTTAGTTGCCATTGTTTTGGCCTATTTGTTGGAATGGCCAGTTGCACAACTTCGTCGCTTTGGTGTACCGAGAACCGTTGGCGTGATCGCCGTGATTCTTCTGTTTATTGGATTGATGTTGATTGCGCTGTTTGGATTGATTCCAACCATTTGGACCCAGGTGGGTAACTTAATCAATGACATTCCTAACATGTACAACGGGCTGCAGCAGTTTATTGCATCGCTGCCTGAACGTTATCCTGAGTTGGCCAACTTACAAATCGTAGAAGCGATTGTCACCAACGCGAAAAACAAAGTGTTGGGAATGGGAGAGAGTGTCGTTAAAGGTTCATTGGCTTCTTTGATCAGCATTGCAACCTTAGCGGTATACCTCATTCTAGTGCCTTTGCTGGTGTTCTTCTTACTCAAAGACAAAGAAGAAATGATGCGCATGGCCAGCGGCTTGCTGCCAAAGAATCGCAACTTAGCCAATAAAGTGTGGCATGAGATGAACGAGCAAATCTCCAACTACATCCGCGGCAAAGTGCTGGAGATCTTGATTGTTGGTGGGGTGAGTTATGTTACTTTCGCCATTTTGGACCTTAGGTATTCGGCGTTGCTCGCAGTGGCGGTTGGCCTTTCCGTGCTCATTCCATACATTGGTGCAGCGGCGGTAACGGTTCCCGTCGCGATTGTCGCGTTGTTCCAGTGGGGGATCTCACCCGAATTTTATACGTTGCTTATTGCGTATGGCATCATTCAAGCCCTCGATGGTAACGTGCTTGTTCCGGTTCTATTTTCAGAAGCGGTGAACCTGCATCCAGTGGCCATCATTGTCGCGGTTTTGGTGTTTGGTGGTCTATGGGGATTTTGGGGCGTGTTCTTTGCTATCCCGTTGGCGACCTTAGTGAAAGCGGTTTGGAAAGCACTGCCAAGTCAAGATGAGCACGAAGCTCAACCATCCTAAGATTGTGTTATCTCACCCCATTCAGTTATTACTAACACTGCTCAAAAAAGAAAAGACAAGAAAAGAAAGCCCAGCGAACACGCTGGGCTTATTATTGGTCTGATGGTAAGCAAAGGTGCTTAACTCGTCTTATTTACTCTGTTCAAGATAATTAAGAACCACTTCATGGTGGTCTTTGGTTTTGAACTTATCAAAGACGTGTTCAATGACACCTTCCTCGTTGATGAGGAAACTAATACGGTGTAAGCCATCGTACACTTTGCCCATGAACTTTTTCTCGCCCCAAACACCAAATTGCTCAGCAACGGCGTGATCTTCATCGGACAGCAAAGTGAAGTTGAGAGAATCTCGTTCAATAAACTTACCCAGACGTTTGACTGGATCGATACTGACGCCCAACACAACCACATTATGTTTTGCGAGCTCGCTATGGATATCACGTAGGCCTTGAGCCTGAACGGTACAACCGGGAGTCATTGCTTTTGGGTAGAAGTAAAAGAGAACTTTTTTTCCTTTGAGGTCTTTGAGCGAGACAAGATTTCCATTTTGATCAGGCAAAGAAAATTCTGGAGCAGGAGAGCCTGCTTGCAGCATATTCATGTCATTCTTCCTTTTAAAGGGTGTTTTTTATAAAGTTCAGCGTGCCTTGTACGTTCAGCGAACGGCAAAGATCATTAAAATCTTCCTGAATCTGCATTAAATTGGATTCGTTTTGTACGTGTGCCGTAATCGCGATGTGGAACTGGTTTTGCTCCATTTGTACCGTGGCTTTATCGATGGTTTGGGCACTGAGTGCGCTCAGGCCGATTTGCTTTTCTGCAAAGAACTGTGTGAATTTTTCAGTGAGGCCGACGCGGTCATCCGATTCAACAAACACCTCAATGGTGTAGCAATTCGTCGTTGGGTGATGAGCCGACGTTCGCTTCATTATGGTGATGAGGTCATGTTCTTGGCCGAGCAGTGGTAAAGTGGTCTCGACTCGAGTGACGCCATTCGCGTTGCCAGACAGCAGCATGATGAGGGTAAACTCATTGCCAAAAATGGCTATTCGACTGTCAATAATGTTACAACCCGCACGCGTCACCAGTTGGACGACCTGGTTACAGATGCCTGGCCGATCCGTGCCCATTGCGGTAATTACCAGATGTTGAGTCATAGATTCGCTCTTATTGTGCATTTTGTTTTTTCCGGATGGTAACACAGAAGTTTATGGAAAATGTCGAGTCGCTTCCGTTTTTTATGTTAGGGAACACTGTGTTGAGGGGCTTGGAATTCACCAGACGCTGACAAGCCTTCCCCCTAGTCTCATTATAGTTGAGCAAAACTCGCTTTTCCGAGCGAATCGCTTATTGTCAAATATCCCCTAAGAAGCCGGGTTGAAGGCTCTGAACCTTCGATTGAGGGGCGGTTTGGCTACATAAATCACCAATCAACTCAAATATTCATCCACTAGTATTCAGGAAGCGAGTTTGCGCTCTTGTTTTTTTGAATCGCCTTACAGTACCATGCAGGAAGGATTAAATGAGGGAGAAAGACATGTTATCAGGAAGTATCGTTGCGTTACTTACGCCGTTCAAAGCCGATGGAGAAGTAGACTTTGATGGTCTGCAAAAATTAGTTGAATATCATATCGCTGCTGGTACGAACGGTATCGTGGCTGTGGGTACCACAGGAGAGTCTTCAACGTTGACCGTTGAAGAGCACGTAAAAGTAGTCAACAAAACGGTTGAATTTGTTAATGGTCGAATCCCAGTGATCGCTGGCACGGGAGCAAATGCTACCCATGAGTCGGTGACCTTCAGCCGTCTGCTGAATGATTCAGGTATCGATGCATGCCTGAGTGTTACTCCATACTACAATAAGCCAACGCAAGAAGGCCTATTCCAGCATTACAAAGCGATTGCTGAAGTGAGTAACGTTCCCCAAATTCTGTACAATGTGCCTGGGCGTACTGCGGTTGACCTTTTGCCAGAGACCGTTGCTCGTTTGGCTGAGCTCGAAAACATCGTTGCACTAAAAGATGCGACAGGTGATTTAAATCGAGTTGCAATTCATCGTGAACTTTGTGGCGAAGATTTTATCTTACTAAGTGGTGATGATGCGACAGGCCTAGATTTCGTCAAACTTGGCGGTCAAGGCGTGATTTCGGTTACCAATAATATTGCTGCAAAAGATATGGCGGATATGTTCCGTTTGGCCCTTGAAGGTCGTTTTGAAGAAGCGGAAGTGATCAATCAACGTCTGATGCCACTGCATAAAAACTTGTTTATCGAATCTAGCCCAATTCCAGTGAAATGGGCAGCGACGCAACTTGGTTTGATTGAATGCGGGCATTTACGTTTACCGTTGACTGAGTTATCGGAAAAATGTCATCCGATCGTTGCACAAGCAATGACCGACGCAGGGATTTACTAAGAGAATGTAGTCACGCCGGAGAACATCCGGCGCTTTAGGAGTTTCAATGAAGTTTTCTCGTCAGTTAGTGCTTAGCTCGCTGGCTGTTTTTGTTTTGTCTGCCTGTTCTGGTAGCGCCACACAACGCCGTCAGGCAAAGGATGACTTTGCTTACCTAGAAACACCACCACTTGAGCAGTGGCAATTACCTGAAGGGGCAACCCCTCAATTTTATCCAAATTACAATATCCCTCAGGGTGAGTTTGCGGGTGGCATTGGTAAGCAAGTGGATATCCGTCCACCTCAGCAAATTTTGGAATTGATCCCGGGTGCACGTTATGAGCGCAATCAGGGAGAAGTCACGCTTTGGCTGATCAAGCAAGAAGAAGCGGATGAAGTGTGGCAAACGGTGAAAGATATGCTGGCTGAGCGTCAAATTCCGATCGACATGCAATCCGATACTCACATCGAGACGGGTTGGGTTACGTGGCGCTCTGAAGATGAAGAGATGGAAATCGGTAGCCGATATGCAATTGACCGCTTCGAAGCAAACAATCGTCATGGTTTTAAGATCAATTTGGTTGATTGGCGAGAAGGCACTGAGCTTAAGCCAGTAACGGTCACCAATAAAGAGCGCTACAACGTGTTTATGACCAATTTGGTGACGTCTCAGTATGACCAAGTCAAACGCGATGAAGCGCAGCGTCGAGCTCAGGAACTGGTGAAGCAAATCCCTATCACTATGGGTACCGATAGAAGTGGCTTCCCTGTCATCATTGCACGTACTCCGTACAATGTGCTTTGGCAGCGTCTTCCAATGATTCTTCCGAAAATGGGTTTCACGATTGACGAGCGCAACCAATCTCAAGGCACCATCAAAGCGAAATACGCCTCGCCAGATGATGAATTCTGGAATGAAATCGGTGTGAAGCCGATGGAGCTTAAGTCAGGCACTTACACATTCTTGTTTGGTGATTTGGGTAACCGTACATCCATTAACGTGACCGACTCTTCGGGTAAACCGGTTGAGGAAGCGTTTTTGAAATCGATGGCACCTGTCTTAGCCGCGGTGGTTAAGAAAGAGTAAAAGAGAAAAAGTAAAAGGGGCTTGATGCCCCTTTTTGCTATTTGCCATTTGCTATTTGTGTGCGCACTTGTTGTTGGCGTTAGCCAAGATCTCAATCAGATTATCTTGAAAGCTCATCATCGTTGTGGGCCGATTGCTGCTTTTTTTGATCAAGCTCGTTGAGCTTATCAAGATCGCTTTTGTCTTTCAGTTTATCCACTTGGCCTATTTTCATTTTGGCGGTGTATTTTAGTGCCGCGATGTTACCAACGATGACACTGAGTACCACAAAGCTGATGACCCAAGGATTGGTTAAGATTTCTTGCATACAGCCTCCGGTGTACAAATGTTGGCGATAAATTGATTGTAGATCAGAGTAAGATTAGAGAGCACTTGTTCCTGCCCGTCAATGGGATGAAGTTCCAATTGTTGACGGAGTTTCTCTGGTGTTAGCAGGGTTAGGCACTGCTGAGATATTGCTAGATGGCTGATATGCCAAGGCTCTGCAGCCACGCCTCCTAAGTCTTCCTCATAGGGAAAGAAAAAACCAAAGCGGGACAAGTTCTCTTTTAGCCAGATATGGAACGCTTGCTGGTGTCCAGAGAGGTATTCCCAAGGTTCCAGTTTGAGCGATTCGTTTTCGGGCAATAGATTGCGCGCAAAGACATCAAAATCGCACCCCCAGTGATGGCGGCTGGCGCCAGGTAAAGCGGACCAGCGGAGGATGGCCCACATTTTTTCGCTGTCACTGAGCAAGCTTTTATCCATGGGCTGCGAATGGTGATCGAGGATCGGTGTTGCAGCGGAAAACTTACCATTCCAAATGGCCTTTTGACGCTGAAAATCACGAAAACCGCTGGCAATTTCCATTTTAAAACCAGCGGTTTGAGCCGCTTCTAGCAGAGCGAAAAGATCATTTTTCACCTCAGGGTGGAGCCAAAACCACTTTTCCCCCACTAAAACGTGTTCTAAATGAGACGTTTCGCTGCCAGTCAGCTGCTCAATGGTGTTCATGCCAATAAGTTTTCCAATGTTTTCTGGTACATATCGGTAAGCTTTTCTAAGTCATCGATCTTCACGCACTCGTTCACTTTATGGATGGTGGCGTTCACTGGTCCCAGCTCAACCACTTGTCCACCCATTCGTGCGATAAAGCGTCCGTCAGATGTGCCACCGGTAGTAAGCAATGCTGGTTTGGTTTGGTTGACGCTATCGACGGCATCCACCACGGCATCGAGTAAGGCACCAGTATCCGTCAAGAATGGGTCGCCGTTGTACGTCCATTTGAGATCGTAACTGAGGTCATGTTGGTTGAGTGTTTGAGTCACTCGTTCAACAATTCGCTCGTTGCAAAGCTCGGTACTAAAGCGCAAGTTGAACTGGACGTGGAACTCTCCTGGGATGACGTTGGAGGCACCAGTGCCAGCTTGTACGTTCGGGATCTGGAAGCTGGTTGGTGGGAAGTATTCATTCCCCTTGTCCCACTCAGTGGTCGCTAGGGCGTGGATTGCCAAAAGCGATTTGTGTACAGGGTTGTCCGCCAGATGAGGGTAAGCCACATGGCCTTGAGTTCCTTTTACGGTCAAGTCACCCGTGATCGAACCACGACGACCATTTTTAACCACATCACCGACGACTTCGGTGCTTGAGGGCTCGCCGACAATACACATGTCGATGTTTTCATCGCGCGCCATCAACGTTTCCACAACGCGAACCGTGCCATTGATAAACGGGCCTTCCTCATCTGAGGTGATCAGGAAACCGATGGAGCCCTGATGATCGGGATGTTCTGCGATAAAACGTTCTGTCGCAACGACCATGGCTGCCAATGAGCCTTTCATATCCGCAGCCCCACGGCCATACAAATAGCCCTCTTTTTCGGTCGGCTCAAAAGGCGGTGTGTGCCAATGCTCTAATTTTCCAGCGGGCACCACGTCAGTATGGCCTGCAAAGGCGAAGAGTGGCGCTTGCGTGCCACGGCGGGCCCAAAAGTTGGTGGTATCTTCAAACACCATGCGCTCAATGGTAAAACCAAGTGCTTCTAGGCGCGCTATCATGACATCTTGGCAACCGGCGTCTTCGGGGGTTACCGACTGGCGACTGATGAGATCTTTAGTTAAAGCCAGTACAGGGCTGTCTGTCATCCTTGATAATCCTTCATTAATTGAAAATTTTTGAATACTGTTCTGCTTTAAAACCAACGTGTAGCTGGTTATTGACTCGCAAAATTGGGCGTTTGATCATCGCAGGGTGTGCGACTAACAAATCAACGGCGGTTGTCTCATTGAGCGATTCTTTTTGCTCGTCAGTCAACTGACGGAAGGTTGTGCCGCGCTTATTAAGCACTTGCTCCCAAGTCAATTGCTGACAAAACTCACTCACAAGTTCCGCGTTAATACCTTGCTTACGATAATCATGAAATTGAACGTCAATACCCGCTTCTTCTAACCACTTTTTCGCTTTTTTTATCGTGTCGCAGTTAGGGATGCCATACATGGTAATGGTCATGTGTTTTCCTTTTGGGCTAATTCTTTTTTTGTTGTGTTTTGCATCCTACCAAGAAGCGACAGAACACACAAAATATCGTCAGGAATATTTTGAAGTTCAAAAAAACTCACACTTTCGCTAAGGGGATTGGAGAGTTATTGATCAACCTCAACAAAAGACTGAGAAAAAAAGAAATAATGAGTTAGCACAAGTTTAGGAGGTGTCAATGGAATTGAGTCCTGTTTTCGCAAGGCGGCTGTATTTGGCCTTATTGGTGGAGAACCTAGAAAGGCCAAATGTGCCTAAGTTAATCGAAAAAACGGGGTGGCCTCGTCGTACTATTCAAGATGTACTGAAGGCGCTGCCGGGGATTGGAATCGAACTTATGTTTGTTCAAGATGGCCGACGTCACAATGATGGTTATTACCAACTGTCAGACTGGGGACCATTTGATAGCCAATGGGTTATGGAACGTGAGAGAGATATCGCCAGCAGCCTTGGATTTCGTGCCTAAGCCAGCATTCGCTGGCTTTTTTATTGGCAGCGGTAGGCGGTGCCAAGCAAGCTAAAAGAGGTGACAAACGCCTGCGGTGCAATGACGAAGATGGTGTCTGCATCTAATTCTTTGGCATTGTTTTTCAAATCATTGACCGCTCCCTGCATCATGGTGTCATTGCTGAAGAAGAGATAGCTATACCAATGACCTTCATTTCCTGTCACCGTGCCAAGATACTGACAATGTTTAGGATTAAACTGGTCATCAATGCGGATTTCGATTGCTTGTGAGCCGGAAAGTGGCTGATGGGTTGGGGTGGTACACCCCGCTAAAAACAGGCTAGCAAGTAACAGTAAGCCGATGTTTTTCATATTAGTTCCTCATCATGGCGTAAACAATAAATCCCAACCAGCTAACAATTAGCAGCCCCCAAGGAAGTATATGTACAAATTGGCTTGGTGTTGGGATCGTTGCTTGAGTGTCGAATATTTCGTCTTCAATCGAGCTCTGTTGCTCTTTGCTTTTATCGCGTAATTGCTTCTTACGCATTTTGTCCGCTTGACGATGCTTCTCTTTTTGCTGCTTTTTATAAAGCGCGATGCCTTTCTCAATGCCTTGTGCGATCAGTTTGGTTTGTTCTTTGGTTTGCCCAGGCTTTTGTGTTGCTCTAGCGATTTTGAGTGCTTCTTGCTGAGATTCTGGTGACGGTGTGATTGTGTTGTGTTTCATCATCATAAGTCTGCTGTAAAAGAGATGGTAATAGTCTAACCTTTGCGGGTTACTAATTGAATCATTTGCGTTAAAGTGTCGCGAGTCCCATTGATTAAGATTTAGATTTTGCGATATTCGATAGATCACTATGACAACCAAGGGTATCTCAAAGCGCCTTTGTTGCTTTGGTTTGGTTGGTTTTTTTTAGCCCGAGCTTGGGTCGTCTTTGCTGGTGCAGGGGCAAGCCGTGAAAGTGGTGGCAAGATCTTGCAAATTGTTTACCCTGATAACCATACCCTCTATTTAGGTCTTCTGATTGGCATTCCAAGTGTTTTGCTGATGTGGATTATGGGATTGAGAAAGCCCGGCCGCCAATGGATTGATAAACTTACCAACTATGGACGGGGTTTCACCTTATGTTTGGTGTTAGGGCAAATTGTGCAGACGACCTACCATGTTTATCTGGAACATGGCGAGTTTAGCTGGACCAATGGGTTAACCCTATTAATACTACTTTGGTTTGGTATTTACGTATTCAATAGTCAGTGGGTAAAAGATTGTTTTCATGTCCCTAATTTACCCACAGACGACAACCTTAACTGACGATCATCAATAATTATCCGTCAGTTTCGCCCTACACTGGGGGCAAAAAAGAGGAGTTTATTATGTCACTTGCTCAAACGGCGATTCTGCCAGAAGCGGGCCCATTCGCGTTATACACTTTGCTTAAAATCAATCACAATCCAGCAAAGGTATTGGCTCAATTACAATCACTGTCAGCATTGGTTGAAGAGCTCAATCAATCTCAGCCTGATGCAGAGTTGACGCTTTCTATTGCGTTTAGCAAGTCGTTTTGGCAGCAATTGGATATGGCGATGCCAGCGGAGCTGATCGATTTCCCTGTATTGGGTGAAGGGGAGATTGTTGCGCCTTCAACGGATGTGGATGTGTTACTGCATTGTCATTCCAAACGTCATGACCTGCATTTCTACTTGCTGCGTAAACTGCTGTCAGAGGTTGCAGAAGATATTACTGTCGTCGATGAAACCTACGGGTATCGTTATCTTGATTCGCGCGATATGACCATGTTTGTTGATGGCACTGAAAATCCGAAAGCAGAAAAACGCGCGGAAGTGGCGTTGATCCCAGACGGTGAATTTGCTGGTGGCAGCTATGTTATGGTTCAGCGATTTGAGCACAACCTACCTGCTTGGAATCGATTGAATGTGTCTGCTCAGGAGAAAGTGATTGGCCGTACCAAACCGGATTCTATTGAGCTGGACGATGTCCCTGCTGCCTCGCATGTTGGCCGAGTGGACATTAAAGAAGAAGGCAAAGGGCTTAAGATTGTTCGTCACAGCTTACCGTATGGCAGTGTGACTGGTTCGCATGGCTTGCTGTTTATCGCCTACTGCCACACATTGCACAATTTCAAAGCGATGCTTGAGAGCATGTATGGTGTCACTGATGGTAAAACAGACCAATTGTTGCGTTTCACCAAAGCAGTTACTGGTGCGTATTTCTTCGCGCCATCGAAAGAGATGCTGAGTGCATTAGCCGTAAAATAATCTGTCCGCTATTTTTGAAAGCCCTTCCTAATATGTGAAGGGCTTTTTTATTTGCCCTAGTTAAAAATAGCGCTAAACCTTTGACTGTTTTGGTCGATAAGTATCCAAAGCCTTAATTTCAGGACCAATATTTGTGGCGATCACCGTTAATACCAATGTGGCAGCACTTGTCGCACAGCGTCATTTGACCAGTGCAACCGACATGCTGAATCAATCCTTGGAGCGTTTGTCTTCAGGGAAGCGTATTAATAGTGCAAAAGACGATGCGGCAGGGCTGCAAATTTCGAATCGTCTTCAGTCGCAAATGCGTGGTTTAGATATCGCGGTGCGAAATGCCAATGATGGCATCTCCATTATGCAGACTGCGGAAGGGGCAATGAATGAAACCACTAATATTCTCCAAAGGATGCGTGATCTTTCATTGCAATCCGCCAATGGTTCCAATAGCCATGCTGAAAGAATTGCCTTACAAGAAGAAATGACCGCGTTAAATGACGAGTTGAACCGTATCGCAGAAACCACCTCGTTCGGTGGGCGTAAATTGCTCAATGGTTCCTTTGGCTCGGCTGCCTTTCAGATAGGGGCAGCGTCAGGTGAAGCGGTACAAGTGCAACTGAAGTCGATGCGCAGTGATGGTATTGATATGGGTGGCTTCAGTTACATTGCAAACGGACGTGCCCGTTCTGATTGGCAAGTAAAAGAGGGGGCGAATGCGCTTAGCATGTCATTCACAAATCGTTTTGGTGAAACGGAAACGATCCAAATTAATGCGAAAGCCGGCGATGATATCGAAGAGCTTGCGACCTACATTAATGGTCAGACTGACAAAGTCACGGCATCGGTGAATGAAGAAGGTCAGCTACAGTTGTTTATGGCCGGCGAAGAAACCTCAGGAACGTTATCGTTTTCAGGAGACTTAGCCAGTGAACTCGGTTTGCAGCTAAAAGGTTACGATGCGGTGGATAATATCGACATTACTTCTGTCGGTGGCGCTCAACAAGCAGTGGCTGTCCTTGATACCGCGATGAAATACGTCGATAGTCATCGTGCTGAGCTAGGGGCATATCAAAACCGCTTCAGCCATGCGATTAATAACCTCGACAACATCCACGAAAACTTGGCGACATCAAACAGCCGAATTCAAGATACAGATTATGCGAAGGAAACCACGCGCATGGTCAAACAACAGATCCTACAGCAAGTCAGTACTTCTATCTTGGCGCAGGCGAAAAAAGGGCCGAATCTTGCGTTGACCTTGCTGGGATAAGCGCCGGAGTGACTGGCACAGAGCTTGCGATACAAAAGAGAGCAAGTGAGTAGAAGTGGGCTGGAAAAAAGTGAACAGCTCTTATCGACAGTACCATTCAAATCTTTAGTCCTATTTTTGATGTTTTTATACTTTTTACCGCTTTAATCACGAAAACCCCTTCAAACAAACTTTTTTCAAAAAAATCGCATTTTTTTCCTAAAGGATTTCCAAACCGAGCCGTTAATAGAAATAACTTTGAGAGAACTACTTGGTTTTCCGAGACGTCGGAAACCGTAATATCGGAAAATCAATTGGAGAATTCATCATGGCAGTGAATGTAAATACAAACGTAGCAGCAATGACAGCACAGCGTTACCTGAATAACGCAAACAGCGCACAACAAACTTCGATGGAGCGTCTGTCTTCAGGTTTCAAAATCAACAGTGCAAAAGATGACGCAGCCGGTCTGCAAATCTCTAACCGCTTGAACGTACAAAGTCGCGGTCTAGACGTTGCGGTACGTAACGCCAACGACGGTATCTCAATCGCACAAACCGCAGAAGGTGCGATGAACGAGACCACCAATATCCTGCAACGTATGCGTGACCTATCTCTACAATCCGCGAACGGCTCAAACTCAAAATCAGAGCGCGTGGCGATTCAAGAAGAAGTGACAGCATTGAACGACGAGCTAAACCGTATCGCAGAAACCACGTCTTTTGGTGGTAACAAACTGCTCAACGGCACTTACGGCACGAAAGCAATGCAAATTGGTGCGGATAACGGTGAAGCGGTCATGCTGTCACTCAAAGACATGCGCTCTGACAACGTGATGATGGGCGGCGTGAGCTACCAAGCTGAAGAAGGCAAAGACAAGAACTGGAATGTGGCCGCAGGCGACAACGACTTGACGATTGCACTGACAGACAGCTTTGGTAACGAGCAAGAGATCGAAATCAACGCGAAAGCGGGTGATGACATCGAAGAGCTAGCGACGTACATCAACGGTCAAACTGACCTTGTAAAAGCGTCAGTGGGTGAAGGCGGCAAGCTACAGATCTTTGCTGGTAACAACAAAGTTCAAGGTGAAATTAGTTTCTCAGGTAGCCTAGCTGGTGAACTTGGCCTGGGCGAAGGCAAAAACGTCACGGTAGACACGATTGACGTGACAACCGTACAAGGTGCGCAAGAGTCGGTAGCGATTGTGGATGCGGCACTGAAATACGTAGACAGCCACCGTGCAGAGCTGGGTGCATTCCAGAACCGTTTCAACCATGCAATCAGCAACTTGGACAACATCAACGAGAACGTGAACGCGTCGAAGAGCCGAATCAAAGATACCGACTTCGCGAAAGAAACGACTCAGTTGACCAAGACACAAATTCTATCGCAAGCATCAAGTTCCATTCTTGCGCAAGCGAAACAAGCGCCAAACTCAGCGCTAAGTCTACTAGGCTAATCGCCTTAACTAGACAGAAACCTCATTGGCTCGTGGTGAGAGATGAGCGAGTAAAGCCTGACTTCGGTCAGGCTTTTTTTATGCGCTATTATTTAGGGAGAAGTCACACTTTTTAACCCAACCAAAGAAATATTAAAAAAAACGAAAAATTCTCCTAAAGGTATTCTTTTGGTGGCCGTTAAAGGACTGAGAGAAATGAGATGTACCAAAGTGAGGTGAGAGACACGATGGTGCATCAGCAAAAAGCCTAAGGAGATCATTTATGGCTATCAATGTAAACACTAACGTGTCAGCAATGACCGCACAGCGTTACCTAAACCAGGCCGCTGAAGGTCAACAAAAATCAATGGAGCGTTTGTCTTCGGGCTATAAAATCAATAGCGCGAAAGATGATGCTGCAGGTCTACAAATTTCTAACCGTTTGAACTCGCAAAGCCGTGGTCTCGACATGGCGGTTAAAAATGCCAACGATGGTATCTCTATTGCACAGACTGCTGAAGGTGCAATGACAGAGACCACCAACATCCTACAACGTATGCGTGACCTTGCCTTGCAATCGTCTAACGGTTCGAACTCGCGTTCTGAGCGCGTAGCGATTCAAGAAGAAGTGTCAGCGTTGAACCAAGAACTTAACCGTATCGCAGAGACAACCTCTTTTGGTGGTAACAAACTCCTTAACGGTACGTACGGTTCTCAGTCTTTCCAAATCGGTGCTGACTCTGGTGAAGCTGTGATGCTTTCTATGGGTAACCTTCGTTCAGATACAGACGCGATGGGCGGCTTGAGCTACAAATCTGAAGAAGGCGTAGGCGCAGATTGGCGTGTAAGCGACAACACTGACTTCACGATGTCTTATGTGAATAAGCAAGGTGAAGAAAAAGAGATCACAGTCAACGCCAAAGCGGGTGACGATCTTGAAGAACTGGCGACTTACATCAACGGTCAAAACGATGATGTGAAAGCGTCGGTCGGTGAAGGCGGCAAACTGCAGCTATTCGCTTCTAACCAACGTGTAGAAGGTGAAGTGGAATTCGGTGGTGGTCTAGCGTCTGAGTTGAACATTGGTGATGGCACCAAAACCAATGTGAGCAACATTGATGTCACGACGGTTGCTGGCTCTCAAGAAGCAGTAGCGATCATTGATGGCGCATTGAAATCGGTAGACAGTGAGCGTGCCTCTCTAGGTGCATTCCAAAACCGTTTCAACCATGCAATCAGCAACCTAAGCAACATCAATGAGAACGTAAACGCTTCGAGCAGCCGTATCAAGGATACCGACTACGCGAAAGAAACGACTCAGATGACTAAGACGCAAATTCTGCAGCAGGCGAGTACTTCTATCCTAGCGCAGGCGAAGCAGTCACCATCTGCAGCTCTTAGCTTGTTGGGCTAATACAGCGGCGTGAGCTTAGCTGTACGGTAGTTTACTACTCATAGCTCATAGAGGTGGAAGGGAGATTGTTATGGAAATACCATCCTACACATCGAACATCCAGCCTTACGGCTTGCAAAGTGGCACAAAAGTTGCTTATGAAAAAAGCGGTGGCGTGCCTA